>NZ_JAGQED010000004.1 GCF_018304965.1 Collimonas antrihumi
AGCGAGTTGGTACCACCCCTTCCCATCCCGAACAGGACCGTGAAACGACTTTGCGCCGATGATAGTGCTGCAACCAGTGTGAAAGTAGGTCATCGTCAGGCTTTTATTAAAAAACCCTCTGAACCAACCGTTCAGAGGGTTTTTGCTTTGTGTTTTCGATTAATGCTGATACACGCGCGGCATCATTTCCAGCAATTTCAGCTTTACAGCAACAAAACCACTGTGTTTTTAACCAGTTGTCCTGTATGATTCATTGATTCACATAAAGGCCAACTGCGATGATAGGTCGTCTTTCCGGGGTTCTGCTCGAAAAAAATCCTCCACAACTATTGATTGATTGCAACGGCGTCGGCTATGAAGTCGGTGTGCCGATGAGCACTTTCTATAATCTGCCGGGGCTGGGTGAAAAGGTGGCTTTGCTGACGCATCTGGCGATACGCGAAGATGCGCATGTCTTGTACGGTTTTGGCACAGCTGAAGAGCGTAATGTATTCAAGCAACTGATCAAGATCAGCGGAGTTGGCGCCCGTACCGCACTGTCCATCTTGTCCGGCATGTCGGTGCAAGACCTGGCGCAGGCGATCACCATGCAGGAAGCCGGCCGGTTGACCAAAGTGCCCGGTATCGGCAAGAAAACAGCCGAACGCCTGTTGCTCGAATTGAAAGGCAAGTTAGGCGCTGACCTCGGACCGGTCGGTAGCCATCATGCCAGCGATGTCAGCGGCGATATCTTGAATGCCCTGATTGCGCTTGGCTATTCGGACAAGGAAGCCATGTTGGCGCTGAAGCAGTTGCCGCCGGATGCCAGCGTGTCGGATGGAATCAAATTGGCATTGAAGGCGTTGTCCAAGCTATAAGTATGTAGCAGCAAGTTGCAGCAGCAAGTTGTAGCAGGACGGCACAAAGCTGATCATTATTGCTTTATTGGTGGGGCGGATGTCTTTTTTTATATCTAATCGCTACAGTCTGGCTACAATCCGACCATGAGTATCCAAACCGACGATTTCACCGAACAGCGCATTATCGCTGCCACGCCTGCTTCGCCGAACGAGGAGGCGATCGAGCGTGCCTTGCGGCCCAAGCAACTGGACGAATACGTCGGCCAGGAAAAGATACGAGATCAGCTGCAGATATTCATTACCGCCGCCAGGCAACGGCGCGAAGCACTGGATCACACTTTACTGTTCGGCCCCCCGGGCTTGGGCAAGACAACGCTGGCACATATCATTGCGCGCGAAATGGGTGTCAATCTGCGCCAGACTTCAGGCCCGGTGCTGGAACGCGCCGGCGATCTGGCTGCGTTGCTGACCAATCTTGAAGCCAATGACGTGTTGTTTATCGATGAAATCCATCGTTTGTCGCCGGTGGTGGAAGAAATCCTGTATCCGGCGCTGGAAGATTATCAGATTGATATCATGATCGGCGAAGGTCCGGCAGCACGCTCGGTGCGCCTGGATCTGCAACCGTTCACGCTGGTAGGTGCAACCACCAGGGCGGGGATGCTGACTAATCCGCTGCGCGACCGCTTCGGAATCGTCGCTCGCCTCGAATTTTATACGCCGCAGCAGTTGAGCAAGATTGTGACTCGGAGTGCTTCCTTGCTGGGAGCGCCGATCGTCGACGATGGCGCCTTCGAAATTGCCAAGCGCAGTCGCGGCACGCCGCGTATCGCCAACCGACTGCTACGCCGGGTGCGTGATTATGCCGAAGTCAAAGGCAATGGCGAAATTACCAAGGCGATGGCAGATGCGGCGCTGGTCATGCTGGATGTCGATCCGGTCGGCTTCGACGTCATGGATAGAAAGTTGCTGGAAGCGGTACTGTTCAAATTCGGTGGCGGCCCGGTCGGCCTGGACAATCTTGCTGCAGCTATCGGCGAAGAACGCGACACCATCGAAGATGTGCTTGAGCCGTATCTGATTCAGCAGGGATATTTGCAGCGCACGCCGCGCGGCCGTATTGCTACTCCGCTGGCCTATACGCATTTTGGCGTAGCGCCACCGCGTACCGGCCCGAACGGTGAGTTATGGGGGCAAAATTAATCTGCCCGCAAATGCAGACGCCAGCGCTGGCCCGATACCGGCGCAGCCTGTAGCAATGCAAATCTGGGTTGATGCCGACGCATGTCCGAACGTCATCAAGGAAATCCTGTTTCGGGTCGCTGACCGACTGCAAATCGTCGTAGTCCTGGTCGCCAACAAGTTGTTGCGAGTACCACCGTCGCGCTTCATCAAGGCAGTTCAGGTACCGTCCGGCTTTGATGTTGCCGACCGTGAAATTGTTCGATTGCTGCAAGCAGGTGATCTGGTGATCACCGCTGATATTCCCTTGGCTGCCGATGTGCTTGAAAAAGGTGGCAAGGCATTGAATCCGCGTGGTGAGTTTTATACCAAAGACAACATCCGGCAGCATCTGACGATGCGTAATTTCATGGATGAGCTACGCGGTAGCGGCGTGGAAACCGGAGGTCCGGCAGCATTTAGCCAGAGCGACCGGCATTTGTTCGCATCACAGCTTGATCAGTTTTTACAAAAATCGCGAATGCGATGAATGTTTCTAATCAACGAAGAACCGCGGGCCCAGTGTCGTCCCGTAATATAAGTGTCGAAATATTAATATTTCTATGCTTGTGTAAAAATTAAACGTCACAGACAATACGATAGCCTTCACTAATAGTGTGCAAGCCAACCATGCTTATGTCTACCAAAGCTAACCGTTACGCCAACCAGCTTCTGGATGCGCGAGCGTGTGCCAAATTGATGCCGCTGTTGTCGGCCACTGACGTCCTGTCGCCGATGGATGGATACGACATCAGCAAACGCATTCTGGATGCAAGTATCGGACAAGGTGCTACGCCGATCGGCCGCAAGGTCGGATTCAGCAATCGCACCATCTGGCCGAAATACGGCATCACCGCTTCGATCAACGCCCCTATCTGGGCGCATGTTTTCGACAACACCGTGCGCTACGCAGAAGACAATCGCGGGATTCAAAGCCTGGAGGGCGCGGTGCAGCCGCGTATCGAACCCGAGGTGGTGTTCAGCCTGGGAAAAACGCCGGCGCCCGATGCGGATCTGGAAGAAATCGCCGAATGCATCGAATGGATGGCGCACGCTTTCGAAATTGTCGTGTGTCCGTTCCCTGACTGGAAATTCGAAGCGGTTGATGCCATCGCGGCGTTCGGTCTGCACGGCACGCTGATTGTCGGCGAGCCGCATATGTTATCGGCCGCGACCCGTCGCAACCTTGCCAGCATGTTGGCCAATGCCAGTGTTTCGTTATCGTGCTGCACTGAAGATTCGGTTACCTTGTGCGGCGCCGGTTTCGGCAGCGATGTGCTGGACAGCCCGGTGCACGCTCTATGGCATTTGCACCAGGAGCTGAATGCGCAACGGCAGTTTGCGCCTTTGCAAGCCGGCGAGATCGTCACTACCGGTACCTGGACTGATGCGTATCCGGTACAGGCAGGGCAGACTTGGGTTAGTGCTTTTTCAGGGATTGCATTACCGGGCCTGACTGTATCGTTCGTTTAAGCTGCTCACGCTATTTGTTAGCGTTAGCAAGAAAAATGCCGTTCAGCTAACAGCTTGAACGGCATTTCTTTTTTGCGAAACAGTGTGCTTTGGTGGCAAGCGAATTATTCTTCGCGTATCCAGGTCTGGGTACGGCCCAGCAAAGGTACGCCGATATAACCGCGTACATTCAATTTCTTGCCATCGTCGACCAGCGCCATTTTGCTTTTGTAGACCTTGCCGTTATCCGGATCGAGAATGGTGCCGCCATTGTATTCGTTGCCGTCTTTTTTCATGCCATTGATGATGGTCATGCCGAGAATAGGCTGGTCTTTCAGCTCACCTCCACATTTGACGCACTTCGGATTTTGATCCTGGCTCGGGTCGCGTAACAGCTTCTCGATTTTCCCATGCAGCACGCCATTGGCTTCGCTAATACGGATCAATGCTTTAGGTTTGCCAGTATGATCATCGATATTTTTCCACAGGCCGACCGCTGAACTGGTGTCTTGTGCAAAAGCGCCGCCAGCCAGCAAGGCGCTGCTGGCGATTGCCGCCGTCAAAAGTCGTATTAAAAGTCTATTCATGCACTGTCTCCTGTTTTTGCCGCACCAGCTACATTGCTGCAGTCTGGCGCAACATTGTTATCAAGGAATCAAGATACTTTTAATTTTGTAAACTGTTCGCGCAACTTCTCAAGGGTACCCGAAAAATTAGCCAGACGCTCCTGCTCCTGTGCAACCACCTGTGCCGGTGCTCTTGCCACAAAGCTTTCATTGCCCAACTTGGCCTGGGCTTTGACTATTTCACCCTCGATACGGGTGATTTCCTTGCCCAGCCGTTCACGTTCAGCTGCAACATCAATTTCTACTTTGAGCAGCAGCTTAGCATCACCGACAATGGATACCGGCGCTGGCGATTCGGGTAGAGTCTCTACTACTTGCACTTCTGATAATTTCGCGAGTGCTTGCAGATATGGTGCAAACGATAACAATGTACTTTGCTGCTCTGTCGAACCTGCGATGATCAGCGGCACCCGTAGCGCCGGCGACAGTTGCATCTCGCCGCGCAAATTGCGGCAAGCATCCGTCAGCGCCTTCAATTGCGTCATCCAGGTTTCAGCGTTTTCGTCGATCTTTTCCAGATTCGCTTCCGGATAAGGCTGGCGCATGATCGAATCGCCAGCTGCATCGAGCACGTGGCCGGTCAACGGCGCTACGCTTTGCCACAAAGCTTCGGTGACAAACGGAATAATCGGATGCGCCAAGCGCAACACCACTTCCAGCACGCGCAGCAAGGTGCGGCGAGTAGCGCGTTGCTGCGCTTCGTTACCTTGCTGGATCTGCACCTTGGCGACTTCCAGGTACCAGTCGCAATATTCATCCCAGACAAACTTGTAGATTGCCGAGGCGATGTTGTCGAAACGGTAGTCGGCGAAACCCTTGGCGACATCGGCTTCGGTACGCTGCAAGAGCGATACGATCCAGCGGTCGGCTTGCGAGAACTGCAGTTTCTCTTTGTCGCAGACGCCAGGCGTATGGCCGTCGAAACCGCAATCCTTGCCCTCGGTGTTCATCAGCACGAAGCGGGTAGCGTTCCACAGCTTGTTGCAGAAATTACGATAGCCGTCGCAGCGGCCGAGATCGAAATTGATATTGCGGCCCAGCGTCGCCAGCGAGGCGAATGTAAAGCGCAACGCATCGGTGCCAAAGGCTGGAATGCCATCGGCAAATTCCTTGCGGGTCGCCTTGGCGATGCTGTCGGCTTGCTTCGGATTCATCAGGCCGACCGTGCGCTTGGCCACCAGCGTTTCCAGATCGATACCGTCAATCAGATCAATCGGATCGAGCGTATTACCCTTCGACTTCGACATCTTCTGGCCATTGCCATCGCGCACCAGACCGTGCACGTAGACCGTATTGAATGGCACCTTGCCGGTAAAGTGGGTGGTCATCATGACCATCCGCGCGACCCAGAAGAAGATGATGTCAAAACCAGTGACCAGCACCGACGATGGCAGGAACATCTTGTAGTCTGGCGTTTCTTCTGGCCAGCCCAGGGTCGAGAACGGCACCAGCGCCGACGAGAACCAGGTATCGAGTACATCGTCGTCACGCTTGAGTTCGCCGGTGTAACCGGCAGCGGCGGCTTGCGCGCGGGCTGCGGCTTCATCGCGGGCGACAAAGATCTTGCCGTCGTCGGCATACCAGGCCGGGATCTGATGGCCCCACCACAGTTGGCGTGAAATGCACCAGTCCTGGATGTTGTTGAGCCACTGGTTGTAGGTGTTGCTCCAGTTCTCCGGGATCATCTGGATTTCGCCGTTAGCGACTTTTTCCAGCGCCACTTCAGCAATCGATTTACCCGGGAAGTGTGTGCCGTCCGGCGCCGGCTTGCTCATGGCGACAAACCATTGATCGGTCAGCATCGGTTCGATGACCACGCCGGTACGGTCGCCGCGCGGCACTACCAGCTTGTGCGGCTTGACCGATTCCAGCAAACCTTGTGCATCCAGGTCGGCAACGATCTGCTTGCGCGCCACGAAGCGGTCCATGCCCTGATACTGGGCCGGGCCGTTTTCATTGATCTTGGCGTCCAGCGTCAGGATCGTGATCTGCGCCAGCTGATGGCGTTGGCCAACCGCGTAATCGTTGAAATCATGGGCCGGCGTGATTTTCACGCAACCGGTGCCGAATTCCTTGTCGACATAGCTGTCGGCGATAACCGGGATTTCGCGACCGGTCAACGGCAGCTTGAGCATCTTGCCGACCAGGTGGATATAACGTTCGTCAGTCGGGTCGACTGCAACGGCAACGTCGCCCAACATGGTTTCCGGGCGCGTGGTGGCTACCGTCAGATGACCGCTGCCATCTGCGAACGGATAATGGATATGCCACATCGAACCGTCTTCTTCTTCCGACGCCACTTCCAGTTCCGAGATCGCGGTACCCAGCACCGGATCCCAGTTCACCAGCCGCTTGCCGCGGTAGATCAAGCCTTGTTCGAACAGCCGTACAAAAACTTCCACCACGGTGCCGGACAACTTGTCGTCCATCGTGAAGTATTCACGGCTCCAGTCGGTCGAAGCGCCCATGCGGCGCATCTGGCCGGTGATGGTCGAACCCGATTGCTCTTTCCATTCCCAGACTTTTTCGACGAATTTTTCACGGCCCAGATCGTGGCGCGAGATTTTCTGCGCATCAAGTTGCCGTTCGACCACAATTTGCGTAGCGATGCCCGCATGGTCGGTACCAGGGATCCAGGCCGTGTTAAAGCCGCGCATGCGGTGATAACGGGTCAAGCCATCCATGATGGTTTGATTGAAAGCGTGGCCCATGTGTAGCGTGCCAGTCACGTTGGGCGGCGGCAACTGAATGCTGAAGGACGGTTTGTCGGCGTCGGTGGTGGCAGTGTAGTACCCGCGTTTTTCCCATTCCGTACGCCAGAATTGTTCAATCTCGGCAGGGTCGAAAGACTTGGCTAATTCCATGATTTATCGGGGTTCTTTGCTAAAACGATCTAAAACGATGATTATAAAGTACGCAGCCGACTCGCTCCTAACATTGCTGGCGGGGGTGCACGGTTTTTTGACGTAAAGACAAATCGTGTAGACGAAATTGCCACGAATGGGGATTCATTGCAGCTTCTATACTTGACCTGAGATAAGGAAACCCACATTTTCGATATACCGCGAGCCGATTGCGGGTGTAAAATTCTTTCCGTTGTCTCGAGCTTTGAAAGTCGGGGCAGCAAATGCTAGGGGTCCTGATTGCTGAAATGTGAATGCAATCGGGTGAGAAATACCCTCGAACCTGATCTGGGTAATGCCAGCGAAGGGAAGCTGTCGAGAATGTTGTCGGCCGATTCACAAGACCCTACCGTGATCCCGCGCCACTAGACTCGAAAACTCCTTTGCTGGCTCCAAGCCATATGAAATACAAGCAAAGGAGCCAAAATTGAACGCCAACCCAAAATTCCTGTCCGCCACTGCTACGGTGGATGAAGCTGCAATCCATCCTCTGCCGAATTCGCGCAAGATCTATATCACCGGTTCGCGTCCCGATATCCGGGTACCGATGCGTCAAATCAGCCAGTCGGATACGCCGGCTTCGTTCGGCGCCGAAAAAAATCCGCCGATCTATGTCTACGACACTTCGGGACCGTACAGCGATCCTGATGTCAAGATCGATATCCGCTCCGGCCTGGCGACCCCGCGCCTGCCATGGATCATGGAACGTGACGACACCGAAGAATTGCCAGGTCCTAGCTCGCAATACGGCATCGAACGCCTGAACGATCCGAAGCTGGCGGAATTGCGCTTCAACCTGCACCGCAAGCCACGCCGCGCCAAGGCCGGCAAGAATGTCTCGCAGATGCACTATGCGCGCCAAGGCATCGTCACGCCGGAAATGGAATTCGTCGCAATCCGCGAAAACATGCGCCGCAAGGAATACCTGGAAGAGCTGAAAGCCTCCGGCCCGATGGGCAACAAGCTGGCCGACCTGATGGGACGCCAGCATCCGGGTCAATCGTTCGGCGCCTCGCTGCCGGCAGAAATCACGCCGGAATTCGTGCGCGACGAAATCGCCCGCGGCCGTGCGATCATTCCCGCCAACATCAATCACCCGGAAATCGAACCGATGATCATCGGCCGCAATTTCCTGGTCAAGATCAACGCCAACATCGGCAATTCCGCGGTGACATCCTCGATCGGCGAAGAAGTCGAAAAGATGACCTGGGCGATCCGCTGGGGCGGCGACAACGTCATGGATCTGTCGACCGGCAAGCACATTCATGAAACACGCGAATGGATCATCCGCAATTCGCCAGTGCCGATCGGTACCGTACCGATTTACCAGGCGTTGGAAAAGGTCAACGGCAAAGCCGAAGACCTGACCTGGGAAATTTTCCGCGACACACTGATCGAACAAGCCGAGCAGGGCGTCGATTATTTCACTATCCATGCCGGCGTGCGTCTGCAATACGTGCCGATGACTGCCAAGCGCCTGACCGGTATCGTCAGCCGTGGCGGTTCCATCATGGCGAAATGGTGCCTGGCGCATCATCGCGAATCGTTCCTGTACGATCACTTCGAAGACATCTGCGAAATCATGAAAGCCTATGACGTCAGCTTCAGCCTCGGCGACGGTTTGCGTCCAGGCTCGATCTATGACGCCAACGATGAAGCGCAACTGGGTGAACTGAAGACCTTGGGTGAACTGACCCAGATCGCCTGGAAGCACGACGTGCAAGTGATGATCGAAGGCCCGGGCCATGTGCCGATGCACCTGATCAAGGAAAACATGGACCTGCAACTGGAGCAGTGCCACGAAGCGCCGTTCTACACGCTCGGACCGTTGACGACAGACATCGCACCGGGCTACGACCACATCACTTCCGGCATCGGCGCCGCCACCATCGGCTGGTACGGCACGGCGATGCTGTGCTACGTCACGCCGAAGGAGCATCTCGGTTTGCCGAACAAGGTCGACGTCAAGGACGGCATCATCACCTACAAGATCGCAGCCCATGCAGCCGACCTGGCCAAAGGCCATCCCGGTGCGCAGATTCGCGACAACGCCCTGTCGAAAGCACGCTTCGAATTCCGTTGGGAAGATCAGTTCAATATCGGTCTCGATCCGGACAAGGCACGTGAATTCCATGACGAAACCTTGCCTAAGGATTCCGCCAAGGTAGCGCATTTCTGCTCGATGTGCGGGCCGCATTTCTGTTCCATGAAGATCACGCAGGAAGTCCGCGAATACGCCGCCGCGCAAGGGATTTCCGAAATCGCAGCGATCAAGCAGGGGATGGAAGTCAAGGCGATCGAGTTCGTCAAGAACGGTGCGGAAATCTATAGCAAGCAGTGAGGGTAATTCTAGAAACGGCAGTAGACCACTTGCTTATGTTTGGAGAGTTATATGGACACCGGAAATTTGAGAAATCTAGTCGTGCATCTAAAGGGTGAGAGCGTTACGCGCCCGATTGCACTTTTGCCGCAGCGCCTGGCGGCGTTGCTCCTCCTTGCAGGGACAAACCCTGCCGCGTCGTCGCGCCTTGCCATGCACTCCGGCAAAAGCACACTCGGGCGCGTTCTACTGCCGTCTCTAGAATGATGGAAATCGTACTCAATGGCGCGCCGCATCCGCTGGCCGACGGCGAGAACCTGGAGCAGCTGATTGTGGCGTTGGAACTGGCCGGAAAAGCGGTGGCGGTGGCGGTTAACCGGCAGGTAGTGCCGGCAAGCTTGTGGCCGCAACGCGTCTTGCAGCCAGAGGACAAGGTCGATGTGGTGCGCGCTATCGGCGGCGGCTGAAACCGTAGGGTGGGCATGCAATGCCCACGCGAACGCCGATGACGCGACTACCGCGTGGGCATACGTGCCCACCCTACAAAATCTTTTAAAGGATTTGTCATGGAATTGAACTCCACCCCTGATACCGGCCTGACCATCGCCGGCAAAACATACCGCTCACGGCTGCTGGTAGGCAGCGGCAAGTATCGTGACCTGGAGCAAACACGCGCCGCCACCGAAGCCAGCGGCGCCGAGATCATCACCGTAGCAATCCGGCGTGTCAACATCGGCCAGGATCCGAAGGCGCCCAACTTGCTGGATGTGGTGCCGCCATCGCGTTACACCATATTGCCCAACACTGCGGGTTGCTATACCGCGGCCGATGCAGTTTATACGCTGCAACTCGGGCGTGAACTGCTGAACGGGCACAAACTGGCCAAGCTGGAAGTACTGGGCGACGAGCGAACGCTGTTCCCCAATATGCCGGAGACATTGAAAGCAGCCGAGGCCTTGGTCAAGGATGGTTTCGATGTCATGGTGTATTGCAGCGACGATCCGATCCAGGCGCGGATACTGGAAGAAATCGGCTGCGTGGCGGTGATGCCGCTGGCGTCGCTGATCGGTTCCGGCATGGGCATTTTGAATCCATGGAATCTGTCGCTGATCATCGAGCAGGCCAAAGTGCCGGTGCTGGTCGATGCCGGCGTCGGCACTGCATCTGATGCAGCGATTGCGATGGAGCTGGGCTGCGATGGCGTGTTGATGAATACCGCGATTGCGGGCGCGCAGGATCCGATCCGCATGGCCAGGGCGATGCGGCTGGCGATCGAAGCCGGACGCGAAGCCTTTCTCGCCGGCCGGATTCCGAAGCGCTTTGCGGCATCGCCATCTTCTCCCATGGCCGGACGAATCAAGTGAGCACCTCGGTAAACATCGACATGGCAGGTGCAGCAGCGCCGGCCTGCGTGCTGGTGTTTTCCGGTTCGGACCCGAGCGGCGGCGCCGGCATGCAAGCCGACATCGCCGCGATTGCGGCACTCGGCGCGCATCCGTTGTCGGTAGTGACCGTGTTGACGGTGCAGGACAACGAGCGGGTGTTCGGTGTTTTTCCGGTGGCTACGGATCTGGTGCGGCAGCAGGCGCAGGTGTTGGTCGATCGTATCGACATATCCGCGGTCAAATTGGGCATCGTCGGCAATCGCGCCAATGCTGAAACGATTGCCGCAATCATTCGTGATTTGCGTTCACGGCAACCGAATTTGCCTGTGGTGTTCGATCCGGTGCTGGCGACGGGTCATGGCGACAGTTTGGCTAGTGAAGATCCGATAGTGGCGCTTGAACCTTTGTTTGCACTTGCCACGGTGATTACGCCGAACCGTATCGAAGCGGATCGCCTGTGCGGCGCCCAGGCAAGTCCTGAGCAACAAGCGGCGATGCTGCTTGAACGGGGTTGCCAACATGTATTGCTGAAAGGCGGCCATGGTCCGGAACGTCATGAAGTATTGAATCGCTGGATCAGCAGAACACAGCATCGCAGCTGGAGCTGGCCGCGCTTGCCCGGCGAGTTTCACGGCAGTGGCTGCACGCTGGCGGCGGCACTGTCAGCGTTGCTGGCGCAAGGTCGGGATATCGAACAGGCGATCGATGCCGCCCAAATTTATTGCCAGCAGACTCTGGCCGAATCCTATGCGATTGCTGCCGGCCAGCGCATACCGAGCCGGACTCTGCCATTTCTAAAATTACGAGGATAAAGCGATGAAGGGCCTATACATCGTCACACCCGATTGGGATGACACCGAGAAGCTGCTACGCGTAACCGAGCAAGCCTTGCAAGGCGGCGCGGCGCTGCTGCAGTATCGCCACAAAACCGCCGATGCAGCATTGCGGCAGCAACAGGCGGAAGCGTTGCTGAGCCTGTGCCGTCGTTACCAGCGGCCGTTCATCATCAACGATTATGTGGATCTGTGCCTGGCGCTGGATGCGGATGGCATTCACGTCGGCGGCACCGATGCCAGCGTGGCGGAGGTGCGGGCTATGGTTGGTGCGGACAAGATCGTCGGCGCTTCCTGCTATGGCGACCTGGAACTGGCGCATGCCGCGTATCGTGCCGGCGCCAGCTATGTGGCGTTCGGTGGATTCTATCCATCGCGCGTCAAGAAATATCCGGTAACCACACCGCCAGATATCGTCACGCGGGCCAAGGCGGAAATCGCTGTGCCGAACGTAGTTATTGGCGGCATGACGCAAGAGAATGCGGTGCCTTTGATTGCTGCCGGTGCTGATATGGTGGCCGCCATCAGCAGTGTTTATCTGGCCGACGATCCAACCGCCGCTGCACGCAGTTTCGCTGCCTTGTTTGAAAACAGATAGTCACTCATGATCGCGGTTACAAGCCGGTCGTAACCGCAATCAATTGTTTTCGGGGGAGCCTGTCAGGTTTCCAGCAAACTACGCAGCATCCACGCATTTTTTTCATGCAGTTGCATACGTTGCGTCAGCAAATCCGCAGTTGGTTCATCCGCCGCAGCATCTACCACCGGGAAAATCGAACGAGCGGTGCGGGTCACGGCTTCCTGTCCCTGCACCAGTTGCTGGATCATGGCAGTCGCGTTCGGTACGCCTTCTTCTTCCGAAATCGAAGTCAGCTTGGCAAAGGCCTTGTAGGTCGCCGGCGCAGGATAGCCGAGCGCGCGTATCCGTTCCGCAATCAAGTCCACCGCCAGCCAGAGTTCGTTGTACTGGGTCTCGAACATCAGGTGCAATGTATTGAACATCGGCCCGGTCACGTTCCAGTGGAAATTGTGGGTTTTCAGATACAGGGTGTAGGTATCGGCCAGCAACTTGCTGAGCCCGTCGGCGATCTTCTTGCGGTCCTTGTCGCTGATGCCGATGTCGATGATTGCGACGCTTTTCTTTACCATTGCGCTACTCCTTCTAACAGTGATGGTTGAAGACTTGCAGCTCAATTCTATGTCAATTTGCAAGTGGCAAAGAAATGCATCTGTTTTAGCGATGCCCTCTTAGCGCGCGACGGCAGTGCTTGATGCCACCTGCGAACGGCGATACATGCTGACGGTCAACGCCACCGCCGCCAGCGATGCAGCTGCGGCAAACAGGAATACCTCGGGATAGCCGAACTCGCTCACGATCAATCCCGCCAGCGGACCGGTCACGCCCAGCGCGAGATCCAGGAATACCGAGTATGCGCCCAAGGCGCTGCCGCGGTTATTGGCCGGCACCAGATTCACAGCCTCCACCCCGAGCGCAGGGAAGATCAAGGCAAAACCGAAGCCGGTGAGCGCCGCGCCAACCAACGCCAGCGACGGTGAACCGGCTTGCCACAGCAACAGCAAGCCGAGCGCTTCCACCGAAAAACAGATGATGGCGACCCGGAAGCCGCCAAAGCGCGAGATAGTGTGGGCAAACAGCAGGCGCGCGCCGACAAAGAAGGTGCCGAACATGGTCAGTGCAAACGCTGCATTCGGCCACTGGTGGCTGGCATAAAACAAGGTGATGAAAGTGGCGATGGAGCCGAAACCGATCGAACCCAACGCGAGGCCCATGCCGTGCGGAAATACTTTGCGCAATACGTGTTGAAACGGCAAGTGTTCGCCGCGCACCACCGCGGTCGCGGCCTTTATGCGGGCAAGGAAGAAGCCACCTAGCGACAATACTGCGACGGTAGCGCCCACTGCAGCTAAACCCCAGGTATGGGCGATCACCACGCCTAGCGGCGCGCCGATGGCCAGTGCGCCATAGGTGGCGATGCCGTTCCAGGAAATCATGCGTGCCGTGTGCCGGGCGCCAACCCGGCCTATGCCCCAGGTAATTGCACCGGTGCCCACCATGCTCTCGCCGCAGCCAAGCACCAGGCGGCCGATCAGCAGGATGGCCAGGCTAAGCGCAGGCGTGTGGGTAAAAAACGCCGCTATGAGCAGGAAGGCGCCGCTGAGGCTGCAACCGATCAAGCCTCGCAATACGGCGGTTTTGGGACCGACCGAATCGGCCATGCGGCCAGCCAGCGGGCGGCTCAGCAAAGTTGCCAGGTACTGCATGCTGATCGCCAGGCCAGCCAGCACTGAGCTGTAGCCGAGGTCGGTGTGGACGTAGCCGGGCAGCACTGCCAGCGGAATGCCGATGGCCAGATAGCAAATGAAAGTAAAAAATGCAGTGGAGACAATATGGAAAGAAACTGCAGTCTCGGGGATTGCGGCGATTGCCGGGGTCTCGACGGCCCCGGATGGTGACGGGCTGGCGCGGTCGAGACGAACTTCTTCTGACATGATGGACGACTTGGTAGGTGGGGGTTGATTGTTACGAAGGTGTAGACAATGATGCAATGCGGTATTTTACCCTTCTAGCCCGGATATTGCCGGCGCCGGCAATTTCGGCCATAAGTTCCAACTGAGTTACGCTGAGTTCAACCGGGTTAAACCGGCTTAAGCCAAGATCAATCATGATCTGGTCATCAGGCAAGTGCGCCCTCAGCTTATAATGTGGGGATGCAAAATCTTCTTCACAACCTCAATCCAGAACAACTCGCGGCAGTTACCTTACCTGGGCAATCTGCACTTATCCTGGCTGGCGCCGGCTCCGGCAAGACGCGCGTGCTGACCACGCGCATCGCCTGGCTGATCCAGACCGGCCAGGTATCGCCGGCCGGCGTGCTGGCGGTGACGTTTACCAATAAAGCCTCGAAAGAAATGATGATGCGCTTGTCGGCGATGTTGCCGATCAACACGCGCGGCATGTGGATCGGCACTTTCCACGGCTTGTGCAATCGGCTGCTGCGCGCCCATTATCGCGATGCCGGATTGCCGCAGACCTTTCAGATCCTGGATTCGCAAGACCAGTTGTCGGCGATCAAGCGCTTGCTGAAAGCGATGAATGTCGATGATGAAAAATATCCACCGCGCAATCTGATGTACTTCATCAACGGCGCCAAGGATCAAGGTTTGCGGGCCAATGAAGTCGAAGCAAACGACGACTACAACCGCAAGTTCGTCGAGCTGTACGATTTGTACGACCAGCAATGCCAGCGCGAAGGCGTGGTCGATTTTGCCGAGCTGCTGTTGCGCACCTATGAACTGCTGAGCCGCAACCAGCCATTGCGTGAGCATTATCAGTCGCGTTTCCAGCACATCCTGGTGGACGAGTTCCAGGATACCAACGATCTGCAATACAAATGGTTGAAACTGATGGCCGGCCAGCGTGGCGCGGTGTTTGCCGTCGGCGATGACGACCAGAGCATCTACGCTTTCCGTGGCGCCAATGTCGGCAACATGAGCGCGTTCGAGCACGAATTCCGGGTCGAAAACGTGATCAAGCTGGAACAGAATTATCGTTCGCACGGCCATATCCTGGATAGCGCCAATACCCTGATCGCCAACAACAGCAAACGTCTCGGCAAGAATCTGCGCACCGATGCCGGTCATGGCGAACCGGTCAGAATCTACGAAGCCACCAGCGATTTGCAGGAAGCGCAGTGGATTATCGAAGAAACCAAGAGCCTGATCAATGAAGGCGCCGCACGGAGCGAAATCGCGGTGCTGTACCGCTCCAATGCGCAGTCGCGGGTGATTGAACATGCGTTGGTGGCGTCCGGCATTCCATATCGCGTCTACGGCGGCCAGCGTTATTTCGAGCGTGCCGAAGTCAAACATGCGGTCGCCTATTTGCAGCTGATGGACAATCCGCACAATGATTCGGCCTTCTTGCGTGTGGTGAATTTCCCAGCGCGTGGAATTGGCGCACGCTCCCTGGAACAACTGCAGGATGCAGCCAAACAATACGGCATCTCCTTGTACGCGGCGGTGCCGTATGTTGCCGGCAAGGCTGGCGCCACGTTAGGCTCCTTCCTGAAGCTGATCGAAGGCGGGCGTTTTGAAACCCAGCATCTGCCGCTGCCGGAAATGGTGCAGATCGTGCTCGACATGAGCGGGTTGATGCAGCACTACCGCAACGAAAGGGAAGGCGCCGATCGTATCGAGAATCTGGAGCAGCTAGTCAATGCTGCCGCCTTGTTTGTATCGGAAGAAGGATTTGGCGCTGACGCACCGGCCTTGCTCGGACCCAAGGCTCAGGCAGTGTCAGGTGCGGCAATCACGACTGCCGACGGCATTGAAATTTTCGATGCCGATGCACCGTTGGCGGCGGTGATGTCGCCGTTGTCGGCGTTCCTTTCGCATGCTTCGCTGGAGGCTGGGAATAATCAGGCTCAGGCTGGCGAGGACGCCTTGCAACTGATGACGGTGCATTCCGCCAAGGGTCTGGAGTTCGATGCGGTGTTCATCACCGGTCTGGAAGAAGGCTTGTTCCCGCACGAGAATTCGCAGAAAGAAGACGCCGGCGTAGAAGAAGAACGCCGTCTGATGTACGTCGCCATCACGCGCGCCAAGAAGCGTCTTTACATGAGTTTTTCGCAAACCCGGATGCTGCACGGCCAGACCCGTTACAACATGCGTTCACGCTTTTTTGACGAGCTGCCGGAAGATGCCTTGAAATGGCTGTCGCCGAAAGTGCAGCAGCATAGCTGGTTTGCGAATTCGAAATCGGCCTGGGACGAGGCGCCGGAGAAGGCGGCCAACAGCATCGCCAAGAATTTCGGCAAGCGCGATATCGGCTGGCGCATAGGCGAAAATGTGGAGCACCTGAAATTCGGTGAAGGCGTGATCGTCAATATCGAAGGCAGCGGCGGCAACGCCCGTGCCCATATCAATTTCGGCAAGCACGGCATGAAGTTGCTGGATCTGAGTGTGGCGAAGCTGGAGAAGGTCGCGTAGGGTGGGCATTTATGCCCACGCGTGACCGCGATACCGGAGTAAAGGCCCGCGTGGCGCGGAAACAGGTATGTTGCGTGTTGTGATTTCCGCGTGGGCACAAAAGCGTGCCCACCCTACGTTTACTCTTGCGTAGGGGTTTCCTGCGCTTCCTGCGACGGTGGCAAATCTGCCCCCGGCTTGCCGAAGATGTGGGTATACGTCGGGTAGAAAGAGCAGTACATCACGACTGTCAGTGCAATCGATAGCGGTAACAGGATCATGAGCGTGACAGCCTGATTGCCGACCAGCACCGCAATCAATACGCTGATGATCGCCGGCAGCACAACGCCGATGGCGGCCCACGCCAGTCCATAGACGGTGAAGGCTTTCATCTCACGCGATACTGCAAAGAAGCTGTAGAAAATGGCTTTCGATACGCCCATTTTTTGCCACATGATAAGCGGGGCCGCATACCAGAACGCCATTGCCGCCGGGACGTAGACCGCGGCAGAAAACAGCATCGCCAGCGACATGTTGGACTGTTGAATCTCTTTGGCGTCGAGCGCGGTCTGGCCGGTTATCGCGGTCCAGAACACGCCGCCGTCAATCAGGGTCGAGGCGGCAAGTGCAATGACAGCCGCCACCAGGTAGAGGGCGCCCAGTGTCAGCAGGTTCTTCAAGGCCGGCGAGCGAAAGCCGATCAGCAACAGATTGGGATAGACGCGTTTGCCTTGTTCAATATTCACGCAAGCCTGCATGAAGGACATGGCAAATACCGGGACCAGAACCAGCGGCAGCACCTGTCCCAACAGCGGGACGATATTGAGCGCCAGCATCAAGAACATATAGGCCAGGAACAGCGTGGAGATTTCGGCCGGTTGTTTGCGGAACAGCGCAAACCCTTCCTTTATCCATATCCATCCGGTTTTTGCAGGCAATTTTTCCATTATTTCAATCAAGAATTTCGTTTAGGAATGCCGTTTAAGAATTCCGTTCAATACAAGGCTGGGGCCGGGTGGGCCACACGTTGTCGCAAAATCCGTTCGAAGTGGACGGGATCGTGCGGTGTCAACATTTCTGCAGCGCGCGGTAGATAAAAGTCATAGAGTCGCGATAGCCAGAAGCGCAGGGCGCCGGCACGCAACATTGTTTGCCAGGCGTCTTGCTCTGCAGCGCTGAACGGGCGCACCGCATGGTATGCATCCAGCATCGCTCTTACCCTGATCATGTCAAGCTGGCCGTCAGTCAGGTTAATGCACCAGTCATTCACCGTCACTGCCAGGTCAAACAGCCAGGTATCGCAACCGGCGAAGTAGAAATCAAAAAATCCTGTCAGCCGGTCGCCGTCGAACATCACATTGTTGCGGAACAGGTCGGCGTGGACCGGGCCGTTCGGCAGTTGGCGATAAGCCTCAGAGGCGGCGAATGTCTCCTGGAACGCCATCTCGCTGCGCAACAGTTGTTGCCCGTCTGCCGGCAGATACGGCAATACCACTGGAGTGGTTTCGCGCCACCAGGACAGACCGCGCAAATTGGGTTGGCGAATTGGAAAGTCTTGTGCCGCCAGATGCATTTTTGCCAGCATTGCGCCCACTTCAGCGCAATGTACCGCTGCCGGAGCCAGTTGGCAATCGCCCTCCAGCTTGGTGACGATGGCTGCCGGCTTGCCGTGCAGGGGATTAAGGATCTGGCCTTGCAGGTTGGCGACAGGTTCGGGCACCAGTACGCCGCGCTGCGCCAGATGGCGCATCAATTCCAGGTAAAACGGCAATTGTTCGAAACTCAGCTTTTCAAACACCGTCAGCACATATTCTCCGCGCTCGGTATTGATGAAAAAATTACTGTTTTCGATGCCGGAGGAAATCCCCCTGATTGCCAGTGCCTTGCCTAAGGAAAAGGGAGGGATCCACTGTGTGAGATCGTCTAGCGTGACGGGGGTAAATACTGCCATGGGAAAAATCGGAGATCGGAGAAAGGACAAGGCCAATGCCATGTCGGAATAATGTCGGAATAAATACGCGACGTACACGCGGCGTTTACCTACCGCGCGCGCCGCGTGGCTACGGTTGCTTTTACTTAATCAGTTCTTGGGTGTCGCCACTGTCGGTGGCGGCAAGCCTGCGTCGGCGTCAGCCTGTGCCGCCTCGCCTTCCTTACGCTGCTTGCGGCCCATGTCGAATTCCTTGATCTGCCATTGCGCTCCGCGTACCGGCCCATCGCCTGCCTGCATAGTGCCCGCGGTCGACTGCGGCTTCACGTAGTACGTACTGCCGCCGCTATTGACCTTGATTTCGGTGACCTTGCCTTGTTCAGTTTTTTGCGTGATGTCGCCTGGCGCTTCACCCGGCTTGCGGACGGTGACGGACGGCGCTTCGCCTTCTTCCAGCTTTTGCAGCTCAGGTGGCGGCGGCGCGACGGTCTTGGCCGGTTGGCTTGCTTGTTGTGCCGCAACAAGCAAGGGTGTTGCCAATGAGGCAATACATACAGTCAACAACTGCCAGACTTTTGATTTATTCATGAGAATTTGGCTACCTTGAGTAAAGCAAGATGGAAGTCTTCATTGTAACAAACCACCGGCCCCGATAGGCGATAAGGGGGCCGGTAATCTGTCTGGCGGTGCTGTTTTTGCGGGTTTGCCGCGTAACTACAACAACACGCTCGCATGACGGTCCGATTCCGCCATGACGGTTTCGCCCGCCTCGTAGAATTCCACCACTGCGGCAAGAATCTCGGCCGGATCATCCAGCACCTGGATCAGGTCCATGTCCTTGGCTGCGATCATGCCGTCGCTTACCAGCTGGGCGCGGAACCAATCCAGCAAACCGCTCCAGAAGCTGCTGCCGACCAGGATGATAGGGATGTGACGGCACTTGCCGGTCTGGATCAGCGTCAATACCTCGGTCAGCTCATCCAGCGTGCCGAAACCGCCGGGCAGCACGATGTAGGCATCGGCATAGCGTACGAAGGCTACCTTACGGGCAAAGAAATGCCGGAAGCTAAGTGAAATATCCTGCCATTTATTCCCGCTTTGCTCATGCGGCAATTCGATATTCAAGCCGACCGAAGGTGATTTGCCTTCGAAAGCACCTCTGTTGGCCGCCTCCATCAAGCCCGGACCGCCGCCTGAAATAACGGCAAAACCTTCATCGGAAAAACGTCGTGCAATATCCATGCACAGGGGGTAATAAGGATTGTCTGCCTTGATCCGCGCCGAGCCGAAGATCGAAACTGCGGGATGCAACTCTGAAAGGCGTTCGGTCGACTCGATAAATTCTGCCATAATCGTGAACATATGCCACGATTCGCGCGCCTTCTTGGAAGTTGCGCGTTCGACGTCCGTCACTTGCCGCAAACGCGGCACATTTTTTCCGTTCAATTCCATATGCAAAAAACCCTGCTGTTAGTTGATGGTTCCAGTTATCTCTATCGCGCCTTTCATGCATTGCCCGATATGCGCAATGCTGCCAATGAGCCGACCGGCGCGCTGTATGGAATCATAAATATGTTACGCCGCTTGCGTACCGATTACCCTGCAGCTTACCTTGCCTGCGTGTTCGATGCAAAAGGTAAAACATTTCGCGACGACATGTACGCCGACTATAAGGCCACCCGGGCATCGATGCCAGAGGACCTGGTTAAACAGATTACGCCAATTCACGCCGCCGTGCGCGCCATGGGCTGGCCGATCCTGATGGTCGAAGGCGTAGAGGCCGACGATGTGATCGGCACGCTCACGGTACAGGCGGTGAGCCATGGCATGCAAGCCGTGGTGTCGACCGGCGATAAAGATTTGGCGCAGCTGGTCAACGAGCATGTGACGCTGATCAACACGATGAGCAACGAGACCTTGGATCGTGCCGGCGTGATCGCAAAATTCGGCGTGCCGCCGGAGCGCATCGTCGATTACCTGACATTGATCGGCGACACCGTCGACAACATTCCCGGCGTCTCCAAAGTCGGGCCGAAGACTGCGGTTAAATGGCTGAATCAATATGACACGGTCGATCAGGTGATGGCCAATGCTGCCAATATCGGCGGCGCCGTTGGCGAGAACCTGCGGGCGGTGCTGGACTGGCTGCCCAAGGCCAAGGAACTGGTGACAGTAAAAACCGATTGCGACCTGAGCGCACACATGGGGTTGTTTCCAGAATCGCTGAAGGCGCCGGAGCAAGACAATGAGACACTGATCGAGCTGTACACGCGCTATAACTTCAAGACCTGGCTGCGCGATTTGAGCGGCGCCGGCAACGCTGCCAGCGCGTCGGATAGTGCGGGGAAAACCGTGCCGGCCGAGAGCGTCGCCGCCCACAAGCCCGGCGCCGGCGAGCCGGCTCAGAGCAGCCTGTTTGCCACGGTAGAACGGCATTACGAAACTGTGCTGACCGAAGCGCAGCTGGACGTGTGGCTGCAACGTATCGACAAGGCGGCATTGACTGCGATCGATACCGAGACTACCTCGCTGGATCCGATGACTGCCCAGCTGGTCGGGATATCGCTGTGTTGCGAGGTCGGCGTTGCCTGTTATATTCCGGTAGCCCATCGTTACCAGGATGTGCCGGCGCAATTGCCGCGTGAATTCGTACTGGAAAAAATGCGCTCTTGGCTGGAAGACGACAGCAAGCCCAAGGTCGGCCAGAACCTGAAGTACGACAGTCACATATTTGCCAACCAGGGTGTCAGCTTGCGTGGCATCGTGCACGATACTTTGCTCGAATCGTATGTGTTCGAATCGCATCGCAGCCATGATATGGACAGTCTGGCCTTGCGCCACCTGAATCACCAGACCATCACGTTCCAGGAAGTGTGCGGCAAAGGGGTTTCGCAGATCGGTTTCGACGAGGTCGAGATCGGCCGCGCTACCGAATATGCAGCCGAGGATGCCGATATCACATTGCAGTTGCATCTGACCATGTGGCCGCATATTGCCGACGATGCCAAGCTCAGGTTCATCTACGAAAAAATCGAAGTGCCGACTTCCGTCGTGCTGCAAAAGATCGAACGCAATGGCGTATTGATCGATGCCAGCCGCCTGGCTACTCAATCGAACGAATTGGGCAAGCGCATGCTGGAAATCGAACAGCAAGCCTATGAACTGGCGGGCCAGCCTTTCAACCTGAGTTCGCCCAAGCAGTTGGGCGAAATCCTGTTCGATAAACTCAAGCTGCCGGTGGTCAAGAAAACGCCATCCGGATCGCCGTCGACCGATGAAGAAGTGCTGCAGAAACTGGCGGAAGATTATCCGCTGCCGAAGGTGCTGCTAGATTACCGCAGTCTGTCCAAGCTGAAATCGACCTACACCGACAAACTGCCGAAGATGGTCAATGCGGAAACCGGCCGCGTGCATACCAACTATGCACAGGCGGTCGCCGTTACCGGACGGCTGGCGTCGAATGATCCGAATTTGCAGAATATTCCGATTCGCACTGCCGAAGGGCGCCGTATCCGCGAAGCGTTTGTAGCACCCGAAGATTGCGTGATCGTTTCTGCCGACTATTCGCAAATCGAATTGCGCATCATGGCCCACATCTCCGGCGATGAAAACATGCTGCGCGCATTTGCCGAAGGTGTGGATATTCATCGCGCCACTGCCGCCGAAATTTTCGGTGCCACAGCGGCGGAAGTCACCAGCGAGCAGCGCCGTTATGCCAAGGTGATCAACTTCGGCCTGATTTACGGCATGAGCGCGTTCGGCCTGGCCGGCAACCTCGGCATCGAGCGTGCCGCTGCGCAAATGTACATTGAAAAATATTTCATGCGCTTTGCCGGCGTCAAGCAATTCATGGACATGACGCGGGTGCAAGCCAAGGCGCAGGGTTATGTCGAGACCGTGTTCGGGCGCCGTTTGTGGCTGCCGGAAATCAATTCGCCCAATGGTCAGCGCCGCCAGGGTGCAGAGCGGGCGGCGATCAACGCGCCGATGCAGGGCACCGCCGCCGATTTGATCAAACTGTCGATGATCGCGGTGCAAAACTGGATTGAAACAGAAAAGTTAACATCCAAGATGGTGATGCAAGTGCACGATGAACTGGTGCTGGAAGTGCCGCAAGACGAACTGGCGCTGGTGCGGGAAAAACTGCCGCAGCTGATGGCTGGCGTGGCTGAACTAAAAGTGCCGCTGATTGCCGAAGTCGGAGTGGGCAAGAATTGGGATGAGGCGCATTGAGTATGATGGTGGCTGGTTTGCACTGGTGCCGGGCAATGTAAATCGATAGTTGAAGGTCAACTTTAGAGGAGAGCTTAATGTCGAATTTGAAACAGGATTTCGATAGCCTGGTGGGAAAAACCAGTTTGTCAGATGATGTTGACCGCCGTACCTTTTTGAAGGCAGCCCTGGGCACAGGGTTTGCCGCAGCAGTGATGCCGGTCACGGCGCAAACGGTGATCAAGACTGATAGCACGGGCCTCATTGCCGGTCCGCTTGAAATCCGGGCGAATGGCTTGAGCGTGCCGGCCTATCGTTCCCAGCCCGAAGGCAAAACCAATTTGCCGGTAGTGCTGGTGGTTTCGGAAATCTTCGGCGTGCATGAACACATCGCCGATATCACCCGTCGCTTCGCCAAGCTCGGCTACCTCGCGATTGCACCGGACCTCTTCGTTCGCGAAGGTAATCCTGCCGCTTTCGCATCGATTCCAGAGTTGTACAAAAACGTGACTGCAAAAGTGCCGGATGACCAGGTGCTGGGCGACCTCGATGCCTGCGTTGCCTGGGCCAAGGCAAACGGCGGCAACGTCGACAAGCTGGCGATCACCGGCTTCTGCTGGGGCGGCCGCATTACCTGGCTGTATGCCAGCCATAATCCCAAGGTAAAGGCTGCCGCAGCATGGTATGGCAGCCTGGTGGGGGATAAGAGCGAGCTGATGCCGAAGCAGCCGGTTGACATTGCATCGACCTTGAAAGTGCCGGTGCTGGGTTTATATGGCGCCAAGGACCAGGGTATTACCCAGGATCACGTGGCGCAGATGAAAGCGGCGCTCGCCAAAGGCAACAGCAAATCGGAAATCGTGGTGTATCCGAACTCCGGCCATGCGTTTAATGCCGATTATCGTCCTAGTTATGTGGAGGCGGATGCCAAGGACGGTTGGAAACGTACTCTGGCTTGGTTTAAGGCGCATGGGGTGAATTGAATCCGGATCAGGCGCGAGGCCGGGCAATTAGCAGTTAAATTTGCTGAAATGCAGCAGCTGTGTTCTAATTTGCAACCATGTTGCATTTAACTTCTGATTGCCGGAGTCAAAAATTAATTCCACACTCGTTTCAATTCTCCTGGCGACCACGATCGCCGGGCTTTTCAGCATAACCGCCGCTGCAATTTTTTCTTTCGCGCTGCTGTCGAAGATGGTCGAGCGCATGGTCAGCCTGTCGGTCGGCATCATGCTGGCGACTTCCTTGCTGCACGCGCTGCCGGAAGCGTTCGAATCGCAGGCCGACAGCCACACGCTGTTTGCGGTGTTGCTAGGCGGGTTGCTGGCTTTCTTCGTGCTGGAAAAATTTGCCATCCTGCGCCACTCGCATCATCACGAAGATGACGGCCACGGGCATCATCACGGGCATGACAAGAAAGAGGCGGGCAAAGCCGGCTGGATGATTCTGGTTGGCGACGGCTTGCACAACTTTACTGATGGTATTTTGATCGCCGCTGCCTTCCTGGCAGATCCGCATCTCGGCCTGATCACCGGCCTGGCCATCATCGTGCATGAGATTCCGCAGGAAATCGGCGATTTCATCGTGCTGCTCAACGCCGGCTTTTCGCGGACCCGGGCTTATGTGTATAACCTGATCTGCAGCCTGATGGCGGTGCTTGGCGGTTTGCTGGGTTACTTTACCCTCGAGCGCGGCATGGAGTGGATTCCTTATGTGCTGGTATTTGCCTCTTCGGGATTTATCTATATTGCCGTCAGCGACTTGATGCCGCAAATGCAGCGCCGGGCCACCATGCGTGAAACGATTCCGCAGATACTGCTGATCGGCGCCGGCGTAGCCATCGTCCTGTTCCTGACCCGCCACGCCCATCATCATTAAACAGTAGGGTGGGCACTTATGCCCACGCGTGGCCGCGATAGCCGGAGTGCGAACCTACGCGTTACCGAAACAGGCATCTGCCACGAGCGAATTCCGCGTGGGCATTCGTGCCCACCCTACGATTACGTACGGCTTATGCGCCCTTGGCCATCGGCCGCGTCGAATCGGAACACCACTCGCTCCACGATCCCGGATACAAGGCAGCGCCATGCAAGCCGGCGATTTCCAGCGCCAGCAGGTTATGACAGGCAGTAACGCCTGAACCGCACTGCATCACGGCAGTCTTCGGTTCGCTGATCAGAGCGCCGAATTCCTCATGCAGTTGATGGCCGGGTTTGAAACGGCCATCGGCCTGCAGGTTATCCTTGAAAAAACGATTCTTGGCGCCGGGAATATGGCCGCCGACCGGGTCTATCGTTTCATTTTCTCCGCGAAAACGATCCGGTGCACGCGCATCGATGATGGTGCGTCTCTGGTTGGTCAGGTTGATCAGCACGTCGTGGGCGTTGACGCTGCTGGTCAGCGGCGGCTTGGCGCTGATATTGCCGCTGGCCGGCGCCGGTTCCGCAGTCGATAAGCTTGCGCCCGCCGCTTGCCAGGCTGCCAGGCCGCCGTCTAGCACTGCTACCGAGTTGTGACCGATAGAGCGCAACAGCCACCACAAACGGGCAGCATACATGCCGCCCTGGGCGTCGTAGGCGACGACCTGAGTGTCGTCATTGATGCCCCATGCTCGCAGCGTGGCGAGCAACGCATCTTTTTCCGGCAGCGGATGGCGGCCTTTGAAGCTGCCGTCAGCTGCTTGTTTTGCGCCGGAAAGGTCGCGATCCAGATTGGCGAAGCGGGCTTCAGGAATGTGGCCGGCATCGTAAGCCGTCCTGCCGGCAGCGGCATCCGCCAGATCGTGGCGGCAGTCGACAATGACCCAGTTGGGATTTTGCGCATTCTGCAACAGATTAGAGGCAGAAATCAGCGTCGTATAAGGATGGGCGTGAGACATGGCATTCCTTCTATCTAAGTGTGTATCAGGTGATGCGGGGCAACCTCACAAGCTGCGGGTTTCGGTAGTCTGGTTGATTTTGTTATCCAGCGGATTTTCCGAATGTAACGGCTTGAGTGGACGCGCCTTCTTTTGATTATAAAACGTTGCCAGCAAACCGCCGATAAGGATTACCGCGGTCCCAAGCCAGCCACGCAAGCCAAGCTGGTCGTGCCAGATCAGAATGCCCCAGATGCTGGAAAAGACGATGCCGGTGTACTGCAGATTTGCAGTCAGCAGCGGATTGCCAAGACGGTAGGCGCGCGTCATGGCCATCTGGGCGACGGTGGCCGATAAACTCAGTGTAATCAATAAGGCCACGCCTTGCACATTATGCGCATGCCAGAATGGTATGCCGCCGCCTGGCAGCAAGGTGCTGCCAGCCAGGCCGGCGATAGCGCTGGTCGTTGAAAAATAAAAGACCACGCGATATTCCGGTTCTCCCAGCGTGCCCAGGCGCCGTACCTGGAGATACGCGACGGCCGAAATCAGACCGGATGCCAGTGCGATCATGCCGCCTATCGTCTGGTTGGTATCGAGCGAAGGTTTCATCAGCAGCATCACGCCGATGAAGCTGATCATGATGGTGGCTGCCATGCCCCATTCGAAGCGTGTATTGCCACGCCACCATGCAGTGCCGAACAAGATCGCGGCAAGCCATATCGAGGAGGTGTAGTTGAGGGTGGTGGCGGTAGCGACCGGTAGCAGGCTGAAAGAATAGAACCACATCGACAACGCAATCACGCCGATCACACCGCGCCATAAGTGCTGGCGCGGCATGGGTGTCTTCAGGGTGCCGCCCTTCAGCAGAATCAGGACGATGATGAATAACATGCCGATCAAACCGCGGCTCAGCACGACTTCAGCGATGGAATAATGATCGGAAGCAAGCTTGACGCAGACCCCCATGATCGAAAACATAAGGCTAGCGAACAACATCCAGAGTGATTGCATGGGAGGGGGCGAAGGAAGCGAAGGGAGCGTAGCCGCTATTTTGACTGATTCCGGCGGCGGTGCATGCTTACTGCGCTAAATAAAGACAAAGGGCCGGGGTTTGTGCGTTTGCGCAAACTCCAGCCCTTGTTTTCGGATCAGGTTTTCCCCGAAGGGCTCCCCGAAGGTCTCCCCCGAAGGGCTCTCCGGGTGATTGTTCTGGTCAACCCGCTCAGGTCAACCCGTTCTGACTCCGGTACCACTCGTGGAAATGCTGCATGCCGTCTTCCATCGGCGACTGGTACGGGCCGACCTCGCTGACGCCGCGCTCCATCAGGATGCGCCGTCCGGCATCCATGCGCAATGCGATTTCGTCATCTTCGACACAGGTTTCCATGTATGCGGCACGTTCCGCCTCGACCATTTCGCGCTCAAACAGCGCAATTTCCTCTGGGTAATAAAACTCGACCACATTGGTGGTTTTTTGCGGGCCGCGCGGCCACAACGTCGACACCACCAGGACATGGGGATACCACTCCACCATGATATTCGGATACAAGGTCAGCCAGATCGCGCCGAACTTCGGCGGTTCGCCATTGCTGAACTTGAGAACCTGTTCCTGCCATTTCTTGTAGGCAGGCGAGCCGGATTTCGCCAGTCCGTGATTGACGCCGACGGTTTGGACGCTGTAATCCTTGCCAAATTGCCATTCCAGGTCATCGCAGCTGACAAAACTGCCCAGGCCGGGATGAAACGGCTCGACGTGGTAATCCTCCAGGTAGACCTCGATAAAGGTTTTCCAGTTGTAGTCGCACTCGTGGACTTCGACGTGGTCGAACAGGTAGCCGCTGAAATCGAGATCCTTGGCAACGCCCAGTTGCGCCAGTTTTTCGCCGACATGGAAGGCATTTTGCTCGAATAGCAAGCCGTTCCAGTTTTGCAATGGTGTCTTGGACAAGTTCATGCATGGCGTCTCACCGAAGTGCGGTGCGCCAATCAGTTCGCCCTTGAGGTCGTAAGTCCAGCGATGCAGCGGGCAGACGATATTGCGGGCATTACCGCGACCGTCGAACATTTTTGCCTGACGATGGCGGCAGACGTTGGAAATCAGCTCAATCCCCTGGGGATTGCGCACCAGCATGCGGCCTTCGTTTTCAGAAGCAAGCGTGGCGTAATCGCCGACGTCGGGCACCATCAGCTCATGGCCGACATAACGTGGGCCATTCTGAAAGAGTTGCTGGATTTCACGCTTTAACAGCGCTTCGTCAAAGTAGACGTTGACCGGAAGTTGCGCATCGGAGCGCGCGAGCTTGGAAATAGAAGCCAGATCGGACATCCCTCCACCCCCAAATGTGTTGTATCAACCTAAGAGAGAAAGAATCCGCAAAAACCTGTGTTCAAATAATATGAAACGGAAATTTTGGACAGAACCAAGGATTATCCCATAAAAAGCTGAAAATGGGCTGTTTTACGCTGGTTATCCAGCCCTATTTTCTAAATCAACTCCTCTAAATACAACGAGTTATGGATGTTTGCTCTAAAATAGCGGACTAAACTATTTATAGCCAATATGGCCACTATGCCAAAAAATCCGATTTCCACCAGCAGCCCGGCCTCGTTTGAACAAGCAATGGCCGAGCTGGAGCAGCTGGTAGCCCAAATGGAAGCGGGCGAGTTGCCGCTGGAAGCATCAGTCGCCGCCTATAAACGCGGTTCGGAGCTGGTCAAGTTTTGCGCTTTGCAACTCGAAAAAGTCGACAGCCAGGTCAAGGTGCTGGAAGGCGACATGCTCAAGCCCTTTGCCGGTGAAGCGCTTAATGATCACAGCGGCGGAGCTGAAGAATGACTGCTGCCGCACAACTGTCTAGCCCGATTGATCAACCGGCGTCCGATTTCAGTACATGGATGCGCCAGGTACAGGCCGACATGGAGAGCGCCCTCGGGCAGTTCCTGCCGTCCGAAACCAGCACTCCGGCCAAACTCCACCAGGCCATGCGTTATGCTGTGCTGGATGGCGGCAAGCGGGTCCGGCCTTTGCTGGTGTTTGCCGCAGGGGAATTGTTTTCGACGCCGGCCGCCGTGGCGCAACGCGCAGCTGCGGCAGTCGAAATGATTCATGCGTATTCTCTGGTGCACGACGATATGCCGTGCATGGATGACGATGCCCTGCGCCGCGGCAAACCGACCGTGCATGTGAAATACGACGAAGCGACCGCGTTGCTGGTGGGCGATGCCTTGCAGGCACAGGCGTTCGTGGTGCTGGCTGAGATTGATGCCGCCGGCCTGGATGCGGAGCGCCAGATCGTCATGCTGCGCTTGCTGGCCCAGGCTTCCGGTTCGCTAGGCATGTGCGGCGGTCAGGCAATCGACCTGGCGAGCGTCGGCCTGAGTCTGTCGCTGGCTGAGCTGGAACAGATGCACAAGCTGAAAACCGGCGCCTTGCTGCGCGCTTCGGTATTGTTGGGCGCATGGGGCGGCAAGGCTCTGGCGCAGAATGAAATCCAGGCGCTGGAAGCCTACGGCACAGCGATCGGCCTGGCGTTCCAGGTGGTCGACGATATTCTGGATGCGACAGCCGATTCCGCCACGCTTGGTAAAACCGCCGGCAAGGATGCCGCGGACAACAAGCCGACTTACGTCTCGATTCTGGGTTTGCCCGAATCGCAGGCTTTGGCAGAAAAATTACGCAACGACGCCCATCAGGCGCTTGCGATCTTCGGGGATAAGGCACGCCGCCTGCGCGAGCTGGCGGATTTGATCGTGCAACGGAAAGCTTAAGGTTTAGCGCATATGGAAATACTCAACACAATCGACAGCCCGGCAGATCTGCGCAAATTGACGCGGGCACAGCTCAAGCCGCTGGCCGATGAACTGCGCGAATTCGTCATCGAGTCGGTGGCGCAGACCGGCGGCCACCTGTCGTCCAACTTGGGCACGGTCGAATTGACGATCGCCCTGCATTACGTCTTCAATACGCCAGAGGACCGGATCGTTTGGGACGTCGGTCATCAGACTTATCCGCACAAGATACTCACCGGCCGCCGCGAGCGCATGAAAACGCTGCGCCAGCTCAACGGCATCTCGGGATTCCCGCGCCGTTGCGAAAGCGAGTACGACACTTTCGGCACCGCCCATTCGTCGACCTCGATTTCGGCCGCGCTGGGGATGGCTTTGGCCGCCAAAACCAAAGGCGAGACCGATCGCCACGCGATTGCCGTGATCGGCGATGGCGCCATGACCGCCGGCATGGTATTCGAAGCGATGAATAACGCCGGCATCTATGACGACATCAACATGCTGGTGATCCTGAACGACAACGACATGTCGATCTCGCCGCCGGTAGGCGCCTTGAACCGCTATCTGGCGCGCCTGATGTCGGGCCAGTTCTATGCGCAAGCCAAGAATGTCGGCAAGTCGATCCTGCCGGCGCCGATGCGGCAACTTGCCAAGCGTTTCGAAGAACATGCCAAAGGCATGGTAGTGCCGGCCACCATGTTCGAGGAATTCGGTTTCAACTATATCGGCCCGATCGACGGCCACGACCTGGAATCGCTGATCCCGACCCTGCAAAACCTGAAGCACCTGAAGGGTCCGCAGTTCCTGCACGTGGTGACCAAGAAGGGCCAGGGCTACAAGCTGGCGGAAGCTGATCCGGTGCTGTATCACGGGCCAGGCAAGTTCAATCCGGCTGAAGGCATCAAACCGGCTGCGGTCAGCAAGATGACCTACACCCAGGTTTTCGGCGACTGGCTGTGCGACATGGCGGCGCAAGACGACAAGCTGATCGGCATCACCCCGGCGATGTCGGGCGGCTCCGGCCTGGATACCTTCGCCAAGCGCTTTCCGCAACGTTTCTACGATGTCGGCATCGCCGAGCAACATGCGGTCACCTTCGCCGCCGGCCTCGCCTGCGAAGGTTTGAAACCGGTGGTGGCGATCTACTCGACTTTCCTGCAGCGTGCCTACGATCAATTGATCCATGACGTGGCTTTGCAAAACCTGGACGTAACCTTCGCACTCGATCGTTCCGGCCTGGTTGGCGCCGATGGCGCGACCCACGCCGGCAATTACGATATGGCGTACCTGCGCTGCATTCCCAACATGGTGGTGATGGCCGCATCGGACGAAAACGAATGCCGCCAGATGCTGTCGACCGCATATCACTATAACGGTCCGGCGGCGGTGCGCTATCCGCGCGGCGCCGGCATCGGCGCTGCGATAGCGCCGGAACTGACCACCTTACCTTTGGGTAAAGGTGAAATCAAGCGTCAAGGCAAGAGCGTGGCGATCCTCGCGTTCGGCTCGATGCTGGCGCCAAGCGTGGCTGCCGGTGAGCTGCTGGATGCCACAGTCGCCAATATGCGTTTCATCAAGCCGCTGGATGTTGAACTGGTGCTGGAACTGGCAAAAACGCACGATGCGCTGGTCACGGTGGAAGAGGGTTCCATCATGGGCGGCGCAGGCTCGGCAGTGGCAGAAGCGCTGGCTGCGGCGGGATGCGTCAAGCCGCTCTTGAATTTGGGTTTGCCGGACCAATTTATCGATCATGGCGACGTCGCCTTGTTACTGGCGCAATGCGGTTTGAATGCAGAGGGTATCGCTGCTTCGATACGGCAGCGTTTCGGCAAAGATCAGCCGCGCCTGGTCGTCAATCAAAATTAATAGATTAAAAATTAATACAGTAGGGTGGGCATGTATGCCCACGCGGTAGCAGCGCAATCGGCATCCGCGTGGGCACATCGTGCCCACCCTACGTTCATTCAAAGGTAAATATCAATGAACACTCGTGACCACAATCTGACTATTCCAGACGTGCAAAGCAGCGTCGACACCCGCCATCTGGCGATTCAGCGCGTGGGCGTAAAAGGGGTACGCTACCCGGTGGTGGTGCGTACCGAGGCCGGCGCGCAGCCGACCATCGGCAGCTGGAACATGTATGTGCATCTGCCGGAGCAGCAGAAGGGCACCCACATGTCGCGCTTCATCGCGTTGCTGGAAGGATTGGAAGGGCCGCTCGACGTTGCCTCGTTTGGCGATCTGATGCGCAAGATGGTCAGCCTGCTGGATGCCGAGCGCGGCCGCATCGAGCTGACTTTCCCGTATTTCATCAACAAGACGGCGCCGGTTTCGGGTGTGCAGAGCCTGATGGATTACGAAGTGGGTTTGACCGGCGAGATCAATCATGGCGTCCTGGAAGTGACCCTGAAAGTCCTGGTGCCGGTGACCAGCCTGTGCCCTTGCTCGAAGCAGATTTCAGCCTACGGCGCGCACAACCAGCGCTCGCACATCACCGTTAATGCGGTGCTGGATGGCGAAATCCTGGTGGATGAATTGATTGCCCGTATCGAGGCGCAAGCATCGTGCGAATTGTTCGGCTTGCTGAAACGTCCGGATGAAAAATACGTTACCGAACGCGCTTACGAAAATCCGAAGTTTGTTGAAGACCTGGTCCGCGATGTGGCGGTGGCCTTGAACAATGAACCGCGCGTGCTGGCCTATGTGCTGGAAGCGGAAAACTTCGAGTCGATCCATAATCACTCGGCCTACGCATTGATCGAACACGATAAGCGCAAAAAATAGGATACAAACAAAACTGCATACGTAATTTTAATACTTTCGTTTAGGCGACCCCGTCTCGGCGACCCCGTCATTCCCGCGAACGCGGGAATCCATTTTACGCAGCAATTTGGATCCCCGCGTTCGCGGGGATGACGCAGCTGATTGCATCAAATCAGTGTCGCCGGATTACCTGGCAAGCAATAGCGGTTAAGCCAAAATTTTAAGCATCCCGCATGCGATCTTTCTGCCACAGCACATCGCTGCCGCCATCCGCCCGGTTCAGCACGCGTGACAACACGAACAGCAAATCCGACAAGCGGTTCACATACTGCCGCAACGCTTCACTCACCGTTTCGCTCTTGCCTAAGCTGACTATGCTGCGTTCCGCACGCCGGCAAACGGTGCGGCAGACGTGCGCCAGCGCTGCGGCATGGCTGCCGCCCGGCAGGATGAAATCTTTCAGGGGTGGCAAATCGGCATTGTATTTTTCCAGCAGGAGATCGAGCCGCGCCACTTGTGCGTCGCTGATCAAGGTATAGCCGGGAATGCACAGTTCGCCACCGAGGTCGAATAAATCGTGTTGTATCGACAGCAATGTTTCGCGCAGCACGGCATCCAGTTTGTCGCATAACAAAAGACCAAGCTGCGAATTGAGCTCGTCGATATCGCCGATAGCCTGGATCCTCAAGCTGTCTTTATCCGTGCGGCTGCCGTCGCCGAGGCCGGTACTACCGTTGTCGCCGGTGCGCGTTGCTATCTTTGAGAGTCGATTACCCATGATTTTCTGATTTCTTCGGTTTATTTAGCGTGGAATGCGAATGCTTGTACTTTACACCAGCACGCAGCAGTGTCGCGGAGTAAAATTCATGTGAAAAGGAGACCTTCCAATGAATCACATAACCGACCTCGCGGCCTTGAAGAAACCGCTGCCGGATGCCTTGCTCGCCACCCTCAGCACCCTGTTTGGCGAACGGTTCTCGACCACCATGGCGATGCGCGAACATCATGGCCGCGATGCCTCCTCCTATGACCCGATGCCGCCGGATGCGGTTGTGTTTGTCGAATCGACCGAAGAAGTCGCGGCGCTGGTCAAACTGTGCAGTGAATATCAGATTCCGGTAATTCCGTTCGGCAGCGGCACCTCGCTGGAAGGCCATGTGCTGGCGCTGCAAGGCGGGATTTCGATCGATTTGTCGCGCATGAACCGCCTGCTGGCGATCCATGCAGAAGATTTGACTGCAACGGTGCAAACCGGCGTCACCCGCCAACAGCTAAACCATGAAATCAAGGACAGCGGCCTGTTCTTTCCCATCGATCCCGGCGCCGATGCGTCGATCGGCGGCATGGCGGCAACCCGTGCTTCCGGCACCAACGCCGTGCGCTACGGCAGCATGCGCGAGAACACGCTGGCGCTGACGGTGGTCACCGCCGACGGCCGGATCATCAAGACCGGCACGCGCGCCAAGAAATCGGCGGCGGGTTACGACCTGACGCGTATTTTTGTCGGCAGCGAAGGCACGTTGGGCGTGATTACCGAAGTAACCGTCAAGCTCTATCCGCAACCGGAAGCCATTTCGGCAGCGGTATGCTCATTTCAAAATATCGCCGATGCGGTCAATGCCGTGATCCAGACGATTCAACTCGGCGTGCCGGTGGCAAGGGTAGAGCTGCTGGATGAAAATGGCGTCAAAGCCATCAACGCGCATTCGAAACTGGCATTGCCGGAACAACCACTGCTGCTGTTTGAATTCCATGGCAGCGAGAACGGCGTCAAGGAACAAGCAGAGATCGTGCAGGCGGTGGTGGCCGATCATCACGCCACCGGTTTCGAATGGGCGACGCGGCCCGAAGATCGTTCGCGCTTATGGACCGCGCGCCACAATGCCTATTTCGCCTTGCTGCAATTACGCCCGGGCAGCCGCGCCATTTCAACCGATTGCTGCGTGCCGATCTCGCGCCTGGCGGAATGCATCCTCGAGACCAAGGCCGATTGCGAAGCGAACGGCATGGTGTACTCGATTATCGGTCACGTCGGCGATGGCAATTTCCATGTGCAGATGCTGGTCGATCCTGACGATGCCGCCGATATCGCGCGCGCCGAGGGCGTCAACGCGCGCATGGTCAGCCGTGCCATCGGCATGGACGGTACCTGCACCGGGGAACATGGCGTCGGACTGCACAAGATCGATTTCCTGATTGAAGAGCACGGCGTCGAAGCGATAGCCACCATGCGCGCGCTGAAGCATGCTTTCGATCCCAAGAACATCATGAATCCGGGAAAGATTATCCGTTGGTGAGCCCGCTGCATTTTCTCAATTTACCCACCAGCCATGTCGAATAAAACGCACCTGGTCAACCGGCTGCCGCCGGTGCATGCCTTGTCCGCATTTGAAGCCGCCGCGCGCCATCATTCATTCGCGCTCGCGGCGGATGAGTTATGCATCACGCCGTCCGCGCTGTCGCACCGCATACGTTTGCTGGAAGATTTCGTCGGCGAGCGTCTGTTTTCGCGCGAAGGGCGCACTGTCGCCTTGTCGGAGTTCGGCCACCGCTATCTTGATGTGGTGCGTAGCGCTTTGCGCACCTTGACTGAATTCCCGCTGCCGCAGCGTAACGTGCAGGTGCAGCCAAGAGTCAAGATCACCGCGCCGCCTACTTTTGCACGCCATTTGCTGATCCCGCATTTGCACGGGTTTGCCAGCCAGCACCCGGAGATCGTGGTCGAGATATTCTTGTCGGTGCCGCTGTATGACCTGAGTTTGACCGAGAGCGATCTCGAAGTACGTTTCGGCGCCGGCAAGTACCCCAACACCACTACCGAGAAACTCTTCGAAGAGCCGACCTTTGCCGTCGCCAGCCCGGCGTATCTGAAGAAGATCGGCCCGCTCGACAAGCCCGCCGATTTGCGCAAGGCCAGCTTGTTGCGCTCGGCGCTTGAACCCTGGCAGCCGTGGTTCCAGGCAGCCGGGCTGGACTGGCCCGAGCCTTCCGCCGGCTTGCGTGCCGATGATCTGGGTTTGTTGCTGGAACTGGTGCGCCATGGCCATGGCGTAGGCTTGACCCGCAAGCATTTTGCCCAGCAAATGATCACGCAAGGGGAAGTGGTGCAATTGTTCGACATCAGCCTGACCTCGCCACCCCATGCTTATTATCTGGTGTACCAGCAAAAGCCGCAGGAGAGGCCGGAAGTGACAACCTTTATCGACTGGATGAAAGAGACTTTCAGCCGCATTTGAGCGAGGTAGCGGAATGGTGTTTGGCAGCCTGAAAACATTTCATCGGCCCGTTGCAAGCTTTTCAGCAGGAAATCATCCTGCAAAAAACACATTATCGCTATACTCGACAACAGAAATCACTCAGCCAGATAGCCAGTCAGTTACAGTCAGTTAATAGGGAAATAGCATGAATCTGCTCGCTTCAGCCGCCGCTGAATCTGCCTTTAGCCCGGCTCGTCAACAGCAGGTCGTCAGCGCATTGCGGGCGCTGCTGCCGGAGCATGCGTTGTTATCCAACCTGGAAGATACCCGGCCCTACGAATGCGACGGCCTGGCCGCCTATCGGCAAACGCCGATGGTGGTGGCGCTGCCAGAGAACGAGGCGCAGGTGGTCGCCATCCTCAAGGTTTGCCGCGATCTCAGGGTGCCCATCGTGCCACGCGGCGCCGGCACCGGTTTGTCCGGCGGCGCCATGCCGATTGCTGATGGCGTCGTCTTGTCCACCGCTAAATTTACCCGCATCGTCAAACTCGATCCCTATGCACGGACTGCAGTGGTGCAGCCGGGCGTGCGCAACCTGGCCATTTCGGAGGCTGCAGCTGCGCATGACCTGTACTACGCACCGGATCCGTCATCGCAGATCGCATGCACCATCGGCGGCAACGTTGCCGAGAATTCCGGCGGCGTGCACTGCCTGAAATACGGCCTGACCGTGCACAACGTGCTACGGGTACGGATGGTTACCATCGACGGCGAAGTGGTCGAACTTGGCAACGGCGCGCTGGATGCGCCTGGTCTCGATTTGCTTGCTGTCTTTGTCGGCTCGGAAGGCATGCTGGGCGTTGTCACTGAAGTTACTGTCAAGCTGATTCCCAAACCGCAGGCGGCAAGAGTCATCATGGCTTCGTTCGACGACGTCGTGAAGAGCGGCAATGCGGTGGCCAATGTGATTGCCGCCGGTATCATTCCGGCTGGCCTGGAGATGATGGACCGTACCAGCTCGCGCATGGTGGAACCCTTCGTCAAGGCTGGCTACGACATCGACGCCGCCGCCATCCTGCTATGCGAATCGGATGGCACCATCGAAGAAGTGGAAGAAGAAATCGGCCGCATGAGTGATGTGCTGAATGCCAGCGGCGCAACCCGTATCGAAGTATCTACCTCGGAAGCGGAGCGCTTGCGCTTCTGGTCGGGCCGCAAGAATGCCTTCCCCGCCGCCGGCCGCATTTCTCCCGATTACTACTGCATGGACGGCACCATTCCACGCAAGAACCTGGCGCAGGTATTGCTCGGGATCGAGCAGATGGAAAAAAAGTACGGCCTGCGTTGCGCCAACGTGTTCCATGCCGGCGACGGCAATCTGCATCCTTTGATTTTGTTCGATGCCAATGTGGCTGGTGAATTTCATCGGGCGGAAGAATTCGGCGCCGAGATTCTTGAACTGTGCGTTGCTGTCGGCGGCACTATCACCGGCGAACACGGTGTCGGTATCGAAAAAATAAATTCGATGTGCGTGCAATTTTCACCGCTGGAACGCGAAGCGTTTTTCAATGTCAAGCGCGCATTCGATACCGCATTCCTGCTGAATCCGGACAAGGCGATTCCGACTTTGCAACGCTGCGCAGAGTACGGCAAGATGCACGTTCAACGTGGCCAGTTGAAGTTTGCAGATCTGCCGCGTTTCTAATCAAAAGACAAAAGAAAATATGGACGCAGAATTGTTCAAACAGCAGGCCAAGGCGCACATACTCGCGGCCGGCGCAGAGCACCGGCCGCTGGAGATTCGCGGCGGCGGCAGCAAGAGCTGGTATGGCCAGCAAGTACAGGGCGAGCTACTTGATACGCGCGGGTACAGCGGCGTCATCGACTACGAGCCGACCGAACTGGTGATTACCGCGCGCTGCGGCACACCGCTGGCCGAGATCGAGGCGTTGCTGGCGCAGCACAATCAAATGCTGGCATTTGAACCGCCGCATTTTGGCAGTGCTGCCACGCTTGGCGGCACGGTCGCCAGCGGTTTGTCCGGGCCGTCACGGCAAGCGGTTGGCGCTTTGCGCGACTTTGTGTTGGGCGCGGTGCTGATGGACGGCAAGGGCGATGTCTTGCATTTCGGCGGCCAGGTCATGAAGAACGTGGCGGGGTACGATGTGTCGCGCTTGCTGGCCGGTTCGCTGGGTACGCTTGGCCTGATTCTCGAAGTTTCGTTGAAAGTATTGCCGCTTCCTGTCGCCAGCAGCAGCCGTCGTTTTGCCATGACCGAAGCCGACGCAATCCGCAGCCTGAATCAATGGGGTGGTTTACCCCTGCCGATTTCCGCCAGTTGCTGGCAGGATGGCATGCTGACGCTACGGTTGTCCGGCGCGCAGGCGGCGGTGAGCGCGGCAGAAAAAAATCTTGGTGGCGAGGCGGTTGCCGACGCCGATAATTTTTGGCATGCTATTCGTGAGCAGACACATTGTTTTTTTGCCACGGCAACTTCAGAGAAATCTTTGTGGCGATTGTCGCTGCCATCGACGACTACAGCACTGGCATTACCCGGCGATACTTTGATCGAATGGGGTGGGGCGCAACGCTGGCTGATAACGGATGCCGATACCGACCCGCAACTGATCCGCGCAGCAGCGGCGAATGCCGGCGGTCATGCAACGCTATATCGCAGCGCGGACAAGAGTGCCGGCGTGTTTCATCCGCTGGCGCCTGCGGTGGCCCAAATTCATCGGCGTTTGAAAGCCGGCTTCGATCCTTCGGCGATATTTAATATCGGCCGCATGTATCCGGACTTCTAACCAATTACCAACGAAGCAAGCCATGCAAACCAATCTAGCCGATTTCATCAAGAATACACGCGCCGGCAAGGAGGCCGATGCGATTTTGCGCGCCTGCGTGCATTGCGGATTTTGCACGGCCACTTGCCCCACTTATCAATTGCTGGGCGACGAACTGGACGGTCCGCGGGGACGCATCTATCTGATCAAGCAGGTGCTGGAAGGTGCGCCGGCAACCGCCAAGACGCAGTCCCATCTCGACCGTTGCCTGACTTGCCGCAATTGTGAATCGACTTGTCCCTCCGGTGTCGAATACGGCCGCCTGCTCGATATCGGCCGTAAGGTGGTCGAAGATCAGGTGCCGCGGCCGGTCGCGCAGCAATTGACGCGCCAGCTGCTGAAAGAATTTTTGCCGCGTCCGTGGCTGTTCAAGCCAGCCATGGCGGCGGGACAATTGCTGCGGCCTTTGCTGCCACGTAAATTGAAAAACAAGATTCCGGAAAAGCAGGAGGCGGGCCATCTCCCGCAACGCCAGCATGCGCGTAAGATGCTATTGCTGGAAGGCTGTGTGCAGCCTGCGATGTCGCCCAATATCAATCGCGCTGCGGCACGGGTTTTCGATGCACTCGAGGTGCAATTGCTGGTGGCGCCCAAGGCCGGCTGCTGCGGCGCGATTCGTTATCATCTGAACGACCAGGCCGGCGGCCTGGATGACATGCGGCGCAATATCGATGCATGGTGGCCGTACGTGATCGGTAGCAACGGAGCCGGCGTTGAAGCGATCGTCATGACCGCATCAGGCTGCGGCGTGACCGTAAAAGAATACGGTCATCTGCTGGCTGCGGACCCGCTCTATGCGGTGAAGGCAAAAGCCATTTCAGCCTTGACCAAGGACTTGAGCGAAATCCTGCCTGAATTTGAAATTGAACTGCAGCAAAAACTACGCGGGAAATTTCCGCAGCGAGTGGTTTATCATCCGCCTTGCACCTTGCAGCACGGCCAGCAAATCCGCGGCAAGGTGGAAGGCCTGCTGCGTGGCCTCGGCGTCGATGTGCAGTTGTGCGCCGACAGTCACTTGTGCTGCGGTTCGGCAGGTACTTATTCGGTATTGCAACCGGAACTGTCTTATCGCTTGCGCGATAACAAGCTGGAAAAATTGCAGGCAAGCCAGCCGGACATGATCGTCTCTGCCAATATCGGTTGCCTGACGCATTTGCAATCCGGTACGCAGACACCTGTCAAACATTGGATCGAACTGCTCGACCAGGCCTTGTCTTGAACAACTTGTGCAACGTGATGGCCAAATGACGAAATGGGATGTCGGCCCAAAGATGATTCATAATAAAAGTCTTTTATAAAAATCGCACGGGACAGGGTTCATGCCAGAGATTTCAACACTAAAGCTAAATGCACGCCAGCAGGAGTTGTTGAGTTATGTGCAACGTGATGGTTTCGTCACGGTGGAACATCTGGCCACGCGCTTCCAGATCACGCAGCAGACGATCCGGCGCGACATCAATTTGCTGGCGGAGATGAACCTGTTGCAGCGCTATCACGGCGGCGTCGGCCTGCCTTCCAGCGCCGAGAATATCGCCTACGGCGCACGGCAGGGTTTGTATTCGGAAGAAAAGCGCCGCATCGCCGCCTTGGTGGTGGAACATATTCCAGACCAGGCGACGCTTTTCATCAACCTCGGCACCACCAACGAAGAAGTCGCCAAAGCCCTGAGCCGGCGCCGCAATCTGCGCGTGATCACCAATAACCTGAACGTGGCAGCAATCATGAGCGGCTATCCGGGCTGCGAGGTGATCATCACCGGCGGCGTGGTCCGTGCCCGCGACTTGGGAATTACCGGCGAAGAGACCATCGATTTCATCCGCCGCTTCAAAGTCGATTTCGGCATCATCGGCATCTCCAGTATCGAAGCCGACGGTACGCTGCGCGATTTCGATTATCGCGAAGTGCGGGTTTCCGAAGCGATCATCGAGCATTCGCGCACCGTATTCCTGGTCGCCGATCATTCGAAATTCTGGCGGCCTGCGCTAGTGCGGCTTGGCGATATCTCGAAGGTCAATGCGCTGTTCACTGACCGGCCGGTGCCGCAAGAAATGGCGGGCATTTTCCAAGAAGCGAAAATCGATGTGTTTGTTGCAGAAAACGGTTCGTAGGGTGGGCACGTATGCCCACGCGTGAACTCCCACTACGTAAATCTCCCCCATTCTTGTCGCTTAAGCCGGCACTCCATCTATCACGGTAACGCGTGGGCATAGTGCCCACGCTACTGGACTGCGTCGGTCATTTCCCGATTATCTGGCTGAGATGGCCAGCATAGAAATTGTCTATAGACAATTAAGCTTATAGCTATCGAAAAATTTCTTTTAATAAATATAAACGATTATCAATGTTCGAATTCGAACAATATACTTTCGAATATAAATATTTTATGATGTGTAGTGACATTGCAGGCATACTATTTTGCCAAATGGCAACAATGGAATTGGTCCGATAAGCATGTTACCGACACAAGGAGATAGCTGTGGCATCAAGTGAAATTGTTGATTTGCTGGTAGTGGGCGGCGGCGTTAACGGCGCGGGGATTGCGCGCGACGCTGCGGGACGCGGGCTGAGCGTGTTGCTTTGCGAGCAGGACGATCTGGCGTCGCACACCTCGTCGGCCAGCACCAAATTGATTCACGGCGGCCTGCGCTATCTGGAGCACTACGAATTCAGCCTGGTTCGCAAGGCGCTGCAAGAACGTGAGCGCTTACTGCGCCTGGCGCCGCATATCATCGCGCCGTTGCGTTTCGTGATGCCGCATGTGTCGCACTTGCGGCCGGCCTGGATGATACGCGCCGGGATGTTTTTATACGATAACCTCGCCAAGCGTGAATTGCTGGCTGGCTCCCGCATTATCGATTTTCGCAAGCACGTCGCCGGCGCGCCGCTGAAAAAAAACTTGACCAAAGGTTTTGTCTATTCCGACGCAGCGGTGCAAGATGCGCGTCTGGTGGTTCTCAACGCGATGGACGCCAAGGAACGTGGCGCCACCATCCTGACGAAAACCCGCCTGGTCGAAGCCAAGCGGGGCCAGCAATACTGGGACGCCACCTTGCAGTCGACCTTGACCGGCGAGACCACGGAAATCAAGGCGCGTTGTGTCGTCAACGCCGCCGGCCCTTGGGTCGCCAGTTTGCTCAGTGGCGCCTTGCATACTTCAGCGCAGCACCATATCCGCCTGGTCAAAGGCAGCCATATCGTCACCAAGCGTTTGTTCGATCACGATCACGCGTACATCTTCCAGAATCCCGACAAGCGCATCGTCTTTGCGATTCCTTACGAAACCGATTTCACCCTGATCGGCACCACCGATGTCGAATACAGCGGCGATCCGGCCAAGGTTGCAATTTCCGATGAAGAAACCGCTTACCTGTGCGAATCGGTCAGCCGATATTTCGAGGTGGCGGTGACGCCTTCGCAGGTGGTCTGGTCCTATGCCGGCGTGCGGCCATTGCTGGAAGAAGAAATCGCCAACCCGTCCGCAGTCACGCGCGACTACCGCCTGGAGTTGAAAGCCGAAGAAGGACAGGCGCCGGTGCTGTCGGTGTTCGGTGGAAAAATAACCACGTACCGGCGCCTGGCGGAAGAAGCCATGGAGCATTTACAACCCGTGTTCGGTTATATGAAAGCGCATTGGACTGCCGACGAAGCGCTGCCTGGCGGCGATATCGCCAATGCCGATTTTGCAGAGTTCCGGCGTATTTTCCAGCAACGCCACGCATGGCTGCCGACCTCCCTGGCGGCGCGTTACGCGCGCACCTACGGCACCCGTGCCGCGCGCTTGCTGGCCGGGATTCACGACGTCGCTGGATTGGGTGAATTGTTCGGTGCGGATTTATACGAAGCGGAAGTGCGCTATCTGATGCACAACGAATGGGCGCTGACCGCGGACGATATCCTGTGGCGCCGTTCCAAGCTGGGATTGCGGTTTGACGCAGTTGCCGTCGATCGTTTGAATAGCTGGCTGGAGCAGCAGCAAGTGCCAGCGCCGGCCGCCATGCGCGCATGAAGTTTTGCCCGATCAGGTTTTAGTGCAGCTGCTCGGTAGTTACATTCAGTAGTTACATTCAGTAGCTACATCAAGTAGTTACGTCGGAAGATAGAAAAGACGGATCCGGAATCGTCTCCGGGTCAAAGTCACCCCCGGTCCGCGCAAGCGGATTCACCAACCTTGGAGTAGACAAGTTGAAAGACAAATACATTTTAGCCCTGGATCAAGGGACTACCAGCTCGCGCGCCATCCTGTTCGACCGTCAAGGCAACATCGTTTCTTCAGCACAGAAAGAATTCCGCCAGATCTATCCGCAACCGGGCTGGGTTGAACATGACCCGCAGGAAATCTGGTCGACCCAGGTTGGCGTCGCGGCCGAGGCCTCGACCAACATCGGTTTGAACGGCACTTCGATTGCCGCCATCGGCATTACCAACCAGCGTGAAACTACCGTAGTCTGGGACCGCGAAACCGGCAAGGCTGTGTATAACGCCATCGTCTGGCAAGACCGTCGCACCGCCGCATTTTGCGATCAGCTGAAAGCCGACGGACTGGGAGAAACCATCCGCGCCAAGACTGGTTTGCTGGTGGATTCCTATTTCTCCGCCACCAAGATCCGCTGGATACTGAAGAACGTCGAAGGCGCGCAACAGCTGGCCGATGAAGGGCGTCTGGCGTTCGGCACCATCGATACCTGGCTGGTATGGAACATGACACGCGGCAAACTGCATCTGACCGATGTGTCGAATGCTTCGCGCACCATGCTGTTCAATATCCACACCATGCAATGGGATGACGAACTGCTCGAGATCATGGGCGTGCCGCGCAGCATGCTGCCGGAAGTACGTTCCTCCAGCGAAGTTTACGGTCATACCGAAGTTTCCGGTTTCGGCTCTGAAATTCCTCTGGCCGGGATTGCAGGCGACCAGCAGGCAGCCTTGTTCGGCCAGATGTGCACCCAGCCCGGCATGGTCAAGAATACCTATGGCACCGGCTGCTTCATGGTGATGAATACCGGCACCAAGCCGATCATCTCGAAAAACAATCTGCTGACCACGGTCGCCTGGAAAATCGGCAACGAGGTTAACTACGCGCTGGAAGGCAGCATCTTCATCGGCGGCGCAGTGGTGCAATGGTTGCGTGATGGTCTTGGCATCATCAAGACTTCCACCGAAATCGAAGCCCTGGCGCGCAGCGTCAAAAGCAGCGACGGCGTGTATCTGGTGCCGGCCTTTGCCGGCCTCGGCGCACCGCATTGGAATCCGCATGCACGCGGCACCATCTTCGGCATCACCCGTGGCACCACGTCTGCGCACTACGCGCGGGCCGCGCTCGACAGCATCGCCTATCAGACCATGGATGTGTTGAAAGCGATGGAAGCCGATGCCGGCATCGTGATTCCGGAACTGCGGGTCGACGGTGGCGCCACTGCCAACAATTTGCTGATGCAATTCCAGTCCGACATTCTGGGCGTGGATGTAGTGCGGCCGAAAGTGACGGAAACCACCGCACTGGGCGCGGCCTATCTGGCTGGCCTGGCGGTCGGCTACTGGAGCAGCACCGACGATGTGCAAGGCCAGTGGCAACTCGACCAGCGCTTCAAGCCGGCGCTGCCCGCAGAAGAAGTGAAGGCCAGCATCAAAGGCTGGCAGCGGGCGATTGCAGCGGCGACGGTCTGGGCAGATTCCTGAACGCCAGCCGGTAGCTGACACTGTAGATAAAAAAGAATAGAGCGCAGATCAGAATCTGCGCTCCTCTCACTTCCTATTTCCGAAAGAGTTTGTCATGACGCCCTTTTTAGCTGAATTCGTGGGCACCGCCCTGATTGTCTTGCTTGGCAACGGTGTGGTTGCCAACGTTCTCTTGAGTAAAACCCACGGCAACGGCAGCGGCCTGATTGTGATTACCGTCGGCTGGGCGATGGCGGTATTTGTCGGGGTTTTCGTTGCGGCTTCATCCAGCGGCGCGCATCTTAACCCGGCGGTAACGCTGGCGCTGGCAGTAGCCGGCAAGTTTGCCTGGGGCAGCGTGCCGGCCTACATCCTGTCGCAGATGTTGGGCGGGATGACGGGTGCTTTCCTGGTGTGGCTGGTGTATCGCAGCCACTTTGCTGAGACATCGGACAGTAATCTTAAGCTGGCGGCATTTTGCACAGCTCCTGCGATTCGCAATACCTTCGGCAATGTGGTTTCCGAAGTGGTCGGTACGTTCGTGCTGGTCTATTGCGTATTGAATATCGCTTCGCCGACGATGGGACTGGGCGCACTGGATGCCTTGCCGGTAGCCTTGCTGGTGATGAGTATCGGCGTCTCTTTAGGCGGCACCACCGGCTATGCGATCAATCCGGCCCGTGACCTGGGGCCGCGCTTGATGCACGCATTGCTGCCGATCCCGGGTAAGCGCGATAGCGATTGGGGTTATGCATTGGTACCGGTGGTAGGTTCGATAACAGGCGGCGTGTTGGCAGCGCTGGTGTACGGCCTGCAAATGGCGCACTGATGAGGTCGTCGATGCCGCCTGCCGGCGGCATCGACATGTTTATTTCGCCAGCAATTTCTCAATATCCGCGACCAGGCCTTCGGGCTTGGTCTGTGGTGCAAAGCGGTCCACCACGGCACCGTCCTTACCCACCAGGAATTTGGTGAAATTCCATTTGATGCCTTCGCTGCCAAGCAAGCCCGGCGCCGCGTTTTTGAGGTACTGGTAAAGCGGCGCTGCGTGATCGCCGTTGACGTCGATCTTCTCGAACAAGGGAAACGTGACGCCGTAGTTTTTCTCGCAGAAAGCGCCGATTTCGTCAGCGGTTCCCGGTTCCTGGGCACCGAACTGATTGCACGGGAAGCCCAGTACTTCGAAACCCTGGTCATGGTACTTTTGATAAATCTCTTCCAGCCCCTTGTACTGCGGTGTGAAGCCGCAATTGCTGGCAGTATTGACGATCAGCAACACCTTGCCACGGAAGGCTGCCAGTGAGCTGGACGCGCCGTCTAGTTGATTGACGGTGAAATCATAAATACTGGTGTCGGTAGTCATACAATCCCCAGATGTTCAGTGCCGGCAGCCAGGTCGCGGTCTTTTGAGTCCTTGCTGCGCAGCTTGATGGAAAGTCGCAAATCGTTAACCGAATCGGCGTTACGCAACGCGTCTTCGTAACTGATTTTATCCTCTTCATACAAATCGAACAGTGCCTGGTCGAAAGTCTGCATGCCGAGCTCGCGCGACTTCTTCATGATTTCCTTGATCTCATGGACATCGCCCTTGAAAATCAGGTCGGAAATCAGAGGTGAATTCAGCAGGATTTCTACCGCCACGCAGCGCCCCTTGACGGTTTTCAGCGGGATCAGCCGTTGCGAGATGATGCCCTTCAGATTCAGCGACAGATCCATCAGCAATTGCGGCCGTCTTTCTTCCGGGAAGAAGTTGATGATGCGGTCCAGCGCCTGGTTGGCGCTGTTGGCATGCAAGGTGGCCAGGCACAGGTGGCCGGTTTCGGCAAAGGCGATAGCGTAATCCATTGTCTCGCGATCACGGATTTCGCCGATCAGGATCACGTCAGGAGCCTGGCGCAGGGTGTTTTTCAACGCCACGCCCCAGCTATCGGTATCTACCCCGATTTCACGCTGGGTGACGATGCAATTCTTGTGCGGGTGGACATATTCAACCGGGTCTTCGATGGTGATGATATGGCCGTAGCTGTTTTCATTACGATAGCCGACCATCGCGGCCAGCGTGGTCGATTTGCCTGAACCGGTAGCGCCAACCATGATCACCAGGCCGCGTTTGGTCATGGCGATTTCCTTTAGCGTAGGCGGCAAGCCAAGGTCTTCGAATTTAGGGATATCGGTGGTGATGGTGCGCAGTACCATGCCGACCCGGCCTTGCTGGATAAAGGCCGACGCGCGAAAGCGCCCCAGTCCGGCGGGACTGATGGCGAAATTGCATTCCTTGGTTTCCTCGAAATCAGCCGCCTGCTTGTCGCTCATGATGGCGCGCGCCAGTTCCAAAGTATGGATGGATGTCAGCGCCTGGTTCGACACCGGCGTGATTTTTCCGTCGATCTTGAACGCAGGCGGGAAGTCTGCGGTAATGAACAGATCGGAACCACGCTTGCTGACCATCAGGCGTAGCAAGTCGTGCATGAATTTGGTAGCTTGATCTCTTTCCATGATTCTTATCCTAATGTATTTGCAGATTAAGCCTGGCGACTAGCCTGGGAAATTATCCGGTGTCTTGGCTGCAGCACGAGCGCTAGCCAGCGAGATCACATTGCGCTTGACCAGGTCGGTCAGGTTGCTGTCGAGAGTTTGCATGCCCATGTTACTGCCGGTCTGGATCGCCGAATACATCTGTGCAATCTTGCTTTCGCGGATCAGGTTGCGGATCGCCGGCGTACCCAGCATGATTTCATGGGCGGCTACGCGGCCGGAGCCGTCCTTGGTTTTGAGCAGGCTTTGAGAGATCACTGCTTGCAGCGATTCCGACAACATGGCGCGCACCATTTCTTTTTCTTCGCCCGGGAACACGTCGACGATACGGTCGATGGTCTTGGCGGCGGAAGAGGTGTGCAGCGTACCGAATACCAAGTGACCGGTTTCGGCCGCTGTCAGCGCCAGCCGGATGGTTTCCAGGTCGCGTAATTCGCCGACCAGGATGACGTCCGGATCTTCCCGCAATGCCGAACGCAGCGCATTACTGAACGAATGGGTATGCGGTCCGACTTCGCGCTGGTTGATCAGGCACTTATTCGATTGATGGACGAATTCGATAGGATCCTCGATGGTCAGGATATGCGCGTATTCATTTTCGTTGACGTGGTTGACCATGGCCGCCAGCGTGGTCGATTTGCCGGAACCGGTCGGGCCGGTAACCAGTACCAGGCCGCGCGGCTTCAGCGCCAACTCGGCAAAGATGCGCGGCGCGTTGAGTTGTTCCAATGTCAGGACGGTCGATGGAATGGTCCGCAACACGGCGGCAGCGCCGCGATCCTGGTTGAAGGCATTGACGCGGAACCGTGCCAGGCCGGGGATTTCAAACGAAAAATCGCATTCCAGATGTTCTTCGTATGCCTTGCGCTGGCCATCGTTCATGATGTCATAGATCATGGAATGCACATCTTTGTGCTCCAATGGCGGCAGGTTGATACGGCGCACATCGCCATGAACCCGGATCATCGGCGGCAAGCCTGCGGATAGATGCAAATCGGATGCCTTATTCTTCACCGAAAAAGCCAGAAGTTCGGAAATGTCCATTTATAATCCCTGTGCTGTATTTTGTTTGTTGAAAGGCATTTTTTTCTGCCCAGGCACTGTTTGTCAGTTGTTTGCCAGACCAGCCTGGCCATCGTAGCGCAGTGCTTCGCAAATAATGAAACTTCATAAACGGCGTCTTTTCGCGCCAGGCGTCGTTGCAAATCCTCGCGATAGTCTAGCTATCACTCCGGTTTGCGCCTAGCCTGACACAAAAATCCACCATTTCTGAAGCCCCATTACTTACGAAGCACTACACTAGTTAGTAGTTCTTTACGGCAATTTTCAAACTCTCCGATTATGTCCTTAATGTCCCACAAGTTGCAAGCCGTCCATCGCAGTATTCAGGCTGCGGCTGCTGCGGTGTCGCGCCGGCCTGACAGTGTCGCATTGCTGGCGGTGTCCAAAACCTTCGGCGCCGAGATGGTGCTGGAAGCGATTGCCGCCGGCCAGCGTGCTTTCGGTGAAAACTACCTGCAGGAGGCGCTGGCGAAAATGGCGGCAGTCGACCTGGCGCTCAAGTCCGGACCGGATGCCGGTGCTGATGTCTTGCTGGAATGGCATTTTATCGGGCCGATTCAAAGCAACAAGACGCGCGCCATCGCCGAGCATTTCGACTGGGTGCATACGGTCGACCGCGAAAAAATCGCCCAGCGTCTGTCGCAGCAACGGCCGCCACAGTTGGCGCCGTTGAATATCTGCCTGCAAGTGAATATCAGCGGCGAAGCGAGCAAAAGCGGCATGGCGCCGTCGGAAGTACTGGATGTTGCGCGCGCCGTGGCGGGATTGCCCGGGCTGATATTACGCGGCTTGATGGCGATACCGGAGCCAACCGACGATCAACAGAAACAACATGCGGCATTTCGCCAGACCAGGGAATTGCTGACGCAGCTGCAACAGGAACTGGCAACACCGCAACTGGATACCCTGTCGATGGGAATGTCGGCAGACATGGCGGTGGCGATTGAAGAAGGCGCTACTATCGTGCGCGTGGGCAGCGCAATTTTTGGGCAACGTGAACCGAATGTGAACAGATAAGGCAATCATGAACAGCAAACTAAAAATCAGTTTCATCGGCGGTGGCAATATGGCGGCGGCCTTGATCGGCGGCTTGGCCGGCAAGGTCACCGAGGGCGCAAACATCCATGTGATCGACCTGAACCCGGAAGCCTTGCAAAATCTTGCGCAGCGGTTTGGCGTCAGCACGGCAACCGAAATCGATGCGGCGGTGAGCGCCAGCGAAGTGATCGTGCTGGCGGTCAAGCCTCAGCAAATGAAGGAAGTGGTGGCCAAATTGCGGCCGCATGTCACGACCCAGCTGGTGTTGTCGATTGCAGCCGGGATTCGCGCCGTCGATCTGGCGCGCTGGTTGGGCGGTCACGATGCCATCGTACGGTGCATGCCGAATACGCCGGCGCTGATCGGCCAGGGAATCACCGGGATGGTCGCCACCGCCGGGGTATCGGAAGAACAACGCGAAACCGCCGATCTTATCTTGCGCGCGGTGGGCAGCACGGTGTGGCTGGATGACGAAGCGAAGATCGATGCGGTAACGGCGGTATCCGGCAGCGGCCCGGCGTATGTGTTTTATTTTATCGAAGCGATGCAGCAGGCGGCACAGGAACTGGGTTTGACTGCGCAACAGGGCATCGAACTGGCCAAGGCCACGTTCGTCGGCGCGGCGCAACTTGCGGCGCAATCTTCTGAGCCGGTATCCTTATTGCGTGAACGTGTCACTTCCAAGGGTGGTACCACTTATGCTGCGTTGACCAGCATGGAGACTGCTGACGTGAAGGGGGCGATCATCATGGCTATCAAGGCGGCCGCAGCGCGCGGACAGGAATTGGGCGACGAGTTCGGACGCGATTAATTATTGGTTGTGTAGGGTGGGCAAGTTTTTTTGCCCACGCGGTGCCGAGATAGATATGGCGGTGAATTTGAGGTCACGCGTGGGCAGAAAAACTTGCCCACCCTATAAAAAACAGCGGCAATCGCATCGCGACTGCCGCTGTTTTTTTGCCGCCGACAAGCCGTATTCCGGCTCTCGTCAGTTTTTCAGTTTTCAGATTTTATTTGCTGCGGCCAATCACCAAGCCAGCCAGCAAACCGATGGCGGCTGCCACGCTGACGGCTTTCCACGGATTGTCGCCGACATATTCATCGGTCACATGCGCCGCGTGTTTGGTGTGCGCCACCGCTTTCTTGGTGGCTTTCGGCAGCTCTGTTTTAGCAGTTTCCAGTGCCGTTTTCAGTTTTTCACGCGCCGAATTGTATTTTTTTTCAGCATGATCATGGGTATCGTCGAGCAGGTTTTCTGCTTCCTTGATCACGGATTTGAGTTCGCCAGCCAGGTTGTCGCGCATCTCTTTTACGTTGTCGTTGGTAGTAGCCATGTTTGCCTCTTCAATGTGGATTGCAGGGAAAGATGTTGCCTAATATACCACCATAAGTTGCGCATCATAAGTTGCGTCTTATTGTTATGCTGTTATCTTAACGCGTAATCCAGAGCTATCCCGCCAAATACCGCCGCCCCCAGCCAGTTATTGTGGCGAAAAGCGGCAAAGCAGCCGGCGCGCTCGCGCGTGCGGATCAAACGGTAGTGATAAACGGCGCAACCGGCCGCCAGCAGCATGCCAGCGCTAAACCAGCCACGTAAGCCGAATTGCCAGCCTACAGCAAATATTAATCCCAAACTGAGCGCATAACAAAGCATGATCGCCAGCACATCGTAACGGCCGAAGGTAATCGCCGAAGTCCGGATGCCGATCTTGAGGTCGTCGTCGCGGTCGACCATGGCGTATTCGGTGTCGTAGGCGATGGCCCAGAATACGTTGGCCAGCAATAGCAGCCAGGCGGCCGCCGGCACCGTCCCTTGTATGGCGGCGAAACCCATAGGTATGCCGAAGCCGAAGGCGATGCCGAGATAGGCCTGCGGAATGGCGAAGAAACGCTTGAAGTAGGGATAGCTGCCGGCCACGATCACCGCGATCAAGGACAATTCCTTGGTCAGCGTATTCAGCGGCAGGATCAATAACAGCGACAGCAGCGTCAGTACGACGGCAACCATCACCGCCTCCCAGGCGGCGATTTTGCCGCTGGTTAGCGGACGGTCGGCGGTGCGCTTGACGTGTTTGTCAAAGTCCCTGTCGGCGAAATCGTTGATCGCGCATCCGGCTGAGCGCATCAACGCGGTGCCAACACAGAAAATAGCTACCAGGGTCCAGGCCGGTTTGCCGTCGGCGGCCAGCCACAAGGCGGCCAAGGTTGGCCAAAGCAGTAGCAGGATGCCGATCGGTTTGTTGGCGCGGATCAGCAGGAAATAGAGTTTGAGACGATTCATTGCAGTTTGTGCGATTTAGCGTTGCCGTCAGCCGGCAACGGGTAAGACATGGGTGGGGAAACGACGGGTATTGGATCGGAGAATGCCGACGGGCGGAAACATTGTCCCGCCGCAGGCATCGGATGCTTATCTCTTACTTGATTAGCCCTCGACAGCAAGCGCATCATGCAGCAAGGTCACGCCTTTCAGGCCGCAATCCAGCACTGCCTTTTGCACCGCTTCGATGGCGGCATGGCGGGTAAAGCTTTTACGCCAGACAATCACCACCCGGCGCGACGGCCCCGGCGCGGTAAACGGTACGTAACGCAGCATGCCGTCCTTGGCGCCGAGATCGGGCACCGAGGCCTGCGGTAGCACCGTAATGCCGATGCCGGAAGCCACCATGTGGCGGATGGTTTCCAGCGACGAGCCTTCAAAAGTGCGGGCGATGCCATCGCCGGCAGTCGAAAAGCGCGACATCTCAGGACATACTTCCAGCACCTGGTCGCGGAAACAATGGCCATTGCCGAGCAATAGCATGGTTTCCGATTTGAGATCCTGGGCGCTGATGCTGGCGCGGTCGGCCCAGGCATGATGCTTGGGTAACGCTACCACGAACGGTTCGTCGTACAGCGGTTGCACCATGAGGCCATGTTCTGGAAACGGCAGGGCGATAATGGCGGCGTCCAGCTCACCTTGACGCAGCAGTTCCAGCAGGCGCACGGTGAAATTTTCCTGCAGCACCAGCGGCATCTGCGGCACTTGCTCGATCATGGTTTTCACCAGCGGCGGCAACAGGTAAGGGCCGACGGTATAGATGATGCCCAGCCGCAGAGGGCCGGCCAGGGGATCTTTGTTCTGGTTGGCGATTTCGCGGATGGTGGCGGTTTGCTCCAGCACTCGTTCGGCCTGGGCCACAATCTGCGAACCCAGCGGCGTCACTGAAATTTCCGTGCCGCCCCTTTCGAAAATCACAACGCCCAGTTCGTCTTCCAGTTTCTTGATCGCTACTGAGAGAGTGGGTTGCGCCACGAAACACGCTTCTGCAGCATGGCCAAAATGCTTGACGCGGGCTACCGCGACGATATATTTGAGTTCGGTCAGTGTCATGTTGTTATCTTCGCATATTTTTCCGTAGGGTGGGCAGCTCTGCCCACGCGTGAACTCCGATTCACCTACAACGTCGATTCCGGCAAAACCTGGGTAAAACCGCTTGCCCACCCTGCCGCGCCGCTTAAACTTTCAAAAAATCTTCCCGCCCGCCCAGCCAGCGTGCCAGATGGGCGCTGACGGTGGCCTGGTTGGCCGGTGTCGGATCTTGCAGCAATGTCTGCGCCAGATCGCGGGCACGGTCGACCAGCCACTGGTCGGTGGTCAGGTCGGCGAAGCGCAACATGGCCTGGCCGGACTGGCGCGCTCCCAGGAATTCACCGGGGCCGCGGATTTCCAGGTCGCGCCGGGCAATTTCAAAGCCATCCGTGGTTTCGCGCATGGTCATCAGGCGTTGCTTGGCGATGTAACCGAGCGGGCTTTGGTATAACAGCAAGCATACGCTGGCTGCAGAACCGCGTCCAACTCGCCCGCGCAGCTGATGCAGTTGCGATAGTCCGAAGCGTTCCGCGTGCTCGATCACCATCAGCGAAGCGTTAGGAACATCGACCCCGACTTCAATCACGGTGGTGGCCACCAGCACATGGCAGACGCCGGCGCTGAAGGCATCCATCACTTCCTGTTTCTCGGCTTGCTTGAGGCGGCCGTGGACCAGGCCGACCCGCAAGTCGGGCAAGGCCTCCACCAGCATCGCATAGGTTTCGGTCGCGGTTTGCAATTGCAATGCTTCCGATTCTTCGATCAGCGGACAGACCCAGTAGGCTTGGCGGCCGTCCTGTACCGCCGCATGCACCCGTTCGATCACTTCGTCGCGCCGCATCTGGTCGACCGCTCGGGTGACGATAGGGGTACGGCCAGGCGGCAGTTCGTCGATCACCGAGATTTCCAGGTCGGCGTAATAAGTCATCGCCAGAGTCCGTGGGATGGGAGTGGCGCTCATCATCAATTGATGCGGCACGACCGCAACCGTGCTTTTTTCAGCGGCCTCATTACCGCCGTTCTCGGAGGTGGTTTTATTACGTAGCGCCAGCCGCTGGCCAACGCCGAAACGATGCTGCTCATCGACGATCACCAAGCCAAGTTTGGCAAATTGCACGCTGTCCTGGATCAAGGCATGGGTGCCGATCACCAGCTGTGCTTCACCTGATTCGATCATGGCCAGGGATGCCAGCTTTTCTTTCTTTTTCAAACTGCCGGTGAGCCAGGCCACGCGCACGCCGAGCGGTTCCATCCAGGCCGCAATCTTGCGGAAATGCTGGTCTGCCAGGATTTCAGTGGGGGCCATCAGCACGGCTTGATAACCGCTGTCGATGGCTTGCGCAGCGGCCAGGGCGGCAACCACGGTTTTACCGCTGCCGACATCGCCCTGCAGCAGGCGCTGCATGGGAAATGAGGCGCGCAGGTCGGCACTGATTTCTGCCACCACCCGCTGTTGCGCCTTGGTCAGGCTGAATGGCAGCGTGCCTAGGAATGCGGCAGACAATTGCCCGATCACCGGCAGCGCACGGGCGTTCTTGGCGCGGCGTGCGACCTGGGCTCGTTTCAATGACAGCTGCTGTGCCAGCAGCTCGTCGAATTTCATGCGTACCCAGGCCGGATGGGAGCGATCTTCCAGCGCATGCTCGTCGACTTCCGGCGGCGGATTGTGCAGTAGGCGCACCGCCGTTTCGAAGGGCATCAATTGCTGTGCTGCCAGTTGTGCCGGCGACAAGGTGTCGCGCCATTCGATGTGTTGCATGGCATCGGCGATGGCTTTGCGCAGGAAAACCTGCGACAAACCTTCTCCGGCGGGGTAGACCGGGGTCAGGACGTCCGGCAGCGGCGCGCCTTCCAGCACCACTTTATAATTGGGATGGACCACCTCTGCGCCGAAAAATCCGTGACGGATTTCGCCACGTGCGCGGACCCGGGTGCCGACCGCCAGCTGTTTGGTCTGGCTGCCGTAGAAATTCAGGAAACGCATTACCAGCTGGCCGCTATCGTCGGCAATGGTGACGATCAGTTGCCGCCGCGGCCGGTATTGGATATCGCAGGCGGTGACGACACCTTCAACTTGCGCTACGCTAGTACCCATCATGCCGGCTTGCTGGATGGCGACCACTTCGGTCTCATCCTCATAGCGCAGCGGCAGGTGCAAAACCAGGTCCATGTCCGAGCGCAGCCCCAGCTTTTCCAGCTTGCTGGCACGGGTATTTGCAACCGGTGCGGAAGGGGCAGGTGTGGCAGGTTTTCGCTTCGGAGCGGGCATATCGGACTGTGAATGGGTGGCAGAGGGCTGCAGGGCGTAAAATAGCGGGTTGGCTTATCAAAAGGCACTAACTTTGGCAGCAACTCAGGCATCAAGTCGTTGTATCTCCGCTTAGCGCCGATTTCAGCGTTTGCCATTGTAAAGCCTATAGCCGTATTGGCAACCAGATAGCCCCGACTGTTATTTCATTATTTATTCGAGCATGCATTCTCTTTCCGATTACGATTTCGACCTGCCGCCAGAACTGATCGCGCAAACGCCGCTATCCGAGCGCAGTGCTTCGCGCCTGCTGCATATAGACGGCGAACAATTCATTGACCGTCAGTTTGCCGACATTGTCGATCTTCTGAACCCTGGCGATCTGTTGGTGTTTAACGATACCCGGGTGCTCAAGGCGCGCTTCTTCGGCGTGAAGGAAACCGGCGGCAAGGTTGAAGTATTGGTCGAGCGCGTAGTCGATAACCGTACCGTGCATGCGCAGGTACGGGCTTCGAAATCACCGCCGGCCGGCACCAGGATCTGCCTGGCCGAGGCGTTTGAGGTGGTGGTGGGTGAGCGCGTCGGCGAGTTTTATACATTGGTGTTCCCAGCCGATGTGTTCGAACTGATCGAAGCCCACGGCCGTCTGCCTCTGCCGCCGTATATCGAGCATGACGCCGATGCCTTCGACGAAACCCGTTACCAAACCGTCTATGCCAAGCATGCCGGCGCCGTGGCGGCGCCCACAGCCGGCTTGCATTTCGACCAGGCTTTGCTGGAACGCCTGCAGCAAAAGGGCATCGGGTTTGCCTATGTCACGCTGCATGTCGGCGCCGGCACTTTCCAGCCGGTGCGCAGCGAGAATCTGGCAGAGCACAAGATGCATAGCGAGTGGTATACGATCACTGAAGCCACGGTTGATGCCGTGCGCGCGACCAAGGCTGCCGGCGGCAAGGTAGTCGCGGTAGGCACTACCAGCTTGCGCGCGCTGGAATCGGCCTCGCAATCCGGCACTTTGCAGGCCGGCAGCGCGGATACCGAGTTGTTCATCACGCCTGGCTATACCTTTAAGACGGTTGAGCGTCTGATTACCAATTTCCATTTGCCGAAATCGACCTTGCTGATGCTGGTGTCCGCCTTTGCCGGTTACGACTGCATCCGCGCCGCCTACGCCCATGCCATTGCGCAGCGCTATCGCTTCTTCAGCTATGGCGATGCGATGTTGCTTACTAATAACGTTTGATCCTGATTATTGAAGATTGCCACTACCCATGCTTGAATTCACGCTGCTAAAAACCGAAGGAAAGGCCCGTCGCGGCCGTCTTAAACTCAACCACGGCGTTGTCGAAACGCCGATTTTCATGCCAGTCGGCACCTACGGCTCGGTGAAGGCGATGTCGCCGCTGGAGCTAGTCGAGATCGAGGCCCAGATCATTCTCGGCAATACTTTCCATCTGTGGCTGCGGCCGGGCATGGACGTCATCGAAAAATTCGGCGGCCTGCATAAGTTCATGGGCTGGGATAAGCCGATCCTGACCGATTCCGGCGGTTTCCAGGTGTTTTCGCTAGGCGCCATGCGCAAGATTACCGAAGAGGGCGTCAAGTTCTCCTCGCCGATCAATGGCGACAAACTGTTCCTCTCGCCTGAAGTATCGATGCAGATCCAGAAGGCTTTGAATTCCGATATCGTGATGCAGTTCGACGAATGCACGCCGTATGAAATCGACGGCCGGCCGGCCACTAGTGAGGAAGCGGCGCAATCGATGCGGATGTCGCTACGCTGGGCCAAGCGCTCCAAGAGCGAGTTCGACCAGCTGGAAAATCCGAATGCGCTGTTTGGCATCGTCCAGGGCGGCATGTATGAGCATTTACGTGATGAGTCGCTGGCCGGTTTGCAGGATGTCGGTTTTAACGGCATCGCCATCGGCGGCCTGTCGGTGGGTGAGCCCAAAGAAGAAATGATGCGCGTGCTGGCGCATATCGGGCCGCAATTGCCGGCGGATAAGCCGCACTATCTGATGGGTGTCGGTACGCCGGAGGATCTGGTGGCAGGGGTCGAGAACGGCGTTGACATGTTCGATTGCGTGATGCCTACCCGCAACGCGCGTAACGGCTGGCTGTTCACCCGTTTCGGCGATCTGAAGATCAAGAACGCCCGCTACAAGGAAGATGAAAAGCCGCTGGACGAGACTTGCGGCTGCTATGCCTGCCGCAATTTCTCACGTGCCTACTTGCATCATCTGCATCGCACCGGCGAAATACTTGGCGCGCGCTTGAATACGATCCACAATCTTCACTATTACCTGGATTTGATGAAAAATATCAGGAATGCCCTGGATGTCGGCCAATTCGGCGTGTTTGTGAAGCAATTTCATGTGGACCGGGCGCGCGGCGTATAAAGTTGTGAGTGAGGGTGCTAGCACGGGTTACCAGTGCAGGTCGCCAGTACGTTATTAGTAAGACATCTTAAAAATATGTATTTTTGCAACTATTTTTAGGTAAAACAGTCTATGACAGCTGGTTCCAGCTGTCTAGGTACATGGTGCCGCAGCAGGCTGAGCTGATTTTCCCGGCAATAAATGGCAACGGGCGACACACAGGCGGTTGTACGCCGCTACCCAATGCTAGAATGCTGGGCTATTTTCAAACTACTACTTGGAGCAACTCGTGTTCATTATTTCCAATGCATATGCGCAAGCTGCACCTGCAGCTACCGCTGCCACAGGCCCGCTGGGCCTGAGCGGCAACCTGACCAGCTTCTTGCCGATCATCCTGATGTTCGTAGTGTTGTACTTCTTGATGATCCGTCCGCAAATGAAGCGTCAGAAAGAACAAAAAGCCATGATGGAAGCACTCGGCAAGGGCGATGAAGTCGTCACAGCCGGCGGCATGCTGGGCAAGATCACTAAAGTTGCCGATGGCTACATCACCCTGGAAATCGCCAGCGGTACTGAAGTTGTGGTGCAAAAGGGTTCGGTCACCACCTTGCTGCCAAAGGGCACAATCAAGACGGCACTGTAAAATTTGCCTTGTTTGATGGAATGAGAGCATCCGGATCGGGTGCTCTCGGTATTTGTCAGATACCTTGCCATATATCGTGTCAGACACAGAAAAGAGCCCGCAGCGGAATCCGCTCAGGGCATCGGCAGCCTCACACACAAGCAAGAGACTCATCTGATCTTGAGACTCGCACTGAACGCTGAATCATTATGAATCGCTATCCTCTCTGGAAATATATTCTGATCGTCATCGCGCTGCTGTTCGGCGTGCTGTACACCATACCGAATCTCTTTGGCGAATCGCCTGCGGTACAGGTGAGCAGCGGCAAATCGACCTTGAAGATCGACAGCTCGCTGGCTGACCGGGTTTCGCAAGTTCTGCAGCAAGGCAATTTGCTGTCCGACAGCGTCACTTTTGAGAACGCCGGCGCCCAAGGCACGGTGCGCGCCCGTTTCCACGATACCGATACCCAGTTCAAGGCCAAGGCTTTGCTGGAACAAAACCTGAATACCGATCCGACCGATCCGGTCTACGTGGTCGCCTTCAACCTGGTGCCGAATACGCCGCACTGGCTGCAAGCCATCCACGCATTCCCGATGTATCTGGGCCTCGATTTGCGCGGCGGCGTGCACTTCCTGATGCAGGTCGATACCAAGGCGGTCATCAACAAGCGCTTGCAAGGTTTGCAAGCCAGCGCCCGCAGCGAATTGCGCGACAAGGATATCCGCTACAGCGGCATCAACCGCAATGGCGATGCGATCGAAATCAGTTTCCGCGACCAGGCTACTTTGGAAAAGGCGCGCAATATATTGGCGCCGCAACTGTCTGAGATGCTGATCCAGGTGGCGCCGGCGGTTGCCGGTTCCGACCCGATGCTGACCGCATCGCTGAAGCCTGAGGCGCTCAAGCAGATCGTCGATAACGGCGTTACGCAAAACATCACGACATTGTCGAAACGGGTTAATGAACTGGGCGTCAGCGAGCCGATCATCCAGCGCCAGGGCGCTGACCGCATCGTAGTGCAAATGCCAGGCGTGCAAGACGTATCGCGCGCCAAGGACATCATCGGCCGTACAGCGACGCTGGAAGTGCGCATGGTGGATGAGTCGGTGACCCGCGGTACTGAAGCCACCGCTGCCGTACCTTTCGGTTCCGAACTGTTCAAGGTTGGCAAGAATGCGCCGGTGGTGCTGTACAAGGATCCGGTGCTGACTGGCGACTATATCTCCAGTGCGGCAGTCAGCTTCGACCAGAACCAGCAGCCGGCAGTCAGCATCGACCTCAACGGCGACGGCGGCCGCAAGATGCGCGACGCTACTCGTGGCAAGGTTGGCAAGGCGATGGCGATCGTGCTGTTTGAAAAAGGCAAGGGCGAAGTCCTGACCGTGGCGACGATTCAAAGCGAATTGGGTTCGCGCTTCCAGATCACTGGCATGGGTTCGCCGGAAGCGGCGGCCGACCTGGCGCTGCTGCTGCGCGCCGGCTCGCTGGCAGCGCCGATGACAATCATCGAAGAACGTACCATCGGCCCGCAACTGGGCGCCGAGAATATCAAGAAGGGTTTTGACTCGACCATGTATGGTTTCGCCGTCATCGCCGTGTTCATGATCATCTACTACATGTTGTTCGGCCTGTTCAGCGTACTGGCCCTGTCGGTCAACTTGTTGCTGCTGATCGCGGTGCTGTCGACTTTGCAGGCAACGCTGACCTTGCCGGGTATCGCCGCGATTGCGCTGACCCTCGGTATTGCGATCGACGCCAACGTACTGGTGAATGAACGTATCCGCGAAGAGCTGCGCAACGGCAATTCGCCGCAGGCAGCGATTTCCATCGGTTTCGACCGCGCCTGGGCCACGATTCTGGACTCCAACGTGACGACATTGATTGCCGGTCTGGCATTGCTGATTTTCGGTTCCGGTGCGATTCGCGGTTTTGCAGTGGTGCATTGCCTCGGTATCCTGACTTCGATTTTCTCAGCGGTCTTCGTTTCGCGCGGTTTCGCCAATCTTTGGTACGGCCGCAAGAAGAAACTGACGAGTCTGTCGATAGGCCAGATCTGGAAACCGAACGCTTGAGTTGAGCTAAAAAATTCGTCATCCCCGCGAACGCGGGCACCAAGGTGGGGAATCCAGTTTACTGAATAAAATGGATTCCCGCGTGCGCGGGAATGACGCTGAAGCAGTTATTCGAGGTCGCTTTAAGCTGCGGCCACAGTGAACCAAAAGGAATGTGATGGAACTTTTCCGTATCAAAAAAGATATTCCGTTCATGCGCCATGCATTGATATTCAATGCGATTTCGGCGCTGACGTTTGTATTTGCCGTATTCTTCCTGTTCTCGAAGGGCCTGCATCTGTCGATCGAGTTTACCGGCGGTACGGTAATCGAAGTCGCCTACAGCAAGCCGGCCAATATCGAGGGCATACGCAAGACGGTTGAGGGTATTGGTTATACCGATAACCAGGTCACCAATTTCGGCACCGCGCAAGATGTGATGATTCGCCTGCCGGCAAAAAAAGGTGAAAATTCCAATGCGCAAAGCGCGACCGTACTGAAAGCCTTGCAGCAGCAGGAACCCGATGTCCAGCTGAAGCGCACCGAGTTCGTCGGACCGCAGGTGGGTGACGAACTGGCGCATGATGGTTTGATGGCGCTGCTGTTTGTGGTGATCGGCATCATGATTTACCTGGCCATCCGCTTCGAATGGAAATATGCGGTAGCGGCGATTATCGCCAACTTGCATGACGTGGTGATCATTCTCGGCTTCTTCGCATTCTTCCAATGGGAATTCTCGCTGACGGTATTGGCGGCGATCCTGGCGGTATTGGGTTATTCGGTGAATGAGTCGGTGGTGGTGTTCGACCGGGTGCGCGAAACTTTCCGTGATCGCCGCTTCGGCAAGCTGGCGGTTTCGGATGTCATGAACCATGCGATCACCAGCACGATTTCCCGTACCATCATCACCCACGGCAGTACTGAAATCATGGTGTTGTCGATGTTCGTGTTCGGCGGCCCGGCATTGCATTACTTCGCACTGGCGCTGACTATCGGTATTCTGTTCGGTATCTACTCTTCGGTGTTCGTGGCGGCGGCTGTGGCAATGTGGCTGGGCGTCAAACGTGAAGACATGATCAAGCCGATCAAGGAAAAAGACGAGACTGACGGCGCCGTAGTGTAAGGCGTTGCGGTTATAAAAAAAACCAGCCTTCGGGCTGGTTTTTTTTGGGTCTGACGAAATGAACGTCGGGTGCCGGGCTTTAGATTTTCTTCGCCAGCAATGCCGCATGTCCGATGTAGTTGGACGGCGTCATGGCCAGCAGATGGTCTTTGGCTTCCTGCGGGATTTCCAGCTTGAGGATGAACTCGCGCAGTGCATCTTTGGAGATGCCTTTGCCACGCGTCAGCTCTTTCAGCTGCTCGTACGGATTCTCGATGCCGTAGCGGCGCATCACGGTTTGCACCGGCTCGGCCAGCACTTCCCAGGTTGCATCCAGATCTTCCGCCAGACGGCCCGGATTGACTTCCAGCTTGTTCAAGCCGCGCAGGCAGCTATCGTAAGCCAGGATCGCGTAACCGAGGCCGACACCGATATTGCGCAATACGGTGGAGTCGGTCAGGTCACGCTGCCAGCGCGACAGCGGCAGCTTTTCCGACATGTGCTTGAGCACGGCGTTGGCCATGCCCAGGTTGCCTTCGGAGTTCTCGAAATCGATCGGGTTGACCTTGTGCGGCATGGTCGACGAACCGATTTCACCAGCTTTGGTGCGTTGCTTGAAAAAGCCCAGCGAGATGTAACCCCAGATATCGCGATTCAAGTCGAGCAGGATGGTGTTGCTGCGGCTGATGGCATCGAACAGTTCGGCCATGTAGTCATGCGGTTCGATCTGGATGGTATAGGGATTGAACACCAGGCCCAGGCGCTGTTCGATCACATTCTTCGAGAAATTTTCCCAGTCGAAGTCGGGATAGGCCGACAGGTGGGCATTGTAGTTGCCGACTGCGCCGTTCATCTTGCCCAGGATTTCCACGGCAGCGATACGTTTCACCGCACGTTGCAAGCGCGCCACGACGTTGGCCATTTCCTTGCCGAGCGTAGTCGGGCTGGCTGGCTGGCCGTGGGTGCGCGACATCATCGGCAAATCGGCATTGGTGTGCGCCAGTTCAGTCAGCTTGGCGATCACTTGTTGCAAGGCTGGCAGCAGCACGGTATCACGCGCCGCTTTCAGCATCATGCCGTGGGACGTGTTGTTGATGTCTTCCGAGGTACAGGCGAAGTGGATGAATTCAGATGCTGCGACCAGTTCCGGCACGTCCTTGACTTGTTCCTTGAGCCAGTACTCGACCGCTTTGACGTCGTGGTTGGTGACGGCTTCGATGGCCTTGATGCGTTCTGCATCAGCTTCGGTGAAATCGCTTGCCAGTTTGTCGAGCAGCGCATTGGCGCTGGCGGAGAAGGGTTTGATCTCGGCAAAGCCGGCACTCGACAGCGCTTGCAGCCAGGCGATTTCAACCTTGACCCGATGGTGCATGAAACCAGCCTCAGACAGGATCGGGCGCAGCTTATCGGTTTTGGCGGCGTAGCGGCCATCCAGCGGGGACAGGGCGGAAAGCGTGGTAAGAGACATGATAATGGTGACTATAGAGGTGAGTGAAGATAGGGCTGGCGTGCCAGTTGTTTCTGTTTTGCAACTGCACAACATCGCTGCAGGTGCATAAGAAAACCAATCTGAAATTCTAGCAACAACGTCTGGCAACAACGCAAGGCAAAAACAAGCTAAACCGAATTTTACCATTGGCACCGTGGTAAATATGCCGCTTTGCACACAGACAGGATCGGCGATGAACAAAGTGGCAGGGGGCGAATGCTATAATCAGCCAACATTTTTTACAATAAGTGACATATGAAGTTGATCGGTTCCTTGGGTAGTCCTTTTGTTCGCAAAGTTCGTGTTGTCATGGCGGAAAAGAAGCTTGATTACGACTTTGTGCTGGACGATGTGTGGGCTGCCGACACCAAGATCCAGGCTTCCAATCCGTTGGGCAAGGTACCTTGCCTGGTGATGGAAGATGGCGGCGCCATGTTCGATTCGCACGTGATCGTCGAATATCTTGACACCTTGACACCGGTTGGCAAATTAATCCCGATTAACAGCCGTGAGCGCTCCGAAGTGAAATGCTGGGAAGCGCTGGCCGATGGCGTGCTGGATGCCGGCGTGCTGATCCGCCTGGAAAACAACCTGCGCCCTGAAGAATTACGCAGCCAAGCCTGGATCGATCGTCAACAACGCAAGATCGACGCCGGTCTGAAAGCGATGGCGGCGGGTTTGGCGGAAAAGCCATTCTGCTCCGGTACCCATTATTCGCTGGCCGATGTTGCGGTTGGTTGCGCGCTGGGTTGGCTCAGCTTCCGCTTCCCGGAAATTACCTGGCGCGAAGACTATCCGACTTTGGCCAAGCTGTTTGAAAAGTTGTCTGAACGCCAGTCGTTCAAGGATACCGTTCCTCAATAAGCGTTAAGCTGAAAATCAGCTTATGTATCAACTTATGTATTAAAATCATCAACCATGACAACGCAGAATTCTTATTCCACATGCCAGCCTGCCGACCGCGGTGCGGTGGCATTGTGCCGCGTAGTCAAAGCAAAAAAACAGCAGCTCATCTGACCGGAGCTCGCTGTTCCGTCAGATGGGCGACGGAACAGCAGGCTCTCGGATAAATCCCTCCCGCACGCAAGCTCCTTCGCACTTCTGAACGGACCCATGACGGTCAATTCGGCAATTTTTTTCAGGAGTGTTGTGATGTCAATTTTTACTGGTATCTGGGTAGCGCTGGTCACCCCTTTTTCCGATGGCCAAGTCGATCATCCGGCTTTGCGCAAGCTGGTGCGTCATTATGCCGAAGCAGGCGTGAGCGGACTGGTGGCGCTCGGCACCACCGGCGAAGCCGCCGCGCTGGATCAGCTTGAGCAACAGGCGGTGGTGCACACCGTACTCGATGCCGCGGGCGGTTTGCCGGTCATCGTTGGTCTGGGCGGTAACCATAGCGGACAGTTGCACCAAAACCTGCAGCAGTTCAGCGAACGGAATATCGCCGGCTTTTTGATTCCCGCACCTTATTATGTGCGGCCGTCACAGCAAGGCATTATCGATCACTTCACCCGCCTGGCCGACGCCAGTCCGGTGCCGCTGGTGCTGTACGATATTCCCTATCGCACTGGCGTGCAGATCGAACTGCAGACCCTGTTGACACTGGCCGCTCATCCGCAGATACAGGCGGTGAAAGATTGCAGCGGATCGATAGCCACCACCCAGGCCCTGATCGCAGACGGCCGCCTGCAAGTGCTGGCGGGAGAAGACATCAACATCTTCAACAGCCTGTGCATGGGTGGCAGCGGCGCAATCTCGGCGGCGGCCCACGTGTCTCCGCAACGTTTCGTGGCGCTGTACCGCGCAGTTGTCGAACAGCGCTTGCACGACGCCCGCGCCATTTTCCATGAACTGGCGCCGCTGATTCGGCTGATGTTTGCTGAGCCAAGTCCGGGGCCGGTGAAGGCCTTGCTGGCGCAGCAGGGGTGGATACGCGACGAGCTGCGCGCACCGATGACAGCAGCCAGCCCGTCGTTGCAGGCGCAGCTGCGCCAGTTGCACCTGGCTCGGAGCTAATCCAGTTAACTCTGCCGATTGGCCGCCTGGCTAATTTTTTTCGGAGCGAAGAAAGTCGACGGCGACTGCCCGAAGGTTTTCCGGAACATGGCGGAAAAAGCCGACTGGCTGGCGTAGCCCAGTTCGGCCGCCACCAGCGACAGCGGCATGCCGCGCGCGATCATCGGCGCTGCATGCGCCAGCCTGATCTGCTGCCGCCATTGACCGAAAGTCATTCCCAGGTCGCGTTCGAACAGGCGCGCCAAGGTTCTCTCCGAGGCGCCAACCTGCTCTGACCAGTCCGCCAGCGTCTTGCTTGAGTCTGGTGCTTGCAGCAGCGCCTGGCAGATCGCCTGCAGACGTTTTTCGGTCGGCAGCGCGATGCGTATGCCGGGCGTGCTTGCCTCGGCCAGTTCATCCAGTATCAATTGGCTGAGCAGTGATTCACGCAGGCTGTCGTCATCGGCTTGCGACAGCGCGACGATCAGTTCGCGCAACAAGCTCGACACTTCCAGCACGATGCATTCCTGGCCGTGGAACGGCGCTGCATCGGGATGGACGTACAAGGCCCTCAACTGCGATTTTTCGATGGTCGCCATTTCATGCTCGACGTACGGCGGAATCCAGATGGCCCGCAGCGGTGGCACGATCCAGGTGCTGTTGCCCACGCTCACCCGTAATACGCCTTCCGGGGCATAGGTGACCTGGCCCCAGGGATGAGAATGGGCGCTCAGCAATTCAGCGGCGGCAAGGTCGCGCGCGCGCAGGCGTACCGGGTGCTGCGCATCCGGCACGACGTCCACCAGGCCGATCCTGGTATGGGTAAGTATTTTTACGGGCATGGTGACAGAAGGACAAAATGGCAGAAACACGACAAATTATGTCTTTCTATCTTAAAACAGTCTCATTTTTTTTGCTTACACTGATGTCTTGCAAATGAGGAAGAGTTATAGAAAGAGCTATTGCCGCGCCTGACCAGGCCGTTTTTCATCTCATTTGCGCCTTATTCCAACTAGCCATTCCATCACCATGCAAACCGCTGCCAAGCAGATTTCCCCCGCGCTGGGATCGCACGATGCCGAAAAAACCGGTTTTCGCGTATTGGGCGCCATCAGTTTTGCCCATTTCCTGAATGACATGATCCAGTCGCTGATCTTGTCGATCTATCCGCTGCTGAAAGGTAATTTCAATCTCAGCTTCGCGCAGATCGGCCTGATTACCCTGACTTATCAAATTACCGCATCGATCTTGCAACCGCTGGTGGGGCTGTACACCGACAAACATCCCAAGCCGTATTCGCTGGCGTTGGGAATGGGCTTTACCTTGGTCGGTCTGCTGATTTTGTCGGTCGCGCCCAGCTACGGCATATTGCTGTTTGCGGCGGCCCTGGTCGGCACCGGTTCATCCATCTTCCATCCAGAATCGTCGCGCGTGGCGCGCATGGCTTCCGGCGGCCGCCATGGTCTGGCGCAATCGATATTCCAGGTCGGCGGCAATGCCGGCAGTTCCATGGGGCCGTTGCTGGCGGCATGGATTGTGATTCCGCACGGACAGACCAGCATCGCCTGGTTTTCAGCAGCGGCATTGCTGGCGATTGTGGTGCTGTGGCAGATCGGTAACTGGTACAAGCGCAAGCGCATGGAGGCGAAAGGCAAGCCGGCTAAAGCAAAGCAGCACTATGTGGCGCTACCGCCCAAGAAGGTCATGTTTTCGATCGGTATCTTGCTGATGCTGGTTTTCTCGAAATATTTTTACATGGCCAGCCTGAGCAGCTATTTCACGTTTTACCTGATCGATAAATTCCAGCTGTCGGTACAGTCGGCGCAGCTGCATTTGTTTGTATTCTTGTTCGCGGTGGCTGCCGGTACCGTGCTGGGTGGCCCGATCGGCGACAAGGTTGGGCGCAAGCTGGTGATATGGGTATCGATTCTGGGCGTTGCGCCATTTACCCTCATGCTGCCGTATGCCAATCTGTTCTGGACCGGCGTGCTGACGGTAGTGATCGGCGTCATCCTGGCTTCTGCATTCTCGGCAATTCTGGTATTCGCCCAAGAGCTGGTGCCTGGCAAAGTTGGCACCGTGTCAGGATTGTTCTTCGGGTTTGCTTTCGGGATGGGCGGTATCGGTGCTGCCGCCTTGGGTCAACTGGCGGACATGACGAGCATCCGTTTTGTGTATCAGGTTTGCTCTTTCCTGCCCTTGATCGGCTTGTTGGCAGCGTTCCTGCCGAATCTTGAAGCGCATCGGCGAATGACCGCGGCCTGATTGAAAATCGTAAAAAAAGCGCGCTGTCACAAGCGCGCTTTTTTATTTCTATTGTTACGTCACTTCTTCTGTTTGGCGCTCCACTGTTCCAGCGCCTGCAGCGTATTGCTGACATGCTTGTCCGGATCCATGCTGCTGTATTCGTAGATGATGTTGCCGTTGGGAGCGATTACATACGATACCCGGTTGGCGTAGCTGGTTTTGTAGAGCAGCACGGAATCGTACGATTTCATGATGCTTTGATCCTGATCGGCGGCAACCGGGAATTTGCTGCGGCATTCGCTGACGGAAAATTTGTTGAGGGTGTCGATGTTGTCGGCGGAAACTCCGATCACGGTAGCACCGAGCGCTTTGTACTTGTCGACCGCGTCGGCAAACATGTGGGCCTCAATGGTGCAACCCTTGGTGAATGCGGCCGGATAAAAGTACAGCACCACCGGACCTTTTTTCAACTCGTCGGCCAGCGAGTAGCTGAATACCTTGCCACCGATAGAGGCCTGCGTGGTAAACGCAGGCGCTTGCTGACCGGCCTTGAGAGCGGCAAAGGCCGGTGCTGCAACTGAACCGCAAACCAATAAAGCGGCAATCAATCGTTTCATGAGGACTCCTGGTTAAAGATAGGTAGCATCATGCGTCGAGATCGCAGAGTTGTCCAATCACATGTTCAGAAGAATGCGCGAGTGACAAGCCGCTTAGTGACCGCCATGCCAGCCGCCACCGCCGCCCCAGCCTCTGCCACCCCAGCCCCTGCCGCCGCCCCAACCACGCGAGTAGCCAAAGCCGATGTCGACGCTTGGTGCCACATAAACAGGTGCCGGAGCATAGTAGCCGCCACCGTAATAACCGCCGCCATAATATGGGTCGCCAGCGTATGCGCCGTATGGATAGGCCACACAGCCGCCCAGCAACAAGGTTGCGCCAAGCAGTGCTACGCCGGTTAAAAGTCGTTTTTTCATGATGCCCTCCGTCCATCGCTCCAATGCCAATTGGATATAAGCCTAGCAGATAAGTTCAGCTTGGGAAGGGCAAGATGTATCACGTGAATTTGGTGATAACCGGGGAGTATGCTCGGATAATTTAAAAAATAAGCCTGAGATTTATCAATTTTTTTCCTATACCCCGCCCAGTATCGGTTGGGAGTATAGGAATTGATGTGCTACTTTTACAATCGGTAACCAAATTCACGATGGAATCGATCATCGATTTCGGCGCGGCTCGGTGTGTGATTCTGCGGGCCTTGATGGGCAATCTTGATGCTGCCTAACAAACTGGAGAGACGGCCGGTGGTGGCCCAGTCCATGCCATTGCTCAGGCCGTACAGCATGCCGGCACGGAAGGCGTCGCCGCAACCGGTAGGATCCAGCACTTGTTCGGCCTTAACGCAAGGAATGTCGATTTTTCCGCCGGCGGTAAATATCTCCGCGCCGAGTTCGCCGCGAGTGACTATCAACGCCGATACGCGCTCGGCAATTTGCGGCAGCGACAAGCCGGTGCGTGAAGCCAGCATCTCGGCTTCGTAATCATTCATGGCGATGTAGGTTGCGAGTTCGATGAACTGCTTCAGTTCGTCGCCGTTGAACATCGGCATGCCCTGGCCCGGATCGAAGATCAGCGGGATGCCTTGCGCCACGCAGTCGGCAGCATGTTGCAGCATGCCGTCGCGGCCGTCCGGCGCCACGATCGCCAGTTTGACCGGACCGGCATCGGCCACTTTATTTTCGTGCGAGTAGGTCATCGCGCCTGGATGGAAGGCGGCGATCTGGTTATTGTCGATGTCGGTGGTAATGAAACATTGCGCAGTGTAGATCGACTCGATGGTGCGCACGGTTTTGCGCGAAATGCCTTGTCGATCCAGTCTCTCAAGGTAATCGCCGCCATCGTGGCCGACGGTGGCCATGATTTGCGGATCACCACCCAGCAGCTTCAGGTTGTAGGCGATATTGCCGGCACAGCCGCCAAAGTCGCGGCGCATGGTTGGCACCAGGAACGAGACGCTGATTTTATGCAATTGATCCGCCAGCAGCGAATCCGAGAAGCGTCCCGGGAATTGCATGATGACGTCGAATGCCAATGAACCGCAGATGAGAGAGGACATAGTTTATTTTGTGGAGCAAAGTTTAAACGTGGGGTGGACACCTGTGCCCACGGGGGAATTCACAACATCTACGAGTTTAGCATTATGGATAGTACAGATATACCCGGTAACCGGATGCCTTCAGCTGCAATAACTCAAACCCCAGTTTCACAGGCTGTTCCTGGTCACTGCCGAAGCCTTGAGCCGAGCTGGCCGATGCGTTCAAATAATCGTGAGGTGCAAATACCCGTCGCACTATTGCCTTCTCATTCGCATCGTTCAAGGTCAGCTCGATGTTGGGCCACGCTTGCACGGTGTCGCTGCGATTGCGCAGCAACAGGTTGAGTGAATACAGATTGCGCGCCGGATCCACTGCCTGCAGCTCATTGGCCTCGATCGAAATACTGTCGATTTTCATGGGCAGATCAACCGTACAGCCGATTTTCGCGCAGGCGCTGACCAGCGCCGGCTTGAGTTGCGGCATGCGTGCGGCCAGCTGGTCACGGAAAAAATAGGTCGACTGCCCAACCAGTCCAATCAACAATAGTGCGCCTATGCCCCACATGGCACCGCGTAGCGGGCCGCCGAGGCGCTGCCTGCGTCGTGCGCTCAGGACGAAGTCAGGTTCATCGCTGGCGTCCAGCTCGGGTTCGGCAGTTCTCTCGCGGCTGTTCTTCTTGCTGCTGTTTTCGTTGCCTTCAGTCGAGTTCAAGGAGGCTGCAGCAGCGGCGTTCTTTTCACCGCGCCATGGCTTACGTTGAAGCTCGTCGATGATGCGGTCGAGCTCATCGTCGTCGTCGGTGTGTGCGGTGCCATCTTTCGCGCCGGCTTTTGCCGTCAGCGGGTAATCGTCTTGTCCGGCAACGTGCATCAAGGTCATGCGCGCCATCTGATTGTCTTCGTCATCGTTATCGCTATCGCTATCGTCTACATGACGATGCCAGACATTCGGCGGCGGCGAACTGCTTGTCGGTTCGTCCGGATCGGTGGGAGCGGATGGCTTGATCAAGCCGAATGGCGTGTGATGCACATCGGCTGGCGCCGATTGACTGGTTTCTTCAGCAATGCGTAAATCTTCTTCGAGACCATCAATTGCGGCTTCTACCCGATCCGAAGTTGTGGTCCTCGTTTCGGGTGCGCTGACGATGAAGGGCTCGCTAATGCTAATCGCCGGTAGCGGGTGATCGGTAGCAGCCACGACTGCCGCCTCGGTCGCCGGCAGATGCTCCGGCTGTTGCTCGTGAACCGGCTGCGGTGCAATGTGAACGGCAGAGGCGGCAGCGGGCAATGATTCGCCATGCCGTGGTTCTGCCAAGGCCGCTTTATCAGCGACGACGGCATGGGTTTGAACGGTGTTGATTTCTTGCTCTGGCGCCGCTGCTTGGGTCGTCACCGGTGCTGCCAATGGAGTTGTCACATCGGGCCGCACCAGGTGTTCGATACCGTTGAAGACTTCGCGGCAGCTGCCGCAGCGAACCAGGCCGCCGCGCAGCTTCAGCTGGTCATTGGCGACCCGAAAGGTAGTTTGACAATGCGGACATTGGGTCGCGAGCGCCATGGCGTGCTGCTTACTTCAGGCTTCCGGACAACGCTACCCAGCCGTCTTGTTCTGCCCAGACGGTCAATGGAATCCACTGCGCGTAGGCGGCAATGACGTCATCTGCCTGTTCTGCCAGCACGCCGGACAGGGTCAGGCTGCCGCCGGCCGCGATGCGGCTGCACAGCATCGGCGCCATCAGCTTGAGCGGGCCGGACAGGATGTTGGCCACCACGATATCGAATACCTGCAGTGGGCTCCGGGTGCTGAAATCTTCCGGCAGATAATAGGCGACGTCGCAATGATTGCGTTCGCTGTTGTAACGCGCGGCATCGATCGCATGCGGGTCGATATCGACGCCGATGACCGTGCTGCTGCCGAGTTTCTTGGCAACCATGGCCAGGATCCCCGAACCGCAACCGTAATCGAGCACCGATTGCGGCTTCTGCAGCGGTACATGGATTTCCAGCCATTCCATGCACAGGCGGGTGGTCGGATGGCTGCCGGTACCGAAAGCCAGGCCCGGATCGAGCTCCAGGATCAGGCCGTTGGCGTCCGGGGCATCGTGCCAGCTAGGCACCACCCAGATGTTCTTGCCGATATGGATCGGTTCAAATTGAGATTGCGTCAGGCGCACCCAGTCCTGTGCCGCGACCGGGCGCAAAGAATAGGGCGGGACCGCGACGCCGCAAGCTTTGGCGGCGTTGCTGACGATAGCGTCATGATCGGCATCGACCTCGGCCAGAGCCACCACCCGGCTACGTTGCCAGGCGGCTTCCTTGGGTTCCATGCCGGGTTCGCCGAACAAGGGTTGTTCAGCGGCGGTTCCCAGGTCAGCATCTTCTACCGAAACCGATAAGGCGCCAGCATCCATCAACGCATCAGACAGCGTCTCGGCGTCGCTCAGTGCAACTTCAATAACAATTTCGGTCCAGCTCATCAGATGCCTTACTGTGTGTTGTGGATGATCACCCGAAGGTGATGATCCATATTTCTTTACTGCGCTTATTTCTTTACTGCCTTATCCGTTTCTTTCGCCACCACCGGCCGTTCGGCCAGCTTGTGTTCCAGATAATGGATGTTGGTGCCGCCTTCAATGAAACGGGCGTCGATCATCAGCTCGCGATGCAGCTGGATGTTGGTTTGTATGCCTTCCACTACCATTTCCGACAGAGCAATCTGCATCCGCTTGATAGCTTGCTCGCGGGTGGCGCCGTAAGAAATCACCTTGCCCACCATCGAATCATAATGCGGCGGCACGAAATAGCCTGCATAGGCATGCGAATCAACCCGGATGCCAGGGCCGCCAGGTGCATGCCATGACAGGATTTTGCCAGGAGATGGCGTGAATTTGAACGGGTCTTCAGCGTTGATACGGCATTCGATCGCATGGCCGGAGAGCTGGATGTCGCGTTGACGGAAACGCAGCTTTTCGCCAGCCGCAATACGAATCTGTTCCTGCACGATATCGATACCGGTGATCATTTCGGTGATCGGGTGCTCAACCTGAACCCGGGTATTCATTTCGATGAAGTAGAACTCACCGTTTTCATACAGGAATTCAAAGGTGCCGGCACCGCGGTAATCCATCTTGCGGCAAGCTTCGGCACAACGATCGCCGATTTTTTCGATGATCTTGCGCGGAATGCCTGGCGCCGGCGCTTCTTCGATGACCTTCTGGTGGCGGCGTTGCATCGAGCAATCGCGTTCGCCCAGCCAGACGGCGTTCTTGAACTGGTCGGCGAGGATCTGGATTTCCACGTGGCGCGGATTTTCCAGATACTTCTCCATATACACTTCCGGATTGCCGAACGCGGCTCCGGCTTCGGTCTTGGTCATAACGACTGCGTTGGCCAGCGCCGCTTCGGTGTGCACCACGCGCATGCCGCGTCCGCCACCGCCGCCGGCCGCCTTGATGATGACCGGATAGCCGATCTTGCGGGCAATCTTGACGATTTCCTTCGGATCGTCCGGCAACGCGCCTTCAGAGCCCGGAACACAAGGCACGCCGGCACGGATCATGGCTTGTTTGGCAGATACTTTATCGCCCATCAAGCGGATGTTCGCCGGCCGCGGGCCGATGAAGACAAAGCCTGATTGCTCGACGCGTTCAGCGAAATCGGCATTTTCGGACAAGAAGCCGTAGCCAGGGTGGATTGCCTCGGCATCGGTGACTTCTGCGGCGCTGATGATGGCCGGCATGTTGAGATAGCTCAGGCTGGACGGCGCAGGGCCGATACAGACCGATTCATCTGCCAGTTTCACATACTTGGCGTCACGATCAGCCTCGGAATGGACCATCACGGTTTTGATGCCCATCTCACGGCAGGCGCGTTGGATGCGCAAGGCGATTTCGCCGCGGTTGGCGATAAGGATTTTTTCAAACATAGTAATTGGTATATGCGTCGCTAAAAGTTAAGCGTTATCAAGCATTGGGTTGGTAACGCAGGGTAAGCAGGCCCCGCGTGAAGGCGGGAGAAAGCGAAAGACGGCGCTGCATTACGCTGCATTAACAACCGGAACGGCGAGATCCGTATGACGCGGATGCCGCCGTGCAGACTACTGGGTTGAGCTGTATCAGCCAATAAATAATTAGCCGATAAATTAGCCAATAATAAACAGTGGCTGGCCGAATTCGACCGGTTGGCCGTTTTCCACCAGGATCTTCTTCACTACGCCAGAAGCATCGGCTTCGATTTCATTCAGCAATTTCATTGCTTCGATGATGCACAGGGTGCCGCCTTCTTTGACTTCCGAACCGACTTCGACAAACGCCGGCGAGCCGGGAGCCGATGAACGGTAGAAGGTGCCAACCATTGGCGATTTGACAACGTGGCCTTCCGACACCGGTTCCACCGGTGCTGCGACGGCCACTGGCACCGGCGCTGCAACCTGGTATTGGGCCGGGTGTTGTTGTTGCGGTTGCATCATGACAACCTGGTTTTGCTGGGATGCAGACGACTTGACGATACGGACCTTGCTTTCGCCTTCGGTCACTTCAAGCTCTTCGATGTCTGACTCCGCGACCAGGTCGATCAGCGTTTTGAGTTTTCTCAAATCCATATGCAATCCTTCAGAATATATTAATGAAAAGCTATTTTCGTTTTTTTGACAGACAGCTCAGCGCAGTTGCAAGGAATCAGCAAAGACTCCGTAGCGACTGGGCTATCAACTAGAGTTTCTTAATGGCAAAATCAACTGCGGCGCGATAACCGTCCACGCCCAAACCGCAAATGACACCCACCGCGACTTCCGATAAATAGGAATGATGTCGAAATGCTTCTCGCTGGTGGATGTTCGAGATGTGGACTTCGACAAAACGGATTGCTACTCCCGTCAGTGCGTCGCGCAAGGCTACGCTGGTATGCGTAAGCCCACCGGGGTTGATCACAATAGCGTCGACGCCTTCTGTTTTGGCCGCATGGATGCGGTCTATCAGTGCGCCTTCGTGATTGCTTTGGAAGTGCTCAAGCCGAGCCCCGGCAGCAGTTGCCTGGACCCGTGCTGCTTGCTCGACGTCACTCAGCGTGGTCGAGCCGTAGACTTCTGGCTCTCTTGTACCCAGTAAATTCAGGTTGGGTCCGTTGAGTAGAAGTATATTTTTTGCCATGGAGATGGCGCTCCGTTTGACGATGATGGCCGCATTTTGCCGTCAAATGACGTTGACTGGCAAGGGGAAATTTGTTTCTGTTAAATTTCAGCGGGGCAATGTTAATTATTTTTCCCGAGGGTGCCAAGGCTACAGCAATCCCAGATCTTGTCGTAATTCGTCAAATTTAATGCTGCCCAGGTACATTTTTTTTACCTGGCCATCACGGCCTATCAAGACGGTAAAGGGCAGGCCGCCGCTCTGGTTGCCGAACTGCCGCAGCAGTGCAGTAGCGCCAGTGCCGGCTACATACAAGGGGTAAGAGATTTTGTATTTTTCTGCAAATTTAGCGATGTTATCTGCGGAATCGATACCGATGCCGACGATTTGAATATTCTTGGCCGCTATCTCGGTTTGCAGCGCATTCAGTTCCGGCATCTCTTCCACACATGGCGCACACCAGGTCGCCCAGAAATTGACGACCAGGGGTTTGCCCTTCCATTGCGACAATGCACTGGCCTTGCCGCTGGCGTCGGGCATTTCCTGGGCGAGCAGATTGGCTACCGCCACGCTTTCCGGGGATGCCGGCGTATGGCGTTGTACGCCAAAATAAATGCCGATCGCGCAAAATAGAATGGCAATCGGCACAAATATCAATATATTTCTTTTCATTAATCTTCTTTTTGATTGTCTTCTTGATTGATCAGGGCAAGTACCGCATTGAGATCGGCCCGCTCGGCCCGTTTACCGGATGCGGCCCTGATACTACCGCGCAAATCGTCCGTTTCATATAGCGTCAGATGCAGCCCCTCTTTTTTATACATGAAACTCACAGTTTCCACCGGATCGTTATTACCGCCGGTTTTAAGGGGAGGGCTGGTTGACAGCTCAAATTGTACATTCTTATTAAAAAGGAAAATTTCCACGTCTTTGGGGCTGTCGACAAACAGATGTATATAGATGTCCGAGTGTTCCCCGGCGGTGCCGTTGAGGACTGCGCCCGTAAGATAAGGCTTAAATTGAGTCAGCTCACCCATGATTTCGGCGGCGATCCGGCGCAAATGCAAGAGTCGCGCCGGTTGGGTGTCGGCAAAGAACAGTTCGTTATATGTACGCACTTCGTCTTCGATCTGGGCGTTATCAGGCAGGAATTCACCACGGATTTTACCGCCGCCTCGTTTGCTGCCGACGCATAGTTCCACCGCTTTGCGCTTCGCAGTGCCATAGTCGGCGCCGTCTTCGGCAATCATGCGGGCTGCTGCCGCGGCAATTTCCGCGCGCAGCTGTTCTAGTTCAGGTGAGAGATTGGATGTCATGACAGGCATGATAAAACGATTTGACGGCACCCGTCTTGCTGCCCGACGAATATGTAATTGAATAAGCAACTGAATTTGCAACTAACGCGGCTAAGCAGAATCTGACACTACTTGCCGGTTTTCGGTATTCCATTTCCTGCGTTTCACTTTTTCCAAGCGCTGTTACCGGGTGCGGCGGCCGCTCAGGTAAAATCACGGTATTCCTCTTTTCTGCATAGTGAAATTCTAGAATGCATATTCATATCCTTGGTATCTGCGGCACCTTTATGGGTGGTTTGGCGGTGCTGGCCAAACAGGCCGGACATAAAGTCACCGGCTGCGATGCCAATGTGTACCCGCCGATGAGCACCCAGCTCGAGGAGCAGGGAATTACTCTGATTCAAGGCTTCGGTGTTGAACAAACCGCTTTACAGCCGGATTTGTACGTAATCGGCAATGTTGTGGTGCGTGGCAATCCGCTGATGGAAGAAATCCTGAATCGCGGCTTGCCTTATATCTCGGGTCCGCAATGGATCGGCGAGCATATTTTGCGCGACAAGTGGGTACTGGCGGTGGCCGGCACCCACGGCAAGACCACTACTTCGGCGATGCTGGCCTGGATCCTGGAAGACGCCGGCTACGATCCGGGTTTTCTGATTGGCGGCGTGCCGATGAATTTTGGCATATCGGCGCGTTTGTCGGGTAAGGCCGGCGCAGGGACTAACGCAGCGCCGTCGTCATTCTTTGTCATCGAAGCCGATGAGTACGACACGGCATTTTTCGATAAGCGCAGTAAATTCGTCCATTACCACGCCAAGACCGCAATTCTGAATAACCTCGAATACGATCATGCCGACATCTTTCCCGATCTGGCTGCGATCGAAACGCAATTTCATCACTTGGTCCGCACCATCCCCGGCGTCGGCCGGCTGATCGTCAATCGCCGCGAACCGGCATTGCAACGCGTGCTGGACCGCGGTTGCTGGAGCGAAAAGGAATTTTTCGGCGGCGATCACGATCAGCAGGGCTGGTCGCTGCACACCCAAGACAATGGTCACTTTGAAGTAGGCTTCAATGGCGAACCGCAGGGTACGGTGCAGTGGGAGTTGAGCGGCGAGCATAACCGCATGAATGCCCTGGCCGCAATTGCCGCCGCCCGCCACGTCGGCGTGCCGCCGGCACAGGCCATCGACACCTTGTCCCGCTTTGAAAATGTTAAACGGCGCATGGAATTGCGCGGCAGCGTCCGCCAGATTGCGGTGTACGACGATTTTGCCCACCATCCAACCGCAATCGCCACCACGGTCGCCGGTTTGCGCAAGAAAGTAGGCGCGGCACGGATTCTGGCGGTGCTGGAGCCACGCTCGAACACCATGAAACTGGGCGCCATGAAAGAAGCACTGCCGGGCAGCCTGAGCGAGGCCGACCTGGTGTTCGGCTATGGCACCAAGGGTACCGGCAAGGATGCGCTGGACTGGGACCTGGCAGCTGCGCTGCAGCCACTTGGCAGCAAAGCGAGTACTTACGACCAGCTCGACCAACTGGTGGCGGCGATAGTAAAGGCGGCCGAACCGGGTGATCAGGTACTGGTGATGAGCAACGGCGGTTTTGGCGGCGTCCACCAAAAGATCCTGACTGCACTTTCTTTACCATTGCCGGAATTGCAATGATCTTGTATCTGCACGGCTTTCGCTCTTCGCCGCAATCGTTCAAGGCTCGTCTGCTAGGCGAACGCATGCAGCAGTCGGGGCGATCTGCCGAATACCTTTGCCCACAGCTGCCTGCCTCGCCCGCTGCCGCGATAGCGATGGCGCGTGACTGCATCCAGACTTGCGATCCAGCCGACCTGACCCTGATAGGTTCCTCGCTGGGCGGCTTCTACGCCACCTGGCTGGCTGAGCAGATTGGCTGCCGTGCGGTGTTGCTGAATCCGGCAGTCAAGCCGCCGCGCGACCTGGAAAAATATGTCGGCGTCAGCACGCAATATCATTCCGATGAGCCATTTGAGTTCAAACGCAAGTACATCGACGAATTGCAGGCTTTGCAGATCGAACAGATTACACGGCCGGAGCGTTATTTCCTGATTGCCGCCACCGGTGACGAAGTGCTGGACTGGCAAGAAATGGTCGGCCATTACCCGCAAGCGAGACAGCAGGTGATACAAGGCAGCGATCATGGCATCAGCGAATTTGCCGAGTATGCCGATACGGTGCTGGCATTTTGCGGGATTGCAATCGATCCCGCATCGACGGCGAGGGCCTGATGTCACGTTCCCGTACCCATGCCCAATGGCATGATCACGCCAACGGCGTCGATCCTTCCGATAATTTGCGCGATTGGCTGACCGATCGGGTCTCGCTGACCTATAAGCTGATGGCGCATTGCCAGCAGTTCCGGGTCCAGCGCCTGCGCCAGCAGCGCGCCATGTGTCTGGCTGAGGAATGGCAGTCGATCGGCTTGCCGCGCCGTCTTCAGGTACAGGAGCGGGATGTCTTGCTACGTTGCGACGACCGTCCCATGGTGTTGGGGCACACAGTGCTGGCACTCGACGCGACGACTACGGAATGGCCTTTTTTCGGTTCCCTCGGTGAGCGCTCACTCGGCACCACGTTGTTTGGCGATCCGCTGGTGCAGCGTGGACAGCTGCAATTTGCCCGCCTGTACGGCGATCATCCGTTGGTGCGGCGCATGTGCGTTGCCAGCGGCAAGGACAGTTTTCCTTATCCTTTATGGGCCAGGCGCTCGGCCTTCCGCCGCAAAACCGGCGTCATGCTGGTGACTGAAGTATTTTTTCCCGAGATCGAAGAGTTGCGGCGTGCGCGCCCGGACATAAAGGTGTTGTCTCCCGATTTTTCCATTGCCTCTGATCTGTCCCGGCATATCCATCCGGCTCATCAATTATTAACATTTGGCGCTGCAAGATAAACACAATAAGCACAAAGTGCTGGCAGCGGTATCATCAGAAATCCACACGTAAAGCATGCAATGAATCTATTTTTTGAAGAGTCCGGCGACTTTAAAGCAGGTGTCGTACTGTCGCAGCAAGGCGAGGCCTATCAGGTCGAACTGCAGTCGGGCAAGCGCAGCAAGGTCAAGTCCAAGGACGTGTTGTTGCAATTCACCACGCCGACACCGCAGCAATTGTTGGAAGACGCGCAACAAATCGCGCAACAGATCGAACTCGATTTTCTGTGGGAAGTCGCGGGCCAGGAAGAGTTCGGATTCGCCGAACTGGGCGCGGAATATTTTGGCCATGCACCGCTGCCGACGGAAGCTGCGGGTTTGTTGTTAAGCCTGCACACAGCGCCGATTTATTTTTACAAGAAGGGTAAGGGCCGTTACAAGGCGGCGCCGGAAGCCTCGCTGAAAGCAGCCCAGGCCGGCATCGAAAAGAAAAGACAGCAAGCCTTGGTCCAGGCCGAATACGTTGAGCAACTGAAGGCCGGGCAATTGCCTGATGTGATGAAGCCGCTGGCGCTGCAGCTCTTGTTCAAGCCTGACAAGAACAGCCTCGAATATAAGGCGCTGGAGGCCGCTTGCAACGAATTGCAGACTTCACCGCAACGTCTGATGCTGACGGTCGGCGGCATCGCCTCGCCGAAGGAATTGCATCTCTCCAAATTCCTGCTGGAATTTTTCCCGAAAGGTTCTGGATTTCCCAAGATCGCGATTCCTGCGGTGGCGGACCTGCCGCTGGCGCCGGTGCAAGCATTTTCTATCGACGATGTGACCACGACTGAAATCGACGATGCCTTGTCGGTGCAGACGCTGGCGGACGGCAAAGTGCGGATCGGGATTCATATCGCCGCGCCGGGTCTGGGTATCAAGCGCGGCGATGCGTTGGACGCGATCGCACGCCAGCGCATGTCGACCGTGTATATGCCGGGCGACAAGATCACCATGTTGCCGGACGAATTGGTAGAAGCGTTCACCTTGGCCGAAGGAAAAAACTGCCCGGCGCTGTCGCTGTACGCCACGCTTGATCCTGCCGACTGGAGTGTGATCGGCACAGAAACCAAGGCTGAGCTGGTGCCGATTTCAGCCAATCTGCGTCACAACACGCTCGACGAACTGGTGACTGAAGAAAATCTCGCCAACGATGCCGGCGACTATCCGCACAAGGCTGACATTGCCGTGTTGTGGAAATGGATACAGGTATTGGAGCAAGGCCGCATGGCCAAGCGTGAAAGTTTCGGCTTGCGGCCGGAGCAAAACAACCGGGTCGATTTCAACTTCTATGTAGAAGACGACGTGGTCACCATCGCGCGCCGCAAGCGCGGTGCGCCGCTGGACAAGATCGTCGCCGAATTGATGATCTTTGCCAACAGCAGCTGGGGCAAGCTGATGTCCGACCACGGCGTGCCGGGCATCTACCGTGCACAGGGCGGCGGCAGCGGCGGCTGGGCTGCCAAGATGCAGGTACGCATGGTCACCCACGCCGCGCCGCATCAAGGACTCGGGGTCGATCAATACGCCTGGAGCACTTCGCCCTTGCGTCGTTATACCGACCTGGTCAACCAGTGGCAGATCCTGGCCTGCGTCGAAGGTGGTGTCGCTGCGCCGTTGGTAGCGCCATTCAAACCGCGCGATGCCGATCTGTTTGCGATCGTCTCCGGTTTCGATGCTGCGTATTCTGGTTATGGCGATTTCCAGTCGAACATGGAACGCTATTGGTGCCTGCGCTGGCTGGGGCAGGAGCAAGCGCGCCAGGTCGAAGCGGCTGTGCTGAAAGATGAAATCCTGCGCCTGGCTGAGATTCCGTTGATCATCAAATTGCCAGGCATGCAACAGCTGGCGCGCGGAACCCAGGTCAAGCTGGATATTATCCGCTGGGACGAGGTCGATTTGACGGTCGAGGCACGCTTGCTGGAAGTCTGTGCAGCCCCAAGCGCCGATGCTGAACAGCAGGAGCCGGATGAGGATGAAATTTCGGAAGAGCTGGATGCTGCAATGGATATGCCGCATGAGGTGGTTGAAGCGCCTTTGGCGGATCAACCGGGTGAGGGCGCACCGGTCCCGGAAGGCGAGCCGGTGGTTGATACGAAGAGCCTGTAGGGTGGGCAGGTTTTTTTGCCCACGCGTTAGCGACGCAGGTGATGTCGAGTTCACGCGTGGGCACGATGTGCCTACCCTACGGATAAGCGCAGAAAGCAACGGTAAATTTCCCGTAGGCATCTCGCTTTGTCGTAGAATCCCTCTCTTTTATAGCGACTTTTAGCTCACGCGTGAAATCCTTTTTCCAAAATCGAATTCTGGTCGGCGCCATCGCGGCGTCGGTACTGGCGCATGCAGCGTTGCTGGCGGTACGGTTTGCGGCGCCGGAAGCCTTCAAGCTGAAGCCCACCGATCCTGCGCTGGAAGTGATCCTGGTTAACGCCAAGCACAATACCAGGCCGGTCAAGCCGGAGGCGCTGGCGCAAGCCAATCTGGATGGTGGCGGCAATGCCGATGCCGGCCGCGCCAAGTCGCCGCTGCCAGATATGCGCAAGTCGGAAGATGGCGACAACGTCCAGGCTACCAAGCGCCGGATCGAGCAGCTGGAACAGCAACAGCAGCAAATGCTGGCGCAAATGCGCAAGGACACGCCGTTGAAGATGCCGGCCATGGATCTGCACGACAAAGCCAGCGAGAACACGCCACAGCCTACCGGCAGCGATCTGGTCGAGAGCGCCAAGGCGATCGCCCGCAAGGAAGCGGAAATCGCCAAGAATATCGACGATTACAACAAGCGGCCGAAAAAGACGCAGATCACCCCGAGCACGCGTGCAGTCGGCTACGCCGCCTATTACAAGTCGTTCCAGGACAAGGTCGAAAAGCTGGGCACCTTGAATTTCCCGAAAAAGAACGGCAAGAATCTGTACGGCAGACTGGTGGTGTACATTCCTATTTACCAGGACGGCTCGCTGTATACGAGAGAGGGCGGTCCGAGAATCGAGCGTGGTTCCGGCAATCCTGACCTTGATCGTGCAACCCTGAAAATTATTGAGCGCTCCGCACCGTTCGGGCGCTTCCCCGAAAATATGCGCAGCAGCGGCAAAGACGATGTGTGGGAGGTTATCTCCACTTTCGAGTTTACCCGCGAGGGGCTGCTGGAAGCGCAACTGATGGGCGGGAGTAATCAATGACAGCTGTAACCCCATTTGCCGCCTACGTCGTGATCGGCAATCCGATTGCGCATAGCAAGTCTCCCGACATCCATGCGCGCTTTGCTGCCGCTACCGGTCAAGACATGAGGTATGCACGCTTGCTGGCGCCGCTCGACGGTTTTGTCGCGACGGTGCGGGAGTTCGTCGCGCAGGGCGGGCGTGGTGCCAATGTCACCGTGCCATTCAAGCTGGAAGCGTATGCGCTTGCCAGCAGGTTGTCGGCCCGAGCCAAGGCCGCAGGCGCGGTGAATACCTTGAAATTCGAAGGCGATGAAATATTGGGCGATAACACCGATGGCGTCGGCCTGGTCAACGATATCGTGTGTAATGCCGGTTTCGACCTGGCGCATAAAAAAATCCTGTTGCTGGGCGCCGGCGGCGCCGCGCGCGGCGTCATGCTGCCGCTGTTGGAGTGCCGGCCGGCGCAGCTGACGATTGCCAATCGCACCACCGCCAAGGCGCTCGAGCTGGTGCAGCAGTTCCAGCAATTTAGCGGCGACGATTGCACATTGAACGCTTGCGGTTTTGCCGAAGTACAGCAGCAATACGATCTGGTGATCAATGCTACCTCCGCCAGTTTGCAGGCCGAGGTGCCGCCAATTGCAGCCAGCGTATTCGGCCCGGCGACACTGGCCTACGACATGATGTACGGTGCGCAGCCAACCGTATTCATGCAGTTTGCTGCAACCCATGGCACTCAGGTGCGCGACGGTTTGGGCATGCTGGTAGAGCAGGCGGCAGAATCGTTTTTTGTCTGGCGTGGTGTGCGGCCGCATACCGACGCAGTATTTGCCGCGTTGCGCGCGCAGCTGTGAGTGTTTGTCTAATCGGTTGTTCAGTTGTTTGTTAAGTTAATTATTTGCAGGAAATCAAGATGAAGTCAGCTGGCAAAATTTTCCTGCGCTTATGCATGCTGCTGATCGCCGCAGTTCTGCTGTTGCAGGTTTATTTTTTCGTACAGATCTGGTGGTGGGTCGATCATAATCCTGGCTCCACCAGCTTCATGCGGCATCGCTTGTCGGAGTTGCAGGAAACCGTGCCTGACGCGCAGTTGCAATTCAAATGGGTGCCCTACGCACGGATCTCGACCAATCTGAAGCGGGCGATCATCGCCTCTGAAGACGCCAATTTCTCCGAACATGACGGCGTCGACTGGGATGCCCTGCAACAGGCCTACGAGAAAAATACCAAGAAAGGCAAGGTGGTGCGCGGCGGTTCCACCATCACCCAGCAACTGGCGAAAAACCTGTTCTTGTCCGGTGAACGCAGTTACCTGCGCAAGGGGCAGGAACTGATCATCACCTACATGCTTGAGTTCTGGATGGATAAGGAACGCATATTTGAAATTTACCTGAACGTGGTGGAGTGGGGCAACGGCGTTTTCGGCGCCGAGGCAGCGGCCCAGCATTACTTTAAAACTTCTGCCAGCAATCTCGGCGCCAGCCAGGCGGCGCGACTCGCAGTGATGCTGCCGAAGCCGCGTTTTTTCGATAAGAATCGCAACTCTGCTTATTTGTCGCAACGCACCGGCCTGATCTTGCGACGCATGGGATCGGCTGAATTGCCTTAATATACGGGCCTGCGAAAGTTGTTTAAATTGCAGCGAATGCCGATGATCGGGACGCACGAAATTTAACAGCAGCTTCTCTGAAAAACAGTCTCCGAGGTAAGCATGATCAATGTATTTGTTTTGCAAAATGGCCGCCTCAACCAGGTCAACATCGAGAGTCACAGCGACCTTGAGAAAGTGCAGCCGGTATGGGTCGACCTGACCGAACCGAACGACCAGGAGCGTGCCTGGGTCAAGAGCATTTACGGCGTGACCTTGCCAGGTGAAGACGAAGTCAAGGATATCGAGGCCTCCGCCCGCTATTACGAAGCCGAAAACGGCGACCTGCATCTGCGCACCGATTTTCTGTTTGAGGAAGACGACGGCCCGTCGTCGACCGTCACCGTGGCCTTTATCCTGGCGCGCAATATCTTGTTTTCGGTGCACGGAGAAGATCTGCCGGTGTTTCGCCTGGTGCGCATGCGTGCGCGTTCGCGGCCGGGGTCTATCAGCGACTACAAGGACGTTCTGCTGGATCTGTACCAGACCGATGCCGAGTACTCCGCCGACGCCCTGGAGGGTGTTTACAAGAAGCTGGACGAGGTCAGCCAGCGTGTACTGCAAAAGAAACTCACCGACCAGGCCGCAGCCGAAGCTTTGAGCGCCATGGCGCATGAAGAGGATTTGAACGGCCGGATCCGGCGCAACATGATGGATACGCGCCGCGCGGTAAGTTTCTTGATGCGTGGGCGCTTATTGAATGTGGATCAGTTTGAAGATGCGCGCCAGATCCTGCGCGACATTGAATCGCTGGACGGCCACACCGCCTTCCTGTTCGACAAGATCAACTTCCTGATGGATGCAACGGTCGGTTTCATCAATATCAATCAAAACAAGATCATCAAGATATTCTCGGTTGCGTCGGTAGCGTTTTTACCGCCGACCTTGATTGCCAGTATCTACGGCATGAACTTTCGCTTCATGCCAGAGTTCGACTGGTCTCTCGGTTATCCGTTTGCGCTGGTCTTGATGGTGTGTTCAGCGATCACGCCGTTCTGGTATTTCCGCCGGCGCGGTTGGCTAAACTAAGAAAGAAGGGTGGGCATGAATGCCCACGCCGAGGTGCAACCAACTGGGTGGGCATTCATGCCCACCCTACATTACGCCAGTTGCGCAAACGCGCCGCGCGCCGCCGCAATAGTCGCCTCGATCACCGCATCGTCATGCTGCGCCGATACAAAACCTGCCTCGAATGCCGACGGCGCCAGATACACGCCGGCGTCCAGCATCGCATGGAAGAATTTGTTGAACAGATCCTTGTTGGACGCCATCACCGCTGCGTAAGTGCCAGGCACCGTTTCCGCAAAATACAAGCCGAACATGCCGCCGATCGCATCGCCGCAGAACGTCACGCCGGCGTCCTTGGCGGCCATGCTCAGGCCGTCGACCAGTTTGCTGGTTTGCGCTGTCAGATTGGTATAAAACCCCGGTTCCTGGATCAGCTTGAGTGTACTCATGCCAGCTGCTACCGCCACCGGATTGCCGGACAGCGTGCCGGCTTGATATACCGAACCCAGCGGCGCCATATGGCCCATCAAATCGGCACGTCCACCGAACGCCGCCACCGGCAAACCGCCGCCGATCACCTTGCCCAGCGCAGTGATGTCCGGCTTGATACCGTACAGCGCCTGTGCGCCGCCCAGCGCCACGCGGAAGCCGCACATGACTTCATCGAAAATCAATACAGTGCCGTACTGCGTGCACAGGCGCCGCATGGTTTGCAGGAACTCCGGTGTGGCGCGTACCAGGTTCATGTTGCCGGCAACCGGCTCGACGATCACGCAGGCGATCTGGTCGCCCATGTCCTTGAAGGCATCTTCCAGTTGCTGGGTGTTGTTGTAGTCGAGCACCAGCGTGTGCTTGACGAAATCTTCCGGCACGCCGGCCGAAGTCGGATTGCCAAAGGTCAGCAAGCCGCTGCCAGCCTTGACCAACAGCGAATCGGCGTGGCCGTGGTAACAGCCTTCGAACTTGACGATCTTGTCGCGGCCGGTGGCGCCGCGTGCCAGGCGCAGTGCGCTCATGGTGGCTTCGGTACCGCTGGAAACCAGGCGCACTTGTTCTATCGACGGCACCAGCTTGCAGATCTCTTCGGCGATTTCAATTTCGCCTTGGGTCGGCGCACCAAAACTCAGGCCGCGCGCAGCCGCATCCTGTACGGCCTTGATCACGGTCGGGTGGGCGTGGCCGACAATTGCCGGGCCCCAGGAGCCGATGTAATCGATGTAGCGGCGGTCGTCGGCATCCCAGAAATAGGGGCCTTCGGCGCGCGTGATGAAACGTGGCGTGCCGCCCACGGAACGGAAGGCGCGCACCGGCGAATTGACGCCGCCAGGTGTGGTCAGTTGGGCGCGGGCGAACAGGGTATCGTTATTGGAAGTCATGTACTTAATCGTCGGAAATAAATGTGGGTAAGGTGCTGTTTCGAGAATCGCGCAACAAAAAATCAGGGGGCGTCGCCGACATCCTCGTCACGCCGTTCCAGGCCCTCTTCACGAGCCCAGAAATACCGGTCAGGGATCAGTTTCCCCATCCCCAGCCGTTGCGCGGCGGTGACTGCTGCCAAGGTGAATTCCTGCGCTTCGGAAACTGCCTCAGGTACGTCAAGACCGTTTGCCAGCATCGCTGCAATCGCCGCCGACAAAGTGGTGCCGGCGCCGCTGAACGAGCCGGAAACGCGCGGCCACGAGTCTTGCCGGACCACGCCCGATTCACTGAACAGGGTGTTGCCGACTTCGGCGGCCGAGGTTGGCGTGCCGGTGACGAACAAGTATTCGCAGCCGAGTTCGATGATGCGCATCGCGTCGACGCTCATCATGTCTTCGGACGACGGTTCGCGCCAGGTTTCCGCCAGGCGCGCCAACTCGACCGCCGATACCAGCATCACCGTGGTTTGCGGAACCAGCAGTTCGCGGATCGCGGTCAGCAAGTCTTCGCTGTCTTGCCCCTGATCTGGCATGGCCGACAAAAAAGGGTCTAGAATCAGCGGGATTTCCGGATAATCCGAGACAATCTCGGCGATCACCGAGACGCTTTCGATGCTGCCGACGGCGCCTACCTTGAAGGCAGCCACCGGCATATCCTCAAGCAGCACGCGGGCCTGGTCGGCTACCCAGTCGGCGTCGATTTGCTGGGTATCTTCGATCCGGGCGGTATCGCCGATCAGGATAGACGTGATGACAGAAAGGCCATGGCAGCCCATGGCGGAAAAAGTGGCCAGGTCGGCCTGAATTCCGGCAGCGCCGACGGGGTCGGCAACGCCGAAGGTCAATATAAGAGGAGAAGTTTGGTTTTGCACGGCGGGTAGATTAAGATATCCGACTTTGCATTTTACTTGATTGAAGGGTCGCCGCTGTGAGCAATAACGAAACTACCAAAACCGAGTACAAAACCTGGATGTGTCTGATTTGCGGCTGGGTCTATGACGAAGAAGCCGGTTTGCCGGAAGAAGGCATCGCGCCCGGCACGTTGTGGGACGATGTACCGATGAATTGGACATGTCCGGAATGCGGCGCGCGCAAAGAAGACTTTGAAATGGTTGCCATTTAAGCCAAATACCACATTTTCATTGTAGGAATATCAAGTTATCGTCTCAAGTTACAAAATAAATTGAACTTTATCGGCTACCCGTAAGAAACATTGTTCTAAGGAATGTCTTTCTTTGTTACAGTGACGCCGTAGATTTATTTGGATTGAATGAGACAATTTCATGACAACATCACTTGGCGGCGTCAACCTGAAGGTAATGGTGATTGACGATAGCAGCACAATCCGGCGGTCTGCGGAGATTTTCCTGAGCCAGGCTGGTTATCAGGTCGTACTTGCCGAAGATGGTTTCGACGCTTTGGCAAAAGTGAACGATCACAAGCCTGCGCTGATTTTCTGCGATATTCTGATGCCGCGCCTGGACGGCTATCAAACCTGCGCCTTGATCAAAAAAAGCGCTAAATTCCATGCTACGCCAGTGATCATGCTGTCGTCCAAAGACGGCCTGTTTGATCGCGCGCGCGGCGCCATGGTCGGTTCTGACGAATATCTCACCAAACCATTTACTAAAGACAGTTTGCTGAAGGCGGTGCGTCAGCACACCCAGACGGCGGACGGTGCTATCCCGGTTACTGCTTAAGGTACTACTCCTGAAGCAGGCTACTGATTTACATAATTTGAAGTACGAAGCAAACAAAGGTTGAACATGGCCATACAGAAAATTCTCATCGTCGACGACTCGCCAACCGAGCGTTATTTCCTGACCGATATCCTGGCGAAGGCCGGCTATTCAGTGTCGACTTCCGAAAACGGCGAAGGCATCCTGGACAAGATCAAGGCGGACAAGCCGCAGCTGATCCTGATGGATGTGGTGATGCCTGGCCAGAACGGCTTTCAGGTAACGCGCTCGATTACGCGTGACGACGACACCAAGGATATTCCTATCATCATCTGCAGCAGCAAGGGTTTGGAAACCGACCGTATCTGGGGCTTGCGCCAAGGCGCGCGCGATTACCTGGTGAAACCTATCGATCCCAAGGAACTGCTGGCAAAAATCGCGGCGCTTGGTTAATTGAAACGCTGCGAACGCCGAATTTAACGTTGCTGAATTCACGCCAAATGAGCGCCCAATCAATATGACCCAATCAAGCTCGCATCTGACGGCAGAAGCATCGCCTTCGTCGCTACCTGTCAACAAGGTCGCACTTGACGCCGATTCGCGCCGCAGCCGGCTGCGCGAATTCCAAACGCACTTGCTGGAGCGGATGCAAGCCGCGCGTAGCGGTATCGATGAGCAGGAAAATCAGCTTGGCTTGCTGATCGGACAAACGCGCTGGTTGTTGAATTTGCAAGAGGCGGGCGAAATCGTCGCCGTCGAGCAGATTTCGCGCGTGCCGTTGACTCACGATTGGTACCTGGGACTGAGCAATGTGCGCGGTACGCTGATCAGCGTGATCGATTTTGCGCGTTTTCAGGGCCATGGCGTGACGCAAATTGACAAGGAGTGCCGGATTGTTGCTTTCGCACCGACATTTTCGTTCAACAGCGGCTTGCTGGTTTCTCGTGTTTTGGGCTTGCGCAACGTCGCCCAAATGACCTTGCAGGCCGCGGATTCGCTGGACCAGGCAGGCGCAAGACGCTATCTCGATAGCGATGCGCAGGTCTGGACTGAGCTGAGCATGGCCCAAATCTTGCACGACCCTCGTTTTTTACAAGTAGGTTTATGAGTCCCAGGTACTGTTGCAACGGCGATTGCAACAGCGGCAGTACCCGGTGGCAGCGAATTTGCAATTAGGAGATTCTGTAATGGCATTCAAACTACCGTCTTTATCCAAGGCGGCCAAGGAAGAGCAGGGCGAAGCAGGCGATCGTTTCATGCAAGACGCATTGATGCATGATCCAGAACAGACTGTCATGGAAGAGCGTTTCATTCCTGAGCCGTCGCCCGCGCCGATATTGACGCCGATCGCTGCGCCGGAGCCGACTCCCGCGTCAACATCGTCATTCACCGCCGCTCCTCAGGAAACTGTCAAAGAATCCGCTGCTCCTGCAACTGCGGCTGCCGGGGCTGCTACGGCTACTTTTGCCGGCGCAGCTGCCAGCATCGCCAGTCCTGATTCGTCGCCGCTGCCGTTGATCGGCAAGTTGCCGCAACAAAAACAGATCCGTCTTCTGGTGACGGTGCTGGTCGGCGCTTTGCTGCTGACTATCCTGTTCCTGTGGCTGAGCGCCAAGAGTTCCGCGATGAGCTCGACCCAGACCCAGATCGCCGGCGACGCGCTGATGCACTCGCAGCGTATCGGTAAGGCGACGCCGAATGCGATTCAGGGCAATCCTGAAGCGTTTAAGCAGCTGGCCGACAGCCGCAAGGAATTCAACCAGGATTTGGGCATCTTGTTGAAGGGCGGCGATTACAAGGGTCACAACATCGGCACGCCAAGTGCATCGATGGATACCAAGCTGACTGAAGTCAACAAGGTCTGGTCGAATACCGACAAGGCCGCGGACACTATCCTCAAGCTGCAAAAGGAATTGACCAGCTTCGGTGTGACACTGCAAAAACTGAACGGTATCTCGCCGAACCTGCTCGATCTGTCGGAACAGATCGCGACACTGAAAACCCAAACCGGCGCCACCCCGCGCGAAATCGCCGCATCGTCGCAGCTGGTCATGTTGACCCAGCGTCTCGGTCGCAGCGCGAATGAATTCCTGACTTCCGAAGGTGTGAACCCGGAAACGGCGTTCTTGCTGGGTAAGGATACCAATACTTTCCGCGACATCGTCAGCGGCTTCCTGAACGGCAGCGACGTACTGCGCCTGCCGGCCAGCAAGAGCGAAGAAGAGCGCAGCAAGCTGACTGAACTGGAAAAGAGCTTTGCCGAGTATCAGGAATCGGTGGCATCGATTCTGGGTAACATGCAAAATTTCGTCTCCGCTAAACAATCGGAACAATTGATCTTTACCGAGAACGAAAACCTCAAGCAACGCCTGGGCGCCTTGCAAGATACCTATCGCGATGCACAGGACTCGCAGAGCATCTGGTTCTGGCTGATGTTGCTGGCCGCATTGACTACTCTGCTGGCAGCAGCAGCGATCGCCTGGGTCCAGGTGCAGGACGGACGTCACCGTACCCACGAAGCTGAGGTACGCCGGATGGAAGCGGAAGAGCAGCGTCTGCAAGCGATCCGCCAGGAAGAAGATGCAAGTAACGCCAACGACCAGAACCAGGCTGCGATTTTGCGTCTGATGAATGAATTGCAGGAAGTGGCGGACGGTGACTTGACGGTGCAGGCGACGGTGTCGGAAGACATTACCGGCGCGATTGCCGACTCGGTTAACTACACGGTGGAAGAATTGCGCGGACTGGTCGGCCGGGTTACCGCAACTGCACAACAGGTGACAGTGGCGTCGGACCAGGCGCAAAGCATTTCGATCGAACTGCTGGCTGCGTCGCAACGGCAGTCACGCGATATTCAGGAAACCACGCAAGCGGTTCTCGACATGGCGACCCAGATTACCGACGTTTCCAAATCGGCTAGTGAATCAGCTGAAGTGGCGCGGCAGTCGGTTAGTGCGGCGGAAGAAGGCTCCAAGGCGGTGGAAAACGCGATTTCCGGCATGAACGAAATTCGCGAACACATCCAGGAAACTTCGAAGCGCATCAAGCGGCTGGGTGAATCGTCACAGGAAATTGGTGAAATCACCGAACTGATTTCAGACATTACCGAACAGACCAACGTGCTGGCGCTGAATGCGGCGATCCAGGCTGCTTCGGCTGGTGAAGCCGGCCGCGGATTTTCGGTGGTTGCGGAAGAAGTTCAACGCCTGGCGGAACGTTCCGGTGCAGCGACCAAGCAGATTGGCGCGCTGGTACGTACCATTCAGACCGACACCCACGACGCGGTGGTGGCGATGGAGCGTTCGACGCAAGGGGTGGTCGAAGGGGCCAAGCTGTCAGATGCTGCCGGTGCGGCGTTGTCGGATATCCGGCGCGTTTCGAACCGGTTGGCGGAACTGATTCAAAGTATTTCTTCCACTACCGAGCAGCAGGCCAACTCGGCAAACGGCGTGGCTACCAACATTCAAAACATTCTCTCGGTTACCGAAAAGACGCGGGAAGGTACACGACAGACGGCCTTGTCGATTCGTGAACTGTCCAAGCTGGCAGAAGATTTGAAGAGCTCGGTATCGCGTTTCCGCGTGACCAATTAAAGGTGATTTCCAATACCCCCCCGCTGCGTCATTCCCGCGAAGGCGGGAATCCAATTCATTGGGTAGTGTGACGCAGCAATTTGGATCCCCGCGTGCGCGGGGATGACGGAGTTTTTAGAGATCCCACGAGGCAGTCATGACCACCGATTTTTCCAGTACCGCCGACTCTGCGCGAACGCATCTTGATACCGGACCATTGTCATGGGTGATGAGCGAAATTCGCGAGGCGCTGAATCAGTCCGGTAACGCCTTGTCCCAAGCGACTGGCGCTACCAGCGACGATCACTCGACCGCCATCCGCCATGCCAAAACCTATTTGCACCAGGCGCATGGCGCGTTGCAGATGGTCGACATCGATGGCGTCATCATCATTACCGAAACCATTGAAGACATACTCGAGCGTGCCGAGTCAGGCCAGGCTGAGCTGAGCGCGCAGCATGTGCAGATTATCGGCAACGCCTATCAGGCATTGATCGAATACCTGGACGAAGTATTGGCTGGCGGCAGCCATCAGCCAGTGCGTTTGTTTCCCTACTATCAGGCGCTGCTGGAAATCCGCGGCGCCGAAAGAATCCACCCGGCCGATCTGTTTTTCCCTGACCTGACCATTCGCCCGCACTTTCCTGCGGCGGAGCAGGTTGCGGCAGTCGACGCCGAAGTTTATCTGCCATTGCGCAAGCGCTTCGAACGCGCGCTGCTGCCGTTCCTGAAAAGCGCCGACAAGCCGGTTGAGCTGGAAAACGCTGCAGCCATGCAAGTGGTGGTGACAGAAGTCGAGCAAATGCAACGCAACCAGCAATCGCGCGCATTCTGGTGGGTGATGCACGGTTTCTCGGAAGCGGTTGCCAACGAGCAGATATCCAACGAACTCTACGTTAAACAATTATTTGCCCGTATTAACCTGCAGTTGCGGCGTCTGAGCCAGGGCTCGTCGAGCATTTCGGAACGGTTGTTGCGGGATGCCCTGTTTTTTATCGCCGGCGTTGAACAAGCCTCCAAGCTGGCAAACCAGATTCGTATTGCCTATCGTTTGAATGGCCTGGTGCCGGCAGATTACAACATCCGCCACTACGGTCAGATTAGCCTGGATGCATTGGGCGCTGCCAAAGATCGCCTGAACCAAGCCAAGAACATGTGGGACCGGCTCGCCAGCGGCGATGCCAGCCCTGCAGCTGCTTTCGAACAGGAAATGCACGGTTTGAGCGAAGCCGGCAGCCGGCTTAACTCGCCATCGCTGTCGAAGCTGCTGCGCGAACTCAATGGCATAGCGCGGCACGCTGCACATTCGCGGCCAGGCGATGCGATCTGCATGGAAATCGCCACCAGCCTGCTGTTTATTGAAAACACGCTTAATCACATCAGCCGCCTGCCAGAGAATTTTTCCGAACGCGCCGATGCGATGACCGCGCGACTCTTGTCGGTGGTATCCGGTGAGAAGCTGGGCAAACCGGCGCAATGGATTGACGATATCTATCGTGAAGCGCAACAGCGCCAGACCGTCAAAATGCTGGCATCTGAAATGTTGTCCAGCTTGCGCCAGGTCGAAAAAATGCTGGACGAATTTTTTAACGATCCGGAGCGGCGTGAAGTATTGACCCAGATCGAACAAGTTCTGCATCAGATTCAAGGCGCACTGGCGATCCAGGAGCAGAGCGACGCCATGCGTGTGGTCGAACATACGCGCAGTACTTTGCAGCGTTTTGCGGCGGAAGGCAGCGATGTTGTCCCGGAACAAAAAGAGTTCGAACAGATTGCGCAGAACATCGGCGCGCTCAGCTTCTTTATCGAAACGTTGCAGCATCAGTCGGATACGCAAAACAATCATTTCACTTTTGATGAAGCGGCGGGCGTGTTCCGCATCAACCTGCTGGAGCGGCGTGCCGTGGTTGCGGCGCCTTTGCCTGATCCGATAGTGCCTTCATCTGCCGGCGATAGTCATGCGATTGTGGCAAACACGGTCGTTGGCGACAGCTTGCCGTCCTTGCCCGAGTTGGCAACAGTAGAAGATGAGCTGCTGCAGCATCAGCAGCAATCTGCGGAACTGGCGCTGTCGTTGACCGCGCAGCCGCATGATCCGGAACTGCAGGAACGATTGAAAGAGTCGTTGGTGCAGATGCGGGTTGACGCTGCGTTGAGCGACAATCCCGAAGCTACCGATCGCGCCCAGGCTGCCATCGACATCCTCGATCATCCCGATTTCTCGGGGTCGCAGCAATCGATGGCCGAAATTGTCACCACCATCGTGCCGCTGCACACGGCAGAAGCCGCAGCACCGGTGGCCGCGATAGCCGTAAGCGACGAGGAGGCTGATGCCGAACTGCGTGAGATTTTTTTGTCCGAAGCGGACGAGGTCCTGACGAATGCCAGGAACACCTTGCCGCTGCTGCACGACGCACCCCATAAGCAAGAGCCTTTAACCATACTGCGCCGTGCTTTTCATACCCTGAAGGGCAGTGGCCGCATGATCGGCCTGAACGCTTTCGGCGAAGCCGCCTGGAGCATTGAACAGGTATTGAATTTGTGGTTGTCCGAATCGCGTGCGGTGAGCGACAACCTGAATGCCTTGCTGGACCACGCTGTGACCCAGCTGGATGGCTGGGTAAAAGAGATTCAGCAGCACGGGCATTCGCAACAGACGCCGGATGCATTGGCTGAAGCGGCTGCAAGAGTCCGCGAAGGCGGGCCGTTTGCGGAGACTGTGCCGGCTCGGACGGTTTCGACCGCGCCGGAGGAATTGCATGAGTTCGGTGATTTGCCGGAACAGCCGCTGCAAGCAGAGGAAATCCAGCTGACCGACGATGATCTGGCTTTCTTCAGCGACGCAAATGTCACCCATTCAGTAGACATTGAGCAGGTGCAATTGCCGGAGATTTCGTCTGAAGAGCATTTGGAAACAATTGCAGAGCCTGAGGTTATCGCGGCAGCGCCAGAAAATCAGGCCACGCCGGTCAGCGCCGAGGTAATCGCTTTTCCCGGCATGCAGGAAATCCGTCATGACGACAGCACCAAGCAAATTGGCGATTTGACTATCAGCCTGCCGCTCTACAATATTTATCTGGCCGAGACCGACCAGCTGGTGCGTCATCTGTCGCATGATTTTGCCGAATGGCGGCATGAACCGGAGCGGCCGGTGCTGACACAATCGGTGCATGCAGCGCATTCGCTGGCCGGTAGTTCCGCTACGGTGGGTTTCAAGCCTTTGCAGGAAGTAGCGCATGCGCTGGAGATGGCGCTGCAACGGATGGCGCTGCAACCAGGCAGCTTGCACGGATCGGACTACAACACCCTCCAGCTCAGCGTTGAGCGAGTCAAATGGATGTTGCAGCAATTTACGCAAGGTGACATGCCGTATTACGAGCCGGCCCTGGTTAGCAGCCTGGACAGCCTGTGGCAAGGTCAGGAATCGCGTGGTGTCGAAGCAGAGACTACCGCCAATCCCGACGTGGCGCAGACGCCGCAAGTAGCTGCCGCACCTGAATTTGAACCCGTCGCTGAAGTTCGCGCTGAGGCAGGCAACGTGCAACCCGTGCAACCGATATCGGTTGCGCCGGTTGCCTCTGCTACCCCTGTTTCCCCTGTTACGCCGCACCATCCTGCTGCGATAGTGCCTCATTTGTTCGATACCGCAGCGGAAGAGATCGACCCTGCGCTGGTGGTCCGGGATGAGCTGGATCCCGACTTGTTGCCGGTGTTTCTGGAAGAAGGCAGCGACATGCTGCCGCAAATCGGCAGCGCCTTGCGCAGCTGGCAGCAGAGTCCGTCCGACGTCAAACCGTCGCAAGCAATCCTGCGTCATCTGCACACCATCAAGGGCAGTGCCCGCATGGCTGGCGCGATGGTGCTGGGCCAGCATATGCACGAGATGGAAAGCCATATCGAAGTGATTCTGCAGTCGGGTACGTCTTCCCGCCAGACCATCGATGAGTTGCTGACACATTATGACCGCGGCGCGCAGATGTTCGAGAATCTGCGCAATCCGCAAGCGCAGCAGCCGGTGGCACCAGTTACACCAGTTGCATCAGTTGCATCAGTTGAGCCTGCCGCGACGCCAGAAGCACATGCGGCGGTCAATTTGCCGAGCGTGATGCCGCCGCTGGCCGCTGGCGTAGCGCCGGTGCCGGCGGTGTTTAGCACCAGCACTAGCGCCACGGGGCTGGTGTCGCAGGTGCGTGTCAATGCCGAAGTGCTGGATCGGCTCGTGAATCAGGCCGGTGAAGTTTCGATTACACGTTCGCGGCTTGAATCGGGTATCGGCACCTTGCAGATATCTTTGTCGGAACTGACTGAAAACGTCGATCGCCTGCGCAGCCAGTTGCGGGAAATCGAAATCCAGGCGGAAGCGCAGATCAGTTCGCGCATGACGTTGGCCGGCGAGCGCGAATTCGATCCGCTTGAATTCGACCGCTTTACCCGTTTGCAGGAACTGACCCGGATGATGGCGGAGAGCGTCAATGACGTCGCCTCGCTGCAAAAGAATCTGACCAGTACGGTAGATGGCGCTAACGCCGACTTGCTGACCCAACGCCGCTTGACGCGTGATCTGCAACAGGATCTGATGCATGTGCGTATGGTGCAGTTTGCGAGTATCGCCGAGCGTTTGTATCGATTGACGCGCCAGGTCGCCAAAGAACTGGACAAGCGCGTCAACCTGGATATCCGCGGCAGCAACGTTGAAATCGATCGCAGCGTATTGGAAAAAATGATCGGTCCGTTCGAGCATTTGCTGCGTAATGCGATCGTTCACGGGATTGAATCGCGTGAAGCGCGGCGCGCAGCCGGCAAGAGCGAAACCGGCGAGCTGAAGCTGGAAATCCGCCAGGACGGCAATGAAATTCTGATTCAGTTATCGGATGACGGCCAGGGTTTGAACCTGCAGCGTATCCGCGACAAGGCGCGCACCACCGGCCTGCTGGAAAGCGATCAGCAGATAACCGACCTGGAAACCACCGACCTGATTTTCCGTCCCGGGTTTTCGACCGCGACGGATGTCACGGAACTGGCTGGCCGCGGCGTCGGCATGGATGTGGTGCGTTCTGAAGCGGCTTCCCTGGGCGGCCGCGTTGCCGTCAGCAGCGATGCCGGCCAGGGTACGCATTTCACGATTCACTTGCCATTGACACTGGCGGTTACCCAGGTGGTGCTGTTGACCACCGGCGGCCACACCTATGCCGTGCCGTCTGCGCTGGTCGAGCAGGTGCAGCAATTGAAGTCGAAGGCGCTGGCCGCGGCTTACAACGATGGCTCGCTGATCTGGCAAGGGCATAAAGTGCCGCTCCAATATTTGTCGACCTTGCTGGGCGATGTCGATATGGTGCCGGTGGCGCAGCAGTATTCACCCATCATCATTTTGCGTAGCGGTAATGACCGGGTCGCGCTGCATGTGGATGAAATCGTCGGTAACCGAGAAGTCGTGGTCAAGAATATCGGCCCGCAGCTGTCGCGGATGATCGGAATAGCCGGCGCTACCGTGCTGGGTTCGGGCGACATCGTGCTGATCTTGAACCCGGTACCGCTGGTCCAGCGGCAGTTGCAAAACGCATCGCATGAACTGCGGGCGCCGCGGCAATCTGAGCTGGCTACCCATGATGTGATGGGCGCCGTCGCGGAAATGAACGGCAGCGCCGAACCCGGGTTGCTGCAAACCGCGCAGACCGCCCAGGCCGTGCAGGGTTTGCGCAGCCAGAGTGTGGTGATGGTCGTCGACGATTCGCTGACCGTGCGCCGGGTGACCCAACGTTTGCTGTCACGTGAAGGTTACCAGGTGGTATTGGCCAAAGACGGTGTCGACGCGCTGGAGCAACTGCAAGCGATTACGCCTGATGTGATGCTGGTGGATATTGAAATGCCGCGTATGGATGGTTTCGATCTGAGCCGCAATATCCGTAACGACGAACGCACCCGTCATATCCCTATCATCATGATTACTTCACGCACCGCTGCAAAGCATCGCAGCTATGCGATGGAGCTGGGCGTCAACGAGTATCTGGGCAAGCCGTATCAGGAAGATGAATTGATCAGCACCATCAAGTCATACATCAGTAAAGAAGCCAATACCCTGCAATAACACTTTGTGCGCGTGTGTGGAGGATAGCTTTCGTCACACACGCCCATAATCCGTAGGGTGGGCACCTGTGCCCACGCGTGACCGCAATAACCGGAGTACAGACCCGCGCGGCACAGAAATAGGCAGATGTGTAAAGTGAACTCCGCGTGGGCACAGTGCCCACCCTGCCAGAGCCGGCTTTAGCGCATTCAAAACTGATAAAATGCGTCTATGGCTAAGCTCGATACAACTCCGGAAGATCCTCCAGCGCACAAGAGCGGCGCGAAGGCGGGCGTGGATTCGCCGTTCCTGAATCTGACAAATCATTTCCTTATTGCAATGCCTTCCATGCTGGATCCCATTTTCGGCGGGACCGTGGTCTATTTGTGTGAGCATAATGCCAATGGTGCACTAGGCGTGGTGATCAACAAACCGACCGATATGACCATGCAGGTGTTATTCGACCGCATCGATCTGAAGCTTGAAATCAGCCCCGGATCGGGCGAGCCGGGTGAACTGGAATTCGGCGATCCGATGGCCGAACGGCCCGTGATGTTTGGCGGTCCGGTCCAGGTCGAGCGTGGTTTTGTGCTGCATACACCGGTCAAGCAGTATTCGTCGACACTGAAAGTGACGGATCAGATCGCCATGACTACCTCCAAAGATGTGCTGGAGGAAGTGGCCCATGGCAACGGGCCGCAGCGGATCCTGGTCAGCCTGGGATGTTCCGGCTGGAGCGCCGGCCAGCTGGAAAGTGAAATTGTCCACAACGGCTGGCTGACCGTGGCTGCCGATCCCGCCATCATTTTTGAATTGCCGATTGCCGAACGTTTTGCCGCAGCGGTCAATCTGTTGGGCATTTCACCTTATATGCTGACTGCGGAATCCGGACGTGCGTGAGTTGTCAGAGTCGCCAGAGTGCCAAAATGACCTGCCAGGGAGCCTGGCATGAGCGGTTTGGCCGGTACCGTGCTGGGTTTCGATTTCGGCTTGAAGCGTATCGGGGTAGCCGTTGGCAATACCGTGCTGAAACAGGCGCAACCGCTGCAGGTGATCAGTGCTGCCACCAATGACGGCAAGTTTGCCGAAATCGCGGTGCTGATCAAGGAATGGCAGCCGGTCCTGTGCGTAGTAGGCTTGCCCCTGCATCCTGATGGCGCGACACATGAAATGACTGTCCGCTGCCAACGCTTCGCCAATCAGTTGCATGGCCGCTATGCTGTCGCCACGGCGCTGGTAGATGAACGTTACTCGTCTGCCGTCATCAGGCAGCAGCGTGGCGAAGTGATCGACGACCAGGCTGCGGCCATTATTCTGCAGCAGTATTTTGACGACTTATCTGGGTAACTTATCTGAATGATTTTGTTCTGATTTTGCGATGAAGATGCAATGACTACAACCACCCCCCAATTCGATGCCGAAGCACTGTATCAGGTGCTTGAGGTCAAAGTAAAAGCAGCGTTGGCGCAGGTCGACAATGTTGCCATAGTCGGTATTTACTCAGGCGGCGCATGGATCGCCGAACGTCTGGTCGCGGCCTTGCAATTGAATCCGGGCGAACGCCTTGGCTTTATCGACGTATCGTTCTATCGCGACGACTTTTCTGAAAAAGGTCTGCGTAGCGATGTCAAGCCGAGCCAGATCCCGTTCGACGTCAACGGCGCCACAATCCTGCTGGTGGACGACGTGCTGTACACCGGGCGCACCACGCGCGCTGCGATCAACGAATTGTTCGATTATGGCCGTCCCGCAAAAATCATGCTGGCTGCACTGATCGACCGCGGCGAGCGAGACCTGCCGGTGGCAGCCGATTTTGTCGCCGATGCAGTTACGCTGCAACCAGGCCAATCCCTACAACTTCAACGCGCCGACGACGGCAGCTTTTCCCTGATGGTGCACTCTAATGCTTAATCCCCAACTGAATAAAAACGGCGAACTGCAACATCTGTTGACCATAGAAGGCTTGCCGACTTCGGTGGTGACTCACATCCTGGATACAGCATCTTCATTTGTCGGCGTCAGCGACCGCGATGTAAAAAAGGTGCCGCTGATGCGCGGCAAAAGCGTATTCAATCTGTTTTTCGAAAACTCGACCCGCACCCGCACCACTTTCGAGATCGCCTCCAAGCGCCTGTCGGCCGATGTCATCAACCTGAATATTTCCGCCTCCAGCGCCAGCAAGGGTGAATCGCTGCTGGATACGATCGACAATCTATCGGCGATGCACGCCGACATGTTCGTGGTGCGTCATGCGCAATCCGGCGCGCCGTACCTGATCGCCAAACATCTCACCGATACCAGACAACACCATGTCCATGTGGTGAATGCAGGCGATGGCCGTCATGCCCATCCGACCCAGGGCTTGCTGGACATGTACACGATCCGGCATTACAAAAAGGATTTCAGCAATCTGACTGTAGCGATTGTCGGCGACATCCTGCATAGCCGGGTTGCGCGCTCAGACATCCACGGATTGACTACCTTGGGCGTGCCGGAAGTGCGCGCCATCGGGCCGCGCACTTTGCTGCCGAGCGGCCTCGAGCAAATGGGCGTGCGCGTATTCACCGACATGAACGAAGGCTTGAAAGGCGTCGACGTGATCATCATGCTGCGCTTGCAGAATGAACGCATGAGCGGGGCGCTGCTGCCGTCGGCGCAAGAGTTTTTCAAGAGTTACGGCCTGACGCCGGAGCGCCTGGCGCTGGCCAAGCCGGATGCGATTGTGATGCATCCGGGGCCGATGAATCGTGGTGTGGAAATCGACTCCGCCGTTGCCGACGGTGCACAGGCTGTGATTTTGCCGCAGGTGACATTTGGCATCGCGGTGCGGATGGCGGTAATGAGCATTCTGGCCGGGAATTGAAATGAGCGTTTATAAGCGACGTTGCGTCATTCCCACGAAGTGTACTTAAGATACCCTCAAAAAACTCCGTCATCCCCGCGAACGCGGGGATCCAAGTTACTGATTTAAAATGGATTCCCGCGTTCGCGGGAATGACGGGGTTGCCGAGACAGGGTCGCCGAGACGTAACAGGGTCATTTGAGCTGCTCGTAGGGCGTCGCTGATTTACATGCTTTTATCCAGACAATTATTTATAGAATCGCCATAACATTTACAGATGAAACTTCACATCAAAAACGGCCGTCTGATCGACCCCGCAAACAATATCGACGCGCAACAAGATCTGTTTATTGCCGCAGGCAAGATCGTCGGCGTTGGCGCCGCCCCCGCCGATTTTTCCGCCAACAAAACGATTGATGCCGGCGGCCTGGTGGTGACGCCGGGCCTGGTTGATCTGAGTGCGCGCCTGCGTGAACCCGGCTACGAATACAAGGCTACGCTGGAATCGGAAATGCAGGCCGCAATGCAGGGCGGCGTCACCAGCCTGGTATGCCCGCCGGATACCGATCCGGTGCTGGACGAGCCGGGCCTGGTGGAGATGCTGAAGCATCGCGCCAAAAGCTTGAACCAGGCGCACGTCTATCCGCTGGGTGCGTTGACGGTCGGGCTCAAGGGTAAGGAGCTGACAGAAATGGCAGAGCTGACCGATGCCGGCTGTATCGGTTTCGCGCAGGCTGAAGAGCCGATTCTGGACACCACCGTGCTGCTGCGCGCCTTGCAATACGCGCGGACCTTTGACTACACCGTCTGGCTGCGTCCGCAAGATCCTTATCTGGGGCTTGGCGGGATTGCGCATAGCGGCGCGGTAGCTTCGCGGCTCGGGTTGTCGGGCGTGCCTACCATGGCGGAAACGATTCGCCTGCATACCATTTTTGAACTGGTGCGCGCGACCGGCGCACGCGTGCATTTATGCCGGATTTCTTCGGCTCCGGGTCTGGAGTTGATCAGGAGCGCCAAGAAAGAAGGCTTGCCGATCAGTTGCGACGTCGGCGCCCACCATATCCACATGACGGATGTCGATATCGGTTTCTTCGATTCCAATGCAAGAATGACGCCGCCGTTCCGTTCGCAACGCGATCGCGATGCCATCCGGCAGGCGCTGCTGGATGGCACCATCGATGCGATTTGTTCAGACCATACGCCGGTCGACGACGATGAAAAATTGCTGCCGTTCGGCGAAGCGACGCCCGGCGCCACCGGTCTCGAACTGCTGCTGTCGCTGGCCTTGAAATGGGCTGAGGAATGTGTGTCTCCTGCGCAGCAAGGACTCAGCCGGGCAGTGGCAAAGATCACCACCGATGCGGCACGCGTGGCTGGCTTGCCGGCAGGCCAGCTGAAGGTTGGCAGTATCGCCGATATCTGCATTTTCGATCCGGCCATACGCTGGAAAGTAGAAGCGAAAGAGTTGGCTAGCCAGGGCAAGCACACGCCGTTTCTCGGATATGAACTGAGCGGAAGGGTCAAGACCACGATTGTGGCCGGTCATATAGCATTCGAACGTGTATGAGCGGCTTGCGTTTGATACGGGTGCTGATGCATCTGGTTGTCGGCTTGTGGACCTGTGCGGTCGTGTTCCCGCTGATCGATACGGCGGGGCGGCAGCTGCGCATACGGCGCTGGTCGCTTGAGCTGTTGGCAATCTGCCGAGTCCAGGTCACGTTATGCAATCCGCAAAACAGCGCAGCTGCAGCACGCGCCCTGATCGTTGCCAATCACGTGTCGTGGCTCGATATCTTCGTCATCAACTCGATCCAGACTTGCCAGTTCGTCGGCAAATCGGATATCCGCGATTGGCCTTTGCTCGGCTGGTTGTGCGAAAAAGGCGGCACGATTTTTATCACGCGCGGCAAACAGCGCGACGTACGGCGCATATTCCAGGGCCTCGTAACAAGTATTGAAGCTGGCGCCAGAGTCGCCTTCTTCCCCGAAGGAACCACGGCGGCGCAGGGTTCGATCCTGCCTTTCCACGCCAACCTGTTCGAGGCCGCGCTCGATGCGAAAGCACCGGTCCAGCCTTATGCCTTGCGCTATCTGGATGCGCACGGAGCACTGCATCCAGCCGCGGACTTCATCGGCGACATGACTTTTGCCCAAAGCATGCTGGCGATTTTGAAAGCACCTCCCATGAGAGCCGAGCTGATTCAATTGGCGCCCATCGATACGACAGGATTACATCGCCGCGACCTGGCAGTCATCGCACGCGCCTCGATTGCAGAGGCATTGGGCGTGATGGAAAAAGAAGGGGTCGCCTAGACGGGGACGCCTAGTCGGGGACGCCCAGACGCGGTCGAGACCTGAAGTTTTATCCCGGCCGCTGCGCCTGCGGACAACTGACCTGAAGCAGTAGGCGATCGGCTAGCCGAATCGCAGTCAGTTTGCCGCCCCACACGCAGCCGGTGTCCAGTCCGATCAGATTCGGCCTGAGCACCAGCCCCAAGGTTGACCAATGCCCGCACACGACTGTGACATCCCGGGTCTGCCGTTGCGGCACGTCGAACCACGGCAGATAGCCGGGCAGGGATATACCGGTGCTTCCCTTGGCAGTCAATTCCATGGTGCCATCTTCAGTGCAAAAACGCAGGCGGGTCAACGCGTTGACGATACAGCGCAAGCGTTCGTTGCCTTGCAGCGCATCGTCCCAGCGAGCTGGCTTGTCCCCGTACATTTCGCGCAAGAACTCCACCCAATGCGGACCGCGCAGCACGTTTTCAACTTCTTGCGCCAACGACACCGTTTTGGCCGCAGACCACTGCGGCAGTGTGCCGGCATGCACAAATAAGTGGCCATCTTCCAGCAACGCCAGCGGGCGCTGCCTTAGCCAGTCGAGTAACTCGTCGCGATCGGGGGCGTTGAGAATTTCATCCAGTGTGTCGCTGCGATGGAGTTTGCGTATGCCATGTGCGGCGGCCAGCAGATGTAAATCGTGATTGCCGAGCAGGGCTTGTGCGCGATCGCCGAGTGAGCGAATCAGTCTGAGCGTTGCCAGTGACTGCGGGCCGCGGTTGACCAGGTCGCCGACGAAGATCAGGCGCGCGTCGGGGGTTGTCGAATCAATCTTTTCTAACAGAGATAACAGGCTTTGGTAGCAGCCTTGCAGATCGCCAATGGCATATAAATCAGAGCGAATTAGAGGCATGTCTGTAAGTAATGGGTTGGCAGGTTGGAATTCGCTATTGTAGATGGCTGCAACGCGTTTATCAGTCGTTCGGAGGCATCATGATATGTAATTCATGTAGCTTGGCTATGCTAAGAATAGGGCATAATCCAAGATTGCTCTCATATTTTATATTGCCATATTGCCATTGATATGGAGTTTAACCTCACGATTCTTTTGATCGAATTTAGGGTAATACCATGATTTTCATTACTGGCGGAGCCGGTTTTATTGGGTCCAATTTCGTTCTCGACTGGCTGTCGCAAAATGACGAGCCCGTGATTAACTTCGATAAATTGACTTACGCTGGCAATATGAATAATTTGGCGAGCCTGCGCCAGGATTCGCGTCATATCTTTGTACATGGAGATATTGCCGACACGGCACAAGTTGCATCACTGTTAGCGCAATATAAACCGCGTGCGATCATCAATGTTGCAGCGGAAAGTCATGTCGATCGTTCGATTCTCGGACCGGCGGCTTTCGTGGAAACTAATGTCAATGGTACGTTTGGCCTGCTGGAAGCGACCCGCGCCTATTGGAGCGCCCTGACCAATGCCGACAAGACAGCATTCCGTTTTCTGCACGTTTCAACCGACGAGGTATATGGCACGCTGGGTCCCGATGACGCCCCGTTTACCGAATCCACCCGGTACGCGCCCAACAGCCCGTATTCAGCTTCGAAGGCGGCTTCAGACCATTTGGTCCGCTCCTACCACCATACCTATGGTGTGCCTGCACTGACGACCAATTGTTCTAATAACTACGGGCCCTATCATTTTCCCGAAAAGCTGATTCCACTGATCATCACCAACGCCCGTGAGGGCAAGCCGCTGCCCATATACGGCGATGGACAGCAAGTGCGCGACTGGCTCTATGTGACGGATCACTGTGCCGCGCTGCGCAGGGTGCTGGAAGCAGGCAAGCCAGGTGAGACCTACAACATCGGAGGCTGGAACGAGAAAACGAATCTTCACGTGGTCCATGCATTATGTGACATTCTCCAACGGCTGGCTCCTAAAGCGCACGGCAGCTATCGCGACCAGATTGTGTACGTCACGGACCGTCCCGGCCATGACCGGCGCTATGCTATCGACGCGCGGAAAATCGAGCGCGAGCTCGGTTGGAGGCCGACGGAGAGTTTTGAATCGGGCATTCAAAAGACAGTGCAGTGGTACCTGAGCAATCAAGACTGGGTACGCGATGTGCAATCCGGTGTTTATCTGAAATGGCTAGAGAAAAATTACATGCAGCGTGAAGCAAAGCCGGAGGCATCAGACTGATGGTCGCAACCACTCAAAAACACCGTAAGGGCATCATCTTGGCCGGCGGCTCCGGCACACGGCTATACCCGGTGACAATGTTTGTTTCCAAACAATTACTGCCGGTGTATGACAAACCGATGATCTATTATCCGCTGACCACTTTGATGTTGGGCGGGATCACGGATATCCTGATCATCTCGACGCCGCAAGACATGCCGCGCTTTGAAGGATTGCTTGGTGATGGCAGCCAGTGGGGAATCAACCTGAGCTACGCGATCCAGCCAACGCCGGACGGGCTGGCACAAGCCTTCATCATCGGGCGTGATTTCCTCGATGGCGCACCAGCGGCGTTAATCTTGGGCGATAACATTTTTTATGGCAGTAATTTTGAGCAAAGCTTGCTTAAGGCGTCGTCCAGCACGTCTGGGGCCACCGTATTTGCCTATCATGTAACAGATCCTGAGCGCTATGGTGTAGTCGAGTTTGATGCTCGGGGAAAGGTCTTGTCACTGGCAGAAAAGCCAGCTCAGCCTAAATCGAATTATGCGGTGACTGGTCTCTATTTTTACAATGCCGATGTGGTGGATATTGCTGCCGCAGTCCGGCCGTCTACTCGCGGTGAACTTGAAATAACCGACGTCAATCGCGAGTATCTGTCGCGCGGAAATCTCAATGTGGAGGTGATGGGGCGCGGTATGGCATGGCTGGATACAGGCACGCATGAGTCGTTGCTGGACGCAGCTCAATTTATTGCAACGATCGAAAAACGGCAAGGGTTGAAAGTTGCGTGTCCCGAGGAGATTGCTTATCGCAAAGGCTATATCGATGCCATTCAGTTAGAAAAACTTGCGCAGCCTTTAATGAAAAATGAATACGGGCAATATCTGTTGAGATTGCTTACGGAGCAGGTTTTCAAACCATGAAAATTGTTGCGACAGATCTTCCGGAAGTACTCGTCATTGAGCCGAAAGTGTTCCGAGATGCGCGCGGTACATTCTGGGAGAGTTTCAACGAGCGCCGTTTTTTTGAATTGACTGGGGTGAAAACCTCTTTCGTTCAAGATAATCACTCCATGTCGGTAAAAGGAGCTATCCATGGTTTGCATTACCAAATACGCCAGCCCCAAGGTAAATTAGTACGCGTGGTTGAGGGAAAAGTATTTGATGTTGCTGTCGATTTGCGTAAAACTTCAACTACCTTCGGCCAGTGGACAGGTACAGTTTTATCCGCAGAGAATAAATTGCAGATGTGGATTCCTGCTGGTTTTGCGCATGGGTTCCTGGTGCTGAGCGACTCTGCGGAATTCCTATACAAGGTAACCGATTATTACGCACCGGAACACGAGCGCGCGATTCGGTGGGATGACCCGGTTATTGGAATTGACTGGCCCGTTGAAGCTCCGCCTTTGCTATCAGCAAAAGACCAGGCCGCCCGGTGGCTTAATGATGCGGAAGTATTTGCGTGAAGATTCTACTCACAGGAAAAGCCGGTCAAGTCGGCTATGAGCTAGAGCGAAGCTTGCAAGGACTGGGCGAGATTGTTGCAGTAGATCGCGCGCAAATGAATTTAGCCGATCTTGACCAGGTGCGCGACGTCATCCGTACAGTCAAGCCTGCCCTCATTGTCAATGCCGCTGCCTATACCGCTGTAGACGAGGCTGAGCAAGAACCGGATCTTGCCATGCGCATCAACGGCGAAGCTCCAGCCGTTATGGCCCAAGAAGCCGGGAAGCTGGGTGCGGCAATAATTCATTATTCAAGCGATTACGTTTTCGACGGTAAAAAGACCGTTCCTTATACTGAAAGCGATCCTGCGTGCCCGATAAACGTGTATGGGCAAACAAAGCTGGCAGGCGAGCAGGCCATACAGGCAGCAGGCATACCACATCTGATTCTACGAACCAGCTGGGTCTATGGCATGCGCGGCAATAATTTTTTGTTGACGGTTTTGCGCCTTGCGCAAGAGCGCGAGGAATTGCACATAGTCAATGATCAGCATGGTGCACCGACATGGTGTCGTACAATTGCTGACGCCACCGCACACATCATCGCGCAAAGCAGGAGTGCGCAGCCAACTGCGGAGTGGTGGAAAGAACGGTCTGGCCTTTACCATATGACTGCCCAAGGTCAGACAACATGGTACGATTTTGCCCTAGCCATTCTGGCGAACACATCAATAGCTAGAAATCCTCTGGTTACCCCGATAGCTACCCATGAATACCAAGCAGCCGTTGGACGACCTGCTAATTCAAAGCTATCATGCGATCTGTTCATGAATACCTTCTGCAGCCTGCCTGAATGGGGGAATGCGTTGCGTCTGTGTCAACAGCTATAAATTAAAGAATCTCACACATTGATATTATTTCTTTATTAATATCGAATCGGTATGCATCCGGCTAAATAATTGATGCATTTTTTATAATGTCAGATGTTTTAAAACGGCAACGCTAATCCTGATTAGATGTGAGTAAATAAATTTATGGGTATCTAAGTGAAGTAATGCCAAATAAAAAAATCGCCATTGTGCAGTCTAACTACATCCCCTGGAAGGGCTACTTTGACATGATCGCCGCTGTGGATGAGTTCATTCTGTACGACGACATGCAATATACCCGGCGCGACTGGCGCAACCGCAATCAGATTAAAACACCACAAGGGCAGCAATGGGTCACCGTTCCTGTCAAGGTGAAGGGAAAATACCTCCAGACCATCCGTGAAACGGAAATCGATGGTGCCGACTGGGCAGACGCACACTGGAAGGCTGTCGCGCAGAACTACCGCCGCGCGCCGCATTTCGAAGAAGTTGCAGCCTTGTTCGAACCGCTTTACCGGGGACGCCAGTACACCCATTTATCCGCGCTTAACCGCGCGTTAATTGAGGCAGTGTGTGCTTACCTGGGCATCACCACCAAAATTAGCAACTCTTGGGATTACGTCTTAATCGAGGGTAAGACCGAGCGCCTCGCCGATCTTTGTGCGCAGGCAATGGGCTCGGAATATATTTCAGGCCCTGCCGCCAGGGATTACATTGAAGAGCACCTCTTTGTCGAGCGTGGCATCAAGCTCGGCTGGTTCGACTACGCCGGCTATCCGGAATACCCGCAACTCTGGGGTGATTTCACCCACGGCGTTACCATCCTCGATTTGCTGTTCAATTGCGGCAAGGATGCGTCGCGTTATATGAGGAATGTCCGGTCGTGAAACTGTCCATCGTCGCTACCCTTTATCAGTCTGCACAATATCTGGAGGAGTTTTGCCGCCGCGCAGGTGCTGCGGCGTCTCAGCTCGTTGACGAGGACTATGAAATCGTCTTGGTCAATGACGGTTCACCCGACGACAGCCTTGAGTTGGCTGTTCGCCTCTGTGAATTAGACCCGCATGTGGTGGTGGTCGATCTCTCCCGCAATTTTGGCCACCACAAGGCCATGATGACTGGGCTGGCGCATGCCCGTGGCGAACATATTTTTCTGATCGACAGCGACCTCGAAGAAGAACCTGAGTGGCTGCCGAACTTCTCTGAGAAAATGGCACGAGAGCGCTGTGATGTCGTGTATGGCGTTCAGGAGCAGCGCAAAGGCGGCATTTTCGAGCGTTTGAGCGGTCAATGGTTTTATCGAATCTTCGAGGCACTGACCGGTATTGCACTACCAGAAAACGTCGTCACCGCTAGACTGATGACTCGCCGCTATGTCGATGCTCTGCTGCGTCATGACGAGCGCGAGGTTTTCATGGCGGGTCTTTGGCATATCACTGGTTTTGATCAACGTCCGCAAACCATCAAGAAACATAGCACGAGCGAAACGACTTACACCTTCCGTCGTAAGATGTCGCTCCTGGTGAACTCCGTCACATCATTCAGCAATGCACCTCTGATCGGTATTTTTTACATCGGCGTGACTATCTCCCTCTTGGCAGGGGCTTACACAACCTACCTCTTGGGCCATTGGCTGTTTCTTGCCAAACCCCTCAGTGGCTGGACCTCGGTTATGGCCTCGATCTGGCTGTTGGGAGGTTTGGTCATTTCCTTCATCGGCATCGTTGGTATCTATCTCTCCAAGATTTTCTCGGAGACTAAACGACGCCCTTACACCATCGTGCGACAGGTTTATGGAAAACAAGACAACTGACATTCTGGCCGAGGTGGCCGACTACTACTCCGCCAAGCTGGCCGAGCATGGCGAGACTCCGCGCGGCGTCGATTGGAACGGCGAAGAAAGCCAGGAACTGCGCTTCGATCAACTGGCGCAGGTCATTCCGCAGTTGACAGGCTTTTCACTCAACGATCTGGGATGTGGTTACGGCGCCCTGTTCGACTATTTGAACTCGCGCTGCCGGGACTTTGCTTATAGTGGCAGTGACGTATCCGCTGGCATGATTCGCGCTGCGCAGGATCGCCACTCCAACAGACTCAACGCCCGTTTTGCTGTTGCTGCCGAACCACCGGATGTGGCGGACTACGGTATCGCTAGCGGTATCTTCAATGTCCGGCTTGGGCGTAGTGACGCCGAATGGTACAACTATCTGGAGGCCACCCTTGATTTGTTGAACCGTACCAGTCGGCTGGGATTTGCCTTCAACTGTCTGACCTCCTACTCGGATTCGGACAAGATGCGGAACTACCTTTACTACGCAGATCCTTGCGTTTTGTTCGATCTGTGCAAGCGACGTTATTCACGCCACGTGGCATTACTACACGACTATGGTCTTTACGAATTCACGATCCTAGTGAAAAAACATCCATGAAAAAGCCCCTGGTCATTTTCGGTTTGGGCGAGATTGCTCAACTGGCGCACTACTATTTCTCCACGGACTCGAACTACGAAGTCGTGGCCTTCACGGTGGATGCGGCCTACATCACCGCGACCGAGTTTTGCGGACTACCCGCTGTGCCGTTTGAAGAACTTGCAAACCTCTATTCGACCGATACGCACGAAATCTTCGTCGCCCTGAGTTATTCCAAGCTTAACCAGTTGCGCAAGGAAAAATTCCTCGCTGCAAAGGCGTTGGGTTACCGAATCGCCAGCTATGTCAGTTCCCGCGCCACGGTGCTCAACGATGGCAGAATTGGCGATAACTGCTTTATCCTTGAAGACAACACCATTCAGCCGTTCGTCACCATTGGCAATAACGTGACACTATGGAGCGGCAACCATATCGGTCATCACTCGATCATTCACGATCACTGCTTCATTGCGTCGCATGTGGTGATTTCCGGAGGCGTTGATCTCGGTGAATCTTGCTTTATCGGCGTCAATGCCACATTGCGCGACCATATCAGGGTCGGTGAAAAATGCGTAGTAGGGGCCAGCGTCCTGCTGCTAGCTGATGCAGAGCCTGAGGGCGTTTATATCGGTATTGCGACAGAGCGCTCCAAAGTGCCAAGTACGAAATTGAGAAAAATATGAGCGTCCATTTAAAATGGCGAAAGCTCGGACTAATTTTTTGCCCATCCGGTGAAACCGACTGGATGCAATCGCATGCGGCGGTTCCGATTGCCGAGAGTTTAGGTGAAAACTTATTCAAGATTTATTTTAGCTCACGCGATAAGTTTAATAGGAGCTATACGGGCTATGTGATAGTCGACATTGATCGTCCCAATCAGATTCTTGACCTGTCTACTAAAGCGGTTCTAGTTCCAGGAGAGCTTGGTGAGTTTGATGATAGTGGTGCAATGGCAACTTGGCTTACCTTGCATCACGGCAAAAAATCTCTTTATTACATCGGATGGAATCTGGGTGTAACCGTTCCTTTCCGTAACTCAATAGGCTTATCCGTCAGCACCCAAGGTGATGGGTTTACTCGTTACTCAAATGGGCCAATCATTGACCGCTCTGTGCACGAGCCTCATTTCAGCGCGAGCTGTTGCGTTTTGCCGGGAGATGAGTTTTGGCGTATGTGGTACCTGTCATGTACAGGTTGGAGAATGCGCGAAGGTAAACCTGAGCACAAATATCACATAAAGTATGCTGAATCTCCCGATGGAATAAGCTGGCGAAGAGATGGGATTGTTGCCATCGATTTTGCAAATGATCAGGAATACGCAATCTCTCGGCCGTCGGTGATTCATGACGGTGACCGTTGGAGGATGTGGTACTCCTTTCGTGGCCGGTCTTATCGTATTGGATATGCAGAGTCTTATGATGGACGACAGTGGAAACGGCTTGACAGTCAGGTAGGCATCGACGTTTCCCCTACTGGGTGGGATTCGGAGATGATCGAATACCCGTTTGTTTTCGACCACGAAGGAAGTCGCTACATGCTATACAACGGCAATGGTTACGGCCGAACGGGCTTTGGCCTAGCAGTATTGGAGCACAGTTAATGGCGCGCTTTATCGATTATTTCTATATTTTGGCAACGATAGCTTTCACGGTTTACGGGCAACTGATTCTTAAGTGGCGTATCGGACAACTGGGGCCGCTTCCGGCAGACTTGCTGGAGAAACTGAAATTCTTGATTTCGCTCCTCCTCGACCCGGCGATCTTTTCTGGCTTTGCCGCGGCATTCCTGGCTTCGCTTGCATGGATGGCTGCAATGACAAAGTTTGATCTGAGTCATGCTTACCCATTCATGAGTTTGAATTTCGTAGTAGTGCTTCTGCTCAGTGGGTGGCTCTTGAGCGAACCGTTGACGCTTCAAAAAGCGGTGGGCGTGGGATTGATTGTATTGGGAACGGTGGTGGCAGCCCGCGGTTAACTCTCTGATTGATAGCGGTGGTCATCCAATATGTGGTTGCTCACAGTTCCGATTGCTACGGCAGCGATATGTTTATTTTTTGAGTCACGGCGGTAGATCATGGTGCCGAGCGTTTTCCACGGTTTTGAGTAGTCGGTGGCGGAGTGCCAGCCGATTGATTATCTAAAAAATTGTACTAATACACCATTTTTATATGGTGCCATTTGATGTTTTGTTTGCCCAGATGCCGAATTGCGAGTCGCTCGACTGTCTCGCTGGCTGGGCACCGAGATTTGAAGACCTGGGAGGTGTGGTGAGTAATGAAAAAATCCGGTTCAATCGGCCGTATATGACCGGCAAGGAGCAGCAATACATTACCGAGGCCAAGTTTGGGAACATGCTGGCTGGCGATGGTCCGTTCACGAAGCGTTGTCATCGCTGGATTGAAGAAAAGACTGGCTGTGCCAAGGCGCTACTTACTCATTCCTGTACAGCTGCACTCGAAATGGCTGCATTGCTGCTGGATATCAAGCCAGGTGACGAAGTCATCATGCCTTCCTATACCTTTGCGTCCACCGCCAACGCGTTTGCCTTGCGCGGGGGAATACCGGTGTTTGTAGATATTCGGGAAGATACGCTGAATTTGGATGAGCGGTTGATTGAAGCGGCCATTACTCCACGCACGAAAGCAATCGTGCCAGTGCATTATGCCGGAGTGGCATGTGAAATGGACTCCATCATCGACATTGCACGTCGGCACGGACTGGTGGTGGTGGAAGATGCTGCCCAAGGTGTTATGGCGAGCTACAAGGGACGCGCACTAGGTAGTATTGGAGACTTGGGAGCCTTCAGTTTTCATGAGACCAAGAACGTGATTTCCGGTGAGGGTGGTGCACTGCTGGTGAACGCCCCCGAACTGGCGTTGCGTGCTGAGATCATTCGAGAAAAAGGCACTGATCGAGGCCGCTTCTTTCGGGGCGAAGTGGACAAATACACTTGGCAAGAGGTAGGCTCGTCCTTCCTGCCTGGCGAGCTCATTGCCGCTTTCCTGTGGGCTCAATTGGAAGAGGCGCACGCTATCACGGTCCGGCGCTTAGCTAGCTGGGAATACTATCACGCAGCACTTGCTTCGCTTGAGACTAAAGGTGTATTGCGTCGGCCCATAATCCCCGAGGACTGTCAGCACAACGCGCATATGTACTATGTGCTGCTTGCTCCTGAGGTAGACCGGCAAGCGATGTTGGATGAAATGAAGCGAAATGGGATTTATTCGGTGTTTCACTATGTGCCGCTGCATAGTTCGCCGGCAGGCAGCAGATTAGGAAAAACGATTGGAGATATGGCGGTAACAAATTCAACCAGTGAACGATTGATGCGTCTTCCACTGTGGGTTGGATTGTCTGAGTCTAATATAGATACAGTAACAAATACCATCAAAAAGATATTGGCGTGACCACGGTAGTACAGTGAAGGGGGGAGAATCACCGATTAAATGTAGTAGTTCTGAGATCCCCTTCAAATTCAGTCTTCCATCGCTACCATAAAATAGCGGTACTTTGGACGAATTAAAAATGAAGAGCTTACGGAAGCCAACATACACAACTGTCAAGTAGCTTGCCATTAAACGCATTTCTGACGGGCACGCGATTGCGACGGCAAAGGAGCTTGGTCTGAGGGATCCGGCATTGCGCAATGGGATCAAGGCTGGGGGGGCGAAGGTAAGCTCGCAGGTGCCGGCAGCACGGTGGTTACTCCTGAAGGGGGGAGAGCGAAATTATAAAAAAGTAGTGGCTGTTTTAGAGCAGTGTGGTTGGAAATAGTGCATCGGAACTGGAGACCGTATACGCAGCGTTTTACCGGATATATGTGTGTTCGCCGGATATATGCGTTCACCGGATATGTCTGTATTGCATTTCTCTTATGTGGTACCGATCTGGTCAGGTTTTTTATTTCTCGCTCCAATGAAAAAAGTATGATAAGAGGATTAATAGATTGTCAGTGTATTTCATCAAATCGAAAAAACGAATCACGCAACGTTTGACAAGCGATTATTTCAGCGAGGATGCAGAATTGAATATCATATTTTTATTTTAATTTCTCGATAAAAAGTAATGTTTCAGCAGTACGCTGATCGTTTGCTACATTCCCCTGATGTACGTATTAATGTTATTATTTTTTTAAATTAATTTTAAAATAAGAAATATTTATTTTCTATTTTATCTTTCGCATAAAAAAATAACCCATATATATTCACGTCGCTAGTGAATATGTGGTGATTATATTTTTATTCCGAATTTATTTATAGTTATATTCATGAATATTGCCGAATGCACATTAAATCCCCTTCTCTATATCTGCAGGTAGTACTACGGATTATCATCGCCACTGTAATATTGACATTTTCCCTTGGGTTGTTGGTTCCAATATATTCGGATGAAATAGCCATTCATTTGGCAAAGTCACGATTTTTTTTCGAAAATGGCTTACTTATTAATTTGTTTCCGCAGTGCAATAATTATTTAACTGCTCAAATTCCTTTTACCTGGTATCCAGCGGCTATATTTTATGGGGTGGTTTATGGCATTCCCTATTCCGGTTTTGGCGGACTTGGTTTGCGTTTGATAGGAGTTGTTCTTGGACTATGCTGGCTATTTATTCTGTGGGTTTGGGTTGGAAAATTGGTTCAAGGAACCGTAGCCAGAATCGTCGTGCGGACATTGGTTATTTCTTTTAATGGGCTTGGGGTACTGCCGTTCGTTCTAATTTTAGCGCGATCTGAGCAAGTACTTTTACTGTGTTTGGCTCTATATTGCATGTTTTCATTATTTTGGCGGATGGGAGATTCTGAGAGCATTCGTGTAAAGGTTTTGAAAATATTTTTATTTATCTTGTTGACATCAGTTTTTTATTACACACACCCTAAAGCCATATTTTTTTTTCCTCTTGTGATTGTTTCTGCATTTCTGATTTTTCAAAAAGGAAAATTTTATATAAACTTTTTGATCGCAATTTTAATCGGACTAGCGACTTATCAAGGATTGCAACAAGCCAAAAATATTGCCTCTGACTGTAGAGAGGCACCTCTTGTAGCCCATGCGCTGGCAAATAACACGCTGGATCTTCATCAATTTTTCGAGAATCGTACCGAGTTCTTTCAACACGCTTCGGATAATCTCCGTTCTTCTTTGTGGCAAGTGCTTGATAAGGTACCTTTCCGTAACTCATATCAGTCGGGCTGGCTCCCACCTTCGAAGAATCAACAAATTGGTGTCGGAATTCAATTTTTTGGTGACCTGATTCAAAAAAGTCTGTTTTTATTTTGTATTGGGCTGATAGGTGTATTTATTGTTCAATTGATTCAACAAGCACTTAGTCGTCGCATTCGTCCAAAAGCGTTATTAGCATCTGCGATAGTTTTCGGTTTGCTAGTTCATGGCACGATATATAACATGAGCACCTGGCATTTCTATACTCCAGGATTGATTGTTCCCATATTCATATTGTTTTTCCTGCTTCTACTTCCAGATAATATCGAACCAAATGCGAAATGGGTATTTGCAAGTTATGGCCTTGCTGCTTACTGGATGGCATTGGCATTAGTTAGCATGGGTATCCTGTTGTATCTAACATTGCCACGTCTTATTGAAATAGCCGATGATGATAAATACTTGATTTCTGACCAACCCCTTTCAGTACCGATTTTCCTTGGCGAAAGACGTAGAGAAGAATTGCTGTCTCTTGCTCGCAGGTGTGATATTGACCCGATTCACACTGAGCGTCTTGTGGTTGATGGCGTCGCATATCTGGAACTTAAAAATCAGAGAGAACCAATCAATGTGCTCTATGTGTCTGACTATGGTTTTGGCATGGACGTCAGTCGCAATCTTGGGGCTTATTTAGCACGAATGAATAGCGATGGCGTTCTGTCAAGATGTGATTATTTGCCAGAAATGATGCGTAAAAATGCAATTACGTCTGGCGGTATGTGTTGCATTTCAAGACGTACATGGTCTAAATGATTTCTCGAGCTTAAACTGCGGTGGCTTGAATCTGTCGACGTATAAGATGATCGACGCCCTCGATTATTTCGAGAAAGCCGAAGCGGCCGCAAATCGTTTATTGAACTTGGAGTACATCACGAAAAAATTGGATGATGCAAATTTACTGCCGACGAACGGGGCAGTCAGACTGCACGCGATACCCATCCCGGACCTAAACCTGCGTGTATGCCGGACCTACCGGTGACGGGGTAAAAACGCAAAATTATTATGCTTCTACCCCCCCCTGTGTAGCGAGTTGTGCCTGATTAAGAGGCAAAATGGCAGGCAATTTGAACTTTCCCGATTGTGGGCCTCAAACCACCACGCTGCAACATGCTTATAGTTTGATCAGTTCGGGGAGAGTTGGAGGTAAGAGTACTCTGCGCTATCACTTATGTTGTTCACAAACCAGGCAACCTGGCTCGAATAAACCAAGGGAGCGTTGTCCGTTTGCAAAAAATTGCTGCAATGAGGGGGAGCCCAGATTATTCGGTGATAATAAAATGATAATTTTATTTGATAATGCTATTTGATAGTCATCTGACATGTATTGTGAATCTGTTAGCCAAGGCTGCGTGTTCAAGTTATATCTTGAAAAATAGGATTCTTTCGAAGATCGTCGAGTTGGTTGCAGTCATGACGGTTGGAAGTGAATGTGTAATTTTAACTATTTAATAATGTGAAATTTGCGGAATATGCCTTACAAAGCTCTTTTAAAAGATTCGTTGCTTTACATCCCGGCAAAGGTTTTACCGGCTATAACGGTAATGTTTTTCATTTCATTTCTGTTTCGAAATTTATCATCTTATGACTATATCAGTTACTCTGTAATCGTGACAACAGCATTAATTTCTACCCAATTATCTACCGGATGGATAGCCAATTCAATATTGTATTATCTTCCTCAGAAAGAAAATAAGAGTAAATTTTTAGCTGATGCATTGTGTGTGATGACTTGTGCTGGAGGAATCGGATTAATTTTTGGTTCATTAATAATTGGAATTCAAAATAATTATCATCTAGTAGTTATTTTTTCATCGCTTCTTATTGTCGGTCAAATTTTATTTTACACGTTGTCATCCGTATACCAATCAAATCGCAAGATCGAAATTCAATTGAAGGCAACCGTAATTCAATGCGTAGTTCAGGCAATTTTATTGTTGATGTTATTTTTGAACGATAGTAAAAATGTGCAAAGTGCACTTCTTTCTTTCGGATTAGGATTTTTGTTTTCGTCGATATATTATTTAATTAAACTTAAAGACATATACGCAATAGAATTTCGCGCGGTTGGCGAGGGCGTGAGAAATTTAAAGAGTACAAATATTAAAGAAATTGTCAGATATGGAGCTCCGCTGGGAGTTTGGACATGTGCAATGCTGATGATAAATTCTGTTGACAGATTTTTTTTGAAAAACATAGCTGATGGAGTCGTTGCCGCGAGCTACCTTTCGTCTAAAGACTTGCTCGTAGGAGCGTCTGGATTGATTACTATGCCTCTGCTGATGGCATCGCATCCTCGAATACTCATGAAGGTATTCGAGAATAAACAGGAAGATGCGGAAAAAATAATTAGAAATAACATTAAAATATTAACGATCTTATTCTCGATATATTTCACATTACTTCAGTTTTCTGGATTGTTTTTTCTAAAATTAATGTTTGGAAATAAATATTTAATGAATATAGATGTTTTGTTGATTGTTTTGTTTGGAATATATTTTTCATGCATATCGATTTACGCACAAAAAGGTCTTGAGGTTGGAAAGAAAACCAGCTTGATGGCCATTATGGCTGGATTTTCTGCAATGATTGCAGTTGTTTTGAATTTGATATTGGTTCCTAGATTTGGCATTTTAGGGGCAGCAATTGGCTTCTCTTTGTCAAATCTTTTTTATTTGTTATGTATTTTAATAAATCCAAACAAAGGCTTGCGAATAATAATAATCCCTGTTGATTTAGTTTATCCAGTATTAATTTGGCTCGTTGGTGTCTCGATTAATATTGTTCTTAAAGGGATGTTTCATGAAAGTGAATCATACTGGGTGAGAGGGATTTGGTTAGCGCTCTTCATGTCAGTCATCGGCGTGACTGCTATAATGTACTATAGGAAAGAAAAAACTACAGCATGATGGCAATAAAAAAAATATGGATTTACCTTGCGGTATTGACTCTGTGTCTGCCATTGACAATTTTTTCTTTTAATGGTGTAGATCTTCCTCTTTCCGATTTAATTTGTGTTGTTGGAATTTTTTTATCAATTAAATATGCCAATTTTCTATTTACAAAATTATTATATTTGGCAATAGGTTTGTCATTAATATCTTCTTTATTTGTTGCTATATTTATTGCGCAAGATTTCGATTTTAGACCACTCTATTCAATAATATATTTCTTTAAGCCATATTTTTCTATATTCGTTGCTTTTTACGTGATTCGAACAAAAAATGATTTTAATATATTTTGTAAATCCACCGGATATTTTGTATTTTTTGCATTATTTCCAATTATATGTTCGATCTTTTTTTTGCATAACGGTTTAGTGCGTAATGAGAGTGATCTCAATGGTGAAATTTTTGGCTTGCCTTTATATGGTTCTTACGGCGTAAATTCTTTGGCCGTTTATTATTTATTATTGTATTTCTTAATTTTATTTTTAAAATATATAGATGAAGATTTAGGAAATTACCTAAAAATAATTCGCCTTATTAGTTTGTGTATTTTATCGTATCTGATATTTTTTTCTCTTTCCAGAGAAGCCATTCTGGGATTTGCCGCCTTAATTATTTGGTATTTTTTGCAGAATAATTCTGGCCATATTAAAAAAATTATGATAGGCTTAATCGCAATAGCTGGGCTCTTATTTGTGCTATCGCTAGATTCCACTTCAGATATGTGGCAAAGCAAAACAGATCAAATTGTTGAATCAATTCAGCAAGGTGATCTTGATCGGTTATCTAGTGGTAGGATAGGTTTGTATCTCGTCGCATTGAATCAATTTTCACACAATATTATATTTGGAAATGGCTTTCATGGATTCCAACTTTATACAGACACGATTGAAGGATTTGATACTGTAGAGGGTTTAAGTCCTCATAATCAATATATAACAACAATCTGGAAAATGGGATTGCTTGCCGCTATTCCATATTTTTTAGCTTTAATAACCTTATACAAAATGACTACCCCTCTAAGAGGGACCGTAAAATATAAATTTATATCTATATTGTTATTTGTGGTGTTTTTTATATTGGCAAACGTCTGGGATGTATTGATAATCCCGAATTTTTCTGCCTTATTGTTTTTTTTCTGGGGGGCAATTATAAAATCGGCCTCCGTCGAAAAATTTAAAAAAAATGAATAAATACAGTTTTTTACAAATTGGTTTTTTTGTAGGCGATGATGATTTCAAGGAAAATACAAAAAATGATATTTACCCTCAAGTAGCAGCCAGAAAATTAGAGGGGCGATTTGTTGATGGTTTTAAAAAAAATAATATATTTTTAACCTTACTGTCATTTTTTCCGGCTTCAAACTTCCCTGGGAATAAGAGGGTTTTTTTTGGCTACAAGTGTGGAATCGCTAACGGGATATTAAATTATTCATATCCTTTTATTAATATAATCGGAATTAAACATATAACAAGATTTTTTTCCTGTCTTCTATTTCTTGCTCTTTGGCATTTTGAAAATAGAAATTCAATTAAGAAAATTGTTATTTACTCGGTTCACAGCCCATTTGTATTGGCAGCACTTATCTTTAAATTTCTATTTCATACCTCGACATATGTGATAATTCCTGATTTGCCGACACATATGAATTTTGGTGGGAAGAGAAGCAAGATATGGGGCCTTTTGAAGAAGCTTGATTCAAAATTCATCGATTTTTTGATTTCTCGAACCTCTGGAATTTCTGTGGTGAGTAGAAGTATGGTTGTTGAAAATGTAAAGTGGCGCACTCTCCCTTATCTGGTGATCGAGGGCATGATTGATGCTAGCGCAGGAGCCATAGCAAAAAATATTGTCGAAAAGAAAGTGTTTTTCTACGCTGGAGGATTGAATGCCGAATATGGTGTCCAATCCCTTTTATCTGCATTTCAAGTGTTATCTGAAGTTGACGAAGATGTCGAACTTTGGCTTTGTGGTAAAGGTGAGTTGGTTTCTGATATTGAAATATTGACAAATAAATATAAAAATATTAGATATTTTGGATATTTATCTCAACCTGATATCGATAGATTAATGGGCGACGTTTTTTGCTTGATGAATTGCAGAAATCCAAATGATGATTTTGTTAAGTATTCGTTTCCATCCAAGTTACTTGAGTATCTCGTTTCTGGGATACCTATTCTGACCACTAAACTTCCTGGTGTACCAAATGAATATGATGAGTATTTAAATTATCTAGATGGTTCTGACTCTGGCTGTATTGTTGAGGGTGTTATGAAAATCCTACAACAGAATGACGAATATTTGCTGCAAAAAGCGAGCCGTGGCAGAGATTTTGTTCTTTCAAAAAAAAATTCAAAAATTCAAATTTCTAAATTTATAGATTTAATTATTGGCAAGGATGATAAATATGTTTGAGCATAAAGTTTTACTTATTACCGGTGGTACTGGCTCCTTCGGGAATGCCGTATTGAAGCGGTTTTTAAATACTGACATTGGTGAGATTCGCATATTTAGTCGCGATGAGAAGAAACAAGATGATATGCGGAAAAAATATAATAGTCCTAAATTGAAGTTCTACATTGGGGATGTACGCGATTATCAGAGCGTCCTGAATGCTACGCGTGGAGTGGATTACATTTTTCATGCGGCTGCGCTCAAACAGGTGCCCTCTTGTGAATTCCATCCGATGGAAGCGGTGAAGACGAATATTATAGGTACAGATAATCTTCTCGAGGCGGCAATTCAGAATAGTGTCCGTCGAGTAGTGTGCTTGAGTACCGACAAAGCGGCATACCCCATCAATGCTATGGGTATCTCCAAGGCGATGATGGAAAAAGTCATGGTCGCAAAGTCACGCAATGTGGATGATGCCAAAACCGTTATTTGCGGTACGCGTTACGGTAACGTGATGGCATCACGCGGTTCTGTGATTCCATTGTTCGTGGATCAGGTACGAGCGGGGCAGCCCATTACAATCACCGATCCGGCTATGACGCGCTTTATGATGACGTTGGAAGATGCTGTTGATTTGGTGTTGTATGCCTTTGAGCACGGTACCAACGGTGATATTTTCGTCCAAAAAGCTCCTGCAGCAACGGTTGCAGTCTTAGTGGACGCTTTATTGTCGGTAATGAATAAAGCGTCACATCCAGTAAACATCATCGGTACTCGTCATGGCGAGAAACTGTATGAGACTTTATTAAGCCGAGAGGAAATGGCGGCCGCGGAGGACCGCGGCGGCTATTTCCGCGTACCACCGGATTTGCGCGATCTGAATTATGGCAAATTTGTGGAAGAGGGCGAGCAAAAAATCTCCAATTGCGATGACTATAACTCGCATAACACTGAGCGCCTGGACGCCGCTGGTATGCAGGCGTTGCTCATGAAACTGGACTTTATTCGTGCCATAGAGCGCGGCGAGAACGCTGTCGCGGAAGGGTGACTTGATGAAGGTGCTAGTGACAGGGGCTAATGGCTTCATTGGCAAAAATTTGCTGATTCACCTACGTGAACGGACGGACGTTGAGGTCGTCACGTTTTTGAAGGGAGATTCTCTTGAAGCACTGGCCGAGAAAGTGGCTACGGCAGATTTTATTTTTCACCTTGCCGGGATTAATCGCCCGCTAACGGAAGAAGAGTTCACCGAGGGTAATGTTGATTTGACGCGAGCTTTGTGTGACGCGGTGCAGACCAATGGCCGGTCAGTGCCGATTGTTTATACATCCTCCATCCAGGCGAACCGCAACAATGCTTACGGCACCAGCAAGCGTATGGCTGAGGAAGCTCTGCGCGTACTTAGTACAGCGACCGGTGCGCCCACCTATATTTACCGTTTGCCTAACGTATTCGGTAAATGGTGCCGACCTAATTACAATTCTGCGGTGGCGACCTTCTGTCACAATATCGTTCACGATTTACCCATACAGATCAATGACCCCGGGGCCGAAATCCGGTTGGTCTATGTGGATGATGTTATCGCCGATTTTTTGCGTGTTATGGATAGCCGGCCGCAAAGCGAAGATTGCGAAGACGTGCAACCGGTCTACAGCATAACGGTTGGCGACTTGGCGGAGCAGTTGCGTGCATTCAAGGAAAGCAGGAAATCGCTCGTGATTGAGCCGGTTGGCGCAGGCTTAACGCGGGCGCTGTATTCGACTTTCATCACCTATTTCACACCGGATCAGTTTGCTTATCCATTGACCAGACATGAAGATCCGCGCGGTGTCTTTGTCGAGATGTTGAAAACACATGATTCCGGTCAGTTTTCATACTTTACCGCGCACCCAGGTATCACGCGCGGCGGACATTATCACCATACGAAGACTGAGAAATTCTTGGTCATAAAGGGCGAAGCGTGTTTCCGCTTCCGTCATATTGATACTGGCGCGACCCATGAGCATCATACTAGCGCCAGCTCGCCCGAGGTGGTGGAGACCATTCCAGGTTGGTCACACGACATCACAAATACCGGAGACGAGGAAATGATTGTCATGCTATGGGCGAACGAGATATTCGACCGCCAACATCCAGATACGATTACGTACAAGGTTTAACCATGAAAAAATTAAAAGTTATGACGGTCGTCGGAACGAGACCGGAAATTATCCGTTTGTCCCGCGTGATGGCGAAGTTGGATGAGTATTGCGATCACGTGATAGCACATACCGGACAAAACTACGATTACGAATTAAATGAGATTTTTTTCCAGGATCTGGAAGTTCGTAAGCCGGACCATTTCCTGAATGCCGCAGGTGCGAATGCCGCGGAGACTATCGGGAAAGTGATTATTGCCGTGGATGCCGTCCTCGCACAGGTCCAGCCTGACGCGTTGCTTATACTGGGAGATACCAATAGCTGCTTAGCGGCGATTCCCGCTAAACGTCGGAAAATTCCGATCTTTCATATGGAGGCAGGTAATCGCTGCTTTGATCAACGAGTGCCGGAAGAGACTAATCGCAAGATTGTTGATCACACCGCCGATATGAATTTGACATATAGCGCTATAGCCCGGGAATACCTTTTGCGAGAAGGCTTGCCACCTGATCGTATCATCAAGACAGGCAGCCCTATGTTTGAGGTGTTAAATCACTACAAGGCAGGGATCGATGCGTCGGATGCCGTGAGCCGCTTAGGATTGACGGAAGGCAAATATTTCGTCGTCAGCGCACATCGCGAGGAAAATATCGATTCGGACACCAATTTCGCTAAGTTGGTGAATACCTTAAATGCTGTCGCTGAGGCATATGGTGAGCCGGTCATCGTATCGACTCATCCTCGTACGCAAAAAAAGGTTGATGCAAAAGCTATTACCTTCCATCCGTTAGTCAGATTACTTAAACCGCTCGGGTTCAAGGATTATGTGAAGCTGCAAGCCTGTTCCCGGGCTGTCCTGTCTGATAGCGGTACGATAACGGAAGAGTCTTCCATCCTTAATTTCCCGGCGCTTAACATCCGTGAAGCGCACGAGCGGCCAGAAGGCATGGAAGAGGCCGCCGTTATGATGTCGGGGCTGGAAGTCGATCGTGTGTTGCAAAGTTTGAAGATATTGGAGAGTCAAAACCGCAGTGAAGAGCGAGATTTAAAGCTCGTAGCTGACTACAGCGTGCCGAACGTATCCGACAAAGTTGTGAGAATTATTCATAGCTATACCGATTATGTGAATCGTAAGGTATGGCACAAAGTAGGCTAATTTGAATTGTGAAAATACTAATTGTTAGCCAATATTTCTGGCCTGAGAATTTTCGCATTAATGATTTGGCGACGGCATTGGCAGGTCGAGGCCATGAAATTACTGTATTGACTGGATGGCCAAATTATCCCGAGGGGAAAATTTATGAAGATTTTGATAAACATCCCAAAAAATACGCAGATTTTAATGGTGTGAACGTAATACGGGTACCTTTAGCACCTCGAGGGCAAAGCGCGCTCCGACTGGTTGTTAATTATATTAGTTTCGTGTTTTCAGCATCACTTTTGGGTTCTTTAAAGTTGATTGGGAAGAAATACGATCTTATTTTTGTATATGAGCCGTCTCCCATTACTGTTGGCTTACCTGCAATTTTTCTGAAATTTATAAAAAAAACTCCAATTGCATTTTGGGTATTGGATTTGTGGCCAGAATCGCTTAGCGCAGTAGGTGTTGTGAAATCTAAAAGAGCACTTAATGCAGTTGGAATGTTGGTGAGATTTATTTACAAAAATTGTGACTTGATTCTGGCTCAATCTAAATCTTTCATAGGCGGTATTGAGAAATACTGTAACGAAAGCGACAAGATAAAATATTTCCCTAATTGGTCTGAGGATTTATTTAATAAAGAATTGGTTGTGATGGCTCCTGAAGTAGAAAAGAAGAAAGATGTATTTAATATATTGTTTTCAGGAAATATTGGCGATGCACAAGATTTTCCAACTATTTTAAGCGCGGCCGAATGTCTTCGTGATCGAAATGACATACGATGGATTATCGTCGGGGATGGACGGATGGCGGGTTGGGTCCGAGAACAGATAGAGAAAAGAAATTTGCAAAACAATGTAGTAATGACAGGTCGTTTTCCCTTGGAAAGAATGCCTTCTTTTTTTGCCCATGCTGACGCCTTGCTGGTGTCGCTTAAAGCGAATGATATCTTTGCCATGACGATTCCTGGAAAAGTACAAACTTATCTTTCGTCCGGATTGCCAATCGTCGGTGCGTTAGATGGTGAGGGGGCCGAGGTTGTACGCGAGGCGGGAGCTGGATTTACCTGTAATGCTGGTGATGCGGAAGGTTTGTCCATAGCCGTTGCCAAGATGGCAGCCTTAAGTGCTGAAAAACGCAATGTTATGGGCGCAGCTGGGAAAACTTATTATCTTGCACAATTTGAAAAGAAGCTTTTGATCGATAAACTAGAAAGTTATTTCTATAGCATGGATTTTAATAATAATATTGTAAAAAATAATGCATAAAATACTTGTTACGGGGGCAAATGGCTTTGTCGGGTCGGCGTTATGCGATGTATTAACTGATCGTGAAATACCATTTGTCGGATCTGTCCGGAAAAATGCGATGCAATCTCAATTTCAAGTCGGAAATTTGACGGGAACGATGGATTGGTCAGATGCGCTGTCCGGATGCGACGCAATTATCCATTTGGCAGCCCGTGTTCATGTAATGAGCGATAAAGTTAATGATCCTCTTGTTGCTTATCGCGAAGTCAATGTTGATGCCACAATGAATCTGGCTAGGCAGGCAGTTGAATCAGGCATCAAACGTTTTGTATTCGTTAGCAGTGTCAAGGTTAATGGCGAGGCGACGAAAGATCGGCCTTTTACTTCACTCGATGTACCCGCACCTGTTGACCCCTATGGGCAATCCAAGTTCGAGGCGGAATCAGCATTGCAAGAATTGTCGCGGCGGACCGGTATGGAGGTGGTGATTGTTAGGCCACCTCTGGTTTATGGGCCGGGTGTACGAGCCAATTTCCTCAGATTAATGCAATTGGTAAAACTTGGTTTGCCACTACCGTTTGGAAATATACAGAATCGTAGAAGCATGGTCGCTTTGGATAATTTAGTGGATTTACTGATCTTATGCGTACATCATCCTAAAGCTGCAGGACAGATTTTTATGGTATCCGACGACGACGATTTGAGTATTTCCAGCCTGATCGGCCGAATAGCGAAATCCATGGGTAAACATTTAATATTATTGCCAATTCCCTCTCGCTTGATTGAAGTGTGTGCGGGTATATTAGGTAAATCGGCAGTCGCTGATCGATTATTAGGATCGTTGCAGGTTGATATTTTGCATACCAAAGAGACTTTGAATTGGCAGCCTGTCATTAGTGCAGATGCAGCGATTCAGAAAACGGTATCGCATTTTCTCGGACAAGGGTAAGTGATTTCATATGAAGCGTATTTTTGACCTATTTTTAAGTCTTCTGTTATTGTTGATTTTTGCTTTTCCACTTTTGATTGTTGCTTTTTTCGTTAAATTAACATCGACTGGCCCAATTTTATATTGGTCTGATAGGGTCGGTCGAAATAACACTATTTTTTTGATGCCCAAGTTTCGCACAATGCTGGTCGAAACGCCTGCGGTGGCGACTCATTTGCTGGTCGACCCCGGCAAGTTTCTGACTCCAATTGGTTCCTTTTTGCGTAAATCGAGCCTGGACGAGTTACCGCAACTGTGGAGCATCATTAAAGGGGATATGAGTTTTGTTGGCCCAAGGCCCGCACTGTACAATCAAGATGACTTGATAGCGTTGCGCACTACATACGGTATTGAGCAGTTACTGCCAGGCTTGACGGGATGGGCGCAGATCAATGGGCGGGATGAATTGCCTATTCCGGAAAAAGTAAAGTTGGATGTTGAATATCTGCAGCGACAATCTTTTTTTCTTGATATGAAAATTATATTTCTCACCTTTTTGAAAGTTGTCCGAAGAGATGGAGTTACGCATTGATTGTCGGCGAAGGTCCAAAATTTTATTCCGAAGGTCGTTAAATTTTCTTATGGTCGCTAATCGCTGAATTATCCACATGATTCCTTTTTTAAGTCTATCGCGTCTTCATAAGCAAATAGTTGCAGCCTCTGCAGATATCATTCTGTTGCCATTAACGTTTTGTATGGCGATATGGTTACGTCACGACGGTCTTAATAGCTGGTTGTTGCATCAATATGGTTTATTGATCGTGGCGCTGCCTTTGATATCGATCCCTATTTTTATCAAGTTAGGACTGTACAGGGCTGTCATTCGCTTTATCGATCATAAGATTGTTTACGTTGTAGTGTTTGGTGTAACGTTATCGGTGATTGCGTTAGGCGCTCTTGGGACTTTTACGCAAACTGCTGGATATTCACGTGCAGTTTTTGGAATTTACTGGATTAGTGCGATCCTATATGTGACCGCAAGCCGCTTCCTGGCGCGAGGATACCTGCTGCACGCCAGCGGAATAGAGGGGGCTGTGCGAGTTGCGATTTATGGTGCCGGTCAGGCCGGTACACAGTTGGCGAGCGCACTTCGCGCGGGACATGAATATTTACCCGTTGTTTTCATCGATGACAAGAAGGAATTGAACAAGGCTTCCATCGCCGGCATCAAAGTCTATTCGGCCGACGATTTATCTAACCTGATTGCACGCTACAATTTCAAAGAGATTTTGCTGGCAATGCCATCCTTGAGTAAGCTTCAGCAGAAACATATTCTCGATAAATTAGAGCCACTCAAAGTCAAAATCAAGGTAACGCCGCCCATCAAAAGCCTGATTAACGGTGAGTTACGCGTGCAGGATATTCGCGAAGTCGAAATCGAGGATTTGCTGGGACGCGATCCGGTGGAACCAAATCCGGAATTGATTTCAGCATGTATTGTAGACAAATCAGTACTTGTAACTGGTGCAGGTGGCTCCATTGGATCAGAGCTTTGTCGTCAGATTATCCGGCAACGGCCTTCCCGGCTGATTTTGCTGGAAATGTCTGAATTCGGCTTGTACGCGATAGAGCAAGAACTAAGCGAATTGCAACGGCGTCTTGGTCTGAACATTGAATTACTGCCATTTCTAGGATCCGTACTGGAAACCGAAAAATGTACGCGTATCATGCGGACGTTTTCAGTTGAAACGGTATACCACGCTGCCGCTTACAAACACGTGCCTCTGGTTGAGCACAATCCGATCGAAGGTATCCGGAATAATGTGTTCGGTACGCTGAGCGTAGCCAAAGCTGCCATGGCTGCCGGCGTCAAATCATTCGTATTGATTTCCACGGACAAAGCAGTGCGGCCGACCAATGTAATGGGGTCAACCAAACGATTTGCCGAGTTGATTTTGCAAGCATTTTCACGAGCGCAAGTTAAAGGTGGGTCAACGACGAGATTTTGCATGGTGCGCTTTGGTAACGTACTCGGCTCATCAGGTTCGGTTGTTCCTTTGTTTCGTAAGCAGATCATGGCCGGTGGACCGATTACCTTGACCCACCCCGAAATCACCCGATATTTCATGACCATTCCCGAAGCGGCGCAACTGGTGCTGCAAGCAGGAGCGATGGGGCAGGGCGGAGATGTGTTTGTCCTGGACATGGGTGATCCGATAAAGATCATCGATCTGGCGACACGGATGGTGCATCTAAGTGGGCTGGACGTATTATCGGATGCAACGCCAGACGGTACGATAGAAATCAATCACGTAGGTTTACGTCCTGGTGAAAAATTATACGAAGAGTTGTTAATTGGCGAAAATGTCGAAGGCACAGAACATCCGCTGATCATGCGTGCGCAAGAAGTAGAGATACCGTGGGTGCTGTTGGAAGAGCTGTTGGGAAAATTGGAAGACGCGTGTTCCAGGTTTGCTTATGAGGAAGTGCGTGAATTACTGCTGCGTACAGTCGCCGAGTATGCACCACAATGTGGAATTGAAGATTTTATATGGCGCGCCAAACGTCGCTTGTCTGAGGTTGGTGATACGACGCTGCATTAATTGACGTAACAATATTTTGATTGAATTTCATTTATCGGGGGTAGCATGGATTTGTCAGGATTAACAGTAGCTGAATTACGCGCATTGCAGGATCAAGTCAAGCAAGCGTTGAAAGATCGCGAACATCAGGAGCAGGTCAAGGCGCGCGAACAGATTTTAGCTATTGCGCAAAGCGCTGGAATCTCTCTGCAGGATTTACTAGGCGCCCAGTCGCGTGGCAAGAGCACTGCACCCAAGGCAAAGGTAGCGGTCCGTTATCGCCACCCATCGGATGCATTGTTGCAATGGACCGGCCGTGGTCGTCAGCCCAAATGGGTTCAGGACTGGGTCGCCTCCGGTAAGTCGCTAGACGCCATACGCGTATAACAATCATCGTTGTTTCTGTTTTCCGCAAAATAGCGCCGGCCTGATGACCGGCGATTGAATCGAAGATGCGTGCTCGACACCAGGCACCCGTCTTTCGATTCAGTTAAACATTCCATCCTTGCCCGTCGTGGCATGCGAACCTGAATCCGCTGCAGTTTTCTTGCCACGGAACGCCGCATTCTCATTTGATAAAACCATGCTCCCACTCTCCAAATCGATATTCAAGGCCTATGACATCCGCGGTGTCGTCGGCACCACGTTAGACGCCGGCATTGCTCGCCAAATCGGCCAGGCATTCGGCGTCGCCGCGCGCGCTAAAGGCGAACAAACCGTGATTATCGGCCGCGACGGCCGTTTATCCGGACCCGAACTGACCGCTGCCCTGGCAACCGGTTTGCAGGACGCTGGCGTGGATGTGGTGGATCTCGGGATCGTCGTGACGCCTATGGTGTATTTCGCGACCCATATACTTGGAGCGCAATCCGGGATTATGGTCACAGGCAGCCACAATCCACCCGATTACAACGGCTTCAAGATGGTGCTGGCCGGCGAGGCGATATACGGCGACACCATCCAGCAGCTGTATCAGGCTATCGCGAATGGCAGCGTCAAGGCTACCGTGTCGGCGCCGGCCGGCAGCTATCGTCAGCATGACATCAAGGATGCCTATCTGCAGCGGATTGTAAACGATACCAAGCTGGCCCGGCCAATGAAGATCGTGGTCGATTGCGGTAACGGTGTGGCTGGCGCTTTTGCCGGCGAGTTGTATCGCGCACTAGGGTGCGAGGTGCAGGAACTGTTTTGTGAAGTGGACGGCACTTTCCCTAACCACCATCCCGATCCGGCGCACCCGGAAAACCTGCAGGACGTGATTCGTGCCTTGCAAAACTCTGACGCCGAGCTGGGATTGGCATTCGACGGCGACGGCGATCGTCTCGGTGTCGTTACCAAGGATGGCCAGATCATCTATCCCGACCGGCAACTGATGCTGTTTGCCGCCGATGTGCTGACGCGTCATCCAGGCCGTGAGATCTTGTACGATGTCAAATGTACTCGCCACCTGGCGCCATGGATTACCAAGCATGGCGGTAAGCCTCTGATGTGGAAAACCGGTCACTCGCTGGTCAAGGCCAAGATGCGTGAAACCGGCGCGCCGCTGGGCGGTGAAATGAGCGGCCATGTTTTCTTCAAAGACCGCTGGTACGGCTTCGATGACGGACTGTACGCCGGCGTGCGTTTGCTGGAATTGCTGAGCCGTGAAAGCGATCCTTCAGCGGTATTGAATGCATTACCGCAATCCTCCAGCACACCAGAATTGCAATTGAAGCTGGAAGAAGGAGAGAATTTCGCCCTGATCGAGAAATTGCAGCGTGAGGCGAATTTTCCCGGATCTGACGAAACTATCAAGATTGACGGCTTGCGTGTTGAATATGCAGATGGTTTCGGCCTGGCGCGTTCATCCAATACCACTCCGGTTGTCGTGATGCGTTTTGAGGCCGAATCGGAACAGGCACTGGCCCGGATCCAGTCTGAATTCAAGCGCGTGATTCTGGCTGCCAAGCCCGATGCGTCGCTGCCTTTCTAATCAACCTGTCGAAACGGCTGCGATTTGAACATCCTGATCGTCCGCGTCTCCTCTTTGGGCGATGTGGTGCATAACATGCCGATGGTGTCGGATATCCGACACCATTATCCCGATGCGAATATCGACTGGGTCGTGGAAGAGGGCTACGTCGGCCTGGTGCGCATGAATCCAGATGTGCGCCGCATCATCCCGATTGCGCTGCGCCGCTGGCGTAAGAGTCTGTTGTCCGCGGCCACGCGGGCGGAAATTTCGAATTTCAGACAGCAGCTCAACCAGGATGCTTACGATATCGTGTTCGATACGCAAGGCTTGCTGAAAACCAGTGTAGTCATGCGAATGGCGCGGCTTGCTCCCGGTGGTCGACGGGTCGGATTGGCGAATGCGACTGAGGGCTCCGGTTATGAGCCGCTGTCGCGCATATTTCATACCAAGAGTGTCGAGGTGGGCTTGCATACGCACGCTGTATTGCGTGCCCGCGAAGTAGCGGCAAAGGCGCTCGGCTATAGCGTTGATGGTGTTGCAGATTTCAATCTGCATCCTCCTGCCATGACGCCCGCATGGCTGCCGGATGCGCCATATGCAGTTTTTTTCCATGGCACGGCGCGCGCTGCCAAGCAGTGGCCGAATGCTAGTTGGGTGCGGATTGCGGCGTTGCTCGCTGAACGCGGCCTGCCGGTATTGCTGCCCTGGGGGAGCGATGCTGAGAAAAACACTGCAGAGCAGTTGGCGAGCCAAATGAGCAATGCGCGGGTACTCCCCAAGTTGCCATTGATGGAAGCAGTAATGCTGGCCCAGCGTGCTGCATTGGTGATCGGTGTCGATACCGGCCTGACGCACATCGCCGCTGCATTCAACCGTCCGACCATCGAGCTGTATTGCGATTCGCCCCGCTGGAAAACCGAGGGCAACTGGTCATCGCAAATTATCAACCTGGGTGAACTTGGCGCGGCTCCTACCGTGGAGCAGGTCGCGCTAGCGGTGAGCACGTTGGCGCCATAAGGCGACCTCTAAAAACTCCGTCATCCCCGCGAACGCGGAGATCCAGTTTACTGATTTAAAATAGATTCCCGCGTTCGCGGGAAGGACGGGGGCGCCGAGCTGGGGTCGCCGAGACGGGGTCGCCAATGACGTAACAGGATTACTCGAGCTGCCCATAAGTCGATTGGCGGAAGGCAGCAGGAGTCGAACCTACCCGGGAGTGACTGGCACCCCCCACCGGGTTTGAAGCCCGGCCGCATCACCGGATACGTGTGCCTTCCTTGGTGCGTTATTGTGCGTTATCGTACGCTATCGTGCGCTACGTGCGCTATCGTGTGCCATCTTATCCTGATTCGCGATTCCCGCGCCATCAGAACCAGTTCAGGTCGCCGCCGCGCAATACGTGCGCATCACGCACGCGACGGGTATAACCTATGCGATCAAAAAATTCCAGAATCTGGATGGCGCGCTTGCGGCCCAGTCCTGTGGCATCGCGCCAGCGTGCGGCGTTTACACCTGCCGCAGCTGCGGAGCCATGCTCTGGCCTTTGTTCGGCCGCCAGGCTCGCCAGCAGCACCGCTAATTCACGCATGCGGCCATGGTGATAAAACAGGTCGCGCTCGATTTGATATACCAGCCCTTGCCGCAGTAATTTACGCAGCAGCTGCCGTACCGGTTCCTCTGGAATCTTGTGCGCTTGCGCCAGTTCGCGCACCCAGGGAGGATCGAATCCAGCTGCGGCCAGCGTTGACAACAGCTGTTGCGCCAGCGCCTGTTCATCTTCTGACAGTGTTACCGTATGTTGCGGCAGATGCAGCCACGGTCCGCTGCGCAGAATCGTCGCATCGCCAGTGAGGGAATCTACGACTGCCAACCACAGCGCGTTGTCCAGTGCCGGCAACGTCATCCGTCGCAGACGTGCGGCATCCACGCCCTGTTCGTCAGGAAAGCGTGCATGAAACTCCGTAAGTGCGGCAACTGCCAGCGTTCTTAGAGACTGCCACTGGGCCGGCAGCATGATAAAAGTATCTTGCGCGTGCGAACCGGTCGCAATGGATTGTGCATCTGCCGGCAATTGCAATGCGGCGGATGGCAATCCACTAAGCTGCATCAGCATGGAGAGGCGCAAGCCGCCAGGCGCAACGGCTTGCAGTAGCGCGCTGATGCCGGCGCCATTCAGCATGTGTTCGATCGCACCCAGCCACGCGTGGCGTTCCGGTGTGCGACGCTTGCGTGCAGGAGCTAGCGGGTCCAGTACGTGACCGCCGCCGATGGTCATGCTTGCCTGCGCATTGCGGACGATAAGCCGGTCACCTGGAATCGTGCAGACAGGTGATTCAAATTGCAGCTGCACTCTGCTGCGACAGCCGGGGGACAGCGTGTTTCCTTCCAGGAGCGTGACACGGGCAACTTGATGCAAGGTGCCCACGTGTACATGCAGGGGCGAGCGGTTGCGTAACAATACTCCCGCATTGGCTGATAGTTGAAGTTCCACATCAATCCGTGTCGACGGTGTCATCGCGCGTGGATCGGCCAGCCAGTCGCCGCGCTTGATGGCATCCTTGTCGATGCCGGTCAGGTTGAGTGCGCAACGCTGTCCGGCGTGGCCACCGGGGGCAGAGCGATTTTGCACATGCAGGCTGCGTACCCGCGCCATGTCGCCGGCTGGCATCAACGCGACGTGATCGCCAACGTGGACCTGGCCGGAGAAAATGGTTCCGGTCGCCACTGTGCCGTGCCCCGCAAGGGTGAACACGCGGTCAATCGCCAGCCTGAATAGCCCGTCGTCGCGACGCGGCTGCATGCGCTGTGCGACCTCGTGTAAATGCTGCTGTAGGGCGGCGGTTCCAACATCTTCCAAGTCATGTGCCGCGACTGGAAAGATCGGCACGTCTGCCAGCATGGTGCTTGCCAACAGCTGTTGAATTTCGCGGGTGACCTCGGCAATACGTGCTTGATCGACGCGGTCGATTTTGGTCAGTGCCACGGCGCCGCTATTGACTCCCAGCCATTGCAGGATTTCCAGATGCTCGCGTGTTTGCGGCATGACGCCATCATCGGCAGCAATCACCAGCAACGCAAAGTCGATGCCGGAAGCGCCCGCCACCATCGTATGCACCAGGTGCTCATGTCCCGGCACGTCGATAAATCCCAATACTTCGCCGTTCGGCAGCGGGGTGTAGGCATAGCCAAGCTCAATCGAAATGCCTCGGACCTGCTCTTCCTTTAGACGATCGGTATTGACGCCTGTCAGCGCCTTGATGAGTGTGGTCTTGCCGTGATCGATATGCCCGGCGGTGCCGACGATCATAGGGACAGATCCTGCAACTGAGTGCGGAACAAGGTTTCATCGCGTTCTTCCAGGCAGCGGCAATCCAGCCACAGCGCGTCGCTGGCGATTCGTCCGATGACTGGGCGTGGCAACTGGCGAAGTGCTTTTTCCAGTCTATCTAGCGCGCGGCCATGGCGCTTGCCGCCATTGGCGACGTTCCCGGCGCGCACCACCAGGCCGTAACTCGGCAGCTGGTCAACTGGCAATGCGCCGCTGCCAATCTGGCTGAACATTGCCTCTGCGGTGACGGTATAGCGGGTTCCCAGCGCGGTCTGCAATACGCCCAGCAGGCGTTCGGCCTGGGCATGTATCTGCAGCTGGTTACGGGTGAGCAGGCGCAAGGTTGTGAGGCGTTCCGCCAGAAATTCCGGCGCCAGATAAAGTCTTAACACCGGCTCCAGCGCGGCCAAGGTGAGTTTGCCGACGCGCAGTGCGCGCTTCAGCGGATTTTTCTTGATGCGCTGTATCAGGTCCGCACGGCCGACGATAAGTCCCGCCTGCGGCCCGCCCAGCAGCTTGTCGCCGCTGAACGTCACCAGATCAGCGCCTTGCCGTATGGTCTCCCGTACCGTGGTCTCCCCGGGCAAGCCCCACTGCGTCAGGTCGACCAGCGTGCCGCTGCCAAGATCAACCGTAACAGGCAGTCCCTGTGGCCGCGCCAGCTCTGCCAGCGTGGAGACGTCGACGCTACGCGTGAAGCCGCTGATGGCGTAATTACTGCAATGAACCTTCATCAGCATCGCGCTGCGCGGCGTGATGGCGTTGGCGTAATCCGACGGATGGGTACGGTTGGTGGTGCCGATTTCCACCAGTTTTGCTCCGGCGCGCTGCATGATGTCGGGGATGCGGAATGCGCCGCCGATTTCAACCAGTTCGCCGCGCGAGACGATGACTTCTTTCCGCTGCGCCAGTGAATTAAGCATCAGCAGCACGGCGGCGGCGTTGTTGTTGACAACGGTAGCTGCCTCGGCGCCGGTGAGTTCGCACAATACGTCTTCAACTAGGCTGTCACGGTCGCCGCGGCCGCCGGTTTCGAGATCGAATTCAAGATTGCCGGGAGATGTCAGCGCACTGATGACCGCTTGCACCGCTTCATCCGGCAGCAGTGCGCGGCCAAGATTGGTATGCAGAACGGTGCCGGTAAGATTGAACAATGCGCGCAGGTGCAGTCGGCTGGCGGCCGCAAGCTGCTTTCCGAGAATATCTATTAGCTGCGAATCATCCACATCTGCCTGCACCAGTTTGCCGGCAAGAGCATCGACCCTCAGCTTATCCAGATGTTTTCGCACCGCTGCGGTTAGCTGAGTGCGTCCGTATTGCGCCAGCAACGGCTGGGTTTCCGTCAGATTCAGAACACGGTCGACGGCGGGAATGTCACTGGCAGAGGCGATCGGGGTAGTGGTTGCCTCAGCTTGCGTGATTGCACCAGCCATTCAATTCTCCGTGGATTGCCAGAGCAAGGGATTGCCATGGCGGCGTGCGTAAACGGTTTCTCCCATCAGCAGATCCAAGGCTACGCTGGCAAGGTCGTCTGCCAGCGGTTCGAGGTAAGGATCTTTTTCCTGGTAGAAGATTTTCAGCCAGCTGTGGCATTCATCGCAGGTCTCGGCCTTGATGGCCGCTGAACCATCCTCTATGGCCTGATAGGCGATGCCTTTAGTGGAGTCGCAATAGCTGCATTTGATACGTACCATATGCCACTCGGCCGCGCACATGCTGCATTGCAGGTAGCGATGCCCCTGCGATTGTCCATCCATGCGTACCACGCTGGCAACCGGCAGCGAGCCGCAGCATGGGCACAGGCCTGGCGTATCCAGCAGCGGTACGTCGCGTTCGCTAAAGCGGGTCACAAGATCGCAGCAGACCACTTGCAAGGCCGCAGCGTAAAACGGGGCGCTGGCAGGATCGACAATCTCATGATTGTTGCGCAGGATCGCTTCGGCCTGGCTGTCACGTTCGTTAGCGCCGGTTTGTTGAAGGCGCGTTACCAGTTGTGTTACGGCTGCCGGGATATTGGCGGCTTCTGCGACGTGTTCGAGTAATTGATTCAAGACAGCTTGCCAATGCGGGCTGCGCACTTGATCTGTAGCCAGAATCAATGGCATCAAATGCGCGTGTGCCAGGTTGATGCGGGCCTGGTCCTGGGCATGATTGTCCGGCTCGCCGGCCAATTTGTTCAATGCTTGCTGTTGCGCCTCCGCCAATACCGCCATCAGGCTCAGGTAGCCACCGATGGCATTTCCCGTTGCGAGTTGTTTCAGGCGTTGCGCGCGATTGCTGAATACGCTGGCGCGCTCCGGCATGCGAATGCGTGGAATGGCATTGTGATCAAGTGCTTCGATTTCACCCGGTTCGAGGATACGTTGCAAGTTGATTCCTTCATTCGTCTGTCATTTTCCGGTACCAGGCCGGATGATGCTTGCGCGCCCAGGCGCGGCTGACCGTGCCGCGTGTCATGGCGCCTACCGTTCCCTTGATCCAGATGGCAGCATAAATATGCACGACGATGCCAACAATAAGCACGAAACCGCAAAAGGCATGCAGCACAACCGCAACCCGGATCACAAATATCGGGAACATCCAGGAAAACCAGGCGCGCCAGATGACAATGCCGGACAGCAGCAATCCTATCATACAGGCGATCATGGTCCAGAACAGCAACTTCTGGCCAGCGTTGTAGCGGCCCACCGGCGGAAGGTTTTCTTCGCGATTGCTGACCACGTCGCGGATATCTTTTAACCAGTCGACATCATTCTTTTCGATCAGATTGTAACGCCAGAAACCGACCGCTAATATCGCAAAACTGACAAACATCACCAACCCGATGAACGGATGCAAGATGCGCGTCCAGGTACCGCCGCCCAATACAAAGGTGAGCCAGAACATCGCTGGATGGAACAACGCCAGTCCGGATAGCGCCAGCACCACAAACGTGATGGCAACCAGCCAGTGGTTGATACGCTCCTTGGCGTTGTAACGTACGATGCTGTCTTTTTCCACGTCTCGTTCGGCGTTGTTCATGGCGGCAGATCCTGCGCGTTGATGTTGGGATCGTGGGGATCATTCGTGTTGACATCCGGTGCAGTGAGTAGTGCGGAACGCTTCGCCGTTCTGGATTCCTCCGCCTCTGCCGCCTCGTCATCCTCCGAGACCTCACTCGGTCCGATCTTGATATAGTGGAAAAATCCCGCCAGCGCCGTCAACGCGATGCCTGCCAGCGCCAGCGGCTTGGCGGCGCCTTTCCACAAACCGACCAACGGGCTGATGTGCGGGTTGTCTGGCAGGCCATGATAGAGCGAAGGCTTATCCGCATGATGCAATACGTACATGACATGCGTGCCGCCGACACCCGGCGGGTCGTACAGGCCAGCCTGTCCGAAGCCGCGCTCCTTGAGATCGACTATGCGCTCTTCCGCGTGCGCCTTCATATCCTCTTTGGTGCCAAATACAATCGCGCCGGTAGGGCAAGTCTTGACGCAGGCCGGTTCCTGGCCCACGGCGACCCGATCTGAGCAGAGCGTGCACTTATAGGCTTTGTTGTCCTTCTTTGAAATGCGCGGCACGTCGAACGGGCAACCGGTGACGCAATAGCCGCAGCCGATGCAGTTTTCTTCGTGAAAATCGACAATCCCGTTGTTGTATTGGACGATTGCGCCGGGGGATGGACAAGCCTTGAGACATCCCGGATCTTCGCAGTGCATGCAGCCATCCTTGCGGATCAGCCATTCGAGATTACCGTCCGGATTTTCGTATTCCGAGAATCGCATGACGGTCCATGAATGTTCCGTCATGTCAGGCGGATTATCCAGCACGCCGACGTTGACGCCGACCTCGTCGCGCAGATCGTTCCATTCCATGCAAGCGGTCTGGCAGGCTTTGCAGCCTATGCATTTGGTGACATCGATCAGCTTGGCGACAGTGCCGGTCACCGGCTCACGTACACCGGGCGGCGGCGTCGTGGTGGCGGAAACGCGTTTGACATCGAGTGATTGCAGGGCCATGGTTTCTCCTATGCCTTCTCAACCTTGACCAGGAACGACTTGAATTCCGGCGTCTGCGAATTGCCGTCGCCCACGCCAGGTGTCAGCGTGTTGGCCAGGTAGCCAGGTTTGGTCAAACCCTTGAAACCCCAATGGATCGGGATCCCGACGTGATGCACCGGTTTGCCTTCAATCGTCATCTTCTTGATGCGTTTGGTCACCACAGCTACCGCAACGATATGACCGCGCTTGGAACTGACCTTGACGCGCTCACCGGCGACCACGCCGACTTCCTTCGCCAGCTCTTCGCCAATCTCGACAAACTGTTCGGGTTGGAGAATGGCGTTGAGACGCGCATGTTTAGTCCAGTAATGGAAATGTTCGGTGAGCCGATAGGTGGTGCCGACATGGGGGAATGCATCGGCCTTGCCGAACATGGCGCGGTCGTCGGGGAATACCCGCGCGCCCGGATTGCTGGTTGCCGCCGGATTTTTTGGAAACAACGGGTTATAGCCGACCGGCGTTTCGAACGGTTCGTAATGCACCGGGAACGGTCCTTCGGCCATGCCTGCCCTGGCAAAGAAACGCGCCACCCCTTCCGGATTCATGATGAACGGTCCCATGCCGCCGGCAGGCGCTTCGTCCACCTTGAAATCGGGTACATCGACGCCGCCCCATTTCTGGCCGTTCCAGCCGATCACCTTGCGTTTTGGATCGAACGGTTTGCCGTTGAGATCGCATGATGCGCGGTTATACAGGATGCGCCGGTTGGCCGGCCATGCCCATGCCCAGTTCAGGGTTTGCCCGATGCCGGTCGGATCGGAATTGTCGCGCCGCGCCATCTGGTTGCCGGCTTCGGTCCAGCTGCCGGCGAAAATCCAGCAGCCGCTGGCCGTGCTGCCGTCATCGCGCAGTTCGGCAAAGCCAGCCACTTGCTCGTTTTTCTTGCGGATGATCTTGGTAGCATCCTTGGGATCCGCCAGGTCGCTGAGCGCGCGGCCGTTGTATTCCTTGGCCAGTTCTTCCGCGGTCGGGCTTTCCGGATTAGCGTACGGCCATGACAGGTTGAGGATCGGATCCGGATATTTGCCGCCGTCCGCGGCGTACATCTTGCGAATCTTCAGGAACAGCGTCGACATGATTTCCAGATCGCTGCGCGCCTCGCCCGGAGGCGGTGCGCCTTTCCAGTGCCATTGCAGCCAGCGGCCGGAATTCACCAGCGAACCATCCTCTTCGGCAAAGCAGGTGGTCGGCAGGCGGAATACTTCAGTTTGTATCTTGCTCGGATCGACGTCATTGAACACGCCATGGTTCTGCCAGAACTCTGAGGTCTCGGTGGCCAGCGGATCCATGATGACCAGGAACTTCAGATTGGCCAGGCTGGCGCCGATTTTTCCCTTGTCCGGCGCCGCCGCCAGCGGATTGAAACCCTGGGCGATATAGCCGTTGACCTTGCCTTGTTTCATCAGCTCGAACACTTGTAGCATGTCGTACGGCTTGTCCAGCTTGGGCAGATAGTCATAGCCCCAGTTGTTGTCTGCCGTGGCGGCATCGCCCCACCATGATTTCATCAGGCTGACATGGAACTTGCCGTAGTTCTGCCAATAACTCAGCTGATTGGGGCGCAATGGCTTGCTGGCGCGCGCGGCGATATATTTGCCGTAGTCTTGCTCGGATTCCGACGGCAGCGTCATATAACCTGGCAGCAGATTGGTCATCAGCCCCAGATCGGTCAGCCCCTGAATGTTCGAGTGGCCGCGCAGGGCATTCATGCCGCCGCCGGCAATCCCGATATTACCTAGCAGCAGTTGCACCATTGCGCCTGTGCGGATGATTTGCGAGCCGATCGAATGCTGGGTCCAGCCGAGTGCGTACAAGATGGTGCCGGCACGCGTCGGCGATGCGGTGGATGCCAGCATCTCGCACACTTTCAGGAATTTCTCCTTGGGCGTGCCGCACACGCTCTCCACCATCTCCGGCGTATAGCGATCGTAGTGCTGTTTCATCAGGTTGAATACGCAGCGCGGATGGGCCAGGGTTGGATCGGTTTTTACAAAACCGTCGTCGCCGAGTTCGTAGTCCCAGGTGGTCTTGCTGTAGTTGTGCTTTTCCGCGTTGTAGCCTGAGAAAATCCCGTCGTCGAAAGTGAAATCTTCCCGCACGATAAAGGTGAAGTCAGTGTAATTCTTGACGTACTCGTGTTGGATCTTATCCTTCTCCAGCAGGTAGCGGATGACACCGCCGAGGAAAATGATATCCGTGCCGGTACGGATCGGCGCGTAGAAATCCGCCACCGAGGCCGAGCGCGTAAAGCGCGGATCTACCACGATCAGTTTCGCCTTGTTATGCGCCTTGGCTTCTGTCACCCATTTGAAGCCGCACGGGTGCGCCTCGGCTGCATTGCCGCCCATGATGAGAATAACGTCCGCATTCTTGATGTCGACCCAATGATTCGTCATCGCTCCACGGCCAAACGTCGGGGCAAGACCTGCCACCGTCGGACCGTGTCAGACACGCGCCTGGTTATCGAATCCCAGAATGCCAAGACTGCGTATGGTTTTATGCGTCAGGTAGCCGACTTCATTGCTGCTGGCCGATGCCGCCAGCATGCCGGTGGTCAGCCAGCGGTTGACGGTTAAGCCCTCCGGCGTCTTTTCGACGAAATTCGCATCCCGGTCCTGCTTCATCAAGGTGGCGATGCGGCTCAGCGCATCGTCCCAAGACATGCGTTTCCATTCCTTGGAACCCGGTGCGCGATATTCGGGGAACTGGAGACGGCTCGGACTGTGTACGAAATCGAGCAAAGCCGCGCCTTTGGGACAGAGCGTGCCGCGATTGACCGGGTGATCCGGATCGCCCTCGATGTGAATGATGCTGGCTTTGGCATTCTTGGCGCCATCGCCGAGGCTGTACATCAGGACTCCGCAACTGACGGAGCAGTAGGGGCAGGTGTTGCGGGTTTCGACGGTGCGCGTCAATTTATAGCTACGTACTTCCGCCAGCGCGGGCGCCGGCGAAAATCCCATCAGCGCCAGACTCGAACCTGCCAGGGTAGCGCCAGTCGTTTTAAGAAACTGGCGCCGCGACATTTGAACCATGGGGATACCTCCCTGTATGTATTCATGCCAAACCACTTGAGGAACCTGCTGGTTTTCATTATAGATTGGATTCTTGTTTGTCAACAGAACCAAATCAGACTGCCTTGTTTGTTTTCTAATTGGCAACTATTTGCCAGGCGAATCTATCGCGCTGTTCCCGCCATCATCGCAACGCGGCATAATACGGCCATGGAACAACAAATTCTCGAAATCGATATTGCCGACTGGCAGATCAGCACCCCGAATTCGGCGTGGATTTCTGCGCTTGAAGCGGGAAAAGTCCTGTATTTTCCGCATCTCAGCTTTACGTTTACGGCCGACGAACGGCGCTTCCTGACGCCGGCGGTGCGCGATCCCAAGAGTCGCAATATCAGCCTGGATGCCAATGGCAAGCTGAAAGGCGCGCTGGGCGACGCGGCTGATCAGGCGGCACTGGCCAACATGATCGGGCGCTTTCGGGCGCAAGCGCAGCAACTGATTTATTCCTTGCTGCCCGCTTATGCAGACACGCGCAGCGAACTGCGCATGGCGCCGACCAGTTATCGGCCGATGCAGGTGGAAAGCCGCGCCCAATCCTGGCGTGCCGATGATCGCCGCCTGCACGTTGATGCATTCCCGTCGCGTCCCAATTACGGCGAACGCATCTTGCGCGTATTTGCCAATGTGAATCCGGACGGCGTGCCGCGCGTATGGCGGGTTGGCGAACCGTTCGAAGATGTGGCGCAACGGTTCTTGCCTAGGGTGAAAGCATACTCGCGCTGGCAGGCGCAGGCATTGAACGCCTTGCATGTCACCAAGTCCTTGCGCAGCGAATACGATCATCTGATGCTGCAATTGCATGACGCCATGAAATCAGATCCGGCATATCAAAAAGATGGTCCGCAGGTGACGCAGCCATTTGCCGCCGGATCGGTTTGGGTTTGTTTTTCCGACCAGACACCGCATGCCGTCATGTCGGGCCAGTACATGATGGAGCAAACCTTGCATCTGCCGGCAGCCAGGCAATACGATCCGGGCGCCAGTCCGCTGGCAATTTTGCGTCGCCTGACCGGCCGTGCGCTGACCGAATGAACGCTGCATCGGGTTTTGATGCAGGGCGCGCCTGGCGCATCCGCTTGTTGTATTCCGCAGTATGGTGGCTGGCGATGCCTTTCGTATTGCTGCGCTTGTGGCGCCGCGGCGGCAAGGAGCCTGGTTACCGCCAGCATGTACCGGAGCGCATCGGCTTTTATCCGCCGCTGGCGCCGTCGCTGGCATCGCGCAAATTCTTGTGGGTGCATGCGGTCTCGGTTGGTGAAACGCGCGCTGCCGAGCCGTTGATTGCAGCCATGCTGGATGCCTACCCAGAGCACGCTATTTTGTTGACGCATATGACGGCGACCGGGCGCGCTACCGGACAGGCTTTGTTTGGCAAATCGCCGCGGGTGCTGCAATGTTTTCTCCCCTACGATACCGGCTGGATGGTGGGACGCTTCCTGCGCCATTTCTCACCTGGTCTGTGCGTGCTGATGGAAACCGAAGTGTGGCCGAACCTGATCGTCCAGTGCGGGCGTTACAAGGTGCCGGTGGCGCTGGTGAATGCACGTTTGTCGGCGCGCTCCCTGCGTCGCGGCAAGCGCTTCTCCACATTGATGACCGAGGCTGCCAGCGGCATGTCCTGCGTTGGCGCACAAACCGAAGCAGACGCGGGACGTTTGCAGCAACTCGGCGGCAACAACGTGCACGTGACCGGCAACCTCAAGTTTGACGTTACGCCTTCTCCTGCCTTATTGGCAGTCGGCGCTGCGATGCGGGAGCAGATCGGCAGTCGCCCGGTGCTGCTGTGTGCCAGCACGCGCGATGGCGAAGAAGAGTTGATTCTCGATGCTTTGTCCAGGCGCGGCCGGGATCCTGCCTTTGCAGATTTGTTGACCATCATTGTGCCACGCCATCCGCAGCGGTTCGATGAAGTGGCCGACATGGCGGCAGCAAAGGGATTGCCGCCGTTGCGCCGCACCCGCCTGGCGGATGAGCCGGTACCGCCGCAAGTAAAGGTGCTGATCGGCGATTCGATGGGTGAAATGTTCGCCTATTACGCAATGTGCGATGTGGCGTTCATCGGCGGCAGTCTGCTGCCGATGGGCGGGCAAAACCTGATCGAGGCGTTTGCGGTTGGCAAGCCGGTATTGATCGGACCGCATACGTTCAATTTTTCAGATATTACCGAACAGGCGATTGCCGCCGGCGCTGCGCAACGAGTGAGCGACGTCGACACCATGCTGGATATGGCACAGCAGCTATTGCAGGCGGATCAGCAACGCCAGGTGATGAGCGAGCAAGCCACCCAATTTGCGCAACAGCATCGTGGCGCTACCGCGCGGACCATGGCCCTGCTGGCGCCGTTTATTTAATTTTTTACCATGCACGCAACTTTCATTATCACCAAGGTGGTGAGCGCCTTATTACTTTTGCCGGCTAATCTTATCTTGTTGTGCATCGCCGGCATGCTGCTGCGGCGTGCTTATCCAAGTACCGGCATGGTCGTCAGCCTGACGTCATTGTTGCTGTTGGCCGTGTTAAGCACCAAGGCAGGTGCTTTGTTGCTGGTGGCGCCACTGGAGCAGCGTGTGTTACCGCTGGCGGTAGATGTGGCCGGTGCGACTAACGGCGCGCAGGCGATTGTCATATTGGGTATGGGCAAATTGGCAAATGCGCCAGAATATGACGGCGAAGATGTTGCAAGTTATTTGACCCTGGCGCGTTTGCGTTATGGCGCCAAGATGCATCGCCAGACCGGGCTGCCCATATTGGTTTCAGGCGGCATGCCTGACGGTTCGAAAATGTCGGAGGCGGCAGTGATGGCTCGCAGCTTACGCGAGGATTTTTCTACGCCGGTAAAATGGATCGAAGGAGCTTCCGACGATACTGAGCAAAATGCAAAATTCTCAGCCGCGATTCTGGCGCAGGCGGGCGTGAAGAAAATCATACTGGTGACCGATGCCTTGCATATGCCGCGATCTCAGATGATGTTTGCCCGGACTGGATTGGAAGTGGTGATCGCGCCGACCGTTTTTTTTAGCCGGGACCGGCTTACCTTGTTAAGTTTTTTGCCGTCGGGCGAGGGCATGCGTCGTAGCGGGTACGCTTTGCATGAGTGGCTGGGAGTATTCTGGTACAAGGCTCGCCATGGTGATTCTCAACAAGCTGGCACTGTGTCGGTTACGAGGTGATTTGAAGCTAGTGAGGAAATAAAAACGCCGCACAAGTGCGCAATGCCGTTCAGTTAAGTGATATGACGTGGCCAGCCGCCACGGCGGCTCCGTCATCCCCGCGAACGCGGGGATCCAAATTACCGAGTGAAACAATGAAAATGGATTCCCGCGTTCGCGGGAACGACGCATGAGGGAGATATCTCTGGCGTCTTAACTGAACGGCATTACCGCACAAGTGCGGCGTTTTTATTGCTCAGATTGACGCGATAAGGAATTACGATTTAGCTGTCACCGTATTTTCATTCAACCCGCCACCCAACGAACGATACAGATCAATCGCGTTATTCAAACGCAATTGCCGCGTCTGGATCAGCGCCTGCTGTGCAGAGAACAGATCACGCTCCGCGTTGAGGCGATCGGTGGAACTGGCGATGCCATTCTTGTAACGCAGATCGGTCAGCTTTACCCGTTGTTCCTGCGCTTTGACGAAAGCATCCTGCGCTGCCAGCTGATCTTCCAGCGTGCCACGGGCAACCAGCGCATCGGAAACTTCCCTGAATGCGCTCTGTATGGTTTTCTCGTAGTTGGCGATCGCCAGATTCTTGCGGATCTCGCTCAGCGACAGATTGGCGCGGTTGCGTCCACCCTCGAAAATCGGCAAGGTCAACTGCGGCACGAACGACCAGGTACGGCTACCTGCCGAGAACAGGTTGCCGAGCGATGTGCTGGAATTGCCGATTCCGGCCGTCAGCGAAATAGTCGGGAAGAAGGCTGCACGCGCCGCACCGATGTTGGCATTGGCGGAGCGCAGTTGCTGTTCTGCTTCACGGATGTCAGGACGGCGGTTCAGCAGATCGGAAGGCAGGCCGGCCGGAATGTCAGTGACGATTTGTTCATCCGACAGCGATTTCGGCGCCGGCAGCTCGCCTAATGGCTTGCCCACCAGCAGTTCCAGTGCGTTGGTGGCCTGGCCGCGCTGGCGCACCAGCGTAGTCAACGACACGCGGGCCGCTTGCACCAATGTTTCGGAATTGCGCAGATCAAGCTCGGACGATGCGCCGACATCAAAGCGCAGCTTGTCCCGCTTGTAGTCGTCTAGCCGGCTATCCAGGGTTTGTTGCGCCAACCGTTGCTGTTCGGCGAACGACTGCTCGGTCAGGTACGCTTGCGCAACCTGCGAAATCAGGCTGATTTGCGCTGCCTGACGTGCTTCCTCGGTCGCCAGGTAGCTGGCCAGCGCGGCATCTTTCAAGCTGCGGACGCGGCCAAAGAAGTCCAGTTCGAACGAGGTCATGTTCAACCCCACCGAATAGGCAGTGCCGACAGCAGGCTGGCCTGGAACCAATTGATCGGCAGCAGTACGACCGCGAGTGCGGCTGAAGTTGCCGTTCAAGTGTGGCAGTGCATCAGACGCGGTGATGTCGTACTGGGCACGCGCTTGCTCGATGTTCAGAGCTGCAGTGCGCAGGTCGCGGTTGTTTTCAAGCGCCGACGCGATCAGCGCCTGCAGGCGTTGGTCAGGGAAAAACTGGCGCCAGCCGAGCGCCGCCGCATCCAGTTGCGCCTGGCCGCCGGCAGCAGCCGGATAGCTGCCGGCCACCGGCGCTTCCGGCCGTACGTAGGTCGGCGCCATGGTGCAACCTGAGAGGACCCCTGCCAACAGCAGGGCGCCAGTCAGTTGCTTGGGTAAGTACGCCGTAATTGCCGTCGCCGTAGATGCCATATTAAACATGCTGATTCTCCAAATCTATTTTCTGACCGGCCGCATGCAGCTTGCGTTGGCGTTCGCTGCCTTTGAAGATCTTGCGTACCACCACGAAGAACACCGGCACCAGGAATACCGCCAAGGCTGTCGCTGTGATCATGCCGCCCATCACGCCGGTACCGATTGCGCGTTGGCTGCCTGAGCCGGCGCCGGTCTTGATTGCCAGCGGCAACACGCCCAGGATGAACGCGAACGAGGTCATCAGAATCGGTCGGAACCGCAGATGCACCGCTTCCAGCGTTGCTTCGATCAGACCCTTGCCTTGCGCCTGCAGGTCTTTCGCGAATTCGATAATCAGAATCGCGTTCTTCGCCGACAAACCGACCACGGTAATCATCCCCACCTTGAAGTAGACGTCGTTAGGCATGCCGCGCAAGGTTACGCCCAGCAACGCGCCGAGAATACCCAGCGGCACCACCAGCATCACCGCCAGCGGGATGGAAGTACTTTCGTACAAGGCTGCCAACACCAGGAACACCGCCAGCAGCGACAATGCGTAGAGCAACGGTGCTTGCGCGCCGGAAGTCTTTTCTTCCAGCGACTGGCCGGTCCATTCAAAGCCGAAGCCAGGAGGGAGTTTCGCAGTCAGTGCTTCCATCTCATCCATTGCTTCGCCGGTGCTATGGCCAGGTGCTGCGCCGCCGGAGATTTTCATCGCCGGATAGCCGTTATAACGTGACAGTTGTACCGGGCCTTTGATCCAGCGCGAGGTGGTGAATGACGAGAACGGCACCATGGTTCCTTGGGTGTTCTTGACATACAACCTGGCCAGGTCTTCCGGTTGCAGCCGCTGCGGTGCGTCGGCCTGCACAATCACCCGTTGTTGACGGCCCTGGTTAGGGAAGTCATTCACGTAGGAAGAACCGAGCGCGGTCGACAGCGTGCTGTTGATGGCGCTAAACGATACGCCCAGCGCATCGGCCTTGTCGCGGTCGATTTCCAGTTGCAACTGCGGTGAATCTTCCAGGCCTTCAGGTCGGACACCAGCCAGGATCTTGCTTTGCGAAGCCATGCCGAGCAATTGGTTACGTGCTGCAGTCAATGCCGCATGTCCTTGCCCCGAACGGTCTTGCAGGCGGAAGGTAAAGCCGGTGGCGTTACCCAGTTCAGGGATCGGCGGCGGGTTCAGCGGATAGACGATGGCGTCCTTGATCTGCGAGAACACACCGAATGCCTTGCCTGCAATCGCGTCGGCGGACTGATCCGGACCACGTTCGCTCCAGTCCTTGAGCGGTGTGAATACCAGACCGGCATTCTGACCGTTACCGGAGAAACTGAAACCGGTAATGGCAACCACGTGGGCGACACCAGGCAATTTCGCGTAATAGTCTTCAATCGTCTTGATCACTTCCAGGGTACGGTTGCTGCTGGCGCCGGCAGGCAATTGGACGTTGGTGATGATGTAGCCCTGATCTTCAGCCGGCAGGAACGATGCTGGCAAGCGTGCATACAGCAAGCCGACGCACACCAGAATCCCGCCATAGATGAACAGGTAGCGCCCGGTCTTGGTCAGCATCTTGGCGACAAAGCCTTGATAACTGTTGGTGGTAGCGTTGAACTTGCGGTTGAACCAGCCGAAGAACCCTGTTTTCTCATGGTGATGTCCTGCTTCCACCGGTTTCAGGATAGTGGCGCACAGCGCCGGCGTCAGCGTAAATGCCATCAATACCGAGAACACCATCGAAGCTACCATCGACAGCGAGAACTGACGATAGATGGCGCCAACCGCACCGCTAAAGAATGCCATCGGGATGAACACCGCGATCAGCACCAGGGTGATACCGATCAGTGCGCCGGTAATCTGGCCCATCGCCTTGCGGGTTGCATCGCGCGGCGACAAGCCTTCTTCGCTCATGATGCGCTCGACGTTTTCCACCACCACGATCGCATCGTCAATCAGGATACCGATCGCCAGCACCATACCGAACATGGTCAGCACGTTGATCGAGAAGCCAAACAGCAGCAAGGTGGCGAAAGTACCCATCAGCGCGACCGGTACGACCAGCGTCGGAATCAAGGTATAGCGGATGTTTTGCAGGAACAGGTACATCACCAGGAACACCAGGATGATTGCCTCTACCAAGGTCTTGACCACTTCTTCGATCGAAATCTTGACGAATTTCGAGGTATCGTAAGGAATGGTGTATGTCACGCCGGCAGGGAAGTACTTAGACAGTTCTGCCATCTTGGCGTGGACTGCGGTAGCAGTGCCCAGCGCGTTGGCGGTTGGCGACAATTGCACGCCGACGAAGGACGTCGGTTTGCCGTCGAGCCGGCCGGCAGTCGCATATGACTGCCCGCCGATTTCGATACGAGCGACGTCGCGCAGACGCACGATCGAACCGTTCGCATTGGCGCGCAACTGGATATTGCCGAACTGTTCGACGGTAGTCAGTTGCCCGGTTGCCACCACGGTTGCAGAAATCTGCTGTGTCCCGGGGCTAGGCAGATCGCCAAGCGTACCGCCGGCGACCAGTGCATTTTGCGCTGTGATTGCCGCCGTCACATCGGCAGGCGTCAGGCTGAGGCCAACCAGTTTGACTGGATCGATCCAGATCCGCATGGCGCGTTCAGTACCGAACAGCTGCGCCTGGCCGACGCCTGGCACGCGTTTGATTTCATTGAGCACGTTGCGTGACAAATAGTCACCCAGCGCGATCGGATCAAGCTTGCCATCGGTCGATGAAAGACCGATAAACATCAGGAAGTTACTACGCGATTTGGTGACTTGCACACCGTTTTTCGTCACCACCGCCGGCAGGCGTGCCTCAACCCGTTTCAAACGGTTTTGCACGTCCACCGCTGCCAGGTCGGCATTGGTTTCCGGTGTAAACGTAACGGTGATAGCTACCGAACCGTCGGCCTGGCTTTGCGACTCGATGTATTGCAAGCCGTCGGCGCCGTTCATTTCCTGTTCGATCAGGCTGGTAACGCTATCGTCAATAGTTTGCGCGGTAGCGCCTGGGTATGATGCGCTAACGACAATCGTTGGCGGTGCAATCGAAGGATACTGCGCCACCGGTAATTGCGTGATCGCCAAAGCACCCCCGAGCAGGATGAAGATGGCGAGCACCCACGCAAATACGGGGCGGTCGATGAAAAACTTGCCCATTAATAGGCTCCTTATTTAGCAGTTGAGGCAGCTGCGGCGGCGCTGGCGCCGGTGCTTGCAGCTGCTGGTGCGGCTGCAGCAGTCGAATTCCATGGCGACGGATTAACCACCGCGCCCGGTTTGACTTTTTGCAAACCATCGACGATCACTTTATCGCCGCTCTTCAAACCATCGGTAACGATCCATTTGTCACCCTGTGCCGTATCGGCTTTTACCGACCGTACTTCCACCTTGTTGCCAGCGCCGACCACAAACACAGAAGAACCGTTGAGGTCGCGCTGGACTGCTTGTTGCGGTACTGTCAGGGCCGCGGTATTCACTGCTTGTTCCAGTTTTGCGCGTACATACATGCCGGGCAACAGGCTGCGGTCGGGATTCGGAAATTCGGCGCGCAGGGTAACAGAACCGGTGGTAGGGTCGACCGTCAAATCGGAAAACAGCAATTTGCCCGATTGCGGATACGGGCGGCCATCTTCGGTTACCAGCGTCACCTTAGCCTGGCCTTGACCGGCGCTTTGCAACTGGCCGCTTTTCATCGCTTGCTGCAATTTGAGAATGTCAGTGCTGGACTGGGTCAGGTTGACGTAGATCGGATCGATTTGCTGTACGACTGCCAGTTGAGTCACTTCACCCTGGCCTACCAGTGCACCCTCGGTAACCAATGCCTTGCCGATGCGGCCGGAAATTGGCGAGGTCACAGTCGCATAACCGAGATTGAGGCTAGCGGTCTGGCGCGCAGCCTTGGCCGATGCAACATCTGCCGCAGCTTGCTTCTGCGCGGCAACGGTGTCGTCGTACTCTTGCTTGCTGACCGCGTTGACTTCCACCAGTGGCTTGTAGCGTTGTGCTTTCAGCGTTGCAGTAGTCAGGTTCGCTTCGGCTCTAGCCAATGTTGCTTGCGCGCTGTCGTAAGCGGCTCGCAATGGCGCCGGATCAATCTGATACAAAACCTGACCAGCTTTCACATCGCTGCCTTCGCGGAAGTCACGCTTGAGCACGATGCCGGCTGCACGTGCGCCGATCTGGGCGATACGGGTGGCTTCCAGCCGGCCAGGCAATTCAGTTGTGAGCGCCAGGCGTTCTGGCGCGATAGTGATGACGGAAACACCGGCTGGCGGAGGCGCGCCTTTGGCGTCAGGCTTTTTGCCGCAGGCGGCGACAGCGGACAAGACCGCGATAGCCAGGGTGATACGCGTGAGACGATTGATGGAGCTAACTGAATTCATAAAATTCTCGCACGGTAATTGAAGAAAGTCTGGGAAAGACTGCAAATCTGACAGGTAACTCTGCTTCTGGAATTGACATAGGATATATAACTAATTGCTTTATTGCACCGGATGCATTGCCAGAAAGCGGGTGGAACAGCCGGAATGCTGCTATTATACATACATGCACGAATGTATGTGCCGTGCATATGTTGCGCTTTGTTGTTGTTTCATTATTTGCTGCGAATGCACAACGAACATGCACAGCACCGTATCAGTTTGGAGGTCGGCTCAAAATGGCTAGAAGTACAAAAGAAGAAGCACTGGAAACCCGTGGCCGCATCCTTGATGCCGCCGCGGAGGTGTTTCACCAGAACGGCGTATCGCGTACCACGCTGGCCGATGTTGCCGCTGCCGCTGACGTAACGCGTGGCGCTATCTATTGGCACTTCAAGAACAAGAGCGATTTATTCGATGCCATGTGCGAGCGGGTGCGCTTGCCGATGGAAGCGATGATTGAAAAGGCCGCCGACGAAAATGCGTACGATCCTTTAAACCAATTTCGCAACAGATGTTTGTTTGCCTTGCAGGAAGCGACGCTGAATTCGCAGTCGCGCAAGGTGTTTGAGATCGTTTTTCACAAGTGCGAACTGGTTGATCCGGAAGATCCTATTTTTATCCGTCAGCACGAATGTTTCTTGCAGGGCCGTACCGATGTAGAGCGTCTGCTGCGATTTGCAGTTGCAAAAGGGCAGTTGCCGCGCGAACTGGACCCGGTCCTGGCTGCGGTCATGGTGCAGGGGCTGCTGGTTGGCATATTGAGCAACTGGACCTTCAGTCCGCACAGCTTCGATCTCGCGGAACATGCTTCGAAAGTGGTCGATAACTGCATCCACATGTTCAAGACTTCGCCGTTCATGCTCAAAAACAACGAAGTTTGATTTAAGGCGAGCTCTGAAAACTCCGTCATTCCCGCGAACGCGGAAATCCATGTTGCAGAACATGGTGATTAAAATGGATTCCCGCGTTCGCGGGAATGACGGGGTCGCCGAGACGGGGTCGCCGAGACGGGGTCGCCGAGACGGGGTCGCCGAGACGGGGTCGCCAATGACGTAACAGGGTTATTCGAGCTGTCCTTAGTATACCGCCGGCACCAGCATGCCATTGATTTGCTGCAGGTCTTCTTCTTTCAATGTCCCCACTGCGGACTTGAGTTTCAGGCTATTCATCAGCGTGTCGTAACGCGCCTTTGCCAAATCCCTGCGGGTGGAATACAGCTGCTGTTGCGCGTTCAGTACGTCGATATTGATGCGCACGCCAACCTGATAACCCAGCCGATTCGAATCCAGCGATGACTGGCTGGAAATCTCGGCAGCCTCCAACGCCTTGATCTGAGCTAAACCGCTGCTGACGCCGACATAGGCCTGGCGCGCATTCAGCGCCGCAGTCCTGCGCGCATTTTCAAGATCGGAGCGCGCCTTGTTTTCTAATGCCACCGCCTGCCGCACACTACTGTTGACAGCGCCGCCGGCATACAACGGAATGGTCCATTGCACGCCGATCGAGTTGGACATTTGCGAGATATTGTAAAAAGGAACAGGGCTGCCGCTGACATCGGAGTGCGAACGGCTGGCCACCAGATCGACCGTAGGCAGATGGCCGGCACGGCTTTTCTTGATTTCATGCTTCGCGGTATCCAGCGCAATTTCCTGGCCGATTACACCGAAATTCTGTTGCTCGGCGCTGCTGACCCAGGTTTCAATCGCAGCCGGTTGCGGTGTGCTCAGCTGGACACCGGGGCGCAAAGTCGCCAGCGGCGCCGGCGGCTTGCCGATAATCTGTTGCAGCACGTTGCGGGCGACTTCCAGATTGTTTTTGGCCGCGATTTCCTGCGCTATCACCAGATCGTAGCTGGCTTGCGCCTCGTTGGTATCGGTAATGGTAGCGGTGCCGACGTCGAAATTGCGTTTGGCGGAAGCCAGCTGCTCGGCAATCGCACTTTCCTGGGCTTGCAGAGATGCCAAAACGTCTTGCGCTGTCAAGATGTCGAAATAAGCCTGGCTGACACGCAATATCAAATCCTGTTCAGCCTGGGCAAAGCGGACTTCACCGGCGGCCACCGATAATTTGCCTTCCTGGTATTGCTGCCAATAGGCCGGACGAAACAACGGCTGGGTAAGCTGCAAGTTGTAATTGTTGGTGATGGTCTTCCAGGATTCTCCGGCGCGGCTGTAATTGCCGCCGAAGCCGACCGTCGGCAACAGGACGGCGCGCCCCTGTACGCCAGCTTCGTTGCTGGCGCTCAGCGCATAGCGCGCGCTGGTATACGTGGGATCATTGGCCAACGCTTGCTGATACGTCTGTACCAGATCGACTGCGTGCGCATTCATGGCCAGCAATGCGCTAGCGGCCAACGAAACCATCAGGGTATTGCGCATTACATTCTCCGGAATAAAACGGCAGGTCGATGCATATATCTAGATAGCGATGTCTCTATGCTTAGTAGGTCGGCATGCCCGGGTCCACCTGCTGCGCCCATGCATGGACGCCGCCGGTCAGGTTGCTGACGGCAGAAAATCCGTGACGCTCGAGAAATGCCGCGACCTGCATGCTGCGCGCACCGTGATGACAGATGCAGACGATCGCCTGATCCTCTTCCAGGTCATTCAGATGCGCGGGCACTGTTTGCATCGGCATCAGGCGCGCCGCATCTATGTGGCAAGTCTCGTATTCCCACGGTTCGCGCACGTCCAGCAACAACGGCGTCGGACGTTGCGGATCGGCGATCCAGGCGGCCAGTTCTGAGGCTGTGAGATGTTGCATATGCTGGCTTAGAACTTGAAATGGGAGTGAACAGCGGCGTCACGCAACGGCTTGACATCGGTTTCAAACAGATGGCGCGTGCTGTAGCTACTGTCCGCAGTACGGGTAATGATTTGTGCCGTCATCACGGGTGCGTCGCCGAGGATCGCCACAATCCGGCCGCCGACATTGAGCTGCTTCAGGAAAGCGTCCGGCAAAGTGGAGAGCGAACCGGAGATCACGATGACGTCGTAGCTCTTGGTTTCGCTTTGGTCCCAACCCTGGGCGCCGCTGCCAAGTGCAACCTCGACATTGGTAATGCCGTACGCAGCCAGGTTCTTTGCCGCCAATGTTTTCAGCTCTGGATCGATTTCAACCGTCGTAACATGGCGAGCCTTGTAGCACAGCAACGCGGCCATGTAACCGGAGCCGGCGCCGATTTCCAGCACTTGCTCATGTTTCTTTACGGCAGCTTCCTGCAGCAGACGTGCTTCAACCTTAGGCGCCAGCATGCTTTCGCCGCCTGGCAACGGGATTTCAGTGTCGGAAAACGCCAGGCTCTTGTAGGCGGCAGGGACGAATTCTTCGCGTCGTACTACCGTCAGCAGCTCCAGGACGTCCAGGTCCAGCACATTCCAAGGGCGAATTTGCTGTTCGATCATGTTGAAGCGGGCTTGTTCGATATTCATGGTTAAGGCTCGGTAGTGAAAATAAAGGGCTCATTCTATCAAAGGCCACCCTCAAAAACCTATTGCGCGGTACGGCAACTACAGCAATCCCAGGCTGCGCAGCCGATAATTGCTTTCAAGGCGGGTCTCAAAGCAAGTGTCATGACAGCTGCTGCTGCTGATCCTGATCATCATCGACATCGGTTACTGCGGCATTACCTCGCCATTTACGTTTGACCCAACTGCCAAAATCATCCAGATAGGTATAGATCACCGGCACTACCACCAGCGTCAATAGTGACGAAGTGATAATTCCGCCGATGACAGCCTGTCCCATCGGGGCGCGCTGTTCAGAGCCTTCGGCCACGCCAAAGGCCAGCGGCACCATGCCGAACACCATCGCCAAGGTCGTCATCAGGATAGGGCGCAGGCGGACGTGCGCCGCTTCCAGCAGGGCGGCACCGCGTTCGGTGCCGGCTCTGCGCGCCTGGTTGGCGAAATCGACCAGCAAGATGGCATTCTTGGTCACCAGGCCCATCAGCATGATGAAACCGATGATGGAAAACATGTTCAGGGTCGAGCGGAAAATCATCAGCGACAGGAACACCCCGATCAAGGTCAGCGGCAGCGCCGACATGATCGCCAGCGGCTGCAAGAAGCTGGCAAATTGCGAAGCCAGGATCATGTAGATGAAAATGATCGCCAGCCCCAGGGCAGCCAACGCGTAGTTAAACGATTCTTGCATGCTTTTGGTGGTGCCTCCGACCTGGTAACGATAGCCGGCGGGCCAGTGCATGCCATCCAGCGCTGTTTTGACATCGGCATTGACCTGGCCTGCGGAACGGCCGACAGCGTCAGCCGACAACTCGATCTCGCGATTCAGATCGCGCCGGTTGATCTGGTTGGCACCGGTGGAAGCGGTGATGTCGGCGACCTGGCGCAACGGCACCATCTTGGCCGAGCCATCGCTGTTGAGCTGGGTGCTGGCCAGCATCAGGCGTGATAAATCCTCGCTGGCATTGCGGTCAGAGGGCGCCAGGCGCACGTTGACGTCGTAATTTTCATCGTCCGGGCCGCGCCAGCTGCTGACCGCCTCACCCGCCAGCAAAGGCCGCAAGGCATTGCCGATTTGCGCCACGCCGATACCGAGGTCGGCGCCGATATCGCGTTTCGGCGTCACCGCGATGTTGGGTTTGTTGTCTTTCAGGCTGGAGTCGAGATCGACCAGGCCCGGCACCGCACGCATGCGGCGTTGCGCTTCGGCCGACAAGCGCTCCAGTTCCTTCAGGTCGTGGCCGAGCAGGCTCAGCCTTACTTGCTTGCTATCGCCGCCCGCCGCCGCCAGCGATCCAACCTGGGTCACGGTGATACCGGCCACCTGCGACAGGCGCTCGCGCAGCAACGGCGTCAGTTCGGCATTACTGCGTTTGCGCTGCTGGCGCGGGGTCAGGCGGATAAAGATGGAGGCGTAATTCTTACCTTGCGATACGCCGGTATTGACGGTGGTGTAGATATCTTGCACTTCGGGGAATTCGCGCAGGATGCTTTCGACCTGATGGACCTTGGTCTCAGTCAGCTCCAGTGAAGAACCAACCGGCGTATAGAAGGTGACGCCGCTTTCGGAGTAATCGGCATTCGGAATAAATTCGGTACCGACCAGTCCGGCAGCCGGCAGCGCCAGGCCGGCGACGAAGGCCAGTATGGCAATGCCTACCGTCATTTTGCGATGCCCGAGAGACCACTTGAGCAGCACCTGGTAGCCGTCCGACAGCCATTGCACCAGGCGCTCGAACACTTCCAGCACACGGCCGATGGTGTTGGCGTAGATGCCACGGCGCTGCTTGTGGCCGGTTTCGTCGGTATGCAGTGCCGGATCGGGCCAGATGGAAGACAGCATCGGATCCAGCGTGAACGAGACAAACATGGAGATCAAGACCGCCGCCGTCACCGTGATGCCGAACTGGTGGAAGAAGCGCCCTATGATGCCGCCCATGAAGCCGACCGGCAAGAACACGGCGACGATGGAAAAGGTGGTGGCCAATACCGCCAGGCCGATTTCAGCGGTGCCGTCGAGCGCTGCCAGTTTGTGGCTCTTGAAGCGTCCATCAGGGTGGCCATCAAGCCTCATGCCCGCATGGCGTACGATATTTTCACGCACCACGATAGCGTCGTCGATCAGCAAGCCGACGCACAGCGACAGCGCCATCAGCGTAATCATGTTGATGGTGAAGCCGAACACGTTCATGAACAGGAACGTGCCGATCAACGCCACCGGCAAAGTCAGCCCGGTGATGATGGTCGAGCGCCATGAATTGAGGAACAGGAATACGATCAGGATCGTCAGTGCGGCGCCTTCCAGCAGGGTTTGCCGGACATTGTGGACGCCCACCCGGATTTGCCGCGAGCCATCGTGGATCGCCTGGATCTTGATGCCGGGATGCAGGGTCTGGATAGTGGTTTGCAGCTCTTGCATGGCATGCATCAAGCCGTCCGCCACTTCGATCGTGTTTTGTCCTTGCGCTTTCAGGATATCCAGCGCCAGGGTGCGCTGGCCATTGTAGAGCGCCAGGTTTTCCTGCTCTTCCTGGCCATCGACCACGGTAGCGATTTGCGACAGCTTGACACTGTGGCCGCCGCGTATCGCCACTACGATATCGTTGAAGTGCTGCGGGTCCTTGAATTTGCCCAGGACTTGCACCACTTTTTCACTGTCGGCGCTGCGGATCGCACCGGTCGGCAGTTCCTGGTTTTCATTGCGGATGGCATCTTCGACTTGATTGATCCCGATCCCCAGCGATTCCATCTCCACCGGTTTGACGTAGATATTGATTTGCCGCTTGACGCCGCCCACCAGCGTCACCGAACCGACGCCACGTACATTCTCCAGACGCTTCTTGACGATTTGATCGGCGATGGTGGTCAGCTCGCGCAAGTCGCGCGGCTTGGCCTTGGGATCGTTGGTGACCGAGATCGAAAAAATCGGCGCATCCGCCGGATCGTAGCGCGTGATCAGCGGCTCCTTGATCTCCTTGCGGAAGGCGGCTTTGACCGCGGCCACTTTTTCGCGCACGTCTTGCGCCCCCTGGGTCGGATCGACATTCAGGTTGAATTGAACGATGACCACCGACTGCCCTTCATAAGAGCGCGATGTCAGGGTGTCGATGCCATTGATGGTGTTGACCGCTTCTTCAATCGGGCGGCTGACATCCGATTCCACCGTTTCCGGCGATGCGCCGGGATACAAGGTTTGCACCACCACCACCGGGAACGTGATATCCGGAAACTGGTCCACCCGCAGCCGATCGTAGGAGAACAACCCCAACACCACAAAGGCCATCATCATCATGGTGGCCAGTACCGGATTGCCAATGCTGATGCGCGTGAACCACATGGCCTAGCCTTTGCTGCCGGCGGGTTTGGCGGCAAGTACCTTGACGCTGGCGCCATCCGGCAGGTTGCCGAGATTAACCTTGACGATGCGGGCGCCATTGCTGACGCCGCTCAGGATTTCCACTGCATTGCTGCTATCGCCGTCGTTGCCGCGCAACCCTAAAGTGACGCTGCGGCGATGAACCTTGCCGTTTTCTATGAGATACACATAGTTGTCGCTGGCGTCGCTCTGGATTGCCGATTGCGGTGCAGTCAGCACGCCGTTTTTCCGCGACAAGGTCAGCTGCGCTTCGCCAAACATTCCGGCCCGCAGCAAGCCCCGGGGATTATCGATCTGGATATACACCATGATCGAGCGCGAACCGGTTTCAGTCGATGGATTGATGCGGGCTACTTTGCCGATCACAGGAGTAGGCAATCCGTCGAGCGTCAACCGGACTTCCTGGCCCAATGCCACGCTCAGGATGTTCGAAGTCGGCACCGCTGCCGCCATTTCCATTTGCCGCAAATCGACGATTTCAAGCAGGTTGTTGTCGGGCGATACCTTCTCGCCGGGCTCCACCGAACGGCGGCTGATCAAGCCGTTGATCGGCGCCCGGATCACCGTATCCGAGAGCGCCTTGCGCGCTACATCCAGCGCGCCGGCGGCAGAGTCGACGTTGGCTTTGGCGATGTCGTACTGGCTGGCGGCATTGTCGAAGGCGTTTTTCGAAATGAAGCCTTTTTCCACCAGGATCTTGTTGTTGGCGCGGGTCTTGCTGGCGATGTCGAGCTGGCCTTGCGCCGCCACTTGCGATCCCAGCGCTTGATTGACACGTGCCTGATAATCGCTGCTGTCCATCGTGACGATTACCTGGCCGCTGGTAACGCTTGCACCTTCTCTCACCAGCACTTCCCTTACTTCGCCGCTGACCCTGGCTTTGACCTGGGCTTGATTGACAGCGCGCAGTGCGCCCGAAAGCGGTAACACTTCACGCAGATCGTGTGGCGCTACCTGCATCACATCGCTTTCCAGGAATTCCAGGCTAGGGGTGGCTGCTGCGGTTTTTTGCGGCGCCGGCGGGGGTGTCTTGCGTTGCGCCATGAGAATCATCCCCAGCACTGCTGCAATACCGACAACAGCGATGACGATCCAGCGTTTATGGCGTCTCGACATAGTCATTGAGCAGCTGGAACAGGTGTTGGCCGGGTTGGCTGCGGGATTGGCTTGCTCAGCAAGCCATGCAGGCAGAGGTCGATAAAACTGCTCAGATAAGTTTCCGGGTTGACTGCTTCGACGTGGCAGGGATTGAGAGGTTGCTGCCACATCATCAGCATGATCACCGGTGCGACCAGTACATTGGCGGTCTGGTGGACATCGATCGCACGAAATTCGCCACGCTCGATGCCACGCTGCAGCAGGCCCACCAGCATGGCATCGCAGCGCATGCTGATTTCTTCGCGATGAAAGGCCGCCAGCTCGGGGAAATTACCTGATTCGGCCATCATCAGTTTGGTAATCCCGGCCAGTTTGGTGGCGCCGATACGCTCCCACCAGACCAGGATGATGTGGCGGAACAGATCGGCACTGGAGCCGTCGTAGCTGCCAATGATGTCGTCAGCTTCATCCAGCAGCGGCAGCATGTTTTCGCGCACTACCGCCTTGAACAATTCTTCCTTGTTCTCAAAGTACAGGTACAGCGTTCCTTTGGAGACGCCGGCCCGGGCCGCAACATCGCCCAGCCGGGTGGCGGCAAATCCGCGTTCGACGAACAAATCCAGCGCGGCCGCCAGCAATTCCTGCGGACGTGCTTCTTTGCGTCGGGCCCAACGGGGTTTGGAGCTGAAAGGGCAGTTCATGAATGCTAGGATTGTCTACTCAGGCTGGATATTTACTGACTTTGGAGTCAGTAATGTAAGCGGCAACCTTTGGAGTGTCAAGGCGGTCCTGCGCATAGATCCATGCGATACCCGTTTCATTCAGTTTTCTCCAGCTGTTCATAGACAGCACCGGCGACACGGGCAAGTTCGCCTCTATCCATGCCTGCAGACAGCGCATAGCCAAACTTGCTGTCAATCCAATAGAAAACGTTGATCGGTCCTTCTTGCGCAAAGCGGAAGCCGGTGTCCTTGTTGTGGGTCTGTTCAGTGGAGACGTACAAGGTGAGACGACGGCCTGTGGCGTCGTGATACATGAATTGGGCCACCGGGCCGCTTTCTCCAGGCAACAGGCGGCCGCCAATTAATTCGTATCCCTGTTTGCCGAGCCTGGGTGGACGAATCGGGGTGCCGATGCGTTTCGATAGCCAGGCAACCAACTGCTCTTCCTGATCCGCGCTGATCTCTACCGGACGTCGCACATCCGGGCTATAGACGGCATGGGCGATTGCCGCCTGGTGCGCCAGTGCCGCCACATTCCTGGCGGGTGCCGGCGCCGTAGCTGACGACGGCAAAAACATCGGACTGGATTGCGTTTGTCCGTGCAGCCCCCATCCTGCCGCGCCACCAGCAAGGGCGATGGCCAGACCGGCGGTGTAGCGTTGCAGGCGCCATAATTGTCTGTGCGCTGCCGCAGGCTGTGCCGATAGTGTCGACAGTTGCGGCGGTATCGGCTCATCCAGCACTGGTTCGAACAGCGCGCGCAGTCTGGCAGACTGTTCACGGTAGACATTTATCCGTTCTGCTTCGACCGGCCTCGCCGCCAGATACGAATCGATCTCCGCTCTTCTGGATTGCGGCAGCAAACCATCCACATAGGCATGCAAGTCTGCTTCAGTAACAGGTAAGTGATTCATTTAACTACCTTCAATGGCGATACGACGGTGCGGCCATCCATCAGGGCGCGCATTTTTTCGCGCGCACGAGACAGTCGCGACATGACGGTTCCCAGCGGGATTTGCAAGGTGGCGGCGACTTCGTCGTAAGTCATTTCTTCCAATGCCACCAGAAGCAGAACTTCACGCTGCTCGGTCGGCAGCAGACGCAGGCTTGATTCCAGATCACGTATTTCCAGTCCATCCGTTTGTGCGGCTGCGACGGATAATGCCGGTGCGTCATCGTCAAATACCTCGGTCGGCAACCGCGCTTTCCGGATTTGGTCTATGTGCAGGTTATGCATGATGCTGAACAGCCAGGCACGCATGTTGCCACTAAATGGCCGCAATGGCAGTTTTACCAAGCCACGTTCAATCGTATCCTGCACCAGGTCGTCGGCACCCATACCTCCTACCAAGGCACGGGCATAGCGGCGCAGGCGGGGAATACAGGCAAGCAATTGAGCACGAGCGTCTTGCATGGTATCAATCAAACGAGGTTTTAGAGAGTTGTGGAATGGACATCTGCCAGTCCTTTAAAGTTTCAGAAAAACCATTGTGCCAATATTTATATATTGAATCAAAAGCCGGTGGTCCGCATTTATCGGCAATGCGATTTGGCCCATGGTCATCCATCGCCAATATGTACGTTGTGCAATAGTTTTATTTTTTGGAGTTCGCCAACTTCGGCAAGTTGCCGGAGTTGGCGATACGGCATGATCAAGATCGATATTTTGCTTTCATTCAAATTATCTTTTGTGAAAATGAAAGGTATTTATCAGATCAGATCAAGATCAGGACAGGATGTTGCTGTTTGATTTCATGAAAGACGATATTGCCTATCTAGCTTTTCCAAGTACAATTTTTTTTCTTGTAACAGAATACTCAAATCCCGGGTATTTACTTCTTGTTCGAACAGGGCGGTCAATTTATTGAGGAATATACTCAAGGCCTCGAATAAATTATCACTTTCTTTCAATGCAATTGCTCGTTCCACATCAATTTCCACAACATTTGACAGATCCATAATCTGCTGTTCTATTGATGCCAATTTAGCATTAAGAGTGGCGATCTCTTGAAGGATCTGAGTAATTTGATTGCTCAGCAGAATTCTGGCGTCCGCTAAATTGGAATATTTTATTCCATCAGAGATATTTCCCAGTATTTTTTTGTAGGTCTCTACTGCCAGCTGAATAGCCGCTATCTCCGGCTTAGTTAGATTCAATTTTTCCAGTTCACTGGCGTTAGGAATAAAATCTTTGAATATATCCGCCAAATTTCTTTCACGGATAATATTCTGGCTTTGAATTATGATGGTCCGATCAGCAATTTTTTCCTGCTTTTTTTTGTCTTGTTCCACAATATCTTTTTCCAACTGGTTTTTCTGCCGTTGTACATCTTCCTGCTGTTCGCTCAAACGTTCCGTTAGAATAACATTGCGCAGATCTGTCGTCTTTTTTTCCACTGTATTGGAGGCCATGCGGAACTGGGAACGAATCTTGTCTATGTCGGCTCGTAAACCTGCCAACACTTCGGCACGCGCTGTGTTCAGCTCCGCGATTGCAGAGGTGTCCAGGTTTTTATCGGTCAGGGCTGCATCAATTTCATCGATAATTTCGCAAATGGACTCAACGACTGTATTCGTTAATACATTTTTTAATTTTGGCACATTCTCTCTTAGCAGCTTGTCCAGATCGAGCGCGTATAAGCTCACTCGATCGATCTTCTCTTTCACGACTCCCTCGAGCCTATTTTTGACTACTAAACCATGTATATTCTTTAGTGATCGGTTTAGAACTGTAATATCGCATTCAGGGTAGGTGACACTACGCGGTAATGAATTAATGGTTGCCATCATGTTTTCCTTTTTTAGATTCTGTTGTATTGTGAATTATTGATATAGGCGCTTGTACTCTTCTAATGCCTCATTGATGGAAATAACCAGGTCTTGGGCCATGCCGCCAACGCTCCCCCAGGGATTAATCACTTTCTTAAAGTTGACGATAAAGCTGGTCAATTTGAGGGCATCGTTGATGTTTTCCATTTCCTGATTTGAGGCATCGATATGGCTTAATAAGTTTGCCCATACATAGTCCAAATGATTAAGAGCAGATTCCGCATCAAGCATGCGAATCCCCAGGTCAGAGAAAATTCCAGTCAGATTTTCCAGAGCCGCTTGCAGTGCTTTTTTTTCGGCTACCTGATTTTGCAATTCCTTCACTTCGATAATCAGCCTATTTTTAGCCTTGCGTGCTTTTTCCGCTTTATCACCGAAAATACTGCCGGTAATTATTACAGGAATTAAGGCAACACCGGAGAAAGCCAATGCGACGTATTTGGAGTAATCTTTTTTTAATTGTTCAATTTCCAGATTTTTTTCATCTATTTGCTCTTGCAAATTTTTGATTGTAGTCAACAGGCCACTTTTTCTCATTAAATCATATTTGAATTTGATTTGTGGCTCCAGACCCTGAGTGATTTCCCGATTGTTTAGTGTGCCGCCAACTATTTTTATTCTAAAATCGGAAACTGCAGTTTTGACTGCGTTTGTGTCGCTCTGTTGTTTGGCTATGTCAATCCTCATCTGAGCTAGTATTTCTTGCAACGCGCCGGCCACTTCCCTATCTTCAGACGTGTAGGTAATTTCTCGTAACTCCTCCTCTGAAATGTCGCCAACCGTTTGTTTCACGCGCTCCAAAATGGGCATCTGATTGATGATCGCGATGATCTCGTTTCCGGTTCCAACAATGTTGTTGGCAACGGTATCCAGTACGATACTTTGCTTCAATACATGGCCTTCAAGATTATTCCAGGTAAGGGCGTGGGAATTAATAGAGATATACTGCTGCAGAATATCTATCGGCTCCAATCCAGCAATGCCGCTATTCTTATAACCAAGATAGCTTTCTACTGTTGTAAGCTGGGTAGGAAGTGCAAGCCCAGCTCTAACATATAGTTTGATGTTAATAAGGTCTTCTTTCGTAAAAATTCCAGCTGTTCTTTCAACTCCTTCCATTTTTCCGCTGAGTAGTTGCAGGGCCATTTTTGGTATCTCTGTTGTTTCTATGACGAGATCCGGTGGTGATTTAGTTGCTAACATAACGACATTCTCCATGTATGAGCTACGGTTAAAAACTTGAATGAATGCAGAAGCGAAGAATTCCGACTTCAATTATTTAAGGTGCAATTGGTGTGTCTGTAGTTTCAAAAGATTCCTTTATGCCGTCGAGAATTGCTCCGGTAAGTAATAATGCTAAATTTTCCACATCATTCCAGGGCGCAATTACTTTTCGAAAATTTACGGTGAAAGTTGTCAGTTTGAGCGCATCATTGATACGGCTCATTTGCAGTTCCGAATCGCTTATATTATTGAGCACGGTTTCCCACATATAATTCAAGTTGTTAATTCCAATTTCCGCATCTAACATGCGTATGGCGATATCGCTAAAACTGCGGGATAGGGTTTCTATGGATTTCTGCAACAACTTTTTCTCTGAACTCTGCTTTTGTAGTTGCTGTATATCTTTAATTAATTTATTTTTCGCTTTGCGAGCCGCTTCGGCTTTGGCTCCGTATATTCCGCCAGTGATAGCCAGACCTACAAAGCCAAGAGCCGCCCCCGAAAATGCTAATCCGGTATATTTTTTATACTCTTTTTCCAGTTGCGCAATCTGCTTATATTTTTCGTCTATCTCATCTTGTAAAGCCTTGATGGAGTCAAGTAATTTGTGTGCTTTCAGCAAATCGTATTTGGATTTGACTTGCGCTTGCACACCCACAGTATTTTTTCCATTGCTCAATTGGCCGCCTGCCATTCCTACTCTAAAATCATAAACAACGGTTTTCATTTTTTTATTTTTTTCCTGTTGTTCGGAAATGTGGCGTTTTATCTTGTTCAGAGCACTCAGCAAAGTAACTATTTGTACTTCATCATCCGGTTCCAAAATGATTTCTGATAATTGGAAGTCCGAAACGTCGCCCACTATTTTTTTTACTCGTTCAAGAATAGGCATTGCATTGATAATACGGAGAATCTCTTCACCGGTTGCAACCAGATACTTTGCAGTTGAATTCATATCCAGGCTTTGGTCCCAAAGATGAGTTTCAACGTTGTACCAAGAAATTGCATGAGACCGGATATTCTTGAATAATTCAAAAACATCTTCAGGAGTCAAGCCAGCTATGCCAATGTCATAGCCGATTTGATTTCTCACTGTATTAATATCAAAAGGAAGAGAATTTCCATTCCTGACATATATTCTGATTCTGGTGATGTCTTCTTTAGTAAAAATCCCGCTTGACCTTACTGCCCCTTTTGCCGTTCCGCTGAGCAGTTGTAGAGTGAATTTTGGTATATCTGCTAACGCAATAATCGAATCGACGGCTAATTTTTGTGAGCTCATGGAGATTTCACTTTCTTCGCATTGCTGCAATTGAAGGATTATGTGATGCAGATACGTTTGTACGACACGTTCAGAGTTCTCATAATGTTGGATTTATTATGGCAGCGCGGGTTACCGGATATTTTGGGAGAATTCCCAAAATGGGGCCCTGCAATGAAAGGCGAGGCCCCTCGCTAAATTTGACGCTTGAGGAACGCCGTAAGGAAAAGACGGTTTTCTGTTGTCGCAGACCACCGATACCATTGACGATGCGCAGCATTGAGGCCATCGCCGCTGGCGGATATTTCTTCAGGATGGGATATCCAGGAATGCTGGGCTACGTTCTTATGTGACGATGCCATGAATCGATTGAAGCTGAAACAATTCAGCATCAGTTTTGCATGACAGTTTCGCCATTGCAGCACGCCTTTGATTGTAGATAGTCTTCACGCTGCGCTTAAGGGAATTTGCGATTTCTGCTATGCAATGACCAGCAAGATACATGCGCAGGACCTCGGCTTCGCGAACGGACAGCGCTTCATGTCCACCAATGTTCAGGCAGTTTGATCTTTCAACTATTTCATGAATGCATCGGCCATGATATCCAGTTCCCCGTAGCGCGCGATCAATGGCAACGACAAGTTCCGTTATCGCGTCGCGTTTGCTAATGATCGAATTGATTCCTAAGGATTTCAGGGCAGTGAGGATTCTCGGGCTGTCGAGGCTGGTAAATACGATGATGCGAACTGTCGGGTAGTGCTTGCGCACGCGTTTGAGCATGGTCAAACCGTCCCCGAATGCGCCGCCAGGCATGATGTAGGCAGTCACAAGAACATCAACTTGTTGAGAACTCAATCGATCGAATAATTCGGTGGAATTGGCAACTGAGGGATGCACACTAAAGCCAGGATGCCGACCCAGATGTTCTTTTACAGCAGTTGCCACGACAGGGTGAGCGTCTGCAACCAGGATATTTACCTTCTTCATTCTCAGGTGTTACTCCTAAGCACAAGTCTTACAATCAGGTTCCTGCGCAGCATGAATAAGTTGGCCGCGTGTTTACTTAATCAGAGCATTACTTGAATGCTCAAAGGAAATTTCCGCGACAATTTTCTGACTGGCGCTATCAACTTTGAACAAGCTCAGATCCGTGTTCAACACGTAAGCAAACTTGCTGTCCCGCGTAAAAGCAATGGCTTGGCGCGGCCCCTTGAAACCCTTGATGGTGGCGACGACCTTCAACGTTTTTGCGTCAATCACTGAAACGCTATCGTCGGCCAGGTTGCCGCTGTAGACAAATTTGCCGTCGGGGCTTAGCGCCGCGCCATATGGTTCTTTGCCGACTGGCACCGTGCCGGTAATCTGACGCTTGGCGATATCGACTACAGCGATATTGTCGGCGCCGCTGTTGGCGGCAAACATGACCTTGCCATCGGCGGTGACCGAGATTGCGCGCAGCTTGTTGAATCCGGTGATTTCGCCATCGATTTTGTTGGTCTTGGTGTCGACAATCGTCACCTTGTCGCCAAGGAAGTTGGTGACATAGAGTTTGGCGTTGTCCGGGCTCAGGCGAATACCTTGGCGCGGTTGCGCGAAGCCGGTGATTACAGTTTGGGCTAACCCGCTATTGATGTCGAAGCGTGTCACTGTGTCCGCGGCCTGGTTGTTGATATAGAGCGCGTTCCCATCCTTGGTCAATGTTGTTCCGAAACTCCCTGGACCTGCCGCCAGTCGTGAAAGCGGCACTAGCGTTGCACTATCTACTTTTACTATCTCACCGAGACTGCTATCGGAGATGAAGAAAGCCTTGCCGTCAGGCGCGAATACTATATTGCGCGGTGTTACATAGCCACTTAGCACGCCCCGCACCGAGCCGCTGGGAAGATCGTAGACGATAATCTCGGGCCGCTCGCTGTTGGACACAACGGCGGTGGCTTCGTCCGGGCTCAACGCCAGAGAATTGTTGCGGATATTGCCGTCAAAAGTGGTACGTATTTGGGTTGCACCCGCTACGGACGGGTAGAGGGCTACAGTTAAGAAAACACCGTAAGAACCCGATGCGACGGCAAGGATCGCGGTAAGAATTAAATGTTTCATATCAACGGCTCCTGGAGATTCATTTAAATGAGATGCAAAAATTGCAACTTCATGTACGTGAACGTAAATCCAGGCTGCTTATTCCATACGATGAAAAATATTTTTTTGCCTTGATGTCGACGATTGAACGCAATCGAGGTGCCGGTTGGGAAGGTGATTGCAAGTAGAATCTGGCCTTTGCTTCAATTTGCAATGCCGCAGATCGCAAAATGTTTTCAAAATACACACTAATTGTCGAGGGACCGGTATGAAAGCGGAAGGCATCTTTTGCCGTCCCGATTGCGGCGCCTGCTGTACTGCGCCGTCGATCTCGTCGCCGATCCCTGGCATGCCGAACGGCAAGCCGGCGGGTGTTCGCTGCATTCAGCTGGATCCCGCCAATCTTTGCCGGATTTTCGGCAGCCCGGATCGTCCTGCCGTCTGCGCCAGCCTGCAGCCGGCGTTGGATATGTGCGGCAATTCTCAAGCGCACGCGATGCATTACCTGGCCACGTTGGAACGATTGACCGCAGCGTAGGGTCAGTCTATTGACTGGCGGCAAAAAGAAAAAGGGAAAATTTGAATGCAATATAGAAACTTTACTTCCAGCAAGGTCATGCCGGCGTTGTTGGCGCTATGTACTACGCTGCTCTTATCGTCCTGTGCCGCGCTTATCGGGCCGCGCGATGTCGAATTTCCGTTGACTAAACTGCAGCAATCGGTCGACAAGCGTCTGCCTTTTTCGCAGCGTTATCTGGGCCTGTTCGAGATTACCGCCAACAAGGCCCTGCTAAGCTTGCCGCCGGAGCAGAATCGCTTGTCGATGGCAACCGATGTGACAGTCGCCATGCCATTGCTAGGTAAATCATGGAGCGGCAAGATGGCGATCTCGGGTGTGCTGACCCTGGATAACCCGCACAACGCAGTGACATTGCTAGAGCCCAAGCTGGACAGCCTGATGCTGGACGGCCTCGACAATACCTACGCTGCGCAAGTGACGCAGATAGGTAATTTGCTGGCGCGTCAACTGCTGGCCGGGGTGCCGTTGTATACCTTCAAGCCGGAAGATTTACGTTATGCCGGCGTAGCTTTCATGCCGACAAGAATCGGCACCAAGCCCGAAAACCTCGTGGTTACATTCGAGCCGGTAAAATAGACGGCTGTTTTTAAGAAATATCCCGCAACTTTACAACGGCCAGGGCGGTATCATTCGCCCCGGAGCTTGATTTCCTTTCTTTTTACTCCCAAACCACATGGATATTGTTCTCGCGTTAAAAGTGCTCATCATGGGCCTGGTCGAGGGTTTCACCGAGTTTTTACCGATCTCGTCGACCGGCCACCTGATTCTGGCAGGCAGCTTGCTGGACTTTACTGCCGACATTACGCGTGAAAAAGCCGAAGTGTTCGAAATCGCCATCCAGGCCGGTGCGATTTTCGCCGTATGCTGGGAATATCGAGCCCGTATCGGCGCGGTCCTGCGCGGACTGCCTAGCGATATCAAGGCACGCAAGCTGGTTATCAACCTGATCATCGCTTTTATCCCGGCAGCAATACTGGGGCTGTTGTTCAGCAAGATGATCAAGGAAAAGTTGTTCGCGCCTTTGCCGGTGGCGATTGCGCTGATTATCGGCGGCTTTGTGATCCTCTGGGTTGAGCGCCGCAACAAGAACGGCGACCAGGTTGCCAGGGTCGAATCGGTCGACGACATGAGCGCGCTGGATGCGCTGAAGATCGGCATTGCCCAGGCGTTCGCGCTGATTCCCGGCACCAGCCGTTCGGGTGCAACGATTATCGGCGGCATGATGTTTGGCTTGTCGCGCAAGGCGGCTACCGAGTTTTCATTTTTCCTGGCAATTCCTACCCTGTTTGCCGCCACCATTTATTCCCTGTACAAAGATCGCGCGCTGTTGTCGGCGGCCGATATTCCGCTGTTCTCGATCGGGACCGTAGCTGCATTTGTCTCGGCATTCCTGTGCGTGCGCTGGTTGCTGCGCTATATCAGCAGCCATGATTTCACCCTGTTTGCGTGGTACCGGATTGTGTTTGGGCTGGTGGTGATCGTGACCGGATATACCGGCTGGGTTAGTTGGACGCATTGAGCTGGACACATTGAGCGCGCGTCCGAACTGCAGAAAAAGAGTCATTGTTTTTTTGGAATTTGTAATCATTCAATCCTGAACTGGAGATTGCTGTGGCAAGTGTATGTTCCGCTGGTACCGATATCGGGTTTGCATCGTTAGACTATCTACAGGTTGCGATTCTTGGCGTGATTCAGGGAATCTCTGAGTTATTGCCTATTTCTTCCACCGCGCACATGCGCATCGTTCCGGCCATACTGGGCTGGCATGATCCGGGCTCCGCATTTTCCGCAGCGATGCAGCTGGCGGCGCTGGCGGCCGTCGTCAGTTATTTCTGGCGTGATGTGCGCGAAGTGACTGTCGGTAGCATCACAGCAGTGCGTGAGCGCAATTTCAGCAGCCCGTCATTCCGCCTCGGGATGGCGATCATCCTGGCGACGATCCCGATCGGAATTGCAGGATTGTCGCTGTCGCATGTGCTGAACGCCTGCGGCTCGCCGTTGCGCAGCCTGAGCGTGATTGGCTATGCGTGTATCGCCATGGGGGTGCTGCTGGCGCTTGCCGAACTCAGTTGCCGTCATCGCCGCACCGTCGGCGAGATGCGTATGCGTGATGCGGTGATCGTCGGCCTGGCGCAAGTCGGTGCGCTGATTCCGGGGGTGTCGCGTTCCGGTTCGACGCTGACTGCCGCCTTGTTCCTTAATTTCAAGCGTGAAGAAGCGGCGCGCTTCTCCTTCTTGCTCGGTTTGCCGGCGATTGCGCTGGCCGGCTTGAAAGAGTTGCTGGTGCTGTTCCATTTGCATATGCCGCTGGAGACCTGGATGTTGCTGATCTTCGGTCTGGTAGTGGCCAGTATTTCGGCTTTTGGCGCGATCTGGGGTTTGATGAAATTCCTGGAGAAATTCTCAACCTGGCCGTTCATCATCTATCGCGTCGCCTTGGGAGTATTTCTCCTGGTCGGTGTCCATAACGGCTTTCTAAGCTAATACAAGATTCCGTAAGTAACTAATGCCACATTCGCCACATTCGTCAGATTCAGCAGAAGCATCCGCCAGTTCCGACCCGCAAGCACTTCATATACTGCAAACGGTATTCGGCTATCCATCTTTTCGTGGCCAGCAGGCTGAGATTGTCAGTCATGTGGCCAACGGTGGCGATGCGCTGGTGCTGATGCCGACCGGCGGCGGCAAGTCGCTGTGTTACCAGATTCCGGCATTGCTGCGGGATGGGGTCGGGGTGGTGGTGTCGCCGTTGATCGCGTTGATGCAAGACCAGGTCGATGCGCTGGCGGAAGTCGGCGTGCGCGCCGCTTTCCTGAATTCTACGCAAACCTACGAAGAGGCATCGCAGATCGAACGCCGCGTGCGCAGCGGCGATCTTGATCTGGTGTACGTGGCGCCGGAACGTTTGCTGACGCCGCGCTGCCTGGATTTGCTGGAATCCTCCAAGATTGCCTTGTTTGCGATTGATGAAGCGCACTGCGTATCGCAATGGGGACATGATTTCCGGCCCGAGTACATCAAGCTGTCGATCCTGCACGAGCGTTTTCCGAACGTACCGCGGATTGCGCTGACAGCCACTGCCGACCAGCAGACCCGGGAAGAAATTGCCCTGCGCCTGCAACTTGAACAAGGCGCGCGTTTCGTTTCTTCCTTCGATCGTCCCAACATCCGTTATCAGATCGTTGAAAAAGCCAACGGCCGCAAACAATTGCTCGACTTTATTCAAAGCGAACATGGCGGCGACGCCGGCATTGTGTATTGCCTGTCGCGCAAGAAGGTTGAGGAAACCGCCGAATTCCTGGGGCAGCAGGGGATCCAGGCCTTGCCCTATCACGCCGGCATGGATTACGCGCAACGGACCAGGAATCAAGGGCGCTTCCTGCGCGAAGACGGGATCGTGATGGTGGCCACCATCGCGTTTGGCATGGGGATCGACAAGCCCGATGTGCGCTTTGTCGCGCATCTGGATTTACCCAAGAGTATTGAAGGTTATTACCAGGAAACCGGCCGCGCCGGCCGCGACGGCGGCCCCGCCAATGCCTGGATGGCGTACGGTTTGCAAGACGTGGTGCAGCAACGGCGCATGATCGACGAGTCGGAAGCCGGTGAGGTTTTCAAGCGGGTGCTGGGCGTCAAGCTGGATGCCATGTTGGGGCTATGTGAAACCCTGCATTGCCGCCGCGTGCGCTTGCTGGATTATTTCGGTCAGGGCTCCGAGCGTTGCGGCAATTGCGACACCTGCATGAGTCCGCCGGTATCATTCGATGCGACGGTGGTGGTGCAAAAGCTGCTGTCGACGATTTACCGGGTCGACCAGCGCTTCGGTGCGATGCATGTGATGGATGTCTTGCGTGGCATAGATTCCGACAAGATCAAGCAGTGGCGTCACGATCAGCTTTCGACGTTTGGCATCGGCAGCGATCGTAGCGAGGCTGAGTGGCGGGCCATCTTGCGGCAGTCGATTGCGCTTGGCCTGATCACGGTCGACCACGAGGCGTACAGCGCGCTCAAACTGACTGATGCGGCGCGGCCGGTGCTGCGCGGCGAGCAAGCGGTGCAGTTGCGGGAATACCAGAAGCCGGTCAAGCAGAAACGCAGCGGCAGCAAGCCGAAGGGTTATGTCGAAACGGATCTGTCGACACTGGAGCAGGCGATTTTCGAGAAATTGCGCTGGTGGCGAGTCGAGACTGCGCGCAAACACAACGTGCCCGCTTACGTCATCTTCCACGATGCCACCATGCGCGAAATCGCCAAGGCGCAACCAGCTTCTCTGGATGATTTGCGCGGCGTCAGCGGTGTCGGCGAGAAGAAGCTGGAAACCTATGGCGCAGAAATTGTGGAGCTGATTGCCGAGTTTGCGTGATGCTGTAATTGTAGGGTGGGCACGAATGCCCACGCGGAATTCACTCGTGGCAGATGCCTGTTTTGGTAACGCGTGCGTTTGCACTCCGGCTATCACGGTCACGCGTGGGCATTCATGCCCACCCTACGCCAAATCATTTAAGCCGTCGTCCCCAAAGCCGCCATCAAGGCTTGCCTGATTTTCGCTTCTTGCGGCGCTACCCCGAAACCTACCATCACACCTTGCGCATCAAAGAAGCGGCAGATGGTGGTAGCGCCATCCAGTTCGGTTTCCCAGCGGCCGGCGGCCACCGTGTGCGGTGGCGGCGGTATCAGCGCGAGCGGATAGCTCGGTGTCTTGACGATCACCGGCGAATGTTTCAGATCGATTTCGGTATCTTCACCAGTCAATGTCTTGGCAATCGCACGCGCGGCGGTAAGAATCGGTGCGATGTATGGCAGGGGACTGGTGCGGCCCTCCCGGTCGACGCGGTACTCGGCGCAATCGCCGAGCGCATATACGTCGGCCGCGCTGGTACGGCCATGGCTATCGACCATGATGCCGCGGCCGGTGGTCAATTGCGCTACTTGCGCCAGAGCCAGGTCGGGACGCAGGCCGACGGCCGACAAGACGACATCTGCCACGACCACTTCACCATTCGACAGGGTAATCTTGATTGCACTGTCGGCATGGTCGATGCTGGCGGCAGTCGTACCAAGTTGCAAGTTGATGCCACGCGCAGTCAGTGCCGCATGCAAACCTTGGCACAAAGCTTGCGGCGCCAGCGCTGCCAATGGCAACTGATTGGGATCGATCAGCGTAACCGTATGGCCGTGCGCAGCAAGGTCGTCGGCAAATTCGCAACCGATCAAACCGGCGCCCAGAATGGCGACGCGGGCCGATGCTTGCAGATCGGGCAGCAACTTGGCGCGGAAGGTGGCGTAATCGTCGATGTGATTGACGGACAGCACGCGGTCGCTGGCGTCGCCGGCAAGGTTCAGCCGGATCGGCTGGGCGCCGACGGCAAGCACCAGTTGCCGGTATTCGAAAGCGCCGCTGCTGGTGTCAACTATCTTGCGTGCGGTGTCGATGCCGTTGACCCGGGTTTTGGTCAGGATAGTGGCGCCGATCTGTTCCGCCATTTGCGCCGAGTTTTGCGAAATCAATTGCGCCGCCACTTTCTTTTGGGCGAAGGCGTTCGAAAGCATCGGCTTGGAATAGAAACCGCCATCGTCGGCCGTAATGATCAGCAGTTCGGCGGTCTTGTCCAGCTTGCGCACTTCGCGCGCCAGACTGTAGGCGGCCATACCGGCGCCGATGATGATGATGGGTTTCATGGAGTGTCCTGAACGATAATTAACTGAATTGGCAGAGTTGGCGGCGATGAAAAAGCGGTCTTCAATCTTGTTTGCATTGAGCGATAAGTCGCCGCAATGCGTGCGGGGTGCAATTTTATTACAACATCAGTAGTGCCGGGCTTGATCTCGATCAATTTCCCGGGCATTTCCAATTTCCAATTTGCAGTGCATATTAATTGAAATTTAAAATTAATCGATTTTATTAAATTGATAGTTATTTTAAATTGTTGCGTGAAATCCTCATTCATAATGCGAAATTTGCATGGTTGACGGCGAGCAGTCTGATAAAATCAAAGACTTTCACTTGTTAGACTTGGGGACAGAGGCATATGGATTCGATGATCGATAAAAAAGAAGAGCTCCGCCAACAATTGCGTCAAGCGGCGCTTGAGTATCACGAGTTTCCAACCCCCGGGAAAATAAGCGTAACCCCGACCAAATTGTTGACTAACCAGCGCGATCTGGCGCTGGCGTACTCGCCGGGCGTTGCTGCCGCTTGCGAAGAAATCGTGGCCGACCCGGCTAACGCCTTCCGCTACACGGCGCGCGGTAACCTGGTTGCGGTTATCACCAACGGCACCGCCGTTCTCGGCCTCGGCAATATCGGCCCGCTGGCATCGAAGCCGGTGATGGAAGGCAAGGGCGTGCTGTTCAAGAAATTCGCCGGCATCGATGTCTTCGATATCGAAATCAACGAACACGATCCGGAAAAACTGTGCGACATCATCGCCTCGCTGGAGCCGACTTTCGGCGGTATCAACCTGGAAGACATCAAGGCGCCAGAGTGTTTCGAGATCGAGCGCAAATTGCGCGACCGCATGAAGATCCCGGTCTTCCACGATGACCAGCACGGTACCGCGATCATCGTCGGCGCGGCGATTCTGAATGGCCTCAAGGTAGTCGGCAAAGACATCAAGAGCTGCAAGCTGGTGGTCTCCGGCGCTGGCGCCGCGGCGCTGGCCTGTCTGGATCTGATCGTCGATCTCGGCTTCCCGATTGAAAACATTTTCGTCACCGACCTGGCCGGCGTGGTTTATAAAGGCCGCACTGAACTGATGGATCCGGACAAGCTGCGTTTCGCGCGCGAGACCGATGCGCGTACGTTGGCCGAGCTGATCCCGGGCGCTGACATTTTCCTCGGCCTGTCGGCCGGCGGCGTACTCAAGCAAGACATGGTGAAGGCGATGGCGCCGCGGCCGCTGGTGCTGGCGCTGGCTAATCCGACGCCTGAAATCCTGCCGGAAGATGTCAAGGCCGTACGCGATGATGCGGTCATGGCGACTGGCCGTTCGGACTATCCGAACCAGGTCAACAATGTTCTGTGCTTCCCTTACATTTTCCGCGGCGCACTCGATTGCGGCGCCACCACTATCACGCGTGAGATGGAAATCGCGGTGGTGCATGCGATCGCCGAGCTGGCGCAAGCCGAGCAATCGGATATCGTCGCCACGACCTACGGCGTCACCAATCTGTCTTTCGGACCTGAATACATCATTCCAAAGCCGTTCGATCCGCGTCTAATGATCAAGATTGCACCGGCAGTCGCCAAGGCCGCTGAAGCGTCCGGCGTCGCCAGCCGTCCGATCAAGGATATGGAAGCTTATATCGACAAGCTGCAGCAATTCGTTTATCGCAGCGGTACCTTCATGCGGCCGCTGTTCCAGGTCGCCAAGAAGACAGCGGCCGAGAAAAAGCGGATTGTCTACGCTGAAGGCGAAGAAGAACGCATCCTGCGCGCAGTGCAAGTGGTGGTCGATGAAAACCTGGCGCGGCCGATCCTGGTGGGCCGTCCAGCCGTGCTGCAACAGCGCATCGAGCGTTTCGGCCTGCGTCTGAAGGCTGGTGTCGATTTTGAAGTCATCAATCCGGAATTCGACGCGCGTTATCGCGATTACTGGCAGACTTTCCTGGCAATGACCAAGCGCCAGGGCGTGACAGAGCAATACGCCAAGCTGGAAATGCGTCGCCGTCATACTTTGATCGGTTCGATGGCAATCCATAAAGGCGATGCCGACGGCATGATCTGCGGTACTTACGGCACCACCAGCCTGCATTTGAACTACATCGACAAGGTGCTGGGCCGCCGCGAAGGAGTGAATGTCTACGCCGCGATGAATGCCTTGATCCTGGCCGACCGCCAGCTGGTGCTGGTCGATACCCATGTCAACGAAGATCCGACTGCCGAGCAACTGGCGGAAATCACGATCCTGGCAGCGGAAGAAATGCTGCGTTTCGGCATCAAGCCGCGCGCAGCCTTGCTGTCGCATTCGAATTTCGGTTCCAGCGACAGCGCTTCTGCGCGGAAAATGCGGAGTGCGCTGGGTATCATCAAGGAATTGGCGCCGGAGCTGGAAGTCGATGGTGAAATGCATGGCGACACCGCGCTGAACGCCGAGCTGTTGAGAAAAACGATGCCGGATTCGTCGTTGAAAGGCGATGCCAACCTGTTGGTAATGCCAAACATCGATGCCGCCAATATCGCCTACAACCTGCTCAAGAATACTTGCGGCAATGGCGTGGCGGTCGGCCCGATCCTGTTGGGTTGCGCCAAGCCGGTCCACATCCTGACGCCATCGGCAACGGTGCGCCGTATCGTCAACATGACCGCCTTGTGCGTGGTGGACGCGATTTCAGCACGCTGAATCGAAGACAGTAGCAAGCACAGCAAGCTGGAATAGAAGGACCCGGCTATACCGCCAAATGATCGGCGGTATAGCCGGGTCCTTTTTTTCGTAGGGTGGGCATGCGTGCCCACCCTTCTTTCTTATTTCTGCCGTCGCTTATCGAGAAAACGTGTAAATTGTAATAAAAACAGAACCATTACAACATCAGGAGATGCAATGTCACAGTATCCGAAGAGTCCGTTGATGGGGCAGATGATGAGCCAGCCGCTGCTCATTTCCAGCATCCTCCAGCATGCAGATCGTCATTTCGGCGGTAATGAAATAGTCTCGCGGCGGGTTGAAGGAGATATCCATCGCTACACCTATAGTGAGTGCCATCGCCGCGCGCGCCGGCTTGCCAATGCCTTGGGCACGCTGGGCGTGAAGATGGGCGAGCGGGTTGCCACTCTGGCATGGAACGGCTATCGGCATATGGAGGCGTATTACGCGGTATCCGGTTCGGGGGCGGTGCTGCACACAATCAATCCACGCCTGCATCCGGACCTGATCGGCTACATTGCCAACCACGCCGAGGATCAATACCTGCTGTTCGATGTCTGTTTCCTGCCGCTGGTGGAGGCGGTGGCGCCCCTGGCCAAGACCATCAAAGGCTACATTGCCATGTGCGGGCCCGAGTATTTGCCGCAAGGCAGCAAGCTGCCCAACCTGATGTGCTATGAAGCCTTGCTGGAAGCCGGCGCGGACGATTACAGCTGGCCATTGTTCGATGAGAATTCCGCCTCCAGCCTGTGTTATACCTCGGGCACCACCGGCAATCCAAAGGGCGCCTTGTACTCGCACCGCTCGACTGTTTTGCATTCCCTGGCATCGACCATGCCGGACACCATGAACATATCAGGGCGTGACGCCGTATTGCCGGTAGTGCCGATGTTTCACGTCAACGCCTGGGGTTTGCCGTACGCGGTGCCGATCACTGGCGCGAAAATGGTATTTCCCGGCCCCGGACTGGATGGGAAATCCCTGTACGAATTGTTCGAGCAAGAGCAAATCACCTTTTCCGCCGGCGTGCCGACGGTATGGCTCGGCTTGCTGAACTATATGGATCAAAACCAGCTGAAATTCTCCAGCTTCAAGCGCACCATCATCGGCGGCTCTGCCTGCCCGCCAGCGATGATGAAAGCTTTGCGCCATCGTTATGGCGTAGATGTGGTACACGCCTGGGGAATGACCGAAATGTCGCCGCTGGGCACCACCGGCAGCCTGCAGACCAGGCATTTATCCCTGCCTCCTGAAGAGCAGGAATTGCTGCTGCAAAAGCAGGGCCATGCGATCTATGGCGTCGATATGAAAATTGTCGACGACGCCGGCCACGAGCTGCCGTGGGATGGAAGCACCTACGGCAATCTGCTGGTCAAGGGGCCGTGGGTTGTCGATACCTATTTCAAGAATGAGGGCGGGACGGTGCTGCAGGACGGCTGGTTCCCAACCGGTGACGTGGCGACCATCGATGCCGACGGCTACATGCAGATAACCGACCGCAGCAAAGACGTCATCAAATCAGGCGGCGAGTGGATCAGCAGCATAGACCTGGAAAATATCGTGATGGCGCATCCGGCGGTGCAAATGGCCGCCTGTATCGGGATGTTTCATCCGAAGTGGGACGAGCGGCCATTGCTGGTGGTAGTCAGGAAGCCGGACATGGAGGTGACTCGCGAGCAGCTGCTCGCATTTTTTGAAGGCAAGATCGCCAAATGGTGGACGCCGGATGATGTTGTTTTTGTCGACGCCTTGCCGATTGGCGCTACCGGCAAGCTATTGAAAAACAAATTGCGGGAGCAGTTCAAGGGACATGTCCTGCCGACCGCTTGAGGTTGATGCCAGATCAATTAAAGTAAGCGCGAACAAGCTGCGCCATTGGCGACCCGTCTAGGCGTCCCCGACTAGGCGTCCCCGACTAGGCGTCCCCGACATTCCCGCGAACGCGGTAATCCATTTGGGGTAGTCAGTACCTTGGATCCCCGCGTTCGCGGGGATGACGGAATGTTTATCCAAATTCGCTGGGCTGTTTCCAAGGCACTCGCCCGGTTTGCACGGTGCCGGCGGCGCGCTCGCAATGCGCCGGCTGGTCGTCAAAAAACATATGCGGCTTGAAGGCGGCCAGCACATCCGATTTGACGAGACCGCCCATGAAGAAGGTTTCATCGATCGCCACATCCCAGGCGCGCAAGGTGCGAATCACGCGTTCATGGGCCGGCGACGAGCGCGCCGTCACCAGTGCGGTACGGATCGGCGCCGCATGTCCGTCCGGATTCTTGAAGTTATTCTGGATATACGACAGCGCCAGCAACAGCCGCGCAAACGGACCTTGCGGCAATGGCAGCATGGCATTCTCGCGCTCGTGCTTCTCAAATGCTTCGATCCCTTCGGTTTGATAAATTTTTTCCGATTCATCTGAAAAAATGACGGCATCGCCGTCAAACGCGATACGGATCTGCTCCAGCTCTTCCAGCGCATTCTCCGGTTTTTGGTACAGCAGCGCTGCGGCAATGCCGGAATTCACGGCAGCCTGGACATCGTCTTCATGCAGGGACAAGAACAGGCTGACATTGAAGGCCTGCAAATACGGCGCCAGCGAAGCGCCGCCGGACAGCACGGCACGCGTGATGTCGAGGCCGTAATGCTTGATCGAGTTGAAGATGCGCATCGAGGTTTCACTGGAATTGCGCGACATCACGACTACCTCGACGAAACGCTGGCCGGTCAGTTGATTCAGTTTCAGCAGCGCTTTTACCAAGGCGAACCCGGCCCCGGGTTTGAGCACCTGGTTTTCATTGAGCAGCTGGTGACGACGATACTCTTCCAGCCCCTGCTGCCGAAAGATTGCTTCTTCGGTTTCCAGATCGAATAGCGCACGGGATGAAATTCCGATTACCAATAAATTATCCAAGGACTGCGGCATGAGTGGTGGTCTTAAGGTCGATTAGCGAGAGCGCTCATTATAGGCGTTGGAGCAACTATTAACGGATCACCAGGGAGGTGGTTGTCTGGTGGTGTTTTTGCAACTTATTCGTCGTATTGGGCCGGCGTTGTTCCCTCGCGTTACGTTACATGTTACGTGTCGGTGGCCATGTTGGGCGGCATGGCAATGTTACCGTTCCAGTAGTAAATATTTCTCTTAGTCATTGATTTATAAGTTCTTTTTCTGATTTTCATGGAAATGGATGCGCTGCAACTGTTGCTGTTTTGAAGGAGTTTCTGGCTGGCACGTTCTTTGCGAAAAAAGACAGTAGGCAGGGCTTTATCCGATTCATCAAAAAGGGAGATAGATCATGAACGCATCGAAAAAAAGCGGATTGCTAGCGGCATCCATGTTACTGACGGCATTGCTCACCGGATGCGGCAGCGGCGGCGGTATACATGCCGATGGCGCCGGCGCGGGCGCTAGCACAGCGGGTACCGGTCCTGGCGGCACCACACCGACGACTCCACCGACACCGCCGACACCACCGACTCCACCAACGCCACCGACTGCTACATCGAGCAATCTGATCTCGAATGTAGGCACTACCGTATCGAGCGTAGGCACAGCGGTTGACGGCGCTGGCAACACCATAGTCAGCCAGTTACCACTCACTCCAGCTACCAAGACTGCATTGAAAGGCGTGATCGACAATGCCAGCGGTATCGTTACCGTACTCGGCGGCGGTTTGACTAACGGCCTGGGGCAAATTGGCACGGCGCAGGATCCGGTTGGCATCACAGTCGGCAGTACCGGCGGTGTGGTAGCGCAGGTTGGCGCCACGGTGAATAGTACAGGACAGGTAGTCACCAGCCTGGGCAGCAGCGGTCCGCTTAGCGCTCTGGCGCCGGTAACTGCACCAGTTGGCGGTTTGGTCAGCACTATCGGCAACACCATCTCCGGTACTGTGGCGCCGACACTCACTACGGCATTGACCACCGGTCCGGTGCAACAAGTCACGCAAGCGGTGAGCACTGCGATTGAGCCTTTGACCAGCACCGCAGGGACCTTGCTCCAGACCGTTGGCAATACCACAGCGGTGAACCAGCCGGCTAATCTTTTACTGGGCGTGGTTGGCGGCACTGTCGCCAGCGTCGGTGGCGGGCTGACTAAGTCCGGCGTGCCTGTCGTCAGCAATCTCGGCCCGGTAGTAAGCAACACAGGCAACCTGGTTGGCGGCCTCGCCGTCAACGGCGTGACCGGCACCGGCCAGCCATTATTGGGAAATCAAACCGGCGGTATCTTGCAACCGGTTGACGATGCACTGCTTGGCGCCCTGGTCGGACCGTTGGCCCCCGTGGTCAGTACTGTGAATGGCCTGACCAGCAGCCTCACTGGTGCAGCAGCCGGCGCCGGTAGTGGTCCTCTGGCTCCAATCACCGGTCTGTTGGGAACTTTGGGCGGTGCAGCAGGTGGTGCTGGCGGTAGCAGCCCTCTGGCTCCAGTCACTGGTCTGTTAGGGACGTTGAGTGGTGCTGCGGGTGGTGCTGGCGTTAGTAGCCCTCTGGCTCCAGTCACCGGTCTGTTAGGGACTTTGGGTGGAGCTGCGGGTGGCGCAAGTGGCAGTAGCCCTCTGGCCCCGGTAACCAATCTGGTAGCCGGGTTGACCTCATCGGTGTCTGCCGGGACTACTAGCGGGACAGGCACCGGACAAGCGACGGGATTGTTGAGTGGCTTGCTAGGTGGCATAACTAAAAAATAAACATTAGCAGCGGTTTGCAAAAGGGCCTTGGTTTTTACCAAGGCCCTTTTGTTCGAGCGAGCGGGAAAACAGTCAAGCAGTAAAGAGGCAAAATGACAACACATGCTGCAACAAAATAGTTGCACCAAATGAATTATTGCCGTAATTTAATAATAACTTGACATCCCGATTAATGGGCAGGTTTTGCCGTCTACAAAGAACGAGAGCCGTCGCAGCATGCAATTATTCAAATCGAGATGCTATCGCCGTGCTGCGGTGATCATGGCCAGCGGCGCTTGTTGCCTGATGGCGTCGTATTCTTTGCCTGCCTATGCGGATGGACGCAGTCCGCTGCAAGGCAATCCGGCCGACACTTTACCCAAAGCCGAGGCACCCGCAAGCGCGCCGGTGACCATCAATATCCAGACCCAGGCGGTCGATCCCGCGTTGCAAAAATTGCTGGCAAGTCATCTGACGCCGTCGCGTTTCCAGATTGCCGGCGTGAAAACCTTGCCGTTCGATCAGGTGGCTGCATTGTTTGCGCCGTTGGCTAATCGCGATACTACAGTCGCCGAATTGCTGGCCACCGCCAACAAAGTCACGCAGATGTATCAAGACCAGGGCTATCCACTCTCTTTTGCCTTCATCCCGGCCCAGACTTTCGAGAATAACGTGGTAGTGGTCACGGTTGTCGAGGGTTACGTCAAGAACGTCAAGATCGAAGGCAATCCCGGCGGCAACGAAGATCGCCTGAAGCAGATTGCTGAACAATTGCAACAAGAGCGGCCGTTACGCCGCGCCACCTTTGAACGGGTTGCCGGCATTCTTAGCCTGCAGCCAGGAGTCAAGATTGTCGCCAACGTAGCGCCACCGACCACCACCGACGGCGCCGCCGACATGGTGTTGACGGTGAAGCGACGGCCGGTCACGGTCGGGGTTGGCGCCGATTACCGGCAACCCGGAATACGCGGTTTGCTGACCGCCAGCACCAACGGCCTGACGCCGTTGGGTGAGCAGGTGACAGTCAGTACGCTGCAACCCAGCGGACCGCAGGACGAGAAATATTACGCGATCAATTATGTCCAGCCAATCGGCAATGACGGGCTGTTGGCCAAGCTGAACTGGTCCAATTATCGCGCTCAGCCGGAAAATTCGGCTTTGGAAGGCGTGCAATACCAAGCGCGCTATCAAACCAAAACCGTACGTGCTGGCGGCTCCCTCAGTTATCCGGTGATCCTCGATAACACCCATAGCCTGACCGTTACCGGCGGCGCGTATAGCGTCGAAAATGGCCAGGAGTTCACGCGTTCGGTGCCGGCTACGCCAATGACGTTAGAGCTCAGTTCCCAAGTGCGGGTGTTGAGCGCGGAAGCAGCGTGGGTCGATGTCAAAACAGGGCCGGACAAATTGCAACAGACGCGTCAGTTGAGCGTCGGCGTATATAAAGCGGTGAACGGGCTTGGCAGCAAAAGCGAGAAGAGCAATGTCGACCTGGGCTTTACCAGAGTCACATTGCAAGCGGCGCAATCGAATCAGCTGGGCGGCGGCTTCGGCGTTGCGGTGGCCGCCAGCATGCAGTACAGCAGCAATATTTTGCCGACCTCGGAACAGATCGGTTTCGGCGGGAAACTGTTCGGTCTTGCTTATCCGGTTGGTGAATTGGCCGGCGACAAGGGCTGGGGTATTTCGGCCGAGGTCAATCGCATGTTCCCGATGAGTTACACCTATCTGAAGAAGGTGCAGCCTTATCTCCTGGTGGATCATTCTCGCGTGTATTCGAATTCCGGCCCTCTGACCCACGATACCCTGGGTTCTATCGCGCTGGGAGTGCGCTTTTCGGATGACCGTTACTACACCCTTGATCTGTCGCTGGCAAAGCCGGTGGCAGACGTCCCGGTCAATTCCAGTTCCAGATCGCCGCGTGTGAATGCATCCTACTCGTATCAGCTGGATTAGATTTCGCGTCATATCGGGCGGATTGCGTATCGAGGCACTTGAGCGTTAGAAATGTGTCGGAAGATTGTCGAAGAAAATTGCCATTTATGCGCCATTACGCAGGCGCTCAACTATGTGTCAGGCCATCAAGATCACGTCATTTTTGTGATGGGAAAAAGCTATGAAAAACATGCGTTGATAGTTGAATTTTAATGTCGCTTAAAATAAATAATTTGTAGCTTTTTTGCAACTATTTTTTCATGATGTGAAGCGAGATTTCAGCGAAAAATTGCGTTTCTCCTATGAAGGAATAATTAGAGTTGTTGCTCTATTAATTTATTGCTAAAAAGTAAAAATTATCTTGAGGTAATGTTTATTCAGGGCTATGCTGGTACCACGTAGTTCGAGATCAAGAGTTGTTATTCACGGTTGAATGTAGGGTCGTTTCGCCGTGAATTGCAACACCAAGGGTAGCTGCTTTAACGAGATACGTTTTTTTTCAGGAGATCACAATGAATGCCAAATTAATGAAATTTCTTCGGGATGAAGATGGAGTTACTGCTATTGAGTATGGGTTGATTGCAGGACTGGTGGCAGCGGCGCTGATTGTCGCAGTGGCCGCATTGACCGGTGATGGTACTAAGGGTTTGCAGGGTATATTTACCCGTATCGGAACTAAATTAACCGGCCTAGCAATTTAATTGGTAGCTGAAGAAGGCGGATATCAATTAGATGATATGAACAGTCCAACTATTCTCAATGTTTAGTTGGGCGAAAAAATGCCGCATACGAGCCTTTTCTTGCTCTTACTGTTCTTGGTGTTTTGCACCATGATATTTCTGTACGACTACTTGTTCCGGCGTGTACCCAATATTTTTTTGCTGATCGCGATCGCGTTGCAACTGGGATCTTTCATGTTGTTGAGCAAAGGATTGAACGATGTAAGCTGGTTGAGTGCGCTATCAGGTCTTACCATCGGGTTTGTCTTTTTCTTGCCACTATATGCATTGCGGGCAATGGCTGCTGGCGATGTCAAGTTTTTTGCGGTGCTTGGCTTCTTGCTAGGGCCTGCAGCATTACTGCCGGTATTCATAATAGCGTCGCTAATCGCTGCCGTTCATGCCGTAGTGATTTACGCATCGCGGTTGGGAATAGCGCCGGGTCTGCAGTTGGTCGCGCTGCGGATAGCGCGCCGGTCTTGGTATCAGTGGATGCTGGAGAAGCGTGGCAATCGCGTTGGCATTCCTTACGCGGCCTATATGGCTGTGGCTGGAGCTTGGATAGGAACACATGGTGCGCGAATAGTGCCAGGATTTATTTGAATTCGTGTTTTACGTCATGCATATCAGCGCCGCACGCGTTGTTCATGCACTGATCGTATGGGTGGTAAAGATCGGGAGCAGGGGTGTATAAAAAATATAAATATGCGGCTCATCCTGCTGACATGGGAGCGAGGGCTAAGAATGTAGCTCAGCGCGGTGTTGCAGCCATAGAATTCGCATTGATCTTCCCGGTATTTTTCATGCTGCTGTACGGGATCATTACTTATGCCTTGATTTTCGTGGCTCAGCAGTCGCTGACACTGGCGGCCGAAGAGGGCGCGCGTGCTGCGTTGCGGTACATCGGCACTGGCAGTCCCACCGATCCCCTTCGCGGCATGGCTGCCTGTAATACCGTCACGCCGCTTGTCAGCTGGCTAGGCAGTGCCGCATGCAACCCGCCGGCTCCATATCCCACCACCGTACCATATGTCCAAGTCACTTATCTGACATGCCCTGCTTCTAACCCTGCCCCTAACGCAAATTGCATCAAGGTCAAAGTTACTTATCCATATGGCACTCAACCACTGGTGCCACTCCTGCTGGGATCGTTAATGAGTGTCGCGGTGCCTGCCAATCTGGGAGGCTCGGCCACGGTGCAAATTGATTGAGTATTTTCTTGGCATGCGATTGGCAGTTATTTATTTGCTGTGCATATTGCGATTTTAATCAACCTCGAATCAGTGGGACGATGATTTAAAGTGAGCTCTCAAAACGTCATCATCTTCGCGAACGCGGAGATTCAAGTGGCTGCATAACACGGTAACTACGATGGCAACCAAGATGGATTCCCGCGTTCGCGGGAATGAGGCAGGAAGAGTTATTAGAGGTGGCCTTAACGTCCTCGATGACTGAATTTTGTATGAAAGCCACTTTGAACATTTTCTCCGCTGGGACAGACACTTACTACACGCTATGAATAACCTGACAAAAATTGTTGCAGCGATACTGGTAGCGGCGGCGCTCGGCCTGGCAGTTGTGGCCTGGTGGCTGGGCAGTCGGCCGCCACCGCCGATTTCAGCGGCGCCAGCAGCGGTAATCGCGGGTACCTCCAAACAATATGAGGTCGTGGTGGCGGCACATGCACTGGCGGCGGGCAAGGCGATTGCCACCGATGACATTAGCCTGGTGAGCTTGCCTATCAATCCCGCTGGCGCGTATAGCCAGGCCAGTGCGGTAGTTGGCAAAATTCCTTTGATTGACATCGGTGCCGGTACTCCGATAACCGAAAGCGGCTTGGCTAGCGGTCTGGCAGTGAAATTGGCGGACGGCGAACGCGCCGTGGCGATTCCTGTTGATGAAATTGTAGGTGCCGGCAATCGTGTCCAGGCAGGCGATTATGTGGATGTGTTTTTCACTCTCAAGCAAGGCCAGGAGAGCGAAAAAACTCAGTCGCGTTTGCTCATGTCGCGCTTGCAAGTCTTGTCTTATGGCGCAGCGGTGATCGGCACAGCTACCAATGGCGGCAGCGCAGGAGCCATACCGAATCAACAAACCTCACAATCGGGCCAGCAAGTGCAGTCGTCGCAGCAAGCCCAGCAAGTCGCCCGTACTGCAGTGCTGGCGACGCCGGTTGCCGATGTGAATCGACTGCTGCTTGCAACCCAGAATGGCAAGTTGATGCTGGCATTGCGCAATCCTGGCGATGCAACAACGCCTGATCTGGCGCTGTTCCCGCCGCCGGCAGCCGTACTCGTCGGGAAAAAGGATCTGACACGCGATCAGCAACAAGCTATGCAGCAGCCGGATAACCAAGCCTTTGCCGGCATGGAGATGAGCGGGTTGGCTGGTGACTCGAAATCCGCATCAAGCCGCAAGCCGTATGTGAATAGCGCCAATAACGTAGCTGCGCAATCGGGCGCGGCGCAGAACCGCGGCGCCAACAACTCCGGAACAGTTGAGGTGATCCGCGGTACGCAACGGGAGTCGGTGGCCTTCTGAGGCGAAGATGTTCTTCAATGACAGGCCTATATCAATAACAGGATTGACCGTAACTCATGAAAATTCACGACCTAGTTCTGCCATTGCTATTGAGCGCAAGTGCAATTCCAGCATTTTCCGTGGCCGCTACCGCGGATATTACCCTCGGCATGCGCGAGCAGCAGAGCCTGCCGGTTGCAGGCACGCTGGAACGCATTGCCGTAGCTGACCCGGAGGTGGCGGATGTATTGATGGTACGCGGCGCCGGCGGCAAGCGCGGCAGTGTGATTCTGGTGGGAAAAAAAGCCGGTACCACCACCGTGACGGCATGGACCAAAGGGCTGCCGTCAAATACCTGGAGAGTGACGGTCCAGGGTGATTTGCAGGCCGCCCTGGCAGGGCAAGGGGGCGCCGAGGTGAAAGTTCGTGGCGCGGCGAGTGTGATCAGTGGCCACGTAGCGTCGTTGTTGGATCATACAAAAAGTAGCGCCGCTGCCGCCGACATGACAGGTAAAGGTAAGGTACTCGATATCTCGACCATAGATAGCGGCAACGTAGTGCAGATTGACGTCAAGATCGTCGAATTCAGCAAAACAGTATTGAAAGAAATCGGCTTTGATTTCTCCGCCGGCCTGAATCGCGGCAACTTCAGTTTTAATCTAGGCAGTAATCTTGCTTCCAACGGCGGATTGTCAACTGCATCGTCGGCATTCGGTCTGCTGACCAAGTTTAGCCGAGGCAGTTACAGCTTGAGCAGTAACTTGCGCCTGATTGAAGGTAATGGCATGGCGCGTGTATTGGCAGAACCATCTTTGACCGCGCTTTCGGGGCAAAGCGCAAGTTTTCTGGCGGGGGGCGAACTACCTATTCCTCAGTCAGGAGGTCTCGGTACCACGACGATTGTCTATAAGCCTTTTGGCATAGGCTTGACCGTGTCGCCGACCATTCTGGCCAAGGGGCGGATTGCTTTGAAAGTTGCGCCTGAGGCCAGCGATATTGACTATGCCAATGCCATCAATATCGGCGGTGCTGGCACTCCATCGATCCCGGCGATTACCACGCGGCGTGCGGATACCACGGTTGAGCTAGGCGATGGAGAAAGTTTCATTATTGGTGGCCTTGTCTCGCGCTCCACAAAATCTAGTGTTAATAAGATTCCGTTACTCGGGGATTTGCCTATTATAGGCAGCTTTTTCCGCAACCTGAGCTATACCCAGAACGACAAGGAATTAGTGATTATCGTCACGCCACATGTGGTCCAGCCCATCGCAAAGAATGTGCCGCTGCCACTGCCAGGTGAAGAACAGGAGCGCCGCAATACCGCAGGTACCGCATGGGGAAGTTATCTGCTTGGGGGAGCCAGCCGGGATGAGTTACCAGGATTTTCGAAGTAAGCGATAACTATTTGGGTTACATGATGAACGCTCGCAACAAGGCTTTGAATGAAATGGCGGCACTAAGTCGTTTCGTATTCTGCTCGCGTAACAGCACGCAAGCTGAGTGGTTAGGTGCCGCCCTCGGAAAATGGGGCACCTTGCTGCAGGAGAAGGCGGATGTGGCGGAATTATTGTCACGCATAGTTGAACTCGATCCCTTGCTGGTATTGCTTGATTTTTCCGGGGTCGAGTCAATCAGCGATCATGCCGGGGTCCTATCCATCGACTCTCTCGGCACCACAGCACACGCGATTGAATTGGCGCGTGCATTGAGCAAAACATTGCCGATGTTGCCCTTGGTGGCAGTCGGCTCCATGGCTTTTCCCGAAGGGACGATTGCCGCATTGCGAGCCGGCGTAAGTGACTTCATCGATGTCAGTGCCTCGGAAGACGAGGCGCGCGATGTAGTACAACGCGTGCTGGCCAAGGCCGCGGCGCGAAATCCGGCGCCGGTCAAGCGTGGCCAGCTGGTGACCTTGCTCGGTGTGCGTTCCGGTATTGGCACCAGTACGCTGGCGGCGCATCTGGCGGACATGATTCAGGAACGGAATGCCAGTCAAGGCGGCAAGCGAAATACGACCGACAGCCGTGTGGCCCTGCTCGATCTCGGCTTGCCCGCCGGGGACGGTAAATTATATCTGAGCGCTAACGGCAATTTCGATTTTGCCGAAGCCGTGCGTAATCTGCGCCGGCTGGACGAAACGCTGGTGCACACCGCGCTGCCGCGCAGCCCTGGTGGCGTGACCGTAATTTCCTTGCCTCACAGCTTGAGTGAGATGCGCACCGTTTCGCATCACGATGCGCTGGCTTTGCTGGACCGCTTACGCTTGTATTTCGATGTACTGATCGCCGATCTTGGCGGTTTCACCAATCATGAATTCATTGCCAACTTGACCAGTGCGGCCGACCAGGTATGGCTGGTGACGGACCAAAGCGTCGGCGCGCTGGTTTCTTTAGCGGGCACTTTACAAGAATTGAATGGCCGTCACCCGGATGATGGCAAGCGACGCCTGGTAGTGAATCGTTACGACGATCGTTTCGGCATGGCGGCCGGCCAGATTGCCGAGCGTTTCAAATTGCCGTTGCTTGCGACTGTACCGGAGCGCACGCTGAAACTGACTGCCAGCGCCAATCGCGGCAAGCTGCTACATGAAGTTGCTCCGCACGATTCCTACGTAAAGGCGGTCGATGGCTTGATCGATGGATTACTCAGCCATAACGAGACGGTGCCGCACAAGTACGGCGTGGGACGCTGGCTGCCGAAAATTTTGTTACGAAAATAAGCAAGCCGATTCAGGCACAACGTAAGCGTGATGCGCACCGCAATCTTGGTACTGTTCAAATAACTGGAAAAAACAGACAAGAGGCGGCCCAAGATGAAAGACGGGAGATACAAACGTGAGTAACCAGATTGAATTTGCTGATGATGACCAAACGTTTTCGAATACCCAGGAATTCCAGGATATCAAGACGGCAGCCTACGATCATCTGCTGACGCGGATTGAAGAACTGGGCGCGGAATTCGGCCGCTGGTCGCGCAGCGCGATCCAGCAATTCGTCAATCTGGACGTTGACGGTTTTGTCCGCCTGCAGCGTATCCCCTTGAATGAAGCCGAGGTGCGGCAGATTGCCGATGCCTTGACCAAAGAGCTCGCAGGTCTGGGGCCGCTGGAAGACTTGCTGGCCGACGCGACTGTCGAAGATATCCTGATCAACGGCTATAACGATGTGTTCGTTTCGCGCCACGGCATATTGCAACGTGAAACGTTACGCTTTACCGATAATGCCCATCTGCTGCGCATCGTCCGGCGCATCCTGGCGCCGCTCGGGCGTCGGCTCGACGAATCGAATCCCATGGTTGATGCACGTTTGCCGGATGGCGGCCGGCTGAACGTGGTGATTGAACCGTTGTCGGTAGACGGACCCATGGTATCGATCCGCAAATTCCGCAAAGAACCGTTGAAGCCTACCGACCTGCTTAATCTCGGCACCATGAACGACGAGATCTATGCGCTGCTGGAAAACGCCGTGAAAGCTCGCTGCAATATCCTGGTCTCAGGCGGCACCAGTTCCGGTAAAACATCCTTGCTGAATGCCCTGGCATTTTTCATTCCGGAAGCTGAACGCGTGGTGACTGTGGAGGATACTGCTGAACTGTCGCTTAACCATCCACATGTGGTGCGTCTGGAATCGCGTTTGGGCGGCTTTGAAGGTGCCGGCGCGGTCAGTATCCGTGACCTGATCCGGAACAGCCTGCGGATGCGCCCGGATCGGATTATCGTCGGTGAAGTGCGTGGCGCCGAGGTGTTGGAAATGCTGCAGGCCATGAATACCGGGCACGACGGATCGATGGGCACGATTCACGCCAACACGCCGCGCGAATGCTTGTACCGGATCGAAATGCTGGCCGGCTTTGCCGGCTTCCAAGGCAGCGAAAGCAGCCTCAGGCGACAGATAGCCGGCGCTCTCGATTTCATCGTGCAGATTGGCCGGCTTTCCAATGGCCGCCGCCGTATCGTTTCAATTACCGAAGTCACCGGCATGGGCGACAACATCATCACGTTGCAAGAACTGTATAAACACGAGAGCTATATCGCTCCGGACGGCGAAGAGGCAGACCGCTGGGTATCGCTGGGCATCTTCCCGCACGCACCGAAATTGCAACGGCAGCGCCAGCTTGGCCAGCAAAGCACCGGCAGCCCGAATACAGGTGGCTTCGCTCAAGGCGGCAGTACTCAGCCTGGAAGACGCTAGTCATGCATATCGCTCTATGGTTACTTGCCGCCGCTCTGCTTTCAGCAGGCACCGCGCTATGGCTGTGGCAGCGCGCGCAACAACGATCGCGGCAAGATGTCAGCGCTGCGTTCGTGGACAGGCAGATTCAAGGAATGCAGCCGGTGCAGCAACAGTCCCGAAGCGGAATCGAAACTGCGCCGCATTTGCAGTTGCAAACAGAAGCTTTGCGTCATTTTTTTTTGCGCGCAGGGATTCAGCAACCTGACGGCAGGCTGTATTTTAAGTTGCTAGTGCCTGGCGTCGGCCTGACCTTGTTGGCGTTGTTATTCGGTGGATGGCTTTCGGCGCTGGGAACGTTGTTCCTATACATCATGCTGATGATTTTTTATTTTTGGTTAAGAAGCTCGAAGCTTCAGCGCACCATGGTGCGGCAATTGCCAGGATTCCTCGACGCTCTGGTACGCCTGGTCACTATTGGCAACAGCATAGGCGCGGCTTTTCAAACTGCCATCCCAGGCACCGACGGGCCGTTGCGAGTAGTACTGGATCGTGCCAACCGACAGGTGCAGGCCGGGGTTGACCTGGAACATGCGTTGCGTCAGCAAGCAGCGATTTTTCGATTCAAGGAACTCGATCTGGTCGCCGCCGTGATCGGTATCTCCTCACGCTTTGGCGGACGTTCCGATTTGGTTCTGGAGCGCATGGCGGCATTCATGCGAGATCTGGAGCACGCTCAAAATGAACTGGTCGCTTTGTCGGCGGAAATCCGTCTGTCAGCATGGATCATGGGTCTCTTGCCGATTGCTATCGGCTTGTTCCTGATTATTTTTAATAACAATATGTTTCTCAATATGTGGCATGACCCAGTTGGGGAAAAAATGCTGATCGGTGCTGTCGTGCTCGAAGTGCTGGGTGGTTATGGCTTGTTTCGACTGGCGAAGACGGTCTGACTGCAAGTTTGATGCTGAGTGCTACATGAGGTGGAATTAAGGTGAATACAACGCAACATACGCTGATCATTCTGGCGATCCTGTTGATGGCAGCTGCCCTGCTGTTGGTTGGGGGAGCGTTGATAGCAAGGGCGTGGCGGCTCAAGCGCAATCTGGCCACGATTGATCAAAAGATCGCCGCGCGCGACAGACCTGCAGCGGTGTCCGATGTGCATATTGAATCGCCGGGCTGGCGCGATCGTCTGATTGCGCTCGGTGCGAATTGGCTGGATACCCCTGTGGGGCGCCAGTTGGTGGCGGAAGAGGACCGCCATCTGTTGGACCAGTGCGGCGTCAACGATACGCGTGGAAAATCCCAGTTCTTTTTGGCTCGGGTAGTGTTGGCGATAAGTTTACCGGTGTTGGGTTTATTGCTGTTTGATCGCGGAGGGTGGTTGTCACTGTTGTTGATTATCTTTTTTGGCATCGCTTTGGGATATATGTTGCCGAAATGGGTGATGCAGCGGGTCGCGCGCAAACGTCAGCGCATGGCCGCCGACGAACTGCCATTATTAATTGACCTGCTGCGCTTGTTGCAGGGAGTAGGTTTGTCGGTAGATCAAAGCTTACATGTCATTGAAAACGAATTCAGCAATGTATTGAAGGTGCTGGGTGAGGAGCTGGCGATCGCCGGTCGTCAATACAGTACGGGACGCAGCCGGGAACAATCGATGCGGCGATTTTCCACGGTATTCGACAATGAGGATTTGAGCGCGGTATCGCGTTTGTTGGTGCAGGTGGAGCATCACGGCGGCGCGGTACAAGAACCGCTCAAGTTGTTCAGTGAACGAATTCGCGAACAACGCAAACTGGATATGAAGGAAAAAATAGGGAAACTGACGGTAAAGATGACTGGGGTCATGGTGATGACTCTTTTGCCTGGATTGTTAGTGATTACCGGCGGCATGGGATTTTTAGCGGTAATCCGGGCACTCTCGAAAATGGGTGGAAATATATGAAGTTTTTTCTGACGCCGGAAAACACGGCCCGGCGGGTGCCGAAACATGTTCTGTCGACCTGGGCATTGCCATTTTTCATAGTGCAGGCGTCAACGCTGTTGGCTGGTTGCGCCACCAGTTCGGCAAAGATGTATGCCCAACAGAACGAAGCGGCCCAACTTCGCCAGGAGGCAGAGGAAAAGGCTCCGACACCTGACAACAAGGGCATGTATCTAGGGTTGATTCGTCAAATGCAAGAGAAGGGCATGTACTTTGCATCGCTGGCGCATATCGATGCCTACGAACAGCAAAATGGCAGTACGCCGGAAATCCAGCGTTTACGCGCTGACGCATTGCGTGAAACCAGGCAAAGCGTTGCTGCAGATGCCGCTTACCGTAAATTATTGAATTCGTCCGAGGCTAGCGCCGCCTGGCACGGCCTGGGTTTGATGGCGGCACAAAGTGGCGACTACAAAGGTGCCACCACAGCGCTGCGCGAAGCGGCAAAGCGCGAGCCGACCAATCCCGTGACGTTGAGTGATCTCGGCTACGCGATGTTACGCAATGGAGATATTGCCGGTGCACGTGTGCCGTTGGCGCAAGCGGCGGAACTGGCGCCCGATAATCGCAAGATGATAGGCAATCTGGCGCTGTTCCTTCTGGTTTCAGGTGACGCCGGCAAGGCGCGCGCCGTGATGGACAAGGGGAATTTGTCCGCAGACAGTCGTGCGACCGTGTATCGATTGGCTGCGGAAATTGGTCAACAACAACCGGTAGTGGTTGCGGTTCAAAATTCTGCCGGTAACGCAAAAACCACCGTAAAAGGAACTGCCGTTACTGCGGATAGAAAAAATGCAGATTCGGTACTGTCACCTGTTACGCCGTTCCAGTCGATGCTGGATCGGTTTGGTAATGGTGGCTGAATGTCATGCAATTAAATTTTTGCTTAAGAGGTATGCAATGAAAGCACAAGGAATTCTCGGTCAATGCAGTCTGTTCGTTGGCGCCGTATTACTGGTGATAGCCGGGATTCCGGAAGCGCCTGCACAGACCCAGTCGCCGCTCACAGGAAAGTTGTTACAGGAACCGGCAGTCGCGCCGACAAATATATCAGTGCCGGCGGCCCGGCCTGCAACCACTGGTGCATCCGCCATTTCACGCACGACTACCCGCGTGCCTGTGCAGACACAGGAAACACCGGTCGCGGCAGAGCACGCAGCAACGATACGTGTCGGTGACGTCACACATGCCTTATTGCAGGCGCAAGCCGATGGCCGTGTCGCAGGTCCGCGACTACCGATGTTAGGTGCGACGGCTGACGCCAGTTGGCAGCGCTACCTTGATAGCTTCAAGCGTCCGCTGCCGGAATTTTATGAAAACAAGGTATCGAAAGGTACCTCAAACTAGTCATTTTGAATGCGGATAGCGATATCAAACCGATGCCAATTTTCATGAATTTATGTTCGAATCCCGATGCGGACCAATCGTCAGCCGCTCGCCAGCAGTGGTGTGATGCTGGTTGTCAACGTGGTTCGATTGCGATCATGGCTGCGATTTGCTTGTCCATCATGGTCATCTTGTTGTCGTCGATTGACATCGGTTATTTGTTTTATATGAAGCGCGATTTGCAAAAAGTGGCTGATCTGGCGGCGCTGGCAGGTGCGCAGCAGCTTGTCAGTACGATGCTAACGGGCAATCCGGCCACATGCGCGGCGACTGACCCACCTGCAGTGGCCGCCATAAGATTGGCTGCCATAGGTAATGCGCAGATGAACGGTTTTTCGGATACCGCTCCCAATACAATGTCCAATGCTATCTACGTCAATTGTGGTCGATGGGATCCGAGCGCCAACGCGACCTTGACGCCGAGCTTTTTTTTAGCTCCCCCTGCAGCAAACACACGTCTGAATGCTGTACAGGTAATTCTGACGCAGAATGTACCCGCGTTTTTTGGTTTGAGTTCGCGGACTATCAGTGCTCAGGCGATTGCATCGACTAGCGATCCGTATGCCGCATTTTCGGTTGGTTCTAACTTATTACAAGTCAAAAATGGCGTGGTTCCGAATTTGTTGTCTGCGCTGGGACTAAATCTTGTCGGGACCTCTCTAGTCACATACAACGGCTTGGCTAATGTGTCGGTGACGCCAAGCGGTTTGTTGCAAGCGCTTGGATTTCAAATTCCGCTTCATGCGAGTGTCGGAACCGTGACCCAGCTACTTAACGTGAATACCGCTGGCTGCAGCAATGGAGTATGCACATTGCAGGCGTTGCTTGGCGCTGTTTCTGTCGTAGGTAGTCAACAGAATCTAATCAGTGCACTTGGTTTGACGGCTGGCCAGCTCAATTTACCTGTGCGGCTCTTGTCAATTCCAGGGGGAGCAGGAGGTTTGTTTACCTTGCTTGACGCCGCAGACGGGCAGGCGGCACTGAATGCCGCGATTAACGCTGCAGATGGTGAGTCGGCGCTGAATGTAAAATTGAGCGCTCTGGATATTGTCAGTACTGCTGTCGCGGTCGCAAATAGTTCCCACGCGTTGGCCGCGAGTGTCAGTTTGCCGGGCGCATTAACCACACAGATCGGTATAGTGGAACCGCCTTCAATTGGGATAGGTGGCATTGGCACTACAGCGTTTACAGCGCAGGTTCGGCTCTATACGCGTATTCAAGCTAGCGCCTTAGGTTTAATCACCATAGATTTACCTATCATCATCGATGTGGTCAACGGATTGGGACAGTTGACTGATATGTGCACTACAAAAGATAGTAGTGGCAACGATCGCGCCACGATTCAAATAGATGCGCCGGTGTTGAGTATTTGTGCTGGACAATTCAACGGTGCTGTCAACGGTAGTACCGCTTTCTCGACGACAGGGGCCTGCAAGAAGAATTTAACAGCTTATCCTCAGATGGTAACTGTTCTGGGTATCCCTTTGATCAATCAGCCGATTGCGGTTGACGGTTTGCCGAACAGTCAGCCTGTGCAGTTAATCAAGGGACAAACGACTTCTACCGGCAGTAATAATTTGCAGATCGGCACAACCGTGAGCAATTTATTAAAGGCGCTGACTGCAGCAATAGCAGGCGATTTGTTAGGAGGAGCAGTCGGTCTTCTAACGGATCTCCTACAACCGATCTTGGACGGTTTGGGAGCTCCTTTGTCGCAATTGTTAACTAACCTCCTCGGCGCACAGATAGGTACTGTCGATGTCAAGTTGCTAGATTTGAGTTGCGGTGGCAGCAACGTCAAGTTGGTTTACTAATTAAATGAACAGGCATTTTCTAACGTGAAAATAAGCATGATTCTGCTAGCCTTGCGTGAAGGCGACTGAAAAGAAATGACCATGCAAAACAAACCGTTGCAAGAAAGTCTCGACATATACGTCTGGGAAGGCAATTCCGATATTGCCGACCGGATTTCGCAATGTCTGGCGAGTTTCGATATTGAAGTGATTCGTGCCGACGGCTTGCCGGTGACGCGTGATCAGGTGTCGTCGCGGCCATCGCTGGCGGTGATTTCGGTGACGGTGATCGAGCATGCCGAGTTTTCTGTCGACGCCTGGCAGAAATCGCATGGGATGCCGGTGATCTGGGTGGCCGAAGTCGGACGCACTGCCAATCCGCGCGTATATCCGGTCGAATATTCGCACATCCTGATGCTCGATTTTACCTGTGCCGAACTGCGCAAGCTGGTGTTCCGCCTGGCCTCCGAACTGCACGCCAGCGCCAGCGCGGATCGCTCGCCACAGCCGCTGATTGCGCAATCCGAATCCATGCAGATGCTGGTGGCCGAAGCTGAGGCCTTCGCCGATTGCGAATCCAGTGTGCTGATCGTCGGCGAGACCGGAGTCGGCAAGGAACGCATCGCGCAACTTTTACATCAGCGCCATGGCCGTTATCGCCACGGGCCGTTTGTCGCAGTCAACTGCGGCGCCATTCCGGACGGCCTGTTCGAGTCGCTGTTTTTCGGGCATGCCAAAGGCGCGTTCACCGGCGCCTTGCTGGCGCACAAAGGTTATTTCGAACAGGCCGATGGCGGTACCTTGTTCCTCGACGAAATCGGCGATTTGCCTTTGTACCAGCAGGTCAAACTATTACGCGTGCTGGAGCAAAGCACGGTCACCAGGCTTGGTTCGCAAACGGAGGTGAAGTTGGATTTCCGCCTGGTGGCCGCGACCAACCGGAATTTGCGCGAGCAGGTCCAGCAAGACATGTTTCGCGCTGACTTGTATTATCGGCTGGCAGTGATCGAGCTGCGGGTTCCTAATCTGGAAGAGCGCGGCAGAATCGACAAGATCGCGATTTTCAACACGCTGCTGGCGCAGACCTACGATCAGATTCCGCAACCGCCAGACTGGCTGCTGGAACTGGTGGCCGAGGCGAAATTTGCGGGTAACGTGCGCGAATTACGCAATGTGGCCGAGCGAGTCGGCATCATCTATCGTCAGCTGGGTGTCTGGGATCGCGTTCGCATCGACCGTGTATTCGACAAACTGGGCACCATGGAGCGGGTGAACGAAGGCAACGACCTGACCGCGGTCCGGAAAAAATGGGATCTGGCCGAACGCAGCAGGATTCTTTCCATGCTGGACGCCAACGGCTGGCGGCGCCAGGATACAGCGCATGCACTGGGCATCAGCCGTAAGGTGTTGTGGGAAAAAATGCGCAAATTCCAGATAGCGGACACCGAAGCCATCGGCGAGGCTGAATAATTAGCTACGATAGAGTGATAAAATGGCAACAGCAGTGGCTTGAATGAAAACAGTGCCCAGTAACAACAAGATTACAGATAAAATTGGCCACTAGCTGTAACTCATACCGACAAAACTAATGTTAGCGAAGGAATCAGGGGATGAAAGTGAATGTATGCAAAGCAGTCCGCGGTTTAGGACTAGGAATGCTCATTGCAGGTTTGTCGGTCAATGCACTCGCGCAAACGTCTACAGCAAGCCCCGCGCCGACAACGGTTTCAACTACCCCGACAGCGACAGTTATAGCTTCTAAGCCTGTGGCCAGCAGCGCCAACAGCACCATCAGCGAACTGCAGCAATTAATGCAGAACCAGGGTGTGAGCGAATTGCGTACTACCTACAATGGTAACTACGGCGCTAGCCAGTTGTTCAAGCCGGACAGCCGTACTTATTATGTCGCTTTATTCCAGCAAAAGAATTTCTGGCGCGTCGTAAAGACCACGTCGGAAACGCAGGCCGAGCAGGTCTACAAGAGTTTTGTCGGCCAGACCGAGAAGCTGGCTGAGGTAGATATCCGCCGCATCAAGCTGGAAGCGGAAAAGCAATACACCGAGCAGTTGATTGCGGCTCAGGAAACAAGACTGAACGCCTTGCAAAACGATCTGGTGGTCCAGCAACAGCAAGAGCAGAACGTCTCGGTCCAACAGGATCAGGCGCGTCAGCAAGCACAGCTGCTTAGCAACAAGCAGCAAGCGGCACGCGGCGAGTTGCAGGGCTTGCAAAACCGTATTCGCACGCTGGAAGCACAGCAAACCGTACTGGATAACGGCAATTTTGGCGGTGCCAAGACTATCAGGAAGTAACGCCGGCACGCCGGAAATATCGCGCCAGGCAATTGGCTTTGGCGTTTAGGCAGCAAACGAATCGGGATGCGTATTTTACGCATCCCGATTTTTTTTGGTGCGCCCGGCAGGGCGCATTTACTTGGAGGTGAAAGTCCTCTACTCGCCCGACAAGGGGAAGAATTAGCTGAACGGCAAGGGTGTCGCGGGCGACTGCTAATCTGAAGGAAGCCAGAGGCAAAGCACTGGTCTGACGAACAGGAAGCGGATACGAGGCGGCGTAGCGGGGTGAGATGCCCAATATCACCAAAGCCCGATACTTGTACGGAACGCTACGACGTATACCTGCGGACGGAAATCACAGAGTCGTCCTACGCGGAGCGGCGTTCGCCCAGTGCAATCGACAAATATGCGTTCCAGTTCTAGGCGTTGCTAAAGACCGAGGCGGCCAAATCACGCAAGCAACGACGCACATTGACGCAGATCCGTGAAGACCTGAAGGAATTGGGTTTTGAGGGATCTTATGACAGGGACGCGGCGTTTGCGAGGGGAGGACAACTAGATGATTATCAACTCAGAAAGCAAACGAACTACCTGCGGATTAACAGGCCGTCGCTCTACCAATTTAGCTATCGAGGAATTGGGAAATTATTTTTTGCGGAAAAAATACCAAATTGCGGAAACAATGAAAAAAGGCCCTCAAGTCTGAGAGCCTTATATTCATTGGTGCCGAGAGCCGGAATCGAACCGGCACGCTGTCTCCAGCGCGGGATTTTGAGTCCCGTGCGTCTACCTATTCCGCCATCTCGGCAACGCGTCCGCTATTATGACTGATTTTTTCGGAGCGATCAATAGCCTTTCTGTATGAATCTATTTTCCCCTGAATATATTGGCTACTGCCGTAGCCTCATCCCAATTGAGGCTAATAGATCGGACCAATAGACGAGATTAATTACTCACCCGCTGGTACAAGCGGAAACGTTCATCGCGATCCGACGGGCGGCGGCCGGTCCACAGCAGTTGCCACTTGCCTTTGAATTCGCGCCAGATTGCATCGTCGGATTTGACTGAGATGTTGTCTTGGTACAGCAGGAAATCGCAGTGCGGCTGGCCATATTCGCCAAACGGTATGTCGCCGAAATAAGCAAACGATGCGCGCTGCGCCGGACCGACGTTGGTATCCACGCATTGTTTGACCGCAGGCAGGTGCTGATCGATTTGTGCGGCGACACCTGCATAGCTCTTGCTGTAATTGATCCATGGCAGCCACAAGGTGGTCAGCAACAGCCAGCAGAGAATCACGCCACCTGAGGACAGCACTACGGCGCGCCACAAGACTGCCGGCCGGCGCGACAGGCGCCAGTTCACCAGCAAAATCCAGAATATCGAGCCGAGCAGGGCGATCACCAGTGCGATCAGATTGAACTCGGGTTTAAAGCCGGGCGCCAGTTTGTAGACATTCTTGGCAATCTGCGCCGGCCAACCGCTTTCCTTGGCGATCCAGGCCAGCCAGATAAATGCGGCGCAAGCGGTCAGGGTCATCACCGAGAACCAGTCCACTGCATTGATGGCGCCGCGTTTCATGGTCGGCAAGCCGAATGCGGCCAGAATCACGAGTGGCGGCAACAGAGGCAGCAAAATGCCTTCTTCCGGGTGCGGATTCAGCAACAGTATTATCGTCAGGCTGATGAAAAATGCCAGCGGCAGGGCGATATGCAAGGTCGAACGTTGCTGGCGCCAGGCATATACCGCCCAGCCGGCAAACGGCCACGCCGGCCATGCAAACCAGATACCGTATTTAAAGTAATACGATAATGCGGTCCAGGTCGGCCAGCTCAATTGCTGCAGATTGAATTTTTCCCAAGCCGCGAAGCGATTCAGGCTGTCGGGCAATAGCGTAAAGGTGGTTGCAAACCATATTGCCGGAATTACCAGCGTCAGGGGCAATGTCACCAGCAGTAAATCCTTGGCGATGGCTTTTTCTCGCATCAACGCTAGTGTCAGCAAACCGCACAGCAACGCTAGCGGCAGCAGCCAGCCGCGGGTCAGTATCAGCAGCCCGAAGCTGAGGCCGAGCATTGCCGCACTGCGCAGGCTGCGTGCTTCAAACAGGCGGACCGAGATATAGAAGGAAAAAGCCACCAGTGAAACCTGCAGGCTTTTAGCGGTAGGTTCGTGACTCTGCAATAGCAGGCCGAGACTGCCGAGATAAATCAGGAACGCGCCGTCGGCCAGGGTGCGGCCAAAATCCGTGGGTTCGGGCTGACCGCCGAAGGCCAGTCTTAGTGGTTGTGCTTCGGTACGCCGCCCCAGTAAATAGGTGGCGTACCAGACCGATAGCGAACCGACCAGGAAAAATCCGATTGCAGGTAATCGGCCTGCGAGCGGATCGCCCAGCAGCCAGCCGAATAACTTGATGCAAATTGCGCCTATCCAATAAGTCAGCGGGCTTTCGCCGGGCATGGGCAGGCCGACGATGTTCGGCATCAACCAATCGGCGATGCCGCCGTGGGCCATGGTCCAGGCGATACCGAAGCTGGATGCATCTTCATTTTTCCACGGGTCGCGCCCGATCAGGCCAGGCAAAATATAGAGCAACCCCAGCGCCCACAGGCCCCAGCGTGGCAGTGCGCTGGTGGCGGAGGCGGGAAGGCGAACGGGCTTCATCACAATGGCGTCTGATCAATGTTGAATTGCTGGGTATTGTGCCGGATAGCAGGGTACTTCGCTATTGTTGAGCGTAATTTTTGTTCTTGATATTCTCAATGAAACATACACTTCTTTACGATTTATCAAAGAGTTGGCTGCAATGCGTTGCCGGCACCCGGTTCCGGCACCCGGTTCCGGCACCCGGTTCCGGCACCCGGTTCGCGGCACCCGGTTCGCGGCTCCCGGTTCCGGATGTGGGATTCCGCCCATGTTGCCAATCTCGATAAACAAAAAAAGGCAGCCGCAGCTGCCTTTTTAAACATACGATCGAATTAAGTATTTGCGATCGAAGTCTTGGAACCGACAGTACCGAATTTCTTACGGAACTTGTCAACGCGACCGGCGGTGTCGACGATTTTGTGTTGACCGGTGTAGAACGGATGCGATTCCGACGAAACTTCAATCTTCACCAGAGGATATTCTTTACCTTCGTGAGTGATGTTTTCGCGAGTCTGGATAGTCGAACGGGTCACGAACTTGAAATCGTTCGAAACATCGTGGAACAGAACTTCGCGGTAATTTGGGTGAATGCCGTCTTTCATAATTGCCTCTATTGAGTGGTAGCCAATCAATCACTTCGTCGGTCGCCTTGCTTCTTGACCCGATTGTCGATCACTTGCCGGGGTGGAAAACCGCGAATTATACAATAAAACGGAATAAATCCGGTTGTGAATTGAGAAAAACGAATGAAATCAGTGCCTTGGGGCATCTTAGGACTGATTTGCCATATTGTTCTTTTGATAGCAACCTGAGCAACTAGCGAATTCACCCAAGCTGAGCCTGGTTCTATGCAGGCACCATCTTTTGATTGCCGCTTTTGCGGTACAAATATAGTGTTGCAATTAAGCCACATATCGCTGCGGCAGTCATCCAGATGCCGTTTCCGACAGATAAACCGAGACGCCGCCCAGTTCAACCCCCGCCGAAAGTCATGAAAGTCAGCATTAGCGAAGCAAATTCATCGCCGGCGGGGAAATACGTTTTTGAAATGTATGTCGCTTAAAAGCCTAACAGGAAGAAATCGAACATCTCCATGAAGTTACCGCTGGTCGCCCGCAGGACAGTGCTGAATTTCGATGGGCTGGATTGAGTCGCCGCCATGGTGTGTTGTCGCGAAAATTTGAGGTTCGTAAGGATGGCATTTAACAGATCAGCTTGTTCAGTCTATACCTTATCATTCGGCCTCCATTTCTGTTGTAAATCACGATCTGAAGCACGATCTTCTGCGGCCGGGTTTGCGCTGTAGCACCGGCGGCCATAATTTTTACCTATAAATTAATGGCATGGCAAAGACAGAATTTTTCATTTTCGCTTATCTCAACAGGGTTGCATACTGAGCCGCATACGTACACCGCCAAGCGTCCCGCAGGCAGCCGTGGCGTGGGACCAAAGAGTCGGTAAGTGGTTAAAAGACAAGTATCAAATCAAGTGGCAATTTATAAACTGGGAACAAGAAGATGGTAACGAGACAAGACTGCATTACATTGGATCAGCGCGACGGGCTCGCAGAGTATCGCCATAAGTTCACCTTGCCGGAAGGCGAGATCTACCTCGACGGCAATTCGCTGGGCGCGATGCCAAGCCACCTGCCGGCGCGGATTCAAGAGGTGGTTGCCAAAGAATGGGGAAACGGGCTGATCCGCTCCTGGAACGACGCCGGCTGGATCCATGTGCCCAAGCGCGTCGCGGCAAAAGTGGCGCGTCTGATTGGCGCTAATCCGGATGAAGTCATGGTGGCGGATTCGACCTCGGTGAATTTGTACAAAGCGCTGGCCGCTGCGGCACGCCTGAATCCTGGCCGCAAAGTGATTTTGACGGAGTTGGATAATTTTCCTACCGATCTGTATATCGCTCAAGGCGTCGCGGAATTATTCGGTCTGGAGATCCGTTATGTCGAATCGAATCCGGAGGCCGTGCTGGCCGCACTCGACGACAGCATCTGCCTGACCATGCTAACGCATGTCAATTATCGTACCGGCGCGATTTACCCGATGGCGGAAATTACTGCCAAGGCGCATCAGGTGGGCGCCTTGATGGTGTGGGATCTGGCCCACAGCGCAGGTGCGGTGGAAGTAGATTTGAACGGCGCCAATGCCGATATGGCGGTTGGCTGCGGCTACAAGTATTTGAATGGCGGGCCCGGCGCGCCATCTTTCATCTACGTGGCTGAACGCCATCATCAGAAAATGCGTCAGCCCTTGTCTGGCTGGCACGGCCATGCACGGCCTTTCGAGTTCGTGCGGGACTATCAGCCGGCCGATGGCATGGATCGGATGCAATGCGGTACGCCGCCATTGATTTCCATGTTGGGACTGGATGCGGCGCTGGATGTATTCGACGGCGTCGATATGCATGCCCTGCGTGTCAAAAGCATGGCGCTGGGCGATTTGTTCATCAAGCTGGTGGATGAAAAATTGTCGGAGTACGATTTCGGCCTGGCATCGCCGCGCGATAGTGCGGTGCGCGGCAGCCAGGTTTCGCTCACTCATGCGCAAGGCTACGCGATTGTACAGGCCTTGATCGCGCGCGGCATTACCGGCGATTTCCGCATGCCGAACATCCTGCGCTTCGGCTTTACTCCCTTATATGTGCGTTATGTCGACGTCTACGATACGGTCCAGGCGTTGGCCGAGATCATGGTCGGCGACGCGTGGAATCAAGCACACTTCCTGGCAAAAAAGGCCGTCACCTGAAGCAACAACGATGCGAGTAACGCTGAACGGTGTTACTCGTTTTTGTATGTGCCGCCGCTGCTGTTGCTGGCGGCCAGGCTGCGATTGCGCCCCACCGATAAAGAAAGGCAGTGAGTATTGATAAGAAGCGCGTGCTTTACACATAGCCAAGATTCGGCGTCATAAGCGAACTGGTAAAAAAATTCAAACAAGAGGAGACAGAAATGAAATGCAAGGGAGCTGTTGTAGTTGGCATGTTATTGGCAGGCGGGCAGGCGGTTGCTGCGGAAGGTCCGACGATCTCGGGTTGGATCGATTTGAATATGGAACGAATTTCTTCACCCAAGGGAAGTACCGAGCGGATTTCCAGCGGCGGCTTGAATTCCTCGCGCCTGGTCTTCAGCGATTCGGAAGACCTGGGGGACGGCTGGAAAGCCTTCTTTACGCATGAAATGCAGTTTGACGCCAGCACCGGCGCCGGACCGACACCGCGGCAATCGTTTGTCGGCATGAGCGGCCCTTACGGCACCTTATCCCTGGGACGTCAGAATACGCCGTCCTACTGGGTCGCCGGCTACGCCGATCCGAGCTGGTCTGCCGATTACAGCATGGTCAGCAATATGGAATTTTTCTATGCGCCGTATCGTGAAAGCAATTCGATCAACTACAACACGCCGCGCATCGGTGGGGTCCAGGGCCGCTTCATGTATTCTGCCGGCGCCGAAGACGGCACCAGGAATGGCCGATACATCAGTACCGGCTTCGACTATCGCAACGGTCCCTTGTTTGCCGGTTTTGTCAGCGACTTGACCAATACCAAGAGCATCGTGCCCGGCTCCAATGCGATACCGACCTCGCGCGACAATTATTTTGCGTTGACCTACAAACTCGGCAGCATCGAGCCCACTTTCATCTACCACACCTATAACGGCTATTACGCCTATCCACCTTACGTGGCATTCCAGAGCAAGGGCTGGGACATGCAAATCGGCGCGCGATACAACCTGGATAGCCGCAACAGTTTCTTCGGCAGCTATGTTCGCCGCAAGGATGCTCACAACACCAGCCTGTCGGATGCCAACGGCGCCGTGTTCGGATACGGTTATCACTTTTCCAAGCGCACCGACTTGTATCTCAACTACGCACGCATCATCGCCAAGAACAACACGCCGATCCAGTATCCAGTGACGTTCTCAAGCAATCCGGCGCCAACCAGTGGCGTCCAACTCGGGATACGGCACGGTTTCTGAAACAGCCAGGACGCTTGCAAATTTATAGATGTGGTCCGGCAGCAAAGCCGGACCGAAAAACCTTAGGAGATCAAGAAAATGAACGAGGCAGGTAAGACCATAAAGATATTCTCATGCAGCACGGTAGCGCTGGTTCTGTCAGCGATGCTAAGCACATCGGCGCTAGCGCAGGCACCGCGCAGCGGCGCCAACCTGAACGCACCAGATGCACCTCCTGCCGCCAGCGGCACCAATCAGTTGTTGCCGGGCGAACCGCAGCCGCCGGCGCCAGGCACCTGGGGCTACAACAAAAAAACCGGGAAATTCAAGAGTCCCGATATGACGCCTGATGCGTATGGCGCTCATCCGGTCGAAGGCAGTCTTTCGTACCTGGACCAGAACCAGTATCTGAAAAACGTCAAGGTCGAAGGCTTCGTTCCTTACGTGGCCGGTGCCGGTCACAGCTGGCAGGCGTCCTTTGATTTTGAAGGCAAGCGCTATTTGTACGACTATGAAACCTGGATGTATAACCTGTTTGACATCACCGATCCGCACGACGTCAAGGTAGTCCAGCAGAAGCAGATCAACACCAAGGCAGGCGAGCATCAATTTGGTCCGTTCAACGTCAAATTCAACAAGAAGCTGAACAAGATGCTGGCGGTGCAATGCTACGAAGTGCCACGCTACGGTACTATCCACAACAAGTATTTGCATCCGGAAGAAGTGCAGAAAATCCGTGATCGCAAAATGCTGCGCGGCTTCCGTATTTATGAAGTCACCAGCCCGAAATGGACTGACTGGAAGATTCTGTCGGAAACGCCGCTGGACGACAGGCAATCGGCACAAGACCAGCCGCAGGAAGGTTCCGGTTGCCAGGATGTGCCAGTTTACAACGGCGACCAGTACCTGTTCGTCGCCGGTGCGCCGGACGATAGTTTTAGCAACACCGAGTACAAAACTTATTTGTATGCGGGAGCGCAATTGGCTTATGACGTATCGGATCCGACTAAACCCAAGCGCCTGTCGACCTGGTGGGCGCCGGGATCGCGTGCCGGCGAAGAAGCGGAGTACAAGAAGAATCCACGTGCCGGCAACAAGACCTCATGGATGGGATCGCGCATGCCGCTGTTCATTCCAAAACCGGTCGAGCAGGGGGGTAAATACGGTTACGCTGCAATGGGCGGATTCGGCTTCTGGGTGATCGATATTTCCGATCCGAAGAACATGAAAGCGGTGTCGCACATCGACATGCCGGTCAGCGTGACAGGGACCGAAGGCGACAATATCGATGTCTCCAAAGTCGATGCGACCGGCATGGTGTATTACAGCGGCTATCCGATGAGCGAAGATTGTTACGAACCGCTGAAGGCGATCTATTCGATCGACGTCCGCGATCCTCTGCATCCAAAGATCGTCAATACCTTGCCGACGCCTACGCCGCCGAAGAGCGCTCCGTTCACTGATTTCTGTCAGCGGCGCGGCAGTTTCGGGCCAAAGCGCAGCGGCTATGCACAGATCCAGCCGGGTACGCCAAGCCAGCGTTATATGCCCTATTCCTACTACAACGCGGGCATGCAGATGTTTGACGTAAAGGATCCGCGGCATCCAACCATTGCAGCCTACTTTGTACCGAAGATGATTGACGCCGGCACCAAAACGGTAGATGCGCAAACGCTATCGATTCGCGCCCTGCCTAATCCTGTGCACAGCATCTTCGTCGAGTGGGACCGGAACCTGGTGTGGGTGTTCTCTAACCACGGTATCTATACGCTGTCGGTGCCGTTATTGGGAAAACCGGTATTCGGCATGCCGGCAAAATCTGAGTAACACGTAAAAAGTTGGTAAATGGCCCGGGTAGATCCGGGCCATTTTTGTTAACCGGATGCTGAGGTGATAAATGAAGTTGCAGTTTCCAATAATGGCGTTGATGCTGGTGTCGATATTCGGCGGTCGGGAAGCGGTTGCCGGTGAAGAGAGTTGTCGTGCTTGTCATTCGATGGACACGACGCTGGTGGGGCCACCGTTCCGTGCCGTAGCTGCGCGTTACAAGGATGATCAGCTGGCAATCGAAAAGCTGAAGAAGAGCATGCTGGAAGGTAGTAGCGGCAAGTGGGGCAGTGTGGCAATGCCTCCGAATCAGGGATTGACCCGGGAAGAGGCGGAGCGATTTGCGCATTGGGTGATGAGTTTGAATACCTCCAACGCACATTAACGAGCCGCAGTTTTACATCATACGTTTTACTTGGCGCCGGATGGTCATCGGCACCAACCGCAGAACCATCATCGTTATTCCCTCCCAGGCGCCGCGATAACCTTCTCCAACGATAGATTCCACGTCGTGGTCACGGAGAACGGCAATTCACTTGTCACGGGTTTGTTTCTTTTCGTTTTACCGCTCGTTCTCCGTGGTCCACTAAGCGGGGTCGGAGTGAAGTTTCGGCGTTAAGGCATGCCGAAAGTTCACTCCGACCCCGGTTAGTTCGAGCCGCTCGTCGCATATACCGTAAAAGTTCGGTGCCACGATTTGTATGGATGTGAATCGATGACGTAGTGATCTGGGGTCAGAGTCTAATGCCGTTAAGTTAAGCCACGAACGGTATTCTTTAGATGGCCCAATGCGGTCACTCCGTCATCCCCGCGAACGCGGGGATCCATGTTGCACAGTATGGTGGTTAAAATGGATTCTCGCGTTCGCGGGAATGACGTGCCAAGCGCTATAACCGGTAACCTTAACTTAACGGCATTAGGGTCGGAGTCAACTTTCGCACGGGTTATCGCGAAACTTGACTCCGACCTCACATCACGGCTACGGAGAAAGGTAGTTCACTTAGTGCAGGTTTGAAATTTGCGCGATCTTGATCGCTGCGGGGCGAGGAGAGCTCCTGCCCCTGTTTTGTTTTGCTTATCTTTCAGCTGAAGCTGCAGTAGCCGCAGTCGAGGCCAGCTCGGCAGTCTTCGGGTTCCGGTAGAAAAAATAATAGACCACGCTCAGGACCGCAAGAAAGGGAATGCCAAACAGCAGCGTAGCCTTGAATTCGTCGGTGAACAAGGTGGTCACCATGATCGCCAGCATCAAGGCCGCGCCAAGCAAAGTCAGTCCCGGAAAACCCCACATGCGGAACGCCAACCGCTGATTGCCTTGTTTGGCCCAACGCCGCCGGAAGCAGTAGTGGGTGACAAAAATCATCAACCAGGTAAACATCGCACCGAACATGGATACCGCCATCATCAACGTGAAGGAGGCATGCGGATACATGATGCTGAGGCCGGTGGCCAATGCAATCCCGATACATGACAATGCCAGCGCCTGCAGCGGCACGCCGCGCCCGTTAACCCGGCCGAAACGCGGCGACGCATAACCTGCGCGTGACAAGCTGAACATCATCCGCGTCGTGATGTACAACTGGCTGTTCATGGCAGACAGCGCCGCGATCAGCACCACGAAATTGATCACACCCGGCGCACCAGCAATATGCACCGCTTCCATCACCTTGACGAATGGGCTCTTGTCGGTACCGGCAGCTGACCACGGCACGATCGCCAGCATCAACGCCAGCGTCAGCATGTAGAACACCACCAACCGTACCATCGCAGCACGGAATGCGTGGGTAATGGCTTTTTCCGGCTCCTTCGCTTCGCCAGCGGCCACTGCGATCATTTCAATACTCAGGTAACTGAAGATGGAAACGATCACCGCGACCCAGGTACCCCAGAAACCCTTAGGGAAGAAACCGCCATGATCGATGTAATTCTTGAAGCCGATCGGGCTATCCGCCGGGGCGCCGTAGACAATGTAGGCGCCGAACAGAATGAAGCCGACAATCGCCACGATCTTGATCGTCGAGAACCAGTATTCGACCATGCCGAAAATATTCACGCTGAGCGCATTGACTACAATCAGGGCGCCGGAGAACAGCACGATCCAGAGCCACGACGGCGAGCTGGGAAACCAGTATTGCATGTACAGCGCCACCGCCGTTACCTCGGCGCCGATCGCCAGTACGATCGAGGCCCAGTAAGCGTAACGCACCATGAAGCCGGCCCACGGGCTGACATAGTAGCCGGCATAGGCGCCGAAAGAACCCGAGGTAGGATGCGCCACCGTCATCTCTGCCAGGCAACCCATCAACAGCAAGGCGATCACGGCGCCGATGGCGTAACTGATGAGGACGCTGGGTCCGGCGAAGCCGATCGCAAAGCCGCTGCCCAGGAACAGGCCGGTACCGATTGCACCGCCGATGGCAATCATCGACATCTGTGAACTGCTCAGGCTGCGCTTCAAGCCTTTTTCCTGATCGACTATTTTCTGAAAATGATCGCTGCTGTGCGTCATGTCTATCTCCTGGTGAATTTTTTAATTGTTTTGTAATGGTCTTGCCCCGGCATGTCGGGATACCGGGATCGTTGCGAATGTTACGCTAAGCGGAATTAGCTCCGCTTAAATACCAAAGAAGCGGCGTGCGTTGCCGCTCAGCAGATCTTCTCTGGTCTGGCTGCTAAAGCGGGATTCCCGAATCAGCTTGCCAACTTGCTGCTCGCCCAAAGGATACGGGTAGTCGGAGCCCAGCATCACACGTTCTTCACCCATTACGTCGACCAGCAATTCAAGTGCCCGCGTGTCGAATACCGCCGAGTCGACATAAAAACGGTCGACGTAGGAAGACGGGAGATTGGGACAATCCTCACGGATGATGTCGCGTTCGCGCCAGGCGTTGTCGACTCGGCCCAACAGGAAAGCAAAGCTGCCGCCGCCATGGGCAAAGCAGATCTTGAGCGAGCGTGGCAATCTTTCAAAGGCGCCGGACAAGATCAGCGACAGGATGCCCAGCTGGGTTTCTGCCGGCATCGCCACCAGCCAAGGCAGCATCCATTTTTTCATGCGCTGGTCGCCGCCCATCATGTCCCAGGGATGCACCAGCAATGGAATATCTTCGTTCGCGCAATGCGTCAGGAAAGTCAGCATATCGGCGTCGTCCATGTCTTTGTTGCCGAAATGGTTGCCGATCTGGACACCGACATGGCCTATGCTTTTTGCCCGCGATGCTTCGCGACAGGCTGCTTCGATATCTTGCAAAGGCACTTGCGCCAGGGTTTTCAGCCGCTGCGGATCGTGCGCGCAAAGTTCGATCGCATAGTCGTTCATCCGTTGTGCCCATGGCAGCGCCAGCGCAATCGGGTAGTTGTAGCCGAACATGACCGGCGTCGCACACATGATTTGCTCGCCAACGCCGGCTTCGTCCATTTCAGCGATGCGCCGAGCCGGATCCCATAGCGCCGAATAGACCGGCCGGAACGGCTTGTTGCCGGTCATGATCATGCCGTGATCGTCATCGCCGACTTGCAGCCACGGTGCTCTTTCGGGATCCAGGGAGGCAGCTTCTGCCTGCGTGATCGGCGGGAAGAAATGTGAGTGGATATCGATGACGGAAGTTGCGTCTTGCTTCAAGGTGTAGCCCCTTTTTGAGTAACTGTTTGCCGGGCAGGTGCAGCATGTGCATGCTTGCCCGGGTGGACCGTGTTGCAATGTTTGCAAATGCGCACGCTGGCATCGCTATAGAAGCGATCGAACAAAGGTGGCAAGTCGGTGACGATGTTTTTTAACTGGATTTCAATCCGATGCACCAGGTGATTGCAATTCAGGCAGTACCACTCGAACGCATCGATCACGCCGAGCGGGCGCTGGCGCTCGATGACCAGGCAACGACTGTCCACTTCCGGGCGTTGCGGTGAGTGACGCACATGCGGCGGCAGCAGGAAGATATCGCCTTCCTTCAGGTCGACGCGTTCCAGTTTGCCGTTATCCATGATGTTCAGATAGGCATTGCCTTTGATCTGGTAGAAAAATTCTTCCAGCGGGTCGTCATGGAAATCGGTGCGTTGATTCGGGCCGCCAACTACCGTCACCATGAAATCGGCGTCTTGCCAGATTTGCTGATTGCCTACAGGCGGTTTGAGCAGATCGGCGTGCTGGTCCAGCCAGTGCTGGAAATTGAATGGTTTTCCATAGGTCAGCATGAAAAGTCTCCTCGTCTATTTTTTTATATTTTTGTATTTATAAGATGTCAGCGCTTAGAGTGGCTTGTAAGCAATCGCCTTGATCTCAATTAACAGGTGCGGATGCGGTAATTGATGCACGGCGACGGTAGTGCGCGTCGGTCCGTCGTAATCGAAGAACTCACCATAGACTTGGTTGTAGCCACCGAAATCGTTCATATTGACCAGGAAAGTAGAAATCTCGACGATATCCGCCAGGTCGGCGCCGACGCTTTGCAAGATATCGCGCATGTTCTCGATCACTGCCCGGGTTTGCGCCAGGATATCAAGTTTGGTAGTGCCCATGGCATCGACTTCGACGCCAGCCAGGGTATTGTCCGGGCGGCGCGAACTGGTACCGGAGACGAACAGAAAATCGCCGGCGCGTTTGATGTGCGGAAACTTGCCGCGCGGTTGCGCCTTGCCGGCTACTACGGTGGCTTTAGTTGCGGTTACGGTTGCGGTTGCGATGGAGGTGCTTGTCATTGATGAGCTCCCGCAGCGGTAAAGAATTCAACCCGGGCCAGCGTGCCGATATCGGTAGAGACATGCAACCCTGGCGTCAGCACTTCGGCCGCGGTGGCAGCGCCGGCCATGATCAGGGCGCCGGCCGGCAATGCCATTTCGGCCTTGCTCAACAGCTGGGAGGCGTGCACGATGCTGCGCAAAGGATTGCCCAGGATGGCGCCGGTGCTGCCCAGTTGCACAGCATGGCCGTTGAAACGCATGGCGACGCCGCAGTTGACCAGGTCGCGAATATTATCCGAGAACGCGCCAACTACCAATGCTGCCGACGAGCAGTTATCTGCCACCACATCCTCCAGCGTGAATTTGAAATTGCGATAGCGCGAATCGATGATCTCCATGGCCGGTGCAACCGCTTCGAGATAACCGGCCGCTTCCAGCATGGTCAATGGGCGGTCGATCACGCGGCTGGTCAGGAAGCAGACTTCAGGTTCGACCCGCGGATGAATGAAATCGGATAAATCAACCGTGCCGCCATCTTCGCGCAACATGGCGTCGGTCAGCAAGCCCCAGATCAGGCTATCGACACCCATCTGCACCATTTTTGCACGGCTGGTAAAACCAAGCTTGATGCCGATCGGCTGCTCGCCGCGCTGGTGACGGCGGGCGATGGAAGCACGCTGGATCTGGTAAGCCTGCTCCAGGGTGAACGCATGCTGCGGCGTAAGCGGATCGATCTCGTGGCGATCTCTGGCGGCGTTATCGAGCGCGGCTGCCAGCGCGTTCAGATTGATGCTGTTTGTGCTGCTTGTGCTGATATTCATGCCGGCACCGCCAGGCCACGTTGCTTGATCAGATCCAGCGCGACGTCGACAATCATGTCTTCCTGGCCGCCGACCATGCGCCGCCGGCCCAGTTCCACCAGGATATCCACCGCCGCAATGCCATACCGCCTGGACGCCGCTTCGGCATGACGCAGGAAACTGGAATAGACGCCGGCATATCCCAACGCCAGTGTTTCGCGGTCGACCCGCACCGGACGATCCTGCAACGGCCGTACCAGGTCGTCGGCGGCATCCATCAGCGTAAACAGATCGGTGCCGTGTTGCCAACCCATGCGATCGATTGCCGCGATAAACACTTCCAGAGGAGCGTTGCCGGCGCCGGCGCCCATACCCGCCAGAGAAGCGTCGACGCGGTCGCAACCATGTTCCACCGCGACGATCGAATTTGCCACGCCCAGCGCCAGGTTGTGATGGGCGTGCATGCCGGTTTGCGTCTCTGGCTTCAGTACGTCCTTGAATGCCTTGAAGCGTTCCGCCACGTCGTTCATCGACAGGGCGCCGCCGGAATCGACCACATACACGCACTGCGCACCGTAAGATTCCATCAGCTTGGCCTGCTGCGCCAATGCGGTCGGCGTGATCATGTGCGACATCATCAGGAAGCCAACCGTATCCATGCCCAGTTTGCGTGCGTGTTCGATGTGCTGTTTCGAGATATCGGCTTCGGTACAGTGGGTTGCAACCCGGACGATGCGGGCGCCGGCGGCGTGGGCTGCGCTCAAATCGTGCAGGGTGCCTATTCCCGGTATCAACAGGGTAGCGACCTGAGCATGCTGCAAAACTTCGGCCACCGCCTCTATCCATTCCAGGTCGCTATGCGCGCCGAAGCCATAGTTGAAGCTGGAGCCGCTCAAGCCGTCGCCGTGTGCAACTTCAATGCTGTCGACCTTCGCGGCATCGAGCGCTTTGGCGATTGCTACCGCTTGGTCGATCGAATACTGGTGGCGGATGGCGTGCATCCCGTCACGCAACGTAACGTCAGAGATGGTGATTTTCTTGTTCGGATGTGTGTGCTGAGTCATGGGACTGGTTCCTTATTTGACGCTGTGCGGCTGCGCATAGCCAGCCGCGATGTGTTCCGCCGCCGCCAGTGCCGCCGAAGTCATGATGTCCAGATTGCCGGCGTAGGCCGGCAGGTAATGTGCGGCGCCTTCGACTTCCAGAAATATGGATACCTTTAATCCCGCAACTTTGCCCAAGCCGGGAACATTCACCGCCTGATCTTTTGCAATACGGTCAAACTGGACTTGCTGCTTGAGGCGATAGCCAGGCACGTAGGCAGCCACGGCACGCACCATTTCTTCCACCGATTCGCGGATTGCCGCTTCATCCGCATCGCCGTCAACCAGGCAAAACACCGTGTCGCGCATCATCAGCGGCGGCTCGGCCGGATTCATCACGATGATGGCTTTGCCGTGTGCTGCGCCACCGACGCTGACGATGGCTTTTGCCGTGGTTTCGGTAAACTCATCGATATTGGCGCGGGTGCCGGGGCCTGCCGATTTACTGGCGATGGAGGCAACGATCTCGGCATAGCTGACTTTGGCCACTCGCGAGACAGCGCGTACCATCGGAATGGTGGCCTGGCCGCCGCAGGTGACCATGTTGATGTTGGGACTGGCCAGGTGTTCCTGCAGATTCACCACCGGAACCACGTAGGGGCCGATGGCCGCGGGTGTCAGGTCGATCACCTGGATGCCATGCTGTTGCAATATCTTGTTGTGTTCTGCGTGGGCGCCGGCCGAGGTGGCGTCGAAGGCGATCCTGATCTCGCTGAAGCCGGGCAGGCGCGTCAAGCCTTCGATACCCTCATGTGTAGTTGCAACTCCCATGCGCGCAGCACGCGCCAGGCCATCGGATTGCGGATCGATGCCGACCATCGCGCCCATCGCCAGATGTTTGGCGTTGCGTAGCACCTTGATCATCAAGTCGGTGCCGATATTGCCGGAACCGATGATGGCTACTTTGTGGCGCTGATGATCGCCGTGTTGTCTGGTTTCCATAATTTGTCCTTGGAGAGTTAGCGCAGTATGTCGAAGGCGGCGCTGACCCGCCCCAGGCCTTCGATTTGAGCATCGAATACGTCACCGCCGCCGACCGCTACCATCGGCCCCAACGCACCGGTCATGATGATGTCGCCTGGCTGCAGCGATTGGCCGAACCGTGTCATCACATCTGCCAGCCAGACGGCAACGTGCAGAGGATTGCCGAGGCAGGCGGCGCCGGCGCCGATCGAGACCTGATCGCCGCGCCGCTCCATCAGCATGCCGCAGTTGACGATGTCGAAGTCGGTCAACTTGACCGGCCTCGAGCCAAGCACGAACATGCCGCTGGAGGCGTTGTCGGCAATCGTGTCGGTAAGTTTGATGTCCCAGTTGGCGACCCGGCTGCCAACAATTTCCAATGCAGGCAATGCGTAGGCAACGGCGTTGATGATGTCGGCTACGGTATGTTTTTCGTGGGTGAGCGGGCGTTCGATGACCAGGGCGATTTCCGCTTCGATCTTCGGCTGCAGAATGCGCCCGGCATTGATCTGTTCGCCATCTGCCGCGCACATGTCGGCGAACAGCATGCCGAAATCCGGCTGATCGACGCCCAGCTGTTTTTGTACCGCCGTTGAGGTCAGGCCGATCTTGCGGCCAACCAGGCGCCGGCCTTGTTGCAGCCAGCGCTCGGTATTTTTTTGCTGTACTGCATAGGCGGCATCGATGTCGGTCATGCCGATCAGATCGCGTACCGGTGCGCATGGCCGTTGTTCTACGTGGGCTTGCCACAGACGGTCGGCGGCTTCTTGAATTATGTTGTTCATGCTTCCTCTAGGATCGGACGAAGGAAAATTCACAGCTTGATGCAAATGTTCACGACTTCCGAATAGAAATCGAGTGAGTAGCGGCCACCTTCACGGCCCAGGCCTGATTGCTTGACACCGCCGAAAGGCGTGCGCAGATCGCGCAGATACCAGGTGTTGACCCACACCAGGCCGGCGTCTATCTTCGCGGCCACGCGGTGTGCGCGAGCCAGGTTGGTAGTCCATATGGCACAGGCCAAGCCGTAATCGCTATGGTTGACGCGAGCGATGACTTCCTGTTCGTTGTCGAACGGTGCGATGTGGCACACCGGCCCGAAAATTTCTTCGGTAACGCAACGTGCATTGTCAGGCAGCCCGGTCCAGATGGTCGGCTGTACGTAAGCGCCGGCATCGCGCCGGTCGCCGAATTTCGGTACGCCGCCGCCAGTGACCACGGTGGCGCCTTCCTGTTCGGCTAGCTCATAGTAGGACAGCACCTTGTCGCGATGAGCGTGCGAAATCAGCGGTCCCATATCGACGTCCGCTTCATCCGGATAGCCGATTTTCAGGGCTTCGGTTTTCTCTTTGAGCGCAGCGACAAAGCGCGGGAAAATGGCGCGCTCCACGTAGACCCGCTCGGAACACAAACAGACCTGGCCGGAATTAGTGAACGATGAGCGCATCACGCCTGCTACCGCCGCATCGAAATCGGCATCGGCAAACACCACAGCAGCATTTTTCCCACCCAGCTCAAACGACACTTCCTTCATGCCATCGGCGACTGCTTTCATGATGGTGCTGCCGGTTTTGGATTCGCCGGTGAAGGTGATCGCATCGATACCGTCGTGTTTAGTCAGGAATTCGCCGGCAGAGTTGGCGCCCAGTCCATGGACCAGGTTGAACACGCCGGCAGGGATGCCTGCATCGCGGATGATTTCGGCCAGCAAGGTCGCGGAGGAAGGTGCTTCCTCCGATGGCTTGGCTACTACGGTATTGCCGCAAGCCAGTGCCGGCGCGACTTTCCAGGTGAACAGCAGTAACGGCAGGTTCCATGGCGAAATGATGCCGACTACGCCCAGCGGCTTGCGGATGGTGTAGTTCAAGGCGCCGGCTCCATCTGTCGTATCGCTTTGGAACAAGTCGGTACTGGCGGTTTTGGCGAGGTCGGCGAAGGTGCGGAAATTAGCAATCCCGCGCGCGATGTCTAGCGTCCGTGCCTGCTGCAGCGAGCGTCCGGTATCGGCCACTTCGGCTGCCACAAATTCCTCGAAGCGCGCTTGTATGCCGTCAGCGACTTTGTGCAGCAAAGCAGCGCGCTGTTGCACGCTCATGGTGCCCCATGGTCCCTTGAGTGCTGCCTGAGCTGCCTTTACCGCGGCGTCGACGGTAGCGGCATCGGCTTCACAGACGGTGGCCAGCAGGCTGCCGTCGACCGGGGAAATATTGTTAAAGGTTTTTTCGGTGGCATGGAATTCACCGCCGATGAAATGCTGCAATTGCCTGACTGTCTTGATGCTCACAACAATGTCTCCCTCTCCCTATGGCTAGCGGTGTTGCCGCTCGGTCTTGTAGGGCTAGTATAGGGAGAGCCAGATATCAATCATAATGAAATAATATGCTCCTGATATTCCACAAATCTATATCTATGAATACGTTGGATTTCATCGGCGATGAAGAAAGATTATGTAAATAGCCACGTTTTATCGTTCTGCTGCCGTCTGTTTCAGGCACTCGATGAACAAATGTGCAGCTGGTGTCGGCGCCCGGTCGGCACGCACCGAGTAGCCGATGTCGCCGAATTTGCCGAGATCGCCAAGATCGAGGATGGCGAGCAGGCCGAGCCGCGCAAAATGCTGGGCAACGGCGCGCGGCATCAGCGATAAGGAGGGCGAATCTTGCATCAGCCCGATATTGGTCAGCAGTGATAGCGATTCGACAATGTTGGCCGGCATGCTGAGGCCAGCATCCATAAACAGATGTTCGGCGGTCAGGCGCGCCGGTGACTCCGGTAGCGGCAATATCCACGGCCATTCCAACAGGTCTGGCAAATGGATGTCGGCGCGTTGCGCCAGCGGATGCTGGCAACCGGCTACGGCGCACAGGGCTTCGCGATATAGCGTGGTGTGTTCAAACGAGAACATGCGTGCCAGCGGCAGGTCGCGTTCCGGCAGGCGTCCTACTACCATGTCGAGTTCGCCGCTGGCCAGCGCCGGGAACAACTGGTCGGTTGGTCCTTCGCGTACGGTGATCAGGACGCCGGGGCGTTGCTGTTTGAGTTTGGTGATGGTCTGCGGCAGCAATCGCGCCGATGCCGAGATCAGGGTGCCGACGATGACATGGCCGGTATCGCCGGAGCGGAAGGCATTCAGCTCATCGGTCAGGTAGCGTAGTTCGGCGATCACGGTCTTGACGCGCGCGCCTAGCAGGCTGCCGTAACAAGTCGGCACCACGCCGCGATTGGTGCGTTCGAACAGCGGCACATCCAGATCTGCTTCGAGTTCCTGGATCGCCTTGGTGACGGCCGGCTGGGTCAGGTTCAATTCACGCGCGGCGCGGGCGATGGAAGAGGATTCCAGCACACGTTCAAAAATCAGCAACGGCTTCAGTTTCAAGCGGCGCATCATGGTGTCGACCAACGGCACGTTGGCGCGCTTTTCCGGTATGTCCGACAATTTCGTCTCCTGCCTGAAGCACTGAAATGCTTCGGCGATTTTATTTTAATGTGATTGCTGATGTGATTAGTAACAGGCTGCTATCGCATGACTCATCAGTAACTGAGAGGTAACCGAGGCCATGCAATATTGCGCCAAGTGTACTGCGCTAACTTCGCGCCGTGCAAAAAAAAGTCTGACGTGCTTGCGCAGGTCAGACTTTTTTTGTTTTCGATCGAGGTGGATTTCAACCGAAACGGGCTAGGCCGAGGTCGATGCCGATCAGCCGCCGCGCCGCATCATGTCGAAGAACTCGGCGTTATTCTTGGTCGACTTCATCTTGTCGAGGATGAACTCCATCGCTTCGATTTCATCCATGCTGTACAGCAGCTTGCGCAGCACCCAGATTTTTTGCAGCTGGTCAGGCTTGATCAGCAATTCTTCGCGGCGGGTGCCGGACTTGTTCAGGTTGATGGATGGATAAACGCGCTTCTCGGCGAGGCGGCGTTCCAGATGCACTTCCATGTTGCCGGTACCCTTGAATTCTTCGTAGATCACGTCATCCATGCGGCTGCCGGTTTCGATCAGCGCAGTAGCGATGATGGTCAGCGAACCGCCTTCTTCGATGTTACGGGCGGCGCCGAAGAAACGTTTCGGACGTTGCAGCGCGTTGGCGTCGACACCACCGGTCAGCACCTTGCCGGAAGCAGGAATCACGGTGTTGTAGGCACGTGCCAGGCGGGTGATCGAATCCAGCAGGATCACTACGTCTTTCTTCATTTCGACCAGGCGCTTGGCTTTTTCCAGCACCATTTCGGCGACTTGTACGTGACGCGTGGCCGGTTCGTCGAAAGTGGATGCAACCACTTCGCCGCGCACCGAGCGCTGCATTTCTGTCACTTCTTCCGGACGTTCGTCGATCAGCAGGACGATCATCACGGTGTCGGGATGGTTAGTCGTGATGGCATGCGCAATGTGTTGCAGCATGACCGATTTACCGGACTTCGGCGACGCCACCAGCAGGCCGCGCTGACCTTTGCCGATAGGCGCGATCATGTCGATGATGCGGCCGGTGATGTTTTCTTCGCCGCGCATGTCGCGTTCCAGCGGCAGCGGTTTGTTCGGGTGCAGCGGCGTGAGGTTTTCAAACAGGATGCGGTGTTTCGACGCTTCCGGCGATTCGCCGTTGACCTTGTCGACCTTGACCAGTGCGAAATAGCGTTCGCCGTCTTTCGGCGTACGCACTTCACCTTCGATCGAATCGCCGGTATGCAGGTTGAAACGGCGGATTTGCGAAGGCGAAATATAAATGTCGTCGGTGGACGCCATGTAGCTGGCGTCAGGCGAGCGCAGGAAGCCAAAGCCGTCAGGCAGGACTTCAAGGGCGCCATCGCCAAAAATCTGTTCTCCTGATTTCGCGCGTTTTTTCAGGATCGCGAACATCAGTTCTTGTTTGCGCAAACGCGCTGCGTTATCGATGTCCAGGCCGATTGCCATTTCTAGCAGGGCGGAGACGTGTAACGCCTTTAATTCGGATAAATGCATAGGTATGAGTGTCCCGGGATGGGAAGTATTGGGTGGGGGAGGGAACTACGTGGTGTCGTTAGTAAAACACAAGCGGCGATGCGGGCGCACCGCCGCGGTTGTTATTATAGGTTCGAATCGATGAATGCGGTCAGTTGGCCTTTGGCCAGCGCGCCGACTTTTTGTGCCGCAGGAACACCGTTCTTGAACAGGATCAAGGTCGGAATGCCGCGAATGCCATGCTTGGCAGGCACTGCCTGGTTGGCGTCAACGTCCAGCTTGACGATTTGCAGCTTGTCGCCGTATTCCTTGGCGACTTCTTCCAGGATCGGGGCAATCATCTTGCAAGGACCGCACCACTCAGCCCAGAAATCGACCAGGACCGGTTTGTCTGATTTAAGTACATCTGCTTCAAAGGATGCGTCGGAAGTATGTTTAATGTGTTCGCTCATGGTTTCCTCAATGTGAGGGAAAAAGAAATCAATGTGTGCCAAGACTACTTACCATTCCTGCTTGGTGGTTGCCATCGGCGTTCCCTATTCTATTGAATAAGTGGGGATGCCGTGCGCGAATTCAAGTTTTTGTGGGTGTGGTAAGAGGTGTTGCGGCGGGATATTCACTAAATAATAACCGATTTTGATAAAAAGTGTGGACGATGTAATTATTTCGAGCTTATTTTTTCAAGGCCTCGCATAAAATGAGGGCTAATTGTTGCAAAAATGCGAGAGCCTTGATTCTCGTAGCAGAGCGGCCGGTCCCGTCCTTCCAGTGAGCCACATGCCTCTAGAATCCATAAAACTTGTGTCATCTGCCTACTTCTGGCCGGCCGCGGCGCGCGCATTGCTGGCGGCCTGCCGCGAGGACGGCGGCGATCATGGCCAGCGCGATTTCGCCCGCTGGCGCGTGGTGCTGCCAACTTTCGCCCATGCACAGCCATTGAAAGCAGCGATCGCTGCAGAATTAGGCGGGACTTTCGTGCCGCCGCAATTCTTTACCTTGTCCGGCTGGTTGATGACGTTGCCGCCGTTACCGGATGTACTGCCCGCCAGCGAACGGCTGATGCGCTTGTATGCCGAGTTGCGCCAGCATGGCTGGCTGAAGAAATTATTTACCGCGCGTCGCAATACCGATTTGCTGCCGCTGGCACAAACACTGTTAGCGCTATCAGATGAGCTGACCCAGGCTTTGCTGCCCGGGTTGCACGCCGATGCCGCCAGCGATCCGGAACAGCGCTGGCAGAGCGCGCTGGAACAATTGTCGCCGGATGCGCGCAAATTATTGTCGGATGAAACGCAGCTGGTGTGGTCGATCTGGAAAAGCCAGCTGGATGCCGACGATGCGATTGCGGCTCGTTTCGCGCAAATGCTGCAAATAGCGGAAAGCGCCAGCCAGCCGCTGATTTGGATCAGTTCGGTGGCGCCGGAGCCGTTGGAGCAAGCTTTTCTCGACGCCTATGCCAGGCATCAGCGGGTGGTGACGATGACGCTGGACTGGCGTGCGCAGGCAATACTGCCGACATATACAGTGGCGTGGCCGGAAATGGTGGAAGTAGTAACCACCGAAGAACGTACCGATATCGCCGCCAGCGATCATGCGCTGCCGGCCGAGCTGCAATTGTGCGCGGCCGCCAGTGTCGAAGACGAAGCGGTGCAGGGCGCGCAAATGGTGATCGACTGGCTGCAGTCAGGCAAAACCAGTCTGGCGATTGTGGCGCAGGACCGGGTCGTGGCCCGGCGGATTCGCGCCTTGCTGGAACGTGCGCAGATACATGTGGCCGATGAAACGGGCTGGAAGTTGTCGACCACGCGTGCCGCCTCCGCGATTGCCGCCTGGTTCGATGTTGTCGCTGCACGTGGCGAAACCACGGCCTTGCTGGATTTGCTGAAATCGCCGTTTGTATTGAACGAAGCGCCCAGGGATTTGTTGCATGAGGCGCAGGACAGCATCGCCAACAAGTCGGCGCTGGTGATGAAAATAGAATTGCTGCTGCGGCGCGCCAATGTGCTTGGCGAGTGGCGCGCGGTGATCAATGCGCTGAATGCGGCGCCAACGGAGCAAAAGACGGTAGCCCTGCTGGCGCAGCAGGCAGCATTGTTTAGCGGCCGCAAGAATTTGCGCGACTGGATTGCCACCACCACCGCGACATTGGATAGTTTAGGCATTGCATCGGCGCTCAGCGCGGATTCGGCCGGCCAGCAGATCTTGCAGCTGTTGCAGAATATCGCGCCGCCGGCGAATGCGCAGGGTCAAGATTATGCCGCGCTGTTTTCTTTTCCGGAATGGCGCGCGCTGGTCAATTTGCAGCTCGACGATACCAGCTTCATCAGCGCCATCAATGACCGCCGGGTAGTGATGCTGCCGTTGAACGGCGCCCGCTTGCGCTCATTCGATGCGGTATTGATGGTCGGCGCCGACGCCGATCACCTGCCTTCACAACCGCAAGAGACGCTGTTCTTTGCCAATACCGTCAGGCGTGAACTGGGTCTGGCGACACGCGAGAGCCGGCAGCGCCAGCAACTGCGGGACGTGGTTGAATTGCTGGCGATGAATCCACAGGTAGTGTTGTCCTGGCAGGCACATAAGGATGGCGAACCGAATCCGGTCAGTCCCTGGATCGAGCGCCTGCAACTAACCTTGGCGCGCCATGCAGCGCCTGCACTGGCCGAAAGACGGGCGAAGATTGCGGTGCAAAGCTTGCAGGCTACGCCGTCAGTCATGCCGACGCCGGTCGCGCCGCAGCTGACGCCAAGCCGTCTGTCAGCCAGTGCTTACAACAGTTTTATCCAGTGTCCGTATCAGTTTTTTGCGCGGCGTATGCTGGGCCTGGCATCGCTGGATGAACTGTCAGACCTGCCGGAAAAGCGCGACTACGGCGGCTGGCTCCATGAGATCCTGGAGACTTACCACGAAACCCTGCGCGATCAGCCATGCCCCGCAGATCAGCGCGAAGCATTGTTGGTGGATATTTCAAAAAAATTATTCGACGATGTCATCGCCAAAAATGCCGCAGCCCTTGGTTATTACTCGCGCTGGCAAAAGGTGATTTCGGCTTACGTCGTCTGGGCTAATGAGCACGAAGCCAAAGGCTGGCGTTTTGTGTTTGGCGAACAGGCATATGAAAAGCCGATGCCGCTGGCGGACCGCGACTTGACTCTGCATGGCCGGATCGACCGGATCGACGAGAACGATGCCGGTGAACGCGCGGTGCTTGACTACAAGACCAACAACCTGCTCGTGCTGAATAAAAAACTCAAGGATCATGAAGATCATCAACTGGCGTTTTACGGCTTGCTATCGGATCGCCCGGTTGCGGCGGCGCATTACGTCGCGCTGGAAACTACCAAAGACAAGGTCGGCGATGTGAGCGCACCTGATTATGACGAAGCGCAACGTGCTTTGGCTGCGCAGATTTCGGTCAATGTGGAAGCGATTGCGCACGGTGTCGGCCTGCCCGCCAATGGTGTCGCATCGGTATGCCAGTATTGCGATGTACGAGGCCTGTGCCGCAAGGGAGCGTGGGAATGAGCGAGCCTGTGCACAACGCGCCGCCGAGCGCCTATCGGATGAATGGCGAAGTGGTCGACGCCCAGAGTTTTACCAATGCCGCTTGCGATCCTCAGCACTCGGTGGTGGTGGAAGCGTGCGCCGGCAGCGGTAAAACCTGGTTGCTGGTGGCGCGTATGTTGCGGCTATTGCTAGCCGGCGCTGCGCCGTCCGAACTGCTGGCGATTACCTTTACCCGCAAGGCGGCGCAGGAAATGCGCGAACGTTTGCTGGAGCTGTTGCACGATCTGGCGCTGCAGCCGGATGCCAAAGCGCGCAACTTGTTGCTAGAGCGTGGCATCGCGCCGCAAGCCATGACGCAAGTATTGCCTGCCGCACGCAATCTGTATGAGCGCGTGCTGGCTAGTCCGCAAAGTTTATCTATCGATACTTTTCATAGCTGGTTCGCGCGCTTGCTGAAAATTGCGCCGCTGGCTTCCGGTGTACCGCATGGCTACGCGTTGATAGAGAAAACCGGCGAGTTGCAGGCAGATGCCTATCTGCGTTTCATGCAATCGCTGAACGACGAAGAGAATAGCCAGATCAAGCAGGATTTGCTAACGCTGTACCAACTGGTTGGCGATTTCAGCACACGGAAATTGCTGAACGCTTTCATCGATAAGCGCGCCGAGTGGTGGGCAGTGATTCAGCAGGGTGCGGATGCGCCGATGGAATGGCTGCGCGAGATGTGCGGCGAAGACGCCGAAGTCGACTCCCGCCTGTCCTTGTGGGAAGACGAGAAATTATTGTCCCAAGTGAAGCAGATTGCCTGGCTGCTGGGGCAAGGCTCGGCCACCAACCAGAAACGCGCGACCGCTATTGAGATGGCGCTGACCGCGGGCGCGGAAGTAGTCAATTTCGACGCTCTCTGCCATCAGTTTTTTGATGACGCAGGCAAGCCGCGTAGTAACGGCAAAACCAAGGATTTTCTGAAAGCGCTGGAAAACAGCCTGGGCGGCAATGCCCTTGAGGCCTTCGAGGAAGAATTTTTTGCGACCGGGGAAGCGCTCAAATTGCTGCGCAAGCGCAGTTACGAACGTACTGTACTGAGTTTGAACCAGCATCTGTTCAGCGTCGGCAACGCTTATCTGGAATGCTATCAGGCGCTCAAGGCAGAGCAGCGTGTGTTCGATTTCGCCGATCTGGAATGGCAGGCCTATCGCTTGTTGACCAATCCGGAAAGCGCGGCCTATCTGCAAAGCCGGCTCGACACGCGCTACAAGCATATTCTGCTGGACGAGTTCCAGGATACCAATCCGCTGCAATGGAGTATTGTGCGCGCCTGGTTGAGCGCCTATGGCGAAGATGCCGGCCAGCCGAGCGTGTTTGTGGTCGGCGATCCGAAACAATCGATCTATCGTTTCCGCCGCGCCGAGCCGCGCGTGTTTGAAGCCGCGCGCAAATTATTGCAAGAACAAGGCGCCACGGTATTGCAAGCCAATCAAACCAGGCGCAACGCCAGTGCGATTGTGGACGTGTTGAACGCCAGTTTCTACGCCAATCCTTTGTTTTCTGCGCAAACCACGTTGGGCGAAGTAGGCGGCGATGTGTGGCGTTTACCGTTGATCCGGCAAGCCGGCGACGAGGCAGACGAAGCGCCGCAAGGCCTTCGTAATCCCCTGACGACCGCACGCGAAGAATCAGAAGACGCGCGTCGTCGGGATGAAGGCAGACAGCTGGCGCAAGCTTTATGGCGCGCCAGGCAGGAACTGACAGTGCGTCAGGAACAAGGTGGCCGCGCAATACGCTGGTCGGATGTGATGTTACTGGTAAAAAAGCGCAGCCATCTCGGCGCCTACGAAAGTGCACTGCGCGAAGCTGGCATACCGTTCATGTCCGATAAGCGCGGCGGTCTGCTGGAGTCGCTGGAAATTTCCGATCTGATTGCCTTGTTGACTTTCCTGATCACACCCGACGATGCACGGGCATTGGGTCATGTATTGAAATCGCCGATTTTCGGGGCCAGCGACGATGATCTGATCGGCCTGGCGCAACGTACAGAACGCGGCTGGTGGGCGCGGCTGCGGGCTGCTTCGCTGGAGCATGACGCTGCACCGGCGCTGCAACGCGCCAGCGCTTTGCTGGAAGAATGGTTGCAGGCTGCACCACGTTTGCCGGTGCACGATCTGCTTGACGTGATTTTGCATCGAGGCCAATTGCTGGCCCGCTATGCGCAAGCGGCGACACCTTTGTCGCGCAGCCAGGCCATCGGCAACATCGAAACCTTCGTCGAACTCGCCTTGAACATGGACGCCGGCCGCTATCCCAGCTTGCCGAAATTTATCGATGCCTTGCGCAGCCTGCAAAACGCCGGTGGCGGCGATGCTCCTGACGAAGCCAGTATCGACGCTGCCACCGATGCGGTACGCATCTTGACGGTACACAGCGCCAAAGGCCTGGAAGCGCCGATAGTGGTGCTGCTGGACGCCAACCACAGCAAACCTGCCCGTGACGACTACGGCATCCTGTGCGACTGGCCGCAAGACGCGGAAGCGCCGCAGCACTTTTCCGCGTTCGGCAGCAGCGCCGAGCGTGGCGCTGCCCGCGAGCCTTTGTTTGCGGCAGAAGAAGGTTTCAAGACACAGGAAGACTGGAACCTGTTGTACGTCGCTACCACCCGCGCCAAGCAATTGCTGATCATTAGCGGTGTCGCCGGCAGAAGCGGCGGCGTGACGGATGACAGTTGGTATGCAAGGCTCGAACATGTGCCTGAAGCCAGTGTCGATGCAGTCGCAGAAACTGCTGCCGTCGTCGATGGCGCACAAAGATTTGAGCAGGAAATATTCGATCCCCCGCAACTGCCGCCGCCGGTGGTAGCGGCTGCCGCCACTTTCGATAGCCAGGCGATAGCTGAAGGTATCGCTTTGCATGTTTTGCTGGAAAGAGTCACCCAGCATGGCCAATGGCCGGTGGTGCTGCCGGATGCCGAGACGATTGCACGCTGGCTACCGTGCCCGCTAGTGTTGGCCAAGCTGATCAGGCATCAGGCCCAAACCATTCTGGGGCAGGCCGATCTGGCGCATTTCTTTAATCCAGCCTTGCACCTGCACGCGCGCAATGAAATGGAAATCATCGCCGACAGCGTCGTGCTGCGTTTCGACCGGGTAGTGATCTTTGACGATGAGGTATGGATCCTGGATTACAAACGCAATCTGCTCGACAGCGAACGCGCGGCGTATACCGCTCAGTTGCGCACTTATCGGCAAGCGGCGCAGGCAGTGTTTGCGGATAAGCGCTTGCGCACCGCGTTGCTGACAGTAGATGGACGGTTGTCGGAAATCGACTAAGTAAGAGCGCTTCTATAATTCACGTCAAGACAGCCGTAGGGTGGGCATGAATGCCCACGCGTGACCGTGATAACCGGAGTGCCGGCCCATGTGGTGCTTAAACAGACGTGTACGTGATGTGAATTCCGCGTGGGCACAAAAGCGTGCCCACCCTACGCCGTCCAGCAATCAACGGTGATGCGGCGCTGCGTATTTCTTTTCCAGCCGGCCGACCAGCATCGCCAGGCACATGGTCATGGTGAAATAGACCACGGAAATCGTGATGTACGGTTCCCAATAGCGCGAATAAGCACCAGCCACGGTCCTTGCTGCGTACGCCAGCTCGGCCAGGCCGATAGCTGACACCAGCGACGAATCCTTGAGCAGGGTGATCGCTTCATTGCCAAGCGGTGGCAGCATGCGGCGAAACGCTTGCGGCAGCACCACATAACGCATGGTCAGTTTGTAACCCATGCCAAGGCTGGATGCGGCATACGTCTGGCCGCGGTCAATCGACTGGATGCCAGCGCGGAAAATCTCGGAAATATACGCGCCTGCATTCAACGACAAGGCCACGACACCGGAGATGAAGGCACCGTAATCCTGTTTGATGGTGCGCGCCAGCTCGCCGGAGATCAGCAGGCCGTTGTCCTGATGGATCAGCACCGGCATCACCGCGAAGTGGATCAGCAGGATCTGCACGAACAGCGGGGTGCCGCGAAAGAAGGCGACATAGAAGCTGGCCAGCCCTTTCAGTACGCGCATCGGCCATTTCCATGGCCCGTGTTTGATATCCGCCAAACGTAGCATGCCCAGCAATAAGCCCAGGATGGTGCCGATGATGATACTGATCACGGCGACCTGTAGCGTCATGAAAAAGCCTTTGACGAATAGCGGCGCGTAGCCTTGTATGATGCTCCAGCGAAAATCCATAAGTATTGTTGAGAAGAAACGGTGTGACGGGCTGAGTGGAGGCGTAACCCGGCTGGCTGATGATCCGGGCTATGCAAGAAGATACTAAAAATTAGCGCAAAATTATACCGTAGTTGCCGCAGACAGCCAAAAACAGGCGGTCTGCGGGGGATTCGCAACTATTTACAGCTATGTGCAACTGCTTATTTGCTGCTGCCAAAGTACTTTGCATTGATTTTGTCAAAGCTGCCGTCAGCTTTGACATCTGCCAGGCCTTGATTGATCTTGGCCAGCAGCTCGGTATTGCCCTTGCGTACCGCAATGCCATAGTACTCTTTCGGAAAACCGGCATCGGTCACCACACGGAAGCTGGCGGATGGATTGTTGGTAATGTAGTTCCTCACCACCGGGTCGTCGGCCACCACGGCATCGACACCGCCGCTTTCCAGCTCTTTCAAGGCCAGCGTAGTGGAATCGAAGCGCTTGATGCTGGGATTGTTCTTGCCGACCAGGTTCTGCACCACCTCATCGCCGGTGGTGGCGCTTTGCACGCCGATTTTCATCGTCTTCAGGTCATTGAACTGCTTGACCGAGGTATTACCTTGCGGGACCGCGATCAACTGACTGGCTTCAAAATACGGTGTCGAAAAATCCACGGTCTGCTTGCGCTCATCGGTAATCGTGATGGCTGAAATCAGCAAGTCGCGGTCGCCCTGAGCGAGGAAGTTAAAGATGCCTTCGAACGGCGTCGGGACGAATTTCACTTCGATGCCGATTTTTGCCGCGATCGCTTTCATCAAATCGATGTCGAAACCGACCACTTCCTTCTTTTCGTTTTCAGCGGAAAACGGCGCGTAAGCCGATTCAACCCCAACCACGTACAAGTGTTGTTTGGCAGCTGCCGCCGGTGTTTCTTCTTTTTTACTGCAGGCGCCCACTGCGAGCAGGCTCATGCTCAGAGCGCATAGCGGCAGGTAACGGCGTAACATTTTTTTCATGGTGCTCTCGCAAAAATAAATTGAATTCATGGCTGAATTCATAGCTTGGTTCATATCTTCTCGTCAGCGAAATATTTCTTGTATATCCGGTCCTGGGTGCCGTCCGCCTTGATCTGTTCCAGCCCGTGATTGAGCTTGGCCAGCAGTTCGGCATTACCCTTCTTGACCGCGATTCCGTAATATTCCTTGGGGAAAGCAGGATCGTTGACGATGCGGAAATTCTTGCCCGGATTGTTCTTCACGAAATTGGTGACGACGCCATTGTCGCCGACCACGGCATCGACGCCACCGCCTTCCAGCTCTTGAAACGCCAGCGGCATCGATTCGAAGCGCTTGACGCTAGGGCTGTTTTTGCCGACCAGGTTTTGCGCCGCTTCGTCAGCGGTAGTAGCGCTCTGGACGCCGATCTTCAAGGATTTCAGATCTTCGAATTTGGTCACTTTGGAATTCGACGGCAGCACGATCAGCTGCTTGGCCACAAAGTAGGGCTCCGAGAAATCCATGGTTTGACGACGCTGGTCGTTGATCGTGATGGTGGAAATCAGGATGTCGCGGTCGCCCTGGGCCAATGCATTGAACAGGCCGTCGAACGGCGTATTGACGATCCTGATCTTGATGCCGGCCTTGTCGGCCACGGCTTTCATGATCTCGACATCGAAGCCGACCAGTTCTTTCTGTTCATTCTCGGAAGCGAACGGCGCGTAAGCGCCATCGGCGCCAACCACGTATTCAGTGTTGCCGGTGGTCGCCGCGGAGTTGCTGTCCTTTTTGCCGCAGCCTGCGAGAACTGCAAGCGAACACAGCAATGCCAGGGTCAGGGCCGGCAGATATCGTTGTTTCATGTGTTCTCCCCGCGTTTATTTGGCTGTGTCGGCAAAGTACTTGGCGTAGATCTTGTCGTAAGTTCCATCAGCCTTGATTGCCGCCAGTCCCTGGTTGACCTTGGCCAGCAATTCGGCGTTGCCCTTCTTGACTGCGATGCCGTAGTACTCTTTAGGGAAGGCCGGATCGGTGATGAAACGGAAGCCTTCAGATGGATTGTTCTTGATGTAGTTCTTGATCACGCCATTGTCGGATACGACTGCTTCGACGCCGCCGCCTTCCAGCTCTTTCATGACCAGGGTTGCCGATTCCAGGCGTTTGATGTTGGGATTACTCTTGCCCAATTCCTTTTGCACGATTTCATCGCCGGTGGTTGCGCTTTGCACGCCAACTTTCATGCTTTTCAAGTCGGCAAACTTCGTGACTGTGGAATTTTTCGGCACCACGATCAGTTGATTGGCTTCGAAGTAAGGCTCGGAGAAATCGACGGTCTGCTTGCGTTCATCGGTAATCGTGATCGCCGATGCCAGCAGATCGCGGTCGCCTTGCGCCAGGAAATTGAAGATGCCTTCGAACGGCGTGTTGACGAACTTGATCTTGAAACCGCCCTTGTCGGCGATTGCATTCATTACATCGACATCGAAGCCGACGATTTCCTTTTGTTCATTTTGGTATTCGAACGGCGCAAAAGTCGCTTCGGCGCCGACCAGGTATACAGTCGGCGCTGGCGCTGCTGCCGTTTTCGGTTCCTGCTTGCCGCAAGCTGCCAATGACAGCGCGAGTACGCACAAGCCCAGATTGAAAATGCGTTTCATTGAGTTTCTCCTGTAAAGATCGGTAGAGTGTTCCAGTTCATATCGGCGACGAAAACCAGATTTCACGAGTGGCCGCCACGTGCGGCCTTCTCGCTGGAGTGTGTCGTTGCAATTTTATCAATATTGTTTGGAATAAGCCGCTATTTTAGATTCATCTATGTAAATGACAATGATTTATATAGATGCGTTGCCAAACTCCGAGAGCCCTTTACCCGTTTCTCGCATCAACTTCGCCCAAAACAGAATATCTGCATGCTGCAGTGCACAGTTTTTGCGCACTAATACGCCACCTTTCCCAATGTAAAAGCCTCTTGTGCCATGCGCATAGACAGGCACGCATATTGCGTCAATACTTTGTATCGCAATTAAATATTACTTATTACATAGGAATAGTTATGGCAAAGCATATCATCTTGGAAACAAACGGGAACGTCGGCGTGGTTACCCTGAATCGCCCTGAAAAACTCAACGCATGGAACACCGACATGCGTAACGAGATCATCGCTGCGCTGAAGGATTTCAATGCCGATCCGGCCATTGGCGCCATCGTCATGACTGGCGCCGGCGAACGCGCATTCTGTGCGGGACAGGACCTGGAAGAGGCGCATGGCTTCGATCCTGCACGCGTCAACGAGTGGATGAGCGAATGGGAAAATTACTATGCCGTGCTACGTGGCTTGTCGAAACCGTTGGTCATCGCGCTTAACGGCACCGCTGCCGGCTCCGCATTCCAGGTCGCGTTGCTGGGCGATATCCGCGTCGGTCACGCCGGTTCGCGCATGGGACAGCCAGAAATAAATGCCGGCATCCCAAGCGTCACAGGTCCGTGGATCATGAAGCAGATGCTGGGTTTGTCGCGCACGATAGAACTGACACTGACCGGTCGCATGATGGAAGCGGAAGAGTGCCATCGGATCGGCCTGATCCATCATCTGGTCGCCGCCGATCAAGTCATGCCCAAAGCGATGGAGATTGCCCGCGATCTGGCAGCCAAGCCGCCGGTAGCGATGCGCCTGGATAAGCAGCGTTTCTGCGAAATGTCCGAATCCGGATTTCACGAAGCCATCAGAGCCGGCCGCCGGATCCAGGTGGAGGCGTACAGCACCGGCGAACCGGCACGCATGATGGAAGAATTTTTCCGCAAACGCGGGCGCAGCATCGCGTAATCAGATTTCCGCAGAAGGTTGCCCCAATGAACATATTCACGTTTCTGCCTACATTTCTATCCACATTTCTATCGCATAGGGAGGTCGTATGAAAAATCGTTTCGATACCACACGCCGTGGAGTGCTGAAGCTTGCCGGAGGGTTGGCTGTCGCCGGCGCATTCCCGGCAACAGTATTCGGCCAGAACAAACAGATCGTGGTCGCCGATCCCGGCGGTCCTTACACTGCAGCATATCGAAAGGCTTTTTACGACCCGTTTGAAAAGGCCACCGGTATCCGTGTCATCAATGTGGCGCGCGAGGCGCAACCTGTGGCGCAGTTGACGGCGATGGTGAAGACGAAGAATTTCGTGTGGGACGTCACAACCCTGACCGTGGCGCAGGATATCCCTATCTTGGAAGAAGCAGGTTTGCTTGAGCCGCTGGGATTGAAAGCCGCCGATTTTCCCAACATGCTGGCGGCATCGGTTGCTCCGAACTTCATGGGTGTCGACGTCTATTCGACCGTGCTGGCGTATCGCAGCGACAAGTACGGGAAAAATCCACCGTCCAACTGGGCCGATTTCTGGAATGTCGAAAAATTCCCAGGACGCCGGGCATTGCGCCGCAATGCCATCGACACGCTGGAACAGGCCTTGATGGCCGATGGCGTCTCTATCGATAAACTTTATCCGCTGGATCTGGATCGGGCGTTCAAGAGTCTCGATCGCATCAAGCCGCATGTCGCGGTGTGGTGGACCAGCGGCGCGCAGGCGATGCAGCTGATTCAGTCCGGCGAGGTCGACATGATTTCGACCTGGAATGCGCGTGCGCAAACCGCCATCGAAGGCGGCGCGCCAGTCGCCATCGTCTGGAACCAAGGGTTGTATTCGATCGAGGGCTGGGGTGTGCCGAAGGGAACGCCACGCGCCGAAGAAGCCAAGGCGTTCGTCAAGTTCTGCGCCGATGCCGCGCGCCAGGCGGCCTTTACCGACACTTTGGCATACGGCCCCACCAATCTCAATGCCTATCAAAACATTCCAGCCAAACGCGCCGCGATTTTGCCGACCTCTGCAGCCAACCTGAGACTCATGCGCGCACCCAACGCGCAGTGGTGGCACAAGAACCGCAATCTGGCATCGGATCGATTCAACGCATGGCTACTTTCGTAAGCGAGTAGGAAAATGGTCGCCAGATTAGAAACAATTGGACTTAGCAAGCGCTATCAGGACGTTACCGCGCTCTCGCCTACCGATCTGCAGGTTCAGGATGGAGAATTCCTGACCCTGCTCGGACCTTCAGGTTCCGGCAAGACCACGCTGCTGCAAATCATCGCGGGGCTGGTCGAACCAAGCGACGGCAAGTTGCTGATCGACGGTAAAGACGCCACCCGCAAAGCGGCCGGTGAACGGGGCATAGGCATGGTGTTTCAAAGTTATGCCTTGTTCCCTCATATGACCGTTTGGGACAACGTAGCTTATCCTTTGCGCATGCGCAAAGAGGGAAGAGCGGCGATGGATGCCGCGGTCAAGGAGGCGTTGGAAATGGTGCAGATGGGCGCTTACGCTCATCGCCTGCCGCGCGAATTGTCCGGTGGCCAGCAACAGCGTATTGCGCTGGCACGCTGCTTCGTCTACAAGCCCTCGGTGATCTTGCTGGACGAACCGCTGGGCGCGCTGGACAAGAAATTGCGCGAGCACATGCAATCCGAAATCCGCCGCCTGCACAAGGATTTGGGGGCCACCTTCATTTACGTCACCCACGACCAGGAGGAGGCGCTCAATTTGTCCGATCGCATCTGCCTGATGAATCAGTCGAAGATAGAGCAGATAGGTACGCCGCAAGCCATGTATGACCAGCCTGCCACGGTGTTCTCGGCGCAATTCATCGGTTATTCGAACTTGCTGAAAGGAACGCTGGAGCAAGGTGCGGCTGGGTTCGATACCTTGCGCAACGGTCGTTTCGCATTGCCTGTGATGCCGCAGGAAGTTGGTCAATCGGACATCCGGACGCTGGTCGTGAGGCCCGAAAACGCGCGATTGGCGAACGCTGAATCAGCCTATCTGCGCGGTCGCGTCAACGAAGTCGTGTTCGCCGGATCCGATATCCGCGTACTCATCGACATCGGTGAAGCGGAGCCTTTCTTGCTACGTTGCGGCCGCCGCGAAGCACCGGCCGTCGGCGATATCGTCGGCGTCAGCTGGCAGCGCGAATTGACCACCGTCGTTGCCGCCTGACAGGAGCCGCCATCATGCTTAATCCCTCAAACCGCAAGCTGATCAAGGCCATGCTGCCAGCGTTGCCGTCTATCGTATTCCTGCTATGTTTTTTTGGGGTGCCGGTCTACGAGATCTTGCAAACCGGCGCCTACAACGCCGACGGCAATCTGAGTCTGGCGCAGTTCCATCGCATCAGCGGCGATATCGTGTATGCGAAAGTACTGTGGACCACCTTCAAGATATCGTTGCTGACCGCGCTGCTTGCGGTCGGACTCGGCTTTCCGGTCGCCTACTTTCTGAGTCAGATCAGCGACCGCCGTCGCGGTAAATGGATGATCTGGCTGCTGATCCCGTTCTGGACCAGTTACCTGGTGAAGACTTTTGCCTGGATTCTGGTGCTGTCCAAAACCGGTGTGCTGGCTTCGATTGCGATGGGACTTGGCCTGGTCGATGATCCGCAAGCCATGGCGCCGTCCTTGAGCGGGGTGATGATAGGCATGGTGCATGCGATGCTGCCGCTGGCGGTGATGAACATGCTGCCGATCATGCGCGGCGTTAATGCGCAATTGCTGCAGGCTGCGGAAACACTGGGCGCCAATCGCACAGTTGCGTTTTTTTCGGTGTTCCTGCCGCTGGCGGCGCCGGGTATGGCTGCCGCCGGTTTACTGGTATTCATCACCAGCCTTGGCTTCTTCATCTTGCCGGCTCTGCTCGGCACACCGCAGGAAACCATGATCGCGCAGCTGGTGATTTCGGCGATTAATGAATTATTCAATTTGCCGTTTGCCGCCGCCTTGTCGACGGTATTGCTGGTCTGTGCGATCGCTGTATTTATCTTGTACGACAAACTGGTTGGCTTGTCCTCATTGAGCGGCGAGTCACGACCAGCGGCACGCAACAAGAATTTACCTGGCATGAACGGTTTCCTGATCGTCGTCGGCAGAACATTGGGGCGCGCTCATGCCGCACTGGGGCCGATAAGCGCGAGTGTGCGCGGCCTTAAAATATATACGTTGGTGTTGATCGCATTGTTGTCGCTGCCGATTCTGGTGGTATTGCCGATTGCATTCACCGATTCCCCGTTCCTTGCCTTCCCGCCCAAGGGTTTCAGCCTGCGCTGGTTCTCCTCGTTCATGTTCTCTCCGGTCTGGCAATCGGCATTGCTGCGTTCGTTCGGCGTGGCGGTGGTAACTGCGCTTGCCGCCACCGCTCTGGGCCTGGGCGCAGCACTGTCGTTGACACGCTTGCCGGCGGCCTGGACCAAGCCCATGTTCGCGGTTTTCCTGGCGCCGCTGATCGTGCCACGCATCGTGATTGCGGTTGGCTTGTTCTACCTGTTTGCGCGCCTGGGGCTGGTGGGCACTAATCTCGGACTGGCGATCGGCCATACCGTATTGGCGATTCCTTATGTGGTCGTGACAATGGTAGCGGCGCTCAAGCGCTTCGACTGGCGTCTCGACGATGCCGGCCGCATCCTTGGCGCGTCAGCATTTGGGCGGCTGCGCACGATACAGCTGCCGATGATGATAGGTAGCGTAGTGGCAGCACTGCAGATTGCTTTCATCATTTCGTTTGACGAATTGACGATTGCCATTTTTGTGAGCGGCGGCCTCACCAATACCTTGCCGAAACAGATGTGGGATGACATGACTTTGCAAGTCAATCCGACGCTGGCCGCGGTATCGCTGGTCATGGTGGTGGTGATTACGGTGCTGGTGTTGATCCCGACGTTCTTCAAACGCGCCGAGCAGACATGAAGTCCTGCGCCGCCGCTATCCTAATCAAGACAAATCAAGACTGATCAAGACATCAATCAAGACATCAATCAAGACACTACTATGCACAACTATTCCGATTATTTCCCTGTTCGTTCACCTCGCGACAATCTCGACGTCGTGCCGCTGCTGCATGATGGCCTGATGCAGAAGGGACCAACGACGCTGCTCGATTTCAATGGCGCCAGGACATCGTTCGACGATATGGCCAAACGCGTCGGCGCGATGCAATCCTGGCTTGACGCTAAAGCTATCTGTCGCGGCGATCGCGTGGCGTTGATGTTGGAAAACGGCTTGGATCACATCGCGCTGATCTATGCGCTGATGTTGAGCGGCGTCGTGTGGGTGCCGGTCAATACGCGCCTGAAAGGACCGGGTATCGACTATCTGCTAGGTCATTGCGAGCCAACGTTGTTCATCGCGCAACGTGATTTTGCCGAGGTCTTGTCGGATCTGCCGGGTTTGCAATCCCGCCTGGTCTGGCTCGAGGAGGTGCAGCTGACGGTGCAACAGCTGTCAGCTGAAGGCCTGCCGCTGCAGGCCGCGCCGGTCAGTGCCGACGATACCCTATGCCTGATCTATACCTCCGGCACCACCGGTGCGCCGAAGGGAGTGGTGTTCACCCATCGCATGATGCGGATTGCCAGCGAAGCGACCTTGATCGTTTCCGGGGCCGGCGCGGGTGACCGCATGTTTGTCTGGGAGCCGCTGTGCCATATCGGCGGCGCGCAGATGATGCTGGTGCCGTTTCTGCAGCAAGTCGAATTGCACATAGTCGAGCGTTTTTCAGCGAGCCGCTTCTGGCAACAGATAGAAACTTCGCAGGCTACCCACTTGCACTACCTGGGCGGGATCCTGGACATACTGATGCAGCTGCCGCAGCAACCCGCCAGTCATACCTTGCGCGTGGCCTGGGGCGCCGGGGTGTCGGTAAAGGCGTGGGATGCGGTGATCGCGCGCTTGCAACTGGATCTGCGTGAATGCTATGGCATGACTGAAGGATCCAGCTTCACCACCGTCAACGCCGGCGGCAAGCCAGGTTCCATCGGCCGCGCACTGCCTTGGCTTAAGGTTGAACTGCTGGATGACCATGATCAGCCGGTAGCCATCGGCGATATTGGGCAAATCGTGGTATCGAGCGCGATTGACGGTACCTTTTTGCCGCAATACCTGGATAATCCGCAGGCAAGCGCGGCGGCGGTTCGAGACGGAAAATTGTACACAGGTGATTCTGCGCGCATGGATCCGGACGGGGATTTGTATTTTGTCGGTCGTCGCACCGATAGCATGCGCGTACGTGGAGAAAACGTATCTGCGTGGGAAATCGAGCGGGTTTTCGTTACTCATCCGGCGGTGGCCGCTGCCGCTGCCGTTGGCATCGACAGCGCCATCGGCGAGCAGGAAATCATGCTGTACGTGCAATTCAAGCCTGGCGCCGACGTCTCTTTCAGCGAATTGGCAGCATGGGCGCAATCCAGGCTTGCCAGCTACCAGATGCCGCGCTATTTTTTGAGAATCGGTGCGTTCGAATTGACATTGAGCGAGCGTATTAAAAAGCATTTGCTGCCACGTGGTGTTGAATTGGCGTGGGACCGTCGCGCTCAATCGCCCTCGGCCGTCCTCGACAAACAACTGTGTGATATTCCAGATAGCGCAAAAAACCGATGAGCAGCGATAATAGATCCTTTCCTCAACCAAAAGGCCGATCTGCCAAGCAGACGGCGATTCACCCTATGAGCGCAGACGCAGGCAAAACTGTTGGAGCACGCAAGAAGAAAGCCGGCAAGGAAACGACACCGGCAAAAGCCGGCGCCAGCCCGAGCGCCGAAGTCGCCGATGCCGGTACCGGCGCTATGGATTCCCCGCTATACGTGAATTCGGTAGAAAAGGGCATGCGGGTTCTGATGGCGTTCGACGGCCAGCAGCGGCAACTTTCATTGTCGCAAATCGCGGCGCTCACTGGCTTCGATCTCAGCGCGGCGCAACGCTTCACGTATACGCTGACAGTCCTGGGCTACCTGAACAAGGACGAAGAAAGCCGTAAATATGAGCTGTCGCCGAAATTGCTCGATTTTGCCTATCACTATCTGTCATCCAGCGAGCTGGTCACTCGGGCGACACCTTATCTGCAGCAGTTGAGTCAGGAAACCGAGGAAACTACTAATCTGACAATACTTGATGGCACAGACGTGGTTTTCGTCCAACGTATCGTCAGCCGTCATGTCTTGAATCCGACCGTGGTCACCGGCACTCGCATCCCGGCGTATTGCACCGCATCCGGACTGGCATTGTTGTCAACCATGAGCGATGAAGAAGTCGATGCGATATTGGGGGCATCCGAACTGCGGCAACATACGCCGTTCACGGTCGTCGACCCGAAAAAAATCAAGCTGCGGCTTGCTACCTTCCGCGAACAAGGATATGCCCACATCAAGGAAGAGTATTTCCTCGGTGACGTGTCTACCGCAGCCGCTGTCAAGGATGCCCGTGGCCGCGGTATCGGCGCCGTCAACGTTGCAGTCACAAAGGCGCGTTGGGGCGCCGACAGCGACGAAGGTCGCTACGCCAATCTGGTGATGTCGGCGGCCCGCGCTATTTCGGTACAAAGAAAGTAAGCGATGACCATGCAGCAGAACCCCAATGTTACCCTCATCGGCGGCGGCAATATGGCGGCTGCATTGATCAACGGACTCGTGAATCGCTTTACAGCTGCGGCAAATATCCGCGTCGTCGATGTCAATCCGCAGGCGTTGCAGCAGTTGTCACAGCGATTTGGCGTGACGGTCGACTGTAGTGTCACCAATGCGGTTGCAGGCTGCGATATCCTCATCCTGGCAGTCAAACCGCAGCAAATGGCACCGGTGTTGCAGGATATCGCTGCGCAACTCCAGCATCAATTGGTGATTTCCATCGCCGCCGGTATTCGCACCACGGAATTGTCTGCCGGCCTGCAAGGCTATACGACGATAGTGCGCGCCATGCCGAATATGCCGGCGTTGATCGGACGCGGCATGACTGGCATGTTTGCAATGCCAGGGGTGAGCGCAGTACAACAGCTGCATGCCGATACAGTAATGGCTGCTGTCGGCAAAACCCTTTGGCTGCAAGAAGAACAGTCGCTGGACGCAGTTACCGGCGTCTCTGGCAGCGGCCCGGCTTTTGTTTTTTATTTTATAGAAGCGTTGGAAAAAGCCGCCATGGAAGTCGGGCTGAATGCCGCAGAGAGCAAATTGCTGGCGTTGGAAACCGTCGCCGGTGCTGCGCAGCTGGCGTTGCAATCCGATGATGAGGTGGCGCTGTTGCGTGAGCGGGTAACGTCGAAAGGCGGAACGACCTTTGCCGGCCTGAACAGTTTGCAGCAGGATGGTTTTTGCGCTGTGATTACCCGCGCGGTTAAGGCGGCAACCAATCGCAGCAAGGAACTGGGCGATGCCTGCTGACCAAGATCGCCAGTCGATCACACCGCTTCGCATTGCTCGTCATTCGCACGCCGCCAGGAAGTCCGGCGTGCTCCGTAGTGAAACCTGGAAGCGCCGCGTGCGCCTTTTTTGCATCTATTGGTTGACCCCGGTCGTGCCTTTGCTTGGCGCTTGCATCTATAGTCCAGCGATCTTTCTAAAACGCTCCAAGACCATCGATACACGACGTTGGCTTGCATCGTCCGTGTTGAGGTGCCAAGGTAGACGCTCGGTAAAGATTGGATCTGCCAGGAGATCATCAAACTCTTGCATAATATAATTCTTCACTGATTCTTCAGCAATTTCGACCTCATCAATCAACTCGATGCGCCCGTCCACTAGATTTACGATGTCTTCAATATCATGGTGACTATAATCACCGTTTCCCCGGCCATGGAAAGCCTCTAATTTTGTCGCCAAAAACAATGCGGCCGAGACCATACGTATGGATTTCCCGCTAGGTAATATATGTTTTTCGGCATATTTCACAACTAATGGATACCACCTGTTGGTGGAGCCAAATCCTATTTCCTTAGTTGGCATTACGTCTATTAAAAGGACACCTTTTTGCCAGCGACAAATTACTTCATCTTTACCATTGCTGAACCCTAGCGCTTTTAATTTTTTCTCTAAAGAATAGTAATTTGCAATCGAAACTACTTCCGCAACCAGATCTACATCTTTTGTCGCACGTACTGACGGTCGCGCTTTATCAGTGATCAATAAGCCTGTGGCACATCCGCCAACGAGAACTAATTCATCGCAAAGACTCCCAAGCTCATGAACTACAAGTTCTACTGAATCCACATTTGGATCTCGCGACATCATTTTATGTACTCCAAAATTAGCTGAGCCGATATTTCCCGGTCTCGAGCATGCCCCCCTCTGAGTGCATCGACCAGAGTCATGACACCGTAGAGTTTAAAATCGATCCGACATGCCAGAGGAACTGAGGGATATATAGGCTGTAACCCAATTCCCTGTGTATTACCTTCTGCATCTGGCCACACCTGTGGGAGTCCGTCCGTAGCCATGAAGTGCTTGCTTAACACCGGGCCTGCCAGAGCGGTAGGAATTCCCCGCGTAAGCATGCTGTTGATCTGCGGGAAAACATATCGAACACCATGCTCTAAAAATTCATGTAGCGCAAACTTCACGGCAGTTAGTTCAGATGTGCGAGCAAGAAGGCCACAAGTTTGTGCTCGCTTAGCAGAAGAATGCACTTCTGATATAGACATGAAAAGTTCACTTGCTAATTCCGCATAAGTGAATTGTCGCTCCGAATTCACGGCAATCTTCAATGCAACCAACAGATCCTGCGGCTTCAGCACAAGCTGTTTGGTAGTAGAGCCAGCCATTTTTCTCCATTCGCGAATCAAGAATTCGCATTATTTATACTGTTTAAACGCCGTAAATATTAAGTATTCTAAATTCGCGAATTAAGAATACTTGAGTTTTTACTGAAAATTCTTGATTAAAACGCTTAGAAACACCGAAAGCAAGACAAGACCATAGCATCTAACGTACACTTATGCCACAGTTGCAGTCCCCGATTAGTCTTATACGCATCGTTCCAACTATAGAAGAGATCAAACATGGCTGAGCAACTTAGAAAAAAAAGCCCTAGAGCACCATCTATGCCGTTAAACGAAGCGTTGGATCGTGCAATGAAAGTTTACGATCAGGAAAGATTGCATCCTGCACCGGTAGAAGTAATTGCATTAGGCCTGGGGTACAAAAGTGCAAACAACGGTGCTGCACTTGCCGCAATCGCATCGCTGCGCTATTTTGGGCTTCTCGAGCGTCCTAAAGATGGCTTCCTGTCAATAACAAAAGCGGTCGAGTCATTCAAGTTCTCACCGTCAGAGTTGCAGCGGCGAGAGCTTTTGATACAGTTCCTGAAGTCTCCGCCTCTATACGCTGAACTCGTAGAAAAATATGCGAATGGCTTACCATCAGATGCAAGTCTAAAATATGAGCTTATACAAAGAGGATTCATACCCGCAGGCGCCGAGAGTGCGTTAAGTTGCTTCAAGCAATCGGTCAACTTTGCCGCTTACTTCGAGTTCCAAGCCGCGCAAGTGATTGCTGAGGACGACACACTAATTGACTCGCCGGAGGAAGATGAAATTGTGTCGGTGCCCTCCAAAAATGGTGCGCCCGTAGTTGCAAGTTCCACTGTTCAGTCTACAGCTGGCGATGAGGCGTTGGACCGGATACCCGTAAGGCTACCCGGAGGACGAAAGGCATGGCTGCTCATACCTACGCTATTCTTCGAGGCAGATAAAATTCGACTCAAAGCCCAAATCGATCTGTTACTGACAGAAGACGAAAGCGCAGAATAAGTAATTGGGTAGTCGCACCATCTGCGGCCATTTCAATTTTTGGCGTCCCTTAGAATCTTGGCTTCCCGACCTAGACTCGAACCTGAACCCCGCGAATTGACAGGTGCCGCCGCTTTAGTGTCCAGCGAACGCTTCCGTCAGCGACAAGATCTTGCCGGTGGCGCTGCCATCGTAGCCGCTGATCTGATCAACTGTTTCGCGAAACGAGGCTGATTGCAAGATGCTGATCACTTGCTGCATCAACGGATCATTCAAGGCGCTGTTCGATACAGCAAAGAAATAACGCTCACGCACCAGCGGGATGAAATCCAGGCCGAAACGCTGGGCCGCGGTCTGTACGCCGAAACCGACATCGGCCATGCCGCTGGCGATAAAGGCTGCAATCGCGGAATGGGTAAATTCGGCGGTTTCGAAACCTTCGATGGCGGTGGGCGACAGCGCCTGCCTAGATAACATCAGTTCCAGCAGCATGCGGGTGCCTGAGCCCGGCTGGCGGTTGACAAAAAGCACGCCCGGGCGACTGAGGTCGGATAAACCGGCGATATTTTTCGGATTACCTGGCGCCACCATCAAGCCTTGGTTGCGTATCGCCAGGTGAATCAGGCAATGTTTGTTTTTATCCAGCCAACGGCTATAGCTGGCCACCGATGCTTCTTCGAATTCCCCCAAGGGCACGTGAAAGCCGGCCAGGTCGCATTCCTGCCGTGCCAGCGCCGCCACCGCATCGGCGCTATTGCGATAACGCAGTTCCACCGGCAGGCGCTGTTCATTCAGCTGATTCAGTAATGCGGCAACAGCGAAACCATGGCTGGCGTTCAGGCGGATCATCGGCGGCCCGCAGCTTATGGTTTTGCTCAGCTCGCCTTCCAGCTCGGAAGCCAGGCTTTCCAGTGTCGGCGACAAACGTGCGGCGATGCGGCGATCAGCCCAGATTAGTTTTTCTGCCAGCGGCAACAGGTGGCTACCGCGCCCGCGCCCGGTTTCTACCAACGGATGACCAAACATACGCTCGGCATCGCGCAGCAAACCCCAGGCGTGACGGTAAGAGCCGCCGATTTTCTTGGCGGCATTGGCAATCGAGCCGGTTTCCTGAATTGCCGTGAGCAATGCCAATAAAACAGCAGTATCCAGAGGTGTCTCTGCGTCGCGCGAGATTTCCCAATGCGGTTTGATTTTAACTCTATACATTATGCAAAATATAGCCTATTGAGCTGGCCATCGACCAGTGATATTTTGCGTATATATAGGAAATATATAGGAGAAATATAGGAGAAATATAGGAGAAATATAGGAGAAATATAAGGAAACAAAATATTTCTCAAATAAAACTATATGTAAGTAATTACCTATGGTACATATAAGCTTTTTTATTTCCAGGGGGGAATGTGGGATTTTTAGATAAAGAACGGACCATTGCAGGTCCAGGCTTCAACCGTTGGCTGGTGCCGCCCGCAGCGTTGGCAATTCACCTGTGTATTGGCATGGCTTACGGCTTTTCCGTGTTCTGGCTGCCGCTGTCGAAAGCGGTCGGGATCAAGGAATCGGTCGTCTGCGCAAAGGATATGAGTTTCTTTGCTGAAATATTCGCAAGTAATTGCGACTGGAAGATTTCAATGCTGGGCTGGATCTTCACCATGTTCTTCGTTTTGCTCGGAACATCGGCGGCAATCTGGGGCGGCTGGCTGGAACACGTCGGTCCGCGCAAGGCCGGTTTCGTGGCAGCCGTGTGCTGGTGTGGAGGTTTGCTGATTTCAGCGTTCGGGATCTATCAGCACCAGATATGGATTATCTGGCTGGGTTCCGGCTTGATTGGCGGGATCGGTCTCGGGTTGGGTTATATCTCGCCCGTATCGACGCTGATCAAATGGTTTCCGGACCGCCGCGGCATGGCGACCGGCATGGCGATCATGGGCTTCGGCGGCGGTGCGCTGATCGGTAGCCCGCTGGCGGACAAGCTGATGAAACATTTCGCTAGCGACGTCTCGGTCGGCGTCTGGCAGACTTTTGTCGTGATGGCGCTGATCTATTTTGTATTCATGATGGCTGGCGCTTTCGGCTATCGGATTCCGCCAAGCGGCTGGAAGCCTGCCGGCTGGACTCCGCCTGTCGCCAATGGCAACGTCATGATTACCCAGCATCACGTGCATGTCAGCAAGGTCTGGGGTATTCCCCAATTCTGGCTGGTATGGCTGGTGTTGTGCCTGAACGTGTCGGCTGGTATCGGCGTGATCGGCATGGCTTCGCCGATGTTGCAAGAAGTGTTCGGCGGCCATCTCCTGGGCGTCAGCGCTAAATTCACCGAATTGTCGGTTGAGCAAAAAAGTGCGATTGCAGCGATTGCCGCCGGTTTTACCGGCTTGATCAGTCTGTTCAATATTGGCGGCCGTTTCGCCTGGGCCACATGCTCTGACTATATCGGACGCAAAATGACTTACGTTGTGTTCTTTGTCCTCGGCTTCGTGTTGTATGTGAGCCTGCCTTGGTCCGGTGCGGCCGGCAGCGTGGCGCTGTTCGTCGCTGCGGTGTGCCTGATCCTGTCGATGTATGGTGGCGGCTTTTCGACGGTGCCAGCCTATCTGGCCGACTTGTTCGGCACCCAGATGGTAGGCGCGATCCATGGCCGTCTGCTGACTGCCTGGGCGACTGCCGGGATTCTCGGGCCGGTGGTGGTGAACTACATGCGCGAGTATCAACTCTCACTTGGGATCCCGCGTGAAGCGGTCTACAACACCACGATGTACATCCTGGCCGGCATGCTGGTAGTGGGCCTGTTGTGCAACCTGATGATCAGGCCGGTCGCTGAAAAATACTTCATGACGCCGGAAGAACTGGCACGCGAGAAACAACTGGCGCATGAGCAGGCTTCCGCCAGTGGCGAAGCGGTGCTGGCGCCTGAAGTGATGGCGCGCATCGGCAACGGCGGTAACCCGGCGGTGCTGTGGGCGTCGTGGGCGGCGGTGATCATTCCTTTGGTTTGGGGAATTTCGATCACCCTGCAGAAGTCGGCTGTATTGTTTAAGTAACAGAGTTAAGTAGTTAAGTAGTGAAGTAGGGTGGGCAAGTTTTTTTGCCCACGCGTTATCCAAACACCGACGCGAGCGGATTTAAGGTAACGCGTGGGCACTCGTGCCCACCCTACGACTGATCTAGTGTGGTACAGGTTTCAAGACGCACCGTTGTGCGCCGATCAAGGTGCTTCATTGAGTTATAACAAGAACATCCATTCTGCGCACCTTTTGTAGTACCGAATACCGGTAGGAGACTGTCGTGAAGATGCAAATCGAGCCAAGCTCTCAAGTTTCGCAAGTGTCGCAAGTTGTACCGTCGGACCCATCTGTCGATCTGGATCAGGTCAAATCCATTATCCAAAAGCACCAGGCCATGCCCGGCGCCATGCTGCCGGTCTTGCATGCGATCCAGGATGCGCTCGGCTATGTGCCTTCATCAGTAGTGCCGTTGATCGCCGACCAGTTGAATCTTTCCCGTGCCGAAGTGCACGGCGTGATCAGCTTCTATCACCATTTCCGCCAGCAACCCGCAGGCCGTCACATAGTCCAGCTATGCCGGGCCGAAGCCTGCCAGGCGGTTGGCGCAGACGCGTTGGCAGCGCACGTCAAGGCTGCATTGGGCTGCGATTTCCATGGCACCAGCAGCGATGGCCAGTTCACGCTGGAACCGGTGTATTGCCTCGGTCAATGCGCTTGCGGCCCGAACATGCAGATCGACGACGATCTGTATGCGCGCGTCAGCAACGATAAATTCAACAAGCTGGTACGTGCCAAGCGAGGTGCGCAATGAGCGTTACCGTCTACGTACCGCGTGACTCTACCGCGCTCGCCCTGGGAGCCAACGAGGTTGCTGCGGCAATCGTCGCCGAAGCCGATAAGCGCGGCCAGGAAATTACCCTGGTGCGCAACGGTTCACGCGGCATGTTCTGGCTGGAGCCGCTGGTGGAGGTGGTTACCGCCGCCGGACGCATCGGCTACGGACCGGTCGAACCGGACGATGTGGCGGGGCTGTTCGATGCCGATTTTCTGGCTGGCGGCAAGCATCGCCTGGCCTTGGGGCTGGTTGAAGAAATCCCCTATTTGAAAAAGCAAGAGCGTCTGACCTTCGCCCGCGTCGGCATCACCGATCCGCTGTCGCTGGACGATTATCTTGCGCATGAAGGCTACGCCGGTTTGCGGCGCGCTTTGACCCTGCCCAGCGCAGACGTAGTGCAGGAAGTGCTGGAGTCCGGCCTGCGCGGCCGTGGCGGCGCGGCTTTCCCGACTGGCATCAAATGGAAGACGGTGGCCAATACCCAGGCTGCGCAAAAATACATCGTTTGCAACGCCGATGAAGGTGATTCCGGTACGTTCTCGGACCGCATGGTGATGGAAGACGATCCCTTCGTTCTGATTGAAGGCATGACGATTGCAGCGCTGGCGGTTGGTGCGACCCGGGGCTACATCTATGTCCGTTCGGAATATCCGCATGCGATCGCGGCGTTGAACCAGGCAATCGTCACGGCAAACAGCCAGAATTATCTGGGCGAAAATATTCTCAGTTCGCCTCATTCCTTCCATCTGGAAGTCCGCAAAGGCGCCGGCGCTTACATCTGTGGTGAAGAAACCGCCTTGCTCGAAAGCCTGGAAGGCAAGCGCGGCGTGGTGCGTGCCAAGCCGCCGCTGCCGGCCATCGAAGGTTTGTTCGGCAAGCCGACCGTCATCAATAATGTGATCTCGCTGGCCTCGGTGCCTATCATCCTGGCGCGCGGCGCGGCCTTCTATAAAAATTACGGCATGGGGCGTTCGCTCGGCACCTTGCCGATGCAGCTGGCGGGCAATATCCGTTATGGCGGCCTGGTGGAGAAGGCGTTCGGCGTGACCCTGCGCGAACTGCTGCTCGATTTCGGCGGCGGTACTGCCAGCGGCAAGCCGATACGCGCAGTGCAAGTCGGCGGCCCGCTGGGACCGTATTTGCCGGAGTCGCTGTTCGATACCAAGCTCGATTACGAAGCCTTCGCCGCTGTCGGCGGCATGCTGGGGCATGGCGGCATCGTGGTGTTCGACGATAGCGTCGACATGGCCAAACAGGCGCGATACGCGATGGAATTCTGCGCAGTCGAATCCTGCGGAAAATGTACGCCTTGCCGCATCGGCTCTACCCGTGGCGTGGAGGTGATCGACAAGATTGTCGCCGGCCAGGTACATGAAATACATCTGTTACGGGACCTGTGCGACACCATGATCAACGGCTCTTTATGCGCGATGGGCAGCATGACGCCGTTGCCGGTGCTGTCGGCCCTCGATCATTTTCCCGAAGATTTTGCCAGCGGCGCTGCCGACAAGGCCGCCTGATAGCCTGCGCAACTAACACCACCCACGTTCCATTGGAACCAGGAGCATGTGATGAATCAGCTTAATGAACTTGACTACGGCACACCGGCCAAGCAATCCGAGAAACTAGTCGTACTGGAAATCGACGGCGTCAGCGTCGAGGTGGCGGCCGGTACTTCGGTGATGCGTGCAGCGGTGGAAGCCGGCATCAACGTGCCAAAATTGTGCGCCACCGATAGTCTGGAGCCGTTTGGTTCCTGCCGCCTGTGCCTGGTGGAAATCGACGGCAGGAAAGGCTATCCGGCGTCTTGCACTACACCGTGCGAGCCCGGCATGAAGGTCAAGACCCAGACCCCGAAACTGGCCGATATCCGGCGCGGCGTGATGGAGTTGTACATCTCCGACCATCCGCTCGATTGCCTGACTTGCCCCACCAACGGTAATTGCGAATTGCAGGATATGGCAGGTGTGACCGGTTTGCGCGAAGTGCGCTACGGCTACGAAGGTGACAACCACTTGAAGATGAAAAAGGATGAATCGAATCCTTATTTCACCTACGATCCTTCCAAATGCATCGTCT
>NZ_JAGQED010000050.1 GCF_018304965.1 Collimonas antrihumi
GAAGATGCCACAGCGAACATGGAAGCTGGCAGCCAACCAATTCGCCATCATGTTCGGCGAACGCTTTACCAACGCAATTGACTAACTATGAAATTCTGATCCCGCACACAGAATTCCTGACAGGTCCATGATCGTGGCAACTAACGCAACTATGCTGGCATTGAGCGTGGCCATTTCCTCTGGCAGCCCACTATTTATCCATATCGGCCAGTGTGTTCACCAATCTCCTATACAACTGGCTCGGTGCTACGGGCTTATGCAGCAGAGGTATTCCACTGGCACGTGCGTCGCGCAACCGCTCTGGTGCCGTGTCGCCAGTAATGAGAAGTGCTGGTAAATCTTTGCCAAACTCTGCACGCAACGCGGCAATTGCCTGTGCACCCGTGTCCTGCTTGCGCAATCGGAAATCGCTGATGACGATATCCGGTCGATGGGCGCGTGCTGAGACTAGAGCTTCCTCGATCGATTCAACCGCCTCGCACTTGCAGCCCCAATCGCGCAGCAGCTGCAGCATGCCTGCGCGCACGGCTTCATCATCATCCACTACCAGCACTCGTATGTTGAACATTTGCATAGAGGTATACGTACTTTCAAGCTCATCGCTGATTATTGGAACGTGCGCATTAGGCAAGGTCAGTCTGAACACGCTGCCACGCCCTGGTTTGGACGACAAAGACAATTCATGTCCCAGCGTGCGCGCCAGGCCGTCCGCAATAGCCAAGCCCAAACCAAGCCCTTTACTGCGGTCCCGTTCGACATTGCCAAGCTGATGGAATTCGCGAAATATTTCCTGGTGCTGATGCGGGTCGATACCGATGCCCGTATCCCATACTTCCAGTCGCGTTTGATTGCCGCGCGTGCGACATGCCACCAGCACACCGCCCCGCTCGGAGTAGCGGATTGCATTGGATACCAGATTGCGCAGAATTAATTCCACCAGCGCCGGATCGGACTGCAAGGCCGCATGGGTCTCGCGTGTGCGGTAAATGAGCCCCTTCGCGTTGGCTTGGGGCGCCAGTTCGTTTTCAATCTTGTGTAGCAATGGCTGCAGGTGAAATGGCAGTACTTGCGCATCGACAACACCCGCTTCGATTCGTGAAAAATCGAGCAGCGTGTTGAGCATTCCAGCGGATGCCTCGGACACCGCGCGGGCACTGCCGAGCACAGTGCGCTGGACCGCGGTAAGTTCGCTGCGCGCCAGCACTTCCAGAAACAGACCCAGCGCGTGAATCGGCTGACGCAAATCATGGCTGGCCGCCGCGAGGAATTTGGATTTAGCCAGATTGGCCAGAACCGCTTCCCGATGCGCGTCCTGTACCTTCATGGTTTCATCGCGTAAGCGCGCCAGCAGTTCGACATTCTCGAAGCGCAGGTTGATTGCGGCGCGCACGGCAATAGCGCTGTTACGTGCCTGCAGGACGAGTGTGACAAGAAACAATGTGAGGGCCAGCACCAGCGCGGTATAGGCTGGATCTCCCATCTGCCAGAACTTGGTTGCCGTGACGATACACTCGAACGTCATAAACAGAATGAAGGCCGGCAGCACCGGTGCAAGCAGCGACATCGAACTGCCTGCAATGCCTGCCAAGACAGAGATTACCAATATGCTTCCGGTGACCGAGGCCGTATCGAGCGTAACCCAAGCCAATGCGCCCCAAGCCGCGCCATCCACCAGGTTCAGCACCAACAACACCAAGACCAGGCGGTGGGCACGTTCAATTGAAATGCCTGCGGCAAGGACGCGGCGCGCGTGATATGCGGAGTACAGCTTGGACAAGATCACTGCTGCGCACCACAGTCTCAGTCCCAAGGCGTTGCTGTCGTTGGATAATGACCAGACCATCACCACGGATAGAAGCAGGGCAGGAATGACCGAGCTGCCCACGTTGCCTAGCAGCAGCCGCAACTGCTCCACAAGTATGCGACCTTCGCTAAGGCGGAGTAACTGACGCATCATCTCAACTAACCAGGCCACTACGACGCGCTGCAAAGGCCGCTTCGGAGCGGCTGGACACTTGCAAGAAACTCAGCAACGCCTGCACATGTCCGCGCACCGTATTTTCCGAAAGACCGAGTCGTTTTCCGATTGTCTTGTTCGGCAATCCCTGACACAACAGGTCGAGCACCTCGCACTGACGCGGTGTCAGGTGCGGCTCTGGAGGAGTGTTGCCGCTGATTCCTGCAGTAGGTTCCTTGCGCAGCACCTGTTCGATGATCGCAAGAATATTGGTCGCGGTGTCTGCCTTGGAGACGAACGCCACAGCGCCGCGCTCCAATGCCAGTCGCACGGTTGTCGGTGTGGCATCGGCAGACAACATGATGATCGATACCTGTGGCCATTTGCGTTGCAGTACGGCAATGCATTCCAGTCCGTTCAAGCCTTGAAGCTGGATATCAAGCAACAAAATGGCAGGTGCTTCTATCGGGCTGCGCATGGCCTCTTCCAGCGAGGCTGCCTCAAACACGTCGATGTTCGCAATGCCTGATCGCAACACCATAGCCATACCGCTACGGAACATCGCGTGATCGTCAATGAGAAGAATGCTAAGTGGAAACATGACGCCGATTTAACCTGTTCAATGCAGGTAGCGCAAGCATTTTTAACACCACCAGTCCAAAAAGACTATTGTCAACGTGTAACCACAATATTATTATCGAAGACATAACAACTGTAAAAAAGAACGCGAATATTTTCAATACATCCCTGTGTCGTTGGCGTTGAGTATGGCGCTTACCGTTTGTGGAGGCGAATACCCCGGTGGTGCAGGGGCCCTCTCCTCGGCAAGTCATGGTTTCATCGGTGTTCGTCCAAAAGGGCATACAAAAATGAAAAACCAAAAGACCCCATTTGCAGTTCGTTTCATCGGGTTTTCTGCGCGTGAAATTAATATTTTCGACGCCACTTTTTCGGTCGAGCAAAACCGCCAGATACAATATTACCGCTTGTCCGAAGACAGCCTGCAGGAGCCGGATCTGTATCTGGTGAATGCCGACGATCTGAAGGCCCTGGCGACCTTGGCCGACATGGAGCCCAACAACTTGCAGCCGGCCTTGCTGGTCGGCGCACCTCATGTGGAACTGCCGTTTGCCAACGTCGAGCGGCCGATACGCTGGCTGAAACTGTTCGACGCGCTGGATATCTTGATCGAGCGGCGTTTGATTATGCTGGCCACGCAAAATTCGGCTGATGTGGCATTAGCCAATAGTGTGCCGGAGCGTCGTCGGCGTGAGCGTCTCGACCTGGATTTGACCGATCCGCTTGAATACGACCGGATGCGGACCAAACCTCCACCGAGCGATCGTATCCTGGTGATCGATGAAGAATCGACGTTTCGCGATGATCTGTCAGTCGCCATGGCGCACTATGTGGTGCCAGTCGAATGGGTCGGAAGTCCTGACGGTGCCGCCGAAGTGTATACCGGGCTAACCATTTCGGTAGTCCTGATCAATCCGGAGTTATCTAATTTTGATCCCTATGATTTCTGCACAACGATCAAACATCAGTATCGAAACACAAGAATTGCGGTCATTTTTCTGGTTGATAGAAGTTTTGTGTACGATCAAGTGCGGGCACGGCAGGTTGAGTGCGACGGTTTCTTGAGCAGGCATTTAGACCAGCGGCAAATATTGTCGGCGCTGGGAAAATTTCTATCGTGGCGACGATAAGTCCCGATGATATTTACTTGAACGTCTCCCATTAACCTGGCTCAGTAGAAGACGCCATTGAATTGATGGGGGAACTCGGTGACAGATTCAGATGAATACCAATTCTCGTTATTTTAGTATTGAGGGAAAACGATGCTTTTGAAAAATTCGGAGATTCAGCCTGGGCTTCACCCAGCAACAGAGACGACTGACAAAGAGAGACCCGTTACTCCTGAAAGCATTCTTGCCAACTCACTCTTTTACCGCCTCAAGCGCGATGTGCTGGAGCTTGTCGCCCACATGAATCACGGCGTCAGTCATAACGATTGTGAAGTCATCAAGCGGCAAACCATGTTCGTGCAATCACAGCTACTGCATAGTCTTTACAGCGACCCGTCCTTAGCATCCAATGTCAAAATTCTTCTTATGGACTACCACGCGAAAAGCATTAGAGCCACGCTGGGTGATCGGCGTGGAGAGCATTTGCGAGATAAATCTTAGTTGCTGTTTGCGGCAAGAGAAGCTGGCGACGCTGAGGAACGCGGGATGTGAAAGATGTTGAAGACGCTTCCGGAGGGTGTCTTTAATTTGGTGTAAACGTAATTCCGCAGGGCACTGCCACCTGGAGAAAAAATGACCTACGTAAAACGCACCAAGCGGGCCAAGCCCGATCCTGAAGTGGTCAAGCTGGCGGACAGCTTGCTAGCCAACGACAAGACCTGAAGATCTGACTGGTGAAAACGGCTTGCTCAAGCAGCATCACCAAGATGCTCGTAGAGCGTGGCCCTGCCTTAACTCGCACTCGCGAGAAGCCGTCAAGAATCGTCGCCTGAAGCACCCGTTTGCTTAGGCGACAATCCAGGTTTATTTGCCTTCTTTGGACTTCGCCCACTTCTGCAATTCTTCAGCAAACAAGCGAACGTCAGAGGGGTAGCCGGACAGTCCAGCCGCTATGGCACCTACAAGTGCCGGCCGTGCATATTCAGGCGTGTCTTCAATCGAGGTCCAAAGCCCTCGCAGCATCAATGCGCCGTCAGACTCAGGCTGTGCATCCATCGAATCCCGAAACGCTGCTGCGTAGAACCCGCCTAACTCGTCAATGTCGGCGTTAGGCATTACTGGTATAGCTGTCAGGCCGTTAGCCATAGAGATTCCTTGTGTTGTATGTGGCAATGATAGCCGGATTGCTCAGATTTCATCAGCCAAGTGTTGTAAGAATGATTCGACTTGTATCGGGTCCATGATCACAACCATGGTCGCCACAATAAGAGCAACAAACGGCGCCTTATGCCCCATGATCTCGTCGTAGACGTAGTGCCGATTACCCGCGTTCCAATGGCTGACGTATTCGGTTGCTCTTTTTGTTACTTTGGCACGTGTACGAAATAGCATCTTCCCCCCTGTCTTTCTGTAAATATTGTTTTCTGCATATTCTACAAACAGAAGCTTTGCAATGCACACTCAAAATAGATACCGATCGGCGTGGCCTCATGCGGTTCAATTCCTGCGTATTGATCAATGGGACTTGAATGCAGACGAGCTGCAAAAAAAATTACAGAGAGGGGAATTGAGTCAAGCGAACCTCGACTCATCGTGGTGCTGCTAATTACAGTTGCGTAAATCCTAAAAATCGAAGTCGGATAGCTTGACCCAACCGATGACGCGACTAGCCTTCTGATGATCCCTGTAGTGTTCACCTACGTTGATGGCCTGGAGCGGTGGTTGAAACGGCGCTTTTGGAAGGCTACCGCCCAATCCTTTAGGCGCAGTCGTTGCCAATCCGTACTCCATGTCAGTCAAAGTGAAAATATGTTTTGAGGAATTTTCAAGAGCATGCATTCTGACTCAATATGACACTGTTTCTTGCGGAAATAGAGTGAGAAAAAAATGAAAGTACGGATGCCAATGCCGGTAACTCAATGGATACGCCGCGTACCAGCGGATACATACCAAAATCACAGCAATCGGAAATCGCATTCCTTTGGTATTCAGCATCGCGCTTTGCTCATTTTTCGAAAACAGCACTCTAACCGATTCCTTTGCTGCTTGTAGTCAATGTGACAAAACCTCGGATCGTGCACGCCCGTGGGGAGATCGTAGGCTCGCAGCACCACTCTTACCACTTGATCTTATGTTTGGCTTCAGTTTCCTGATGTCGCGCGTCGTCTGATGAATGCAGGTATTTGCTTGTCGTACTGATGGATTCATGACCGAGATTGTCGCGGACATGGCGCAGATCGACCTCGTTATTGGCCATGTGCGAACCGGCCGTGTGCCGCAGCCAATGCGCCGATGCCTGTTCGACACGTTCTGCAATTGTTTGGTATTGTTCGCCGCGTTGTTGGAGCCGGATGGATGTATTCTCGAAGACACTTTTCACGATCGCGTGCACCGCGCCGCGCGTCATTGACTCTTTTCTGCCGCCGATCGGCAATAGGAGCGGAACAGCTTCACCCGTTAGCGGAATGGGGGGGAGATCTTTTTCTCGACGATAGCGTGCCAGCTCGACCATCAGTTCATTGGTTGCTGGAACGATCCGAGTTTTGTCTCCTTTGCCAGTAATTTCCAGCCACCAGCGTTCCTCACCATCCTTGTCGCGGCGACAGAAAAATCCGGCCATCGTATTGTCGACGACTTCGGAGATGCGTAATCCGCACAAATACAACAGAGAAAATAACCACCGCATCCGAATGTAGTGTTCGCGCTCGCGATCAGTTTCTTTCGGCATCTGATCGATCGTGAGTTTCACTTCCAACCACAAATCTTCGTCAAGATATCGCGTAATGCGGGGCTTGGCTTTGCGCGCGCGTTGACGCGAGAGAGATAGCGGATTGCCTGCCAAGTAACCGGCATTCACCAGCCAAGAAAGCATGGTGTTGAGAATGATGATCGCCTGCCGCTGGCTAGATGGCGCCAATGGCCCCGCAAATGGCCGCCAATCCGAATGGGAGCGCGCGACCTTGCGCCCGCGAGGCATGATCCAACGAGATGCTGGCTGAGGATCGGCAAGGAAATGCTGATAGACGAGCAAGTCTTCATGTGTCAGTGACGAGATCGGTTTTTGCATGGACACGGTCGACCACAGTAGCAAGCGCTCGGCTTCCTTGCGATAGTTGTCGAAGGTGGTTTTCGTATCGAGGAAGCGCGCCAGCCACGCTTTGATCGCATCAACATCGTTGTTCGCCGCTATTTGAGGGCGATTGCCGCTGGCGCGATTGGTACCATTGCTACCGTCGATGTGAGTGGGCAGCGCCACATTTTCGATCGGCGCCAACACCGGCAATGTATCGGAATTTCGATTGTTTTGGGATGTCATGGTACTGACTCATCTAAAAACGGGCGTTTCTGAGAATAATCGACATTATAACGCTAATGTCATATTTATTGAGGTGATAGTTGTAAATACTACGTAATACGTTATATTATTTATTGAAATTACTCATAAAAAATATGCCATGGATACCTTTGCCACCCCTGAAAAGCAATTGATTGCCGATATCGACCGCCTGCGTGAGCAATTTACGCAGACGCAGGATTTGTATCGCGAGGTCTGCGTGCTGCTGTTCTTCCGCTATGGTATGACACCCACCGCGAACAAGCTTTATCAACTGGTGCGCAAGGGCAGTATGACCGCGCCGGCGGAGGCGCTCAACAAATTCTGGGAAGACTTGCGCGAAAAG
>NZ_JAGQED010000051.1 GCF_018304965.1 Collimonas antrihumi
CCTCAGGTGGTAACAATCTGGCTACTGCTCTGTTCTTAAATGCTTCACTGTATCTTGCCACTTCATTTCCTTTGCGCCCCCGTTGATTAATTTCCTATCGAGGCGACATCTATTCTGGCACGGGGGGTTTCCTATCGAGGCGACATCTATTCTGGCACGGGGGGAAACTTCGCCTACAGCGCAACGAATTTTATTCGTCAGAAATGCCTGGAAAATTAAAGGGTGAGCAGTTTTCTTGAATCCTTACAATAAATTAATGGCATAACAAAAAATTTATTATTCATTTTCGCTTATATCAACGGCGTGACATAGTTGTGTTTGCACACAGACCTCAACCTGGCAACGCACACGAATTCAAAGGAGAAGCTATGAAAAGCACCACGTCGCTACGAATGAAGATACTTGAGGCTTTGAGAGACCCTACCTCACATACCCAGCTTACACGCAGAACATTTATGTTGGGGATGGGCAGCCTTGCAAGTGCTTCGGTCCTGGCGGCACCTGAACTGCCGACGTTCGGAGTCAAAGAGCAATTTAATATTCAGAATAGCAACGCTTGGATGGAGGTTGACGCGAAAGCGTTTCAGAACAATCTTCAGCTTGTAAAAAAGCTATTGAATGGCAACTCCAAAATATGCGCGATCATGAAAGGCAACGCGTATGGGCATGGAGTTGACCTCCTGATGGCATCAATCATTAAGTCTGGCATCTCCTGCATTGGCATTGCCAGCAATGCAGAGGCCAAAGTGGCGCGCGAGCGTGGTTTTACTGGACAGATCCTACGTGTGCGCGTTGGAACACTCGCCGAGATCGAAAGCGGTGTGCCGTATTCCATCGAAGAACTGGTCGGTGATTTGGAATTTGCGAAACAAGTGTCGCATATCGCCAAGCTTCATAAAAAAGAGCTGTCCATACACTTGTCGACCAATGCCGGACATATGAGCCGGGATGGTTTGGAAATGAGCACGGATCAAGGAAAGAATGATGCCTTGGAATTGATTAAGCTCCCCGGACTGAAGCTCGTTGGGATCATGACGCATTTTGCAAAATATGATCGATCTTGGATTCGTGAAGCGTTGATGGTATTCAACAAGCAAAGTATGTGGCTGATCAACGAAGGGCGGCTGGATCGAGACGCGATAACTTTGCATACTGCCTCCTCGTTTGCGACCTTCAATATACCCGAAGCTCACCTCGACATGGTGCGCCCTGGCTGGCTGATTTATGGCGATATACCAGATCGTTATGTGAAATATTTCCCGGGATATCAGCGGGTTCTTTCGTTCAAGACTCGCGTTGCCAGTATCCAGGCATATCCTGCTGGCGAGACCGTAGGCTACGGGGCGACGTTTACACTTCAGCGCAACTCTATCCTTGCGAATTTGCCATTGGGTTATGCGGATGGATATAGACGATCGTTCAATAACAAGGCGTTTGTCGTGGTCCTTGGCCAACGTGCACCTGTCGTCGGTATGGTCTCGATGAATACCACAATGATTGATGTAACTGACATCCACGGTGTCAAGCCTGGTGACGAAGTTGTATTGTTTGGTAGACAGGGCGCGCAGGAAGTCACCGAAGGTGAGCTTGAGGGGCTTACAGGGGATCTGCTTGCGGATACCTACACCATGTGGGGAAATTCGAATCCACGATTTCTAAAGCCAGTTGCCGAATGAGCCGGCAGCTCCAGCTGAATAAAAAAGAATTTTCTGCTTAATTTCCGTTGTACGGGTTTCAGCCCGTTTAGGGGTAATCGTACTTTTGGTGCAAATTGATACGTAACGTGATCAAAAATCGTTGTGAAACAATGTGTTACCGATCACCGCGATTTGAAATTCCACGCAAACGGCAAGTGTTTGATTTGTTGACTAATTTGCTTACTAACCGCACCAATGCAGCGTATCAATCGTAAGCGCTGAATTAAGCACACGGCTGCTGGCGTGGGCATAGCGCTGGCCGAGTTAGCCAGCGGCTGTAGTATTTTTCGGCTGGAAGTTAAACGGCAGCAGGTCCGTGACGTCGGCATCCGGCCGGCGTTGCGGCAGTTCGGCCAGAACGTGGCACAGGTAACTGTACGGTTCGACATTGCAGGCGCGGCAGGTGAGCATCAGGCTATAGACGATCGCGCTGGCACGCGCACCGGCCACGGTGTCACTGAAGAGCCAGTTTTTCCTATTAGGTCAAATTTGACCTAACAGAAATTATCCTCGGTTCGCATTTATGTATGGTTGTTTCCCTAAACAGAAACGGCCATTGATTTGGTCAGGCTGAAACCCAGGCTGGTGGCGCTCGGGCGTTTCTGTGAAATGGGAAGTCCCCGAGGTATTGGTGTACATCGCTTGACATAATTTCATAGCCCTTCCAGGAATTTCAGTAAGGCATCTGACGGATGATATCTGGCCTTTTTGGTGGCTGGTGAATTGAGCGCCTTCAGCGCACGTTCCTTCATTTGCATGTCAAGTTCGATATAGCCATGCGTGGTGGTGGAACTCTCATGCCCTAACCATAGAGCGATCACGGTAATGTCGACTCCGGATTGTAAAAGATGAAGGGCAACAGAATGACGAAAGGAATGCGGTGTTATATGACGGCCGCACAATTGGGGGCATTGACTTTCCGCCCTGCATACCGCCAACGCAATCCGCTCCGCCACATTGGCACGGGTCATCGGCTTCCCGTGCCGGTTTGGGAGTAATGGCTTATCTGTTTGCATGCATTGATGTTGTAGCCATTTACGAATCTGTATGGCAGTCTCACGCCATAGCGGCACAGTGCGTTGTTTCCGCCCCTTTCCATGCAATCGAACACAGGGGGCGCTGTCGATCGTCACATCCTCGATGCGAATGCCGATCACTTCCGATACCCGCGCGCCAGTGTTATACAGGACTTGAAGCATGAGTCTGTCGCGCTGGCCAAACCAAGTGTCCGAGTCTGGTGCTGCCAGCACGGCGCGGATCTCCTCCCGCGAAAGAAATCCGAGCATCGGTTTCTCGAATCGCTTCGACGGAATGGCGAGAATCCGTTGTGCCAGGTGCAGAGCCGGTGGGCTTTGCAATGCAAGGTAACGGCTGAACGAATGTACAGCGGCAAGTCGCGCATTGCGACTGCGGATGCAATTGTCTCGCACGGATTCCAGGTGGTCGAGAAATCCAAGGATCAATTCCGCATTGAAATCATTGAGTGTGAGTTGCGCAGGTGCCTTGTGCAAACATTGCTCGGCGTAACCGAATAGCAGACGGAACGTATCCCGGTACGCCTCGACAGTTCGCGGACTCACGTTCCGCTGCTGAATGAGTCGTTCGAGGAAGAATCGCTGGATAAGCGCCGCGAATTCAGCGGGATTATTGAGCAAAGTGTTCATTATTGTGTCTCCCACGCATATTGATGGAAACGCTCTGCGGCGATATTCATCAACTCAGGGATGCCGGTGGCGTACCAGTAGGTATCGGCCACATGCGCATGTCCGACATATGTCGAGAGAGCAACAACGGCGCGATCAATCTCAATTCCCTGTTCGTAAAAGCGCAAGATGCTGCGCACGATAAAGGTATGCCTCATGTCCTGCAGCCGGTGATGCTTGTAATCGCTGCGTGGCTGCCAGCCAAGTCGTGCACACAATGTACGCAACGCATAGCGGATATCACTCTGGATAGCTGGTCTGCCAGTGTCGAACAGGAAGAAACGATCGCTTTCGGCGCGGAGAACGATGCGGTCGCGCAACCGTGCATACGAGCGTAGCGCCGCAGTCACGCCTGGATCAAACGGGACCAGTCGGCTTTTATGGAATTTAGCTTCCCGAATGATGAGCACGGCATTGTCGAGATCGACGTCGCTGCGGGTCAATTTGGTTGCTTCGCCTATGCGCAATCCTGTCGAGGCGAGCAATCCGAAGACCGTACGGCAAGTGGCTGGTCGCAAGCCATTAGGCGGTGTAAGCTGGGCGGCAGCCTCCATCAGGACAAGAATTTCCGCTTCGGTATAGATATGCGGTACCAGTCGCCGATGAGGAGGCCCAAACCAGTCTAGCGGCGCAATTTCCGATGTGGGGTCGTAGCGCTGCCAGTATTGGGCAAATCCACGTGCAATTTCGAGACGACGTCCCCAGGTGATCGGCGTGGAACGTTTCGAGGTTCTGGCCCATGCGACGGTGAGCGCCACGGTAAGCGAACCTTGCGTTTCCGTCTGATCCAAGAAGTTGGCAAACTGTTTTAGGGTGCCGGCTTCACTCTTCAGTTCAAAGCCAAGGCTGTGTCGATAGATGAGATAGTCTTCTATCCGTTTGCTCCAGGATACGGGCGCTTTCATGGCCTGCTCCCGGGCCAGGGCAATGAAACTACGCGCAGTTCCTCCAAGTCAACCCGAGCATAGCTCATCGTTGATTCCAAGCTTCTGTGCCCGAGCACATCAGCGATGTCTTTCAATGATGCGCCGGAGCGCTGGAGCCGCACAGCGACGGTATGGCGCAATACATGGGTACTACAGAATTGCTCACCCAGACCGCAGCGTTCAAACGCGTATCGCATGGCGGCACGGATGCCGGCGACATGCAGCGGAGCACCAACGGGCGCTTCGTGATGCACAAACAAGACTCGACTGGTGGTGGCCGGGCGTCCATGGCGCAAGTAGCAGGCGATGGCTTCGCCGGTTTGCGAAGGTAATGGCAACTGCAGAATACGCCGACCTTTGTTGTTGGCAACCGTCAGTATTCCGCTTCGCCAGTCCACCGATTCGATTACAAGATTGGCGACTTCGCAACCCCGCAATCCAAGATCAATCAGACATCTGGCGATGGCGTAATCCCGCTGACCGATTGGCTTTCTCAAGTCGAATGCTTGCACGAAGCACGCAAGTTGGATTTCGTTCAACGCCTTGGGAAGTGTAGCCCGCGACCAGTCCGCGAGGACCGGTAGTGCGGCTATCAAATGCCGTGTTTCATTCCCTTGCAATGCCCGGAATTTGAGGTAA
>NZ_JAGQED010000052.1 GCF_018304965.1 Collimonas antrihumi
CAGGAAACCACGATTTTTATGTAAAGTTCGACCGGTAGTGAGTGCCGCAGACGCGAGCGCCCGGCAGGCAAACATAGGGAATCGAAACTGCAAGGCGTACATAATTCCGAACCGAGGATAATTCCTTTTAGGTCAAATTTGACCTAACAGAAAGAATTTTATGTTTCTAGGCGCCGACAGTGGCGGCGAACGTGCCGCCGCCATGTACTCGCTCATCGTCAGCGCCCTATGCCGCATGCGGCATAGGGCGCTTCATGCCGAGTCCTGAACTATGCCGAGCTTCAATGTTCCGGTACGATGGACATGTCCGTTCGGCAAGGAAATTGAAGCCGTCACTCGGCATAGTCGGAGTAGCTACAGGGCGTTGAGGAACGCAAGCAGTTGATCACCAGGATGGTACCGGTCAAATTTCCTGCCGTTCAATGGCTTGATCTTGGCCAGCGCCGCTTCTTTGATTGCCAAATACGCGTGCAAATAGACTTGCGTGGTCTCGACAGATTCATGCCCTAGCCACAGCGCAATGATGGAACTGTCCACGCCCGCCTGTAGCAGTTCCATGGCAGCGGTATGTCTGAGCACGTGTGGGGACACCCGCTTCGTCTTCAAGGATGGACATCGTGCGCTCGCGATCGCTGTGTACTTGCCCAAGAGGTACTGTACTGCATCAGCGCTAAGCCGATCGCCATGTATGCTAGGAAAGACTGTTTGCACGCCATTTCGACTTGGCTCCTGAAACCAGATCTGCAGGGTAGCAATCGTATGTCCGGTGAGCGGCGTACATCGCTCCTTGCGTCCCTTGCCAAGGCAACGCACATGTGCGCCTTTGCCGAACATAACGGCGTCACGGTCAAGTCCAATTAACTCCGAAAGCCGCAAACCAGTCTGAACGGCGAGCAGCAACAGCGCGTGATCGCGACGCCCCACCCAAGTTGCTCGATCAGGGGCGGCGAGGAGTGCTTCGATCTCGGGTCTTGTCAGAAACTGAACCACCCGCTTATCGTGGCGCTTGCTGGGTATCGCTAATACGCGTTGGATATGTGCGCTATAAGCGGGCTCCTCGAACGCCGTGAAACGAAAGAAGGAGCGGATTGCCGTTAGGCGTAGATTACGCGTGAGCACGCTAACAGTACGACACGTCTCTAGGTCATCGAGAAACGCGCTGACCAATGGTGCATCGAGATCGCGCAAATCGAGATTCGAGGGCGGTATATGCAATCGTGCCTGCGCAAACTTCAGCAATAGACGAAACGTATCCCGATATGATTCGATCGTGTGGGAACTCACATGCCGTTGCCGCATCAACCGTTCCGTGAAGAAGCGCTCTATCAACTTTGGCAGATTAGGAGCTGGTTTCATGACGTACGCTCCCAGTGTTGCTCAAGCTTGCGGACAGTATGTCCCATCAATTCAGGACAAGCAGATAGGTACCAGTAAGTGTCGCGCACGCAGGTGTGACCTAAGTAGGTTGATAGCGCCGGCAGAATGAGCTCAACGCTGCGGTCGGATCGATAGCAATTCAGCAGGGTCTGAACCGCGAAGCGATGCCGAAAGTCATGAAGACGAGGGCCATTATGATCCGTCTGACCTCTCAGGCCTGTTTGCCGCGAAAGCCGCCAGAACACCTTGTAGACGTACTGAAGCAACAACTTGCCACCTTGTTCGGCGACGAAGAAATACGGGCTGCGTGCAGGCGAGAGATGGGCATCACGGCGCTGCGCATAGTTCACCAGGACATGCCGCGAAGTCGCATGCAAAGGGACCAGGCGCGACTTGCCGAACTTCGTGTCGCGAATAGTCAGGATGCCTTCCGCCAGATCGACGTCGTCGCGACGCAGGCTGAGTGCTTCGCTGATCCTTAATCCTGTCACGGAAAGCAGTCCGAACAGGCAATAATAGGTCCAGCGACGCAAGCCATTTGTTGGCGGCAGTTCCAGCGCCGCCGCCAGCAATGTCCGGATTTCCGTATCGGTATAGATATATGGCTTTGCGCGAGATGGTCCCGGGAGTATTCCAGTTGGCAGCACCTCCGTTTGCGCCTCCAGGCTGTGCAGATGCCGGGCGAACCCACGCACGTCGGTCAGACGCAGGGCCCAGGATGGCCGTCGATCTTGTGGCAGCATTGCCCACTCAAGAGCAAGCTTGTGTGTAATGACGGTGGCGCCGCGCTCTTCCATGAAGCGAACAAAGTTCGTCAGACGTTTCTCCTGCTGTTGGAATTTGAACCCCAAGCCGCGACGCATTGCCACATACCTCTGGAGGGCCAATTGAAGCGTGTTCATGATGCACCGCCAGGCCACTTGAGTGCGATGCTTCGCAGGGTGGAGATATCGACCTTCGCGTAGATCCGTGTCGTGTCATGTTGCTGGTGACGCAGAAGTTGACCGATCTCGGTCAGCGATGCTCCAGCTCGCAGCAATTGTGTAGCCAGGCTATGCCTGAACAGATGCGCACCTTTGTGTGCGACACCGTCAATGCCGCCACGCACGAGCGCCATCTTGGCGATCATGGAAACGTTTGAGGACGACGCAAAGCCGATGTGTGGAGCAGCGACACGGATAAATACCCGGCGACTCTCGGATCGTGGTCGGCCGCGTCGCAGATAGTCAGCAATAGCAGCACCGACCTCTGCTGGCAGCGGCAATTGATCTTGTCGTCTACCTTTCCCCCTCGTGGTCAATTGCCCTAATTGCCAGTCGATATCGTCTAGCGTCAGCTTAGCAATCTCGCTGGCTCGCAATCCGAGGCGAGCCAATAACAGCAAAATCGCGTAGTCCCGCATCCCCATTGGACTGGATCTATCGCAACTATCGAGAATCTTCTGAACCTGCTGGGGCAATAGGTAAGTGGGAAGCGACGCGAGTCTCCACTGCTTTACGCTCGGCACGCTGCTGGCCAGGTCAGTGGCAATGTAGCCCTGGTACTGCAGGTAACGCGTAAATGCACGGAGTGACCAGCACATAGACTGAGCAGAGCGCGGACTGTGGTCGCCCGCATGACGCTCCACAAATCTGACTACGTCTGCGGCTGTCATGCGCGAGACCTGCGCGCTCCCTCCGGCACATCGCTCATGCAAGAATCGGCGAACAACGGGGATGTGGCGGGTAATAGTAACGCGCGCAAGTCCGCATTGCAGGCTCAAATATCGGTCAAAGTCCTCCACGATCTGGTCGAGCTGGCTTAGGACTACAGTCGGTCTTGGCGCTATTGCGTCGTTCTCACGAAGCACTGTCAGTAGTCTTTGCAGTGCAGAGTGGTCGCTCACGAATGGGCATCGATAACGAAGGCGAAATCGCTCGTATTGTTTGACTGTTTGCTCATCCAGGTCATGCAAATCGAGCCGTTTACGGGCAAGCCAGTGACTGAAGTCACAGACGACGCGAAGGCTACGCCATGCACTTTGCTGGCAATGCCCTTCCTTCAATAGTTTCGCCGCGTAGATATCGATATGAACACCCAGCGGGCCCTCATGCAGACGCTGAAGGATCTTGGGGCCGCTGTAATATGCGCTCGTAGTCATGTTCTTCCCTTTCGAAAATTAACAGGAGAGAACACCAGAATATGCCGAGCGCAAGTCTCGTGAATTACTGGAAAAATGACCTATCGTTTCTACCGGTTCGGCATAGTTCAGAACTCGGCATGAAGCGCCAAGCTCAACGGGATCGACCCGCAGGCGTATCTGCGCCATGTGCTGACTCACATCGCCGACTATCCGATCAACCGCGTAGGCGATCTGTTGCCCTGGAACGTCGCTGACCTTTTGCGATAGCTGCCAGCCTGAGATGCGCTTACGATAAACTGGCGACATGGATACCCGCCTTCTTGACGCCTTGCGTAATGCCCCCAGCCTTGATCTGTATGAACTGAGCCTGGCCATCAACCAGATGCTCGCCGACCCGAGGCGCATTCTTGAGGTGCGCCGCCATCTGCACCTCGGCACCCAGGTGATGTATTTCGACCATCGCCGCGGTACCCTCGCGCCTGGTCGAGTGCTACAACTACAGCCTACACAACTGACGGTCCAGGACGATATGACGCGCACGCATTGGAAGCTGCCTTACGCCGCCATTGTGGCCAACCCGGCCCAGCGTGCCGAGCAGGCATCGCCAGGCCGACCCCGCCCAGTCGACGTGCCTGCGTTCAAGCTCGGTGACACAGCCGCCTTCACCGACAAGCATCTGCGCGAGCGCATTGGCACCATCACGCGCATGAACACCAAGACATACTCCATTCTGTGCGACGGCGAGCAGTGGCGCGTACCTCCGGGGCTACTACGCAAGATCATCGATCTCTAAGCTCTGCTATAGGCAGCAGTTCTGCTTACGGCACGCCCAATGTCAATAACGGTACTGCCATCACGCTTACATTTTTTGAACGTATTGCAGAATCAAGCCGTGATCAGTTGTAGTGTAAGCGCTGAATTAAGCACACGGCCACTGGCGTGGACATGGCGCTGGCCGAGTTAGCCAGCGGCTGTCGCGTTTTGCGGCTGGAAGTTGAACGGCAGCAGGTCCATGACGTCGGCATCCGGCTGGC
>NZ_JAGQED010000053.1 GCF_018304965.1 Collimonas antrihumi
ACACCATTGCCTCCTGATACCAAGCCTCGGCTTGCGGATCCAGCGGTGGCGCTACCGTCAACTCGTGCTTGCACGTGAACTCGGTGCGATGCGGATGGAACAATTCAGGAATCTGGTTGCGAGGTAGGTCGTTATCCATGGAACAGGCCGTTTGAGAAAGTGAAAGACAAAGAACAAACAGCGACACGCAACGGCGCCATGTGACGTGATGCATCCTTGATGATGTAAGGAACAGGGTCATACGAGGGGCAATCTCCATCTCTCTGCTAACCTCAAATCGTTTCTACTAAACGCCATGTCACAGCGTAACTTGGCACATCCACCAGCCAATCCCTTTGCGGATCAGGGAATGCCTGCCCTTGCATCGCGGCCGCTTCCCGCCAGCGCCAGTTCACCAACAGTCTCCGTGGATGCTCTGCCGACAACGACGGTTGCCAGATACCGCTTTGCGGGCAGGCTTCGTCACCGTCGCATGTGAGCTTGGCGGGATTGGCTTGCGCCACGCGCCATTGGCCGCTACGCACTTGGGCAGGCGAGTCTTGTAGTTCCAGCTGTTCCGGGACGCCCATGTAATGCCATAGGATGCGGCCGTCGTTGTGCGTCAGGCCGATGCGCCAATCGTCGAACGACTCGCCGCGCGCGTAGCGTCGTGGGACTTGATCCTGATTCCATGTACGATGTGCGAGCGTGACCGGATGAAGTAATTGCGGCAGCCAGTAGCCGCTGAAATCGGCCGTCGTGGCTTCGTATTGCGGCCGGACTTCGATTAATCCCGCGATGAGACGTGTTTCATCTTCCGGTGGCACGGCGAATTCCGGCAGCACCGAGCCTTGCGGTATATGGGCACGGCCGGATAGATTCGCACCGGGTGTCGTGGCCGCAGGCGGCGGTGCCGGAATGACTGGCTTGGCGGCGTTGATCAGGTCCTCTGGCTTGCCACTCCATTGCGGGAGTTTGGCTGGTGGTAACGGTAGGACTCTGTCGAGGTTGGGGAAGCGCAGGTCGGGGTTGTGATCCAGGGCGTCGCCAAGCACGTTATAGCGCTCGCTGCGCGATTGATCTTTGCCAAATGGTGAAAGACCATCTACCTTTCTAAATTCAGCAAACAAAGCGTTTGCAGATCCAGCACTGCCGAGCTTGACGCCTTCGTGATAGTAATGAAGGGCTCTTGATTTATCCTTTTCAACAACTTCGTATTGAAGCCCGAGTTCTTCTGCCGCATCAGAATGCCCCTGTGCAAATGCACATTCCAACATTTTTATACCCAATGGTGTATTCGCCCAGCGACTTCGCTCCGGAGCATCCATTGCGGTTAACAAACTGCGCCCTATCGTAAATTGCGCATAACTGTTACCCATGTCTGCAGCCTTTTGCCAGAATGCCCAGGCAGCTGTCGGATCTCGCTTGACGATAAAACCATCGTTGTAATAGTTGCCCATCACCGCGTAAGCCAGCGGCACACCCATGCGCATCGCTTCCTCGGTCAAGGCCATGGCCGCTTTCGGATCGCGCACGACAAGCACCTTGCTGGAATCTCTCAAACCCCACACCCCAGTCTGATGCAGCGTCGCCAGATTGTTCATCGCTTTCCAGTGCTTGCGCTCTGCGGCCTTGGTATATAGTTCGACGATGCGCGGCCAGTCGCGGTCGTCCTTCCACAGATCAGGCGTATCCAACACCATTGCCTCCTGATACCAAGCCTCGGCTTGCGGATCCAGCGGCGGCGCTACCGTCAACTCGTGCTTGCACGTGAACTCGGTGCGATGCGGATGGAACAATTCAGGAATCTGGTTGCGAGGTAGATCGTTATCCATGGAACAGGCCGTTTGAGAAAGTGAAAGACAAAGAAGCAACACGGAAAGGCAGCGACGCCATGCGCCGTTATGTCTGCTTGACGATGCAAAAAATTGGGTCATGCGGTGGCGACCTTCCGATCGTCAGCGGCAGCGGCAGCTTGTGCCAAACGAATGCCCAACCCGGTTGCGCCGCGCGAATCGGAGAATGTGACGATATGATTTTGGAGACGATCGTTGCCGTATTCAACAGTCTTAGCATTTGTCTTCATTTTCTTGATCCATAACTTATGGGTATCCTTAATCGATGTCCCATTTCCCTCCCCACCATCCAAGTCTTCCCCCGCCAAATTCGCCCACACCTGCTGCCGCATCTCCCTCGGCAACGCCTTATCCATACACGCAATATTGATCTCGCTATCCCCCGCCATGCTGCGCAGATTCAGATTCGCGCTACCCAACGTAAAGAACGCGTCGTCGATAATCGTCAGCTTGCTGTGAATATAGATTTCACGACACCGCCCCTTCTCACCTTGCGTATACAACTTCGCAATCAGCACCTTGATTCCTAACGCTTCCAGATCTGCGCCACTCACCGGCGGACGATTGGCGGAGTCCGCAATGTCAGATTCCGTCAGATGCTGCCTGAGCAGCGTGGCCGGATGCAGCTGCATCACCGACTGCGCCAGACGGCCGATCATGGAATCACGTTCCCGCTGCGGCGCCTCCCTGAACTTCTGCACATCCCCATCGTATTTGGGTATGACACCTCCTTGTCCGAGTTCTGCCACGGTGTCATACGTGCGCGGCACCATGCCACCCTGCTCCGGCTCAGGCATCACAATGAACACATACAAATTCGGGATCGGCAGATTCGCGCCTGCGCGCTGCATGCCCAGGGCATATTTCTGACGCATCGCCTTCAGATGCTCAGCCCATGGCGTGTGCTGGAAATACTGGTTTTCGATATAGATGTAATTGCGCGCCTGGCTCGTCGCCAGCCAGTAAGCATCCTGAATCGTTTTATCGTTCTCCTCCGGCTGCGTGCGGATGATCTGGGCGATATGCCGGGCCTTGCCTGCCGGTGGCGCGAACTGACCCGCCGTGAATGCCTGCCGCGCCCATGCCAACGAGCCAACTTCGGCCTTGGGATTCCAATTGCGTTCTGCGCGATCCCAGGCCGCCGCAAAGTTACGGTTCAGGCAGTGCAGCGCCCGACCTTGCACCCGAATCGCGTAGTCCCGGTACGGTTTCAGATGCAAACCATGACGCGTTGAATCAGCCGTACCTTCCCAGCCATACCCCCTCAACGGATTGTCATACACATGCTCTGGCGTATCCCAGTAATCCGTGGTGGAGTTCAAGCCCATCACGTAACCAACCGATTGGGGACCGGGAAGATCGAAATCGATCAGGATCGGCTTTTGATGATGCGTAGCCACCTCCTTCAACCCGCCAATTTCCGTCGGCGTAAAACCAGCGGTCTCGCCTTGCAAATGGCGCCCAACGTCTTGCGCGCCTGGACAACGATGACGTATGTGCAAATCAGGAAACTGTCCCGCCATGGCTTTTTTCCACCAATCCAGGCAGTACCTGGCGCGATCAGGAGTCTGATGAAACGCCGCGTAGTAATTGGCAAGATCCGGATTCTTTTTATCCGCGAAGGCCGTCACAACCCGCTGGAGCGTATCCCTGTTCGTATAGCCAGGCAGGTTATTGGCCATCAACCCGAGACGCTTGCCTATGCCGGCTGGATACCAGACCAATAACCGGACAGTAATTCCCCTGGCCGCCACCCGGGACAGCAGATCGCCGTAGGTCAATCCGCGCGGCCACTTGCCGCCCTGCCGCTCGCCAATCTCCATGCCAGGATCAAAACCCCAGCAAATCAGGTCAACGCTCTTTTGCGCAGCTTCAATGTCTTTGACGATCTGCGGAAACGCATTCGAAGCGCAGATGAAAAACTCCAGATGATTATCGGCCGAGATCGGGTGATCGCCAGCGGCATTGCTGTTCTCCAGCAGCCATTGCTTGCTGATGTTGGCTTCGCGGGATAATTCATCAATATGAAATTTCCCGGTACGCAGTAATTTATTGAGGTCGGGCGGCATGGCTCTCAGTGTCTTTCAAATCATTCACAACAAATATCGTTCTAATTGACAACTTCAAATCGTTTCTACCAAACGCCATGTCACTGCGTAACCTGGCAAATCAACCAGCCAATCCCTTTGCGGATCAGGGAATGTCTGCCCTTGCATCACGGCCGCTTCCCGCCAACGCCAGTTCACCAACAGTCTCCGTGGATGCTCTGCCGGCAACGACGGTTGCCAGATGCCGCTTTGCGGGCAAGCTTCGTCACCGTCGCATGTGAGCTTGGCGGGATTGGCTTGCGCCACGCGCCATTGGCCGCTACGCACTTGGGCAGGCGAGTCTTGTAGTTCCAGCTGTTCCGGGACGCCCATGTAATGCCATAGGATGCGGCCGTCGTTGTGCGTCAGGCCGGCACGCCAATCGTCGAACGACTCGCCGCGCGAGTAGCGACGCGGGGCTTGATCCTGATTCCATGTACGATGTGCGAGCGTGACCGGATGAAGTAATT
>NZ_JAGQED010000054.1 GCF_018304965.1 Collimonas antrihumi
AGGTTCTTTAACAATTAACAGTCGATAAGTGTGGGCGTTTGATGGAAGTGCAGCGTCATTCATGTAAATGGATGGCGTATAACTTAAAACATTAAATGTTCACAGAAGAAGAAAATAGGCGCTTTCGCAAGAAAGTGGCCTGTCAGTATTTTGAGTGAGCGATAGCAGAGATGCTAGGCAGCAATGCCACAAAACAGAGATTGAACTGAAGAGTTTGATCCTGGCTCAGATTGAACGCTGGCGGCATGCCTTACACATGCAAGTCGAACGGTAACAGGGAGCTTGCTCCGCTGACGAGTGGCGAACGGGTGAGTAATATATCGGAACGTACCTTTGAGTGGGGGATAACTAGTCGAAAGATTAGCTAATACCGCATACGATCTACGGATGAAAGCGGGGGACCCGTAAGGGCCTCGTGCTCATAGAGCGGCCGATATCTGATTAGCTAGTTGGTGAGGTAAAGGCTCACCAAGGCTTCGATCAGTAGCTGGTCTGAGAGGACGACCAGCCACACTGGGACTGAGACACGGCCCAGACTCCTACGGGAGGCAGCAGTGGGGAATTTTGGACAATGGGGGCAACCCTGATCCAGCAATGCCGCGTGAGTGAAGAAGGCCTTCGGGTTGTAAAGCTCTTTTGTCAGGGAAGAAACGGGATGTCCTAATACGGTGTCCTAATGACGGTACCTGAAGAATAAGCACCGGCTAACTACGTGCCAGCAGCCGCGGTAATACGTAGGGTGCAAGCGTTAATCGGAATTACTGGGCGTAAAGCGTGCGCAGGCGGTTATGTAAGACAGGTGTGAAATCCCCGGGCTTAACCTGGGAATGGCATTTGTGACTGCATGGCTAGAGTGTGTCAGAGGGGGGTAGAATTCCACGTGTAGCAGTGAAATGCGTAGAGATGTGGAGGAATACCGATGGCGAAGGCAGCCCCCTGGGATAACACTGACGCTCATGCACGAAAGCGTGGGGAGCAAACAGGATTAGATACCCTGGTAGTCCACGCCCTAAACGATGTCTACTAGTTGTCGGGTCTTAATTGACTTGGTAACGCAGCTAACGCGTGAAGTAGACCGCCTGGGGAGTACGGTCGCAAGATTAAAACTCAAAGGAATTGACGGGGACCCGCACAAGCGGTGGATGATGTGGATTAATTCGATGCAACGCGAAAAACCTTACCTACCCTTGACATGTACGGAATGCTGAAGAGATTTGGCAGTGCTCGAAAGAGAGCCGTAACACAGGTGCTGCATGGCTGTCGTCAGCTCGTGTCGTGAGATGTTGGGTTAAGTCCCGCAACGAGCGCAACCCTTGTCATTAGTTGCTACGAAAGGGCACTCTAATGAGACTGCCGGTGACAAACCGGAGGAAGGTGGGGATGACGTCAAGTCCTCATGGCCCTTATGGGTAGGGCTTCACACGTCATACAATGGTACATACAGAGGGCCGCCAACCCGCGAGGGGGAGCTAATCCCAGAAAGTGTATCGTAGTCCGGATTGTAGTCTGCAACTCGACTACATGAAGTTGGAATCGCTAGTAATCGCGGATCAGCATGTCGCGGTGAATACGTTCCCGGGTCTTGTACACACCGCCCGTCACACCATGGGAGCGGGTTTTACCAGAAGTAGGTAGCCTAACCGCAAGGAGGGCGCTTACCACGGTAGGATTCGTGACTGGGGTGAAGTCGTAACAAGGTAGCCGTATCGGAAGGTGCGGCTGGATCACCTCCTTTCTAGAGTTTGCATGAAAGTCAAGCGTCCACACTTATCGTCTGTTAGTTAAGAAGAACAGGTATCGGTCAAAGGCTGCGGCATGAGAGTGCTGAAGTTGATGGTAGGCTCGTACTGATCCAAGCGGGTCTGTAGCTCAGTTGGTTAGAGCACCGTGTTGATAACGCGGGGGTCGTTGGTTCGAGCCCAACCAGACCCACCACAAGTTTCGGGGGTTTAGCTCAGCTGGGAGAGCACCTGCTTTGCAAGCAGGGGGTCGTCGGTTCGATCCCGTCAACCTCCACCAAGTTTCCTTGGTGTGAAATGTAAAATATCAAACCTAAGTCGGCGCAACGAATTTTATTATTCAGGCGCGCTGGGATTTAGGTTTGGTCTTTTGAAGATCAAAAGCAATAACTGTTCTTTAACAATCTGGAAGAAGTAAAGATTCGTCAATTGACGTGAAGATGTGAAAGCATCGACATGATGATTGATGGGTATGATTGTATCAAATCAAAAAGTATGTAAAGAGTTCTCAAAAGAGCATGTCGGCGAAAGCTGATGTGTAATGCGATAACACTTTGGATACGGCAAACGCTAAACTCATAGAAATACCTCTATAACCGCTTTTTGGCTGTGAACGCAGCCAGAGGCTAACGTTATAGGGACAAGTGAATAAGTGCACATGGTGGATGCCTTGGCGATATCAGGCGATGAAGGACGTAGTAGCTTGCGATAAGCTGCGGGGAGCTAGCAAACAAGCTTTGATCCGCAGATTTCCGAATGGGGAAACCCGGCCCTAGTGGTCATTGCAACCTGAATACATAGGGTTGCAAAGCGAACGCGGCGAACTGAAACATCTAAGTAGCTGCAGGAAAAGAAATCAACCGAGATTCCCAAAGTAGTGGCGAGCGAAATGGGAACAGCCGCAAGTTTTAGCAGTGGACATAGTAGAACGACTTGGAAACGTCGGCCATAGAGGGTGATAGCCCCTTATACGAAATGCTCATTGTGGAACTAAGCTTGCAACAAGTAGGGCGGGACACGTGTAATCCTGTCTGAACATGGGGGGACCATCCTCCAAGGCTAAATACTCGATATCGACCGATAGTGAACCAGTACCGTGAGGGAAAGGCGAAAAGAACCCCGGAAGGGGAGTGAAATAGATCCTGAAACCGTGTGCATACAAACAGTAGGAGCGGACTTGTTCCGTGACTGCGTACCTTTTGTATAATGGGTCAGCGACTTACATTCAGTGGCAAGCTTAACCGTATAGGGAAGGCGTAGAGAAATCGAGTCCGAATAGGGCGTTCAGTCGCTGGGTGTAGACCCGAAACCAAGTGATCTACTCATGGCCAGGATGAAGGTGCGGTAACACGCACTGGAGGTCCGAACCCACTAATGTTGAAAAATTAGGGGATGAGCTGTGGGTAGGGGTGAAAGGCTAAACAAACTTGGAAATAGCTGGTTCTCTCCGAAAACTATTTAGGTAGTGCCTCAAGTATCACCATCGGGGGTAGAGCACTGTTATGGCTAGGGGGTCATCGAGACTTACCAAACCATTGCAAACTCCGAATACCGATGAGTGCGAGCTTGGGAGACAGACGCCGGGTGCTAACGTCCGACGTCAAGAGGGAAACAACCCAGACCGCCAGCTAAGGTCCCAAAGATTGGCTAAGTGGCAAACGAAGTGGGAAGGCTAAAACAGTCAGGAGGTTGGCTTAGAAGCAGCCATCCTTTAAAGAAAGCGTAATAGCTCACTGATCGAGTCGTCCTGCGCGGAAGATGTAACGGGGCTAAGCCAGTCACCGAAGCTGCGGATATCCGTAAGGATATGGTAGGAGAGCGTTCTGTAAGCCTGCGAAGGTGTCTTGTAAAGGATGCTGGAGGTATCAGAAGTGCGAATGCTGACATGAGTAGCGATAATGGGGGTGAAAAGCCTCCACGCCGTAAGCCCAAGGTTTCCTGTTCAACGTTCATCGGAGCAGGGTGAGTCGGCCCCTAAGGCGAGGCAGAGATGCGTAGCTGATGGGAAGCAGGTTAATATTCCTGCACCGTCGTTAGATGCGATGGGGGGACGGATCGCGGAAGGTTGTCCGGGTGTTGGAAGTCCCGGTTTCTGTATCAGAGAAGGCTGTTAGGCAAATCCGGCAGCGTAATTCAAGGGTATGGGACGAG
>NZ_JAGQED010000055.1 GCF_018304965.1 Collimonas antrihumi
CTCAGGTGGTAACAATCTGGCTACTGCTCTGTTCTTAAATGCTTCACTGTATCTTGCCACTTCATTTCCTTTGCGCCCCCGTTGATTAATTTCCTATCGAGGCGACATCTATTCTGGCACGGGGGGGAATTGACTTCGGCACCGCAAGAATTTTTCCCTCTCACCTATCACTACTGCATCATACAGTTACGAACAGAAAAATACTGAATCCGAGTTGTGCCGAGTAATAGCGACGCATGCTTGTTCTTGCAACGGAGTCTTTCATTTTCCAAACAGTCGCCATAACAATGTTGGCTTATCGACCTCATTTAGTGGCGCCGCTGTGCATCCATCACCATTTTCGTTCCATCTTGTAAGGGCCGGGCTACCTTGAGCGTCCTTGCCCATGCAGAAAGGAATGCCATATCGGGCACGATCCCCCAGATGAATAATTGCTAAATATGGGAGTCCGTCATGTAACGGAGCCGCCGCTATGACCGTCTTGATGGCTTCTTTCCTTTGCCCATATTGGACACAGCTTTGCGGAGTAGACGGCTTCTCCGCGGATTCTGCAACACTCACCGCCCAAATCAACCCTGCCGCAGTTCCCTTGTTGATTACTACCGTCAAATTGTAGCCGGGCCAAGAGCCCTCGCCAAAATCCGCAAAAAAACACGGAAAACCATCTTGCAACGTCACTTGTGCCGGATGCTCAACAGCTCAAAAGGGCCAGATAGTGCCATCACATCAGTCGTCATGGCTAACGAAATCAAGATAGAGCTAATTTTCAATGGCCGTTGTCTTAGGGAGTGATAACGCATCTTCAAAACAATAGTTAGCGAACGAGTATAAATTCATATGTCCAACGTGCTTACTGTGCTTGTATTTATCGGCGCGGGTTACTCGTTGCCTGAGGGCGTACCCACATCCACCTTTGCTCTGAATCTTGATGCCGACTCATTGTGGCTTGTCAGCGTTATTTAAAGGCTCGTCTGTGCAATGATTGCCGTCCTCGCTCCACCGGGTAAGTAACGGCTCACCACTGCCGTTTTTTTTCAGACAAAATTTTCCCCGAAAGTGAGAATTGGCCTCAATATCGACAAGATAGGGCACCCCGTTCCTGCTCATCTCGGCCATCTCTGCCATCTTCCATCTTCCAAAAGGAACTCAGCCAAATACTGCCGTTATTTCACCGAGACTTACAACAAACGACAAGCCAAAGTCAGAAATATAATCTGCTCAATGTTTCTTTTTTATATCAGCAATGCATTTTTAAGATGGATTATTTTCGCAATGGTCGCATTTTTCACTTTCCAAACATTCGCTGCCATACTGAATACGTCCCTGTCTCATTTAAGGGTTCGTCAGTACAGGAATTCCCGCCAGCAGCCCACCGAGTAAGCGATAACTCACCACGTGTGCTTCGTTTTACGCAAAATGCAACGCGATAAAGATATTTAGTTCCAATATCGGCACGATACGGGACTCCGTATTCCAAAGGCATAGACTCCCTCAATATCGTTCCAGTCGGCCAATTCTCTCCGTACTTGATACATTGCTCCGCACTGGATGGCAACGATGCGAAGCCGCGGTCGTCGTAGATATGCCACACCTTCTCCCCGCGGTTGATCCTGACCTCAAGCGACTTGTATTGTGAGGGCTTGTCAACATCTGTCATTGCTGCAAAAAAACAAGGCATGCCATCCTTCAAAATTACCTGTGCTGGCGCATCATATCCCTTTGAAGTTGCACCAGACTGACCGGATAAGCCAAGGCCAATTACAAACAAAAAATACTGAATCGAAACCATATTGAGTAGTAGTGAGATATCTTTAATCTTCGAAATGGGTCGTTTTCGGAAGCAGCGAAGTATCCGATGGATTCTGTAGAAAATTGGCAAGCACGACTTGCAAAAATGGTAGAAGTTGGACGCGTTGCCAGTGAGGTGCATATCCTTCGCCTGAGAGATATACCGCATCGAAATAGTGCGAAACCAAATCCCCTTGTTGTTCCATATTAAAATCCGACAGGCTCTTGTCACGGTCAGCAATCGGGTCATATTTGTAGGCGCGTGCCACAACTTGGCTAGGGGCGTACCGATACCCACCTTTGATTTGAATCTTGATACCGGCCCACTTCACGCTATACCCCAACTGATACTGCCAGACATGGGTCATTTCATGAATAAACCAAATCCGATCAGAATCATCGCCAGTTGAGTAATCCGGTTGGTAATAGTCCTTTGGAAAATACATTTCTCCATTTGGAGTCATGGCATTATCACCAGCACCTACCATATATGCGCCGTTATGTACCTTGACCGTGGAGTAATCGACAGAGTCTCGAAAAATCTTTTTCGCCATCTCGATCTCACCCGCCGTCAGTTGGCGAACGTCTTCCTCAACGGTATGTTCTTTCAGTGACCAACCCAAGTTATCCGCATTGGTTTTTACGCCGTTCAATGCAACGTCGATTCCACCTTCGCCACCGCCATCAGAATTTTCAGCCTGTCGAGCGCAACAGAACACCGCATCCGGCTGCAAATTTGCTCTGGTGATCGCACGCGGTCGAGCAGTCATCACTCGGTCCGTCTTGCCTTCTGCATCAGTTATTCCAACAACCTTGCTACCATCATCAAGTGTCAATGTATAAGCCATGCCGGCGAGCGCAACTCCCGAGCCACGTATAAATTTAATTTGTTCATCGTAATCATGTCCCGCACTGGAAGCAGATGAACCTGCGTTAGCAAGTGACGATAAACCGCCAGACAAGGAACCACGTCCATATCCAGGATCAACATCAATTGTGTCAGTGTTCTGAGTAGCGATCAAATAGGCACCACAGCCCGTTTTCATCCCTTCCACTGCCGTTGGCATGCCATCAATCGTGTCACTGGCCACGCCATCAATAATCGGGAAAGTACCCTTGCATTCGGGGCAGTAGGTCATGTGTCCTAAGCCGGCAATAGCTTTGCCATCAATGGTTGTCGTCGCATGACCTTCAATCACCGTCCCGCCATGCGATGTTGGATCACCTTGTCTAATAATTGCTCTTGATACCATGCTCGCCTACCTTCGTTGAAAAAATATTCTTCAGACACAAAATATTTAATACACAACTGGTTATCATTAAATCATCATGGCAGACCGCATGATTTTGTGCAAGCAAGTTCCAATTGTTATTTTTCAGAGCATCGCACCTGGCTCCCGTATATTCCGCCCCAACCAGAAAACTGATGCCCACCGGAGACGTCAACGCGAGTGGTATAACGCAAAACCCAGCTGCGCAGCCTGGTGCCGGCTGGCCGGCTCGATATCGATTCAGTCGGTTTGCTGGTGCTGACCCAGGATGGCCGCATCGCCAAGCATCTGATCGGAGAAGAAACCAGCGTCGACAAGGAGTACCTGGTGCGGGTGCGCTATACCAAGGGCGACAAGCTGCCCGACGCCGAGTTGCGACGTCTTAATCATGGCCTGACGCTGGACGGTAAGAAACTCAAGCCGGCTATCGTCAAATGGCAGAATGAGGATCAGTTGAGTTTTACTTTGCGCGAAGGGAAAAAGCGCCAGATTCGCCGCATGTGCGATATGGTTGGGCTTAAGGTGCTGGGGTTGAAACGGGTGCGGATTGGTGGTGTGAAACTAGGGAATTTGCCTGAGGGGCAAT
>NZ_JAGQED010000056.1 GCF_018304965.1 Collimonas antrihumi
AGACGATGCATTTGGAAGGATCGTAGGTGAAATAAGGATTCGATTCATCCTTTTTCATCTTCAAGTGGTTGTCACCTTCGTAGCCGTAGCGCACTTCGCGCAAACCGGTCACACCTGCCATATCCTGTAATTCGCAATTGCCGTTGGTGGGGCAAGTCAGGCAATCGAGCGGATGGTCGGAGATGTACAACTCCATCACGCCGCGCCGGATATCGGCCAGCTTAGGGGTCTGGGTCTTGACCTTCATGCCGGGTTCGCACGGTGTAGTGCAAGATGCCGGATAACCTCTTCGCCCTTCGATTTCAACCAGACACAGGCGGCAGGAACCAAACGGCTCCAGACTGTCGGTAGCGCACAACTTGGGCACGCTGATGCCAGCATCCATGGCCGCACGCATCACCGAAGTGCCGGCTGGAACGTCAACATCGACGCCGTCTATTTCCAGGGTGATCATGCGTTCGGACAGACGCGCGGGCGTGCCGTAATCTATGTCGTTAAGCTGGTTCATTCTCTGTTTCTCCTGTTGGCCGATACCTGAATCCCGTGGATTTCACGCATCGGCTTGATTCCTGGTGAGCGCTTCAAGCCGCCTTGCCGACTACGGCCGGCGGCGAGCCAAAATCTTCCGGAAAGTGATTCAAGGCCGACAGTACCGGCAACGGTGTCATGCTGCCCATTGCGCACAAGGAACCGTTGACCATGGTGTCGCACAGATCGCGCAATAAATGAATCTGTTGCTGACGCTGGTTCTGATTTTTATTGGCAACGATCTTGTCGATCACTTCCACGCCGCGAGTGGAGCCGATGCGGCAAGGCGTGCATTTTCCGCAGGATTCGGTTACGCAGAATTCCATCGAATAGCGCGCTTGCTGCGCCATGTCAACGCTGTCGTCGAACGCTACGATGCCGCCATGGCCGACCGTGCCGCCGACAGCCGCGAAGGCTTCATAGTCGAGCGGCGTATCAAACAGTGCGGGAGGTAGATACGGACCCAGCGGCCCGCCAACCTGCACCGCACGCATGGTGCGGCCACTTTCCGTGCCACCGCCGAAATCGAACAGCAACTCACGCAGCGTCACGCCGAATGCCTTCTCTACCAGACCGCCGTATTTGACGTTCCCTGCCAGTTGCATCGGCAAGGTGCCCATTGAACGCCCTTGTCCGAAATTCTTGTAGAACGCGGCGCCGCGCGCCAGGACTATCGGCACGCTGGCCAGGGTGATCACATTGTTGATGACGGTCGGCTTGCCAAACAAACCTTCGATGGCCGGCAGCGGCGGCTTGGCGCGCACCACGCCACGCTTGCCTTCCAGGCTTTCCAGCAATGCGGTTTCTTCACCGCAGACGTAAGCACCGGCGCCCTTGCGCACTTCCAGCTGGAAATCCTTGCCGAAGCCGAGAATGTTTTCGCCCAGGAAACCGCGCGCATTGGCGACCGCAATCGCTTCATTCAACACCGCAATCGCATGCGGATATTCAGAGCGGACGTAGATATAGCCATAGTTTGCGTTCACAGCCAGGCCGGCAATCGTCATCCCTTCGATCAGGACGAAGGGATCGTCTTCCATCACCATGCGGTCCGAGAACGTACCGGAATCTCCTTCATCGGCGTTGCAGACGATGTATTTTTGCGCACTCTGCGCGCCCAGTACCGTTTTCCATTTGATGCCGGTCGGAAAAGCCGCGCCACCGCGTCCGCGCAAGCCGGAATCCAGCACTTCCTGCACGATATCGGCGCTCTGCATCGCCAAAGCGTTTTGCAAGCCCAGATAACCCTCATGCGCCAGGTAGTCGTCCAGCGAAACCGGATCGGTAATGCCGACGCGGGCAAAAGTCAGGCGCTCCTGGTTTTTGAGATAGGGAATTTCTTCTGTCAGGCCTTGCCCTAGTTCATGTTGTCCGCCTTGCAATAAGCCGGCATCGAACAGGCTGCTTACATCTTCCGGCTCAACCGGACCGTAGGCGACGCGGCCTTGTGCGGTGCTGACCTCGACCAAGGGTTCCAGCCAGAACATGCCGCGCGAGCCGTTGCGCACCAGGGTAATTTCCTCGCCGCGCTTACCTGCTTCGGCGACAATTGCCGCAGCAACCTCGTTGGCACCGAGCGCCAGCGCGGTGGAATCACGCGGTACGTAGATGGTGATGCTCATTGCGCACCTCGCTTGGCTTGCAACAGCCGGTTCAATTTGCCGTGGCTGACCCTGGCGTGAAGTTCGTCATCGATCATGATAGCCGGGCCACAAGCGCATTGTCCCAGGCAATATACCGGCTCCAGGCTAAATTCGCCATCCTTGGTGGTAGCGTGGAAATCACACTCCAATACTGCTTTGGCATGCGCTTCCAGGGCCGCCGAACCGCGTGCCTGGCAGGCTTCGGCGCGGCAAATCTGCACCACGTGACGGCCAGCCGGCTGTTGCCGAAAATAGTGATAGAAGCTGATCACGCCATGTACTTCGGCGCGCGAGAGATTCAGCTCTTGCGCAATCAAAGGAACGCTTTCAGCCGGAATATATCCGGCCGATTCCTGAATCGCATGGAGGATAGGCAGCAGCGCGCCAGGCAGTGTTTTTTGCGCGGCGATGAGCGAAGCGATGTTATCCATATCTACAATTTGATGCATTTCCATTGCGACTCTCCTGCGTGCCAATGGATCCGGATGAACAGTCATCCGGATCCATTGGTTTGCGACATGATGGCTAGAACTTACTTGCGTAAACTTATTTGTGAGAGATTATTTGTACATGGTCTGCGCCATGGTTCCCGGGGCATACACCGCAGGATCGACCCAGATATTGACCACGGCACAACGACGCGTCTTCTGCACCGCTTCACGCGCCCGCTGCAAGGCGCCGGCGATCTGCGACGGATCGCGCACTTCTTCGCCATGACCACCCAGCATCTCGGCAAACTTGCCGTAAGGGATATCGCTCAGCAGATTGCCGACATTGCCGCGTTCTTCACCGTATTTCGCCAGTT
>NZ_JAGQED010000057.1 GCF_018304965.1 Collimonas antrihumi
GTAATCGCTCTTTCCTACCCACCTTCCGCTGCTGAATCGATCGGCCGAGAATCGGACTTTTTCGAAGAGGAGAAGTCGTATGGAGAATGCACAAGAGCGTAGCGCGGTATGGCGTGAGCGGCTGCTGGCACAGCAGGCATCGGGATTGAACATCGGCGCCTGGTGCAAACAGGAAGGCGTATCGGCATGGAGTTTTTATGCCTGGCGCAAGCGTTTGACGCTACCCAAGCCAGCCGCACCGTTGATCGCCGTGCCGCTAGCCGTTATGTCGCAGGAGCCGGTGCTGGAATTGCAGACGCCCGGCGGCTATGTGCTGCGGCTGTCGAATGCCGAACACGTCAACTGGCTGCCGGCGATCCTGGCGGCGGTGCGTTGATGTGGAGCGCACCGCAAGGCAGCGTGTATCTGGCGCCCGGGGTCACCGACATGCGCAAGTCGATCAACTCGCTCGCGCTGCTGGCGGCAGAGACGCTGGGCATCGAGCCGGTGGGACCGCACTGGTTTGTCTTTTGCGGGCGCGACAGAGACAAATTAAAAATTCTGCAATGGGACACCAACGGCTTCTGGCTGCATTACCGGCGGCTCGAACAAGGCCGCTTCGCCTGGCCCGGGGACGGCCAGGACCAGGCGGCCCTGCAGGTGACGGCACGCCAACTGCGCTGGCTGCTCGATGGACTGCAGTGGCAAAGCGCGGTGGCGCATCAACCGTTGGCGCCACGCCACATCCGGTAAAAAATTCTCAAAAGACGTAAACCTATTTCGGCAATGCATGCGCTACAGTGACGCCATGCATTTGCCCGACGACCTCCTGCGAACCCTTCCTGCCGAACTGCGCGACACCATCCGGGCGCTGCAGACGCAGGCTGCGCGCGATGCCGAGCACATTGCGCAACTGCAGCAGCGCATCGACCTTCTGGAAGAACAATTCCGGCTGGCGCAACTGAAACGGTTTGCGCCGTCGAGCGAGAAGTATGGCGCGCAAGGTTGCCTGTTCAATGAAGCCGAGCAGGCGGCGCACACATCACCCGACACCAGCGGCGACGAAGCGGACACGAATGGGCAGACGGACGAGACAACGGCGCCGGGTAAAAAGCGCGGCCGCAGGAAGCTGCCGGCGCACTTGACACGCGTGCGCGTCGAGCATGACCTGGCCGATGCCGACAAGAGCTGTTCCTGCTGCCATGGCGCACTGCACCGCATCGGCGAAGACGTGACCGAGCAATTGCATATCGTGCCGGCCAAGGTCCAGGTATTGCAGCATGTGCGCTTCAAATACGGCTGCCGCCATTGCGAGCAACACGCGACTTCCTGCAAGATCGTCACCAGCCCGATGCCGGTGCAGCCGATCCCCGGCAGTATCGCCAGCGTCAGCACGGTGGCGACCGTCCTGACCGCCAAATACGCCGATGGCATTCCGCTGTACCGGATGGAGGCGGTGCTCTCGCGCAGCGACATCGAGATCGGCCGTGCCACGATGGCGCACTGGGTGATCCGGTCAAGCGATCTGCTCTCGCGCCTGTTCGATGCCTTGCGGCTGACGTTGTGTAACCAGGACATGATCCATGGCGATGAAACGCCGGTGCAGGTATTGAAGGAAGACGGCAAGAGCGCCGAGAGTACGTCTTACATGTGGGTCTATCGCAGTGCCGAAGGCAGTGCGCAACCGGTCGTGCTGTTTGACTACCAGCCGGGTCGCGGGCACGCGCATCCGGAACGTTTCCTGCAAGGATTTGCCGGCGCCATCATGACCGATGGCTATGCCGCCTGGCGCATGCTGGAAGGGATCACGCACCTCGGCTGTATGGCCCATGCAAGGAGGCGGTTTGATGAAGCCCTCAAGGCGCAGAAGCAGCCGACCGGGCGCGCCAAACAGGCGCTTGAATTTATCGGCAAGCTGTACCAGATCGAGAAAAAGGCACGCGGCAAACTCCCCGAGGGAGAAACACTTGCGCAGTACACGTACCGGCTGCGGCAGGAGCACAGCCGTCCGGTGTTGGACGCCTTTTACGCCTGGCTCGTCAAGAACCAGGCGGAGGTGCTGCCGAAGTCGCTGATCGGCAAGGCGATCGGCTATGCGCTGG
>NZ_JAGQED010000058.1 GCF_018304965.1 Collimonas antrihumi
ACATCGTCGGCTTCTACAACAACGAACGTTTGCATTCAGTTCTGGGCAATCTGCCGCCCTCCGTCTACGAACGGAACATGGCAGCAAACAAACCTATCGTCGTGTCCGAATTTACTTGACCACTACACTACGGTGCATAAAGCCGTCGGGGAATTAGACCTTACACCTGATCATCACAATTCCTCTATTCCGCCAAATGTCATGGATTTTTCTCAACGATTACACTCGTTTCGCAAGAAGCAGGGTTTCACGCAACAACAAATGGCCGACATGATCGGTATTCACGTTTCACAATTGAAGCGTTACGAATCAGGATTTTCGCAACCCACGATTGATGTATTCAAGCGCATCGCTTTGGCGCTGAACATGAGTTCCGATGCGCTTCTTTTTGGCGTTAGTGAACGAAACCTCGATGAACAACTGAAATTGCTATTCGAAGTGGTATGCTCCCGGTCCCTGGATTTTTGCAAGTGGGCTATGTTCCGCCAGCAGATCAGAAAGCATGACACATGACTTCCATCACTCGATACTACCTAGTCGTCGGCGACACGGCCGACAATGGTGCGGTGATTATGACTGGCGCACGTTCCAAGCATCGCGGTAAAAACGACGCCCACGAAGGTTCTGACGTGTTCTGTCCCGTATGTAAAACAACGGGCGTCCTTAAATGTGTCGGGCCTCGCATATCGCGTAAAGATATGGGGGTGCAAATAGCGTTAAGTGGCGATATTTGCATCTGCAAATGTCCCCGCCATCCTGTGTTCCTCGTTGGCCGCAGGAACTACGGCATGACTGTCGATACTACGGCGGCGTGGTGTTTGCATTTAGGCGAAACAATTGGCTTAACTACTACTGACGCAGGACTTTCTCCGAACGAAGATCACGCCATGAAGTTTGATCAGTTCTTTCAACTCATCGATGAAAAAACTGGTGAGATATTGAAAAATCGGTTCTACAAAATACATTGCCCTAGCGGCGTTATCGCAGGGTATACGGATACTTCTGGCTTCACCAAAAAAATTACATCTAATGAAGCCGAAGAAATCAAGATTGAAATATTCGGAGAGGAAATTTGAATGCCGCTACCACTAGTGCCCATAGCAGTCGTAACGGCAGCAATGACTTTACGCAGTGACACCAAACCAGTAAAAATCTACATCAAAAGACCACGGGGCACGCTATATTGGGGCGGCGCTGGCCTTGATGGAAGCTACATTAAGCCGCAACTACAAGCGTTTAGAAGCGCGGGAATTACCAATGTTTCTGTTGGCCTAACACACTCCGCGACACAAAATATCGGCTCCACTGCAGGCACACTGGTTGACGCAGTACGATCAGGACTATTCATTCGTTTTGAAGATAACGATGACTGGGTAATCTCGAGTGGAATGGATGTACCGTCTACTCAGTTCAACATAATTGGATATAGCTACGGATCATTACTTGCCGCACAGACGGCTTGGTCTTACGCGAAACAGGGAAATATCATTGATCATCTGGTATTGATAGGCTCGCCCGTCGATAAAGATTTTTTGATAAAGCTAAAGGCTCAAAAAAATATCAAGAAAGTTGTAATAATAGATCTGACGCAGTTTGGAGATAAAATCTATGCAGGTATGTCGCAAGCAGCGCTTCTTGGTGCGACTCCTGCTCTTGGAGAACAAATGACAGCGGGTCGTGGCGAGGGCCATTTTTATTACGCACATGTAACCAACGACAGTCCCAGGCGTTGGAAAGAGTTGGCAGAAAGGCTTTATAGTGAAGGACTACGATAGAAACACAGCAGCAGTGCTTTTCGGCTATGTGATAGACGGTCTTATCCTACTCAATGCGGCTGCACTTACTTGCTATTTCATCCTGTCAAAGACAGATAAAAACTCTGTCTTTACCGAGCCTGTCAGATTTTCTGTGTGAACGGGGTTATGAAATAATACCGAAAGGGAAATTCCATGACCGACGTAATGACCACAAAGAAACCGAAGAAGCAGAAAGCACCTAGCCTCATCCCCGTTGAT
>NZ_JAGQED010000059.1 GCF_018304965.1 Collimonas antrihumi
CTTTTCGCGCAAGTCTTCCCAGAATTTGTTGAGCGCCTCCGCCGGCGCGGTCATACTGCCCTTGCGCACCAGTTGATAAAGCTTGTTCGCGGTGGGTGTCATACCATAGCGGAAGAACAGCAGCACGGCTGTTATTGCCCAACCCCTCGAAAAGGTAAAATTAGCCAAAAGCGGTCAAATTTTGGTTTAATTACAGAGCTGGCCGAGGCTAAGGTTCATCGTGGTGACATTTTTTCGGATGCCCCTTGGCGCTCCATATAAGCACGTAACTGCTCAGTCGCCACTTGTTGTGCATCAAGTTTTGCCTGTGCGGTGGTCAATTCCAGTTCAAGTCGATGGACCTGTTGAGAGAACTCCGCTGCCTGCTTCAACGCGTCGGCCGCTTGACGCTTGAGTTCCTTGATGTGCGTGTCCTTCTCGACCAGTTGCGCCTCGACCGTCTTGCAGCGTTGCTCGATCGGCCGCAAAATTTCCAGTTTTTGTTCGAGCTGACGGCCGTGAGATTGTTGATCGTAGAGCGCTTTTTGCGCATACGACAGATCCGCGACCAGCCGCGCACCTTCTTGGTTCAAGCGCGTCACCTCATCCTGCTTGACGACGAGGCTTTGCTGTAACAGCCGGATTTCGGCCTGCAATTGCTGGATCTGCTGCTCATGCCGTCGCTGATCCTGGTCGCGCTGATCCTTGACCGATTGCCGGTAGTGTTCCAGGGCTTCGCGGGCGTGTTTGTGCTTTTCTTCGATGGACTGGCGATGCGCCTCGTTTTCGGCCAGGCGCTCCTTCAGATCGGCCACTTGCTGCTCTGCCGTATGGCGCGCGATCATTTCGGCCTGCAGCGCCTCGCGAATGCGGCCGTGTTCCGCTGTTTCCTGATGCGCCGCCGTTTCGGTACGTTGCAATTGGCTGCTCAGTGCCTCGACTTCTTTGCGCAGGGCTGCCATGGCCTCTGCGTGCTGGCGTTCTTTCTCGGCGCTTTGCGCCTGGATGGCATCAATGCGGAGATTGGCTTCGTCCTGCAACTGCACGGCCAAACGCGCCACCAGGTCTTGCAGCGCTTCGCTGATCGAGGTTTTGCGGCCGTCGGCGCCGCCACTTTCCTCGTCAAGCTCTTTCAGGTACTTGTGGATCGTGGTTTTCGAGCCGGTATTGCCGAGCGCCACCCGCACGGCGTCGACCGACGGATGGGTATTCTGGGCGAGCAGCGCATTGCGGGCTTTTTTCACGTCCGATTTATACAGTCCAGTACGGGCCATCGCCTCTCCTTGAAATAGCGTAATGTATTACATACCACGTAATTACATACCAATTTATGAAATAATTCAATCTGAATTTACTGAAAAATTCATGCCGGATAACGTCTTCTTATCCTGTGTGATGTAAAAAATGGCGAAATTTTGTGGATTTTTATCGTACGCCCGCCATTTGCAGCATGGGGGTAGTCGTACTTTCGGTACAGATTGACACGGTTGTCCCTGAAATGAGTCGAAGAAACTGCGACTTACAAGATGGGGGAACTGGTCATTACCAACAGGGATGCGGATGTGGCAGCGCAGCTTTTCTAACATCAGTTAACAGGCTATTGTGATTACACAATACAGTGCTTTCTCAATGTAAATAATTTGGTTTGTACTTTGGGTTGTTGAACGTGAGACCAACAATCCTGTTAAAAGTTATGTTTCTTGGAGTATCCAATGCAAACTACAACGTAATCGCTCTTTCCTACCCACCTTCCGCTGCTGAATCGATCGGCCGAGAATCGGACTTTTTCGAAGAGGAGAAGTCGTATGGAGAATGCACAAGAGCGTAGCGCGGTATGGCGTGAGCGGCTGC
>NZ_JAGQED010000005.1 GCF_018304965.1 Collimonas antrihumi
ACATCGTCGGCTTCTACAACAACGAACGTTTGCATTCAGTTCTGGGCAATCTGCCGCCCTCCGTCTACGAACGGAACATGGCAGCAAACAAACCTATCGTCGTGTCCGAATTTACTTGACCACTACAAGCAGGTTGTTGAGGGTTGTTACCTTCTTTGCCTTCGTCTTCTTTATTTTCGAGATGTTCGATGATCTCTTCCACACCCTTGTAGCCGGCAATCGCAGCTATGCCTTCGGTAAATATGGATGCATTCGGATCCAGTTTCTTAACACCTTCAACCGCAACAACTGCACCAATTACTTCTTCCAAAATGCCCATGAGCTACTCCTTGAATCCTGAAAAATAAAAGAGACAGGTTGCCCTGTCTCTTGCGATGTGCGCCGCCTTGATTACTTAGGTGCGGCTTCCTTGACCTCTGCCTTGGCTACAGCTGGCTGTGCTTTCGCTTCAGCTTTTACCGCTGTGTGATGGACCTTCGCCTTTGTGGTCTTGGCCTTCGTGGTCTTGGCCTTCGTCTTGGCTTCGGTAGTTGCTACTTTGGCGTCAGTCTTTGCAGCGGCTTTAGCTTCAACCTTGCTTGTTTTCACATCTGCCTTGACGGCTTGAGTGGTGGTTGCTGCTGCTGGCGCTGCTGGCGCTACTGGTGCGGCTGGAGCAGAAGTTTGTGCGAAAACGGAAGTAGCGAACAGGCCGGCGATCAGGGTAGCGATTAATTTGTTCATTTGTGCACCTTTACATTATCTTGGTTACCTCAGGAAAATCCCGAGGGCTTGAGCAATAAACGACTGCCAGGCAGGTGCTGTTGACTGCACTTACAAACGATTACAATTCGAAAAATCCTTTGCCGCGCACGGTCAGAACGAATCAAGGTATCTGGTCAGCGTAACTGGTCAAATCGTCCTCTAACTCGTCCTCTAACGGTCTGAGCGGGTACTCGGCCAGGCTGGCCCCTTCCGGCGCTACATCGGTGTCGTGGAAGGTGTAATAGTCGACCCCAGCTTGCTGAAAAATTCGAAAGCGGCGTCGGCCTTTTTGTGCGCCGGCGCCATGGCGTCGCCGCCTTCCTGCCACGGGCGGCGGAAGGTGCCTGCGCCGAACACATCGGAACCAGGCCAGACGAAGCTGTGCCAGTAGCATGCCGCCATGCGCAGGTGTTCGCGCATGGGCCTGCCCAGCACCGGCTTGTCAGCGTTGTAATGGCGGAACGCCAGCGGCGATTGCGCCTGCTTGCCCTCGAAGCGGATCGGTGTAATGGAAGGGAAATAACTCATTGCTGCTCTCCTGTCTGGTGGTGGTGCGATGTTGGCGTGGGCCATTGGCGTGGGTAATACTAGCAACGGCAACTGGCGCCTCACAATTACGAAATCCACCAAGCGCACTAGCGATTCTTTCTATTGCAAGTGCACAAAACCGTATTTGGCCTGACGCTGGCGCTCCGGTTCGCTACAATCGTGGCGAACGGGCAGCAACCGGCCCGCAGCGGTCACCGCGCGAATACCAAGATCGTCAAGACCGTCAGGATCGGCTGATTCAAAATGAACCGGCGCAGCCATCACTTAATTAACTAATAAAACAGCGTCAGACAACGATGACCCAGATCCCAATCTCCAGCACATCCGCCGAACACGGCGTCACTCTGTACACGCTACGCAATGCACATGATATGCGCGTCCTGATCAGCGATCGCGGCGCTACCTTGATCTCGTGGTGGTCCCCTGACCGCTATGGCCGGGTGGCGGATATCTTGCTCGGCTATCCGGACAGCGGCGGCTATCAGAAAAACTCGCCATACTTTGGCGGCCTGGTGGGACGTTGGGGCAACCGCATCGCTAAAGGCCGCTTCGCCGTGGATGGCGCCGAGTTTCTGGTCGACCGTAACGATGGCGACAATCACCTGCATGGCGGCGATGCCGGATTTCATCTGGCGCAATGGCGGGCCGAACCAGGTCCCGATGGATTACGGCTGACACTGGAATCGCCGGATGGTGACGGCGGTTTCCCTGGCAACGTCCAGGTTTCAGTCTTGTACAGCCTCGACGATGACGGCCGCCTGAGCATAGACTACAGCGCCACCAGCGATGCACCAACCCCGCTCAACCTGACCTCGCACGGCTATTTCAACCTGACCGGCGGCAGCAGCGACATTTACGATCACATCCTCTCGATCGCCGCCGATGAATATCTGCAAATCGACTCCCAACTTATCCCGACAGGCATCGCCAACGTCGCCGGCAGCGCTTTCGATTTCCGCCAGCCCGCACCCATCGGCCCGCGCCTGGCCTGGCCCGATACCCAGCTCAAACTGGCAGGCGGCTTCGATCACTGCTACCGCCTGCAACCGCAAAGCCAAGCGATCAATGCCCCGAGCCAGAGCCGCAAAGCGCAAGCATTGAGAGAAGTAGCGACAGTCTACGATCCCGGCTCCGGCCGCCAGCTGTCAGTCTCGACCACAGAAAACGGCCTGCAGTTTTACAGCGGGAATTTCCTGGCCGGCATTCACGGCCGCGCCGCCAAATCCTACGACATACACGACGGCTTTTGCCTCGAAGCCCAAGCCTATCCAAACCAGATCAACGGCCCCGACGCCGAAGCCGTAATCCTGCGCCCCGGCCAGGTCTACCGCCAAACCACAACCTACCAGCTATCAGTACGCTAATCCCAAAAAATCAAAGCCGGAACAGCTAACCGGAGTCAACTTTCGCAGGTCTTATCGCGAAACTTGACTTCGACCCCGCTTAGCGGCCCACGGAGTACATACGTTAGCGCACCCAGCCTCAAGTAGCAGCCATAGCCGGATCACTAACCCCATGCGCACCAGTCTCCATGCGCCCGGCAAAGCGCCGGCTGAATCCCCCCACCGCCACCGTAGCCGTAAGGTCATACCAGTTCCCGTGCGCCCCGACCGGCCAATGCTGATCAAGCTGCATCCCGGCCGGCACATGGAAAGTCCAAGGCCCCGCTTTGCGGTAAGCATTAGCCTTGACCACAACATTGCAAGACTTTTCCCCGCGATTCGCCATCGTCAGGCGAATCTGCTTGCTGACAATATCGTAACTGATCCGTACTTCCGGCTCAGCCGCATCCTCAACAGACAGCATCGCCAGATTGCCCTGGAACGCACGATGAAAGCCATTCGGCCCCAGCACCCACAAATCGTAGGCGCCGCGATCCGCATTCAAGTCCCAGCTGTCCTGCCACTCTTTGCCAGCTTCCAGCGCATAACGGCGTGGCACGCGATCCAGGTGCAAGCGATCATAAACATGGAATACCGCAGCGGCGCGACCAGTGTTGCGGAAGCTCAGTCCGATTGCGTTGTTCCTGACATTGACGCGGGCGCTGGCGTGCAGCTCGTACGGCAATGCACGCGAAGGCCGGACACCGGCAGCCTGCATTGGAAACACCTGCGTGCCCTCAGACGGCAAGGCAACCTGCTGCAATTTCTCTTGCTGGGCGCGAACCGCATCGGCCTCTGCCCGCGTGCGTTTCGGCAGCGTAGGCAAGACTTCGTGATTCGGATTGACGAAATTGAAGGCTGACATCAGGTCGCCGCAGACAGCGCGGCGATATGGCGTGATGTTCTCTTCCCTGACGTGGAAGCGGGCTTCAAGAAAACGCAGCACCGAGGTGTGATCGAATACTTGCGAATTGACCCAGCCGCCGCGGCTCCATGGCGACACCACATACATCGGCACGCGCGGCCCGGGACCGTAGGGATGTTTTTCATAAGTAGCCGAAGCTGCTTTTGAAAAATATTCACCATCGGTGGCGATGCTGGAATGGCCTGCCAGCTGGCCGCCATCAAAAGCCGGGGCGCAAGGCGGCGGTACGTGATCGAAGAAGCCGTCGTTCTCATCGAAATTAATCAGCAACACCGTCTTGCTCCACACCTCAGGGTTGGCAGTCAAGGCATTCAACACTTCCTGGATATACCAGGCGCCCTGCACCGGGCTGGATGGTCCGGGATGCTCGCTGTAGTTTGCGGGCGCCACGATCCAAGAGACTTGCGGCAATGTGCCAGCGCCGATATCTTCACGCAGAGCTGTCAGGAAGCCGCCATCCGGCATGGTGTTGCCGACGCCTTTGAAGAGCGGATTGACGGCGTCGTCGCTAGGCTGGTAGGGTGGAAAAGGAGCGCCGTCGACAGCATTGCCGCGCTTTTCATTAGCCTGGCGATAGGCGACGAATCCGGCCAGCGGATTGTCGGTGAAATTGTCCGGCATGTTCTGATACATTTTCCAGGACACGCCTTCTTTTTGCAGACGTTCCGGATAGGTTTTCCAGTTATAGCCGGTGGCGCTGGCGGATGGCTGCAGATGGTCCTGGCTATTGTCGAGGACCGGGCCACCCAGTTTACCGTCAGGGTCATTGCTGCCGGTCCAGTGGAATACCCGGTTAGGATTGGTACCGCCGTGGAACGAGCAATGGTACGCATCGCACACCGTGAAGGCGTTCGCCAGCGCGAACTGGAAATCCAGTTCAGCGGAAGTGTAGTAACCCATGGATTGCGTCTGCTTGTAAGTCGGCCAGTTGCTCATGCGCCCCAGGTCCCAGGCATCCTGCGCATTGTCATAAAAATGGCTGGTGCCGTGGACACGCTGGGCGTTGCCGATCTTGCTGTCGAGATGGTAAGGCAGGATGACGCGCGATTGCTTGGTATTCTTGTCGGTGTACGTCTGCTGCATCACATTGCGCTTGCCTGCCAGCGGAATCGGGAAACGATCGCCAAAGCCGCGCACGCCGTTGAGGGTACCGAAATAATGATCGAAGGAGCGGTTTTCCTGCATCAGGATCACTACGTGCTCGACGTCGCGGATGGTGCCGGTCTTGTTATTGGCGGGAATCGCCAGCGCCCTGCGGATCGCCTCCGGGAACGCGGCATTTGCAGTGACTGAATAAGCTGTGGCGGCGAGCGCGGTGCCGGCAGTGCGCAAGAAATGGCGTCGGTTTTTCTTGGTCATGATGATCCAGTTTTCCTTATCAGGGTAAGCATCAGGTTGTGAGAGGATTGACTTCGGAGGACGGCACAAGATGGAACGGCCGAAAGCGACGTTGCCGGTACCTTGGACGTTATTCGAATTCAGCCATATATTGCCGTTGTGCATCTTTTTTTCGATGTAACGAAGTATTACGGCGAAATATTTCAGGGGTATGAAGATTCCGTGACCGTTCTGTCACGAAGAGAAGTGTTACAACTGAGGGGTATGGCTACGCAGCTTGTCGGCCTTGGCTGAAACGCGATGGCCGACTGGTTTAGAATGCTCATCATGAAAATTTCATTACTCTCAGATTTGCATTTGTCGGTGCACCCGATGGCGCCGCCTCAAACCGATGCCGACGTTGTGGTGCTGGCCGGCGATATCTGGCGGCCGACGGAAGCCATGCAGTGGGCCCGGCAGTTCGCTGTGCCGACGATTTTTGTTCCGGGCAATCATGAGTTTTACGGGAACGACCTGGTCAGCACCATGCGTGAACTGAGAAGCGCAGCGCAGGACAGCCATGTGCACGTCCTGCAGAAACAGGTGTTGCTGCTCAATGGCGTGCGCTTTATCGGCTGTACTTTGTGGACGGATTTCCGTTTTTTTGAAAGTGCCGAGCAACGCGATCAGGGCTTGAAACAAGCGACCGAGCTGGTCAGGGATTTTTCACGGATACGGGTGTCGCCGGATTTTCCCGAGACGTTTACGCCGGCCTTGTCGCAACTGCTGTTCGACGACACGGTGGCGTGGCTGGAACAACAATTCGCGCAGCCCCATGACGGCCCGACCGTGGTGATCAGTCATCACGCTCCCAACTACCGCAGCGTGCATGAGCGCTTTGCCGGCTCGGCGCTGAACGCCTGTTTCGTGTCCGAGCTGGAACAACGCATCCTGGCATGGCAGCCCGCATTCTGGCTGCATGGCCATATGCATGACAGCTCCGATTACCGGATCGGCGCGACCCGTGTTTTGTGCAATCCACGTGGTTATGCGCGGGGCGGCAATGCGGAAAATGCCAGCTTCGATCCTCTGCTGACATTTTCCGTCTGAATTTCCGTCTGAATCTCGCAAGTTAAGCCTCGCAGCTTGAGCCTCACTGCAGGCAAACGCCCTACTGCCCCAGCACCCCGAACTGCCAGGCAAAAAACACCGCCAGTCCGACCATAATGGTCAGCAATTGCTTGCGCGTTCCGGCGCACACCAGGATTGCAGCGGCGGCCGCAATCAACTGCGGATTACGCCAGCTCAGCTCCATGCCCTGGCCGTGCGGCGCCACTATCATCGGCACGATAATCGCCGTCAACACGGTGACCGGCACAAAGGCCAGCGCTTCTTTCAGCCAGATCGGAAAAGCGGCGCGTTCGCCGAGCATGAAGATCGCCGCCTTGATGAATACCGTGATCAGCGCCATGCCTGCGATCATTAAGGTGTACATCATGATTTTTTCCTTGTAGAGCGATGCAGCGCCTGCCAGTGCGACAGCGCCAGGCCGACGCTGACACCGGCCATGATCGCTGCCAGCAGACCTAGTTTATAAGGGAGGTCTCGCAAGAACCAGGCGAATACCCCGGCGGCCACAGCGGCAGCCAGTTGCGGTAAACGAAACAGCTGCGGCACCACAATCGCGATGAAAGTTGCCACCATCGCAAAATCCAGCCCCAGCGTTTGCAGTTGCGGAAATGCCGTGCCAAACAGCAAGCCGACGAGCGTCCACAACTGCCAGTTGCCGAACATGGATAAACCCGATCCCAGGAAATACCAATGTCCATGCGGTTCATGGGCATGCTTCAGATAGTAGGCGTTCATCACGGCGAAGGTTTCGTCTGTCAGCAAGAAGCCGAGCAGGAAGCGCCAGCGTGCCGGCAAATGGCTGACATGCGGGAGCAAAGTCGCCGCATACAGCATGTGACGCAGGTTAACGATGAAGGTGGCCATCCAGATCACCAGCAAGCCCACCTGCCCCGCCGCCAGGCCGACCGCGATGAATTGACTGGAGCCGGCAAACACGCCCAGCGACATCATCTGGCCCTGCCACGGCGCCAACGGGCCGGCGGCGGCCAGGGCGCCGAAAATCACGCCGAACGGTGCGGCGCCAATCAACATCGGCAAGGTATCGCGGGTGCCAGCGGCAAAACTGGACAGGGAGGTGGGATGCGGCATAAGCTATTCCTTTGTGATGCCAGAATAGTAATGACAAGTACCGCTTTGCGCTAGTATGTTCTTGCTCTGTGCATGCCGGATATTAGATATCAACCCTCACCTCCAGGGAGTTTTTTTGAAGATCATTGGTCTTATCGGCGGCATGAGCTGGGAGTCGACCGTTCCCTACTACCGTCAAATCAACGAAACGGTCAAGCAGCGGCTAGGCGGGTTGCACTCTGCGAAAATCATTCTCTACAGCGTCGACTTCCACGAGATTGAACGCTTGCAGCATGCCGGCGACTGGACCGCTGCCGGCGCCAAAATGGCTGAAGCGGCACAGGCATTGGAACGCGCCGGCGCCGACTTCCTGGTTTTGTGCACGAACACCATGCACAAGGTTGCTGCCGCAATTGAAACTGCGGTTGACATACCCTTGTTCCATATCGCCGACCCTACCGCTGACGAAATCAAGAAAGCCGGCTTGTCGACCATTGGTTTGCTAGCCACTCGCTTCACGATGGAACAAGCGTTCTACAAAGATCGCTTGCGTGACCATCATGGCTTGCAGATATTGACACCCGTACAGGAAGATCGCGAACTGGTTCATCGCATCATCTATGAAGAACTTTGTCTGGGAAAAGTGAACGAAGCATCGCGCGCCGATTACCGCCGGGTGATGGCAGGCCTGATCGCGCAAGGTGCGCAGGCGATCATTCTCGGCTGCACCGAAATTTCGCTATTGATCGGCGCCGAAGACTCCCCGGTACCGTTGTTTGACACTACCACCATTCATGCGCGCAAAGCCGCCGACCTGGCGCTTGCGGCGGCATGATGTTCTGCGCTTAATCTACTGCTTCCAACGTGCGGCCGCTTGCCGGGCTTACTGTTTAAGGCGCGCGGCCGACGTTGGGGACAAACACAGGTCGAATTTTATTTAGGTATCGGATCGGTTGCCAATGCCTTGTTGCGGACACTGGTCGATTCCAGTTTCTCCTCTTTCAAATCGGATTTCGCCTCCGCTTTCTCGACCTTCATATTTGCTTTTGCGGTTTTCTTTTTAGCCTTGTAGTCCGCCGTGGCGTCGCTGTCGGATTGGCGCTTTTGCACCAGCGGATCGGTGGCGACAGCCGCTTTGGCGCCAACGCTGACTCCAGCGGTACCGTTAGCGCCAACGGCGTCATCGGTAGAAACGGTGGTTTGCGCCTGGGCCAGATTCATACATAGCAGTGCTGAAACAGCCAGCATAAGAGTGCGAATATTTTTCATGATAGATCCTTTGTAAAAACAAGACTAAGGTTAAAGGCAATCATGGATCGGGTTTGTGCGCTAACCAACTTAGCGCGCCACCCCGAACAAATTGCGGCCTGCGCTTGCTACGCGCGGCTTTGCGGCCGACAGCAAGTTGCTCGGCGGGATTTTTTCGATAAAAAAAACGCGGATTGAAACTTTACATTCTCGATTTTTTGCACAAAGATATAAACGTCAGCAACGCTTTTTCAACTTTCTGATGGTGGCGGTTTGACATGCTGCTGCCGTCTAAATGGAGAGAATATGTTAATTAAACAAACATTTATCGTTGCAGCAATTGCCATGATCGCGGTCAGCGGATGTAAAAAAGCGGATGACCAAAATGCCTCTTCAGCAACAACTCCTCCGGCAACACAACAAGCGATGCCACCACCGGCCACTCCTCCAGCCCCGGCTCCAGCTGCGCCGGCCTCTGACGCAGCACCGGCAGCTGCATCTTCCAGTGCCTCTACGGGAAGTTAGGAAGCGAGACGCGGTTGGCGTCAGGGCGGCCGCCGCGTTATTTTTCAGTGCCGCGCAATTGCCGGCGTCAGTCATGACAACTATTGCAAAATCATCCAACTAGTCGAGATTTTGGCTATCCCGCCTTTATTTGTGTCAGCGCATTCCTACAGAAGAAGAAGGCAAGCGCTGATGCCGAAAATCTTGTACCGATGCAATGATCAATACACGGAAGTACCACCACATCCTTAAAGGAGATGGCGATGACTCAGGTATTGAACAGTTGCAGCAATTTAAAAAAGAGCCCGAAGAGTAATGCAGCGATGCTGTCTGTCCTGCGCGTGGACAACGCCCGCAGTTTAATTCGGCCCGGTACGCAAAACCTCACCTCGCTTCGCATTGCAGGGCTGTACGGTCACAACCCGCTTCAGAACCAGCTACTCGCTGCGCTGCCAGCAGAAGATTTCAGGCGCTTGCAGCCACATCTGGAATTTGTCGCGATGCCGTTCGATATGACGGTATGCGAGGCCGATGGCGAGATGCGGTACATCTATTTCCTTACCAGCAGCATTGTCTCCTTGCTGCATGATATGAAAGACGGCAGTTCGGCGGAAACAGCTGTCATCGGCAATGACGGCGTGGTAGGCGTCAACCTGTTCATGGGCGGGGGCAAGTGCCTGAACCGGGCCACCGTGAAAAGCGCGGGTTACGGCTTTCGCCTGAAGGCTAGCGTCCTGACTGAAGAATTTTCCCGTGGCGGCGCTTTGCAGCAATTGTTGCTACGCTATACGCAGACACTGCTTGCGCAAATGTCTCAGATCGCCGTGTGCAACCGGCACCATAGCGTTCCGCAGCAATTGTGTCGATCCCTGTTGCTGACACTGGATCGTTTGCCGGGCAATGAAATCAGTGTCACGCAAAGTTCAATAGCCGCGATGCTGGGCGTGCGACGGGAATCGATTGCCGAAGCCGCTGGGAAATTGCAGGAAGAAGGCTTGATCCAATATGCGCGTGGGCATATGACGGTGCTGGATCGGGCCGGCCTGGAAGCAAGAACTTGCGAATGCTATAAGGATCTGAAACACGAAGATAGCGGCGTGCTCAGTAAGCAGAAAGTGTCGTGAGATTGCTCATGAAAGCACGCTCGCGCACTCGATGGTCCGCCGCCGGATGTGGTCGACCGGCCTGCCGCTGTCAATGCAGGCGATGGTCAACCACAGTCAGGCACAACACGCACAGTTACATTACCTCGCCACAGGTCACAGTCCAGGCCACTGGCTGTGCTGATTCACATGCGATCAATTTGCCGATGGCTTGGGTGCATCCCCGGCCACCGCACCGGCATCCGGTGCAATATGCATATCCAGCACTTTAGTTAAAAAGCCCCAGCGATCGGCAACTTCTTCGATCTGCTTCGTAGTAGGTTTGCCGGCGCCATGCCCGGCCTTGGTATCGATGCGTATCAATACCGGCGCAGCGCCAGCCTGGTCTGCCTGTTCGGTAGCGGCAAACTTGAAACTGTGGGCCGGCACCACACGGTCGTCGTGATCGGCGGTTGTCACCAGCGTCGCCGGATAACAAGTGCCTGGCTTCAGGTTATGCAGCGGCGAATAAGCGTACAAAGCTTTGAATTCGTCCGCATTGTCGGATGAGCCGTAGTCGGACGTCCAGCCCCAGCCGATGGTGAATTTATGAAAGCGCAGCATGTCCATCACGCCCACCTGCGGCATCGCGGCGGCGAACAAATCCGGTCGTTGCACCATGGTGGCGCCAACCAGCAGGCCGCCATTGCTGCCACCGCCAATCGCCAGCTTTTGCGGTGAAGTATATTTATTGGCGATCAGCCACTGCGCAGCGCCGATGAAATCGTCGAATACGTTTTGCTTCTGCAGCTTGGTGCCGGCTTCATGCCAGGCTTTACCGTATTCGCCGCCACCGCGCAGGTTCGGCAACGCATACACGCCGCCCATTTCCATCCAGGCCAGGTTGGCGACCGAGAATGCCGGTGTCAGCGAAATATTGAAGCCGCCGTAACCGTACAGATAAGTCGGGTTGCTGCCATCCAGCTTCAATCCTTTTTTCGAGACGATGAACATCGGTACCTGCGTGCCATCCTTGCTGCTGTAGAAAACCTGGCGCGTCTCGAAAGCATTCGGATCGAAATCTACTTTCGGCTGCCGGTACAAGCTGCTCTTGCCGCTTGCCATGTCGTAGCGGTAAATCGCTGCGGGTGTGGTAAAGCCGGTAAACGAGTAGAAGGTCTCCTTGTCGTGCCGCTTGCCGCCAAAGCCGGCGGCAGAGCCGATACCTGGCAAGGCCACCTCTCCTGTCAGCTTGCCGTCCAGCTTGAACACCTTGACCTGGCTGCGTGCATCTTTCAGGTAATCCAGCACCAAACGCTGGTCGATCACGTTCGCACCTTGCAAGGTTTGCTCTGCCTCAGGCACGATCACCTGCCATTTTTCGGGGGCGGGCTGGCGCGTGTCGATCGCAATAATCCGGCCTTTGGGTGCATCCTTGTTGGAATTGAACAGAAATACCGGGCCATCATTATCGATGAAATCGTAGGACGCATCGAAATCGTCGAGCAGCGGCAGCATCGCTGCGTCTTTCTTGCTCAAGTCTTTGTAGTACACCCGATTCTTTTGTTCGGTGCCTTGTGAAATGCTGACGATCAGGTACTTTCCATCATCCGTGACGTGGCCGGCAAAGCCCCATTCCTTTTGATCCGGCCTGTCGTAGATCAGGACATCGTCGTTCTGGGAGGTACCGAGTTTGTGGAAATACAGTTTTTGGAAATAATTGACATCGGCCAGCTTGGTCGCTTCTTTCGGTGCGTCATAGCGACTGTAGAAAAAACCGGAACTATCGTGAGCCCAGGATGCGCCCGAAAATTTCACCCATTGCAAATGATCGGCGGTATCTTTGCCGCTATCGATGTCACGTACTTTCCATTCGTTCCAGTCGGAGCCGGAAGCGGCAGTGCCATAGGCCAGGTATTTGCCATTCGGGCTGACTGCGATTCCTGCCAGGGCCACCGTGCCGTCAGCCGCCAGCTTGTTGGGATCTAGCAGCAGGCGCGGCTCGTCGTCAAGTTGTTTGACGGTGTATAACACCGCCTGATTTTGCAAGCCGTCGTTGCGGCTGTAAAAATAGCGCCCGCCCTCTTTAAAGGGTACGCTGTAGCGTTCGAAATTCCATAGCTTGGTGAGTCGCTCGCGAATCGTTTCGCGCGCCGGGATTTTCTCGAGGAAGCCTTGCGTCAATTTATTTTGCGCCGCTATCCACGCCTTGGTATCGTCGCTGTTGCCGTTCTCCAGCCAGCGATAAGGGTCGGCTACCTTGACGCCGTGATAGTCGTCTACCTGATCGGTTTTTTTGCTAACCGGATAGACCAGGGACTGATTGTTTGCAGGGCATTGCTGGGCGATACTACCGCCGCTGGTGAGAATCGCGGATAAGGCTAATGCGTGTTTGAGGTACATGTTTTGTCCGTTGTGATTTGGGTGAAATCAGATGAGCAAAGCTGAAGGAATACGCCGCTGGCTGGTGGCTGCGGCGCAAGATGGACACATTAGCATCGATTGCACATCATGCCAATCCGGCCGAGTGGGTGATGCTGCGTGCTGCTGCGTGATGCAGTATCGAAAATCAGACAGCAGCGGCCAAGTCTTTGCCCGTTTCCCGCAACGCATAAAACAACTTTGGCTTGTTACTTTTTCAGTAACAAATATGTTATCTTATGTTTCTCAAAAGTAATTCAAGGTAACACGCGTCGATCTATCTGACTGATGTACTTCCATTCCTCGGAGACAAAGAGAATACCGCCATGAAGAAATTATTATTTTGCGCATTTATCCTGCCGCTTCTGTCCGCATGCGCCAGCTCTGACACGGATTCAGACACGGCATCGAACAGGGGAGAAGCCACCTACGTCACCGGCAGCAATCTACCGGTCCGGAAATCCAAGTCGACCAACGTACAGACCGTTTCGGGCGAAGAAGCCGCCGCCTCCATACGCTCAATACGCAATATCAACCCGCTTGCGAATTAAACTCGCTTTTATAAAAAAACAGAGTGGTATACGGATCAACCGCAAACCACTCTGTCTCTGTGATGGCGCAATTTTCCCGCTGTGATTAATTCAGGGGATGGTTCACCTGCATTACCCACAGACGCGCCAGATCAGCGACGCCGTCCGTACCCTGAACCGATTTGAAGGCCTGAATCGCCTTGTCTTTCTGCCCCGCCAACTGGTATGCAATACCTAGATGCAGTTTCGCATCCTCGCTACGTTTGGCACTCTTTTTCAAACCGTCTTCCATCAACGTCAGGCCTTTGTCGAACTGCCCTGCGGTGACCAACGCATAGCCGAGATTGATCTGGCCGGTGCCTTCTTTCGCGCTGGACACCGACGCTTCGCTTTGCGCCATGGTTTTCAGGTCGTCGGCGGCAGCCTTGTTTGCCTGATCGCGCAAACGCTTTTGCTTAGCCGCATCCGCGCCGCTTCCCAGCAAACCCGACTGGTAGCCCTGATCCAGCACTTGCTTGGCTTCCGCAGGGAATCCCGCCAACAACGCCAGTTGCGCCATATCCGTAAATTCAACGCTGGTTTGCAGCTTTGCAGTGGCTGCTTTCAAGCGGTAGACATCCAGTATCAGGCGGTCGGAAAATCCTGGCTTACCCTGCACACGGTTGAGTAAATCAGCCCAGTATTCTTTCTTCGGATAGTAAGTGGTGAGTTTTTCCAGCGCAACCAGGTACGCAGCTTTGTCATTGGTCTTGAGCGCGCAGCTGATCAGCAGCTTCAGGTTTATCTCGCTCGGGGCACGGCCGGCGCTTTCATCTGCGGCGATGTCTTTCTGCAGCTCGCTGGTGGCGCGTGGAATATCGTTACCCAGATAGTACGACTGTATCAGCAGGGTCCGTGTTTGCGGATCATTGCCGTTTTCTTTCAACGAACGCGAAAACCATTCGATCGCTTTAGGATAGTTTTGCGCATCGTAATACAGGCTGCCCAAAGCTTTGACGATCTTAGCTTGCTCATCTGGCGTCAAACGGCCGGAAGCAATCACGGCTTCAAACGAGGCTCCCGCCAGCTTGGTGTCGCCAGCGCGCGCTGCGGTAGCGCCACGCAGACGATCGACGGAATAAATTTCGTAGGCTGTCTTGTTTGCGACAGCGTCGGTTTCTGCGATCTTGGCAAGCGCCTCTTTGTATTTTTCTTCTTTGACGAGAGCCTGCGCTGCCTGCAACGGCAGACCTATTTCCGGACGCACTGTTTCTGCTTTAGCGCTGTCATCCGCGGCGTAGGCCAGCGGAGCAAGACCAGCCATAGGAAGTGCAGTAGTCAGGCCCACTGCGGCCAACAACATGATAATTGGTGCGAATCGTAATTTGGACATAACTATTCTTTCAATCGAAAACGAAAACGAAAATAGGCAGGTATAGCCTGCCTATTTTCTCATGCCGAAAACAAATACTATTTGTTGCTCCGGTTACTCCGGTTATTCCATGAACTGCTCATTACCGACGATACCGATCTTGGTGACGCCCAGCCGTTGTGCCGATGCCATCACGGCAGCGACCGACTTGTACTCCACCAGCTTGTTCGGACGCAGATGCACTTCATCGATATTGCCGCCTGCAACCACCGTCTTCAACCGGTCTTCCAGTTCAGCACGGCTGGCCATCGGCGTACCGTTCCACATCACCGTGCCGCTTGGATCGATGTCCACCGTATCGACCACCGGCAAGGACAATGGCGGCGGTGGATTACCCGTCGGCATGTTCAGCTTGATGGCGTGATTCTGGATCGGAATCGTGATGATCAGCATGATGATCAACACCAGCATGACGTCGATCAACGGCGTCATGTTCATTTCCATCATCGGTTCCGGATCGTTGGCGCTGCCGCCGGAAGAACCTACATTCATACCCATAAAATACTCCTCTTCTATCTCTCCAGCGTCCAGGCGACCCCGTCACTCCCGCGAACGCGGGAGCCCATGTTGCAGCATCCTGCGAAAACTGGATCCCCGCGTTCGCGGGGATGACGGCGTAGTCAGACTATGTGCTAGTTGCGCGCAGGCGGTTCAGTAATGAAACCGATCTTGGCGATCCCTGCCCGCTGCGCAGTCAGGATCACCTTGCCGATGTATTCATACTTGGTTTGCTGATCGCCGCGGATATGCAGTTCCGGTTGTGGCACGATTACCGCCACTTCCTTCAGCTTCGACAGCAACGTCGCCGTGTTCGGCACCAGCTGCTCGTTCCAGAACATCGCCCCTTCCTTATTCACCGCCAGGTTGATGTTCTCTGGCTTGGTTTTATAAGGTTCGTCGATTTCATGCGGCAACTTCACCGGAATCGTATGCGTCACCACCGGAATCGTGATCAGGAAGATGATCAGCAACACCAACATGACGTCGACCAGCGGCGTCGTGTTGATCGTGCCGATCACTTCGTCTTCATCCCCATCGGGAGAGCCGAGTGACATCGCCATGATTAACCAACCTTTTTATTGATATGGGCAACCTGAACTGCCGAGCTCGAGGACATCACGCCGCTCAACAGGACCGAGTGCAGGTCGGCGCTGAACGAACGGATTTCTTCCATGGCGCTCTTGTTGCGGCGAACCAGCCAGTTGTAACCCAACACCGCAGGCACAGCCACTGCCAGACCGATAGCGGTCATGATCAGCGCTTCACCCACCGGACCGGCAACCTTGTCGATCGAAGCCTGGCCGGCGATACCGATCGCTGTCAGCGCGTGGTAAATACCCCAGACGGTACCGAACAGACCGACGAACGGTGCAGTCGAACCAACCGTTGCCAGGAATGCCAGGCCGTCTTGCAGGCGGCTTTGGACTTTTTCTACCGAACGCTGGATCGACATCGTCACCCAGGTGTTCAGGTCGATTTGTTCCAGCAAGGCGCCGTCGTGGTGATGCGTCGAGTTCACGCCGTTTTCAGCGATGAAACGGTAAGCGCTGTTTGGCTTCAGGCCGGAGACGCCGGCTTCAACCGTAGCGGCTTTCCAGAATGTCTTCTTGGCGTTGTTAGCCTGGCCCATCAGTTTCACTTGCTCGATCAGCTTGGTGATGATGATGTACCAGCTACCCATCGACATCAGCACCAGGATGATCAGGGTGCCGCGGGCAACGAAGTCGCCGCCTTTCCACAGGGCGTCCAGGCCGTATGGGTTATCGACGGTTTCCTTGGCTGCAGGCAGTGGCGGCGGTGTCGGGGTGTCTGCCAGCGACGCTGCTGCATCGGCAGCTTTTGGTGCGTCGGCGGCGGCCGGTGCGGAGGCAGTAGCGGATGCTGCTGCAGGTGTTTGGGCGATTGCGGCCAGCGGCGAGATCGTCATGGCAGAGATCATCAGGGCGGCAGCAAGGGCGGACAAGCGATTACGAGTGGTAGACATACTAATACTCCAAATTTTATAAATTAGATTGCTAGGATAACGGACAAGGTAGTGGTTCTACACTTTGATTATTCCAGCTTCCAGACATACTGCATTTTTGTCGTTGACTGAACAGGCTTACCGTCAGCCATGGCAGGGGTGAAATGGCACAAGCTCCACGCTTTTGTCGTGGCCCTGTCCAGATCTTTGAAACCACTGCTCTTTTCAACAGCGGAATCGACCACATTACCGTCGGCGCCGATAGTCAGCTTGACAGTAACTGTACCCTCTTCTTCGTTGCGTAGAGAAGTTCTTGGATACTCCGGCTTTTCGCAATTACCAGCAATTTTTGCACTGGTATGCGCAGGTGCTGCTTCGCCGGTGGACGATGGCTGGGCTACAGAAGTAGGCAAGTCATTGGTCGGTGGTTTGACGTTGGTTACAGCTGCAATCACGTTCTCTTGTGGCGGCGGCGTTACTTTTACCTCTGGTGGAGGTACGAACGGTGGCGGTGGCGCAACCGATTTTGGCGGTGGCGGAACCGGCTTGTCCGGTGGTGGTGGCGGTGGCGGCGGCTTGATCTCCTCGATGATCTTGGTTTCGACCGGTTGCTGAATCACTTCGACAACTTTACGGGCTAGCCCTGTAATCAACGCATAAACTAGAGCTACATGCAGAAGAACAACCACGCTGATGCCAACTATATTCTTGGAAGGGTTTCTCCCATCCTGCGTGAAATCCATGCCTCTTTCCTCCGATACTACATTATTCAATTGCTAAAACCACATGCAATCAGATGAGTGAACTACTAACCAATCTACGGTAACGCAAAAATTGTACCAATCGACCCGCGCCTGCCATGCAAAACGATTCGATACAAGGTTAAATTATCAGACACCATTTTGTTATCAAGCCGACAAAAAAGTATCAGATCACTCTCCCCCAATTAATGCGCGTCCGCAAATACTACATCAATGCCTAATAAAACAGCAGAATGATCGCTCTAAGTTCATGCATTCTGAAAAGCCAAAACCACCTGGAAACTTCCCAGGTGGTTTGCTTACAAAAAGAACTTAAACCAATTGCTTCCCGCTATCAGAAGAATTGATAGTTGGCACGGACGAAGAACGCACGGCCGACTGGATCACCATAACGCGCATCGTAACCATACTGAAAGTTATCGGTGACGTTAGACGATGGTGGGTCGGTGTTCAGCAGATTCTTGATACCGGCAGTCAAGGTCAGGTTCTTGAAGCCAGTGTAGGAAGCTGACGCGTTGTAACGTGTGTAGGAGCCGACTTCGTGGTGGTTGTGCTGCTTATCGATCAGGCCGCCGTTTTGATCGCGGTAACCAGTCGTGTACACCTGTTGCAACACTGCATTCCAAGGACCTTTGGACCAGTTGAATGTTGCAGTATGACGCCAGCGGAAAATCGGACCGCCGTTGGCATAGACTGCCAGATTGTTCTGGTAAGCGCCGCCAGCTTCAGTCTGATAGTCGTACTGGGTGATGTAAGTACCATCCAGCGACAGGCCGAAATTACCCCAAGCAGTCTTCGGCAGATGGTATCCGAAGCCGAGGTCGAAACCGGAGGTATGGATATTGCCCAGATTGACGTTGGTGTTGGTAATGTATTGCAACGAACCGTCAGCATTGCGGACAAAATTCGCAGCGTACTTGACCGGGTCAGCAAAAATATCCTGTTCCGAGATCACGGAGATCTGGTTCTTGATCTTGATGTTGAAATAGTCGATCGATGTCGTGAGGTTCGGCAGCGGCTCAGCAACCATACCCAGCGTGAACGAAGTCGATTTTTCCGGCTGCAGTTTGGTGTTACCACCGATCAGACGGAAAAACTGCTGGTTACAATCGCGCGAAAAATTGCCGCCTGCGGCGACATTCCCGCCTGGACACAAGGCTGGGTCGTTGTAAGCGCTTTGTGTATAGGTCGTCGAGTTTGGATCATGCAGTTCATACAGGCTCGGTGCGCGGAAACCGGTGCTGTAGGTGGTGCGGAACATCAACTGCTTGGCTGGCTGCCAACGCAAGGAAGCCTTAGGATTGAGCGTGCCGCCTACATCGCTGTAGTTGTCGTAGCGAGCAGCAACGTTCGCCTCAAGGGTTTTGAAGATCGGCACGTTCAACTCGGTAAACACCGCCTTGACGTTACGGCTGCCGGATGAAGACTGGGCTGTAGAAGAACCGGTACTTTGCGACAAATCGGCGACGTTATGATCGACGTTGAAGTTTGCCTTTTCCTTACGCAGCTCACCGCCGAAAGCGAAACCAACGCCACCTGCAGGCAACTGGAACAATTCACGGCTGGCAGTGAAGTCCAGAGTCGTGACTGTCGTCTTCGCATCTTCATAAATACCCTTTACCTGGGCATTATTCAGATAGGCTTGGCCAGCTGCATCCTGCGGACCAAACGGATTGATAACGCCGCTCAACATACCGGCTTTAACCAGGTCGTTGTTCAGGTAACCGCGGACCAGATTGTCGCTAGCCTTGCTCATTGCATAAGCCAGACCGGTCTTGTAGTCCCAGCCGGCGACCGTGCCATCCAGGCTCAGCAATAGACGATCGGTAGTGTTTTTGGAGTCTGTGACGCGAGGGCCGGTAGCCTGGGAACGCCAGTTCAAAGCCAACGGATTACCGCTGCCAACACCTGGGGTAATACCATTACCCGGGTAGTAACGACTGTTCGGATTGATGACGTAGTCACCGCTGCCACCGTCATAATTCGCACTGGAGAAAACGTCAGGAGCAACGTAAGTCTTGATCTTGCTTTCTGAGTGCAGGTATTCAACTGACGCGGTATTGTCCGCATTCAGCTTGAAACTGCCCTTGCCCAAGACAGCAATTTCTTCCGTCTTTGGCACGATGCCGATAGTAGCCTGGGTGTTGTAACGGCAGATACCGCCTTTAGCGTTATAGGCATAAGGAGGATTGTTGCAGTTCGGCGTCCCGGCATATGGATTGCTCATGTCTCCGGTAACGACATCCGTGAAGTTACCTGGCATCGCATTCGCGCTGCCGGTATTCAAGCCGATGCGAGGATTCTGACCGCCCGGGGCCGAGAAGCTGCGATCAGCCGCCTTGACAGCATTCTGCGTGTGGTAATCGATCACGCCAAAGAAGTTGTAGCCGTCTTTGTCCAGATCGCCCTTGCCGCCCGACAGATTGAAACGCTTTTCAGCAGCGCCGGCTTGTTGCGGCAGGATGCCTTCGGCGCTCAGGTTGAGACCGGTGTACGAACGCTTGGTGATGAAGTTGATTACGCCGCCGATAGCATCGGTACCGTAAATCGCAGACGCACCGTCGCGCAGAACTTCAACGCGGTCCAGCGCTGCAATCGGAATCACGTTCAAATCGACTGCGGAACCGTCGAACGCGGCATTCGCCAGGCGACGACCATTCAGCAGCACCAGTGTCTTGTTGGAGCCCAGGCCACGCAAGTCGGCAGAAGAACCTACGGTCTTGCCGGCGCCGACGTTGGAAGAGGCTGTGAATTGTGTTTGATTGCCCGAGATGCTGGACAAGACTTCAGCGGCTGTAGTAGCGCCAGTCTTGACAAAATCGTCGGCCTTAATCGTTGTGATTGGCGAAGCGCCTTCGGAGGCAACCCGCTTAATCGATGAGCCGGTAATTTCGACTCGTTGCATTTGTTGCGGAGCATCGTCCGTCTTCGTCTCCTGCGCCTGCACTGAATGGGCCATCAAACCTAGCCCAACAGCTACGCCGCCTGAAAACATCAGTCGCAGCGAACGTGGCAATCCCCGTTCCTTCATCATAACCAAACTCCCTATGGGTAAAAGTTAGAGTTGAAATTTAAGTTTTTGTAATAAAGCAAACACGATTTGTTAATCGCCTTCTGAGCGATGCGTCAAAAATCTATTCACAACAACGACCAAAAAGCAGATTTTATTTCGCGTGTAAAACAGTACTGCACGGTTGCTTTCCTGGTCCCAATTTGTGATTGTTTGCCAGAAACATTTCCGCTGATACCTACAAGCAAAAAACATGCCACACAAAGCAATGCAGCTAAAATAGTGTATCCTAAAAAAAATAAAAACAGCATTAAATTTGGGAACGCCTGCGATACTGTTGCTTATATACGCCAAATAACAAATACGCATACAACTATAAGTAAAACCGCATAGGCCCGTTTAACGGCGTAAATAAGCCATTTCCAGTTGGAAAACAAAATAATTTAATGCCTAAAAGGCAAGAAAAAAGAGTTTAGACGATGTGGAACTTTAAACAATTCAAGCAATCGTGCATTGCACCAATAATGCTGTTTGGCTGCATCGCAGGTGCAACATTTCCGGTGCAAGCGGGCAACAATCCAGCAGATCCATCCAAAGTGGTGCATGCCGCTTTCGAGGCAGCGGACGACGGCATGGATCCTGTGCGTACCGTCAATGCCTATTCCAGCTGGCTATCCGAAGCGATTTTCGAGCGCCTCTTAACTTATGACTATCTGGCACGCCCCGCCAAACTGATACCCGGGACCGCAGAGGCCATGCCAGAGGTGAGCGACGGCGGCAAGACTTATGTCTTCCATATCAAGAAGGGAATTTACTTTGCCCCGGACCCTGCCTTCAAAGGGACGCGCCGCGAACTGACCGCCCAAGACTACGCCTATACTTTCAAACGCTTTCTCGACCCCAAGAACCGTTCGCCGTCCGCCAATGTCTTGCAAGGCAAAATCGCAGGCATGGATGAACTGATCGCCAAGGCACAGAAAAGCGGCCGTTTCGACTACGACGCGCCAGTAAGCGGCCTGCAAACCCCTGACCGCTATACCCTGCAGATCACGCTCAATGCACCCGACTACAATTTCCTGTACATCATGGGATTCGTAGCCTTGGGCGCGCAAGCGCGTGAAGTGGTCGACGCCTACGGCGACCAGACCGGAGCCCATCCGGTTGGCACCGGCCCCTACATGCTTCAGGAATATGTCCCGCGCAGCAAAATCGTATTGGTTGCCAATCCTGAATACCGTGGCTACACGTGGGATTTCAAATCGTCCGGTACCGCCTGGGACGACCAGCTGGTGCACGACATGAAGGGCAAGAAGATGCCGCAGGTTGGCCGTGTCGAGGTCAGCATCATCGAGGAGGAGCAATCACGCTGGCTGGCTTTCCAAGGCAAGCAGATCGACCTCGACTACCTGCCCCAGGCAGCAGCCCCGACCGTATTGGACGGAAAAAAACTGAAACAATCCTTTCTCGATCAGGGGATCCGCCTGGACACCGTAGTTGAGCCAGGCGTGGTCTATACGTTCCTGAACTATAAAGACCCTGTCATCGGTGGCAGCAGCCTGGAGAAAAACGCACTGCGCCGCGCGATTGCAATGTCTTATAACATTCAGGATGACATAGCCCAGGTCCGCTTGGGGCTGGCAGTGAAAGCGGAAATGGCAATCCCCGCCGGAGTCGTCGGCCATGACCCCAACTACCGCAACAGCATTGCCTACGATCCGGCGCTGGCAAACAAATTGCTTGATCACTTCGGTTACAAGCGTGGGGCCGATGGTTACCGCACTCTTCCGGACGGGCGGCCACTGGTTTTGAAAATAGCCACCGAGGCGCAGGCGATCAATGTCGTTCTCTCGGAAATATGGAAGCGCGGGCTCGACAAAATCGGTATTCATGCCGATTTCCGGGTCAGCAATTTTGCAGACAACCTGAAGGCAGCAACGGAATGCAAATTGATGATGTGGAACGGTTCCTGGGTCGCAGACTACCCTGAAGGCGATAATTTCATGCAGTTGCTATATGGCCCGAATGTGGGGCAAGGCAACAACGGCTGCTATAGCTCGCCAGCCTTCGATGCGCTCTACGTCAAGGCAAAAGCATTGCCGCCAGGCCCGGAACGCAATCAGTTGTATGTCGAGATGAGCCGCCAGATGGAAGCCGATACCGCCTGGGTGCTCAGCGTGTCGCGCCTGCGCAACTGGCTGATCCGGCCGTGGATCAAGGGCTTCAAGCGCCACCCTATCCTGCAGGCAGACTGGATGTATCTGGATGTTGAAAAACACTAAACGCTAATTTATCTGCTCATCTATCTTTTTGCGCGGGATTCTGTAGTATGCCGCCTTAACCTGGAATAAATGGCTGCCATCAGCCACAAAATTACACACAACAGGAGACAAACCACATGCCAGGTTTCACTTAGACAGAATAAAACGTACAGATTCAGATATTATTGAATTACCAAGTAAAAAGGTATTGATCACGCGTTCGCTTACCGGTGAATTAGCGCGATGTCATCGGAGATGACACTATTTTGTGCAGAAGATAAGCAATCTTAAGTGCATATAGAAAATAACCACCTGCTCAAAAGGCAACAAGAAAATGCTTCGAAAAATGTCGAATTCAGTCAGATTCAAAAAAATATTGCTAGCGCAAATGCTGGCCTTTACAGCATTCGCGGGCAGCGCCGCCGGTGCTCATGCCGGGACAAATCCAGCCGATCCTTCGAAAGTGATACGCACCGCATTTGAAGCTGCGGACGATGGCTTCGACATGGTGCGCACCCAGAATTTTTATTCAGGATGGGTCAGCGAAGTCATCTATGAAACCCTGCTTACCTACGACTACCTGGCACGACCAGCCAAGTTAGTGCCGGAGACGGTAGAGGCGATGCCGGAAATCAGCGAGGATGGCAAGACATATACCTTTCATCTAAAAAAAGGGATTTATTTCTCGCCCGACCCCGTTTTCAAAGGTGTGCGTAGAGAACTCATTGCCGCAGACTACATTTACACCTTCATGCGGGCCCTTGATCCGCAAAACCGGTCACCGCACGCCAGCTTCGTGACGGGTAAGATTGCCGGCCTCGACGATCTTGCCGAGCTAGCCAGAAAAACCGGGCATTTCAACTACGATGCATCGATAGCCGGATTACAGGCGCCTGACCGCTATACGTTAAAAGTCACCCTGAATGCCAAGGACTACAACTTCCTGAACGTAGTTGCCTATGCCGGCTTCGGCGCGGTGGCACGTGAAGTTGTCACTGCCTACGGCCAGCAAAGCGGTCAACATCCGGTCGGCACCGGACCTTATATGTTGGAAACGTATGTCCCGCGCAGCAAGATCGTACTGGCCGCCAATCCTGAGTATCGTGGCTACATCTGGGACTTCAAACCCTCTGCGGACGCTATCGACAAGCAAATCATCAAAGACATGCAGGGCAAGAAAATGCCCCAAGTCGGCCGAGTCGAGATCAGCATCATCGAAGAAAACCAATCGCGCTGGCTGGCATTCCAGGGGAAGCAAATCGATTTCGACAAAATGCCAGAGACCGCTGCCCCGACCGTGCTGGATGGCGACAAACTGAAACCAGAATATGCAGAGCAAGGTATACAGCTACAGCGCATCGTCGATGCAGGCATCACCTACAACATCTTGAATATGAAAGATCCGGTGATCGGAGGCTACAGCAACGATAAGATTGCACTTCGGCGCGCCATAGTAATGGCATATAACAATAAGGAAGAAGCCTCTTTATTGCGCAATGGCCAGGCCGTCAAACTCGAAATGCTGATTCCGCCAGGGGTAGGAGGCTATGATCCCAAATATCGCAGCAGCATCGACTACAACCCGGCATTAGCCAACAAGCTGCTCGATCACTTCGGCTATAAGCGCGGTGCCGACGGTTACCGCAATATGCCGGACGGTAAGCCACTGCTGTTGAAATACACCAGCAATCAAGGCGGGATCAACCAGGAAATGTCAGAGCTCTGGAAACGCGGCCTCGACCTGATCGGCATCCGGACCAAATTCATCGTCAGCAATTTTGCCGACAACCTGAAAGCCGCGACCTCTTGCGAATTGATGATGTGGGGCGCGGCCTGGAATGCCGATTATCCGGAAGCCGAGAATTTCCTGCAATTGCTGTACGGGCCGAATTCCGGCCACGGCAACCACGGCTGCTATCAATCGCCAGCCTTTGATGCTCTCTATGTCAAAGCCATGGCGCTGCCTTTCGGCCCTGAGCGCGATAAGGTCTACGAGCAAATGAACCGACAGTTCGAAGCCGACACCGCCTGGTCGCTGAACACCACCAGAATCCGCAATTGGCTGGTACGACCATGGGTCAAGGGTTTCAAAAAACACCCGATCCTGCACGCTGAATGGCAGTACATCGATGTCGAGAAACACTAATTCGCCCCCTATACGAAAATAGAACCCTGCTCCGGCAAGTGTGATCCGCCTGCCGCAGTTTCAATTTAGCTAGAGTTATTTGAAGGAGACAAATGGTATGAACTCGCTTTGGTTACGCGGGATATTGGTTGCCTGTTTAGCGTGCGCGCTGCCGATGAAAGCATCGGCAGCAACAACTGCAGCAGCGCCAATTTCCCCGGCAGATCCCGACAAGGTACTGCGCTTTGTTTTCGTGGCGCCTGAAACCGGTTTCGATCCGGCGGTTACGCGCGATTTGTATTCGCAGCTGGTCAATCAGTCGGTATTTGAAACACTGTTCGCCTATGAATACCTGGCGCGGCCAGCCAAGCTGATGCCATCTGCGGCCGCAGCACTGCCGGAAGTCAGCCCGGATGGCATGACCTATACCATCCGCCTGAAAAAAGGCGTCTACTTTGCCGATGATCCGGTCTTCAACGGCAAGAAGCGCGAACTGACCATGGCCGATTTCGTCTATTCGTGGAAACGCCTGTTCGATCCGCAACTGGCCTCGCCGCAAACCTGGCTGCTGGAAGGTAAAGTGGTCGGCCTCGACGAAGTGGCGGCGCAAGCCAAGAAAACCGGCCATTTCGATTACGACGCCAACGTCCCCGGCTTTGAATTGCTGGACCGCTATACCCTGCGGATCCACCTGAAACAACCTGACTTCAACCTCGGCATGATCCTGGCGCATCAACCGACGAGCGCAGTCGCCCGCGAAGTAATCGAAAAATATCGCGATGCGCAAGGCACCGTGATGGGACATCCGGTCGGCACCGGCCCCTACATATTGAGCCAATGGATACGCGGTTCGCGCATGGTGTTGACTGCCAATCCGGATTACCGCGGCTATACATGGGATTTCCAACCCAGCACCGACCCGGGCGATGCCGCTATCGTCGCCAAGATGAAGGGCAAGCGCATGCCGCAAATCGGCCGCGTGGAAATCAGCGTCATGGTGGAGGACCAGTCGCGTTTACTGGCGTTCGAAGGCGATGAAGTCGACATCACCGAATTGCAGGGTCCGCTGGCGCCGCAAGTCATGGCCGGCGGCAAGCTGAAGCCAGAGTTTGTAAAAAAAGGCGTGCAACTGTCGCGTATCGTCGACCCTGAAATCAGCTATTACTACTGGAATATGCAAGACCCGGTACTGGGCGGCATGAGCAAGGAAAAAATCGCCCTGCGCCGTGCCATCGCCATGGCCCATAACGTGCGCGAAGAAATCAAGGTAGTCTGGAACGACGAAGCGATCCCGCTTGAATATCCGATTCCGCCAGGCGTGGTCGGCTACGATCCGGATTACAAAAGCAGCATCCAGTATGAACCGGAAGTGGCCAACGCCTTGCTCGACAAGTTCGGCTACAAGATCGGCAAGGACGGCTATCGTACCCTGCCGGACGGCAAGCCTCTGACGGTCCGTTACTCCGCCCGCGCAGACTCCAACGGTCAGCAGCAATCGGAAATGTGGAAGAAAACCTACGACACCATCCACATTCGCATGGTCGGCGATCTGAAAACTTTCCCCGATCTGCTCAAGGCAGAAAAAGAGTGCCAGCTGCAAACCCGCACTGCACCATGGATTGCCGACTATCCGGACGGCGACAACTTCATGCAATTGTTCTACGGGCCTAATGTCGGCCAGAACAACAACGGCTGTAACAAGATCCCCGAATACGACGTGCTCTACGCTGCATCGCAGAAATTGCCGGCCGGCCCGGAACGCGACCTGTTGTATCACAAGATGACGCGTATCCTGGAAGTGGATGCGCCGATCCGTATCGGCTATGCCCGCTACCGCAACATGATCGCGCAACCGCGTGTGATCGGTTACAAAAAACACCCGGTCATGCCTACCGAATGGATGTATTTCGATATCGAAAAACGTAAATAGAAATGTAAACAAAAATACTACGGAGCGGAATCGCCCAGCGCCTTCCGCTCCCCGCTCCCACTAACCATCAACTATTACTAAGCCCTATTTGAGGAAATGCATGAAACCATCATCATTTTTCTTGCCGGTCACGACAGCGTTATTCACGCTGATGCTGAACCAGGCAGCCGCCCAGGATACGCAACGCCCACTGATTCCTTTGCTGAAAGCGGACGACGTCCCAACGCTGTGCAAGGACACCCTGACCAGCCTGCGCAAGCGCGTATCCATGTTAGAGAAATTACCGGCGGCCCGTGCCAAAGACAGCAAGAAAGTGCTGACCGAATGGAACGATCTGCAGATCGCCCTGGAAGACCTGCAAGGTCCGGTCGATATCCTCAACAATGTTTCGCCGGACGCCAAGGTACGCAGCACCACCGAAGCCTGCCTGATTGAAACCAATAAATTCGCTACCGATCTGCTGCAAAGCGAAAAACTGTACGCGCGCTTCAAAGCCATCCAGCCTGGCGATCCGATAGAGAAAAAACTGCGTCAGGACATCCTGTACAGCTTCGACGACACCGGCGTCTCGCTGCCCCCGGAAAAGCGCGCCAGGATGAAAGAGATCCTCGACAAGCTCGGTGAACTGAGCCAGGAATTCGCCCGTAACATCCGCGACAATAATCAGAAATTGACTTTCACTCCGGCAGAACTGCAAGGCATGCCGGCCGCCTACCTGGCCCGCGCCAAGCGCGACGACAAGGGTAACTACCTGCTCGGTTTCGACTACCCCGATTACAAGCCGTTCATGGAATCGGCGGATAACGGCGATGCGCGCCGCCGCTATCAGATCGCGTTCGCCAATCACGGTACGCCGAAGAATCCGGACATCCTGAAAGAAGCCATGAACCTGCGCCATGAAATGGCGGCCTTGTTCGGCCTGCCAAGTTATGCCGATCTGGTGACCCGTCGCCGCATGGTAAAAAATCCGCAAACCGTCGACAAATTCCTGACTGAAGTAAAAACCGCGGTCACACAGCTGGAAATCAAGGAAATCGAAGAACTGCGCGTATTCAAATCGGAAACCCTGAAGACGCCGCTGGCCGACACCAGGCTGGAACGCTGGGATGCCGAGTACTGGCAGCAGAAGATCAAACAAGCGCGTTACAACGTCGACCAGGAAGCCCTGCGCAAGTACTTCCCTACCGAGGCCGCAGTGCCGTGGATCCTGCATGTTTCCAGCACTCTGTATGGCGTCGAATTCAAACGCGTTGAAGTACCGGTCTGGGATCCTGAAGTCCAGTACTACGACGTTATCGACAGCAAGAGCAAAACACGTATTGCCGGCATCTATCTCGACCTGTTCCCGCGTGAAGGCAAATACGGCCACGCCGCCGCCTGGGGCACCCGTGGCGTCAGCACCCTGGCCCACCGCACGCCGGTTTCAACGCTGGTGACCAATTTCGATCGCAACGGTTTGAACAGCGACGAACTGGAAACCCTGGTCCATGAATTCGGCCACGTCTTGCATGGCGTGCTGTCGAACACCAAATATGTCGCCCAGGCCGGTACCAACGTCGAGCTCGATTTTGTCGAAGCGCCATCGCAGATGTATGAGGAATGGGCGCGCCGTAAAGAGTCGCTGACCTTGCTGGCCGGTTTCTGCAAGACTGCCTGCCCAACCATCGACGACGCTCTGCTGCAACGCCTGACCGCGGCGCACAACTATGGCCGCGGCATACGCTATGCACGTCAGTTGCTGTACGCGAGCTATGACATGACCATCCATAACGACAAGGCTGGCCAGGAACAACCGCTGGCAGTCTGGCAACAAATGGAAGGCGCCACGCCATTGGGCTATGTGCCCGGCACCGAATTCCCCGGCCAGTTCGGCCATCTGATGGGCGGCTACGCAGCCGGTTACTATGGCTACATGTGGTCGGAAGTACTGGCGCTGGACATGCTCTCGCGTTATAACGACAAACTGATGAACCCGGAAGTCGGTCATCTGTATCGCCAGGACATCCTGTCGCGCGGAGCTGAAAAGCCGGCGGGCGAGATGGTCAGCACATTCCTCGGCCGCGAGCCTAACAGCAAGGCATTTTTTGCCGAAATTTCGGGCCAACGCCTGCATTGAGCCAGATTAAGGAACCATCATGACCGCTTATATCCTGCGACGCCTCTGGCAAATGCTGCCGACCATGCTCGGCGTCATCGTACTTGTATTTTTCCTGTTCAACTGGGTCGGTGGCGACCCGGCCTATATCCTGGCCGGGAAGATGTCGAACCCGCAACAGATCGCCAACATCCGTACCCAGCTGGGCATCGACCAGCCGTACTACATCCAGCTCTGGATCTTCATCAAGCAGATCGTTACGTTCAACTTCGGCACCAGCTGGAGTACCGGCGAATCGGTGGCCAACGTCATCCTGACCCGTCTCGGGCCATCCATGACGGTGCTGATTCCGCTGACTATCCTGGAAACCTTGATCGCCGTGGCACTGGCGCTGGCCGTAGCTTTCGTACGCGGCTCCAAGACCGACCGCGCGGTGATGGTGGCTTGTACCGTCGGCATGTCGATCAGTATCCTGGTCTACATCATCCTGTTCCAATACTGGTTCGCCTACAAACTGAGCTTGTTCCCGGTGCAAGGCTGGGGCAACAGTTTTGCTGAAAACCTGTTCCACTACTCGGCCCTGCCGATCCTGATCATGCTGGCGGTGAGTATCGCCCCTAGCCTGCGTCTGTACCGCACCTTTGTGCTGGACGAAGTCAACCAGGACTATGTCCGCACCGCGCGCGCCAAGGGCGTCAAGGAACGCCGCATCCTGTGGGTGCACGTGTTGCGCAATGCCGCGATTCCTATCATCACCAACGTCATGTCGAACTTGCCGGCGCTGTTGATCGGCGCATTCCTGATCGAGCGCTTCTTCTCGATTCCAGGTATCGGCCGCGAAGTCATCCTGGCGGTTGAGCGTAGCGATTTCCCGGTGATCAAGGCGATCACGATTTATGTCGCCGCCGCCACCATGATATTCAACCTGTTGACTGACTTGCTGTACCAAGCCGTCGACCCACGCGTTCAACTGAAGTAGGAGCCGCCATGACTCAAAGTATCCACCAGGCCCCTACCCAAGCGGCGCCTGCAGCAACCACCGTAACCCTGGCCACCGGGCCCGGCGCGACACACTCTCCTGGCCTGTGGGCTCTGGCCTGGCGCCGCCTGCGCGCCGATCATGTCGCCATGCTTGCCCTCGCCGTCGTCGGCCTGTACCTGGTCATGCTGGCGCTGTCGGCCAGCGGCCTGATCGCCAGCGACTGGTCGAAGGAAGTCGGCGTCAACTACGCGCCGCCTACCTTCATTGGTGCGCAAACCGAAGCCGAGCGCGGCTTCAACGACAACGATGCCGTGGTTGAAGCGCCACCGCCGGAAAATCCGGTCGATCCGCTGCGCGACATCCTGCGCGATTTGCGCAAGAGCGGTACCGCGGCAACTACGCCACCGGTGATTGCCAATGACTATGGCATCGCCGATCCGCTGGCGACAGAGATGGCTGAAATCCGCGCCGAGCTGGCTAAAAAAGGTGGCAGCGAAACATTGATCCGCAAACCGACGCTGCCGTTCGGCGCCGATAAATGGGGTCACGACATCATCAAGAAAACCATCAAGGGCGCTGAAACCTCGATCATCGTCGGTCTGGTTGCTGCGCTGCTGGCGGTTGCCTTGGGCACCATCTTCGGCGCGGCCTCCGGCTACTTCGGCGGCTGGGTCGATGACGCGTTCAACTGGTTCTACAGCATCTTCACCTCCATCCCTTATCTGCTGCTGATCCTGGCGGTGGCCGCGGTACTCCAGCAAAAAGGCGTGACAGCGATCGTGCTGATTCTTGGCCTTACCGGCTGGACCGGCACCTATCGCCTGATCCGCGCCGAATACATGAAGCACAAAACGCGTGAATACGTGATGGCGGCAGATGCGATCGGCGCCAGCCACTGGAGCAAGATGTTCGGTCATATTTTCCCTAACGTCAGCCATGTGTCGCTGGTGCAGCTGTCGATCTCGGTGGTCGGCTTCATCAAGTCGGAAGTGATCTTGAGCTTCCTCGGTTTCGGCGTGCCGGTCGGCGTCGTGTCCTGGGGCAGCATGCTGAACGAAGCACAAAACGAATTAATTCTGGGTAAGTGGTGGCAGCTGGCAGCTGCAAGTATCGCCATGGCGATCCTGGTAACGGCGTTCTCGCTGTTCACCGATGCGCTGCGCGACGCCCTTGATCCGAAGCTGAAATAGGAGACATCATGGATTCGACTAGCCACAACCATCCAGCGGACAACGGCGAACAACCGTTGTTGCGCGTACGCGATCTGCGCGTCAGTTTTCGCACCGATAAAAAAACCATGGTGGAAACCGTCAAAGGGATTTCCTTTGATATTCCACGCAACACCACCGTCGCCCTGGTGGGCGAATCAGGCAGCGGAAAATCGGTCAGCTCGCTGGCCGTGATGGGCTTGCTGCCCAAGGAAAATTCCAGCATTGCCGCCACCAGCGTGATCGAGTTTGAAGGCCGTAACTTGCTGACCATGTCGCCCGACGAACGGCGCGACATGTGCGGTAAGGAAATCTCCATGATTTTCCAGGAACCGATGACATCGCTCAATCCGGTGTTCACCGTCGGTTTCCAGATTGCCGAAGTGCTGCAGCTGCACATGGGCATGAACGCCAAGCAGGCCCGCGCACGCGCGATCGCCTTGCTGGAGGAAGTCGGGATTCCATCGCCGGCAACCAAGGTCGATGCCTACCCGAGCCAGATGTCAGGTGGCCAGCAACAGCGCGTGATGATTGCCATGGCGATCGCCTGCGAACCAAAATTGCTGATTGCCGATGAACCGACTACCGCGCTCGACGTCACGATCCAGAAGCAGATCATCGACCTGATCGAAGCCTTGCGCAAACGTCACAAGATGTCGGTATTGTTCATCACCCATGACCTGGCGCTGGTCGGCGAAATCGCTGACCAGGTGATCGTCATGCGCCACGGTGAAGTACGCGAAAACGGCGACGTCCGGCAAATCTTTGAAGCACCGCAAGACCCGTACACCAAAGCCCTGCTGATGTGCCGCCCTTCGCTCGATACCCGCCCTTGGCGCTTGCCGGTCATCAGCGACTACATGAACGGCCACAACGGCGCCGACCTGGATTTACGGGAACGCAGCCGCGGTTGCAGCGGCCAGGAAGACATCCTGCTGGACGTACGCAATCTGGGCAAGAGCTTCTATTTCCGCGAAGGCTTGTTTGGCCGCAAGGAATTCAAAGCGGTGCAGGATGTGTCGTTCAAGCTGGCGCGCGGCAAAACCTTGGGCGTGGTGGGTGAATCCGGTTCCGGCAAGACCACCGTCGGCCTGACCCTGATGCGCCTGCATCAAGCCACTGCGGGACAGGCGCTGTTTGAAGGCAAGGACATCATCGGCATGTCCAACCATGATTTCATGTCTTACAAGCGGCGCATCCAGATCATTTTCCAGAATCCGTACGCTTCGCTCAACCCGCGCTTCACCATCGGCCAGATCCTGCTGGAGCCGATGCGCATCCACCAGATCGGCAGCGACGACAACGAGCGTACCGAGATGGCCATGCAGCTGTTGCAAAAAGTGGGTCTGCCACCGCAGGCTTACCACCGCTATCCGCATGAATTCTCCGGCGGCCAGCGGCAGCGGATTGCGATTGCCCGTTGCCTGACATTACGTCCTGAAATCCTGGTGTGCGACGAATCTGTATCGGCACTGGACGTCTCGGTGCAGGCGCAAGTCTTGAATCTGCTGCAAGACTTGCAGGAAGAGTTCGGCATGAGCTACATCTTTATCTCGCATGATCTGTCGGTAGTGAAATACCTGGCCGACCAGGTGATGGTGATGCATCAGGGTAAAGTGGTGGAACTGGCCAACTCGGATGAGCTGTACCATAACCCGATCCATCCTTACACCCGCCAGTTGCTGAGCGCGATTCCACGCGGTTTGCAGAACTAAAAAGCCGGCAACTGCCTGCACCTTAAAAACGGAGTACAGCGAGCGCCGCAAGCGCGACCTGTACTCCGTTCTCGTTTACGTCATGTCATATAGCTGGCATTTACCAAAGGCGGCGCTTCGAAAAAACGGTATCAACTCTCCTGTTTGCTATCGACCTTGCGCACCACCGTATCCGCAGGCCCCAGCAAGTGCCCCTCACACGAACGCAGTTCGATTTTCTGCACGGGCTTGCCGCTCGCGCTTTCCAGCATGCGGGAAAAGGCCTCACCTTTACCGAACAAGTATTTTTCACCCCACTGCCGCAAGCCAACCACTACGGTAAACAAACCCTCGCCTTTAGCGCTTAACAGATATTCCTGGTAAGCGGTGCCGTCAGAGGCCGGGGCAACTTTAAGAATGCCTTCCGCGACCAGGGTCTGCAAACGGTCGGCCAGAATATTGCGCGCCACTCCCAGACTCTTCTGGAATTCACCGAAACGACGCATGCCGTCGAATGCATCGCGGATGATCAGCAGCGACCAGCGGTCGCCGATGACATCCAGCGAACGAGCTACCGGGCAGCTATCGCTTTTCAAACTCTTTCTCTTGGCCATGTTCTTCCTTAATCAGGACTCGTTGCTCCGGGTATGCTGCAGATTCTAGTTGCATTTTAAAACCAGAAAATCTAAACTTCAACTAGTTTTATTTTGAAACTAGCCCTAGAAAGGAACCCTATCATGGCGAATCATCAACATTGCCGAATTCCCTATCCACAGGGCGGCCCTGAATTGAATATGGCGGAAAGCCGGGTTGTCGACCAGGCAGCGGCCGTCTCGCCGGTTCTCAGCAAGGGACTAGTGCTGCTGTTTGCGATCACCTGCGCCTTGAGTGTGGCCAACGTCTACTATGCGCAACCGCTGCTGGATGCCCTGGCTGCAGACTTCGGTTTCAGCCAGGCCACGATCGGCATTGTCTTCACCGCTACCCAGGTTGGCTGTGCGCTGGCCTTGTTGTTCGTGGTGCCCTTGGGTGACCTGATGAATCGGCGACGCCTGACCATGGCGCAATTGTGCTTGCTGTGCACGGCATTGATTGCGGTGGGCATGGCATCGTCTCCGGCTGCCCTGTTGGTTGGCATGCTAGGTGTTGGCCTGCTCGGCACAGCCATGACGCAGGGATTGATCGCCTATGCGGCAAGTGCCGCCGCCCCCGCCGAGCGCGGCCGCGTAGTCGGCGTGGCGCAAGGCGGCGTGGTGATCGGGCTACTGCTGGCGCGTACCGTGGCAGGTTGGGTGGCGGATCTGTCCGGCTGGCGCGCTGTTTATTTCGTATCGGCTGCGATGGCGCTGCTGATGCTGGTTGTTTTATCGCGCCTGCTGCCGGCCCAGGCGCCGCCGACCGAGCGCATCTCTTATTTGAAACTGCTGGGCTCGATGTTCACCATGCTGGCAAACGAACGCGTGCTGCAAATCCGAGGAGTGATTGCGATGTTGATGTTTGCCGCTTTCAGCATCTTCTGGAGTGCACTGGTATTGCCTTTGAGCGCCGCGCCCTATTCTTTCTCGCATACCGTGATCGGCTCGTTCGGGCTGGTCGGCGTACTCGGTGCGCTGGCGGCAGCCCGCGCCGGGCACTGGGCCGATCGTGGCCGTGGCCAACGCACCACCGGCTTGGCGCTGATGCTACTGCTGTTGTCGTGGCTGGCGCTGGCGTTGATGCCCTGCAGTCTGTGGGCGCTGGTGCTTGGCATCGTATTGCTGGATCTGGGCGGGCAAGCGATACACGTCACCAACCAGAGCATGATTTTCAAAACACAGCCCGCCGCGCACAGCCGATTGGTCGCCTGCTACATGTTTTTTTATACGGTCGGCAGCGGCCTTGGCGCAATCGCCTCGACTGGTGTCTATGCCGCCGCCCGATGGAACGGTGTTTGCCTGCTCGGCGCCGCAGTCAGCTTACTGGCGTTGGTGTTCTGGGGACTGACCTTACGCCACATGCCGCAGGCGCCTGCCGATGAATCAGAAAGCAGTAGCGCATAGGGATGCCACGGACTAATATTGCGGCCAGGACAAGGATTAAATATAGAATCGGCTATAGGATCGGACATGATGCAGTACCTCATCTTTTTGCTAGCTTTTACGGCCTCTGCAGCATTACCCGGACCGGAAATCGCCGCCCTGCTTTCACGCTCCATTTCCGGCGGGCTCAAGGCCAGCCTGCCGCTGGCGATCGGCATCATTATCGGCAAGCTGCTGATGCTGACGGCCGCCGTGATCGGGCTGACCGCCCTATTGGCAATCCTTGGCCCCGCCTTCGTTGCGCTTAAGTACATTGGCGCGGCTTATCTGCTCTGGCTGGGTATCAAGAAGTGGCGCAAAGCCAGCGCCGCGCTTGCTGCTGAGACTCCTGCTCCCGCTGCCAGCCTGGGTATCGAGATCGGACTGGGCCTGGCGATGACCGTCACCAACCCGCTTGCCATCGCTTTTTATATGGCCTTGCTGCCAGGCGTGATTAACGTTTCCGGGATCACGCTGTCCAGTTATCTGATCATATGTTCCATCATCGTTGGCGTGATGTGCGCAGTGGTGCTCGGTTATGGCCTGGTCGGCGAGCTTGCGCGCAAGATGTTTCGTTCTTCACGCGCCAAAGCCAACGTCGAACGCGCCTCGGGCGCGATGATGATCGGCGTCGGCGTCATGCTGGCGACGCGTTGATCCAGCGCCTGCCTGGAACATCATGACATCGCAAGAAAACCAGGCCGCCTATGCCCGGCGCATGCACCGGGTGCTTGAATATATCGACCTGCATCTGGATCAGGTGCTTGAGCTGAATACCTTGGCGGAAGTCGCCCATTTTTCTGCGTTTCATTTTCACCGCCTGTTCTCGGCCTGGATGGGCGAAACCTTCGGCGATTACCTGCGCCGGCGCCGGCTGGAAGTGGCGGCGTTGCGACTGATCGCCCAACCCGTAGTGCCAGTGCTGGAAATCGCCCTGTCGGTAGGTTTCGGTTCGACCGAAGCGTTCGCGCGCGCCTTCAAGACCAGGTTCGGCTGCACCGCCACCGAGTGGCGCCAGGGAGAGGCGGATCGTTGGGCCTCCCAGCTTGAAGCAAGTCATGACAAGCCATCGGGCCAAGACAGCAATCCCGGTCAGTTGCATGGCAAGGAGGATCAGGAAACCAACCAGCGCCTGGGCCATCATGGAAACTCCCAACCAGCCACCAAGGAGATTCCCATGAAAGTCAAAATCATCGAGCGGCAGCCAGCCAAAGTCGCCTACCTGCGCTACATCGGGCCATACGGCCAGCCCATTTCTGAGTTCTGGATCGAAACCGTCAGCCCCTGGATGGAAACCAACAATCTGTTCGGCCGCCCTCGCTACGGTATCAGCCACAACGATCCGGCGATTACCAGTTCAGAAAAATGCCGCTACGATGCGGGCGTTGAAGTGCCATCGGATTTTGTTGCCAGCGGCCGGTCATTTATCACCACCATTCCCGGCGGCAGTTATGCAGTGACCCGTTATGTCGGCAACGGCCGCGATATCGGCGATTCCTGGACCCGGCTGCTACGCGACTGGCTGCCAGCCAGCGGCATGCAGCTCGATGCCCGGCCATTCTTCGAGTACTACCCGACAGACGCCGCCTGTGATCCGCAAATCGGCGCATTCGAGTGCGATCTTTGCATCCCGGTGGTGCCGCTTTAAAACATGGGGATTGGCGCGTCAGGCAGCAGCAATCCGCCGGATGGTTTCGTGCACCGCCTGCAGCAGCAACTCCTCCAGACGATTCACCGCCGGCCCCGCCACCGTTTGCGCACGATACAAAGACAAGCCGATTTGCGGTAGCACCGGTAAGCCGGTCTCTTGCGGATTGATGATACGCAAGCTGGCCGGCAAGCCGATCGGCGTGCGTACAGTCACGCCGAGCCCTGCCGCCGAGGCAGCCCACAGAGCAGACAGGCTGGCGCTGGTGAATGCGTGACGCCAGGTGATCCCGGCCGAGTCCAGCGCAGTTTCAGCGAGATCCCGTAGCAGGCAAGGCGCATCCAGCAGGACCAAAGACAACGGCGAAGTGACCGGCCCGGCTACATCCTGGGCCGGCCCGATCCAGCATAGAGGCAGATCGGCGACTCGCTCGCCATTCAATGCCGGCGTGCCGCCTTCCCATATCAGCGCCAGATCGATGCGTCCCAAAGTCGCGCGCTCGCGCAACTCCGTACTGCGCGCGACACAAACTTCGACACGTACCTTCGGATGCGCCCGCATGAAACGGCCAAGCACGTCCGACAACAGCGCTTCGCCGAAGTCTTCCTGCAAACCCAGTTTCACCTCCCCTTCCAGCTCGACGCCACGCACCGCGCTCGCGGTTTCATCGTTGAGATCCAACAAGCGGCGCGCGTAACCCAGCAGCGTCTGGCCGGCCTCGGTTAAGGCCAGGCCGCGCCCGGCTTTGCGAAAGATCGGCGCACCGGCCTGTTCTTCGAGTTTTTTCAGCTGCGCGCTCACAGCTGAAGTGGATCGGCCCAGGCGATCCGCGGCCTTGGCGTAGCTGCCCAGGTCGATGCCAGTGGTGAAGGTGCGCAATACGTCGATGTCAAAGCTGATTTGCCGCATGACAACCATCCTGTTTTTCAAAACAATCAATTCGAAACTATCTGATATTCAAAAGTATCACGCAAAGCGATACTTGCCGCAAGGGCTTAAACCAAAGCTTGTGATTGCCGCTCTTATTCCATAGGCAGCCCATCCCGTCACAGGAGAAATTCAATGTCTCAATCTGCTGCTTTTACCAATAATCGCCGCCATCGCTGGAAAGTCCTGGGCGTGGGCGTTGCGGCCAACGCTAGTTTTTCGGCAGCTTTCAGTGGCATTCCGACAACTGCGATCTTGATACGTTCTGGTTATCATTTGAGCAATGCCGAACTTGGCCTGGTGTTGGGCTTGATGGGGCTCGGTATCGCAATAAGCGAATTGCCGTGGGGTTTGCTGACCGATCGCTGGGGCGACCGTCCGGTGCTATTGTCCGGCCTCGCTACAACAGCTGTGGCACTGGCGCTGATGGCCATGTTCGCTGCGCCGACTCCCGGCTATGTGCCTGGCCTGCCGCTGCTGGCGGCCGGCTTGTTGCTGGTCGGCCTGCTTGGCGGCAGCGTCAACGGTTCCAGCGGCCGTGCGGTGATGACCTGGTTCGGCGAAGGCGAACGCGGAATGGCGATGAGCATACGCCAAACCGCAGTGCCTCTGGGCGGTGCTGCCGGCGCGCTAATCTTGCCGTCGCTGGCTACCCATTTCGGCTTTGCCTCGGTATACGGCGTGCTCGCTCTGTTCTGCGGCGTGACGTTGTTCTTCACGTGGCTTTGGTTACATGACCCGGCCGCAACCGCAGCAGATAAAGCACGTGTGAGCCACACCGTTTTGTCGTCATCGCCTGCGCCATTGAAGGATCGCCAGCTATGGCGCATTGTCGCCGCGATCGGTATCTTGTGTGCGCCGCAGTTTGCGATACTGTCCTTCGGCACGGTGTTCCTGCACGATTTCAGCCACGCCGGCATTGCCGCCATCACCGCCTCCATGGCAGCGCTGCAATGCGGCGCCATGGTCATGCGCGTATGGAGCGGCCGCTGGACGGACCGTAATCGTAACCGGCGCGAATTCCTGCGCTTCTGCACCATCACCAGCGCGATTGCCTTCGCCGCGCTGGCTGCACTGGTAACGCTGGCCGGCCAGTTGCCGACAGTCGGCCCGGCCATGGCAACGCTGCTGATCGTCATGCTGGTGCTGACCGGGGTCAGTGTCTCAGCCTGGCACGGTGTCGCCTATACCGAACTGGCGACGATCGCCGGCGCACGCAACGCCGGCACTGCGCTTGGCATGGCAAATACAAGTGTGTTCGTGATGTGCTTCCTGACACCGCTGGCGATTCCGCACATCCTCACTATCGGCAACTGGCCAGCCGTGTGGCTGATCGGGAGTGTTTGTGCGCTGATTGCGTTGCAGTTTTTTCCTAAGCCAGTACAAGCGACGATTGTTTGCAGGCGAGAGGCGTTTTAGCCGCTTCGTGGGGTGGGCACGATGTACCCACCCTACTGCTGCTCCGCCGCACCGGCTTGCTTTACTTTCGCGCAACCGCCGGAAAGCCGGCTCGCCAGGGGCGCTTGCTTTGCTTGTTACGACAAGGTAGACGATGGTGTCCGCAAGTCAAGGATCAGAATCTCTCTTCACCATGAGCTCGGCTAGCAACGCTTGCATGCTTCGCCAGTGCGTCCCTTCCCAGAACACACGCTGGCAAAGATCGCAGGTGCTGAAGCGTTCGAAATGCGCGCGTACCTTTGGCGGCAACCGCTCTTCCACCAGTGCTTTGTCGATGCTCCGCAAAGGAACGTTGCACTGCAGGCACAACGTGAAGGGCCGCGCGCTGCGGGCCAGGTCCAGACGCTCGAAGATTTCCTTAAGCTGCTGTGTCGACTTGAGCGCGTGCACATAGCAGCCATGCGTGATGATGCGGCGCTTGAGGAGTTCACGATCGCGGGTGAGCACGATCCGCGCCTCCTTTTCCGCGATGGAAGCGATCGCGCTGTCGAGGAAATTATTGTCGTAGAGTGTGTCGAAGCCAGCCATGCGCAGCAGATGAGCCAGGCCACCCAGATGCGCGTCGGCGATGAAGCGGTTTGTGCGCAGTGGCTGGTCGCGCACGCGTAACAATGGGGTGATATCAAGTGCTTCGAATTTGGGGTAAACAGAAACGCGGTCGCCGTCCCGCAGCAGCCGGTCGAAACCGACAGTCTCGCCATTGACCAGCACCAGTTCGACCTCGGTGTGCGGCACGCCAAGCACCTCGATCATGTGCTTGGCGGTAGCAGCACGCACACACACTGCATCGAACGCACGCTTGCGCCGTTCGCTGGGCAGGAACGCATTTAATTCCTCGTAGAAACGAAATGTTGCGGTAACCATGGCGCGCTTCCATTCGTACCCACAATCATAGATGAATTCGCAGGCTAGTCACGGTATGGCGCTTTCCTAGGCAACATTCGACACTGACTTCGCTCCAGAAATTTAAATGGTCACTTGAATTAATTCAATATTTCAATAATAATTGAAATATTGAATAATAAAGGCCATCCATGGAAACCAAGAACATGATCACCGCGCTTGCCGCACTTGCGCAAGAATCCCGCCTGGCGGTTTTCCGTCTGCTGGTTCAGGTCGGCCCCGACGGCATGGCGGCCAGCAAAATCGGCGAGCAACTGTCCATATCCCCCTCCTCCCTGTCCTTCCACCTGAAAGAACTCTCGCATGCACAATTAGTGAGCTCCCGCCATGAAGGACGCTTCGTCATTTACTCGGCCAATTTCGACACCATGAATGGCCTGATCGGCTTCCTGACTGAAAACTGCTGCGGCGGCAATGCCGTCTGTGCACCGGCCACTGTTTGCTGCCCTCAGACAGCTTGAAATGAAAACAGAGAATTTACCGATGTCCGCTCAAACCGACGTCATCGGCCAACGCGCCGAAACTGCCTCACTAAGCGTATTTGAACGTTACCTGACGATCTGGGTAGCCTTGTGTATCGTGATCGGCGTATTGCTAGGGCAAGCGTTTCCCCATGCCGTAAAAGCAATCGGCGGCCTGGAGATCGCCAAGGTGAATCTGCCGGTTGGCTTGCTGATCTGGGTGATGATCATTCCGATGCTGCTCAAGATCGACTTCGCCGCCTGGCGCCAGGTAAAGGGGCATGCGCGCGGCATCGGCGTCACCTTGTTCATCAACTGGGCGGTGAAACCATTCTCGATGGCGTTGCTCGGCTGGCTATTCATACGCCACTGGTTCGCACCCTATCTGCCGGCCGCGCAACTCGATTCCTATGTGGCAGGGTTGATCCTGCTGGCCGCTGCGCCGTGCACCGCGATGGTCTTCGTGTGGGGCCGGCTGACCGGTGGCGATCCTTACTTCACCCTGTCGCAAGTGGCCATCAACGACCTGATCATGATCTTCGCTTTCGCGCCGCTGGTGGCACTGCTGCTGGGCGTATCGAGCATCGTGGTGCCGTGGGCGACGCTGCTGACGTCGGTGGTGTTGTATATCGTGGTTCCCGTCATCATCGCCCAACTATGGCGCAGAGCATTGCTGCGACGGGGCCAGGTGGCGTTCGACGCCGCGATGCACAACATCCAGCCGTGGTCCATCGCGGCACTGCTGCTGACTTTGATCTTGTTGTTTGCATTCCAGGGCGATGCCATCGTCGAACAGCCATTAGTCATCGCGCTGTTGGCGATTCCGATTCTGCTACAAGTGTTCTTCAACTCGGCGCTGGCTTACTGGCTTAACAGAGTACTCGGTGAAAAACATTCGATCGCCGGTCCGTCGGCACTGATAGGCGCATCCAATTTTTTTGAATTGGCGGTGGCGGCAGCAATCAGTCTGTTTGGTTTCAAATCCGGCGCCGCGCTCGCCACTGTGGTTGGCGTGCTGATCGAAGTCCCGGCCATGCTGCTGGTAGTCGGCATCGTCAACCGCAGCCGCGGCTGGTACGAAGCCAAGCACTGACGGCCCTTCCCTGCTTACAAAGGAACTATCATCATGACCATCACGATATATCACAATCCTGCCTGCGGCACGTCGCGCAATACCCTGGCTCTGATCAGGAACTCTGGCGACGAACCGGAGGTTATCGAATACCTGCAACAGCCGCCTTCGCGCAGCACGCTGCAACAACTGATCCTCGATGCTGGCCTTACGGTGCGCGCAGCGATCCGCGAAAAGGGAACTCCTTATGCCGAACTAGGCCTGGACGATCAAAGCTTGAGCGATGCACAGTTATTGGATGCGATGCTGGCGCATCCAATCCTGATCAACCGCCCCTTTGTCGTGACAACCATAGGCACGCGCCTTTGCCGGCCATCTGAACTGGTGCTGGAGATTCTGCCGCATGCGCAGCGCGGCGCGTTCACCAAAGAAGATGGTGAAGTTGTGATCAATGCGGAGGGACAACGTGTCACACCATCTGCTTGATTTACCGAACCTCGACGCCGAATTATTTCATCTGCCGCTGGCGACCGATTTTTCCTCCGTCGCGCGTGCCACGCATGCACCGCGTTTCCTGCTGCTGTACGGCTCGATACGTGAGAAATCCTATAGCCGCTTTTTGACGATGGAAGCCGCCCGTTTGCTGCAGGCGATGGGTGGCGAAGTCAGGATTTTCGATCCACGCGGATTACCATTGCCGGATGGTGAACCCGATACCCATCCCAAAGTGCAAGAGTTGCGCGAGCTTGCTGCATGGGCCGAAGGCATGGTCTGGTGTTCCCCCGAACGGCATGGCGCCATGACCGGTATCATGAAAGCACAAATCGACTGGATCCCGTTATCGGTAGGCGCGGTACGGCCAACCCAAGGCAAAACGCTGGCCGTGATGGAAGTCTCCGGCGGCTCGCAATCCTTCAACGCCGTCAACCAGATGCGCATACTGGGGCGCTGGATGCGGATGATCACGATCCCGAATCAATCCTCGGTCGCCAAGGCATTCCTGGAGTTTGACGACAATGGCCGCATGAAGCCTTCGTCCTACTACGAGCGAGTGGTCGATGTGATGGAAGAGCTGTATAAATTTACCTTGCTGACGCGTGACGTTTCCGGACTCCTGACAGACCGTTACAGCGAACGCAAGGAAAGTGCGGAGCAGTTAAGCAAGCGGGTAAATCAAAAGTCCATCTAGAAACCAGGCGCCGAATTTTGCAACGACACCTGCTTCGATGCAGCGTTACGATGTAACGGCTGCGGCGACATATTTCTCGATATTCTTCATCTGCGCTTCCCAGCCGCCGCTGTTCATGCGAAACGCTTCCTGGCGCCGCTCTGCCGGGATGTTATCAAACCCCGATTCGGCCACGCGCAGCAAAGCGCCATCCTCGACAGCAGTCAGCTCGAAGACGACCAGCGTGGTGGGTTCTTGCGAATAATCGATGGCTGTATCAACTGCATAGGGATGCCAGCGGAAGGACAGCAATTGCTCCGGCACCATGCGTTCTATCACGACTTCCCAGGTCAGATGCTGGTAGCCCGGATAGGTGATCTGTCCCTGCACTGCTTGCCCGGCGACGAAGGTTTTTCCTTGGAGCGCCACCCCGAACCAGTCGCCGAATTCTTCCGCATTCGATAACGCACGCCAGACCCGCGAACGTGCGGCTTTGAGCACGATCTCTGTTTCAATCCGATCCGTAGATTTATTTATGTCCATGTGTCGCCTCCTGGCTGCATATTATCTCAAGCAGGGAGCAAGCAAGGAAAATCTAGCCAGGCAAAAAAAAACCCGCCAGACCTTGCGGTAGCGGGTTGAATCCAAACCTTAGGAGGTGTTGGAGGAGACAGGCGTAACTATATGGCAGTGCAGCATTCATGTCTGCTTTATTATTCGCATAACAGTTATAGATAAAACACATATCTTTCAGAAAATCAGATTGGTCCGCGATCGATACGCTTGCTGAGAATGATCGAGGTCGAGGTATGCCTTACCCCCTCCATCGCGCCAATCTGGTCCAGCAAACGGTCTAGCTCGTCGGTGGATTGACAGCGCAGGGTCAGCATATAGTCGATCACGCCGCTCACCGCGCACAGGGTTTCCACCTGCGACATTGTTTGCAGCTGCTGCACCAACAGCGGCGCATTGCGGGAATCGATCGAGATGCCGACGTAAGCGCGCACCGCCGGCTGGTACAACTCCACATCGAGGCGCACGCCGTAACCGGCGATCACGCCCTTCTTTTCCATCGCCGCAAGACGTGCTATCGCCGTGGTCCTGGCAATGCCGACCCGCTTGGCGATAGTTGCCATGGAGAGCCGGGCGTCATCCATCAGCAAGGCCAGGATTTTGTGGTCGACTTCGTCGAGCTTATTTCTCATTTCTCTCTCATTTCTCTCTCATTCCGCTCTCATTTCTCTCTCATTTCTCTCTCATTTCTCTCTCGCTTATCTCTTAACGCGACATTCCATCTTCAATGTTCGTCAAAACGTATCATTATTATACATATCGACGACTATTTACACTCTATTATCTGACTTCGCTTGAATTTACAATTGCTTCAGCAGAACCGCAGCATTGACTAAAACAACTACGTGAGCGACGACATGACTACCAAACTGATACTTTTAGGCGCCGGTAAAATCGGCGATGCCATTCTTAACCTGTTGTCCCACACTGGCGATTACATCCTGACCGTGGCCGACCGCGATCCGCAACGGCTGGAATATGTGAAGCAAGCCGGCTTTCCCAACGTCACCACGATCCTGGCGGATATTTCGCACGCACCGACCGTGACCAAGCTGATCAACGGCCACGATGTCACGCTGTCGGCCTGCCCTTACTTCCTGACACCGGTTATCGCGGGTGCCGCAAAAGCAGCGAAATCGCATTATTTCGATTTGACCGAAGATGTCGAAAGCACCCGTTTCGTCAAGGCACTGGCGCTCGATTCAAGCACCGCCTTTGTGCCGCAATGCGGCCTGGCGCCTGGCTTCATTTCGATTGTGGCGAACGACGTGGCAAGCCGCTTCGAGCAATTGCATGACGTGAAGATGCGCGTCGGCGCGCTGCCGACTTATCCTAGCAATGCGCTCAAATACAATCTGACCTGGAGCACCGACGGCCTGATCAACGAGTACTGCAATCCTTGCGAAGCGATTGTCGACGGCGTCCTGCGCGAAACTTCGCCGCTGGAAGAGCTGGAACATTTCTCGCTCGACGGCGTCGATTACGAGGCATTCAACACTTCAGGCGGCCTGGGCACTTTGTGCGAAAGCCTGCGTGACCGGGTACAGAACCTGGATTACAAAACCGTGCGTTATCCCGGCCATCGCGACATCATCAAGATTCTGGTGCGCGACCTGCAACTGGGCAAACTGGAACGCCGTCCGATCCTGAAGGAAGTGCTGGAAACCTCGATCCCGATCACCAAGCAGGATGTGGTGCTGACTTTCGTCAGCGTCAGCGGCATGCGCGACGGCCGCCTTGAGCAAGAAACCTATGCCAAGAAAATCTATAGCCAGCACGTCAACGGCCAGTTGTTGTCGGCGATCCAGCTGACTACCGCTGCCGGCATCTGCGCCATGGTTGATCTGGTAGTAACCGGTGTCTTGCCGCAAAGCGGCTTTGTGCGGCAAGAGCAAGCCTCGCTGACAGATTTCCTGGCCAACCGCTTCGGCCAGTTCTATGCAAACCACGCCCCTGCTCATGGCGGTTTCGCACCGGCCAGCAATACCGATTTCAATCAACTGAAAGCGGTTGCCTGAGCTGTAGCCTGGTGCAAAATCCGTTTCATTGCAAAACGGCCTGTATGGCTCTTGCGAGCTATACAGGCCGTTTGCTTTAACTCCATCGCGATCATCGCTGATCACAACCGAGGCAGATTCTTCAAAACGCTTTGCGTATACCTGCCGAGAATACGTTGTTGGCCAATCCACCCTTGCCAAACTGCGCGTCGTAATTGGCGTACCAGCTCCAATTGTTCGCCAGCGCACTGGAGATGCCGATGCCAGCCCAGCCGCTATTGCGCGGCAGGTTGATACCTTGCACCGTAAAGCCGGCTGCCGGCGCTCCCACGAAGGCGGCATTGAAATCCAGCTTGCCGTCGTTGAAGCCATGTTGCCAGGCGGCGTAGGCTTGCAAATTGGTCACGCCACCTAACCAGTCAAGTTTGGCGTCGCCACGCAAACCCAGCACGCTCGCTGTCTGTTGATATGTGCTGCTGCCCGCGGTCAGGCCGAACGGACTGCCGGCTTCGGTAAAACCGCCGCGCTTGAGACGATCGTAGCTGATGCCGACAAACGGCGTCAGTGTCGATGTGGCCGACAGATTGCGCACGTATCCGGTTTCGGCATAGGCCGATATCATGCGGTCGGTATGGTTACCAGACAGGCTATCCACTTCCGTGCCGAGGATTGCAGTGCGATTGATTTTGCTGGTAACGCTGGCGATGCCGGCACGGCCGGAAACATAGAAGCCGTTATTGCTGAGCGCGTAGCGGCCATACATTGACAAGCCGGTATTCTGGCTGTTCGAGGTGCCGCTGTTTCGATCGAAGTTGGCTTTGCTTTCCGAGTAGGATAGCGCGGCGCCGACAATCGCCTTGTCATTCAGATGCGTATCAAAACCAAATTGTCCGCCCCAGGTCGAGGTGTCGGCAGACGCATATCCCGATTCACCCAGCTTGCCGGTAGCGCCAATCACGCTGGCCCACAAGCCGGCTTTGGTATTGCCGGATACCGGGCTGGCCAACAGCGACAAGCGGTTCGACAAATCGCGGTTGATGGCTTGCGACTGCTGGAAAGTCAGCGCCTGCGACGATGCATAAATCTGTCCCGACAGACTATCCAGTACCTGCGCCGCAGCAGCAATACCGGCAGTACGCTGCAGCGCCGCGGCGCTGGTAAGGAAGGCACTGTTATTGCTGCCTGTGTTACCGCTGGCGACCATGGCGTCGGCTGCCTTGAGTCCCTGCTCGACATTGGCGGCACTATTGTTACGGGTAGGATCCGTTGCGAACGCTTGCGCCGCAACTGCCTTGACATCGTTACGCCCGATGCTCAGGTCGACCTCATTGGCAGTATAAGCAAGCGACGCGGTCAGGAAAGTACCCGGATTGAAAACCGTGCCGTCATGTTCGAACGAGACATCCTGGAACTGGCCGGATACGCCGCTGGCGGCAGTCAGCACCTTGCCTTTGACGCCGACTTGCTGCGCCACGTAGCCGGACGGATCGCTGCTGCCGGCTGGCGTGGTGGCGACCAGATGCGAATTACCCAGCGTAGCGCTGCCGCCGACAGTCAAGGTTGAATTGAATTGATTAGCCAGCACCGAGCTGGCCGACGCCGAGTAGTTGCCGGCAATCGTCATGCCGTTACCGGTGTTGCTGAGACGGCCGTAGTTGGACACGCTGCCGCCGATGCGGCCGCCGCCGGACAAGATGCCGGCACTGTCGATGGTGACCGAAGTGGCAACCGACCCCGTCACATTGAGCGTGCCTTTCAATACTTCACTGACGCCGCTGTAGGTGTTATTGCCGGCCAAGGTCAGCGTGCCGCTGCCGTCTTTCAGCAAACCGGTGTTGCCGCCGATGTCGTTGCCGAAAGTAGCGCTGACGGAGTCGAACTTGGCGACGAAGTTGCCGCCCAGCGTCAGCCTGGTGTCAAACAGGGCCGGGCCGTTGGCTGCCTTGCTGGCATTCAGCAAACCCCACCCGTAGGTAGCGGTATCGCCCATGCTGGTCGCGGTCGACAAGATGGTTTGCCGAATCTGGTCGGCGCTCATCCACGGAAAGACTTGCTGCACCAGCGCAGCCGCACCGGTGACCGCTGGCGTGGCGAACGAGGTGCCGTAGACCCGGCCGCCACCCGCGTTCGAGACAAAATCGCCCGGAGCTGCCAGGCACCAGTTGGCTGCCTCGCCGCAACGGTTCGAATAACTGGAAAGCACACCCGGCGTAGTGTCGCTGCTGGAGTATCCTTGCGCGCCGCCGGCGGCGTTCACCGCCACCACGGTGATCCAGCCTTTTTGCAGATCGGGATACAAGGCCGGCAAACCTGCCGTCAGACTGGGATGGGCGCTGGCATCGTTGCCGGCAGCCCAGATGAACAAGCTGCCTTGCGCCACGAACGGTTGATAAATGTTGTAGAAAGTCGGGCCGTTGTTGCCTGGTGTCGCGATCGAGCCGAAGGCGTTCGACTGGTTGAAGATGCGGGCACCCTTGTTGTACAGATCCTGATAGGTTGAACTGTTGAAAGTAACGTTTTCACCACCGGTGCCGACCGCGGCGCCCAGCATGCTGACCCTCGGCGCCACGCCGTAGCTGGTTCCGCCCAGCGCTTCCGCCACTTCGCTGCCGTGCAGGTTGCCGGCGCCGCCGCTGTTATACACGATTTTGGTCAGGCGTCCGGCAAATTCCGGATCGCTAACGTTAAAGTCCGTATCAATCAATGCCACCATCACGCCGGCGCCGACGATGCCGCGCGCGCAGGCGGCAGCTGCGTTGCTCGGATCGGCTGGATTAAGAGTCGACGCAACGCTTTGCGGTGTTGCAACGGTGGAATTGGGCGTGGTGGTCGGCACCGGTTGCTGGGTATTGTCGCCAGGGCCGGCAGAACCGCCGCCACCTCCGCCGCACGCCGCGAGCATGGTCAATACTGCTATGGAAACAACTGATAAGGGGAAACGGCCTGCATGTTTGCGATTCATACTTTTACTCGGTATTAACTTGCAGCAAACACTTCTCTTGGTCAATCGTGGCCCGGTGTTTTACGTCAAATTACTTAATTGAAAAATTGCTGCAACGATACATTCCGCATTAGGCCGATACAATACAAACCTGTCATGAAACGCTAAAAAAGGCATATATGTTGCTAAACGACAGCATTAAAATTCGCAATATTAGCGTTATATAACGAGTAATTAGCATTAAATAACTACAAAATAACAATAAATTGGTTTTTTATACATATTGCATGATGCAACTATCAAGGTAGCTAGCGGCGGCAGATTCTGAAATAAAAAAAGCCTGCTTTAAGGCAGGCTTTCTACTTTCTAATGACGCAAACGCCAAAAATTACGCGCGTAATTTATCTGCGTAAGACAGCCTTCCAGGCCTCCGCCTGACCAAAGAAGCGGCCGGCATCCAGCATCTCGATTTGTGCTCCGCGTTGCAACCCAAAGGTAGGAAACCCTTGGCCGCCGACTCGCGCCAGCAAGGCGCGGCTGGCGGCAATGTGGGCATGTGTGGCGGCTTCGCCAAGCTCAGCAAACTTGCTATCAAAGAGCACCGGTTCCAGACCGATTTCTACCGCCAGAGTATGCAATACCGCAGTCTCGGCAACCCGCAAGCCTTGCACGTAATGCGCAGCCTGTATCCGCGCCAGCATTGCCAGGCCGCGCCCCGCGATTGCTTCGGCTGCCAGGATCGCAGTGGTCGGCGGCCCGGAGTCCAGCACCGCCGCGGTATCCAACAGCAGACCGTTAAAATAATCGTCGCCGAATGGCTGGCCGGTCATCGCTGCAATCCGATGATCGTGCTGCATCACGTAGTTGCGCAACTGTGTGCTGATCTGTTTGCGATTGCTGCCGGTCATCATGCCGCCGCCGTGCAATTCAATCGTCAGACCGTCGACCTCACCTGCGGCCTGCAGCAAAGGCGCTGCGCCGTAACACCAGCCGCACATCGGATCGTAAATGTAATGCAGCACTGCGCCCTTTGCTGCAACTGCGGCCGGTGCTGCTACACCTGCTACGGCATCCTTTACGGTCGCACCGGGAAGCGGACAACTACTGTCGCCGCAATCATGATTCTTTACCATTTCATTTCACCTTTGCTCACTTTGGCGCCGAGTTCCAGCGAAGATACGCCATCCAGATCTGGATAGTGCTTTTTCATCGCTTCAATCAAGGCGGCGGAGTCCTTGGCTTTGACGGTTTCTACTTCATAAATCTTCAGGTAGTTTTTGGTAAAACGTACGGATTCGATGTTTTGCGGCGCACCGGCGCTGAAATGTCCTGGCACCACTACCTTCGGATGCAAGGCGGCAATCTTGTCCAGCATCTTGATCCATTGCTGGCGCGAAGCCAGGGTCTGGGTATCGGCAGTCCACACATGCTCGTTGCCGACTACCAGCACGCCGCCAACTACCGCTTTCAATGATGGAATCCAGACAAAAGTGCGATCCGGGCTGGCGCCGTCCAGGCCGATCACTTCCAGCTTGCGGCCTTCCAGCGTCAGCGTATTGCCTTGCAATGGTTCCGGCACGATCAGCTGCTTAGGCGCATTGGCGCCCAGCTTGGGTCCCCAGAATGCCAGCTTGTCTTGCATCGTTGCCTTGATGTGTGCGATCACTGGTGCCGGCGCCAGGATCCTGGCGTCCGGATAGGCTTCCTTCAGCACTTCCAGCCCGAAGTAGTAGTCAGGATCGCCGTGGCTGATGTAGATCGTGGTTAGCTTCTTGCCGCTGTCCCGGATCTTTTTCAGCAATTGGCCGGCATTGGCGCGATCAAACTGAGCATCGATCACGATGGCGTCGGTGCTGCCGGTAATCAGCTCGGAAGACACCGGGAAAATGCCGTTGGCGCCGGGATTATAGACTTCCAGCTTCAAAGGTTGCGGCGCTGCTGCTGCCGAGCCGGCGATCATCAAGCCGGCGGCGGCTGCCAGCAGCGACCGGAATAGTGAGCGTGGTGAGCGTGTAAACATCGATATCTCCAGGGGGAGGTGAAAGAAGCATCATCATAGTTGCCAAAAACGATGCGAAAAACCGCATAATGACGACTAGTTTGTTGCAGAAATCGAGCAAATCATGGATAGGCTGATCGCAATGCAAGTATTTGTCGAGGTAGCGGACCAGGGCAGCCTGACCGCCGCCGCCGACAAGCTCGACATGTCGCGCGCCATGGTGTCGCGTTACCTGGCGGAACTGGAAGCGTGGGTAGGCGCCCGCCTGCTGCATCGCACCACCCGCAAATTGAGCCTGACATCCGCCGGCAGCGATACCCTGCCGCGCTGCCGTCAGATGCTTGGCATGGCCAGCGATATCCAGGCATCCGCGATGACGCCCGAAAATACGCCGCGTGGCACGCTAAGGCTGACTTGCAGCATGTCCCTGGGACAAGCCTACCTGGCGCCGCTGCTGACGCGTTTCCTGAAACGCTACCCCGGCACAGCCGTGGATATGCTGATGGTCGACCGGACCGTGAATCTGATCGAAGAACGCGTGGATCTGGCGATCCGCATCACCAATGCACTCGATCCCAATCTGATCGCGCGCAAACTGGCGGTGTGCCGCTCGGTGGTATGCGCATCGCCGGCCTACCTGAAAGAACATGGCACGCCGAAAACGGCGGAAGACCTGGCCTTGCATAACTGCCTGACTTATTCCTACTTCGGTAAAAGCCTGTGGGAATTCGAGAAAGACGGCGTGCCGGTCGCAGTGCCGGTAGGCGGCAATATGAGCGCCAACGAATCGTCGGTATTGCTGGAGGCAGCTGTCAATGGCGCCGGAATCAGCCTGCAACCGGTATATGCCGCGTCAGGATTGCTGCGTAGTGGTAAACTACGGGCGCTGCTCGGCGAATACCAACCGCGCGAAATGAGTATTTACGGCGTCTACGCTTCGCGCCGCCAAATGCCTGCCATCCTGCGCGCCATGCTCGATTTTCTGGTCGAGGAATTCAACGCAGACACCGACTGGGCGACACCAGCCGTTTGAATCAAGCAAGCTAATCAAGCAAGTTAATCAAGCAAGTTAATCAAGCAAATTAATCAAACAAGTTCGTCCGTGACACCCGCAGGGTATCTACTACCCGCGCGTTAGCCAATGCCGCAATTGTCGCCGCTTCACCCCGTAAAACAAAAAAATGCAAAAAATCTCTACGCTTACCCGTAATACCCTGATGTTCCCGCTGGCTCTGGTCTTGTTTGAGTTTTCGGTGTACATCGCCAATGACATGATCCAGCCGGGCATGCTGACGGTCACCCGTGAATTCGGCGCCAGCGCCGCCTGGATGGCTTCGGCCATGACCGCATTCCTGGTGGGCGGCGCCATCTTCCAATGGTTGTTCGGACCACTATCGGATCGTATCGGACGCCGTCCCGTCATGTTGGGCGGCACCATCTTCTTCATCCTGGCCTGCCTGGCGACGCTGTTCTCCCAAAGCATCGAGAGTTTCATCGTCTTGCGCGTGTTGCAAGGCATGGGCTTGTGCTTTATTTCTTCGGTCGGCTACGCCGTGGTGCAAGAAGCGTTTGAAGAAAAAGCCGCGATCCGGGTCACCGCGCTGATGGCCAATGTGGCGTTGATTGCACCGCTGATCGGGCCGGTGGCGGGTGCTTTCATGATTGGCATCCTGCCCTGGCGCATGGTGTTCGTGTTCATCGCCGCGATTGCCTTTATCGCCCTCATCGGCCTGGCGCGGCATATGCCGGAAACCGTCAGGCAGCGCAAAGAGAAATTGCCGCTGATGCAGATCTGGCACGACTACCGTGCAGTGGTCGGCAACCGCCATTTCCTGAAAGCCGCCATGTGCATGCCTCTGTTAGCGATTCCACTGATCGGCTGGATCGCCATGTCGCCCGAAATCCTGGTGGCCGATGGCCATCTGAGCGTGATCGAATACGGCTACTGGCAAATCCCGGTGTTCGCCTGTCTGATTGCCGGCAACCTGGTGCTGGCGCGGCAAGTCGACCGCTGGCGCCTCGGCAGCTCGATCAAGCTGGCCATGTATCCGATCGCCGTGGGTATCCTGATCATGCTGCTTGGCGCAGCGTTCCTCGACAAACCCTACTTCCTGGTGGCGGCGATCAGCGTGATTGCTTTCGGCGAAGGTTTGTCGGCAGCCGTCATGATCCGTTTCACGCTGACCGAGAGCGCCGTCTCCAAAGCCACTGTCGCTGCCACCATGGGCATGATCAACATGACTTTGTACGGCGTCGGCATCGAGCTGTACAAGGTGTTTTACCTATACGCGGGCATGATGGGTTTTGCGTTGTTTTCGCTCGCGGTAATTGGGTTGTATTGGCACTTGTCGCGTAGCGTGGTAGCGCGCGCCATGCTGGCCCGGGTTACCGGGCGTGAAGAGAAAGACGATTCCGGACCACTGATCTGAATGCTGCAGGAATGCGCTCCGACGTGAGTCGGAGCATGTGACCAAAGAACGCGCTAAAGGACGAACAAACGCAATTTACTCGTTGCGCTTTTGGCTGATGATGCTCATGAATTCGCGCCGCGTCGACGGATCGTCGCGGAATGCGCCGAGCATGCGGCTGGTCACCAGATTGGTGCCCGGCTTGTGAATGCCGCGCGTCGTCATGCAGCCATGCGATGCCTCGATCACTACTGCCACACCTTTCGGCAACAACACTTGCTGCAAGGTATCCGCAATCTGGACCGTCATTTTTTCCTGGATCTGCAAACGCTTGGCGAAAATATCGACCAGTCGCGCCAGTTTTGAAATCCCCACCACACGATGGTCCGGCAGATAGGCGACATGCGCTTTGCCGATGATTGGCGCCATGTGATGCTCGCAATGGCTCTCGAAACGGATACCGGTCAACACCACCATCTCGTCGTAACCTTCAACTTCTGAAAACGTGGTCGACAGGATTTCCACCGGGTCCTTGCTGTAACCGGCAAAGAATTCTTCATAAGCCCGGGCCACGCGCGCCGGCGTATCCAGCAAACCTTCACGGTCCGGATCATCCCCGGCCCAGCGCAACAAGGTACGAATCGCCGATTCCGCCTCGGCGCGGCTTGGACGTTTTGACAAGGCGCTAGCCGCCACCAACGGCACTGGATCTTTTGAGGCCATCTGTTTACCTTTTCTAAAAAAATTTTCGCTTGCCATTGTGCAGTTGCACACGGCGGCTGATGCCGACAGTGTAATTCAGCTATCGCATTAGTGCATTGCATTCATTAAAGTCGGGGAATTGCGCAGCGCAGCATCGAAACCTGCGCTGGTAATAGCCAGTTATTACCTGACAGATTTTTAGAGTCTCATACTCGACCTTCCCTGCCCCACCAACCTCACTGAGAGATCTATCATGAGCGCAAAGAAAATCCTGATTCTGGCCGGCGATTACGTTGAAGATTATGAATTGATGGTGCCGTTCCAGGCGCTGCAGATGGTCGGCCACCAGGTCGACGTGGTGTGTCCCGACAAAGCCGCCGGCGCCCAGATCCGCACCGCCATCCATGACTTCGAAGGCGACCAGACCTATAGCGAAAAACCCGGCCACAACTTTACCCTGAATGCCGCATTCAGCGATGTCGATGTCAGCCGCTACGATGCTTTGCTGATCCCGGGCGGCCGTGCACCGGAATACCTGCGCCTGAATCCGCGCGTGATCGAAATCGTCCAGCAGTTCCATGCGGCCGACAAACCGATTGCCGCAGTCTGCCACGGTGCCCAACTACTGGCGGCGGCCGGCGTGCTGGAAGGAAAAACCTGCTCGGCCTATCCTGCTTGTGCGCCGGAAGTAAAACTGGCGGGCGGTAAATATGCAGAAATCGCTATAACGGCTGCTCATCGCGACGGCAACCTGGTCACGGCGCCGGCATGGCCGGCACATCCAGCGTGGCTGGCGCTGTTCCTGACCGCATTGGGGACACGCATCGAGTTATGATGGATGTTGTGCGGCCTGCCGCAAGACCGGCCGCACAATATGTTTGCATGTATCGTTTGCATGCATCAGCAGCAACTGTTGCACAAGAAATATTCGGGAATATTCAAGAAGCGAGGTGTTCGATGTGTCAGATTTATGCCCAGGCCGATCCCATACTGTATGAATCGCGCGCCCGTTCGGTGCGCATCATGGGAGTCATCACCACCATCAAGCTGGAAAACCTGTTTTGGCAAACCCTGGCGGAACTGGCTGCAGATAACGATTTGACCACCAACCAGCTGATCGCAAAATTACACGAAGAAGTCACCACACATTTCGGTGAAGCCAGCAATTTCGCGTCTTTCCTGCGCGTCACCTGCCTGCGTTACCAGGCCCTGAAAACCCATGCAGGATTCGACTCCAAAGTAGTCAGCTCACCCAATAAAATCAACGCTGCAGCATAGGCCGTGAGCCATAGGCTAGCGATCAGCTTGCCGTTGACAACTTCAAACCGATCAAGCCCAGCACGATCAAGCTGACGCTGGCAATGCGCGCCACGCTCACCACCTCGCCCAGCAGCACGATACCGGCAATAAACGAACCGACCGCACCGATGCCAGTCCACACCGCGTAGGCGGTACCAAGTGGCAAGGTACGCATCGCCAGTGCCAGCAGCCAGATGCTGATGGCCATGCCGACGCAGGTAATTACAGAAGGCCAGGTACGTGTAAAACCTTCCGAATATTTCAGGCCGACAGCCCAGACGATTTCGGCTAAACCGGCAAGAAAGAGAATGATCCAGGCCATGCGAACTCCAGAAAAGATGGGGTCGTCCCCGGATAGAATGCAGCACCGGGTCGTCCCGGTGCTGGAGTAAAGCTAGAGCAATAACAGCAACATTATATTGCTCTTGCTGCTACCCTACTCTTCCCGGTTTCTTTTATACCCTGTCATGACAAAAACCCTTGGCCTGTTCCTGCTGACCGCCATCGCCGAGCTCCTCGGCTGCTACCTGCCGATGTTATGGTTGAACAACAAGGGTTCGGCGTGGCTATTGCTGCCGGCGGCAGTCAGCTTGATGGTCTTCGTCTGGCTGCTGACGCTGCACCCCGCTGCCAGCGGCCGCGTGTATGCCGCTTATGGCGCGGTATACATCGCCACCGCAATTTTCTGGCTATGGGGTGTTGACGGCGTTAGCCCGCGGTGGACCGATCTGCTGGGCGCGGGGCTGGCGTTGACAGGCGCGGCGGTGATCGCCTTGGGTGCGCGCGCCTGACAACGGCTTTATCAAATGCAATCAATGCACGCCGATGAATCCAAGCCCGGCAGCAAATAGCAAATACAACAAGCCGAAGATCGCCAGGCGGCCAGCGGTCAACATGCTCTTGCGCAGCAGCACGTACAGGCCGAACATCGACATCATCGTCACCGCTGCGGCCCAGATCAACGGCGGACCCAGCATCCATGGCGTAAAGATCAATACCAGTGCGGTCGGGATAGTCGCCTGGATCATCATGGCGCCGCTGATATTGCTCAGGGCCAGGTTTTGCTTGCCCTGCCTCACCCAGATCACCGCGTTCAGGATCTCCGGCAACTCGGTAGCGATCGGGCTGAGCAAAAGCGCAGCCAATTGCGGCGAAATACCCAGCCAAGGTGCGATATCACCCAGCTGATGCACAAACAACTGGGAACTCAGAAAAATCACCACCAGCGCCACCAAAGTTTGCAACAAGGCCCAGCCGATTCCCGGTTGCGGATCGTGCGGCCGGAATTTCAAAGGCTCCAGATCATTCACTTCCGCGTCGGCATCCTCTTCCTTGCGCATTTCACCCCAGATATACACACCGTAAGCCAGCAGGAAAAACACACCCAGCCAAGGCTTAATGGCAAACGCCACCAGGCCGAGGCCAACCTTGACCACAAAAATACCGATGAACCAGGCCTGGTCCCGGCTCAGCCGTTGCGCAGCACTGGCCGACAGCAGGATGCTGCCGAGTTTTTTACGATTCAGGATGAACATCAGGCCGACCACCGCATAGGCGATCGTCGCCAACACCAGCGGCCCGCCGAGCGCAGCACCGACGCCGATTTCCCGGTGCGCCGCATCGCGCCCGAACACCACCGCGACAAAAGTCACCACGCTTTCCGGCAACGCCGTACCAAACGCCGCCAACACCGTGCCCACGGCACTTTGCGCAATACCCATCCGGCGCCCGACCCATTCGATGCTATTGACGAAATATTCACAGGACAGATAAATCACTACGGCCGAACCGAGTAGCAGAGCAACGCTGAGCATCATGCGCGTGCTCCTGCCGGATAAATCAGGGTTGAGGATGAAACTGGCGAAGAAGATGAAGGGGACGTAACAGTGGTCGGCTTAGCAAAGCAGGCTGTAGTAGAGCATTGACGCTGCCACTGGCGGTAAATAAGCATGAGGAAATCCTGAGGGCCGGGCACTGACGAATGGCGCAACACCTTCGCCCGGCCGGGTAAAGGGAAGCACCATAGGTCTTGCCAAACCGTGCGGTCGCGCATGCCATGGCGTAAATTTGATACAGCGCCAAGTATGTTGACATGCGCTCTTCGAAAGAAACGAAGGCGGCTACTCCCCTAAGGAAGCGTAATATTAACATTGAAATATTATTGGCGGCAATGTTGGAGATACGCTTCCACGACATTCCCTGCTGCAACCATCTGGATGAACAAACGCACCAAGATCACGGTTACCAGCCGCAAAAGGGATAAAATGGCGGTTGACTTGATTTTAGTTGGCAATATCACATTCTTTTTCCTCGCCATGTGATGCGCGCCAGGCATCTGCCGGCAACGCAACGGTGACCAGCCATTTTTTGAAACGGAGCACATTTTTATGAAATGGGCAGTAGTCAGTATTTTTATTTTATCGGTGTTGTACGTGCACTTTCGCGGCAAGGCGCGCCTGCCTTTTTTCCGGCAGATATTCGACCATTCGTCGATCATGGCCCCGCTCAACATCTTCATGTACATGTTTTCCAAGGTGCCTACCAATACGCCTTACCTGCCGACCAGCACTTTCGCCGATCTCAAGATTTTGGAAGACAACTGGGAAACCATCCGCGATGAAGCGCAGGGCTTGATCGGCCTGGAAAAAATCCGCGCAGCAGAAAAGAATGACGACGCCGGCTTCAACTCCTTCTTCAAGGCTGGCTGGAAGCGCTTCTACCTGAAATGGTATGACGCCAGCCATCCCTCCGCCGAACAGTTCTGCCCCAAGACCGTAGCCCTGCTGCGCCGCACGCCGAGCGTCAAGGCGGCGATGTTTGCCGAGCTGGCTCCTGGCGGTACGCTGAATCCGCACCGCGATCCGTTCGCCGGTTCGCTGCGCTATCACCTAGGCCTGGTCACACCTAACGATGATCGTTGCTTCATCGAAGTCAACCAGCAGCGCTACAGCTGGCGCGATGGCCAAGGCGTGGTGTTCGACGAAACCTTTATCCATTGGGCGCAAAACGGTTGCGACAGCAATCGCATCATCATTTTCTGCGACATCGAACGCCCCATGCGGTACCGCTGGGCGCAGGCGATCAACCGCTGGCTCGGCCGCCACATGATGAGCGCGGCGGCGTCACCCAACGAAACCGGCGATGAAACCGGCGGTATCAACAAATTGTTCCGTTTTGTCTGGGCTGCCGGCCAATACCGGCGCGCCTTGAAGAAATTCAGCAAGCCGCTGTATATGTGCATCAAGTTCGGTTTGATTATCGGCGTTATTCTGGCCATCATTTATCTTTGATTTGCAAGCGCGATTGCATGTGACCAAGCCGCCTTTTTTTGGCGGCTTTTTCATGCCTGGAAAATCGTTCTAAAATATTGCAATCAAGTAACAATAATCGATTTTCACAGGTAGACTACGGGTTCCACTTCCCACAAGGAAAGCCCATGATGACTCGCTCGCTTATTGCCACAGCCGCTCTATCGCTTGCTGCCTGCGCCACCGGCCCGTCGATCGCACAGGACCGGGGCAGCGATGCGCTGGCCGAATCGAATGCACAAAACCGTCCGGTCAAGGTAATGATCATTACCATGTTCGGCCCCGAAGGCCAGGCTTGGCTGGATCGCATCGGCCCTTGGAAAACCATTGCGGTACCTGGTCTGTCGCCAGACTACCCCGACGTTCACTGCAACAAGCAAGACGTCTGCGTAATCACGACCGGCATGGGCTACGCGAATGCATCGGCGTCGATCATGGCGCTGACGTTCTCGTCGCGTTTCGATCTGCGCCATACCTACTTCCTGATTTCCGGCATTGCCGGCATCGATCCCGCGCGCGGCACCGTTGGTTCGGCAGCGTGGGCCAAGTATCTGGTCGATTTCGGCATCCAGTGGGAACTGGATGCACGCGAGATTCCGGCTGGCTGGAAAACCGGCTATCTCGGCATCAACACCAAGAGCCCGAGCGAGAAGCCGCCGCTCGATTACCGCAACGAAGTATTCCAGCTGAACCCGAAACTGGCCGACGCCGCGTTTGCACTCTCGCGCAACGTGGTGCTGGCCGATAACCCGCAGGCACAGATAGCGCGCTCGAAGTTCAGTTACGCGCCGGCGAATCAACCGCCGTCGGTTGTCCAGTGCGATATCGCTTCCGGCAATACCTGGTGGTCAGGCACGCTGCTGGGTGAACGTGCGCGCGAATGGACCAAGATCCTGACCGACAACAAGGGCGTGTATTGCATGACGGCGCAGGAAGACAACGCGACCTTCGAAGCATTGAAGCGTGCATCGAGCATCAAGCGGGTCGATCTGAACCGCGTAGCAGCGTTGCGCACCGGGTCGGATTTCGATCGGCCGTATCAGGGGCAGACCAGCGCCGACAATCTGCTCAACTACGCAGATCAGGGCGGCTTCGTACCGGCGACGGAGAATTTGTATCGTGCGGGGAATCCGCTGGTGCAGGATATCGTGACGCATTGGGGTGAATGGCGGGATGGCGTGCCGCGTCGCTGAGTCGCTGAGTCGCTGAGTCGCTGAGTCGCTGAGAGAATGATGCCGCGCCACGGTTTGCTGCTGGACCGGAGGCGTAAGGCCTGCACCTACTTCGTTCTAAGCCGCCCTGAGCGGCTTTTTTTACGCCTGGGTATTCCGTGCAAGCAACGGAAAATATGTGACCCGATATGTAGCTCAGCATGCAATCCGAAACTGCTTTTCAGGCTTTTACCACTACTGCAAAAGCGCGTTCTTCTCCACACTTCACCACTGAAATCCCCCGAATACGATTCTACGGTCCTGACTGCCTGGGAACCTGTCGTCGTCAATCCGCAGCAACTCACCACGAAAAAAAATACACACAGATACATAATATTTCCGAAAAATTGTGTAATTGTGTGTAAAATACCATGAACAGCACAGACATTATCAAGCAACTAAAAGCAGCCGGCTGGATACATATCTCCATTCGCGGCAGCCATCACAAATATCGCCACCCTGTCACCGGCAGATCTGTGGTTGTTCCGCATCCGAAGAAAGACCTGCCTGTTGGAACAGCCGAGAGCATCTTGAAACAGGCCGAATTGAAATGAGGACGAAAATGTTATATCCACTGTATGTATGGAAGGACAGCAATAGCGCGTACGGCGCCAGCTTTCCGGATCTTCCTGGCGTCTTTACAGCAGCAGACGAACTGAATGATCTCCCGGCAAAGGCCCAGGAAGCAGCAGAAACCATGTACGAGGGTGAGGCGCACATTCCTGAACCATCATCCATCGAGAAATGGAAAGACGCTGCGGACTATGCCGATGGCTACTGGATGCTGGTCAACATTGACCGGTCCAAAATTAATACCAAGCCTGTCCGACTCAATATCTCATTACCGGAAAGTCTGTTGCGTGACATTGATGCTTACGCCAAGTCGCATCAAATGACGCGTTCCGGCTTCCTGGCTCAGGCGGCGTTGAAGGCAATGACTCAGTAAATCCCATATGAATGCAACGGATGGCTTTTTCAACATCAAAGGCGTCACCCGCGACGGCTAGAGGCAATATTTGTAACTACAAATATTATTTTACTCTATAATTAAATGTAGTTACAAAAATTCAAATGAAAATCGCTTATGACAATAACAAAAATGCAGTCAATATTTATAAACATGACGTGTCATTGGCCGATGCAGAGAGAATTGATTGGGACAGTTGCCTTGTCTGGACGGATGACCGCAAAGCCTACCGTGAAGCCCGCCAATGTGGCTTGGCGGCCATTGACGAGCGCATCTGTTACGTTGCCTTTGTTGATCGTGACGACGTACGCAGAATTATCAGCCTGAGAAAGGCCAATTTGAGAGAGGTGAAATACTATGTCGAACAAACGTAAAATCGCGATGCCGACAGCCGAAGAAGATGCCGCTATTACTGCAGCGGCATTAGATGACCCTGATGCGTTGCCATTAAGCAATGCGCAACTCCATCAATTAAAACCACTGCGCACACGTGGCCGCCCTGCCGGAAGCGGAAAAAAAGTTCAGGTGACCATGCGCTTTGATGAGGACGTACTGGAAGCCTTCAAAACTGGCGGTGACGGCTGGCAAACCAGAATGAACGGTGCGTTACGTGAGTGGCTACAAACGCATCGATAAATTGAACCGTTCTCAAACGCTTTAAGTGCATAAATTGCGACTTAATCCGACAGGAAACGCACGAATCTAATTTGCGTCATCGCCGACGTAATGGCCTAGGCCGTCACGCTGACAATTTTTCCAGACCACTGACTGGCATCCCGTGTTGCAATAACCAGAAGATTCCCTTCACCCGGCGCGGCGACGATCAAACGCCCACCTTCTGCCCAAAACGCGCTCTGCCCAATCGGACTCCAGCCGCCTGTCGGCCCACCGTGATTCGCCATTAAAACGGCCATATTGTGCTCGGTTGCGTAGGTTCTGAGCAGCTCTGTCTCCGTTGAATAAGCCTTCTTTGTAATAAGCACGCCCGCTGCGTAAACGTTAGCTTTTAATTGTTTAGCCTGAGCAGCATGCGCCAGCTGCACGATATCAGCGCAAATCGCCAAGGCAACCGTCATATCTGCGACTGGTACAGTTACACCACGACTACCAGCTGTAAAAACAACTTCCTCTCCAGGATGCAAATGCTGCTTCGTATAGAGTCCCACGCCATTGGCATTTCCAATTATAAGGGCGCCAATAAAAACGTCATTGCTGTCATTGGCAAACATCGGTGCCCCAACAACGGCGGTCATGCCCATACGTTGCGCCAAATCATGCAACGGCATTAATATTTCAGCGTCTGGCCGCATTGCCAGCTCACGCCCCAAGCCTCTCTCATACCCCGTTAGCGACAACTCGGGAAATACAAGAAGCTGCACACCATGATCGGCTGCCTGTTCCATAAATCGAAGGTGTCGAGAAACGTTGGCTTTCACGTCACCAGCAATTGAGATTGATTGTGCCGCAGCAATGGTCAAGGTTGTCATGTATGTTTTTTAGATTGGCGAGGAAAGTGCGTCAGGTTCGACGAAATCTTACGCTGTATGTCATCTCAACTCTGATTTACGACACTTTAAGCCACGCTCAATTCAATATGCTTTCCAAGCACACTCATTGCCTCGGCAATTCTGTCGATCTTGGTTGTGTGATGCAGATCAATCAGGCGGTTCACTTCCTGCTTCGTTGTATCCATGCGAAGAGCCAGGTCAGTCGGCCGCATATGTTGGGCGAGCATTTCATTGAGCAACAACACCTTGGCAGCCACGCTGAGCGGCAGTTGAATAAATCGCTCGCCCTTTTTAGCCTTTGAAGGCAACGGAACCTGGCGCTTATCCTCGAAATAAAAATCCATTGCGCTCAAAAGAACGTCTGTGGCCATTTCGAGCGCTTCGGCTTCTGTATCTCCTTGAGTAATTGCTTCCGGAATATCGCGGAAGGTAACGACAAAACCGCCGGCTTCAGCGTCTGGAGTGAATGTGGCAGGATATTTCATAAAGACTCCATTCTTTGCATTCTAGCTCAGTATTTTTTAGCGGAAATGAATAAAATAGCAAGACTATTTTAGCTTTTGGAGTAAGGAATGTCGCCACCGAAAAGACTTAAAAATGCGAGATTAGAGGGCGATTTGTCCCAGGAACGGCTGGGCAGTTCGCCGGAATCGACGAGATGTCAGCAATCCCGAAGATGAATCGCTATGAGCAATCCGCTGGGACACGAATGTTAACAGATCAAGCATAGGCATCACTATTAACATAAATGCTAACGATTCTCATTTATAATAATATTCCCTGCCTCCTGAAACCTTGTCACGTGAACCACGACTTACATCGCTCCCCTTTGCTTGTCGCACTGACTCGCCATTACGACGAGCTGGTTGAGCATGTACGGCGTCGCTTCGGCGACAAGAGTTTTGCCCGGGAAGTGGTCAACGATGTCTGCGTGCAACTGCTTGAAAACCCGCCGCCAGAAAACAAAGGCACACCGCTCGCACTGTTGCGCCACATCTCTACCTGCAGGGCAATCGACCGTTATCGGGCCGATGCCGCCCGAAACGCGTGGCTGGAGTCGGTAGCGATAATGCCCGACACGCAGATCCACATGCATGACGGCGAAAGCATTTTGTGCGGCATGCAGACACTTGAAGCCTTGCAGCGCGCCGTGGAGCGATTGCCGTCACGTTGTCGCGAAGTATTCCTGCTGCACAAAATCCAGGAAATGCCGCAACAAGAGGTCGCGGAAAAATTGGGTATCTCGCGCAAAATGGTAGGCAAACACCTGATGCGGGCAATGACCGCCATCATGCCGTTGATGGCGCAGTGCACCGGTGTGGCCTGCGAATCCACGCTTGCAACCATGCGTCTTCCCTTATTGGCCTTGTACCCCGCTCAAAACGATATCCTGAATGCGGTGGCGAAACGCAGACGGATACAGCGCATGGCGACAATGGCCACCTTCTGCATTGCCATCGGAGCCATTTGGATCGTCGATCCGGCTTATCGCACGGAACATATTGCCACCTCGACCGGAGAGCGCTCAAGCTGGACCATGGACGACGGTAGCGAAATCCAGCTCAATACCGACAGCGCGCTGACCATTAAATCGCACCTGCGTTCGCGCCGCCTGATTCTGGACAAGGGAGAGGTGGCATTCAAGGTGGCCCATACCTATCGCAGTTTCGTGGTGCAAGCCAACCATGTCACCATCACCGACATCGGCACCGAGTTCAATGTTCGCAATCTGCCCGCCGGCGTGCGTGTGACGGTACTCAAGGGAGCGGTGCAGGTCACGTCAAACCAGCAGGCGGCGGTGGCAAAGATCATTACGGCGAACCAGCAGATCGATTACGACGACGCCACGCCGGCTGCGATAAAGTCAGTAGACACGAACCAGGCCGCGGCGTGGCAGCGCGGCAAACTTGTCTTTGACGGCACGTCATTGCGTCAGGCCGTCGATGAAATGCAGCGTTATCGCCGCGCCAGCATTTCCTTGCGCGGCGAACGCGTAGCCAAGCTGCGCTTGTCAGGCGAATACAGCATCAACGGGCTGGAAAACCTGATCGATGCCCTGCCGGCCGCCTTGCCTGTCAAGATACACCGTGGCGCCGCCGACGATGTCACGATTTCCATGAAATGATTTTCATTCTCAGGTTCCCTAAACACAACGCCATTTCGATAACTTCTATAAGAGACCCATTTTTCTTATAGGAGCATCAAGTGGCTAAGGTTGTAAAACGGGCGCTGCCCGGTATCAGATTTAAACATCGACTGAGTGTGCTGGCGGCCGGCATTGCGGTGGCAACATCGGTTTGGGCGCAATCGAATCCGGTCAACTTCGATATCCCGGCGCAATCGCTGGATCAATCGTTGCGCGCACTTGCACGCCAGTCGGGCGCGCAAATCGTCTTCTCCACCGATCTCGCAGAAAAGAAAACAGCGGCGGCATTGCATGGCTCTCTGACAGTCCACGATGCTCTCGACCGGCTTTTGTCCGGCACCGGCCTGACTATCCATGCAACCAAGGACGGAGCTTACACAGTGATGCCGGCGCCAGCCAAGGAGGTCAGCACCGGCGACAACCGCTTAGGTGACATCACAGTGACGGCAGCACGGCCTTCGCTGTATGCCAGAGATGGCGCGAGCGTCGGTGCGCTGGGGTCGAAAAAAATGGAGGATCTGCCTTTCTCGATTCAATCCTATACGAGCGAATTGATCAATGCGCAGGATGGCCGCACCTTGATGGATGTATTGAAAAACGATCCCTCCATCCAGGACGCCACGCAGGCCGGCGCCTATGAGACGATCCGCATACGCGGCTTCTTTGTCGACTGGACCAACACGATCCGGCGCGATGGCATGTCGGTAGCTCCGTACTATGAAATCCCGCTCGAAAACATCGAACAGGTCGACGTATTGAAAGGGCCCTCCGGATTTCTGTATGGGATCAATTCACCCGGCGGCACGGTCAACTATGTCATCAAGCGTCCTACGCGCGAACGTTTCACCACCATCAAAACCTCTGTGCGGGATCATGGCGGCTACTACACGAGCGTTGATACCGGCGGTGCGCTGGAAGATGGAAAATTCGGCTACCGGATCAATGTCGCCGGCGAAAAAAATGGCGACTTCAGGAGCAACGGCGATGTTTCCCGGAAATTCGTCAGCGGCGCATTCGACTGGGCTCTCTCTCCAGACGCCTTGCTACAGCTGAATTTCGACTATCAAGACCGGAAAATCGCAGCGCAACCGGCGATCGGCCCTGAACTGAACGGCCAGTTGCCTGCCATTTCGTCGATCAGTCCGAGGACTTTGCTGGGACAGCCTTGGTTGCAGTATCAAACCAAAACGTACAACATCGGCGCTGATTTCAACTACCGTATCAACGAACAATGGAAGCTGATCACACGCGTGGCGCAATCATATAATGCACGGGTAGCGGCCTTTCCCGACATCTATAACGTCGCTGCCAACGGCGATATTCTGTCTGGAGATATCTATCTGAATCCCGGCCAGAGTTTCCGGGTATTGTCGACTGACAGTTATATTTCCGGGAATTTTGATACGGGCCCGATCAAGCATCAATTGGTTGGCGGATTCTCGACCAGGAACTTTAAGGCTTTTGAGTCGGGATTCAGCGTGCTAGATCAGACCGTAGGGAATATTTATAACCCGGTCTATTCGCCGCAGCCGCAAGGCCTGGCCTTTCCAAACAAGAATCTGTCGAAGAATTATCAGCCCAGCGTCTTCTTCAGTGATGTCCTGAGTTTGTCCCCGCAATGGGATCTGATGTTTGGATTGCGTCATGTGCAATATAAGAACGACAGCATGCCGGCCTCCGGCGCTCACACGCATCAGCGTGCCAGCATCAATGCGCCATCGTTTGCGGTGACCTTTAAACCTTACCAGGGCATTTCGACGTATATCAGTTATGCGAAAGGTTTCGAGCAGCCTGGGCCGGCGGGTTACGACACCAACAATGCTGGCGAGAACCTGCCGCCTCTGCAAACCACACAGTATGAAGCCGGCATCAAAGCCAATGTAATTCCAGATCTGTTGCTGACCGCGGCTCTGTTCCGGCTGGAAAAAACCTTGCAGTACGTCGATGCCAATCACTTTACCGTGCAGGGCGGAACCGAGCGCCACTCCGGGCTTGAGTTGACTGCCAATGGCCGTCTGACAAAAGATTTGTCAGTTGTGGCCGGACTGGCATTTTTGCATACCGAGGCAGATAATCCTGGCGACGCACAAGTCTCCGGCAAACAGATTGCGGATGTGCCGAAATTCCAGGCGAATGCATTCCTGGATTACCGGATTCCACAAGTCGCTGGCCTGAGCGTCAATGGCGGAGCCTATTACGTCGGACGTCGCCCGCTTAACGCGCAGAACAGTAGCTGGATGAGCGGCTATACGCGTTTTGACAGCGGCCTGCGTTATGTCACCAAAGTGGCCGGCTATCGCACCACCTTTGGACTGACCGTACAAAATCTGACGGACAAACGCTACTGGGCAGCAGGCGATCCAAGCATCAACGGCGCATGGCCTGGAAAGCCCCGCACCGCCTATTTATCGGCTCAGTTTGATATGTGATGACAGCGGCTTTGAATTACTTGATATTTGCGGTGCGAAAAATCAAGCTCGCGCCGGCAATATCTTGCCGCTGACCACGCCAAACCCCACGCGATAACCAACGCCCTGACACCAGCCCGTCATCCCCACCTCATCGCCATCCTGGATAAAACTACGCTGGCTGCCATCCGCCAGCGTCAGCGGATTCTTGCCGTTCCATGTCAGCTCCAGCAAGCTGCCGAAGGCATCCGGCGTGCTACCGCTGATGGTGCCTGAGCCCATCAGGTCGCCGATGCGGGTGTTGCAGCCGGAAACTGTGTGATGCGTCAGTTGCTGCACCATGGTCCAGTACATGGCTTTGAAATTGGTGCGGCAGATGGTTTGCGCTGCGGCGTTCTCGCCAGGTGTAAGCGACACCTCCAGCGTGATGTCATAGCCATTCTTGCCGCTCTGCTGCAGGTATGGCAGCGGCTCCGGTTGCTGTGCCGGGCTGGCGACGCGGAACGGTTCCAGCGCGTCCATGGTGACGACCCACGGTGAAATCGAGGTGGCGAAAGATTTGCTGTTGAACGGTCCGAGCGGTACATATTCCCACTGCTGCAGATCGCGTGCGCTCCAGTCGTTGAGCAGCACCATGCCGAAAATATGCTGTTCCGCATTGGCGATGTCGATCGGTTCGCCCAGCGCGTTCGGCTGGCCGATGATGAAGCCGGTTTCCAGTTCGAAATCCAACTTGCGGCAGGCGCCAAAAATCGGCGCTTCGGCGTCCGGCAATTTCAGCTGTCCGTTGGGGCGCTGCACCGGCGTGCCGCTGACCACTACCGAGCTGGCGCGGCCGTTGTAGCCGATCGGGATGTGCAGCCAGTTCGGCAGCAACGCATTGGCCGGATCGCGGAACATGGAGCCGACATTGGTGGCGTGTTCCTTCGACGAGTAGAAATCGGTATAGCCGGGAATCTCCAGCGGCAGATGCAGGCTGGCCTGTTCCTGGGCGACGAATACCTTGGCGCGCAAAGCCTGGTTATCGCGCAGTTGCAGGTTGTCATCGCGCAGCATTGCGCTGATGGCGGCGCGAGTGCTGCGCCAGGTCGCACGGCCCAGTGCGATGAAGGGATTCAAACTGGCCTGGCGAAACACTTCAGGGCTGATACTCGGATTCAGCAAGCCGGCTTCGGCCACCGCCGCCATATCCAGTATCTGATCGCCGATGGCGACGCCGACGCGCGGCGCCGGATTGGCGGTGGTGCTAAATACGCCGAACGGCAAATTCTGGATAGGAAAATGCGACTCCGCCGGAGTCGGGATAAATGATTTCAGTACGGGATCGTTAGCTTGCATCATGTCTTTTTCTCTCTTGTCTTGTTGCATCAGGGTTGACCGTTGAAATGCTTTTTCAAACCATGCCAGCATTGCAGATAGTCCTTCTGCAGATGCGGCGTCGCCAGTGCGTAAGGCGTGGGATGAATCACGTAGCGGCTTTCAAACATGAAGGCCATTGTATTGTCGATACGGTGTGGCGCCAATGTCGCATTGGAAGCTTTGTCGAACGTTGCGGCATCGGGGCCATGGCCGCTCATGCAGTTGTGCAGGCTGCCGCCGCCGGGTGTAAAGCCGTCGGCCTTGGCATCGTAGGCGCCGTGAATCAGGCCCATGTATTCGCTCATGACGTTGCGGTGGAACCATGGCGGCCGGAAGGTGTGCTCGGCCACCATCCAGCGCGGCGGGAAAATCACGAAATCGACATTGGCGGTGCCGGCCGTATCCGAAGGCGAAGTCAGCACCGTGAAGATGGATGGATCTGGATGATCGTAGCTGACTGTGTTGATGGTGTTGAACAAGCTCAGGTCGTATTTGTATGGCACGTAATTGCCATGCCAGGCCACCACGTCCAGAGGTGAATGACCGATACGCGCCGTCCACAACTGGCCACCGAATTTCGCCAGCAACTGGAACTCGCCTTCGCGATCTTCATAGGCCGCCACCGGCGTCTGGAAATCGCGCGCGTTGGCCAGGCCGTTGGCGCCGATCGGGCCCAGTTCCGGCAATTGGAAAGCGGCGCCGTAGTTTTCGCAGATATAGCCGCGCGCGCTGCCGTCAGGCAGTTCGATGCGAAAACGCATGCCGCGCGGGATCACTACGATTTCACCAGGCTTGACTTCCAGCACGCCGAGTTCGGTCCTGGCCAGCAGACGTCCTTCTTGCGGCACGATCAGCAATTCGCCGTCGGCATCGTAAAAGAAGCGGTCCTGCATGGAGCGATTTGCCACGTACAGATGAATGGCAATTCCGACCTGCGCCGCGGCGTCGCCGTTGCCGGCAAAGGTGACGATGCCATCGATAAAATCGGTGGGCTGATCATCGGCCGGCAATGGCAATGGATTCCAACGCAACTGGTTGGGCGGCGTATCGATCTGAGTAAACGGACCACTAGCCAACAAAGGCTGCGGAGATTTTTCAAATGCGTGGTGCATTGCGCCCGGCCGGATACGATACAGCCAGGAGCGACGGTTGTGCGCGCGCGGCGCGGTAAATGCGGTGCCGGACAGTTGTTCCGCATACAGGCCGTAAGGTGCTTTCTGCGGCGAATTTTGAGTTGCAGGCAAGGCTCCGGGCAAGGCTTCGCTGACGAAGTCATTGCAGAATCCGGACTGGTAACGGAGCGCGTCGAGGTTTTCCATGGGCTTTATCCTTGGTTCAAGTTCTTATCTATCCTAATGCGCAATGACCGCATTCGCTGCCTTACGTTGTGAAGTCTCCTGCATCAACATCAGCATCACGGCCGACACCAGCGCCGGCACGGCCAACAAGATGAAGATGCTGCTGTTCGGCCAGTTCAGGCGGATCAGCTCGCCACCCAGCACCGGTCCGACGATGGAACCGATGCGGCCTATGCCCAGGCTCCAACCGATGCCGGTGGAGCGCAACGTGGTCGGGTAGTAAGTGCCTGCCAACGCGTTCACCGCAGGCTGGCCGCCGACGATGCAGAAGCCGGCGACGAAGATGCTGGCAAACAGGAACAGCAACGAGATTTCCGGACGGCCGATCAACGCCACTGCTACACCGGCAATCAGGAATACCGGAATCAACACACGGCGGAAGCTGGAGCGGTCAATCAACTGCCCCATGACCAGCGTACCCAGCGTGCCGCCGATCTGCAAGGTGGTGCCGGCCATCACTGCGGTGGCAGTCGACAGGCCGGCATCCTTGGCAATCGTCGGCAACCAGTTCGAGAGGAAATACAGATTCACCAGGTTCATGAAATTGATGATCCACAACAGGATCGTAACCTTGGCCCTGCCCTCCTGGAACAGTTGCAGCATCGGCGCACCCTTTCCGGCTTTTTCGTTGACGACGTAGCGCGTATCCTGATTGATCACGACCGCGGGATCGATGCGGCGCAGCCACCTGCCGACCTGCTCCAGCCGTTTGCCGCGCAACACCAGGAATTGCATCGACTCCGGCAGCAGGAAAATCATCAGCACGCCGATCACCAGCGGCACGACGCCGCCGACATGGAATACCGATTGCCAGCCGAAGCGCGGGATCAATGCCGCCGACAGCAAACCGCCCAGCACCGCGCCCAAGGTGAAGCCGCACGAAACCAGCATCATCAAAGTGACCCGCTTACGCACAGGGCTGTATTCGCCGGCCAGCGCCATCGCATTCGGCATGATCGCGCCCAGCCCGAGGCCAGTCACGAAGCGCAGTACGATGAGTTGCCCGACCGTGCCGGCCATGGGCGTCAACAACATGCAGGCGGCGAAGAACAAAGTGGCGGCAATCAACACCGGGCGGCGGCCGATACGGTCGGCCAGAATGCTGAAACAGAGCGAGCCCACCAGCATGCCGAACAAGCCGGCGCCGAACACCGGCCCCAGATTGGCCTTGGCGATGCCCCACTCCTGGATGATGGCAGGCGCCACATAACCCATGGCCTGGACGTCGAAACCGTCGATGATCAGGCAGATGGCGCACAGGGTCAGCATGACGATCTGGAAGCCGCCGATGCGGCTGCGGTCGATCAGGGCGGGGATGTCTATCGGGCTGCCGTTTGTATTCTTCGTCGCAATGGCCATACGTGTCTCCAGGTAATTGTTGGCGTCGTATCAATACGATCTGGTTTTGGGCATTATCATCCTTTTTAATAATCAGAAAAATAGGCAACAATTAAAATCATTTTTTAATTAACTTAAATAATATAAAATCGTCATCATGGACAGGCTGGATTCGCTACGAGTATTTTGCCAGGTGGTAGAACTGAACAGCTTCAGCCGCGCCGCTGAACAGCTGGAGATGTCGAACGCCACCATCACCAATCACATTGCCGCCCTGGAGCGGCATTTCGGCGTGCGCCTGCTGAACCGCACCACCCGCAAGATTTCCCTTACCGACGATGGCCATAGCTGCTATCAGCGCGCGCAACGCTTGCTGGGCGACATGACCGAACTGGAAGATGCATTGCAAGGCCGGCGCGTGACGCCGCAGGGTATCTTGCGCGTCGATGTGCCCACCGTGATTGCCCGTATTTACCTGGCGCCGGCGCTGGAGCGCTTTACCGCTCTGTACCCCGACCTGTCGATCAGGTTGAATGTCGGCGACCGCATGGTCGATATGGTGGAGGGGCGCGGCGACGTCTGGATCCGCATCGGCGAGCTGAAGGATTCCAGCATGGTGGCGCGCCGTATCTACCAAACCCGCAACCTGTGCTGCGCTTCGCCGGAATTCCTGGCGCGCTACGGAACTCCGCAGACGCCGCAGGAACTAAGCAGTTTCCGTTGCCTGGCTTTCGTTCACCCTAACAGTGGCCAGAACGTCCCCTGGACCTTTAGCAAGGGCAAGCAAGAACATAGCTGGGCGCCGCCCGGCAATATCGCCATCAACCACGCTGAAACACTGATCCATGCCGCCAGCAGCGGCGCCGGCATCGTCCAGCTGCTGACGCTCTCGCTCAATCCGCAGATTCGCGATGGTCTCTTGACGCCGGTTCTGGCAGACTGGGCGACGCCAGGGCCGCCGGTATCGGTGGTGTATCACCAGAGCCATCAGTTGTCGGCCAAGGTAAGGGTATTTGTCGATTTCGTTACGGAGCTGTTTGCGACTATCGATTAGGGTTTCAGAGTTAACCGATTTTAGAGTTTCGGTTCATCTACGTTTTATTTTTAGCCAGGAGAAGTCATGCATTGGGTCTATCTATTGATCGCCATCGTTGCCGAAGTGATTGCCACCAGTGCCTTGAAAGCCAGTGCCGAGTTCACCCGGCTGGTGCCGTCGATTGCGGTGGTGGCGGGCTATCTGACGGCCTTCTATTTCCTGTCGCTCACATTGCGCACGATGCCGGTGGCGATCGTCTATGCGATGTGGTCGGGCATCGGCATTGCGCTGATCGCCCTGGTCGGCTGGCTGTTCCTGAAGCAAAGCCTGGATGCGGCGGCGCTGATCGGCATCGGCTTGATTGTTTCCGGCGTGTTGGTGCTGAACGTGTTCTCCAAATCGGTAGCACACTAAATCTCTGCTGCTAACTTCATGCCTGCCATAACGGCGGCTCATCCATCAGCGCGATCTGTTCGCGCAATTCCAGCACCCGGTCTTGCCAATAGCGCTGGGTATTAAACCAGGGGAAGGCCACGGCGAAAGCCGGGTCGTCCCAGCGCCGCGCTATCCAGGCTGCGTAGTGGATCAGGCGCAGCGTGCGCAGGGCTTCGATCAGATACAGCTCGCGCGTATCGAAATCGCAGAAGTCTTCATAGCCGGCCAGCAAGCTGCCCATTTGCTGCACCATGTCCCTGCGCTCGCCGGACAACAGCATCCACAAATCCTGCACCGCAGGCCCCATGCGGCTATCGTCGAAATCGACAAAGTGCGGCCCGGCATCGGTCCACAACACATTGCTGCCGTGGCAATCGCCATGCAGGCGCAAGGCGCCGACACTCCCGGCACGCTCAAAACAGCGGCGCACGCCCAGCAAAGCCTGGGTCACGGTGCTGCGATAAGCTTCCAGCAAATCTTCCGGCACGAAATTGTTGGCGAGTAAAAATGCGCTAGGTTCTTCGCCGAAACTGACGATATCCAATGTCGGCCGGTGCTGATAATTGCTGAGTGCGCCGACTGCGTGAATGCGGCCCAGGAAACGGCCCAGCCATTCCAGCGTAGCGCTATCCTCCAGCTCCGGCGCGCGGCCACCGTGGCGTGGAAACACTGCGAAGCGGAAGCCCTCGAACTGGTGCAGGGTACGCCCGTCTTCCGCCGCCCATGCAGCCACCACCGGAATTTCACGCTCGACCAGCTCTTGCACGAAGCCGTGTTCCTCCAGGATCGCAGCGTCGCTCCAGCGTTGTGGCCGATAGAACTTCGCCACCAGCGGCGGCCCTTGTTCCATGCCGATCTGGTACACGCGGTTTTCATAGCTGTTCAGCGCCAGCAGGCGGCCATCGCCATGCAGGCCGATGCTGTCGAGCGCGTCCAGTACGGTGTCCGGGGTGAGGGTCGAAAATGATGCGGGAGGCGATGTAGTCATCCCGCATTGTAAACGCCGGCGGCTTATTTTTTTGGAGGATTAGGCAGTAATGACATTGTTGCTTGCCAATGCCAGGTGGTAAATTTTAAAAACAACAACTTACCAGGCAAACCTCATGACAATGCTCTCGCCAAGCTTGATCAAAAAAGCATTTTGCAACGTCATCAGTGCATTGCGCCTGATGGTGCCAGGCATATTGACGACGCTGGTGACATTAGCGCCTCTGGCGGCGGCAAACGACATCCCGCCAGCGTTAATGCTCGCCAACAGCTACCGTCCCGGTATCAATCTTGCGGGATATTGGGTGAGCGAAAAAATGGATGGTACGCGCGGCTATTGGGATGGCGAAAAATTGCTGACGCGCCGCGGCCAACAAATATTTGCACCTGCCTGGTTCACTGCGAATTGGCCGAAAGTGGCGCTGGACGGCGAACTGTGGGCCGGCCGCGAGCAGTTCCATCACGCGGTCTCCACCATACGCCGCCAGACGCCGGACGATGCGGCCTGGCGCAAAATGCGTTTCATGGTGTTCGATCTGCCGGCGCATGGCGGCACTTTCGATCAGCGTCTCATTGCATTGCAAAGCGTGACTGCCAAGCTTGCCGTGCCCTGGGTAGTCGCAGTCGAACAAATCAAGGTCGACGACCATGCGGCCTTGCAAAGTATGCTTGAACGCATCGTCAAACAAGGCGGCGAAGGATTGATGTTGCACAGAGGCGATTCGCTTTACCGTGGATATCGCAGCAATGACCTGCTCAAAGTTAAAATCCACGAGGATGCGGAAGCCAAGGTCATCGCCCATATTCCAGGCAAAGGAAAATACCAAGGCATACTGGGCGCTTTACAGGTGGAAACCCCAGACGGCTTGCGCTTCAAACTAGGCAGCGGTTTCACCGACGCGCAGCGGCGCCAGCCGCCGGCGCTGGGAAGCCAGGTGACTTACCGCTATCGCGGCTTGACTCCTGGCGGCACGCCACGGTTCGCCAGTTTCATGCGGGTGTATGAGCAGTAGTGCTCCGATTTTGATATAAGATCATTCAATCTGGTTTATCGGCTTACCAAAGAGCCTGTCGAAGGCTATACCGGTATTCTGCGGTAGCTTCATGTAGAATTTCTCAGGACAAATGATTGCTCACGGACAAGCATCTCGAATATTTTGCAGCTTAAGCGCATTTCAATCGTAAAATCCGTATCCTCATTTCCCTCGTAAATTTAAACGGCCATCTCCATGAATCTCGACGAACCCCTCTCAGACAAAGAATTTGACGAACTGGACGATTTTTTATTGTCCGATCGTTGCGCTGAAGACAGCATGACCATGGATACCCTGCACGGCTATCTGACGGCGCTAGTGATCGGCCCCGAACAGGTTTTGCTGGGTGAATGGCTGCCACATGTGTGGGGACCGTCGCTGAAAGACGCGCCGAAATTCAAGTCCGACAAGGAATATGAAAAGATCGTCGGCCTGATTGCGCGCTACATGAATGAAATCGCTGTCACGCTGGAAGTGGCGCCGAAAGAATACGAACCGCTGTTTTGCGAACACGAACACGAAGGTAAGAACCTGCTCGACGGCGAAGCCTGGACCTGGGGTTTCTGGGAAGGCATCAACCTGCGCGCCAAAGCCTGGGAACCGATCTGGCACTCCAACCTGGCGACGGTAGTACGCCCTATCTACTTGCTAGGTGCGGAAGAACTGGAAGAGGAAGAAATGGCGTTGCGCGAAGATCCCGTGCAACGTCACAAGCTGGCAATAGAGGTGGAGGCGGCGATTCCGGAAATCTACCGTTATTGGCTGCCGCACCGTAAATCGGCGGTCACCACCATCCAGCGCGACAAGCCGAAAGTCGGCCGCAATGATGAGTGCATCTGCGGCAGCGGTAAGAAATTCAAGAAATGCTGTGGCATCGACTCCAGCGAAGATTGAACATGGAAAACGGTGGATAGCGCTAAGCGGTATCCACCCTGCCACATTGACGCAGCATTATTCTTTAATGAAATGCTCGCGGTAGTAGCGCAGTTCTTCAATCGATTCAATGATATCCGCCAGCGCAGTATGCTTTTGATGCTTCTTGAAGCCACTAGCCAGTTCCGGCTTCCAGCGGCGGCATAGTTCTTTCAGGGTGGATACGTCCAGGTTGCGGTAGTGGAAAAACGCTTCCAGCTTGGGCATCCCGCGCGCCATGAAGCGGCGATCCTGGCAAATCGTGTTGCCGCACATAGGTGACTTGCCGTTCGGCACGTATTTTTTCAGGAACGCGATCAGCGCCAATTCGGCATCACTTTCGGTCACGGTCGAGGCTTTCACCTTTTCGATCAGGCCGGAGCGGCCATGGGTACCCTTGTTCCAGGCATCCATGCCATCCATGATTTCGTCAGGTTGATGAATCGCAAACACCGGCCCTTCCGCAAGGATATTCAATTGCGGATCGGTCACCACCACCGCCACTTCAATGATGCGGTCGGTATCCGGATTGAGCCCGGTCATTTCCATATCGACCCAGATCAGGTTGAATTCGTTAGGCCGCACCGGCGCCGCGGGAACTGGCGGAGCTTCGGGTGTAGCGGATATATCGTCGGCTTGTGACATAATTGTTCTCTTAGTTAGCGGTATTGCGGCATTTCACGTGAAATTTGCCGTAAAGCGCCTTCAGGAACCGTCGCGAGCGGCTCAAGGTCTGGTCGAGAAGCGGAGCTGTACTTTAGTACAGCGAGCATCGCAGACCAGAGATTGAGTCGCGCAGTAGGTTACTGGAGGTGCAATTGGAAGGTATTTTCTCACATAGGGACGGCATGTCTTCATTTGCATTTTCAGTTTTGTTTGTTGTTTTCCTGGCGATCACCCTGGTGGTGCGCTTCTGGCTGAGCTCGCGCCAGATTCGCCATGTACTTGCCCACCGCAGCGCAGTACCGGCCGAATTCGCCGAAAAGATCCCATTGTCCGCGCACCAGCGCGCTGCCGACTACACCGTCGCCAAGACCAAATTCGGCCTGTTTTCGATGCTGGTGAGCGCTGCCGTCCTGATCGGCTTCACGCTGTTGGGTGGTTTGCAGTTGCTTTCCAACATCATATTCAACTGGGCCGGCCCCGGCATGGTCTATCAACTGGGCTTGCTGGTGGCGTTCGGCGCCATTTCCGGCCTGATCGACCTGCCGCTGGATTATTACAAGCAATTTGTACTGGAAGCCCGTTTCGGCTTTAACAAGATGACGGTCCGGCTGTTCTTTACCGACATGTTGAAAAACACCTTGATCGGCGCCGCTATCGGCTTGCCGCTGATCTGGGTAGTGTTGCAGCTGATGGCAAAATCAGGCGGTCTCTGGTGGTTTTACGCCTGGCTGGTATTCAGCGCTTTCCAGCTGTTGATGCTGGTGCTCTACCCTACCGTGATTGCGCCGCTGTTCAATAAATTCACGCCGCTCAACGACGACAGCCTGCGCGACCGCATCGAAGGCTTGATGAAACGGGTCGGCTTCGCCTCCAAGGGCTTGTTCGTGATGGACGGCTCCAAGCGTAGCGCCCACGGCAACGCCTATTTCTCCGGCTTCGGCGCCGGCAAACGGATTGTTTTTTTCGACACCCTGCTGGCGCGTCTGGCGCCGCATGAAATCGAAGCAGTGCTGGCGCATGAACTGGGCCACTTCAAGCTCAAGCACATCACCAAACGCATTGTCGTGATGTTCGCGATTTCGCTGGCTTTCCTGGCTTTGCTCGGTTACCTGAAGCAGCAACTCTGGTTCTACACCGGCCTCGGCGTCAATCCGCTGCTGCTGGCCGATCTCAGCAACAACGATGCGATGGCGCTGATCCTGTTCATGCTGGCGCTGCCGATCTTTACCTTCCTGCTGTCGCCACTATCGTCGATCAGTTCGCGCAAACACGAATTCGAAGCCGACGCATTTGCCGCCCGGCACACCGACGCCAACGATCTGGTGGCGGCGCTGGTCAAGCTGTATGAAGACAATGCCTCGACCCTGACACCAGATCCGCTGCACTCTGCGTTCTACGATTCGCACCCGCCTGCCTCGGTACGCATCAAAAAATTGACGAATAAGTTATCAGATAAGGTAGACGATAAGTTGGACGATAAGTTGGACGATAAGCCGATGGCAGCACATGGTTGATCACAGCAAGCTAAGCCACCACAAGCAACACAGCAACCAGGCCGGCAGCGGCCTGGTGATTGCCGCACACGGCCGGCACTATCTGGTGCAAGGAAAAATTGGGGAAGGGTCGCTTACAGAATCGCTCAAATTGCAATGCGTCACGCGCGGCAAGAAAAGCGATGTCGCCGTCGGCGACCGGGTTCAGTTGAAGCTGACTTCGCCCAACCAAGGCGTGATCGAAGCCATCGATGAGCGCCACAGCCTGCTGTATCGCTCCGACCAGTACAAATCCAAGTTGCTGGCCGCCAACGTCACCCAGCTGTTCATCGTGGTGGCAACCGAACCGGGTTTTGCCGACGATCTGATTTCACGCGCGCTGGTGGCTGCAGAAGCCGCCGGCGTCACGGCGCATATCGTGCTGAACAAAACCGATATCGTCGAATCGCTGGCCAAGACCCGGCAACGGTTGCAGCTGTATGCCAGCCTCGGCTACCCGGTGCATGAAGTGTCGGCACGCGCATTCCCGGAACAAACCTGCGCCACGCTGGCACCCTTGCTGGCAGGACAATCGACCATCCTGATCGGCCAGTCCGGCATGGGCAAATCGTCGCTGATCAACCTGATCATGCCGGGCGCCGACATTGCCGTGCGCGAAATTTCCGCCGCTCTCGATACCGGCAAGCACACCACTACCTTCACCCGCCTGTATGAAATGGATGTGGCGGACACCAGCCTCGGAGGCAATCCCGCCAACATCATCGATTCGCCGGGATTCCAGGAATTCGGCTTGTATCAGTTGAGCGAAGGCATGTTGGAGCGTGCCTTCACCGAGTTCTCGCCCTACCTTGGCAAGTGCAAGTTTTACAACTGCCATCATCTGACCGAACCGAGCTGCGCCGTACTGGAAGCGGTCAAGGAAAACAAAATATCGCCGATGCGGCATCAGTTGTACGTGCAGTTGCTGCATGAATCGTCGCAAAAGCTGTATTAATTGCCAAAACAGCCATTTTTCGACAGGTATCTTTTCTACTGAAATCCCTTATAATTGAAGCACTTATTTCATTTCTAAGCCAATCTCAGGTAGTCGGGAAGTCGGCAGTGCAGCAGTTGGTGGTGCAATTGATGCCGCAATTGAGCAGTTGTTTTAAAAATGGAATTCCAACTATCGGCGGCAGTCGCCACAGCGGCCGCCGTTTTCATTTATGGCAATCAAACACTACCTGCAGTTTTCTGATTTTTCGCTGGACGAATACGAGTACGTGATTGAACGTAGCCGTCTCATCAAACGCAAATTCAAGAATTACGAACCGCATTACACGCTGCTCGACCGCACGCTGGTGATGGTTTTCGAGAAAAACTCGACCCGCACCCGCCTGTCGTTCGAAGCCGGCATGCATCAGCTCGGCGGCGCCGCCATCTACCTCAACACGCGCGACAGCCAGCTGGGGCGCGGCGAGCCGGTGGAAGATGCGGCGCAGGTAATGTCGCGCATGTGCGACGTCATCATGATCCGCACCTTCGGCCAGGACATCATCGAACGCTTCGCCACCCATTCGCGTGTGCCGGTGATCAACGGCCTGACCAATGAGCAGCATCCTTGCCAGGTGCTGGCTGACATCTTCACCTATATCGAGCACCGCGGTTCCATCGCCGGCAAGAAGGTAGCCTGGATCGGCGACGCCAACAACATGCTGTATTCATGGTTGCAAGCGGCACAGGTATTCGGTTTTCACGTCAACGTCTCGACCCCGAAGGGTTACGATATCGACCCGGCGCAAGTCGCCGCCGACAACCAGCGCTACACGTTCTTCGCCAATCCGTCCGACGCCTGCGAAGGGGTCGACCTGGTCACCACCGATGTCTGGACCAGCATGGGTTATGAAGATGAAAACGCGGCGCGCCTGAAGGCTTTCGACGGCTGGATCGTCGACCAGGCCAAGATGCAGCGCGCCCGGCCGGATGCCTTGTTCATGCACTGCCTGCCCGCGCATCGCGGCGAAGAGGTTTCAGCCGAAGTGATCGACGGCCCGCAATCGGTAGTCTGGGATGAAGCGGAAAACCGTTTGCATGTGCAAAAAGCTTTACTCGAATATCTTGTACTCGGAAAAGTCGAGTAGCGCTCAACCTCGATACAGCCACAGTACAACCCCAGTCACAACAACCCACACGAAATATCATGTCCAATATCCTGCAATCCGTTCCAGTTAACGAAAAAGTCGGCATCGCCTTCTCAGGCGGCCTCGATACCAGCGCTGCACTGCACTGGATGCGCCAGAAAGGCGCGATCCCTTACGCCTATACAGCCAACCTGGGCCAGCCTGACGAACCGGACTACGACGCTATCCCTCAGAAAGCCAAGGCTTACGGCGCTGAACTGGCGCTCCTGGTCGATTGCCGCGAACAGCTGGTGGCTGAAGGCATCGCCGCCCTGCAGAGCGGCGCTTTCCACATCTCCACCGCGGGTGTTACTTACTTCAACACCACTCCGCTCGGACGCGCCGTCACCGGCACCATGCTGGTGGCCGCCATGCGCGAAGACAAGGTTGATATCTGGGGCGACGGCAGCACCTTCAAGGGTAACGATATCGAGCGTTTCTACCGTTACGGCCTGCTGGTCAATCCCAACTTGCGCATCTACAAGCCTTGGCTCGACGACAAGTTCATCCAGGAGCTGGGCGGCCGCAAGGAAATGTCGGAATTCATGATCGCGTCGGGTTTCGACTACAAGATGTCGGTGGAAAAAGCCTATTCGACAGATTCCAACATGCTCGGCGCCACCCATGAAGCGAAAGACCTCGAATTCCTGAACTCCGGCATGAAGATTGTCGAACCGATCATGGGCGTCGCCTTCTGGCGCGACGACGTGGAAGTCAAGCGCGAAGAAGTCACCGTGCGCTTTGAGGAAGGCCGTCCGGTCGCACTGAACGGCATCGTGTTTGCCAACCAGGTCGACCTGATGATGGAAGCCAATCGTATCGGCGGCCGCCACGGCCTGGGCATGAGCGACCAGATCGAAAACCGCATCATCGAAGCCAAGAGCCGCGGCATCTATGAAGCGCCGGGCCTGGCCCTGCTGTTCATCGCTTACGAGCGCCTGGTCACCGGCATCCATAACGAAGACACCATCGAGCAATATCGCGAAAGCGGCCGCCGCCTGGGCCGCCTGCTGTATCAAGGCCGCTGGTTCGATTCGCAAGCGATCATGCTGCGCGAATCCGCGCAACGCTGGGTGGCGCGCGCCATCACCGGCGAAGTCACGATCGAGCTGCGCCGCGGCAACGATTATTCGATCCTCAACACCGAGTCGGCCAACCTGACCTATCATCCGGAACGCCTGACCATGGAAAAGGGCGAAGGCGCCTTCTCGCCGCAAGACCGTATCGGCCAACTGACCATGCGCAACCTCGACATCAGCGATACGCGCCAAAAGCTGGCGATCTATCAAAGCACCGGCCTGCTCGCATCCAGCAACGCCGTGTCGCTGCCGCTGCTCGATAAAGACGCGGAATAAAATTCACGCTAACTGAAAAAACTCAAAACGAACTCAACATGACTACACAATTCGACAATGTCACCGTCCTCAAGCAAGGCAATGTCTATTTCGACGGCAAATGCGTTTCCCACACCGTCGTTTTCGCGGATGGCAGCAAGAAGACGCTGGGCGTCATCCTGCCTTCATCGCTGAACTTCGGTACCGGCGTTGCAGAAATAATGGAAATTACCAGCGGCATCTGCCGTGTGCGCCAGAAAGACCAGCAAGCCTGGGTCCAGTACAGCGGCGGCGAGCGCTTTGAAATCCCGGCCAATTCGAGTTTCGATATCGAGACGCTGGAAACCGTGAACTACGTTTGCCATTACGCCTAAAACGTAAAGAAAAATGCAAAAAAAAGCCCGTGATGCAGTTGCATGACGGGCTAAATCCATTACTTTAGGGAGTGTTGGATATGAGACATAACGGAGTTTAAGTCCGTTATGTGACCTAATAATGACACATTGAGATGCGAACCGCTTGCGCCTCAAATAAAAATCGGTTCCGGCTCCAGCGTTACGCCAAATTTCCCTCTCACATCGGCCTGCACCGCTTGCGCCAGGCGCACCACATCCTGGCCACTGGCGCCGCCGCGGTTGACCAGCACCAGCGCCTGTTTTTCATACACACCCGCTGCACCCAGGTTTCTCCCCTTCCAGCCGCACTGATCGATCAGCCAGCCGGCAGCCAATTTGTAACTGCCGTTCGGCTGCAGGTAATTCACCAATTGCGGATATTGTTCCAGCAGAGCATTTCGTTGTGCTGCCGTCACTATCGGATTCTTGAAAAAACTGCCGGCATTGCCGATCACTGCGGGGTCCGGCAGTTTGCGGGTGCGGATGGCAATCACCGCATCGCTGATATCGCGCGCGCTTGGCTGCAGCAATTTACGCGTATCCAGCTCTTGCGCCACATCGGCATAACGCAAAGCAGGCTGCCAGTGCTTCGGCAAGGCAAAGGTGACATCGAGCACCACTGCCCTGTCGCGCAAGCGGTGCTTGAACACGCTGTCGCGATAGTCAAAGGCGCAGGCGCTGCGATCGAGGGTCAGGATTTCGCCGCTCTCCATATCGATTGCGGTCAGCGCATGGAAGCGCTCTTGCAGCTCGATGCCGTAGGCGCCAATGTTCTGGATCGGCGCGGCGCCGACGCTGCCCGGAATCAGGGACAGGTTCTCCAGCCCTGCCAGCCCTTGCTCCAACGTCCATAACACCAGCTCATGCCAGTTTTCGCCGGCTGCCGCCCGTACATAAACGGCATCATCGTCGGCGCCGACAATTTCCCGTCCGCGATTACACATATGCAACACCAGCCCCGGAAAATCCTGGGTCAGGACCAGATTGCTGCCGCCGCCCAGCACCAGCCGCGGTAAACGGGCGGCGTCAGGGTCGGACCTGAGTATCTGCAGGGTTTCCAGTGAAGTGACCGGCAGGTAGGCGTGTGCGCTGGCATCGATACCAAAGGTATTATGCTGGCGCAGCGAAAAATCGAATTGGTACGGAAGCTTGGAGATGGTCATAGCATCGGGATTATAAACGTAAGCGGCTAAGGCCAGCGGCCAAACCTGACGCCTGACGATAGGCAGACATATAAGAAATAGGCCCGCCAGACTGACATCTCGGGTTTCTTGTCCGTTAAAATGCGCATAGCTCGACGGCGGCTCCAGCTTGAGCCTGCCGGCTTTGTTTGAACATACTGAAGGAATATCACCATGCCATCATTCGATACCGTATCGGAAGCCAATCTGGTCGAAGTAAAAAATGCCAACGATCAAGCCAACAAGGAAATCTCGACCCGCTTCGACTTCAAGGGCAGCGACGCCCGCATCGAGTTGAAAGAACGCGACCTGACTGCGTATGCCGACTCTGAATTCCAACTGGCGCAAGTACGTGACGTTTTGACCTCGAAACTGGTCAAGCGTAATGTCGACGTGCGCTTTCTCGACATCGGCAAAATCGAAAAAATCGGTGGCGACAAGGTCAAGCAAGTGATCAAGATCAAGAACGGCATCGAATCGGAAGCCGCCAAGAAGATCGTCCGCATCGTCAAGGACAGCAAGATGAAGGTCCAGGCCAGCATCCAGGGCGACGCGGTCCGCATCACCGGCGCCAAACGCGACGATTTGCAGGCAGCCATGGCCATGTTGCGTAAGGAAGTGGCCGATTTGCCACTGGAATTCAATAATTTCCGTGACTAAATTGTAGCTTGGCAACTTCTAGGGTTATCATCCACCTGCTGTTGCCGGCTGTTCAAGATATCGGCACTACGGCGCTACCTTAACCCCTTGCCAGGAAAGTCGGACAACAATGCGCCCGCTTGCTCTAGTCAACCGCCTGTTTTTACTTGCTTCCATTTCCTGTGTTACCTGCACTGCACAAGCTTCCGATATTGGCGTAGTCGGCCTGTTTCCGGGCAAAGCGGTGCTGGTAATCGACGGCTCCGGGCCGAAAACTTTCTCGGTTGGCAGCAAAGTCACCGACGATGTGAAGCTGCTGGAAGCCAACGGCTCCACCGCCACACTGGAAGTTAAAGGCAAGCGGCAAGTGATCGGCATCGGCGAATACGTCAGCCGTAGCGCACCCGGCGCTGCTTCCAGCGTTACCTTGAAAGTCAATCCGCAGGGACATTTTGTGGCACAGGCCCAGATCAACGGCGCCATGATGACCATGCTGGTCGACACCGGCGCCACCATGATCGCCCTGCCCGCATCGGAGGCAGTACGGCTCGGCGTGGACTACAAAAAGGGCAGGATGGTCGCGGTCAATACTGCTAACGGCGCGGCACCGGCGTACATGGTCAAGCTGAACACCGTCAAGATCGGCGACATTGAAATGAATCAGGTCGACGCTCTGGTACAAGAGGCCGGGCTGCCGTTTGCACTGCTCGGCATGTCGTTCCTGAACCGCACCGAGATGCGGCGCGAAGGCGAGATGATGGTATTGACCAAGCGCTTCTGACAGCGCTTGATCTACCAGCGGCGGATAACCTATCCGCCCTGTGTTACCTACCCGTTCAGGCCGGGCTGCTATTCAGCAAACGGCGTTGTTTTACCGCCGCTGCCAAACCTTCCAGCACTGCCACGCTTTCTTCCCAGTTGATGCAGCCATCGGTTACCGATTGGCCGTAGACCAGCTCCTTGCCCGGCACCAGATCCTGGCGGCCGGCAATCAGGTGCGATTCAACCATCACACCCACGATACGATCGTCGCCAGCGGCGATCTGGTTGCCGATATCGGCGCATACCGGGATTTGATTTTCCGGCTTCTTCGAGCTGTTGGCGTGCGACGCATCGATCATCAGGCGCGATGCCAGGCCACTGTTGGCGATATCCTTGCAAGCCGCTTCGACACTGGCTGCGTCATAGTTCGGCGCCTTGCCGCCGCGCAGAATGATATGGCAATCTTCATTGCCGTTAGTCGACACAATCGCCGAGTGCCCGCCCTTGGTCACCGACAAGAAATGATGCGGCTGCGAAGCGGCCTTGATGGCATCCACTGCAATCTTGATATTGCCATCGGTGCCGTTCTTGAAACCGACCGGGCATGACAAGCCGGAAGCCAGCTCGCGATGCACCTGCGATTCGGTAGTACGGGCGCCGATTGCGCCCCAGCTGATCAGGTCGGCAATGTATTGCGGGCTGATCACATCCAGGAATTCGGTACCTGCCGGCAGGCCCAGCTCGTTAATGTTCAACAACAGCTCGCGCGCCATGCGCAGGCCGTCGTTGATACGGAAGCTGTTGTCCATGTACGGATCGTTGATCAAACCTTTCCAGCCGACCGTGGTGCGCGGTTTTTCGAAGTAGACCCTCATCACGATTTCCAGCTCGCCCTTGAAACGTTCGCGCTCACCCACCAAACGGCCCGCATATTCCATCGCCGCCTTGGTATCGTGGATCGAGCACGGTCCGATCACCACCATCAGGCGGTCATCCTGCCCATGCAAAATGCGATGCAACGCAATCCGCGAATTGGCGGCTGTTTCCGCCACTTTCTCGGAGCAGCCGAATTCGCGAATCAAATGGGATGGTGGAACTAATTCTTTCATTTCTCGTATGCGCAGATCATCGGTGCGTTGCATGTTTTTCTCCTGGCTCAAAAGTGACTGGGTATAAAAAAACCGCCATCGCTGGCGGTTTTTTAGAAATTTCGGTTTGCTCTTTACTTACGAACGCTTACCGCTTTTCACCGCCGTGGGGCTGGAATAGCTAAAGTAAAAAAAGAAATAAGCGCGTGCGAAAGACATGTTTTTCAGTAAAGGATTATTAAAATCAAGACCAATAGTGCAGGATTTCCGGCGGTTTGGCAAGACCCGTATTAGCACATTATTTATATACAACAATATAATAGCGGTCCCGATACCGGTCCGCCAAGGCCAGGAGCCCGGCCATCAATGCATGGCAACCGCATGCCCCGAGCCGACGATGGGCGCAATGCCATCGCGCCGGTCCAGCCGCCGCCCCACGCGCCTAAAGCGATACCGACATTAAACGCCGCTATATTCAAACCGGAAGCAACATCCACTGCACGCGGTGCATGGCGCTCAGCCTGTTGCACCACGTACACTTGCAAACCTGGCACATTACCGAAGGCGAAAGCGCCCCACGCCAACACCGTCAGGACTGCCAGCCAGCGGGCGGAACGGAAACGCCAAGGCTGGCGGCAATAGTTGGAATCAAGCCAACGATAATGAATTCCGTCGTACCGATGGCAAAAGCGCTGAGCGTAAGCGCCCAAAGTGCGAGCGGCATGATGTTTTTCCTATTTGAAGTTTGACGCCATGTAGTTTGATGGCTGGCGTGACAAAGAAAAACAGCTGTGACCACAATACATATTTGACTAATAATCAAATATGTACGTGGTTTGATGCGAATTTTGCATAGAGCCTACAGTGTGCGGAGACTTGTACTCCGTAGCCCATTAATTAGGGTCAGAGTCAAATTACGCGATAAAACCTGCGTAATTTGACTCTGACCCTAATTAATTGCTTTGTTGCTGAATTCGACCGCAAGAGCCGGGGTGCGGCTCTCGGACAGCGTGGCTAGACTTAGTACTTTCAATCACTCGGGAGACAATTGATGAACGCCGTCATCGGTAATGCCACACAGGCCGTCGACGCCATCGCGGACCGGCTTACGCGCATCAACTGGGAAAACGTCTATCAAGATCTGGACAGCTACGGCAGCGCACTACTGCCGCGCTTGATAACACCCGAGGAATGCACTGCACTGATTGCACTTTATCCGCGCGACGATATCTTTCGCAGCCGGGTCGTGATGGAACGCCATGGCTTTGGCCGTGGCGAATACAAATATTTCAGCTATCCCCTGCCTGAGCTGATCGGCGACTTGCGCAACGCCCTCTACCCTTTGCTGGCACCGCTTGCCAACCGCTGGAACGAAACCATGAATATAGCCGCCCGCTTCCCGCAACGACACGCTGATTTCATCGCCCGATGTCACACCGCGGGCCAGTTGCGGCCGACGCCGCTCATGCTGCAGTACGGTGAGGGCGACTATAACTGCCTGCATCAGGACCTGTACGGAGAACACGTTTTTCCGCTCCAGGCAGCAATCCTGTTATCCGCACCGAGGCGCGATTTCAGCGGTGGCGAATTCGTAATGACGGAGCAACGGCCACGCATGCAATCGCGCCCAGAGGTAATTCCTTTGGGCCAAGGCGATGCGGTCGTGTTTGCCGTCCATAATCGCCCGGTACAAGGCCAGCGCGGCGCTTATAGAGTAAATTTACGACATGGCGTCAGCCGTATCCGCTCCGGATCGCGGCACACGCTAGGCGTGATTTTCCATGACGCTTCATGAAGAGCATTACATGACTTTCGATTTATTCGATGCAGAAGAACTGACCGATAAGCGGCAACAACAATTAGGGCAAGACGCATGCGTATTGCGCGGCTTCGCTACGCCTTACGTAGCGCAATTGTTGCCGTTACTGGAGGCAATTCAACAGGCATCGCCATTCCGCCATCTGGTGACGCCCGGTGGCTTTCGCATGTCGGTGGCCATGACTTGTTGCGGTCCTCTCGGCTGGACCAGCGACCGCCGCGGTTATCGCTACAGCGCTGTCGATCCGGAGCACGGCCGCAACTGGCCGCCAATGCCAGAGATTTTTTTACAGTTGGCGCAAGCCGCAGCGGCACAAGCCGGCTTCGATGGCTTCCAGCCCGATGCTTGCCTGATCAACCGCTACCAGCCGGGAACCAAGCTGTCGCTGCACCAAGACAAGGATGAGCAGGACTACGCTGCCCCCATCGTTTCCGTATCGCTGGGCATTCCTGCGATATTCCTGTTCGGCGGCCAGGAGCGCGCCGACAAGAGCGTTCGCGTGCCACTGTTCCATGGCGATGTCGTGGTCTGGGGCGGCGCCGACCGCCTGCGTTATCACGGCGTGCTGCCGCTGAAGGACGCCGAACATCCCTTGCTCGGCAGGCAAAGAATCAATCTGACTTTTCGCAAGGCAGCCTAATGTCGAGTTCGACAGAATCAATCATGATCGCAGCGGATATATCAGAGCACGCCTACCGTAAAGCAGAGAAATTCCTGTCAGCGCTGGACTCCGACTGGGCGCGTCATATAGCTCATATCGGCCCTTGCCGCCACGCGTCCAAACCAGCGCGTGAGCCGTATGAAGCACTGGTGCGAGCGATTGCTTACCAACAGTTGCATGCCCGCGCCGGCGACGCCATCCTGGCGCGCATGCTCGCCTTGTTTGGCGATAGCGCCTTTCCGACTGCACAGCAACTGCTGGATACGCCCGTCGATATATTACGCAGCTGCGGGTTTTCCGCCAGCAAAATCGCGACGATCCATGGCATTGCACAAGCTGCCTTGGATGGCATCGTTCCACTACGTGCGGAAGCGCTGACGACCAGCGACGATGCCCTCATCGAGCGCCTGACAAGTTTGCGCGGCGTCGGCCGCTGGACCGTCGAGATGTTGTTGATTTATACATTGGAACGGTCGGACATTTTGCCTGCCGACGATTTCGGTGTGCGCGAAGGTTATCGACGTCTGAAAAACATGGAGCAGACACCAACCAAAAAACAGATCAGCGATATCGGCCTGGCCTGGAGTCCCTATCGAACCGTGGCCGCCTGGTATCTGTGGCGTTTGCCGAAGAATCCGGCGGCTAGTGAAACTGTCTGATATTGTCTGAATTTGACAGCAAGACCCGGAGTGCCAGACCTCCGACGCGTTGCTAAAGTACAGCTACGATAAGCCATTGGGAACCGATATGCGAACGCTGACACAACAGCAATGCACTGCACGGCAAAGCGCCGAACGCGATCCGCGTTGGGCTGCAGTGCTGGCAAGAGATCCGGCCGCAGACACGCAGTTTGTCTATGCCGTCAAAACCACGGGCGTGTATTGCCGCCCGAGCAGCCCTACACGCCTGCCGCGCCCGGAAAACGTCGAGTTCTTCGATACCCCTGCAGCCGCCGAGGCGGCCGGTTATCGGCCCAGCAAGCGCGGCGCCGATCAAACCTCGGTGGCGGCCCATCACGCCGAGCTGGTAGCCGCCGCTTGCCGCAGCATCGAGAGCGCGCTGGAGCTACCCAGCCTGGAGATGCTGGCCGCCGATACCGGCCTCAGCCTGTTTCATTTTCACCGTGTGTTCAAGGCTGTCACCGGACTCACACCCAAGGCATATGCCAACGCACACCGCGCCAAGAAGGTGCGCGACCATCTCAGCCACAGTCACTCCGTCACCGAGGCGATCTACGATGCCGGCTTCAATTCGAACAGCCGTTTTTACGAAGCCTCAGGCAATGTGCTAGGCATGACGCCGACCGACTACCGCGCCGGCGGCGCCAACACCGATATCCGTTTTGCGATTGGCGAATGTTCGTTAGGAGCGATCCTGGTGGCGCAAAGCGATCGCGGCGTGTGCGCCATCTTTCTAGGTGATGATCCGAACGCCCTGGCGCACGACTTGCAGGATAAATTCCCGCGCGCTCATCTGATCGGCGCCGACCGTGATTTTGAACAGCTGGTGGCACAAGTGGTTGGTTTCATCGAAGCCCCTGCCCTCGGCCTGGATTTACCGCTGGATGTGCGCGGCACCGCATTCCAGCAGCGCGTTTGGCAAGCACTGCGCGACATTCCGGCAGGCAGCACCACCAGCTACGCTGAAATCGCCAACCGTATCGGCTCGCCCAAAGCCGTGCGCGCCGTGGCCCAGGCTTGCGCTGCCAACAGCCTGGCGGTGGCGATTCCCTGCCATCGCGTGATACGCAGCGACGGCAGCGCTTCAGGTTATCGCTGGGGCGTGGAACGCAAGCAGGCGTTGCTGAAACGAGAAAGCAGAAAGTGAATATCGTCGGCAAAACATGGCGACTCATCGGCGCCGACGGCACCAGCCATGACAGTAATCAAGCCGGCAGCCTTGGCGGTCATCGCCGTAGCCACATCTACGGCCGCCTGGATTGCCGTGCGGCGCTGCAAGCAATCGCCAAGGGCGGATATGTGAAGAACAGGGTGTTTTTTCTCAACCAGGCTGATGCCGAAGCCGCCGGCTATCGCCCATGTGCGGTTTGTCTGCCACAAGGTTATCTGCGCTGGAAGGCGCAGCAAAACCAGCCTATTTCAAACTAGCCGGCGTGGCATCACAGCGGGCGCAATTGCTCCGCCACCGAACGGGTTTTTTCGCTAACAACGTCGCCGGTATGTAGTGTCGTTTTGCGCTCGATCAGCATGAGATGGCACTCTTCCTCCGCCACCGGATTATGTCGCACACCTTTGGGGACGACATACATTTCGCCCTCCCCCAGCTCGACATTGCCTTGTTCCATCTCGATGCGCAGATGGCCTTTGAGAACCAGGAACAATTCATCCTCATGTTCGTGACTATGCCAGGCCAGAGAACCTTTGACCTTGGCAACCTTGACATAAGAATCGTCGACTTCGGCCACCACGCGCGGTGACCAGTGTTCTGTCAGTGATGCGGCTATTTGTTTCGGTGAGCTGACGTTTGACATGATTTTCCTCTGTGCCGGTATTGATAAGTGCTGAACGCCACGCGCTCATCTCTAGCTTTTGAGTTTATTGATCGAATACATAATGCTGGAAAACGGTGGCCCAGGCTTGGCGATAAGCCGGCGCGCGCCGGTCGGTGCGAAATCCAAGGGACCGATGTAGAGATTGCCGATCTGCTCCGGCGGAAACAAGGTAAACCGCCGCTTGCCGCTGACCACGCAAGCAATATTGTGAGCATCGTCGAAATGCGCAGGCGTCGTGACGGCGTTACCTATCCATATCCGAGGAATAATCTCGGGACCAAGGATCGATAATTTATTCTCGTCCAAAAAACCTGGCAGGCAATTCGCGATCAGCGCGCTCTGTGCCGCAACCGCGGGCGGATTGGCAAACTGCCGATAGCGCAGCAATTGATCGAGGATGGCTGAGACAGGAAGCCGGTTGTGCAAATAATTGAAGCCGTTCATGGCGTCATCGTAAAAGATGCGGCCCTTGGCCTCCGGCGGCGTCATGATCGCATCGACGTCGCTGCCGTTATCCAGTTTTCTCAGGTAAGTACAAATGGCTTCGGTCGAGGTCTTGGCCAACTGCACCGCCGGCCAGTGTTTGACGTAGCCGCGCAGGACTACCGGCTGGTATTGAGTGGCAATCTGTTCTTTGAAAATGCGGTCGTCGACATCGTATCGTTCGGCAATCGCTGGCAAGCTCTGGCGCATTCGGCATCCTGGTAAAAGACGGCTATCAATTTGCCTGAGCAGGATAACTCGGTTTGCACTGATGATCCAGAATGTAAAACAACTTTACAATACCCGAATAGGGTATTAACATTCCCTTTATGGGAACTAACTCATTCAGATTAGCGGACGCACTTTTCTCCAAAGTGCAGCAACGGGTACTGGGGCTGCTGTTCGTCAATGCAGACCGCAGCTTTTATACAAACGAAATTGTACGTTTTGTTGATTCGGGTATCGGCGTTGTACAACGCGAATTGGAAAAGCTGACCGCATCTGGATTGGTGACAACCAAGAAGATCGGTAACCAGAAACATTATCAAGCCAGTCGTGACACGCCGATTTTTGAGGAGTTGCGCGGCATTATGCTGAAAACAGTCGGCCTGGCTGATATTTTACGCACCGCGTTATTGCCGCTATCCGATAAAATTCACGCAGCCTTCGTTTATGGCTCTATCGCCAAAGGCAACGACACAGCAAAAAGTGATATTGATGTATTCATCATTAGCGATAACGTGGCCTATGCTGACTTGTACAGCTTGCTAAGTACCAGCGAAGCGGAGCTTGCCCGACCTGTGAATCCCTCGATTTATTCTATGAATGAGCTGGAACGTAAGCTAATGGAGAAAAATGCTTTCGTGTTGCGCGTATTTGAGCAGCCCAAGATTTTTCTGCTAGGCTCTCCCGATGCTCTCCCAAAATCTTGAAAACCTGGTCACGACCGGTAGCCTGAAATCTGAACCAGCCGACCAGAGCGAATTCAATGGACTATTGCGCTCCGCAAAGGCTCGGCTGACCGATTCCGTCAATCCGGATCTCGCCATTGAAAGCCGTTTCGACTTGGCATATAGCTCATCGCATGCGCTGGCTTTGGCGGCTCTACGCTGGCATGGCTATCGCTCCGATAATCGCTATGTCGTTTTTCAATGCCTGGAACACACGCTTAACATAAAACCAGAAATCTGGCGCGTGCTGGCGCTATGCCATCAGCGGCGCAATGCCGCCGAATACGAGGGTCATCTTGAAATTGGCGATCAGTTGCTCGCCGAGTTGATCGCGGCCACAGATTTATTGCAAAGGAAAGTTGCAGCGATGCCGTCAATCAAGCCTGTAGCCCCATGAGGAACTACAGCGCGGACGACGGCGCAATCATATGGATGTGGGAAATACCATCTTCGTCATACAGCTCACCAACCGGCTGAAAGCCAAAGCTGCCATAAAAACGCTGCAGATGTGCCTGCGCACCAATCTTGATGTCATGCCCCGGAAATAGCTTGGCGGTTTGCGCCATCGCTTGCTGCACCAGTTCATTGCCGGCGCCCTTGCCGCGCAATTCAGGCGCGGTCACCACCCGCCCTATCGATGGCAGGTGAAACGCTTTACCCGGCGGCACGATGCGCGCGTAGGCGCCCAGTTCGCCATCCGGCAGATAACCCAAGCCGTGCCAGGAATACAGATCGACGCCGTCGGCATCCTGGAATACGCAGGTTTGCTCCAGCACGAACACACGCTGCCGCAATTGCATCGCCGCATACAATTGCACAGTACTTAGCTCCTGGAATGGCAGCCAGTGCCATTCCATCATCGTCGGTTCTGCCATGCCGTCAGGCCGTGCCGCCAACCGTCACGCCGTCGATGCGCAAGGTTGGCTGGCCGACGCCGACCGGCACGCTTTGTCCTTCTTTGCCGCAGACACCGACACCTGGGTCAAGTTGCATATCGTTACCGATCATGGAGACCCGGTGCAAGACGTCCGGACCATTGCCGATCAGGGTTGCGCCCTTGACCGGATAAGTGACCTTGCCGTTTTCGATCATGTAGGCTTCGCTTGCCGAGAACACGAACTTGCCGTTGGTGATATCGACCTGGCCGCCGCCGAAATTGACTGCGTACAAACCGTTTTTCACCGAAGCCAGGATCTCCGCCGGATCCTTGTCGCCGGCCAGCATGTAGGTGTTGGTCATGCGCGGCATCGGCAGGTGGGCGAACGATTCGCGCCGTGCATTGCCGGTCACCGGCATTTTCATCAGGCGCGCGTTCATGGTGTCCTGGATATAACCTTTCAGGATACCGTCTTCAATCAGCGTTGTGCATTGGCTTGGATTGCCTTCATCGTCGATATTCAACGAGCCGCGGCGGTCGGCGATGGTGCCGTCATCCACCACGGTGACGCCTTTGGCTGCCACCCGCTCGCCGATACGGCCGGAAAATGTGCTTGAACCCTTGCGATTGAAATCGCCTTCCAGGCCATGGCCGATTGCTTCGTGCAGCAGGATGCCTGGCCAGCCAGGTCCAAGCACCACAGTCATCGGACCGGCCGGGGCAGGCCGTGCATCCAGGTTCACCAGCGCCGAAGCAACCGCGTCGGCCGCGTACTGTTCCAGTATGGCGTCATTGAAATAGGCGTAGCTATAGCGTCCACCGCCACCGCTGCTGCCGGTTTCGCGGCGGCCGTTCTGTTCGACGATGACCGTTACCGAGAGCCGTACCAATGGCCGGATATCGGCGGCAATCACGCCGTCGCTACGCGCCACCAGCACCACATCGTATTCTGCGGCCAGACCGGCCATCACTTGCACCACGCGCGGATCCTTGGCGCGCGCCATGCGCTCTACCCGTTCCAGCAGCTTGACCTTGTCGGTGGCGTCCAGCGACACCAGCGGATCGTGCGGCAAATACAGGGAGCGGCCACCGTTTTGTTGCATGCCGCTGGCGATCTTGATCTTGCCGGCGCCTTGGCGGGCGATGGTGCGGGTTGCTACCGCGGCATCGTGCAAGGCGCGCTCGGAGATTTCATCGGAATACGAAAAGGCAGTCTTGTCGCCGGAAATGGCGCGCACGCCTACGCCCTGGTCGATGGAGAAACTGCCGGTCTTGACGATACCTTCTTCCAGGCTCCAACCTTCGCTCTTGGTGAACTGGAAGTACAGGTCGGCATAATCGACCTTGTGCGTGAACATGGTCCCCAGCGCTTTCAGCAGGCTCGATTCGTCGAGGCCGAACGGAGTCAACAGAATATCGCGCGCAACGGCTAAAGTGCTCAGGTTTGGTTCAAATGGTTTCATTGGTATTCCGGTTTTACTGTGATGTTAGGTGGGATTGTAGAGCATCCCGGGCTGAGCTGGCCGCAGCGGCGAAAATAGTAATATCTAAAAGTAAATTCGTATTGCCAATAATTCACCAATAATTTGCCAATAATTCTTATAACTTACGGTGCAGCAATGCAGGCAAACTGGCCCGCACTCCTTTAAGGAAATGGGGGTCGATAGTGCCGCTGACAAGGCCCTCGCCTTCCGTCAGCACTGATTTAATTTCACCCCAAGGATCGATCAGCATGCTGTGGCCCCATGTACGGCGGCCATTGGGATGCTTGCCGCCCTGCGCCGCCGCCAACACATAGCACTGGTTTTCGATGGCGCGCGCGCGCAGCAGGGTTTCCCAGTGAGCTTTACCGGTGGTGTAGGTAAAAGCGGCCGGCACCACAATCAGGCTGCAATCGCCCAGCGCCCGGTACAACTCGGGAAAACGCAGGTCGTAACAGACCGACAAGCCCACTTTGCCGAACGGCGCCTCGAAACTGCCCACTTCCTTGCCGTAAACGATGGTGCGTGCCTCGTCGTAGGATTCCTCGCCTTGACTAAAGCTGAACAGGTGGATCTTGTCGTAACGGCTGACGCGCTGGCCGTCGGGGCCGTAGACCAGCGTGGTGTTGAGCACCTTGCCAGCCTCGTCGGCGATCATCGGCAAGGTGCCACCGATCAGCCAGATCGCGTGCTCTCTTGCCAGTTGCGCCATGAGGGCCTGGATCGGGCCTCGATCAAGGGCTTCGGCGCAGGTCAGCTTGTCGGCTTCATGCATGCCCATGATCGGCCAGTATTCGGGCAACAACACCAGTTGCGCGCCCTGCCCGGCGGCATCGGCCACCAGGCGCCGCGCCGTATTGAAGTTTTCTTCCAGCACCGGCGTCGACACCATCTGGATCGCGGCGACTTTGAAACTGGCTGAATGATCTTGCGATGCTTGACTCATGGTGCTGAACTCCTGCGCTGGACAGATGAGATGCAATAAGTTGACAGTGAGTTGACTGAAAGTTGAATCAGCGGCCGGAAGACAGATCAGGTGTATTCGCTGCCGGTGCTTCAGTCTTGTGATCCAGCTTGGTGACCACCGGATCAGTCCAGCCGCCGCTAATATTATATTCAAAGGTGAAGGCGCGCATCAGCGGATCGCGCAGGAACAGTTGCGCCAGGAAAGTGCCGATGCCGATCACCGGATTGATCGCCAGCAGCGCCACCGAGGCTGTGCCTGCATTAATTTCCGGCAGCACCGCCACATGCAAGTTCTGGGTTTCATGCGCAATATCGGCAACCCCGTCCATCAATACCGTAGCGCTCACGCCGCGCATCTTGAAATTATCGGTGTGCGCCTTGCCCTGCAAGATCGTGGCAGTGCCGACCACGCTATCGAAGGCGAAGCCTTCAGAAAAAATATCGCGAAAATCCAGGGTCAGGCGGCGCGGCAAGGATTGCAAACTCAACACCCCGAGCAGCTTGGCGGCGCCCGGATCAACCTTCAGAAACTGGCCTGACGCCATATCCAGATTGACCTGGCCGGATAAGGATGGAATATCCATGGTGAACGGCAAACCCTTCCAGCTGACCTCGCCGTCCATGCGTCCTTTGGTCGCACGCAGCACATGCGCAAAACCGAAGCGGTCCAGCAGCTTGCCGGCGTCGATGATGTCCATGGCATAGGTCAGGCTGGTGGTGTTGTCGCCGTTGACGGTGGTCCATTTGCCGTCTGCCGTCAACTCTGCATCGGGATTCTTGATCGATAATTTATGAATACGCCATTCATTCCCGACATTGGCGCGCACATTGTTGGCGTTCAACTCGAGGCGTCCCAGCTTCTTGCCGAGCAACTGGAAATCCTCGGCGATAATATCCAGCCCCGGGATCTGGGTCGAGCTTCCTTTTCCCTCCAGCACCTCGCCAACGTCCGACTCGCCGCCCTGCGGAATGATCAGCGACGACAGACGCGCAGTGACCTTGCCTAGGCCGCGTCCGGACGGCGATGCGTTCCAGGTGACGTAGCCCGAAGCTTGCTTGGAATCGACGTTGACTTGCCAGGCGTTCTTCAGATGCGAAGCGCCCAGCACCACGTTGTCCAGCGTCTTGCCGAGCAAGATCAACTGGTTGGCCCTGACCGAAACCAGATTCGGTTCTGCGTACTGCGCCAGGCCGGACAGAGCTGTTTCCTCTCCGGCTTTGGCAGCGGCTTCGTCGTTCATGGCGCCTGTCAGGCTGTTCCAGGCATCGATATTCAAGGACTTGGCATTCAGATTGACCGCCACTCCGTTATCCGGCTCAGGCGCAGGGGCATTGATACCGATGCCGCCGCGCAGTATTTTCCAGTCGACCGTCTTATTGGGGCTGTTGAGAGGTTTCTGCCGTTGATACCGGGCGACGATGGCCGATCCCAACGTCAGCCTGAGTTCATCACGCAACATTGCCGCATCGTCGGAAGCCGCACCCAGCCATTCGAATTTGAGCGGCATGGCTTCGCTGGCGCTCTTGCGCAACGGTTCTGGAAAATCCAGTCCCATGCCTTGCAGGCTGGACTCAACCACCAGTTCGGTATGATGATCGCGGATCGCGATGTTGGCGGTGTAACGGCTGCTGCCACTGGCATGCGACAGCAGTTTTTGCATCGCCGCGGTGGGATACATGGCGCGCAAGCCGTCAATAGCGGCGCTGCCTTCCACTTTGACCAGGGTCTGGTGATCGGCTTGGGTGCCGCCGCTGACCTGCGCCGGTCCGCCCAGCATATTGCCTTTGATGCCGTTCAGGTTGAAGCCTTTTTCATTGAACTCAAGCTGGCCGCTGGCATTGGCGATAGGCGGGATGATTTTTTGCAGGATCACGTCATTGTTCTGGAACTGCAATACTCCGGTGACCTTGCTGTCGACGACATGAGCCAGCGGCAATTGCAGGTTCAATTGCAACCTGGCATTGCCCTTGGCTTGCGATTCGCTGGTGAACCCGCCGATCCAATGCAACACCGGACTATTCTGGGTGAATTGCACAAAATCCTGCAAAGCGCCGGCAGCGCTGCCATCGATCAGCAGCATCTCGTCATGCGACGACAGATCAGGGATCGTCGCCGTCACGTCGCTCACCGTCACCCCCGAGGTTTGCGCGGTGGCGGCCTTGATCTGCAAATGCGTGCGGTCCAACGTGATGGTGCCGTCTATTTTTTCCAGTAACGGCCACAAGGGCTGTTTGCCATCCTGGCCGAAATGACCGGGATCGTACTCCAGCGTGCCGTTTTCTATTTTTCCGGCGATGCTGAACTCACCTTGGTTTTTGGGGTTGGCTTTGGGATTGGTTGGATCGGTACGGAACGGGAAATCGGCGAGATCGCCCTTGAGCCGGATCGCGACATCTTTCGCCTTGCCGTCCTTGAGCCCGCCGACCAGCCAGTTGCGCAAATGTTCAGGGGTATGCAACGGCAGATAGTTGCCGATTTTCTTCACGTCGAATTCACTGATGCTACCGGTCATGTCGATCACGCCCAGCGCCACGCCATGCCGGTCTTGCATAGGTAACAGGTGGCTGCCAGACAGTGATCCAGTCAAACCGTCCTGGACAAAATTCATGCTATCGATTTGCAACAGCACATTCTTTTGCTGGAAATCCCAGTGCGCCCGCATATCGAGTTTTTCGAAAGGCTGCAACGGCACCGCGAAAAAGCCTGGCAAATCCAGCCGCGCATTTTCCGACTTCAGGTTCAGGCTGCCGCCGTCCTGGTTGGCATTGATGCTGCCGGTCAGATTGTCGACCCCGGGAATTCCCGGTACCGCGGCTTGCGCCGGCTGGCTGGCCGTCTTCGGCTGGGCTGCACGCGGCGCCTGGGGATTGATGGTCAATCCCTCAAAACTGCCTTTTGCGCTGTATGCCGCAATCGCCGGATAAGCGCCCTGCCATTGGGCGGAAAAATCGCGCAGCTGGCCGCGCGGCGCGAAATCGTCGATCATCTTGATCTGCGCGGCACTCAGGGGCAGGCGCTGGGCAAAACTCGCTATGGTTTGCAAATCCAGCTGCTTGGCCTGCAAGCTGTACTTCTCTGCCTGTTTGCCCTGTGCGGGCAGATAAGATTCGCTGATGGTGGTGCGCGGCAAACTCAGGCCATCCGCGGTTTTTAATGAGAAATCGGTAAGCGTTACCGCATGGCCGTTGGCGCCGAAAGTCGGCGTGCCGTCTTGCGGCGCCGACCCCAAATCCTCATGCGCGGAAACGCGTCCGCTTACATTAGCCAAAGCCAACGGCTGCAGGTCTGGCCGCAGCTGCATGGCCAGGTCGTTCAGTTCAAGATCGGCGGTAAAGTTACTTACCTTGGCGTGATCCAGGTCAAGCCAGGCTTGTACCGCGCCCTTGCCTTGACTGATCTCAAAGGGATAGTTGAAGTAAGGCTTCCATGCGGTCAGATCGGCATCGTGCAGATTGGCGTAGAAGGTGCCGGTCCAGCGCTTGAAGTCGGCAGTCTTTTCGGCAAATACCGGATGGACGAAATTCGCCCGCAGATCCAGCGGCGCTGCAAAAGAAGCCGGCGGTGTCGCCCGCGCCGACAACTGATGGCGGCGCCAGCGGTTTTGCAGCACCAGGTCGATATTGGTCAGGATCAGTTCCGGCGCCTTGCGCAGATCGTCGCGCCAGCGCACCTGGCCGTCGCGAATCACGATCTTGCGCTGGGCCAGCAGCCATTCGGCGCCGGCACCATCGTTTTCCTGTTTTGAGTTGACCAGAATGCCGGCGACGAACAGGTTGCCCTGGGCATCGCGCTCGACCTGTAGATCGGGTTTATTGATTTCCAGTGACGCTAGCCGGACCCCGCCCACCAGCGCGGAACGCCAGGAAATGGTGGCCGCTACCTGCGGCAAGGTCAGCGCAGACTGGCCCTCTTTATCGTGAACCACGACGTTGTCCAACACCAGGCGCGGCTGCAAACCATGCCAGGATGCCTGGATCGCGCCTATCGTAATCGGATTGCCCACCGTTTTACTGACGATATGCTCGACTTCCGCCTTGTAGTAGCCGACATTCGGCAACACTACATAACGCAAACCCAGGAACAGTCCGCAAAACACGAAATACGCCACGACCAACAACGTCAACAAGGCACCCAGCAGATGGTGGGTAACCAGGTTAATGTGTTTATAGGTGGCAATTCCGGCGCGCCAGCAGATGGCAAGCTTGCTAGCCGGCGGCGGAATTTTTGCTTGTTCTTCCAACATCAATCAGAATGGGTAAAATTAATCATGGTAAGACAGGGTAAGGCTGAGTTAACAGAGCCGCCAGGAAACTTGCGGCGAGTTACTCTGCACACTGTCCCCCAACTGACCAGGGATAGGAAGTAAAATAAATCGGCTGCATCTGATCGATTCCAGATTGGCAAGTTATTGATGTTCGACAAGCTGCCAGCCTATATGTTCGCATGGATCAGCGTAGACACAGTTAAAAAAACAAAAAGGTCGAAAATAACCAGTAAATTAATCAATTGAGCAGCCAATAAATCAGCAAATTGAGCTCCGCCCTATTTTTTTGAATTTTGCACCGTCTACCCACGCCGCCTACCCTTTTAATCTGCGATTCCATCCCCGTGACTCCATCCCTATTAAGCAGCAACGCCGCCTCTCGTTTTTTTTCACGCTGGGTCAATGCCGAAGCCGGACGCGCCGGACAGATCGCTGAATTGGCCAAGCCGGTAACAAGATTAACCGTCAGCCCGATGCTGCTTAATCAACTGTTACAAAGAGAAACAGATGCCGGCATGCCGTTGCCGCGCGCCATGCGCCGCCTGCGCAACCTGCTGGTATGCACTTTGATCGAACGTGATTTGCGCGGCGTGGCCGATCTGGAGGAAGTAGTAAGTGCAGTCACCACATTTGCCGAATTTGCGGTGCAAACCCACCTGGCGGCGTTGACTGCTGACATGGTGGCGTTGCATGGCGCCCCGGTCGGCGAAGAATCGGGCCAGCCACAGGAATTGATCGTGTTGGGCATGGGCAAGCTGGGCGGCTGCGAACTCAATGTTTCGTCCGATATCGACCTGATTTTCACCTATGCGGAAGATGGCGACACCCAGACCATCAACCCTGAACAACGCTCGCTATCGAATCACGAGTTTTTTACCCGGCTAGGCAAAAAACTGATCGGCGCGCTGTCTGAAATTACTGAAGACGGTTTCACTTTCCGGGTCGACATGGCGTTGCGGCCGAATGGCGCCTCGGGACCGCTGGTCGCCAGCTTCAATATGGTTGAGGCTTATCTGGTGACCCAGGGCCGGGAATGGGAGCGCTATGCCTGGTGCAAGGCCCGCGCGCTGACCGGCCGGCCGGAAGATATCGCCACCCTGGAGAACATCAGCCGCCCGTTCGTGTTCCGGCGCTACCTGGATTACGGTTCGATCGACGCCATGCGCTCCATGCACGCGCAAATCCGCACGGAAGTACAGCGCCTGGAAGCATTGCATCCGGAACGCAGCAACAACGTCAAGCTGGGGCGCGGCGGGATTCGCGAAATCGAGTTCCTGGCACAGGTGTTCCAGCTCATCCGCGGTGGCCGCGATGGCGATTTGCGCGACCGCTCCACCCGCGCCACGCTGCGCACCCTGGCCGCCAAAAACCTGCTGGATGCCGAGGTCGTCGATAAATTGCTGGCCGCCTACGATTTCTTGCGCAACCTGGAACACCGGCTGCAATACCTGGACGATGCGCAAACCCACACCTTCCCCACCAATGCGGCGGATTGCCAGATCATCGCCCAGGCCATGGGTTTTGCCGATGTGGCGTCGTTGATGCCGGTGCTCGAGCAGCACCGAACCCTGGTCGACACCCAGTTCGGCGATATATTCAAGGACAAGCTCAAGGACAAACAGCAGGGCCGCGCCAGCCAGAAGGACTGGGACGACAGCGAAAATGTGCTGCATACCTTGAGCGAAACCGATAGCCGCGAAACGATTGCCCTGGTATTGACCCATTGTGGATTCTCCGACGCATCGGCGGCGGCGCAGCGGCTGGTCACGACCTGGCAATCGACGCGTGTGCAGAACCTGCCGGTAGCCAGCCGCACGCGCCTGCTGGCCCTGGTCAACGCAGCGTTGCCGGTAGTGGCAGCGATCCCCGAACCCGAGCGCCATCTGCCTACCCTTAGCCGCCTGCTGGATTTCCTGGAAGCGATTGCGCGCCGCGCCGCCTATCTGGCGCTGCTGACTGAATATCCCGCCACCCTGCACCGCGTGATCCGCATGATCAGCGCCAGCGACTGGGCCGCAAAATACCTGACCCAACACCCTATCCTGCTGGATGAACTGCTCGATCCTCGCAGCCTGAACGCGGCGCCGGACTGGCCGGTATTTGCCCAGGAATGCCGGCGTCAGCTCGAGACTGCTCCTGGCGACACCGAGCGGCAAATGGATATCCTGCGCGAAATGCACCATGCCCAGCAGTTCCGCCTGCTGGCACAGGATCTGGAAGGCATGCTCAGCGTCGAGGCGCTGGCAGATCACCTATCGATCCTGGCCGACATCCTGGTGGCCGCCACCGTGCAAGCCATCTGGAACATGATGCCGGGCCGCCATCGCGAGAAGCCGCTATTCACCGTCATCGCCTACGGCAAACTGGGCGGCAAGGAACTTGGCTATGTCTCTGACCTGGACGTAGTGTTCCTCTACGACGATGAAGACCAGGACGGCCCCGCGCTCTATGCGAAGCTGGCGCAGCGTTTCATTACCTGGATGACCAGCCATACGCCGGCCGGCATCCTGTTCGATATCGATATTGCGTTGCGCCCCGACGGCGCTAGCGGATTGCTGGTGTCTTCGTTTCGCAAATTTGAAAAATACCAGCGCCAGTCGGCCTGGCTGTGGGAACACCAGGCCCTGACCCGGGCTCGTTTCTGCGCCGGCGATGCAGCGATCGGTGAGCGCTTCGAAAGCCTGCGCGTGGAAGTGTTACGCCAGACACGCGATGCCAAACTGCTGCAAAGCGAAGTGCTGGATATGCGCCAGAAAATGCGCGACGCTCATCCGAACCGCAGCGATCGTTTCGATCTCAAGCACGACGCCGGCGGCATGATCGACATCGAATTCCTGGTGCAATTCCTGATCTTGCGCCATGCCGCCGCTTATCCGCAACTGACCGCGGACATCGGCAATATCGCCTTGTTGAAGCTATGCGGCGAACTCGGCTTGATTGATGCAGGATTGGCCAATGCAGTGGCCGACGCGTATCGGACTTTCCGTAAATTGCAGCATCAAGGCCGCTTGCAGGGAGAAGAACGGGCGCGCGTGGTGGCGCCTCGTATTGCTGCCGAAATCTCGGTGGTGAAACAATTGTGGGCCGATATTTTTACAGCCGCGTAAGGTAGGCACACGACAGAGAGGGATTCAAACGATACCCAGAAATTTCATGACCATGGTAGCAAGAGCACGGCCTCTGCGCTTATCCGGCGCCGCTTCGCGCACTTCGCCGATGACTTCATCGTCCAGCGTCAGTTGACCGGTCTCGAAAGCCGTCAGGATCTGCCTGGCGGCCGCTACGTGCTCGGACGCAACTTGCAAGCGCGCCCCGCCGGTGGCCACCGCAATCAGGGAGTACATCTGAGTGATACCGCCATCGAGGACGAACGCAGGTATTCTCTCTGACTCCAGCAAGGCTCTCATGACTTCCAGATCGGAAGGTGTCATTGAACGCGCGATCGTTTCGAAATCGCCTTGGCTATCGGTGGTGATTGTCATGCCGACTCCTGGACCAAGTTAAGTTATTCGCAACATAGGTCACTATACCTTAGGTCACGCCGGGTAGACGCATTGCGCCTCGCAATGCAAAACGCCCCGATCAACGGGGCGTTTTGTCATGCAAGCAAGGTCAAGCTATTACTTGGCGCTCATCAGTGCAATCGTGGTGTCCAGCATGCGGTTCGAGAAACCCCACTCATTGTCGTACCAGCTCGATACTTTCACCAGACGACCGGAAACCTTGGTCAGGGTGGCGTCAAAGTTCGAGGAAGCAGGATTGTGGTTGAAATCGACCGAAACCAGCGGCTCTACGTTATACGTCAGCAAGCCCTTCAATGCGCCGTTTTCCGAAGCATCTTTCATGATCGCGTTGACTTCGTCGACAGTGGTGTCGCGTGCAGCAACGAACGACAGGTCGACCAGCGAGACGTTGATGGTAGGAACGCGAATCGCGAAACCGTCCAGCTTGCCGTTCAACTCAGGCAACACCAGGCCAACCGCGGCAGCAGCGCCGGTCTTGGCCGGGATCATGCTCATGGTGGCGGAACGGGCGCGGCGCAGATCTTCGTGATAAACGTCGGTCAGCACCTGGTCGTTGGTGTAGGAGTGGATGGTAGTCATCAGGCCGTTCAACACGCCGATCTTGTCGTTCAACGGCTTGACCAGCGGCGCCAGGCAGTTGGTGGTGCAAGAAGCATTGGAAATCACAGTGTCGCTGGCTTTCAGCACGCCGTGGTTGACGCCGAAAACGACAGTCGCGTCGACATCCTTGCCGCCTGGTGCGGAGATGATGACTTTCTTGGCGCCGCCTTTGATGTGGGCGCTGGCTTTTTCCTTGGTGGTGAAGAAGCCGGTGCATTCCAGCACGACGTCAACGCCCAGTTCGCCCCATGGCAGTTCGGCCGGATTGCGTTGCGCCAATACCTTGATGCGATCGCCATTGACTACGATGAAATCGCCGTCGACTGTCACAGTGCCAGGAAACTTGCCGTGGGCAGTATCGTACTGAGTCAGGTGCGCATTGGTTTTTGGATCGCCGAGGTCGTTGATGGCAACGATCTCGATGTCATGCTTTTTGCCGCCTTCATAATGGGCGCGAAGGATGTTGCGGCCGATACGGCCATAGCCATTGATGGCGACGCGGATAGTCATGGTTTTCTCCTAAGGTATTAACAAATAAATATGTTGCAACTTCATCACTAACGGTTCAATTGACCCTGATAGTACGCCAGCCGTAGCCAGCCTCCTGCAATTCGAGTCCATCCCAGCTGAAAGGTTGCTCGGCCAGCAGCTCGGCGCCCAGCATCTCGTAAAACTGCCGCGCCGGGCGATTGTCCGCCAGCACCCATACCAGCATGTTGTTGGCGCCGGCGCTGGCCAAGGCGGCGGCCACGTGCGCCACCAGCTTACGGCCGATGCCCGCGCGCTGCACCGACGGCTCCAGATAGATCGCCGTCAGTTCGGAATCGAAGCCGAGCTTGGCTTCCTTGAGCGTCATGCCGGCCGCAAAACCCAGCACCTCGCCATCGACCTCGGCCACGAAGACATTGGCGGCATTCGAGGTCGCCGACAGGATGCGGCTCCAGATGGCAGCGCTGTCTTCTATCTTCATGCCATCCAGATAGTCGTCCGGAATGATGCCGCGGTAAGTGGTGCGCCAGCTATCGATACGCACCGCCGCGATCACCCCTGCATCGGCGATGGTGGCGCGGCGGATGACGACATCACCGACGATGTTGGTGATGTCCATCTTGCCGATAGCTCTGGCAGCTCTCAGATTCATGCCAGTACCAGTTTGGTCTTGGCCACGACGTTTTCAACAGTGAAGCCGAAATGTTTGAACAGCACAGGAGCCGGAGCCGATTCGCCGAAAGTATCGATACCAACCACAGCACCTTCCAGGCCGACATACTTGTGCCAGAACGCCGTCACACCGGCTTCGATCGCCACGCGCGGCAAACCGCGTTGCAGCACGCTGGCTTTGTAGGAAGCTTCCTGGCGGTCGAACACATCGGCGCAAGGCATCGATATCACGCGCACTGCAATGCCTTCTTGCGCCAGCGCTGCCGCAGCCTGCATCGCCAGTTCCACTTCAGAACCGGTAGCGATCAGGATTGCCTTGGCGTCGGCCGCATCTTTCAAGATATAGGCGCCACGCTGGATGGCGGCGATTTGCGCTGCGTCACGCTCTTGGTATTGCAAATTCTGGCGCGAAAAAATCAATGTGCTCGGGCCGTTCTTGCGCTGCACGGCCTGTTGCCATGCCACTGCCGATTCAACCGTGTCGCATGGACGCCAGTTATCCAGTTGCGGAATCAAACGCAGGCTCGAGACATGTTCCACCGACTGGTGAGTCGGGCCGTCTTCGCCCAGGCCGATGGAGTCATGGGTGAAGACGAAGATCGAACGAATCTTCATCAGCGCTGCCATGCGCAAGGCATTGCGGCTGTAATCGGAGAACGTCAGGAAAGTCGCGCCAAACGGGATGTAGCCGCCATGCAGGGCGATACCGTTCAGCATCGCGCTCATGCCGAATTCGCGCACGCCGTAATTGATGTGATTGCCCGGCTGATCGGCACGTACCGCTACGGATTCTTTCCAGTTGGTCAGGTTAGAACCGGTCAGGTCGGCCGAACCACCGAGGAATTCCGGCAGCACTTGCGCCAGTGCCTGGATCGCGTTCTGGCTGGCTTTACGGGTGGCGATGGTTTCTTTCTTTTCGACGCAAGTGGCGATGTAGTCGCTCACGGTCTTTTCGAAATTGCCTGGCAGTTCGCCTTTCATGCGGCGTGTGAATTCGTTGGCCAGTTGCGGATACTCGGCAGCGTAAGCGGCGAACAACGCATTCCAGTCGCCTTCGAATCGCTTGCCCTGCAGTTTGGCATCCCATGCATCATAAACGTCGGCAGGGATTTCAAACGGCGGGTAATTCCAGCCCAAGGCTTCGCGCACAGCAGCAATTTCCTTGTCGCCCAATGCCGCGCCGTGCACCTTGTCGGTGCCGGCCAGGTTTGGCGAACCTTTGCCGATGACTGTCTTGCAGCAGATCAGGGTTGGCTTGTCGGACAATTTGGCTTGATGGATGGCGGCGTTGACGGCTTCCACACTGTGGCCGTCGACGGCGCGGATCACGTTCCAGCCGTAGGCTTCGAAACGCTTCGGGGTATCGTCCTTGAACCAGCCTTCGACATGGCCGTCGATCGAGATACCGTTATCATCGTAGAGCACGACCAGCTTCGACAAACGCAGTGTGCCGGCCAGCGAGCATGCTTCGTGCGAAATGCCTTCCATCAGGCAGCCGTCGCCGACGAAAGTGTAAGTGTGATGATCCACCACAGGGAAACTGGCGCGGTTGAATTCTGCAGCCAGCAGTTTTTCCGCCAGCGCCATGCCGACTGCATTGGTCAAACCCTGGCCGAGCGGGCCGGTGGTGGTTTCAATCCCTGGCGTGACATCGACTTCAGGGTGGCCCGGAGTCTTCGAATGCATTTGACGGAAATTGCGGATCTCGTCCATCGACAAATCGTAGCCAGTCAGGTGCAGCAACGCGTATTGCAACATCGATCCATGACCATTTGACAACACAAACCGGTCACGATTGGCCCAATGCGGATTAGCCGGGTTGTGACGGTAGTGCTTTGCCCACAATGCGACTGCGATTTCCGCCATGCCCATTGGCATGCCGGGATGGCCGGAGTTGGCTTTTTGTACAGCGTCCATTGCCAGCGCACGGATTGCATTGGCCATCTTGGTAGTCGGGAGAGTGGAAGTCATGGTGTGAGCAGGTAGGCAACGATTGAAAATTGGTTGGTGGGCGCGCAGCGTCGGAACAGCCCACAAAGGCCGATATTTTACCAAAATGCGGCCGATCCCGGTTCAAATCCGCGCATCCCTCATATGAGGGACAGTAAAATGCTGTCGCGCCATATAATATTAATGCCTGACTCCTGATTAAATTAAGTAGAGAATTATCAACTCAATGCCTCGTTTCTACGTTTCTACCCCGCTCGAAATCGGCCAGTTGCTGGTCTTGCCGGAAGCAGTCGCCCATCACTTGCTGGTGCTGCGCCTTGGGCTGGCTGCGCCCATTACCTTGTTCAACGGCACCGGCGGCGAATACACCGCCACCATCAGCAGCATAGAAAAAAAACGCGTCAGCGCCGAGATCAAGACCTTTTCGCCGCGCGAGGTTGAACTGCCCTACGCCATCACGCTGGCCCAGGCTTTGCCGGAGTCGTCGAAGCTGGACTGGATCATCGAAAAAGCTGTGGAGCTTGGCGTCGCAGCGATCCAGCCACTGGCGGCGCAGCGCTGCGTGGTGCGCCTCAATAGCGAGCGCGCCGAGAAAAAGCAAAGCCATTGGCAGGCCGTGATCGTCGCCGCCGCCGAACAAAGCGGGCGCAATCGCATGCCCACACTGTCTACGCTCAGCCCCTTTACCGACTGGGTCCAGCAGCAGGATCTGCATAAACGCATCCTGCTGTCGCCGCGCGGCGAGCAGTCGCTGTCGGACTGGGCGCGTCATCAACCGCCGCAAGCGCTGGCGTTGCTGATCGGCCCGGAAGGCGGTTTCACGGAAGCGGAAGAGAACCTGGCTTGCAGCCAGGGCGCGCTGATGTTGTCGATGGGACCACGGATCCTGCGGACTGAAACCGCCGGCCTGGCAGCGCTGGCGGCAATCAACGCGATATGGGGTGAAATGTGACGAGAAAGTAACATGTAACAAAGGCGAAATATAACCAGCGTAATCTGCCTCTATCGTTTCTACAATTTGTTCTAAGCAAAAATAAAAACCCTGGCTAAAATGGTTAGTGGACTTAAGAAACGTTCTCAAGACACAATCGTTTTCAGTTATACAACTACTCAAAGTTCTTGCCGCGTTGTAATATTAATTTTCTCAATACTTTGTCTTTATTTGCAAAGTAACAACCTGCCTTGATGGCTGACGTTTTTTACTCAGGAGAATATTATGGGACTGCTGGATTCGGTACTTGGCGCAATCGGTGGCGGCCAACAGCAAGCGAACGATCCGAAAGCCATGTTGATCCAGGCTGCAATCGGCATGCTGACCAAACAAGGCGGCGCTGCCGGTGGCGCAGCGGGCGGCTTGGGCGGCTTGCTCAGCGCATTTGAAGGCGCCGGCCTGGGCCAGGTTGCCCAATCGTGGATCAGCAATGGCCAGAACCAGGCGATTTCACCGGATCAGGTGCAACAGGCGCTGGGCAGCGGCCAGTTGCAGGAATTGGCACAAGCAGCAGGTATTTCACCAACTGAAGCTGCCGGCCACCTGTCGGAAATCTTGCCTGGCCTGGTGGACAAGCTGACCCCACATGGCGAAGCAACCGCGGCTCCTGGCGGCCTGGACTTGGGCGGGTTGCTGGGCGGTCTGTTGGGCGGCAACAAGCAGGCCTGAGTTGGCTAACGCTTATTGACCAACGCTAACCGTTCGACAAAAATCGCCCTCAGGGGCGATTTTTTTTGGCGTTCACAATCTTCGCTGCATCACTATTAGTATCCATAATTCAATAAAATAGCCGTTTTATCAATTAAAAATCATTCAATCCGGTGCAGTTCGACTTCTTGGCAGGGGGAAAACGTCGAAAGCATTTATAATCCAAGGTTTTTGCAATAAATATTCCGGTCACTTCAATGAAGGTATTTCGCGGACTTCCCAATGCCGAATCGCGCGCCCCTTGCGCGCTAACTATCGGCAACTTTGATGGCGTACATCGCGGCCATCAGGTATTGCTCGCGCACGTCCGCAAAGCCGCCACCGAACTGGGGCTGGATGCTGCGGTGATGACGTTCGAGCCGCACCCGCGCGAATTTTTTGCGCAACGTACCGGCCAGCCGGGCAATATGCCGACACGCGTCGCCAACCTGCGCGACAAGCTGCAATCGCTGTCGCAGGCTGGCATAGATCGCGTGATTGTCGAACATTTCAACGCCAGCTTTGCAGCCATGTCGCCCCAGGACTTTGTTGAAAAAGTGCTGGTTGAAGGCTTGCACGTGAAGTGGCTGATGGTGGGCGAAGATTTCTGCTTCGGCGCCCGCCGCGCCGGCAATATCGCCACCCTGATCGAAGCCGGCAAGAAATACGGCTTCCATGTCGAAACCTTGCCGACCGTGATGAACGAAGGCGCGCGGGTATCCTCGTCGGCGGTGCGCACGGCGCTGGCGGCCGGTGATTTCAGCCATGCGCGAGCGCTGCTGGGCCATCCTTATTCGATCTCTGGACACGTGGTGCATGGCAAGAAACTCGGCCGCACCATCGGCTTCCCGACCTTGAACCTGCGTGTCAGCCATAAACTACCGGCCTTGTCCGGCATTTTTACCGTTAAAGTACATGGCCTGGCCGAACAGCCGCTGCCGGCGGTGGCCAGCATCGGCGTCCGCCCTACCGTGGACGACAGCGGGCGGGTGCTGCTAGAGAGCTATATTCTCGATTTCACCGGTGATTGCTACGGCAAACTGATACAGGTCGAATTTTTGCAAAAATTGCGCGACGAAGAAAAATACGTCGATTTGCCGACCCTGACTGCCGCGATCACGCGCGATGTCAGCAATGCACGTGCGTATTTCCGCCAGCAAGATACTGCAGCGATTTCAGCCACTGACCGAATTTGACGCTGTTCTCTCAGTTGTCTTAATAATGCCTGGCTCAACGCGCACCAACTGCGCGTAGCCCTCACTGAATTCCATTGAAGAAAATTATGTCCGATCAGACCAGCAAACCAGAAAACAATAAAGCAGCGAAGCCACAGGGTAAACCGCAAACTAAGCCGCAAAGCAAATACCCGGTCAACATGACCGAGACGCCATTCCCGATGCGCGGCGACCTGGCCAAGCGCGAGCCGCAATGGGTCAAGCAGTGGCAGGAAAAGAAAGTCTACGAACGGATTCGCAAAGCCTCCAAGGGCCGCCCGAAATTCATCCTGCATGACGGTCCGCCGTATGCAAACGGTGAAATCCACCTGGGCCATGCCGTCAACAAGATCCTCAAGGACATGATCGTCAAGGCCCGCAACATGGCCGGCTTCGATGCGCCTTACGTGCCGGGCTGGGATTGCCACGGCATGCCGATCGAAATCCAGATCGAGAAAAAATACGGCAAGAACCTGCCGGTAGCGGAAGTGCAAGCCAAGGCGCGTGCCTACGCTAACGAACAGATCGACCTGCAAAGAAAAGACTTCATCCGCCTCGGTGTATTGGGCGAATGGGACAATCCATACTTGACCATGGCCTTCGGTAACGAGGCCGACGAACTGCGCGCGCTAGGCGCCATCCTGGAAAAGGGTTATGTCTATCGCGGCCTGAAACCCGTCAACTGGTGCTTCGATTGCGGCTCCGCTTTGGCCGAGGCCGAAGTCGAATACCAGGACAAGCGCGATCCGTCGATCGATGTCGGCTTCCCGTTTGCCGAACCGGAAAAGATCGCCGCCGCATTCGGCTTGCCCGCGCTGCCAACCGATCAAGGTTATGTAGTGATCTGGACCACCACGCCGTGGACCATCCCTTCCAACCAGGCGCTCAACGTCCACCCTGAAATCGACTACGCGCTGGTCCAGACCGCGCGCAACGGTGCGCCCTTGCTGCTGATCCTGGCGCAAGACCTGGTCGAAGATTGCCTGCAACGTTTCGGCCTCGAAGGCAAAGCCATCGCTACCTGTAAAGGCGAGGCGCTGTCGCTGATCAATTTCAAGCACCCGCTGGCCGCCGCCGATGCCGGCTACAACCGCCTGTCGCCGATCTACCTGGGCGACTACGTCACCACCGACAGCGGCACCGGCATTGTCCACTCGGCGCCAGCCTACGGCATCGAAGACTTTATCTCATGCAAAGCGCATGGCATGAAGGACGACGACATCATCAGCCCGGTTATGGGCGACGGCAAGTTCGCGTCCTGGCTGCCGTTCTTTGCCGGCATGACTATCTGGGAAGCATCGAAGCCGATCTGCGGCAAGCTGGAAGAAGTCGGCGCACTGTTCAAGCTGGTGATGTTCGATCACAGCTACATGCATTGCTGGCGCCATAAAACGCCGATCATCTACCGCGCCACTTCGCAATGGTTCGCCAGCATGGACAACCTGCCGAAGGACGGCCACCCGAGCCTGCGCGCAACCGCCCTGCAAGCAATCGAAGATACCGCGTTCTTCCCTGGCTGGGGCAAGGCGCGCCTGCATGGCATGATCGCCAACCGTCCCGACTGGACACTGTCGCGCCAACGCCAATGGGGCGTGCCGATGGCGTTCTTCGTCCACAAGGAAACCGGCCAGTTGCATCCACGTACGCCGGAACTGCTGGAACAGATCGCGCAGCGCGTTGAGCAAAGCGGGATCGAAGCCTGGCAGGCGCTGGATCCGAAGGAATTGCTGGGCGACGATGCCGTCAATTACATCAAGAACAAGGACACCCTGGATGTCTGGTTCGACTCCGGCTCCACCCACCAGACCGTATTGCGCGGCTCGCACGCCAGCCAGCTGCAGTTCCCTGCCGACCTGTATCTGGAAGGTTCCGACCAACATCGCGGCTGGTTCCATTCCTCGTTGCTGACCTCGGCCATGTTGAATGGCCGCGCGCCGTATAACGCGTTGCTGACGCACGGTTTCGTGGTCGACGGCGAGGGCCGCAAGATGTCGAAGTCGCTGAAAAACGGCGTCGAGCCGCAAAAAGTGGCGGACTCGCTGGGCGCGGAAATCCTGCGCTTGTGGGTGGCCGCCAGCGATTACTCGGGTGAAATCACGATCTCGGACGAGATCCTGAAACGCGTCACCGAATCGTATCGCCGCATCCGCAACACCCTGCGCTTCCTGCTGGCGAATACTTCCGACTTCGATCCGTTGAAGGATGCGGTGCCGATCGCCGACTTGCTGGAAATCGATCGTTACGCGATCGCCAGCATGGCGCAGCTGCAAACCGATATCCTGCAACATTACGAGACTTACGAATTCCATCCGGTGATCTCGAAATTGCAGATGTACTGCTCGGAAGACCTCGGCGGTTTCTATCTCGACATCCTGAAAGATCGCCTGTACACCAGCGGCGTCAGCTCGCCGGCCCGCCGTTCCGCTCAAACCGCGATCTGGCACATCACCCAGGCGTTATTGCGCGTGATGGCGCCGACGCTGTCGTTCACGGCGGAGGAAGCCTGGTCCTTCTTCGCCAGCCCGGAGGCTTTTGCCGCCAGCGATGAAACCATTTTCACCCAAACCTACTACACGCTGCCGGAAATCAGCGACGCCGCGGCCCTGATCGAAAAATTCAGCGCCGTCCGTGCGGTACGCGCCGACGTCACCAAGCAACTGGAAGAAGTCCGGGTCGCAGGCGGCATCGGCTCTTCACTGCAGGCCGAAGTCGACATCAAGGCTGCTCCAGCGAAATATGCGCTGCTCCACAGCCTCGGCGACGATCTGAAATTTGTCTTGATCACGTCCAGCGCAACCGTGTCGGAAGTGGCGACAGAAGCCGAAGAAGCGATTCTGGTCACACCGTCGGCGCAGCAGAAATGCGAACGCTGCTGGCATTACCGGGCCGATGTCGGCAGCCATCCTGAGCATCCTGGTTTGTGCGGACGCTGTGTTGCCAATTTGTTCGGCAACGGTGAAGATCGGCATTTTGCGTAGGGTGGGCACTTATGCCCACGCGTGACCGCGATAACCGGAATGCAGGCCCGTGCTGCACCGAAACAGACATGTACGTAGAGTGAGTTCACGCGTGGGCAACGTGCCCACCCTACAAACCCCTGAGAATCTATACAACCTGATATGGCCACAAAAAAACGCACGTCGATTTCTTCATCTTCCTCCAAATACGGCCTGGCGCCATGGCTTGCCATCGCGGCACTGGTGTTATTGATAGATCAACTGACCAAGATCACGATTGTGCGGCTGTTCAGCTATGGCGAATCGCAAGCGGTGACCTCATTCTTCAACCTGGTGCTGGTATATAACAAGGGCGCTGCATTCAGCTTCCTTTCCACCGAATCCGGCTGGCAGCGCTACTTTTTCACCGCGCTCGGCATCGCGGCCGCGCTGTTCATCACTTTCCTGCTGAAACGCCATGCCGGACAACGCATGTTTTGCACCGCGCTGGCATTGATCCTGGGCGGCGCCATCGGCAATGTGATCGACCGCATCGCCTACGGCCATGTGATCGACTTTCTCGACTTCTATGTGCGCAACTGGCACTGGCCAGCTTTCAACGTCGCCGATAGCGCGATCTGCGTCGGTGCGGTATTGTTTGTTATTGATGAATTGCGTCGCGTAAATAAATAGTTAATTAATTGCGTAACTACTTAGTAATCACTTAGTTACCACTTAGTTACCACTTAGTATCCAATTAAGTAACCGATAAGCGCTTTACCCTCCAGGAGTAAATATGGATCTCGCTGGTAAAAAAATCGTGCTGGGACTGACCGGCGGCATTGCCTGCTACAAGGCAGCGGAATTCACGCGCGCCATGAGCAAGGCCGGTGCTTCGGTGCAGGTCGTCATGACCTCGGCGGCGATGCACTTCATCACGCCAGTCACCATGCAAGGCTTGTCCGGCAAGCCGGTATTTACCGATCAATGGGATGCGCGCATCGGCAACAACATGCCGCATATCGACCTGACGCGCGACGCCGACGCCATCGTGATTGCGCCCTGCTCTGCCGATTTCATCTTCAAGCTGGCGCACGGCGCCTGCGACGACTTGCTGTCGACGTTATGCGTCGCCCGTCCAGCCACAGTACCCTTGCTGGTCGCGCCGGCGATGAATGTCGAGATGTGGCAAAACCCGGCAACCCAACGCAACCTGACGCAACTGCTGGAAGACGGCATCCAGCTGCTCGGCCCCGATGCGGGCGAACAGGCTTGCGGCGAAGTCGGCATGGGCCGCATGCTGGAAGCAGATCAATTACTGGAAGAAGTGATCGCCTCGTTCCAACCCAAGCTGCTCAAAGGTAAACGCCTGCTGCTGACCGCCGGCCCGACTTTCGAACCGATCGACCCGGTACGCGGCATCACAAATCTTTCATCCGGAAAAATGGGTTATGCCGTAGCTCGCGCAGCTTATGAAGCCGGGGCGGAAGTCACCCTGGTGTCAGGCCCGACCGCGCTGACCACACCCTACGGCGTGCGCCGCATCAGCGTCCAGACCGCGCAGCAAATGCACGATATCGTGATGGCGCAGTTGGCCGGCGCCGATAGCGGCACTGACGTCTTCGTCGCAGTGGCAGCAGTGGCTGACTGGCGCGTAGCCAACGCCAGTGCGCAAAAACTGAAAAAGAACGCCGACGGCAGCGCCCCCGAATTAGTGTTCGAACAAAACCCGGACATTCTGGCAACAGTTGCAGCATTGCCGAAACCGCCTTACTGTGTCGGTTTTGCTGCCGAGTCAGAGAACTTGCTCCAATATGGCGAGGTCAAACGCATCAAGAAAAATGTACCGCTATTGGTCGGCAATATCGGCCATGACACGTTTGGCAAGGATGATAACCAATTAGTATTGTTTGATGCCGACGGCCACACCAGTTTGCCGCGCGCCGGCAAGCAACAACTGGCGCGTCAGTTGATTGCCGCAATTGCCAGTCGTCTTATCTAGAGTCTCGAATTTCCATATCGCTGCCCGTTTCACCGCCAGCGGTTTGCATCAAAAATCAGAGGTAGTTTGATGAGCACCCGGCAGGATTAATCCTGCCATGTTTGTTGTACCTGCCATTATTTCTTCATTTTTCATTTTTCATTTTTCATTTAATAGATTGTTACAAAATTCCATGAATATCATCGACGTCAAAATTCTCGACCCACGCATGCAAGATCAATTGCCGGCTTACGCCACCGAAGGCAGTGCGGGCCTGGACCTGCGCGCTTGCCTGGACGCCGCGCTGACGATCAAACCCGGCGAAACCCATCTGATTCCGACCGGCCTGGCGATTCACATCGGCGACCCTGCCTATGCCGCCATGATCCTGCCGCGCAGCGGCCTCGGCCATAAACATGGCATCGTGTTGGGGAACCTGGTCGGCCTGATCGACTCTGATTACCAGGGTCAGTTAATGGTTTCTACCTGGAACCGCGGAACGACCGAATTCACCCTCAACCCGATGGAACGGCTGGCGCAATTGATTATTGTGCCTGTTGCACGTGTCCGTTTTAATGTCGTACCAGATTTCGAGAGCAGCGAACGCGGCGCAGGCGGCTTCGGCAGCACCGGAAAAAATTGATGGAGAAATTAATGAGATTGACGAATTTGACGCGCGGCGCCGGATGGCAAGGCGCCAAGCGTTATGCGGCGCTGACATTACCAGTGCTGTTCCTGGCTGCCTGCGCCACGCAGGAGCCTGGCACTGGCGCCGGTACCGCACCAAGGACCGTGCCGACAGTCTCTCCCAAACCCGTAGCGCCGACGTTGTCGCCACAGCAAACGGAGCTGAAATCGTTGATCGGCTTGCAAGACCGCTTGTACGACGTCGCCGCTCCATTGCTGGTGAATAACGCGGTATTGTGCAGAAACAATGCGCGCAACCTGCTCGGTTTCACCGCCAAGACAAAGTATTCCTATACACCAGAATTCGTTGATGCGGCAGCTGCCTTGGGCCTGAGCGATCAACTGCAAGTGACCGGCGTGCTGGCCGGCAGCGGTGCCGCCAAGGTCGGCCTGCAACGCGGCGACCGGCTGGTGACTATCCAGGACAAGCCGGTACCGACCGGCGCCGATGCTGAACGCCAGACCGCCCTGCTGCTGGGCCCGCTGGTGAACGGCCGTAACAGCATCAAGCTGACGGTCGCGCGCAAAGGCAGCAACCAGACCATGAACATCCCGCTGACCCGTGCCTGCGCCTTTGGCATCGAACTCGGCAATACCGAGAATGTGATCAGTTATGCCGACGGCCGACGCGTGCTGATCAGCAGCGGCATGATGAAATTCACCAAGAACGACGATGAGCTGGCCCTGGTGATCGCCAAGGAAATGGCGCACAACACACTTACCCATCCGGCGCGCCAACGCAGCACTGCCACCCTGACCGGTGTCATCGACAATCTGATCCGCTTGCGGCCGGATACAGCGGCATTGAACGGCATGGCCGGCGTCAAGCCTTATCCGCAACAAATGGATGCGGCAGCCGACAAACTGGCGTTGTACATGGTTGCGCGCGCCGGCTACAAGGTCGACGATGCGGCAGCTTTCTGGCAACGGCTGGCGACCAGCTATCCGGCCAGCGCGCTCAATGGCTATACCGCGATCCATCCTGGCACCGACTATCGGCTGTCGGCCATCCAGAAAGCCGTTTCGGATATCCAGGCCAAGCAAGCGACCAACGCTGCCGTACTGCCGTAGGAATGTAGGGTGGGCAATTTTGCCCATCCTACGAAAAAAGCCTGAATCACTCACGTGAATTCAGGCTTTTTTAACGAGCGGATTAAACCAAAATTATTCCACTTCCACCGTTTCCTCAGGCGCTGCAGGCGAGGACGAATCCTTCTCTGCAAAGTCCAGGCTGATCTGATCCTTGTCGTCCAGATCGACGGTTACCCGGCCGCCGGTCACCAATTTGCCGAACAACAGTTCGTCTGCCAGCGCCTTGCGTATCATGTCCTGGATCAGGCGTGACATCGGACGCGCGCCCATCAACGGATCGAAACCCTTCTTGGCCAGGAATTTCCGCAAATTCTCGGTGAAGACCGCTTCCACTTTTTTCTCATGCAACTGCTCTTCCAGCTGCATCAGGAACTTGTCGACCACACGCAAGATGACTTCTTCATCCAGTGCACGGAAGCTGATGATGGAATCGATGCGATTGCGGAATTCCGGCGTAAACATACGCTTGATATCCGCCATCTCGTCACCGGCCTCTTTCTTCTCGGTGAAACCGATCGAACGTTTTTGCAAGCTTTCTGCACCGGCATTGGTGGTCATGATAATGATCACATTGCGGAAATCCGCCTTGCGTCCATTATTGTCGGTCAATGCGCCGTGATCCATCACCTGCAACAGGATATTGAAAATGTCCGGGTGGGCTTTTTCAATTTCATCCAGCAGCAATACCGCATGCGGCTTCTTGGTCACGGCCTCGGTCAGCAAGCCGCCCTGGTCGAACCCGACATAACCCGGAGGCGCGCCAATCAGGCGGCTCACCGCATGGCGCTCCATGTACTCGGACATGTCGAACCGGATCAGCTCGATGCCCATGATGAATGCCAGCTGCTTGGCCACCTCGGTCTTGCCAACGCCGGTCGGACCGGAGAACAGGAAAGAACCGATCGGCCGGTCGGTCTTGCCCAAACCGGCGCGCGCCATCTTGATCGCCGATGCCAGGGCATCGATCGCCGGATCCTGGCCGAACACCACATTGCGCAAATCGCGGTCTATGGTTTGCAGCTTGCTGCGATCGTCCTGGTTGACCGACTGCGGTGGAATCCGCGCAATCTTGGCGATGATGTCTTCGATCTCGCCCTTGCCTATTGTCTTTTTCTGCTTCGACTTCGGCAGGATGCGTTGCGCTGCACCGGCTTCATCGATGACGTCGATCGCCTTGTCAGGCAGATGACGATCGTTGATGAAACGCGCCGCCAGTTCAGCTGCGCTGGTCAGTGCGGAAGCCGAGTACTTGACGCCGTGATGTTCTTCAAAGCGCGATTTCAAGCCGCGCAGGATCTGCACGGTTTGCTCTACCGTCGGTTCGTTGACGTCGATCTTCTGGAAGCGACGCGACAACGCATGGTCTTTTTCAAAGACGCCGCGGAATTCTGTATAAGTGGTCGCGCCGATGCATTTCAGCTGGCCGCTGGACAACGCCGGTTTCAACAGATTGGACGCATCGAGCGTGCCGCCGGAAGCCGAACCGGCGCCGATGATCGTATGGATCTCGTCGATAAACAAGATGCCGTGCGGACTATCTTTCAATTGCTTGAGCACCGCTTTCAGACGCTGCTCGAAGTCACCGCGGTATTTGGTGCCGGCCAGCAGCGAACCCATGTCGAGCGAGTAGACAATCGCATTTTGCAAAATTTCAGGGACTTCACCCTGGGTGATGCGCCATGCCAGTCCCTCTGCAATCGCAGTCTTGCCGACGCCGGCTTCGCCGACCAGCAAAGGATTATTCTTGCGGCGACGGCACAAGGTCTGGATCACGCGTTCGACCTCGTACTCGCGGCCGATCAGCGGATCGATTTTTCCTTCGGTCGCCAGCTTGTTCAGGTTTTGCGTAAACTGGTCGAGCGGGCTCTCTTTAGCCTGGCCTTCGGCCTGCACTTCTTCCGCGCCTTCCGAAGATTTCTGCGCATCGGATTGCTGATCCTTGCGCACACCATGCGAAATGAAGTTGACCACGTCGAGACGCGTCACACCTTGCTGATGCAGGTAATACACAGCATGCGAATCCTTCTCGCCGAAGATGGCGACCAGCACGTTTGCGCCGGTCACTTCCTTCTTGCCGTTGGAAGCCGATTGCACATGCATGATGGCGCGTTGGATAACGCGTTGGAAACCCAGGGTAGGTTGGGTATCCACTTCATTCGAACCCGGCACCGTCGGTGTGTTGTCGCCAATGAAGATAGCCAGCGTCTTGCGCATATCGTCAATATTGACCGCACACGCACGCAGCACTTCTGCCGCGGACGGGTTGTCGAGCAATGCCAGCAGCAGGTGTTCAACCGTGATGAACTCGTGCCTTGCTTGTCGTGCCTCGACAAACGCCATGTGCAAACTTACTTCCAGTTCCTGCGCAATCATGCTTCCTCCATCATGCATTGCAGGGGGTGCCCTGCTTTGCGTGCGTGCGTTAATACCAGTTCAACCTTGGTGGATGCAATATCTTTAGGATATACACCACACATGCCTTTGCCATCGCGATGCACTTTCAACATTATCTGCGTTGCGGCTTCGCGATCCTTGTTGAAATATTCCTGCAGAATAGCGACCACGAACTCCATTGGCGTGTAGTCATCATTAAGCAGAAATACCTGATACATGGGAGGCGGCTTGAGCTTTTGCTCTTGCCGCGTCGCTACTGTCCCGTCTTCGTGCTTGGTTACCATGCGCCTATTCTAAAACCTTCCGCCAAATGCGCAACGCGCAACTCTGAATAAATAGTGTTTATATCGATACTAATGTTGATATTACGCGTTTTCCGATTGCTATGCAGATGACGATAGAAGAGATTAAATCAAGAGGAGAAAACAATGCGTATGCACAAATTTAATTGCATAAAGGAAATTACTTGACTTTTTTATTTTTAACGCGAACAATGACATTCATTGATAAGCATGTTTCAGCTTGTTAATAGAAGTGAGCAAGTTCTAGAAGGGGCAGCGTTACGCGAGGCTTCTTGCTTTTACGGCTCGTGTGATTGTTATTATTTGAAAGACGCTATTTTATGGCAACAGGTACAGTCAAGTGGTTCAACGATTCTAAGGGCTTCGGCTTTATCACTCCGGATGACGGCGGTGAAGATTTGTTTGCACACTTTTCCGCAATCCAGATGAACGGCTTCAAGACTCTCAAAGAAGGTCAAAAAGTCCAGTTCGAAGTCACGCAAGGCCCTAAAGGCAAGCAAGCTTCTAACATCCAGGCTCCTTAATTCAGTTGATTAAGTGGTCTTTGTAAAAAACCTCACCGCGGTGAGGTTTTTTTATTGCCCCGCCATAGCGCATGTCGGCAACGCACGAAAAAAAAGCCAGAACAAGTTCTGGCTTTTTTCATAAAAACGGAAAACTTACATGTTTTCGATCAATACTTCACCGAAACCGGAGCAAGAAACCTGCGTTGCACCTTCCATCAGGCGTGCGAAGTCGTAAGTGACCTTTTTCGAAGTAATCGATTTTTGCATCGATTCAATGATCAGGTCAGCGGCTTCGATCCAGCCCATGTGGCGCAACATCATTTCCGCCGACAGGATCAACGAACCTGGGTTGACGTAGTCTTTGCCGGCATACTTTGGCGCAGTACCGTGGGTAGCTTCAAACATGGCCACTGAATCCGACAGATTGGCGCCAGGAGCGATGCCGATACCGCCGACTTGTGCCGCCAGAGCGTCGGAGATGTAGTCGCCGTTCAGGTTCAGGGTAGCGATGACGCTGTATTCATTTGGACGCAACAGAATTTGTTGCAAGAATGCATCAGCGATCGAATCCTTGACGATGATTTCACGGCCGGTTTTCGGGTTCTTGAATTTCGCCCATGGACCGCCATCGATCAACTCAGCGCCGAATTCTTTTTGCGCCAGTGCATATGCCCAGTCACGGAAGCCACCTTCGGTGAACTTCATGATGTTGCCCTTATGGACAATGGTGACGGATGGCTTGTCGTTGTCGATCGCGTATTGGATCGCCTTGCGTACCAGACGCTCGGTGCCTTCACGCGAAACCGGCTTGATGCCGATGCCGGAGGTGTTCGGGAAACGGATCTTCTTGACGCCCATTTCCTTGACCAGGAATTCGATCAGCTTCTTGGCACCGTCGCTGCCCTCTTGCCATTCGATACCTGCATAGATGTCTTCCGAGTTTTCGCGGAAAATCACCATGTCGGTCTTCTCTGGCTCACGTACAGGCGACGGCACGCCCTTGAAGTAACGCACCGGGCGCAGGCAGACATACAAGTCCAGCTCTTGGCGCAGAGCCACGTTGAGCGAACGGATACCGCCGCCAACCGGCGTCGTCAATGGGCCTTTGATCGATACAACATAATCCTTGATCGCGGCCAGGGTTTCTTCCGGCAGCCAGACGTCAGGACCATATACCTGAGTCGATTTTTCGCCGGCAAATACTTCCATCCAGCTGATCTTGCGCTTGCCTGCATACGCCTTGGACACGGCAGCGTCGACCACCTTTATCATGACCGGGCTGATATCTACACCAGTGCCATCGCCTTCGATGTAAGGAATGATTGGATTGTCAGGAACGTTGATCGAAAAATCGGCGTTGACGGTGATTTTTTTGCCTTCAGCAGGCACTTTGATATGTTGGGACATCAGTGTATCTCCGGAGTTGAGGAGGTAAAAACTACCAGTGCGGTTGGATTTGAAACACGGTTGGTCTTATATAAGACATAAGACAAGCATTTCGTATTATGCACTAGTATTTTACTAGACGCTATGCTTTTGCGACATCGGCTCTGTGCTTCGCATAGCGATCAAGCTTTATACTATGCGCATGTCTCTGATTTTATTCAACAAACCATTTCAAGTGATGTGCCAGTTTTCGGCGCACCCCGGCCGCCCTACGCTCGCCGACTACATCAAGATCCCGGATATCTACCCAGCCGGACGCCTGGATGCCGATAGTGAAGGATTATTGTTACTCACCGATGACGGCAAGCTGCAGCACAACATCAGCCATCCGGCACTGAAGCAGCCAAAGACTTATATGGTGCAGGTCGAAGGTGTTCCTACCCAGACCATGCTGGCGCACTTGCGCAACGGCGTCGATCTCGGCGATTTCCGTAGCAAGCCGTGCCAGGCGCGTGAGATCGAGGCGCCGGATTGGCTATGGCCGCGCGAGCCGCCGATACGCCAGCGCCACGACAAACCCACCAGCTGGCTGGCGCTCACCCTGACCGAGGGTAAGAACCGCCAAGTACGGCGCATGACAGCGGCTGTGGGATTACCTACCTTGCGGCTGGTGAGGGTGTCGATTGGCCAGGTATCGCTGCAAAGCCATCCCTTGTGGCCGGGCGAGTCGATGGAAATAAACCCCGCGGATCTGACTAATTTGCACGAGTAGCGAAGAAGTAGCGAGGGAGGACGGAGCAGTGGCAAGCAGTGGCAAACAGCCGCTGATACAAATTGATACAGGTTTCCGATTTTTTTAAAAAAAAATGTCAACCATCGGTTTACGAGCGTCGTTAATTGCAGTGATTCAAGTGAATCATAGATTGATTAACTCGCTAACTGACTGGATTTGAAAAATGAAAAAACTGATCGCCGTTCTGATTGCTGGCTTGTTCGCTACTTCCGTTTTCGCTGCTGACGCTGCACCTGCAGCAGCTCCTGCTGCCGCACCAGCTGCCGCTGCAGTTGAGGCTTCGGCTCCTGTCGCCAAGAAGGCAACACACAAAGTCAAGAAGGCTAAAAAAGCAGCTAAAGCTAAAGCTGCAAAGGCTGAAGCTCCAGCAGCTGAAGCCGCTCCTGCTGCCAAGTAATTCCAGCAGCAGTTTCAACCGAAAGGCAGGCGCGTCCTGCCTTTTTTTACGTCCTGAAACAATTAATATCCACCTCCGACGCCCCTCCGCCGAATTACCTCTCTGTATAATCTCCGCATCCTAAGGAGCCTCGACAACATGAACAACATGAGAAAAATTCGCGCCACGTACCTAACCGCAGTCTTTGCAGCCATCGCAACCTGCGCTGTTACCGCATTGCCGGCAGCAGCGCAAGAAAGCCAGCAACTCCCGACCACCTCCCTGAACATCGGCATCCACGTGATCAAGGCCGAGGTTGCCCACACAAATGCGCAACGCGAACAGGGCCTCATGTTCCGCAAGAAAATGGGCAGCAACGAAGGGATGGTATTTGTGTTCGATAATCCGGCAGGTATCTGCATGTGGATGAAAAACACACTGATCCCGCTATCGGTCGCATTCATCGATGCAAAGGGCGCCATCCTGAACGTCGAGGAAATGAAAGCGCAAACGCTGGACTCGCATTGCGCCCAGGGAGCCGCTTCTTATGCGCTGGAGATGAACAAGAACTGGTTCAAGGACAAAAATATCAAAGCCGGTACCGTGATCCAAGGTTTGCCGCAACTATAAGCACCTGCAACAGTTAATAAGAACACATAGGTAATTTTAAAATCGCCGCCGCCGTCATTCCCGCGAACGCGGGAATCCAAGGTGAAGAATCCATGGTACGTAAAATGGATCCCCGCGTTCGCGAGGATGACGAAGCTAGCGTTAATTAATTAAAAACCAAACAGAAAAACCCTGCATAACATGCGTTATGCAGGGTTTTTCTTAATCCAACAACAATCCAGCAAAGCTGGCAGCCGGGGCCGCCAATCAAATACTCAATCAAATAATATTAAGCAGCCAGCGCTTTCAGAGCGGCGTTCAGACGGCTCTTATGGCGTGCAGCCTTGTTCTTGTGAATGATTTTCTTGTCCGCGATACGGTCGATAACCGATACGGATTTTTGCAGAACCAGCGCTGCTGCAGCTTTGTCGCCACCAGCTTCGATTGCCTTGCGAGCAGCTTTGATTGCTGTACGCAGGGTCGAACGCTGACTGGAGTTGTGCAGGTTTTGCTGAACTGCTTGACGAGCACGCTTACGTGCTTGTGCGGTATTTGCCATTTATATTTCCTAAAACGAGGTCGGGAATGCTTACGCGGCATAAACAAACCAGACCGCGACGCAGAATTCTGTAAAGCCACGGATTATAACCAGTTTTTCCAAAACAGGCAAACTCCCCTTGCTTTGGAAGCAATTCTGTCGCAAGAAAACACCGTTGCAAGAGTGGCAACCCACTTTCTTGCTATATCCTGCTTGCTCGGGAACAATCCGGCCCAGACTTTATCACAGTCAATAGTATGCGCCGGCAGCAAGTAAATCCTTGCGAACATGGCAAAAATCCCCCCTCTTTTTCCAAATCCTGAGAAAGTTACGGCAGGCGATCCTGTGGCAGGCGATCTGCTGCAGCTATAATGCCGCTCCATGAACTTGCATAAAACGCTTGCCACCGTCTCTGGCATGACCATGGTGTCGCGTGTGACGGGCCTGATTCGTGAAATCCTGTACGCGCGCGCATTCGGCGCCGACGGTTACACAGACGCCTTCGCCATCGCTTTCCGCATTCCCAACCTGTTGCGCCGGCTGTTTGCCGAAGGCGCTTTTTCGCAAGCCTTCGTGCCGATCCTGGGTGAATACAAGAACCAGAAAGGCGAAGCCGCGACCAAGGAACTGGTCGATCACGTCGCCACCGTGCTGACCTGGGCCATGTTGTTCACCTGCATCATCGGCATACTGGCCACACCGGTGCTGGTGTATTTCATCGCCACCGGCCTGAAAGATAACAAAGAAGTGTTCGATGCCTCGGTGTTCATGACCAGGATCATGTTCCCCTACATCGGCTTCATGTCTTTTGTCGCCTTGGCTGGCGGTATCCTGAATACCTGGCATGAATTCAAGATTCCGGCTTTCACGTCGGTGCTGCTCAACCTGGCTTTTATTGTCGCTTCGCTATTTGTCGCCCCCTACCTGGAACATCCCATCTATGCGATGGCATTTGCGGTGCTGGTCGGCGGTGTATTGCAGGTTGCGCTACAGGTACCGGCCTTGGTCAAGGTCGGCATGCTGCCGCGGATTGCGCTCAATCCCATGGTCGGCTTGCGCGATCTCGGTGTGCAACGGGTACTTAAAAAAATGGGGCCGGCGGTATTCGCCGTATCTGCCGCTCAACTGAGCCTGTTGATCAATACCAATATCGCTTCGCGCCTGGGGCACGGCAGTGTTTCGTTACTGACCTACGGCGACCGCTTGATGGAATTCCCGACGGCGTTGCTGGGCGTTGCCCTCGGCACCATCTTGTTGCCTAGCTTGTCCAAAGCCAATGCGGATAAAGACCACGGCGAATACTCATCGTTGCTGGACTGGGGCCTGCGCCTCACCTTTTTGCTGGCCCTGCCGTCTGCGGTCGGTCTGGCTACCCTGTCAGTGCCGCTGACGGCGACGTTGTTCCAGCACGGTAAATTCGATGCTGCCTCGGTTGCGGTTACCAGCCAGGTTCTGATCGCCTATGGCGTCGGCTTGATCGGCCTGATCGTGGTGAAAATCCTGGCGCCGGGCTTTTATGCCAAGCAAGACATCCGAACCCCGGTCAAGATTGCAGTCGGCGTATTGATCGCCACGCAGTTGATGAACTACTTCTTTGTGCCGATTTTTGCAGTAGCCGGACTGGCGTTGTCGATCAGCGTCGGCGCCTGCCTGAACGCCGGCTTCTTGCTGTGGAGCCTGATGCGGCGCGGTATATACAAGCCTGAGACGGGCTGGATCCGCTATTTCATACGCTTGCTCGGCGCCCTGTTCCTGATGGCTGCCGTGGCTCTGTGGTGCAGCCAGCAATTCGACTGGACCGGACCGCACACCAGCTCCCTGGCACGCATCGCCGCCTTGTGTGCTGTGCTGGCGGCTTGCGGCATTACTTATTTTGGCGCACTGCTGGCGATGGGATTCCGTTTCCGTGATTTCAAACGTATTGCGCGTTGATTTTGCGCCTTAATATTGCACGCTAAGTCAGCGCTTACGTGCCAGCGTCAGCCCGTCGCCGATCGGCAACAGCGACAGGTCGATGCGCGCATCGTGATGCAGCTTGATGTTCAGCGCTTGCAAAGCAACCGTGTCGGCGCTGGTATCGCGGGTCGCTACCTTGCCGCTCCATAAAGTGTTGTCGATGGCGACCAGCCCGCCGCTCCGCAGCAACTGCAGGCAACGTTCGTAATAGCCGTCATAGCTGGTCTTGTCGGCATCGATGAAGGCAAAATCATATTGCCCCGCCTCCCCTGCGGCCAGGCGCGCATCGAGCGTCTCCAGCGCTGGCCGCAGCTGCAAATCGATCTTGTGCCTGACTTGTGCCTGCTCCCAAAACGGCTGGCCGATCTGTGTATATTCATTGCTGATATCGCAAGCCATCAGCTTGCCATCCTCGGGCAAGGCCAACGCCACTGCCAGCGCGCTGTACCCGGTGAAGACGCCGATTTCAATGGTCCGCCGCGCCCCCATCAGCTTGATCAGGAGTCCCATGAATTGCCCCTGCTCGGGCGAAATCTGCATGCCTGCATACGGATGACTGCGGGTAGCGGCGCGCAAAGCCTCTTGCGCCGGATGTTCGCGGATCGAGTGATCCAATACATATTGGTAGAGCGTGTCGTCGAGATTGAGTGTGCGATTAGACATAGTGTCGTTCTCCTGAATAAAAATAATAATCCACCTAGGGAACATACCCTAATGTTGTTGCACGACAGCATAGCGAGGCAGAACGAATCGAACGACAGATCACGGTTCCCCACAGTTCTCCGCAGTTCTTCTATCGCACTAGAGAAAATAGTTTGCTAGGATACAGTCATGACCATGACCACTACCACATCCTTAGATTACTTTACTGCTCTGGTGCAACAAGCCAACGATGTTCCTTTGTTCGAAGCAGCACTGGCGATCGCGCAGGATGTCTATCCCAAACTGGATTTCAACGCGCCCCAGGATGAGCTCGACCGGCTGGCCAACACCTTGCGCCAGCGTCTGCCACCGGACGCTTCGGCGATCCAGAAATTGCGTCAGCTGAATCAGTTCTTCTACCAGGAGCTGGGATTCGCGATCAACGTCAATCATTATTACGACACTGACAATAGCTATCTGCACCGGGTCATCGCCAAACGACGCGGCATTCCGATTTCGCTGGCAGTGATTTACATGGAACTGGCGCAGCAGATTGGCTTGCCGGTAAAAGGCGTGTCCTTCCCCGGCCACTTCCTGATGAAACTCACGGTACCTTCCGGCGACATCATGATCGATCCGAGCAATGGCGCCAGCCTGTCGCGCGAAGAACTGGAAGAACGGCTGGAGCCTTATCTGCCTACGGAAAACGAGGAAGAAAGAGCGGCCAGCCGGCTCTCCCTGATCAGCTACCTGCAGATCGCCCACCCGCACGACATCCTGGTTCGCATGTTGCGTAATCTGAAAGCCATCTACCAGCAAAGCAATCACTGGCAACGGCTGCTGGAAGTACAGCAACGGATCTTGATCCTGCTGCCCGGCGACGCCGTGGAACGGCGCGATCGCGGACTGGCGTTCGCGCAGCTGGATTGCCCGCAAGCGGCGTTGGAAGACCTGGAAAATTATCTGGCGCAACGGCCGCATGCATCTGATGCGGCCGCCTTGTACCAGCAAGCCATCGAATTGCGCGAGGCGTGCCGGCGATTGAATTAGTTAATTAGATTTGCTGCGTAGCATTGGCGGCGGCAGCATTGGCGGCGAACCATTCGCTGCCCGGCAGCGAATGGCTTTAACCCTTGGTGCGCGCCTCGATCACTTCCCACTTCTCCAGGCTCTCCAGCAACAAGCCATCGATTTCAGCGAACCTGTCGTTGAGACGTTTCACTTCATCCGGCTTTTGCTTGTACAAATCAGGATCGGCCAGTTGGCTCGAAATGGCTTTTTGTTCTGCTTCCAGCTTGGCGATCAGCAACGGCAATTCTTCCAGCTCACGCTGCTCTTTGTAGCTGAGTTTTTTCTGCTTGGCTACAGGTTGCGCCGGCTCCGCTTTCGCTTCCGCCTTGGCTTTGGCAATCACGGCCGATTGCGTCGGACGCACGCGTTCCCAATCGGTATAGCCACCTACATATTCGCGCCACATGCCATCGCCTTCAGCGGCAATCACCTGGGTCACTACATTGTCGAGGAAGGTACGGTCATGGCTGACCAGGAACACGGTGCCGTTGTAGTCTTCCAATAACTCTTCCAGCAATTCCAGCGTATCGATATCGAGATCGTTGGTCGGCTCGTCCAGCACCAGCACGTTAGCCGGCTTGGCAAACAAGCGCGCCAGCAACAAGCGATTGCGCTCACCACCGGACAGCGATTTCACCGGCGAGCGCGCACGTTCCGGCGCGAACAGGAAATCGTTCAGATAAGTCATCACGTGCTTGCGCTGGCCGTTGATCTCGACCCAGTCGCTACCCGGCGCGATGGTGTCGGCCAGGCTGGCGTCTTCGTTCAGCTGCGCGCGCATCTGGTCGAAATATGCGATCTGCAATTTGGTGCCCTGCTTGATCGCGCCGCTATCCGGCTGATCTTCGCCAAGAATCAGCTTCAGCAAGGTGGTTTTGCCGGCGCCGTTCTGGCCAATCAAACCAACCTTGTCGCCACGCAAAATGGTGGCGGTAAAGTCACGTACGATCGCTCTTTCGCCATAGGATTTATTGACATCGGTCAGTTCGGCGACGATCTTGCCGGAACGTTCGCCCGACGATACATCCAGCTTGACCTGGCCTTGTTGATCGCGGCGCGCGCTGCGTGCCAGGCGCAAGGCTTCCAGACGCCTGACGCGGCCCTCGTCGCGCGTGCGGCGCGCTTGCACGCCTTTGCGGATCCAGATTTCTTCTTGCGCCAGGAATTTGTCGAACTTGGCGTTCTCGACTTCTTCGTTTTCCAGCTGCTCAGCCTTACGCACCTGATACGCGGTGAAATTACCAGGGAAAGACAGGATGCGGCCGCGATCCAGTTCGATGATGCGGGTCGCAACGTTATCCAGGAAACTACGGTCATGGGTAATGAACAGCACGCTACCCTTATAGTCGCGCAGCAAACCCTCAAGCCACATGATCGAGCTGAAATCCAGATGATTGGTCGGCTCATCGAGCAGCAAGACATCAGGCGCGCTCACCAAGGCGCACGCCAGCGCGACACGCTTTTGCATACCGCCCGAGAGTTGCCCCATCAGCAGATTCTTATCCAGATTCAAACGATCCAGCGTGGTCTCGACCTTGTTGCTCAGGCTCCAGGCATCGGCGGCATCGAGCTTGCTCTGTATCTCGTGCATGCGCTCCAGGAGGGCGTCGTCGTTATCGCCGCCAAACTGGCCGGTCAGCGCATCGTATTCGTTCAGCAATGCCTGCATTTCGCCCATGCCGGATGCGACCGCGTCGAACACCGACATCGCGGATTCGAAATGCGGTTCCTGATCGACATAGGCGATCTTGATACCTTGCTGCATCACCATCAAGCCATCGTCCAGCCTGGATACGCCGGCGATGGTTTTCAGCAGCGACGATTTGCCGGTGCCGTTACGGCCGATGAGGCCGACCCGCTCCCCCGATTCCAGGGAAAATTCCGCGCGATCCAGCAATGCAACGTGACCAAAGGCGAGTTGCGCATTGGAGATAGAAATGACAGCCATAATTTGGATGAAACCAGAAAAAGAAAGATCTGCGGAGCGCCACGCTAGATAGCTACCTAAGCGGCATCACGCAATCAATTGGATGAATGAACCGCACATTGTACCTAACCTCGGGGATCTGGTCGTACATTTGTCAAAGCTGCCGCCGTCACCGGGCTGCGTCCGCCCTACCCACTGGTCCTTTTGCCCCCGCAATGTGGATTTACAAAATATTTACGAGGACACATTGCCAAGAGGAAATGATGGTGCTGGCTGCGTGCAGCATGGACGACAACAAACTGGTCGAGACCTTGCGCTGAGCGCGCCGGGGACCGTGGCGCCTGGTCTTTTAAAGCGCCACGCTACAGGTCAAAGCGCTTCATGATGCCGATTGTCATCAGATCGGCATCATTCTTGTTCCTGAAAGTGACCACCCGGCCGAAGTCGGCGAAACCTCTCACGCCCTGGCCCAGATCACGGCCAACCTGCAAACTGAACAAACCATTTACTTTCCAGTTGCCTGAATCACGTTGATTAACCGCCAGATACGGTCCGGCACCGGCGCTGATACTCCAGTGTTCGGCAATCGGCTGCACATACCAGCCTTCCGCGGCTATCCCGTGTCGATTCACACGTACGCCGTCATCCCCCTCTTCAATCGCGGAAACCGAAGCGGCCCATGGTCCGTAGTATTTTTTTGCTTCCAATGCGTAGCTAAGCCGCTTGCCTGGTCCCGATTGATTGGTCTGGGCAAAGCCGCCCAGCGCCGCCAGCCATAACCCGCGATCGCCGCCAGCATCAGGCGCGCTCACATGCGTCGCGCCGAGTTCCTTGCCGATGCCGACCAGGAACGCATCCGACGAAGGCGCGCCAGGCGTGAGCACGTGGTTGTATGCCAGGCGAATGCTAAGACCTGGCGATAACTGATCCAGGCGCGTCAGTAGCGCCACGGAAAACAAACCGCCCAAACGCCTATCGTCTATTTCCGTGCCGTTGACGGTGGTTCTGTTCATGCTGAAATACGGACCGGCACCCAGTTCGAGGTCAAAACCGGGATGCAGTTTTTGGCGGTAGACCATCTGCGCAGCGTAACCATCGCGATGATTGTTGTCGGGATGGCCTTCGTTGTAATACACATAATCAAGCCGGGTGCTGCCGCCGGCCGGCAGATGTCCGCCGGCGGCAAGTCCGAACAGATCGATAGCCGGCCCGAACCTGATTTCCGCGGCACGCCAACGCATTGGTTTCTGGGTGTCCAGGCTGGTGCCGTAAAGTATGCCGTTACCGAGCGCGGCCGAGATATAGCTGTTATCAGGCGCCGGCGCTAATGGCGGCAAAGTCGTGGCGTCTGCTGCCTGAGTGAGGGGATGCCAGCAAAGAAATGTGAATGCCAGCGCGAAATGCAAAATTGATTCATTTTTTTTTGACATAGCCGTTTTCTACTATATTGTGGGCTGGGCATATTGGACCAACGCAAAACGATTTCGTTTCATTTCGTGAATCGGTCTATTTGGCGTGGACGCCATGGTCAACATGGCAGCTGCGGGGCAGCACGTTGAAATGCGGGGAATACCTGACTTACGACGATTTAGTATTTTTTTGAAATAAGGGACTTGGTCCCGCCAACAGGAATCGGACCTGTATCTAGCGCTTAGGAGGCACTCGTTCTATCCATTGAACTATGGCGAGGACTGGAACAGGAATGCAGCGCTTGCGATACCGCTACAAGGCTCTCACGACATTCCATATCAATCAGATGTGCGGAGATCAGCTCCGACAGTCTGGGCGAGAGTATAGCAAAGACTAGCGCAGCATAGCGGACCAAAGTCCGCTATGCTGCTGATTTGATGCTGCGATTACTTGGCAGCGATAGGGAAGGCGCAAACGAAATTCATCATGACCTCGGCAATCGAATCCGCCGCCGGCTTGGTGTAAGTCGAGTTTTTCAAGGCGTCGCTGTGATCTACCTTGGCGCCGGCGCCGTCAAGCCCGGCAAACAGAATCTCTTTCGTCAGTCTCACAGTCTTGGCTTTGCAATCGTATAAAGTGAAATCCTGATACGACTGGAAGGTCGGCAATACTTTAGCGTCGCCGTCGTTCTTGCGCGGTTCCTTGAAATTCCACATCGACCAGGCTTCCCGGATACCCTTGTTTTCCTTGATCGATGCCTGGTCCAGCTTGAGCTCGGCGGTATCGCTGGATCCAACCGGTTGCCAGTCGGCGGCAGCCTGAGCCACGACGCAAGCCAGTCCAAGAGTAAGGGTGAGCGCTAATTTTTTCATGTGAATTTCCTTATAGAGTGCGAGCTTTGTTTCGACTTTGCATAGTAAACATTAATTCCCGTAGCGAGTATGCAATTTGGTAACAAAATGAAAAAAGCCCCGACTGAGACGGGGCTTTTGGCTACGGCAACAACCTGCCGCGAGACTTTCTTATGATTTAGGCTTTGACAAGCATTGCTTCATGAATGCCTTACGGTCATCGCCCTTTTTATCGGTGGCGTTGGCATTACACGATTTCATTTTCTCTTGCTGTGTCATTGGAGCAGCGGGAGCAGCAGCCGGTTTTGCGCTCAGGCAATCTTTCATGAAAGCTTTGCGGTCATCGCCGGTTTTACCGGTTGCATCCTTGTTGCACGATGCCATTTTGCTTTGCTGCGAATTTGCGGCAAAGGCAGGGTTGAAAATAAAGCAGCAAGCGAGCAATGCCAGACCTGTCAGTTTTTTCATGGTTTTCTCCGTTTCCACATTAGGGTTACCGCTTTAGTTACCGCATCAATTACGACATTACTTAACAATGATGCGGCTTGATGCATTACAGCACGAAAATTGTCAGCTGCCAATATGTGAGCTATATGCTTATGTGGTGCCGGCATAAGAGTGCAATCGCATAAGTGAATCTGGTTGATATTCACAAATCGAATGATATGTATGTGAAAGCGAAATTGGATTAGTCATTCCAGATTACATATACTGCAATGCAACATAAACGATCAACTGAAAGGGAATATCATGTCCAGCATCTCTCCTCCACTACCGCTGTCAACACGTTCGCTGCAAGCACAGGCGCGCGCCGACATGCATTCCCATGAGAAGAACCTGACCAAGTCGCAGCCCAGCCTGCTGTACAAGGTACTGGCCGCCTGGATCGCCCCTTATCAAGGAATGAGCGACTCTTACCTGCGCTTCTGAAAACGGACCGCAGCAAGACCGCCTCACCAGCCCCGCCGCCTGCGGGGCTTTTTTTTGCCCAGAGAACAATTTTTTACGCTGCACTGCCAAGTTACCCACAGAAAATGTGCGCAAGCCTGTTGATAACTTCACAGTGAAAAAGCCAAGTCTTTGATTTGTATCGATTTTCAGGTGATGCTCGCAGGAGGGTCAAATTTCCCTTGGGATGAGCTCAATTGGCCGATACGCAATTTGTACGGGCAAAAAAAAAAGCCCGCTCACCTTGCGGTTGCGGGCTGAATCCAAACCTTAGGAGGTGTTGGAGGAGACAGGTGTAACTATATGGCGATGCAGCATGCATGTCTGCTTTATTTAACTGATAACAGATATTTCTTATTTATATATCTCTGCCATGTACTTATCGACCGCAATTTTTGCTAATGCATGCGAGTTAGCGAGTCGCTTGTTTGTTTCGTTTCGTTTCGTTTTACCACTTCTGCTCCGTGGTCCACTAAGCGGGCTGCTCTTCGCATTTGCCGTAAAAAAATCGGTATGGCTAAATGGGTTTCGAATAGATTCTTAGTCAGTCGCTTAGTGCCCGATACAGCGCGGCGCCGGACCAGGGTTGCAGGTTGCCCTGCTCGGCGGCGTGGATCAGCGCCGTCATGCGCCGGTTGGCGGGTGCATCGCGTGCCAGCGATTCGGCCAGGCGGACAATCGCACCGTTCAAATAATCCACTTCCGTCAATCGCTCTGCATGCAAGTCTTGCCACATGGAAGAGCGTGCTTCGGGATCGATTTTTAGCATGGTTGCTGCGACTCGTTTGAAAAGCGCGTCTGGCAAACGCAATATGCCCGGCAGTAGTTTCGGCCCGACTCTGGCGATCCTGGCAGGCTGGATTCCGGCGGCGCGTAGCACATCCAGCGCCTCCGCAATCAGCAAGGCCAGGCAACGCCGGTACGCGCGCTGCGACAACTGGCTTTTGAGCGTCAGGCCGGACAGCGCATTCACGGCATTATTCAAATTCAACAACAGCTTGCCCCACTGGATTGCCGTGAAATTCTCGCACTGCTGCAGCGGTAGATGGGCTCGGTGAAACAGCTCCAGCCAGGGTTCCAGTGCGGCGCATGTCTCAATCATCAACTCGCCGCCGCTGGCACGATGAAAACGATTGCCGTCCATCTGCACAACATTGAACGGCACCATGGCCGCCAGCACCTGCCGATCGGGCATCAGGCTGCGCAAGGTATCGACGTTACCGACACCATTTTGCAAACTGACGACCAACGCCGACGGTTTGGCATATTCCGTAATGGCGCTCGCCGCTGCAGCACTGTCAGCACTCTTGACGGTAACCAGGATCAGATCGGCCTCGGCCAGCGCGGCGGCGCTTTCCTGATACGGCACATGCTTGCCCTCAAGGTGTTGCCGGCGGCCTTCCAGATCGCTCAGCAGCACGCCCTGGCCGGCAATCTGCCGATGCATGCGAGCCCGCCCGATCAGCACCACATCGGCGCCGGCAACCAGCAGCGACGCACCGGCATAAACACCGATCGAACCGGCGCCGAAGACAGCGATTTTCATCGCCTCGTGATGTATGCCACCGTCCATCAGTAGGCTATATGCAGGCGGCGGTACAGGAAGCCGAGGACAAACAAGGGGCCGATCAGCAGGAAACGCAAATCGTCAAAGAATGACGGTTTCTTACCCTCGATCTTGTGTCCGATAAACTGACCTATCCAGGCGATCACAAACACGCTGACCGAAAGCGGCAGCACCACGCCCGGCGGCAAGACGTAGAGCAACGCCAGCATCGCGCCCGACATCAGCAGCATGCCGATTGCCAGCGGCGTCGACAGGGAAAAATAGTAAAGCATGGCGGCCAGGGCAGCCGCCAACGCCACCCAGGGATGAATCGCCCACAGCAAACCCAACAGCGTGAAAACGATTACCGGCACGCAAATGAAATGGATCACTTCATTCACCGGATTCAGGTGACTTTCGGCGTATTTGGCCAGCAGGGTATCTATAGAACGGCCTGCAGCCGGTTGCGATTGCTGGTTCATGAAGGTCTCCATATTTTTTTGTATGCGACCATCTTAGACCTTCATTTTTCCGCGCGCTTGAACGCAATCGCCATCTTTTGCAGTTCTGACGGCACCACGCCGAAGGTATTGCGGAAAGTCCGGCTCATGTGCGCCAGATCGGCAAAGCCGGCGGTGTGCGCAGCATCCGTCATATTGTCGCCGCGCGCTACTGCCTCGACCCCTGCCAGCAAGCGCGACCAAAGTAGATAACGCGACAATGACTAGCCGGTCTGCTGCCGGAACAGGTGGGTGAAACGGCTGACGGATAAGCGCACGCCGGCCGCCAGCGCCGCGCCGCTTAGTCCAGGTTCCGGATGCGCGGCGATAGCCGCCAAGGCCTGGCTGATCCGCTGGTCGAAACCTGGCCGTGCCGGTTCATGGTGCGTTGCGCACGCTATCCAGTCCTGGCTTAATTGCTCGGCACGCTGCAAATCCAGTCCGCCATGCCTGGCTTGCTCAAGGCCGATCTGTACTTGCGTGCATTCCGGGTCGTCGCCAAAAGCTGCAACCAAAGCGCTCGGCGTGGTTTGCGCGCGCTGCGGCAATTCGATAAACAGATGCGCCAGCAGCGTGGCCTCGCAATGAATCTGATGCGGCTGGTTGGAGGAAAAAATCGCCGCACGGGTGCTGGTCCATGGCTGGTCCGGCGCCAGGCGTGCCTGGAACGGTGCGTCCAGCCCCCAGGTTAGCTGGGTCGCGAAATGCGCATGGACTCTGGAATCGATGCCGGGGCCGATAACCAGGGCCCGGCCGCGCCACAGAAACAGATGGGAACGTTGCGGATTCATGGGGCGTATCAGCATCGTGTCGGAGTGACCAGGCAGGTTAGAATTTGTGGCAGGTGCAATTACCCCAGCGGTACAAATGCATTTTATGGAAAATGTTTTTAATCTCGTTCGGCACACCGCCAAACAATACTTCGGGAGCGGTCAGGCCAAACACGCCCAGGCTGATCGACGGCTCCAGCGCCACCACCGCGTGCCAGGTGCGCTTGGGAATGAACAATGCATCACCCGCCTCGACCCGCGCATATAAGCCTTGTGTCTTTTCAAACTCCTTGAGCTGGTCGGGCTGCTGATCCAGCTGAGAGATATCGATATCACTCAGGATCGCGCCCCAGTCGTATTTTTCGGAAATGCACATGTGCGGCGTTTGTTCGGGTGGAAACAGGATAAATTCCTTGCTGCCGCGCACCTGGCAAAACCAGTTATTCGGAAAATCGTAATGCAAGCCGGTCACCGTGTTGGCCGGCCCCATGAAGACATACTCCCAGGTCCAGCGCAAACCCGGCCACAGATCCTTGATCGAGAAATCATGGCGCAGCGCAGGAAATTCATCGAGGATATTCCATTGCGCCAGATACATGCGATCAGGTTGAAACGATTGCATGTGCGACCAGTCGAGAAAAAACCGCTCCCCCGCCGCCAGTTGATGACGGCGCCGGTCCGGCAGCAAGCCGACGTCGTCCGGCAGGGCTTGCCTGCCCAGCGTCGCCAGCTCTTGCAGATAGGGACCGACCGGCATCACCGGCCGGTGCCGGGTCTGCCCCTGCTCCACAAGGCCATTCTGGAACTTCACCTGCGGTTCGGAACCATCCTTGTAACGCAGCGCCGCCATCTGCTCGAACGACCAGCTTTGCTGCGCCGGCCAGTTACGCAGCGCGCCCTTGACCAGCAAGGGCCGGGTACGGTCGCCGAAGCCACCCTCGCGTTGCAGCTGCTCGGCATCGATCTGGTCGACTAACTGAAAGGAAGGGCCGCGAATCGTCATGGTAAATAAAATCGGAAATGAAGGATCTGAAATAAAGCGGCATGTGCCGACAGTAATTCACTAGTTTAGCAGGATGGCTTGAGAAATTTTCTGCCGCGATTGTCTCTGGAATTTGCGACTAGAAATTCCGTATATCGTCCTGAATCATCCTGATCCGGTTATCACCGTTGAGGCGGTTGATCAACTGCGCTTGCGCCGCCCGCCAAAGCTGATCCCGGTCCATCAGATAACCTTCGGTCCGATAACCATAGCGGCCGTTGCCAGAATTGGGCACGTCGCCGTAGTAGCTGACGGTGGTGCGGCGGCTTTCGGCAACTTCGTTATAGCGCAGATCCAGGGGCGGTACCCTGGTGACGGACAGATCCAGCACGATCTGCATCGAATTAGCTTCCTCCACAACTTTACGGTTGAAACGATAGGTGCGCACCGCCGTCGAGCCGTCCTGGTTCTTGACTTCGACGTTTTCGCTCATCGCCTCTACGTATTGCCTGAATTTGGGCGAATAGTATATGTAGGAGGTATTCAGGTACATGCCGAGATCGGCTTTGGCGCCGCCTTGGTATTGAAACCGGGTGAAACCGAGATCGAACAATCCCAGCACGCTTCTGGTGATATCGCTCTCCGGTTCGTTGCTGCTGATTTGCAGCACGACGGTGCCCATGCTGTGATATTTTTCAGACAACGGCTGCGCATCCTTATAGGCGCCGTGATCCCGATACACGTCAGAGGCGTTATAAAAAGCCTGGCTGGCGTCGCGATACATGGCCCTGCTGCGTTGCGCATTGCGCGCGACCAGGTCTTGCCCTTGCTGGTAATACGCTGCGGCGTCCTTGTTATCGGCTGCATACTTATATTTTTCGGCTTGTTTCCTGGCGTCTTTATAGTCGCCGTACTTCTGATAAATGTCGGCGGCGGCTGCAAAGCTGATGGCTGCCTGGCGGTCATCCTTGTAGACAACGGCAGACGTGGCTTTCAGGTAGTACTGTCCAGCCAGCTTTTCCCGCAATGTCGCATCGGGATAGCGCTCCGGCAAATCGGTATACCTGGCGTAATAGCGCCTTTCGGCCAGCATGGTCCTGATTTCCAGCAGGGCCGAATAGGCGGCTATTTTTTTATCGTACTCCAGCGGATTGGCGCTGTTGATCGCAACCTCATAATGGCTTTCAATAATCCGCATGCGTTCACGGATGCCGTTTCTTTCATCGCTATCGTCGTAATCTGCTTTCTTGTATTTCTCATCGAGATAGACGAGGGTCGATTTCACGCTGGCGACATAGTTACCGTCTTCGAACTGCGAAATGGATTTGGATAGAGATGCACAGCCCGCAAGCAATAACGCGCAGCCAAACAACAAAAAAGCGGATAGGACGGTTTTATTCTTTTGCATTTTTTCCCTTGTTTTTTTCCCCTGTGATGCGCTGCGACGATTTGCAGCGCTTCACCAGCCCGGGCAATGGCAGATCTTAAGCGGAAGTACAAGAAGGAAGCAATCTCGGCAGCCACCATAAAAAAACCGCGCTCTCATGACGAGATCGCGGTTAACCGGTGCAGGGGCACTGGAGGGAGACCGGGGAAAAAAAAGCCCGCCGCCATACGGCAGCGGGCTAAATATCAACATAGGAGAGGATAGGCTCCGATAGACAGCTTTATTCTAGTGACAAACGTTAACTGCCACACCTGTCAGATTTAACAGGTTTACAAATCAGCTGCTTTCGCCGCCATATGATTTATGACAACATTCCCATTTATGCTTTTTTATCAATCTGCGACTGATTTTTCAATTCGCAAGGAACTCGCGCCACGGTTCAAAATATTTTTCGCGCCAGCCAATCTTGACCTGCTCATAATCCTGGTCCGGCACGTCCAGATGCACAAGTTCTATGCGCCCATGCTCACCCTGAGGATGAAATGACAGGATCAGGATCGAATCCGGATCGTCTGCAGTAAATGCTGGCGAACGCCAGGTCTGCACGATCAGCCTGGGCTTGACCACCTGCAGCATGACGCCGGTCAGGGCGCCGTCGAACGCCGAGAACTCAGCGCCGGCGTCGCTACCTATGGTGACCGGCAAACCGGTGATTGCCTGATGCAGCACCGGATCTACATACATATCGAACAGCGCCTCGGGAGACGCCTTCAAGACCACCGTTTTATAAATCACATTGCGCATGCTGGTTCTTCCTGCTGTTAGCAAAGCATCAGGTCAGCAAGCGCCAAGGATTCTGCTTAGGAATGGCGCACTGATGAAATTTCCGGGCCAAGGCCGGGATCGGGGCAAATACGCATAACGCGTACGATTGCAAGTACAGCCACCGCAACAAAACTCTACCTCATTTTTCAAAAACTCATTTCATCGCGCGTCGCATGCCCACATACAACGCTTCCACCTTCTCGCGCGCCCAATCTGTCTTGCGCAAAAAAGTCAGGCTGGACTTGATGCTGGGATCGCTCTTGAAACAACGGATGTCGATCCGCTGTCCCAATCCCTCCCAGCCGTAATGACCTACCAGCTCGGTCAGCATCGCTTCCAGCGTAACGCCGTGCAAATGATGATGTGTATTCTGTGTCATGCGTTTCTCGGTCAAGGTTCAGGCTGACATTCTACGGCCACATGGACCTGTAGCACTGCGCATGACACAGTATTCAAGTTTTTGGATATCCTGTCATTATCTAAATTACAACCATACAGGTTACTCACAGAAATTGTGGACAGTCCTGTTGATAACTACCAGGCGCTTTAGCTATGTCATTGATATATATAGATTTTTTATCACTGCACAGAGTTACCGCGCGGCCTGCCTGATATTGTTTAAGAATCGTTTAAGAATCGCTTAATTCAATCCGGCTAAACTGTGACGGTTTTCGGTGTTTGCCATATGTTTGCTAAGGAGCTGGTGCCATGCGTTTGCTGTTGGTAGAAGACGATCTGATGGTGGGCGACGCCGTGCGCAAGGGATTGCGCCAGGACGGTTTTGCCGTCGACTGGGTGCAGGACGGCGCCGCGGCGCTGAGCGCGCTGGCGCAAGAGGATTATCAGTTGCTGCTGCTCGATCTCGGCCTGCCGAAAAAGAACGGCCTGGAAGTGCTGAAGTCGCTGCGCGCCGGCGGCAACCGGATTCCGGTGCTGATCCTGACCGCGCGCGATGCCGTATCGGACCGGGTGGCCGGCCTGGATGGCGGCGCCGACGACTACCTGGTCAAGCCGTTTGACCTGGAAGAACTGGCGGCGCGGATTCGCGCCCTGCTGCGGCGCCAGTCCGGACGCGCCGAACCGCTGATCGAACTGGGCCAGCTGACGCTCAATCCGGCTACCCATGAAGTGTTGCTGGAAGGCCGCCAGATCAACCTGTCGGCGCGCGAATTCGCCTTGCTTCGCGCCTTCCTGGATCGCCCTGGCGTGGTGCTGTCGCGCGCGCAACTGGAAGAAAAAATGTACGGCTGGGATGACAGCATTGAAAGCAATGCGGTGGAGGTCTACATCCACGCCTTGCGTAAGAAACTTGGCAGCAATTTCATCAAGAATGTGCGCGGCATCGGTTATATGGTGGCCAAATGACGCAGACTTCATCATCGTCAAAGCTATCAATCCCATCCATACGGAAGAGTTTGCTGCTATGGCTGGCAGTCGGTTTGAGCGGCGCCATCCTGGTGGCCGGCGGCGCCCTGTATTTCCAGGCGCGCGGCGAAGCCAACGAATTGTTCGACTATCAAATGCGGCAGATCGTCGCCTCCCTGCCGCGCCAGGCGTTTTCGCCGATGATCGAGAACGGCGAAAGCGGGCCGGAACTGGATGACCAGATCATGATCCAGATCTGGGACAACACCGGCGTCGTCATCTATCACTCGCATGGGCAAGCAAACTTGCCGCTGCAAGCTGAGCTGGGCTTTACCAACGTCCGCCAAAGCAATGGCCTGTGGCGCGTGTACAGTGCACAAATCGGCAATACCGTAGTGCAAATCGCGCAGCCGCAAAGCGCACGCAACCAGATTGCGGCACAGATGGCGATCAAGACCGTCACTCCCCTGCTGCTGCTGTTTCCCTTGCTGGGCATCTTGATCTGGGTTGCAGTCGGCCGCGGGCTGGCGCCGATCAGGCGCGCTGCAGCAGAAGTCCAGGCACGCGACATGCACGCCTTGTCGCCAATCCCGGACGTCACGCTACCACGTGAAATCCGGCCGCTCACACAGGCGCTCAACGATTTACTGGCGCGCCTCGGCCAATCCATCAATGCGCAACGCGCCTTCGTCGCCGACGCCGCGCACGAACTACGCACGCCGCTGACCGCCCTGCGCCTGCAAGTCCAGCTAGCTGAACGCGCCATCGACGACAGTGAACGGCGAGCAGCTTTCGGCGATCTGAAACAAGGGCTGGAACGTGCCACGCATTTGCTGCAGCAATTGCTGACACTGGCGCGTCAGGAACCCGGCGCCTTTGAACAAGCTCACGTCGAACTCGATTTGCGCGTGCTGCTGCATAGCGTAATCGGCGACTTCGCACTGAGCGCCCACGAGCGCCAGATCGACCTGGGCATCAGCACCGAGATGCCGGCCAGCGTGGTCGGCAACGCCGACGCCTTGCGCATCCTGTTCAACAATTTGATCGATAACGCCCTGCGGCACAGCCCGCCAGGCAGCAGTATCGATGTCTCGCTCGCCGCCGATGCCGCCGGCGTTACGGTTGCGGTGGAAGATGGCGGCCCTGGTATCCCGGAAGCCGATTTGCAGCGTGTGTTCGATCGCTTCTACCGCGCCGCCGACAGCCAGACACAATCGCACGGCAGCGGCTTGGGGCTGGCGATCGTCAAGCAGATTGCCGATGCCCACCGCGCCAGTGTCAATTTGCAAAATACCGGGCGCGGATTGCGCGTCAGTGTGCGCTTTGCGGCCTGATGCATTATTCGAGATGTTCTTTAAGAGCATCTATGATGGACTTGTAATTTGCCTCGCATAAACGCGGATTGTGACGCTCCTCGCCTCTGCCCCCTACCTTTTACACTAACGCACTGCAAAAAAGCATCGCTACACTCCAATTACTTACTATTTTAGTAAAAATTTATAACTACAATAATGTAACTACATATTTGGAGTTACAATGTTTTCATGGGATGATATCAAAAACCAGGGCAATCAGCGAAAACATGGCGTCAGTTTTGAGGTTGCAGCGCTCGTCTTTGACGACCCCTTGCATATCACCAGGCGAGAGCGCGTTGAAAACTACGAACATCGGTGGCAAACAGTAGGCATGGTCGGCGGCATCGCCTTGCTTTTGGTTGCCCACACCTGGCATGAAGCAGAGAGCGGTTCAGAATAGTTTCGAATCATCTCAGCGCGGCGTGCAACAAAGTTGGAAAGGAAAATCTATGAACAAGGTACCTGAATCAATCCGCAAGGAACTGGCAGCATTAGCCGCCACATCGGAGAACGATATCGATTTCTCCGATCTCCCGGCTACAACTCAACAAGACTGGCAAGGTGCAGTCCGTGGAAAATTCTATCGCCCTGTCAAACAACAATTGACGGTGCGGATCGACGCTGATGTCGTGGAATGGCTCAAGGAAGAAGGAAAAGGATATCAAAGCCGCTTGAACGATATCTTGCGGGCTGCAATGCTGGATAAAGTCCGTCACCGATAGAGCGGGTGAATTAAAAACATGCACTTGGTTTTCTTCTTAAGTCTGCTTTAATTTTCAGTATTTATGCTGTGTGCTAGTCCTAGTCCATCTGCAAAGGAGCACAACATGAATCGTCAGACCTTTACCCGCAGCATCATTGCCGCCACCGTTCTGGTGGTGGCCGGCGGCGCCTACCTGCATTCGAAGAGCGGTGATATCGGTATCGACAACGCCAATGCGGCGATCGTGGCGCCAGCACTGGCTGCAGCGCCGGTAAGCAATGCGGCGCCGGCAGTTGCGGTAGCCACCGATTTTTCCGGCATAGTCGAACGTTTCGGACCTGCCGTGGTGAACATCAGCGTTACCGGCAAAGCGAAGCAGAGCGCGGTGTCCGACCAGGGCGATGGCTCTGATGAGCTCGATCCGAACGATCCGTTTTCGCAGTTCTTCAAACGTTTCGGCCCGCAATTGCAAATCCCTAGCCATCCGCAAATCATGCGCGGCGAAGGCTCGGGCTTCATCATCAGTGCCGATGGCCTGATATTGACCAATGCCCACGTGGTCGACGGTGCTCAGGAAGTGACAGTCAAGCTGACCGACCGCCGCGAATTCAAGGCCAAGGTGCTGGGCTCCGACAAACAGAGCGATATCGCGGTGATACGGATCGACGCCACAAACCTGCCGACGGTGCAAATCGGTAATCCTGCATTGACCCGGGTCGGCGAACCGGTGCTAGCGATCGGCTCGCCTTACGGTTTTGAAAATACCGCTACCGCCGGCATCGTCAGCGCCAAGTCGCGCTCCCTGCCGGATGATAATTACGTGCCGTTCATCCAGACCGATGTCGCCGTCAATCCTGGCAATTCGGGTGGGCCGCTGTTCAATATCAAAGGCGAAGTGATCGGCATCAATTCGCAGATCTACAGCCAGACCGGCGGCTATCAGGGCCTGTCTTTTGCGATTCCTATCGATGTCGCCACCAAGGTTGAGCAGCAACTGGTCAAACACGGCAAGGTCACCCGCAGCCATTTGGGCGTCAGCGTGCAAGAGGTCAACCAGGCGCTGGCGGAATCGTTCGGCTTGAAGAGTGCCGCCGGCGCGTTGGTGAGCTCGGTCGACAAAGGCAGCCCGGCCGACAAGGGCGGTCTGGAAACCGGCGATGTGATCCTGCGCTTCAATGGCCAGCCTATCAATCATTCGTCAGACTTGCCGAGCCTGGTGGCTGACACTGCGCCTGGCACCGCCAGCACAATTGAAGTGATGCGCAACGGCCAGCCCAAGACGCTGACCGTCAAGCCGACGGAAGCGGAAGCGCTCAAGACTGCCAGCAACGACAATAGCGCCGGCTCCCAAGCACGGCTGGGACTGGCGCTGCGCCAGCTCACGCCGGACGAGCAGCAACAGATCGGTACGCGCGGCGGGCTGGTGGTGGAAGATGCAACCGGACCGTCGGCGCTGGCTGGCATCCAGCGTGGCGACGTGATCCTCTCGCTCAACGGCAAACCGGTCAACAGCGTCGAGCAGTTGCGTCAGCTGGTGAGCAAGGCCGGCAAGAACGTGGCGCTGCTGGTGCAACGCGACAAGGATAAAATCTTTGTGCCTCTGAATCTGGGCTGAGGCGCTAACACCGCGGGATGGGGTTACGATGACTGAACTGTTAAATAAGCCGGTCAAAAACAATAATCTGTCGCAACACATCCTGCCCTCTTCCGCCACGATGATCGGGGTCTGCATTACCGCCCTGTCGATCATCAAGCTCGCCAGATTCAGCGGGCTGGCAATATGGCTGAGCCATCTGCTGGCGCTGAACAGCCTGGTATTCCTGACCAGCGGCATGCTCTCGTATGCCGCCATGCGTTCAAGCCGCAGTGCACGGCTGGAGCAATATGCCGACATCGCCTTTATCTTTGGCTTGATTCTGCTGAGCCTGTCCACCGTCTTCATGGCGGTCGTGATTGACTAAACCCTCTCTGATTGAATTTTCGTTCCAATTAAAGTTACCCACAGAAACTGTGGATAGTCCTGTTGATAACTCCAATGTGTTTTAGCTATGTGGTTGATATATATGGATTTTTCATACCTGCTCAATGTTGTGCGAGGTTGTACGGGCAACGGCGCCCAAATAGCATCGGATATACCTGCCCGTTGCACATAACCACGCCACAAAATGACGGGATTTGAGCGAGCACTCGGTTTGCAATTTACGTCGGGCTTGCCTAAGCTAATTGAGCTTCATTCTCCGTCGCCGCAGATTCTTGACCTGCTGCCACCTCGCCTGCTAGATGACGGAAAAAAGAATTGCGATTTCAACAAGAAAAATCTGCCGATCAAATATAATTTCAAAATAAATTCTGCCACTTGTCGATCTTGCTGTTTTCCGTTCGACTAATTAGCAGATCCCGGATTTAACCGGCTGCAGCCGGTTCACTGGCCAATACACTGAAACCACACGGAGATATCACGATGCGATTCATGATCATACGCAAGGCAGACAAGAACACCGAGGCGGGTACCATGCCCAGCACGGAGCTGATCGCTGCCATGATGAAATACAACGAAGAACTGGTCCAAGCCGGCGTCATGGTGGCTGGCGAAGGCCTGCAACCTAGCGCCAAAGGCGCGCGCATCAAATTCTCGGCCGGCAAACCAACTGTGTTCGATGGCCCTTTCGCCGAAACCAAGGAATTGATCGCCGGCTTTACCATGATCCAGGTGCAATCGCGGCAGGAAGCCATCGAATGGGTCAAGCGCTGGCCAGCCCTGGATGGTGACGGCGCGGTCGAACTGGAGCTGCGCCAGGTATTCGAGGCAGAAGATTTCGGCGCCGAATTCACCTCCGAGCTGAGAGAGACCGAAGAACGCCTGCGCCGCCAAAGCGCCGACCAGCGCACCGACGCAAACTCCTGATCCACCCCATATCGCTGACAACACAAAGGAAACCATGATCAAAACCATCGTTATCGTCGTCGTCGTTGTGCTGGCCGGCATCTTCGGTTATGCCTCCACCAGGCCCGACACTTTCCGCGTGCAGCGCACGGTCTCGATCAAGGCGCCGCCGGAAAAGATTTTCGCCCGCATCAACGATTTCCACGAATGGAATAGCTGGTCGCCATACGAAAAACTGGATCCGGCGATGAAAAGAACCTTCAGCGGCGCCGCCAGTGGCAAGGGTGCAGCGTATGCATGGGAAGGCTCGGACAAAGTCGGCGCCGGACGCATGGAGATCAGCGACACATCGCCATCGAAAACCCTCATCAAGCTCGATTTCACCAAACCGTTTGAAAGCAGCAACGTCGCCGAGTTCAGCGTCGATACCCGGGGCGACAGCAGCAACGTCACCTGGGCCATGTATGGCCCATCGCCTTATGTCAGCAAGGTAATGGGATTGTTTGTCAATATGGACAACATGATCGGCAAGGATTTTGAAACCGGTCTTGCCAACCTGAAAACCACCGTCGAAAAATAAGACGGACACCGTTGCGCCAGGCCCGGCGCAGTTTCATCGCTAATCGCAGCAACAAAGGAGAACATTATGCTATTGAATGCCTATCTCAATTTCGACGGCCAGTGCGACGCCGCGTTCAAGTTCTACCAACAAGTCCTGGGCGGGAAAATCGCCTTCAGGTTAACCAACGCTGAAACGCCGATGGCAGAACAAACGCCACCGGACCGTCAAGATAAAATCGCGCACATAAGACTGGAAATGGATGGCGGAGTCTTGATGGGTTCAGACTGCCCGCCGGGATATTTTGAAAAAATGCAAGGCATGGTCATGTCGATTAATGTCGACACGATTGCGGAGGGAAAACGTATTTTTGATGCACTGTCGAAGAACGGCAAGATCAAGATGCCATACGAGAAAACCTTTTGGGCCGCCAGTTTCGGCATGCTGGAAGATCAGTTTGGTACGCCGTGGATGGTTAACTGCGAGAAGGGTAGCTGACCGGCGGTTAAACGCCAGCAAATTCAAGCCGGTACGGCTGCTGCAAACGCCCTCGGTCTTCTTGTTGCTGTTGTGGATGATCGTGCCGCTGGCAATGACGCTGTACTTCTCGGTCATCCGCTATAACTTGATGATGCCGGACGCAACCGGCTTTGTCGGGCCGGACAATTATGTCTTCCTGCTCAACGATCCGGCGTTCTGGCTGTCGATCCTTAATACGCTGCTGCTGATCGGCTCGGTGCTGGTCATCTGCGTAGTCTCCGGCACCCTGTGGCTCGATGTCGCCAAGCGCGACTGGCCGGATGCACTGCTGGCAGCCAGCGATCAGCCAGGTAAGGAAGCCATCATTTGCGCCAAGCCGCCATTGCGCGAAGCCTTTACCCCGAACCCGCAACGCCACGCAGCGCTGCAGCCGCGGCTGGCGGCGTTCCGCGAGATTTATCGTTGCCGTCCCGCACGGTCGGCGGATATCAAGCAGGCAACGCGTTGAGTTGATCTATAGGAATAAGAGCATTAGTACAGTTGCATCGATAGGTAGATGACAACTGCAACTTGCCGCACCTGCCGACATCCTTCTATAGAAAGGGGGCGGCCTTGTTTTTTTCAGCGCCTTAAATAGCGTGTATCATGGACATTATCTTGTACATTCTTGGAGGCAACCATGGTTTTCTCGGTCAGAGACGTGATCTCGCTTTCTCAGGCACGCGCCAATCTCTCTGAGTTGGCAGAACAAGTGAAGGCTGGCGCCGAGAAGATTGTCACTAAAAACGGCGAAAGCTACGTCGCCATCATCGATGCCCAACGCCTGGATTACTACCATCAGTTGGAACGCGAGCGCATTCATCTTTTGTTGATCGATGATGCAGGAAAAGGACTGGATGATGTAGTGGCCGGCCACGTCAAGGATGCTCGTACCACCCTGCAAGCGCTGAAACGTCGCCGCGTTGCTAAAACCAGCGCCTGAGCCATATCCAGGGGCCAGTGTGACTACAAAACACGTCGTAAAACTCACAGCACATTTCTCAAGCAATATTGAAGAGATTGAGCGCTTTCTGCTGGAAGTCGAGGCACCGCAAGCGTTTGACTTGTTACTCGACGAACTGGCAGATATCGTTATTCCGAATCTGGAACGTTTTCCCGGTATCGGGCACCTGTTCCTGGAACAACCGAGGCGCTCTGTAGAAACTAGCAACGGCACGGAAATATTGAAGCGAAAGCTTGAAGACATCGGCAAAAACGGCGAGCTGCGCGAGTATGTCTGGTCGCACTATCTATTGCTGTATGCCCGATTCGATACGACGATTTATCTGCTATCGATTCGCCATCATCGACAACTCTCGTTTGACTTTCAAGCGCTGTGGCCGGCGTCGTCTTAAACCGATTCCCGCTTAATTCTTTGCTACAATTAACAATGTCACCAGATATGGCGGCAACGCCGATGTAGCTCAGTTGGTAGAGCAACGCACTCGTAACGCGTAGGTCACCAGTTCGATTCCGGTCATCGGCACCAATTTTGGGCTTTTATTGTTTCATCGTGTTTCACCCAAGCGCAACGTCTCGACGGTTCGCTAAGCAGTCGCCGATCGCGCTTGGGATAGGACACTTGGCGGTTAATTTTTCTCATCAATCGCAAAACTAGACAATCTTGATCCAGGTGGTCTTCAATTCCGTGTATTTATCGAAGGCATGCAAGGATTTGTCGCGTCCGTTACCGGATTGCTTGTAGCCACCGAACGGCACCGTCATGTCATCTTCGTCGTACTGGTTGACGTGCACCGTGCCGGCCCGCAACGCTCGCGCGGTTTGGTGCGCCTTGCGGATATCCGAGGTCCAGACTGCGGCCTGCAAGCCGAAAGCGGTCGCATTCGCTGCGCGGATCGCGTCGTTCAAATCGGTGAACCCGAGTACCGACAACACCGGCCCGAAAATCTCTTCGCGCGCGATCTTCATCGTGCTGTTGACGTTATTGAACAAGGTCGGCTCGATGTAATAGCCACCACTCTCGCTACGAACCTGATTTCCACCAGCAAGCAGCTGTGCGCCCTCCGCCTTACCGGATTCGATAAAGTCCAACACCGAGTTCAGCTGGACATTGTCGACGACGGCGCCCATCACAGTAGCCTCATCCAGCGGATCGCCTGGCTGGAAATTCGGTACCAGCGCCAACGCCTTGGCGATGAATTGCTCCTTGATCGAAGCCTCCACGAACAAGCGTGACGGCGCGTTGCAGCTCTCCCCTTGGTTGAAGTAGATCGAACCTACTGCTGCTCGCACCGCGGCATCCAGGTCCGGGCAATCGGCGCACACGATGTTGGGCGACTTGCCGCCTAGCTCGGTCCAGACCCGCTTCAGATTGGACTGTCCCGCATATTGCATGATCTGCTTGCCAATCCTCGTGGAGCCGGTAAAACCGATGCAGTCGACGTCCATGTGCAAGGCAAGAGCGCTACCGGCCTCATGGCCATAACCCGGCACCACGTTGAACACACCAGGGGGAATGCCGGCTTCCAGCGCGATTTCGGCCAGGCGCAGCGCCGACAGCGGTGACTTTTCCGATGGCTTCAGCACCACGCTGTTGCCAACCGCCAGTGCCGGTGCGATTTTCCAAGAGGCCATCAGCATCGGGTAATTCCACGGCACGATAGCGGCCACCACGCCGACCGGTTCGCGCGTGATCAGCGCCAGCGTAGTGTCTGGTGTCGGAGCAATCTCGTCATAAATCTTGTCGACCGCTTCGCCGTACCAGCGGATGCAGTTGGCCGCCGCCGGCACGTCCACACTGCGGCTGTATTTAATCGGCTTGCCCATATCAAGCGTTTCCAGCAAGGCCAGCTCATCCCGGTGTTGCAACATCAAATCGGCAAATTTGATCATGGTGCGTTTGCGCACCGCCGGCGCCAGCCCGGCCCAGCGCCGGTCTTCGAAGGCCGTCCGCGCTGCAGTTACCGCCGCGTCGATATCAAGCGCATCACAGCGGGCGACATCGACCAGCTTGCGACCATCGACGGGAGAAATACAGTCGAGGGTTGCGCCGGACTGCGCCGCGACACGCTGGCCGTTGATGAAAGCGCGTCCGTCAAACTTCAATCCCGCAGCGCGGTCATGCCAACTTGTGTTCGTCATTTGAATATCCTTAAAATATTTACAGCCAGCCGCGCTGTGTAATGTCTGTCAAAGTTGCACCGAGACAAACGCGAATCAAGGCCACCATCTCGTCAATTTCGGCATGCGTCATCACCAGCGGCGGGGCGATGATCATGCGGTCGCCGACGGCGCGCATGATCATGCCGTTGCTAAACATATGACTGCGGCAGATCATGCCGACGCCCAGCTTCGAATCGAATGGCACGCAATCATGCACATTCACCGCTTTTTTCTGCACCAGATTAAGACCGGCGACAAAACCGCAGGTTTCCGCAGCGCCGACCAGGGGGTGATCAGCCAGCGCTTCAAATTTCTGCTTCAGGTAGGGACCGGTGTCATCGCGCACCCGCTCGACCAGCTTTTCTTCCTGGATGATGCGGATGTTTTCCAAGGCCGCGGCGCAGGCGACCGGATGACCGGAATAGGTGAAGCCGTGGTTGAAGTCACCGCCCTTTTCAATCAGCACATCCGCCACACGATCACCGACCAGCACGCCGCCCAGCGGCACATAACCGGAAGTCACGCCCTTGGCGAACGTCATCAGGTCAGGTTTGATGCCGAAATATTCGGAGCCGAACCAATGACCGAGGCGGCCGAAACCGCAAATCACTTCGTCAGCGATCAGCAAAATCCCGTACTTGTCGCAGATACGCTGAATCTCAGGCCAATAAGTGGACGGTGGGACGATGACGCCGCCGGCACCTTGCACTGGCTCGCCGATGAAAGCGGCGACCTTGTCGGCGCCAACTTCCAGGATTTTCTGCTCCAGCCATGAAGCGGCCTCGATCCCGAATTCTTCCGGCGTCTTGCCCTTGCCACCTTCCAGGTAATACGGCTGGCCGATATGGACGATACCCGGAATCATGCCGCCCTGCTCGTGCATGCCGGACATGCCGCCCAGCGATGCGCCTGCCATCGTGCTGCCGTGATAAGCGTTGTGGCGGCTGATGATCACATGGCGGTCTTTGTAACCTTGCAAGTCCCAGTAGCGACGCACCATGCGGACGATGGTGTCGTTACCCTCGGAACCTGAGCCGGTAAAAAAGACGTGATTGAACTGCGGCGGCGAAATCTCGACCAGCTTGGCGGCCAGTTGCACCGCCGGTACGTTGGTGGTCTGGAAAAAACTATTATAGAAAGGCAATTGCTGCATCTGTGCATACACCGCATCGGAGATGCTCTTGCGGCCGTAGCCGACATTCATGCACCACAAGCCGGACATGCCATCGAACAAACGTTTTCCTTCAGAATCCCAGATGTAGATGCCGTCGCCCCTTACCATGACGCGTGAACCCTGGCTGGCCAAGGCCTTGGAATCGGTGAACGGGTGCAGATAATGGGCCGCGTCCAACGCCTGGATCTCTAGGGTATTGACGGCGGCTTGCGCCACGGAGTGACGGGCGGCAGATGCAACGATAGCCATTGGAGCGGGTGTATTCGAACGCATGATCAACCTTCTGTTCTAGTTACTGCTATATAGGCATGTGAAAATGTGAAATACGACGAGTGACGCACTGCGCCCTGCAATGCGCCGCGTTCCTCTTTTAATCAGACGTGCAACAGCAGATGCTCGCGTTCCCATGGGCTGATAACTTGCATGAACTCAGCGTGTTCCAGATCCTTGATTGCGGCATACACATCGACAAAACGGTCGCCCAGCACCTGACGCAAGTGCGTCTCGCGACGCAGGCCTTCCAGCGCTTCGGACAAGCTTTGCGGCAACTGGTAATCAAGGTCGTATGCGCTGTCGACCGTGATCGGGGTTGGCTCCAGCTGTTCGGTCATACCCAGATAGCCGCAAGCCAGCGTCACCGCCAGCGCCAGATACGGATTCGCATCGGCGCCGACCACGCGGTTCTCGACGCGTCGGTCCTGCGGACCGGATTCTGGAACCCGGAAGCCGACTGTGCGGTTATCCTTGCCCCACTGGATGTTGATTGGCGCAGCGGTATGGCGCACGATGCGGCGATACGAGTTCACGTACGGCGCAACAATCGCCATCGCGGCCGGCATGTAACGCTGTAGCCCTCCGATGTAATGCGAGAACACGTTGGACGCTGTGCCGTCCTGATTGCTGAAGACGTTTTTTCCTGTCTTGGAATCGACCACGCTTTGGTGGATGTGCATCGCCGAACCGGGCTCGCCGGTGATCGGCTTGGCCATGAAAGTCGCATACATGTCATGCTTCAAAGCTGCCTCGCGCAGGGTTCGCTTGAAGAAGAAGACCTTGTCAGCCAAACCCAAGGGCTCGCCATGCAAAAAGTTGATTTCCATTTGGCCGGCGCCAATTTCGTGGATCAGCGTATCGACGTCAAGTTGCATCAGGTCGCAGTAATCGTAGATATCCTCGAACAGCGGATCGAACTCGTTGACCGCATCGATGCTGTATATCTGGCGGCTGGTTTCGGCCCGGCCACTGCGCCCCACCGGCGTGCGCAACGGCAGATCCGGATCGATATTCTTGGCGGTCAGATAAAACTCAAGTTCCGGTGCCACGATCGGACTCCAGCCCTTGTCGGCGTAGAGTTTCAGCACTCGGCGCAGCACCGAACGCGGTGCGAAATCGACCAGCGAACCGTCGGAAAAATAGCAATCATGGATGACCTGCGCCGTCGGATCGACCGCCCACGGCACCAGCGTGATGGTGTTCGGATCCGCCCGCAGAATCATGTCACGATCGGTGGCCGAAATGGCGCGCTCGTAGGCAGCGTCATCGGTTGGATAGTTACCGGTCACCGTCATCCCGAGTACCGCTTCCGGCATGCGCATGCCGCGATCTTCAGTGAATTTGGTGCGCGGCATGATCTTGCCGCGTGCGACGCCGGTCAAATCCGGCACCAGGCATTCGATTTCAGTGATCCGCTTTTCGTTGAGCCACTGTTCCATGTCGTTGTAGGAAAAATTTTCGCGTAAAGACATAATGTTCTCTCATGTTTCGTTTGCTCTTACGCGGAGCCGGCCCGCATATCGGGCGCCCTGCGTCTGCTTTGCCACTTCATGGCGCTAGCGCTGAGCGACGCTACGGCACTTCTGGTGCAAAGGTTCCCAATATTTTCATGCGTCCCCTTTCTGTTTTTTGTAATTGATATTCCCGACAGGCTTCGCCAAACGCGGCGAGTAGCATCATCGAATCAGGATGTTCGGTAATCTTCCACTCTGGATGCCACTGCACCGCCAATGTGAAGCCAACGGCATCCTGTACGCTGAAAGCTTCAACCAGACCGTCATCGGCGCGCGCTTCCACACGGAGACCGGGGGCAAGACGGTCCAGCCCCTGTCCATGCAGGGAGTTCACCACCAGCTCGCTAGCGCCATTCAATATCGTGGAGATACGTCCGCCGGGCGTCAGCGTCACGCGGTGTGCCGGACCGTACTGCACGTCCAGCGGGTCTGAATTTTCATTGCGGTGGTCCATCATGCCAGGCACTTCATATACTGCCTGATGCAAGGAGCCACCGAGGGCAACATTGATTTCCTGCGCGCCGCGGCAAATCGCCAACAGCGGAATCCCGCGTTCGACAGCCCGACGAATCAGCGGCATCGTGGTCGCATCACGCGGCGCATCAAGCGGCAAATCCGGCTTCAATATCTCTTGATCGAAGAGCGCCGGGTGCACATTCGATGGCGAACCGGTCAGCAGAACGCCATCGGCAACCGCCAGCACCGCCTCCCAATCTGTTGTCGCACCAAAGGCAGGCAGTACCAAAGGCATGCAGTCGGCACCCAGCCAGACCGCATCGACGTACTTCATTTGTGCAAGGTAGTAGCGATCTGTGTCGATCTGTCTGGTGCAGGAGGGAACGATGATGATTGGACGGTGCATGATTTATTTGGATCAAGAATGCGGGCCGAGAATGTGAGTAGAATGTTTTCGCGCTAAGAACCAATTTTGCGCAAAATTCTTTTGTTGCAATGCACCACTTTCTAGCAGGTAAAACAGACTCTTTCCCCCTTAGCTAAGTAATTAAAATCATCTTAGGCTTAATTTCGTATTGTTGGGAGTGCCACTCTAACCATCTTGATAGAACCACATAACTTATCGTGATTTCCAATCTTTCCGCCGCTGTATTACTGGGTGCGAGCCTGGCCCAGGCAGACTATTTTCCGCGCCTGAATGATGGGCTACGCCGAACGGATATTGCGTTTAATGGAAGAGGCCGGGGATGAAGTTGCGGCGCTGATTAGCAGAGTTCGCAAGCCAATCCCGCACCTGTGCTGCCACCCAATGCCCCGCATCCAGTGTGATGTCATGGCCGGCAGCGGCGTGTGTCGCCAGCGATGCATTCCATTGATGCGCCAGCTGCTGTGAACAGCGCGGATCGATCAGCCGGTCCGCGCTGCCGGCAAGAAACAGCAGCGGCGGCTTAGGCACCTGCTCGGGCGCGCGATAACGGATTGCCGCGCATAACTGCCGCAGGGCGTTCTGATATGTGACCGGATGGTCGCGTTGATAACTGATCCAGTCAGCCAGCACATCGGCTTGTTGCCCGCACTGATTGCTGGTCAAACGCAACAGGAGACTTTCCTGCCGCTCGACATTGTGGTTAAGCAGACTTGATAAGCCAAGAGCTAGCAGCGCGGGATAATTGCGCGGCCTCAAGCGCCGATAGAACGGGTTGACAGGGCGTAAGCTGGTATTGAGCAAGACGCAGCCGGTTATTTCGTCCGGATAACGCATGGCCCAGTCGGTCGCGACCATTCCGCCCAAGGATAAGGCCAGCAAATGATAGGGCGGCGCGATATTCTGGCTCAAGAGCTGCCGCCGGCAGGAATCGGTCATCTCCTCCACTCGCACAGGACTTCTGAGCGTGTGCAGGCTACCGTTACCTGGTAAATCGAGAAGAGTGATGTCAGCTTCGGGCACTATCGAGCGGAACAGGTCAGGAAATTTTCCCCAGTGCCGCGTCTCCCGCATCAGCCCCCGCAGAAACACCCATTTACTCATGATGTATCCCGTGTTGTTCTGGTTGCCTTTGCTGCCCAGGACTGCCCGGCATCCAATACTGATGAGCGCCGGCGGCCCTGGTAAGGAAATCGAGCCATACCAGGTGACTGCGCAGCACGCGATGCAGACGTCCGGGCGACCTGGGATTAAACATGCCCAGGCGGGAAAACAGCTGGCACGGATTTTCTTTTACCCAACGCCAGGAGCCCATCTCCAGCGTAAGCGGGAGAAACACCCGGTCACTGTTGGCTGGCAATTGCAGGTAAAGGTAGTCCCACAAATCGCCATGGGTGAGATACTGAGAGTTTTGCGCCTCGAACAAATAATTGTGTTCTCGGTAGGTTTCATTAAACAGATCCTTGAGAGCCAGAACTTGCGGCAAGTGCCGGATTGGCGTCCGGCTGTGCGCGTAAGGAAACCAGATCCGGTCCTTCAATCCGAAGCCGGAATGGCAATCCAGTGCAATACTGAATTCACGGCTCAGCAGCTCTTGCTGCACGACGCTGCACAGTGCCTGGGCCTCTGCTTCCATCGGCGCGTCGCTTACCCCGCGGTACCAAGGTAGACGAGAGCTGATGCGTTGCCCGCCGAGCAGGAAAAAGACTTTTTCGCTGGCATTGACCGGCGCATTGCGCATCAGGTCCACGCCTCTCGGATTGCAGCGGGTACTGTCCCACATCCCTGCAGGATTTACCAAAGGCATGAAAATCAAACGTACCGACGCCAATTGGTGATGCAATGCGGCATCCCATTTCAAGCGCGCCAGCAAGCTGCGTAAGAATGCCAGGAGAACTCGGGTGCCGATGCGCTCGAGACCGTGGACGCCACCGAAGAAACCTACCGCCGGCGCTTCCGGATCTTTGCTGCCGATAGACAATACGTAGACCGGGAAATGATGGCCCTTCAATTCGATTTCGCACACGGATCGCCCTTCCAGGTAAGGTTTTCCCTCCTGAATGATGCGTTCCAGTTCGGTCAATTCCGGTAAATCGAAGTCCATTTCGACGCCTCCACCGCCCCGCTTACATGATGAATCGAAATCGAATCGGGGCAAGGAAAACTTTTGCTCCTTGTTTGAGGTATTGTCAAGGGCATATCTAAAAACCGTGCCTTCAACGTCACTGGGCCGCGGCAAGATCAGCCTGTAGTGATCAAGCCCGAACGATCAGGCCCGCGCCTGCGACCAGCGCCGATAGCGCCGCGTCAGGCGCCGGGTGCGCATCTGGTCGATGAGCAACGTCAGCAGCGCTGAATGATTGCCGGTTCGCTTGCCAGTTGCTACGCGGCTGGCCAGCACCTGCTCCGCCACCGCTTTGCGGCTGATGCCGCCGGTGGTCATTACAGGCATATGGGCGACGGCGGCCAGCTCCTTGGCAAACTCCAGGAAATAAGCTTCGCGCGCCAGGGTTCGGCCATCTGCGGTGCGTCCTTGCATCGCCGGACTTTCGTAGCTGCCGCCGGACAGCTCGACCAGATCCACTTGCAACTCATTCAGCCACAGGATGACTTGCCTGGCGTCGTCTTCGCTAAAGCCCCTGCGCTGAAAATCGGCGGAGTTGAGTTTCACCGCCACGCAAAATCTCGCCGAGACAGTAGCACGCACAGCGCGCACCACGTCCAGCAGCAAGCGCGCACGGTTGGGCAAACTGTCGCCCCAGTCGTCCTTGCGTTGATTGCTCAGTGGCGACAGGAATTGTGAAATCAGGTAGCCGTGCGCGGCGTGGATTTCGACCCCGGTAAATCCTGCCCGCTCGGCGGCAGCGGCGCTGGCCGCGAAGCGCGCGATGACCTCCTGGATTTCAGCATCATTCATGGCTTTGGGCCGTACAAAGAGCTTGCTGTGCTTGCCCATGTCGAGCGCTTGCGCCGGATCCAGATGGCGCGAAACCTGGGATTTTCACTGGATGCTATCCGCAGCGTATTTGCCAGTCATGAAGAACTATCCAAAGACGATCTGCTGCGCAAGCTGGACGGCCGGCTGCTGGAGATAGAGCAGTTGATGGATACACTGCGCGAGCAGCAACAACATTTGCGCGCCCTGCGCACCACGCTTCGTGAAACCTGGGCGGAGGGGGAATGCCTGAACACGACTTCCTTGGTAAATGGCAAACTTGCCAGACAAGGGAAGCACTAAGGGGATTGCGGGTGGCGGCTGCTATTCGTCCTCATATTCCGAGTACTTGCGCGCATCGCCACGGACTTTATCGGCAGGATATTTAAGCCGGTTCAGGACCATTTTTTCCGCTACGGCTGCACTGAGATCGACATCGAGTTTATCGGCCAGCCGAATCAGGTAGACCAGTACATCTGCCATTTCATGCCGGACCTGCTTCAACTTGGCCGGATTGAGCTCATCGCCGCTGCCGGTTGGCAGCCATTGAAAATGTTCAAGAAGCTCGGCCGCTTCGACACACAGCGCAGAGGACAGATTTTTAGGGGTATGAAACTGATCCCAGTCGCGCTCGGCGACGAATTGGCGAATTTCTTCGCGCAGGCGGGAGAATTCACCATTTTCAGATTGATCGGCCATGACAGTGCTCCGTTTTAAGTTTTCACCATCATATAGGCAGTCGACGCTCTATATCCATATCACCGATCTGCTCCAGATAGCGCCACGGATAAATCCCACGATTGTGGCCATCTTCGAAAAACAGCCGTATCCCGTAACTGCCGACAGCTTCAATCGCCTTTACCCGGAATGCGCGCTCAGCATCCGCCGGTGGCAAATCCCGCTGGCGATCGCTGCTGCAATCTCCGCACTTGCAGGCCAGCCGCAATTTCTGACCTTCGATCTGTAGGCTGCGCCCATCCAGCCAGACAATCTCAAGCAAATTGCTGTTGCGCAGATAATTTAGTGTGCCGACCTGTTTCATTAAATTGACGTGGTGTTGATCTGCCGTATGGCGAGGCGTACGGATTTTCTGACTTCCGGGTCCGGATCGGCTTGATGTTTTTCCAATTCGTCCAATGCTAGCCTCGAACCGATTTCACCCAGCGCCAGCGCCGCTTCCTTGCGCAAGTTGCTGATTTGATGCGACAGCAACGTTAGCAGCGCAGCTACCGCTGACGGGTTACGTAATCGTCCAAGGCTACGTGCGGCACGCAAGCGCACTTGCCAGTAGGCGTCCTGCAAGCTGTCGATCAGCGGGTCGATCGCCGCCTGCAGACGCAGCTTGCCTATCGTGGTTGCCGCTTCTTCGCGGACTTGCCAGGCTTCGTCATGCAAGCCCTTCAATAGCGCAGGCAGACCATTTTCATCGCTGGCATAACCCAGCGCTCCCGCGGCCGCGCGGCGCACGCCGGCATCGCTGTCGCTGCATAACAAAGCCTGCAGCGACGCCAATGCCTGCGGATGTTTCAAATAGCCTAGCACGGCTACCGCTTCACGCCGGACGACGGCGTCCTGGTCTGACAGGGCCGCGATTGCCGCTTGATAGCTGGCCATCACTCGCAAAGGTTTCAATGCACGCAGCGCGGATGCTCGCACCTGCGGCAACGGATGCGAAACGGCAGGTAACAGATATGACGCGGATGAAGCCAGCTTCAAGTCGCTCAGGCTGTCCGAGGCGGCATTGCGGACTTCGGGATCTTCGTCGCCAAGCAGTTTAACCAGGGCGGCAACGCCCTGCTCGCATTCGAACGCCTGCAGCGCAGCCGCAGCTTCACGGCGCACCGGTGGCGATGTATCGTCCAAGGCGCTGACAAACAAGTAGACATGCTCATCGCCGGCAAAGTCGGTCAGATCGAGGATGGCGATGCGCCGGATTTCACTGTCCGGCGATTGCAGCCTTGTGCTGATGGCTTGCAGCCCAGGTGCTGTGTCGGGGGGATGGCTCAAAGGTATTTCCTTCATGAATATGGCGCCGTGGTTCATATAGCGAATCGCAGTTGCCTGGCGTGGATCACTCCGAGCGGGCTGAGCCGTTCCAGAGACAGCATGTCACGCTGCGGATGCAGCAGTGCGAGGCAACGCGCCTTGAGCGCGACGAAATCCGTGGAAGTCACCAGTTGGGGGCTGCGCGGCCGAGCGAAATCGATATCAAGCTCTTCGATAATGCGGCCGGGATGGGCGCTCATCACGAACAGCCGGTCTGCCAGAAATAACGCCTCATCGATATCGTGGGTAATGAAAATGATCGAAGTGCGGATCGACGACCATACCTGCAACAGCAGCTGCTGCATCATCAGGCGAGTTTGCGCATCGAGCGCGCCAAACGGTTCATCCATCAGCAATACCTTGGGACGGTTGATCAGCACCCGCGCGATTTCCACCCGTTGCTGCATGCCGCCCGACAGCTGCGCCGGATACGAACGTTCGTAGCCTGCCAAGCCGACCAGTTCCAGCAATTCCTGCGCACGCCGGTTACGCTCGGCGCGTCTAACGCCTTGCATCTTGAGTCCGAAGGCGACGTTGTCGAGCACATTCTTCCATGGGAACAGCGTATGGTGCTGAAATACCAGGCCGCGGTCCGGATGCGGTCCGTCGACCGTTTCGCCATCTAGCCGGATGCTGCCGGCGGCGCTGCTCAGGTGGCCTGCGATGGCGCCCAGCAAGGTCGATTTTCCGCAACCGGACGGACCCAGCAGGCACACCAGCTGGCCTGGTTCAACCGTGAACGAAATATCACGAACGGCATCGAACGCACGCTCGCCGCGCCCCAATCGGATATGCAGCCGGTCAATGGCTAGCTTGCCGTTGACTATAGTCATTTTCTCTTCTCCTGCAGATACCAGGGCATCAAGGCCGTACCCAGCCAGCGGATCAAGGCGCTGCTGCCCATTCCCAGCAAACCGATGAACAACATGCCAACCACGATCTCCGGGTAATTTTGCACGGTATAGGAGGCCCAGGTGAAATAGCCGATGCCGTATTGGCCGGAAATCATTTCTGCAGTCACCAGGCAAAACCAGGCGGTCCCCATGCCGATCGACAAGCCTGTGACGATGCTGGGCGCTGCCGCAGGGAAAACCACTTCTGAAAATATGGCGCGCTTGCCGCAGCCCAAACTCTTGGCGGAGGCTATCAGCCGCGCATCAATCCCTTCCACACCGTGGATCGTATTGAGCAGGATCGGAAACAACGCACCGAGGAAGGTGATACAAACCATCGACATTTCCGACGATGGAAACATCAGGATCGCCAGTGGAATCCACGCTACGGCGGGTATCGGCCGCAACACTTCCAGTGGCGGCAGCAAGCTGTCTTGCAGCAGCTGCGACCGTCCGATCAACAGCCCGAGGACTATACCGGCCACCGCAGCAATGCCGAATCCGGCAAAAACGCGCAGCAGACTGCTGCCCACATGCTGCAGCAATTTCGGTGAATGCAAAAACTCCCAAGCCGCCGCCGCCACTTCAAGCGGAGCCGGTACGTTGCTGAAGGTGATCAGGCCCAGATCGAGACGATGCCCGGCGGCCCATTGCCAGGCCAGCACACATACGATGAGCGATACCAGTTTCAACAGCGGCCGCAGGATTGCCGGACGTCCGATTGGCAATCGCCACGCAGAGCGCAAAATAAAGGCTGTCATATGATCTTCTTCAGACGGCAGCCCGGGCAGCGGCATAGTCGGCGATCTTGCCGCCATGCCGCTTGACCCAAGCTTCGGCCGTCTCTTTCAACAGGAACGCATTGATCTCTTTTCCATTGACGACGTACCAGCCATCGCTGGCAAACAGTTTCAGACCGTTGCTGCGATCGGTGCCGTAGATCACGCGGATTTTCTTGCCACTCTGCTCCAGCCCGGGGAGATCGAGGAATGCCGACTCCGGCGAGGCGTAGCTACGCACGCGGGCTTCTCCCTGGACCCAGATCTGGGCAACGCGTTGTGTATCCTCGATGGTCTTGCCGGTGCGCGCATCTTTTGCCGTCAATGGTTGTTTCGCATAGTTTTTCAGTTGGGCTTCGTAATTAAGGTTGGCTTGCTGAAAGGCGGAGCGCACGTAGCGATCATCGATGAAAGCGTTTACGTCGAGGTCACTGTCGACTCGCTTCAACAAACGCAGGGTTTCTATCGCCGTCTTCAGCGCCTGGCGATATTCCGGCTTCCAGCTCAGATCCCTGGTCTGCAAGCCCTGCGGCCCATGAAACAGGTAAATCACTTCGGCATCGATACCGGTGTTCTTGGCCACCAGTTCACTGTATCTCTCTGGTTCCGCCGCAAACAGGCGGTCGGCCTCGATTGCCGCGCGTTCGAATGCGACAACTATTTCTGGATATTTTTTTGCATATTCGGCATCCGCCAAAGTGCCGTGGAAAGTGGCGGCATTGGCCTGCGAACCATCGTAAACCTTACGTGCATAACCGCGATACGGAAACAGTTCGGCAAACGGAACAAAGTCGGCGTGGGCATCGATTTTGTTGGCTTGCAATGCCGGCCCGGCAATTTCAGGCGCCTGGGTGACGATGGTGATGTCTTTCTCCGGATCCCAGCCTTGCGCTTTCACCGCGCGCAACAGCAAACCATGCGCGGTGGAGGCGAACGGCACGGAAATGGTCTTGCCTTTCAAATCTGCCAGCGACTGCACCGACGATGCCTTGGGGACCACGATGCCGTTGCCGCTGCCAATGGTGCTGCCGGATAAGACGTTGATGAAAACACTCTTCCTGCCGGCTTTTTGAAACGTGGCGCCATTCAATGCGCCGGGGAAATCGGCCATCGATCCGATATCAAGTTTTCCGGCTACCATTTCACTGGTCAGCGGCGCGCCGGAAGTAAAATTTTTCCATTCGATCTGATAATTTACATCCTTGTACTTGCCATCATGCGGCAAGTATTTCTCCAGCAATTTCAGTTCGCGTATCAGTACACCCCCGGTAGCGCAATTGATCGTTGTATCCTGGGTGCCGATTGCGACGCGGATGGTTTCCGCCCGGGCCGCTCCGGATGCCAGCACGAACAAGACTGACAGCGCGCTCATGGATCGATTCAAATGCATATTTGTTTCTCCCTATATGGCTTGGTATAAAAGATAGAAATTGGAAACAGCGGGCGATGGCTTGCGCTGGTGTCAGCGCAACAGATAGGGAATATCGACCTGCACGGCGCCGGTCGGGCAATCCTGTTCGCATGGCATGCAGTACCAGCATTCGTCGAATTTCATGTAGGCCTTGCCCTTGATCATGTCGATGGCCAGCACATCGAGCGGGCAAACGTCGACGCAGACTGTGCAGCCTTTATGGGCGATGCATTTATCCGCGTCGACCGTGACCGGGACGCTGGATGGGCTGAAAGCTAGCGGCATGGTTATCTCCTAGTTGACTATCGACGGTTCTGACTTTGATTCGGCTTCGACCTTGACGCGCAGGTGCCGGTAAGCGTCTTTTTCCTGCTCGTCCAGCGCGACGATATAGGGCTCGATCGGACGCTTGAAGCAGGTCATGCGACCGTTTTCCCGTTTCACCTGGACATGGACAAACCAATCTTTGTCGTTGCGTTCCGGGTAATCGACCCGGTCGTGATACAAACCCCAACGGCTTTCGGTGCGATACAGCGAGGCGCGCGCCGCCATCTCGGCGCAATCGCGGATCGCATGCACTTCCATCGCTCGCATCAGCTCATGCGGATTGCTGGCAGAAAGGCGTTCCAGATCTGCGCTGATGGCTTCGAAGCGGCTCAGGCCGATCTCCATCTTGCGCGTCACCTTTGGCGGTTGCAGATAATCGTTGACCATGCGCCGCAACTTGTATTCCACCTGCGCCGGCGGCAAGCCATCGGTACGCGACAGCGGCGCCAAGACACGGGTTCTCTCGGTCTCGACCTGCTGCTCATCGAGCTCGGCCAGCTCGTGCCCGGCGCAATGCCGCGCCGCGCTTTCTCCGGCCAGCTTACCGTAGACGAAAGCACCCAGCATGTAGTTGTGCGGAACGCATGCCAGGTCGCCGGCGGCATACAGGCCGGCGACCGTGGTTTCCGCATGTTCATTGACCCACACCCCGGATGCCGAATGACCGCTGCACAAGCCGATTTCGGAGATATGCATTTCCACCATCTGTTCTCGATAGTCGGTTCCGCGCCCGGCATGGAAGCGGCCGCGGCTTGGGCGTTCATTGGTGTGCAAGATGGTTTCTATGGTGCTGATGGTTTCTTCCGCCAGGTGATTCAACTTGAGGAATACCGGCCCGTTGCCGCCTTGCAGTTCGCGATAGAACTCCATCATCATCTGGCCGCTCCAGTAATCGCATTCGATGAAGCGCTCGCCCTTGCTGTTGGTGGTATAGCCACCAAACGGCCCGGTGACATAGGCGCACGCCGGACCGTTGTAGTCCTTGATCAAGGGATTGATCTGGAAGCACTCTATGCCGCTGAGCTCGGCGCCGGCGTGATAAGCCATGCTGTAACCGTCGCCGGCATTGGTCGGATTCTCATAGGTGCCGAACAAGTAGCCGGATGAAGGCAAGCCCAGGCGCCCCGCCGCACCGGTGCTGAGGATCACCGTCTTGGCGCGCACCACATGAAAATCCGCGGTGCGGCAATCGAATGCCATCGCACCGGCAATGCTGCCGTCTTGCGCCAGCAACAGCCGGGTGACTACCAGCCGATTGGAAATCTCGACCCGGGTGCGCTTGAGGCGGCGATACAGCACTTTCTTGATGTCGTGGCCCTCCGGCATCGGCAGTACATAACTACCCATGTGATGCACCTTGCGCATTGCATAGTCGCCGGTTTCATCCTTTTCAAATTTGACGCCCCAGCGATCCAGTTCTTCTATCATCGAAAAGCTGTTTTCGGCATACGCCATTACCGTCTTTTGATTGACGATACCGTCGTTGGCGATCGTGATTTCCTTCACATATTGGGTTGGCGTGGCGTGGCCGGGAACCACGGCATTGTTCAAGCCATCCATCCCCATCGAAATCGCGCCGCTGCGTTTGACATTGGCCTTTTCAAGCAGCAGCACACGCAGTGCGGGATTGGCTTCCTTGGCTTTGACTGCGGCCATCGGCCCGGCGGTGCCGCCGCCAATGACCAGCACGTCTACGGTTTGTATTTGTGTTTGCATGATGTTCCCGGTTATTCGGAGGCAGCACCACGCTTGCTGCGCGTCTTGCTGTCAAGCTTGCGTGTCGGCTGTGGCGAGGCTACGACGGCGGCAGCTTTGCGCTCTATCTGTAAGCGATACTGGAAGGCATCGCCGCGGAAGTACAGGTATTCGAAGTCCAGCGGCGTGCGGTCGGCGCGATGCGTCAAACGCTGTAGACGCAGTAATGCCGTGCCTTCCGGCACACGCAACGCATGCGCCAGGGTGACATCGGCCAGCAAGGCGTCGATTTGCAAATCGGCATGGCCCAGTGCGATGCCGTAGTCATTCTCCAAGATCAGAAAGATATCCCGCGTCGCCAGGTCTTCCTTGCGCAAACTTTCACCGATTTCCTGCGGTAAATAAGTAATCTCAAGGGAAACCGGCTCGCGATTCAGAAAGCGGATGCGCTTGATTTCGGTGATCGGTGCGCCGGCGCTCAACCCGAATTGCTGCGCCACCTTAGGCGGCGCCTCGATAATCTTGTGACTGGTTACCTGATTGTAGATTTCATAACCCATGCGCGACATCGCCTCGGCAAAGCCCTCCAACTGTGTCAGTTGCTGGAAGGCTTTCGGCTTCGACACGAAGCTGCCCTTGCCGGGAATCTTGAAAATCACGCCCTCCTTCTGCAAATCGCTCAAGGCCTGGCGGATAGTGATGCGGCTTACCCCGAAAATCGTGCTCATTTCACTTTCCGCAGGTAGTTGGGCATGCGGCGCATAACTACCGTCCAGTATGCGTTCGCGCAGATTTTCCCTGACCTGGGTATACAGGGGAACCGGCGACAGCTGCAGCGTACGAAAATTTTTCATGATGCATTCCCACCTGTTATGACAGGTTATGTCGATAGCACTGGATGCTACGGAGAATGCCGTATGGCGTGAACGAATCAATTTACAGATGCTTATGCGAAATTCCAGCTACAGCTATCTATGCGCGGCGCGGTAGCAGAATTTGCTCCGCCTTAAAAAGATATCTATTTTGCAAGCACTTACATCGCAAGGATCTACGTGATATAAATTGGTTGCAACCTTGCTTGCCGGAATTTGTTTTCGACTGTAAATTTGTGAACTGACGTGCCGCCGCCATGCGACGGAAATGACGGAACCATCATCTCGGTGAAGGATGCATATGGACATGAGCGCAACAATCGGCGTGCGGCCGGAGCCAATCCGCCGAGTGACCAAATTTTATGCCGGCTTCTTGCTTGCCGCCTTCGCACTGTCTCCCGCTGCCCTGATTGCCTACCTGTATTTCTTCCAGGATCCAGCGCTCAAATTCGACAGCCATCTGGCCCATGAAATCGCCATTGCTGCGGCCACCCTTGAAGGTCTTTTTGTTACCTATGTGAGTTGGCGCTGCTATCTATCGTCCGGTGAACCGCTGTTGCGCTGGCTGACCTTGGGTTTTCTCGGTTTCACCCTGATCTATGCCCTGCACGGCGTGTTTACCGGCATGGCGCATCACAACATCTGGCTATTCCTGCTGTATGGTCCGGCATCCCGCTTTGTCATGGCGATCCTGCTGCTGATTGGCTTGCTGTCGTTCAACCTGGAACCGGACACGCAGGAACAACGCGTCAATCCGCGCTCATGGCTGATATGGGTAGCGGTGTTCTTGCTGATCGACATAGCGGTCGCGATTGTCGCCTACTCGCCAATTGCCGGCAGTCCGGCGGTGCGCCTGACGATGGAAGGCGGTGCGCTGTTCTTTTCCGCTGTCAACCTTACTATCATGCTGGTCGGGCGCATCCGCTCGCCGCTGATGACGATTTTCGGGATTTCTATCGCTTTGTTCGGTTTGTCATCGCTGGCCTTCATCCTTGGCCGTCCGTGGAATCATATGTGGTGGCTGGCGCATGCCGTCTTTGCCGGCGGCTTTTTCTTCCTCAGCTACGGCATCATCCAGGCTTTTCACACCACGCGTTCATTCGCCAATATCTACAATCAGGAAGAAATGGTGAATCGGCTGGCGATGGCGATGGTCAGGACAGAAAATGCATTGCAAGAATTACAGCATAGTAACCAGATGCTGGAGCATCTGGCATCCACCGATCCTTTGACCGGCGCCTCCAACCGGCGTCATTTTATCGAATGCGTGGATGCTGAAATCGCCAGGGCCAAACGGGACAACCTGTCGTTTTCCCTGCTGGCGCTCGATCTGGATAATTTCAAGTCCGTCAACGATCATTTCGGCCATCAGGTAGGCGATGAAGTGTTGCAGGGCTTCGTGCAGAAATGCCTGGAAGAGATTCGCCCCTATGACAGAGTGGCGCGCATGGGTGGCGAGGAGTTCATGATTTTACTGCCGCAGGCAACGCTGGAGGTGGCAATGGCGATCGGCGAACGCATCCGTTCAACCACCGAAAACGCCGTGTTTACGAGCGTCGCGGTCCCCAAAGTGATACTCACCGTGAGTATCGGCGTATCGCAGTTTGGGCATGATGGCAAGACCATCGACACGATTTTCCGTGCTGCGGACGAGCGTCTTTATCGCGCAAAAAACCATGGCCGTAACTGCGTGGTGACGGCATGAGACGTATCGTTGAAGCCGGGCCGTCGACACGGCTCAGCTGTACTAGTCGAGCCTTGATTTGGCTGACGGCAGTATCTGGTCAAAAACTGAGCTTGTGCAGTTCAGCCCGCACCGGTATTGCGGTACTTTCCTAAGCCGATGCCAAAAATGCTGGTTTGATGGCTCTTGCTTTTCACCACGCGCAGCTTTTTGCTCGGGTCCAATAATGTAAACCGTTCTCTGATGTCAGCTTCACTCGGCAGTGAATTTGCGCGCCACCTGATGATGTCGATGCCGGCCTTTTTCAGCGCCTTGTACTTTTGCTCATCCTCTTTGCTGAGGGTCTTGTTGTTATGATTCTTGGTGTCTATTTCAATTACCGCAACCACGTCACTGGCTTTATCGCAAATCACGAAATCCAGATTCTTCGATGTCAGGGTATCCAGGCCGCCACTGTCTTTAGTGCCAAGGCAACGGCTCAAGCCGACTTGTGCCAGCACCATGTAATCCGGCAATGCGCCGACCAGACGCCAGTACATGACTTGCTCATTGTTCGACAAAGGCTTTTTCTTGATGTATTCGCGGCGCTTCTGCTGAGTCGCCTGCTTCTCCCGAGTCAACACGGCGATAACCGCCATGACAATGATCGTGAGCACCGTCAGTGCAATGATTGCTTTCATTATTATGTTTCCCCCTGGTTGAACGCAGCGGTCATTATATTTCCATATGGAAATATAATGAAGCCAAAAATGCACTGCTACCAGTAGATTTGCTCTAATCGAAAGCACAAATCAGGCATGCCCGGGGACTGGCGGAGGAAGGGAGGGCGGAAGGTGTCGATCTTCCCTTGTAAACCCTGTCAGTCCGCTGAACTGAGCTGACAGTATCAAACTGAAATGCTACTCGCTTAAACCGAAAATCGCGTCGTAGCCGTTCTTGGCGCGATCCACTTCGTCCAATTCATTGCTCAAGCCCAGGTCTTCCAACTCTTCCGACGCATTGATGAACTGCTTGCTGCTGGAAGCGCCGATAACGCGGTAGATTTCTTGTTTTGCATTGCGGATGCCGAGCAATATCTGCTCTTGCCTGACAACGTTCAGCTCTACCGTCTTGATCAGTAGATTGGTCATGATATCGTGATCGAATTCGGGGATATCCTTATCTCCGATTAGTGCTGTTTTCAATCTGTTCCTCTTGTATTCATTGATAATTTTTTTGCAAATGCGTTTTCGGCAAATGCGTTTTTCTGCAAGTACGTTTGCTGCAGGTATGCGATTTTACTAGGTCTGGCATTTTGCCGTCATCGCACTCCGCGAAGTGCCTGATCTGCATCAGACCAGGCTTTGCGGAGAGGGTTCCTGATTATTCCTGATGGTACCGCGTCACCAGTTCGACTTCGCTCTTGGAACCGAGGAAAACCGGCACACGCTGGTGCAATTTCTCAGGCTGGATATCCAGGATCGCCTGCTTGCCGTCAGTTGCCGCGCCGCCGGCTTGTTCGACGATGAAGGCCATCGGGTTGGCTTCGTACATCAGGCGCAGCTTGCCTGGCTTGTCCGGTTCACGCGCATCGGCCGGATACATGAAGATGCCACCGCGGTTCAGGATACGATGGACGTCGGCCACCATCGATGCAATCCAGCGCATGTTGAAATCTTTTTGACGCGGACCGGTGCTGCCGGCCAGCATTTCGTTGACGTAACGTGTGACCGGCGCATGCCAGTGGCGAGCGTTGGAAGAGTTGATCGCGAATTCCTTGGTCTCGGCCGGGATTTGCATGTCGCGCTGGGTCAATACCCACGAACCCATCTCACGGTCCAACGTGAAACAATGCACGCCGTTGCCTGTAGTCAGCACCAGCATGGTTTGCGGGCCGTACACGGCGTAGCCGGCAGCGACCTGCTTGCGGCCTGACTGCATGAAATCCTGTTCGGTCGGTGAACTCATGCCGTCCGGCGCTTTCAGCACCGAAAAAATAGTGCCGATAGAGACATTCACATCGATATTGCTGGAGCCGTCGAGCGGATCGAACAACAGCAAGTATTCGCCTTGCGGATAGCGGTTTGGAATCGGATGGATGGATTCCATTTCTTCCGAAGCCATGGCGGCCAGGTGACCACCCCACTCGTTGGCTTCCAGCAGGATTTCATTGGAAATGATATCCAGCTTTTTCTGAACTTCGCCTTGCACGTTCTCGCTGTCGGCGCTGCCCAGCACTTCACCCAGTGCACCTTTGCCGACGGCGTGGCTGATGGTTTTGCAGGCGCGGCCGACTACTTCGATCAGCAAGCGCAGTTCTGCCGGAATGCTGTTGTGCAAACGTTGCTGCTCTATCAAATGCTGGGTAAGACTGATACGTTTCATATTGCTCTTTCTCTATTGTGGCTTTTCACTGAAATGCAGTGAAATGAAAAACTCAATTGGCTAGCGCTTTGCCGATGACTTCCAGGACATCTTTCGACAAGTTCGGTGCTGCTGCGACGCGCTGCAAAGCGGCACGCATTTTTTCCTGCAGCGCCGGCGCATATTTGCGCCAGCGATCCAGACTGCGTGCCAGGCGCGCCGCAACCTGCGGATTGACACCGTTGAGTGCGATCACCTGGTCTGCCCAGAATTCATAACCGCTGCCGTCGACAGCATGGAAATTGACCGGATTGCTGCCGCAGAAACTAAAAATCAAGCTGCGTGCACGGTTCGGATTTTTCAGCGTGAAGGCTGGATGTTCCGACAAAGTGCGGATAGCCGCAACATCGGCAGTGTAAGCCGTAGCTTGCAGAGCGAACCACTTGTCGATAACCAGCGCTTCCTGTTCGAAATCCTTATAGAATTTTTCCAGGGCCGCGGCCTTCCCCGGCGCGCTGCTGTTAGTCAGCGCGACCAGTGCGGCCAAGCGGTCGGTCATGTTGTTGGCGTTATCGTATTGTTGCTGTGCCAGTGCATGCGCGTCGGCATCATCGGCCTGGATCAGATACGACAGGGCCACGTTCTTCAATGCGCGCTTGCCGGACGCCTCTGCATCGGGGCTGTAAGCGCCCGGTGTCTGGTTGGCGTGATAAGCGGTCAACAGATCATCCTTGAGCGCCCGGCCTAGTTTGCCGCGCAGGTATTGACGCGACCTGTGGATCGCTTGCGGGTCGATCACTTCGGTCTGCTCTGCCAGCAGCGCTTCCGATGGCAGTGTCAAGGCTTGCTCACGGAAAGCGGCGTCAAGTGTTGCGTCGTTAAGTATCAAGCCGAATGCCGTGCCCAAGGCGCCGCTATGCGAGGCTGCATTGTTCAAGACATCTTGCAGCGCCAGCACATGGCCGCCTTGCGAGGCATCCTGTACCGCAGCAGTCAACGCCAGCAAGCTACGGGTAGCCAGGCGCTGACCGGCTTCCCATCGATTGAACGGATCGCTGTCGTGCGCCAGCAGGAAGGCCAGCTCGGCATCGCTGTATTCAACGTCCAGCACTACCGGCGCAGAGAAATTACGCAAGATCGACGGCACCGGCGCTTCGGCCACATCGACGAAACGGAAAGTCTGCTGCGCTTTGGTCAACTCAAGTACACGCGTAGTTTCATCGGCGGTACTACCTTTGCCGTCCGTGCTCAGGCGCAGCGCCATGTCCTTGCCGTTCGCGTCGAGCAGGCCGACCGCAACCGGGATATGGAACGGCAATTTCTTGACCTGGCCCGGTGTTGCGGCGCAGGTCTGCGACAGTGTCAGCTCATAGGTTTTCCTGGCAGCGTCGTATTTGCTCTGCACTTGCACCCGCGGCGTGCCGGCCTGGCTGTACCAGCGTTCGAACTGGCTCAGGTCGCGGCCGTTGGCATCTACCATCGCGGCGCGGAAATCATCGCATTCGACTGCGTGGCCATCGTGGCGTTCGAAGTACAGGTCCATGCCCTTGCGGAAGCCGTCGCGGCCAAACAAAGTCTGGTACATGCGCACTACTTCAGCGCCCTTTTCATAAATCGTGACGGTGTAGAAATTATTGATTTCGACGTAGGAATCAGGCCGCACCGAATGCGCCATCGGGCCGGCGTCTTCTGGGAACTGCGCCTGGCGCAAGACACGCACATCGTCGATCCGCTTGACCGCGCGGCCGCTGTCGGTACCAACCATGTCCGCCGAAAATTCCTGGTCGCGGAATACAGTCAAACCCTCTTTCAAGGACAGCTGGAACCAGTCGCGGCAGGTGACGCGGTTACCGGTCCAGTTGTGGAAATATTCGTGGCCGACTACAGCTTCGATATTGGCGTAGTCGACATCGGTAGCGATACGTGAATTAGCCAAGACATACTTGGTATTGAAAATGTTCAGGCCCTTGTTTTCCATCGCGCCCATGTTGAAGTCGCCGACGGCAACGATCATGAAGCGATCCAGGTCAAGCTCCAGGCCGAAGCGCTCTTCATCCCAGCGAATGCTGTTGATCAGCGAGTCCATGGCGTGCTGGGTCTTGTCGAGGTTGCCGTCTTCTACCCAGACTTGCAGCAAGACTTCGCGGCCGGATTTCAATGTGTACTTTTGTTCCTGGCAAACCAGATTGCCCGCCACCAGCGCAAACAGATAGGACGGCTTCTTGAACGGGTCTTCCCACTTGGCATAGTGGCGGCCGTCGGCCAGATCGCCCTCTTCGATCAGATTGCCGTTCGACAGCAGCACTGGATATTTTTTCTTGTCGGCGCGCAGCATGACGGTGTATTTGGCCATCACATCGGGACGGTCCGGGAAATAGGTAATCTTGCGGAAGCCTTCAGCTTCGCACTGAGTGAAAAAATTGCCGTTGGACACATACAAACCCATCAACGACGTATTTTTTTCCGGATTGGTCAGCGTTTCAATTTCCAGCACGACCTTGGCCGGCGCCGAGGCGATGCGCAATTTTCCCGCTTCCAGCTGGTACTGGCCAGGTTTCAATTGCTTGCCGTTGAGGCGCAACTGCACCAGTTCCAGTTCTTCGCCGAACAAGACGATTTCCTTGCTGCTGCTGGCTGGATTGCGGCGCATCGTGATGCGGGTGGCGATACGGGTCGCTGCGGGGTCGAGGTCGAAGCCCATGTCGACGGTGTCGACCAGGAAGGCAGGAACGGTGTAATCCTTACGAAGGATGGTTAGTGGTGTGGCGGAGGTGTCTGTGCGCATGGAGAGTAGTCTGGTGACGGTTAATTTTGATAACTGCGATTGATAACTACAGCTGATAACTATGGCTGGTAACTACAGTCGGCAACTAGTGGGTCTGCTAAGGATCGCTCAGTGACTTGCTCAATGATTTGGTTAATAACGTGGCTGACAAGGTGGCCGGTTAGTCTCAATAATTCGGGCAGACTGTGATTCTACCAATCAAAGCGCAAAGCTTCATGCAATTTGCAGCGGGACTGCAACGGGATGACAACCTTATCGTAGATCTGGCCCGATTTGGCTATAAGTTGCAAATAAAGGCCTAGAGTGCAAACTTGTTAAAATTATCATAAAATCACTGTTTCTTTTCTATCGAACTGTGCGCCGGCCGCCGAAGTTACAGAGTGTCACAAAGTGATAGAGCAACACTATCAGGACTTGGCTAAAATGACATAGTCCAGCGATGCCCGCCAGTCAGACAGAATTGACGCTGCCAACACCAGATGCTGCCTATCAGGCAAACCATGGAACAGGCCTGCACATCCCCCACGAAGAGGAATTACATGAAACGTATCATCAGTCTCGGTTTAGCTGCGCTTACACTACTGCTGGGCGGCTGCGCCACGGTCATCCGCAGCGACGTTACCGCCTTCAACGAATGGCCGGCCGATTTGCCGAATAAGTCCTATGTGTTCGAACACACGGCGGCACAGAGCAATGATCTGGAATATCGGAATTATGAAAATCTGGTGGGCGCCGAACTACAGCGCCTGGGATTCATACCTGCAGGCAACACCAGCCCACAATTGAAAGTCGCCCTTCTCTATGACATCGCCGCGCACGACGTCCGCGTAGTGGAGCCGGTAGTTGCCGACCCGATGTGGCCCGGCCCTTACGGACCTTACGGCTGGGGCCGGCCAGGGCTGTACAGCCCGTTTTACGATCCGTTCTGGTACGCACCGCAAGTTATAGGCCAACGCGAATACAACTATCAGTTATTCCAGCGTCGCCTGAATATCGCGATCACGCGTGCCGGCAACGGCCAGAAACTGTATGACGTTACCGTCTCCAGCCAAGGCAAGATGAATTCGCTGCCAGCCGTGATGCCGTACATGATACGCAGCGCATTTACCGATTTCCCGGGGAAAAGCGGTGTCCCGCATCAGGTTGAGCTAAAGGTTGAAGATCAAAAATAGAAATCCTGCAGCAATCCCGCAGTAACCCCATATACGACAAAACGGCCTGTGTTCTCATTTCGATGAGACCACAGGCCGTTTTAGTATTGCGCGGGAATATTTTCAGCTATAAAACCATTCGCTGGCAAACGTGATGAAACCGATCAATATCACCGACAGCACCAACACAATCAACAAGCGGCCAAATTTGGGCGAACCTTCACTACCGGTCGCCTGCTCTTCCGGATGATTCATCGGGTTGTCCAGATGCCCATCCTGCTGCTGTTTTAAAGGATCATTCATAACTGCCTCAAGGAATCAAAATAGTTGAGCCAGTGGTTTTGCGCGACTCCAGGTCGATATGCGCTTGCGCCACATCTTTCAAGGCATATCGCTGATTGATTTCAATCGTGATTTTCTTACTATCTACCATCTGGAACAGGTCTGCCGCCGCCGCATCCAGATCGGCGCGACTGGAAATATAACTCGGCAGCGAAGGCCGGGTAATAGTCAGCGAGCCGCGCGAAGCCAGCTCATTCAGGCTGAACGGCGGCACTGCGCCGGAAGCGTTACCGAAACTGACCATGGCGCCCAGCGGCGCCAGGCTATCCAGCGAGCCGATGAAAGTATCCTTGCCAATCGAGTCGTAGACCACCGGCACGCCTTTGCCACCGGTAATTTCCCGGACCCGTTCGACGAAATTTTCGGTCTTGTAGTTGATCACATGGGCACAACCGGCCGTGGTCGCCAACGCCGCTTTTTCAGCTGAGCTGACCGTGCCGATCATCGTTACACCCAGCGCTTTGGCCCATTGGCAGGCAATCAGGCCGACGCCGCCGGCAGCGGCGTGAAACAGGATGGTTTCGCCGCCGCGCAAAGGGAAGGTGCGGCGAAACAAGTATTGCACAGTCAAACCTTGCAGCGTCATCGCTGCAGCGGTATCGAAACTGATGGAATCAGGTAATTTGACCAGGAACGCGGCAGGCATCACACGCGCCTCGGAATACGCACCATTGGGACGCGTGGCATACGACACCCTGTCGCCCACTTTGACGTGCTGCACGCCAGCGCCAACCGCCTCGATCACGCCGGCAGCTTCCTGCCCCAGGCCGCCTGGCAATGGCTGCGGATACAAGCCGGTGCGAAAGTAGACATCGATAAAATTCAAACCGCAAGCGACATGCCGTATCCGCACTTCGCCCAACCCTGGTTCGCCGACCTCCACATCGACATATTCCATCACTTCCGGGCCACCGGTCCTCGACATCCTGATTGCTTTTACCATGATTGTTATCACCTCCAAATAATGCGTCTGACTGCCTCAAATCCCCGTTTTTTTCTCTTGTTTTTGTTTTTGCTTTTGTTTTTGCTTTTGTTTTTTATTTCTTTACGTTTTCTTTTTTGAAATCAGATAAATACCAGCCAACACCAGACCGGTACCGGTCAATTGAATCGCCGTTACCGGTTCCGCCAAAATCAATGCCCCCAAAAACAGGGTGGATACCGGCCCTACCATGCCGGCCTGCGCCGCAGTCGCCGGACCGATGCGCGCCACGGCGATCATCGTCATGAATACCGGCAGCACCGTGCAAAACACGGCATTAATGACCGACAAACCATACACGGCCGGCGGTTGTTGCCACAGAATCGGCAGTGGCCGCAACAGCACGAACTGCAAAATACAAGCGGCACAAGACACACACATCGCGTAAGCCACCAGTCGCATCGCCCCGACCCGATTCACCAGTTCCCCGGACAGCATCAGGTATAGCGCATAACTGATTGCCGCGCCCAGCACCAGCGCACTGCCCAGGCCGACATTCGATCCCCCCAGGCGCACATCGTGCAGGAACACCAGCACGGTTCCCATATAGGAAATCAGTAAAGCAACCCATTCCAGCCAACTCACCCGGCGCCGATAAAACAAGAACGACATCAACAACACGAACGAAGGCGTCAAGAACAAGATCAGGCGCTCCAGCCCGGCAGAAATATACTGCAAGCCGAGAAAATCGAGAAAACTCGACAGGTAGTACCCAATCAGCCCCAGCACCACAATCCGCACCCGGTCGACATTCGACAACGGCGCTTCACTGCGCGCTTTCCACAAGGCTACCGCGGAAAACAAAGGCAACGCAAACAACATGCGAAACGTAATCAGCAACACAGCGTCAACCTGATAACGATATATCAGCTTGGCGACGATCGCCTTGGCGGAAAACAGAATGGCGCCGGCGACCGCGATTGCCAAGCCGCCAAGAAAAATCTGGCGGCTACCAGGGTGTAACTTGCTGCTCATTGCTTGCCCGTGATGGAATTGTAATAGGTATGTGGAAATCGCGTTGCTAAGGGAACGAATAGGAACGAACAAGAAAACTTCGCTCCCTGTCCCGTCCTGAAAGCGCAATCACGGATGACGGACAATCTCACTTCTTTTTCAGCAAGGACCCCAATACGCCGCGGATCAATTCACGGCCGACTTGCGAGCCTATGGTGCGTGCAGCGGATTTGACTACCGCTTGCACCACGCTGTCCTTGCGCCCTGAGCCGCCGCCGAGCAGGCCGCCCAATACGCTGCCCCAGGAAGTGCCGGAATCACTTGAAGAATCAGCACCGGCTTCGGCGCCATTTTTGGTGGCTGGCGCAACAGCGGCGCGCCCCTTCAGTTTTTCATATGCGGACTCGCGATCGATCGCCGTTTCATACACGCCGGCGACGATCGAGGTTGCCATCAGTTGTTTGCGTTCGTCATCGGTGACTGGACCGATTTGCGATGCCGGCGGCAAGATGAAGGCGCGCTCGACGATATTCGGACGGCCTTTCTCATCCAGGAAAGACACCAGCGCTTCGCCGACGCCGAGCTCGCTGATGATTTGCGCGGTATTCAATGCAGGGTTGGCGCGGAAGGTATCGGCGGCGGCTTGCACTGCCTTCTGGTCGCGTGGTGTATAGGCGCGCAACGCATGCTGCACGCGGTTACCCAACTGGCCCAGCACGGTATCGGGAATATCCAGCGGGTTCTGCGTGACGAAGAATACGCCCACGCCCTTGGAGCGGATCAGGCGCACCACTTGCTCGATCTTCTGCAGCAAAGGCTTGGGTGCTTCGCTGAACAGCAAATGGGCTTCATCGAAAAAGAACACCAGCTTCGGCTTGTCCAGATCGCCTACTTCCGGCAGGTGCTCGAACAGTTCCGACAGCATCCACAGCAAAAAGGTGGAATACAGACGCGGTGCGTTCATCAGCTTGTCGGCGGCCAGGATATTCACCACGCCCTTGCCGTTGCCGTCGGTCTGGATCAGGTCGTCGATGTTCAGCATCGGTTCGCCGAAGAATTGCTCTCCACCTTGCTCGCCGATGCCGATCAGGCCACGCTGGATAGCGCCGATGCTGGCTGCGGAAATATTGCCGTATCCGGTCTGGAAGCTGGCGGCGTTATCGCCGACGTGCTGCAGCATCGCACGTAGATCCTTCAGGTCCAGCAACAGCAAGCCGCTATCGTCGGCAATCTTGAAAACCAGCTGCAATACGCCCTGTTGCGTGTCGTTCAGATTGAGCATGCGCGCTAGCAGCAACGGCCCCATATCAGAGATGGTAGCCCGCACCGGATGCCCCTGCACGCCGTACACATCCCAGAAAGTCACAGGCGTAGCCGCCCATTGCGGCTCACCGATTCCGAGCGTTTCGAGGCGCTGCTTGAGCTTGTCCGACGCCGCGCCAGCCTTGCCCATCCCGGACAGGTCGCCTTTGACATCCGCCATGAAGACCGGCACGCCGCTGTCCGACAGTGCTTGCGCGATGACCTGCAAGGTCACGGTTTTACCGGTGCCGGTGGCGCCGGTGATGCAGCCATGGCGGTTCACCAATGCAGGCAGAAGCGTCAGGTCTTGCTGGGCGTTTTTGGCAATCAGGAGGGGATTTGACATGTTTTGGCGGGCTTGGTTGAAAAGGTAAGTAAGGAGATAAGCAAGTGGATTCAGTGGATTTCAGTCGATTTCTGGAAAGTGCGATATGGTAAAATTGCGCTTTGATTATAGCTAACTCAAGCAAGAAAGAACCATCATGGCTGGACACAGCAAATGGGCCAACATTAAGCATAAGAAGGCCGCCACCGATGCCAAACGCGGCAAAATCTGGACCCGGCTGATCAAGGAAATCACCGTTGCGGCCCGTATGGGCGGCGGCGATGTCGATGCCAATCCGCGTTTGCGGCTGGCAATCGACAAGGCATCCGATGCCAATATGCCAAAGGATAACGTAACCCGGGCAATCCAGCGCGGCAGCGGCGGCCTGGACGGTGTCAACTATGAAGAAGTGCGTTACGAAGGTTACGGCATCAACGGCGCCGCCATCATTGTCGATTGCATGACTGACAACAGAATTCGCACCGTGGCCGAAGTCCGCCATGCGTTTTCCAAATTCGGCGGCAACATGGGCACCGAAGGCTCGGTGGCCTTCATGTTCAAGCATTGCGGCCAGTTGCTGTTTGCGCCCGGCACCAATGAGGACGCTCTGATGGAAGCCGCGCTGGAAGCCGGCGCCGAGGATGTCGTTACCGATGACGAAGGCGGGATTGAAGTTATTTCCGCACCGCATGATTTCGCAGCGCTCAAAGAGGCGTTGGAAAAAGCCGGTTTCAAAGCCGAAATGGCCGAAATCATCATGAAGCCGGCGACCGAAACCGTGTTTTCGGGCGACGATGCGATCAAGATGCAAAAGCTGCTCGACGCCCTGGAAAACCTGGACGACGTGCAAGAAATTTACAGTAACGCAGTAATTGAAGACTGACTCGGATCGTAAAATTTTTATGAAAATTCTCGTAGTGGGCTCTGGCGGCCGTGAGCATGCCCTGGCGTGGAAAATCGCCCAATCACCGCGCATACAAACTGTCTACGTGGCGCCTGGCAATGGCGGGACGGCGCTGGATCAGCGGCTGGAAAACATCGACATTACCGATCCTGCGGCGCTGGCGGATTTCGTCGTGCGGGAACATGTCGCGCTTACCGTAGTCGGCCCTGAAACCCCGCTGGCTGCCGGTATCGTGAATATTTTCCGCGACCGCGGCTTGAAGATTTTCGGACCGACACGTGAAGCGGCGCAGCTGGAAAGCTCGAAAGACTTCGCCAAATCGTTCATGCAACGGCATCACATCCCGACTGCCGAATATCAAACCTTCTCCGACGTCAACGCCGCCCATCATTACATCGACCAAAAAGGCGCCCCGATCGTCATCAAGGCCGATGGCCTGGCTGCCGGCAAAGGCGTAGTGGTTGCCATGACCATCGAAGAAGCGCATGGCGCGGTCGATATGATGCTGTCCGATAATCGCCTTGGCGATGCCGGCGCACGCGTGGTGATCGAAGAATTCCTGGCGGGCGAGGAAGCCAGCTTCATCGTCATGGTCGACGGCAAGAACATCTTGCCGCTGGCAACCAGCCAGGACCATAAGCGCCTCAAGGATGACGACCAGGGGCCGAACACCGGCGGCATGGGTGCTTATTCGCCGGCGCCTATCGTCACCCCGGCATTGCACGCGCGCGTCATGCGGGAAATCATTACCCCCACCGTGCAAGGCATGGCCAAGGACGGCATTCCGTTCAGCGGCTTTTTGTATGCCGGCCTGATGATCGACGACAAAGGCAATCCAAAGACACTGGAATTCAATTGCCGCATGGGCGATCCGGAAACCCAGCCGATCATGGCGCGCCTGAAAACCGATCTGCTGACCGTGATGGAACACGCCGTCAGCGGCACGCTGGACACGATTGAACTTGAGTGGGATCGCCGTACTGCGCTGGGTGTGGTGATGGCCGCCGCCGGCTATCCTGACGCTCCGCGCAAGGATGACCTGATTTCCGGGATTCCCGCCGAGACTGCCGACACGGTGACATTCCATGCCGGCACCACCCTCAACGGTGAGCGCCTGACCACTTCCGGTGGCCGGGTTCTATGCGTGGTCGGCCTGGGCGACAGTGTCAAAGTGGCACAGAAGCAGGCTTACAGCGTGGTCGACTCGATTCATTTCAGCGGCGCGCAATTCCGCCGCGATATCGGCTGGCGGGCACTCAAGAAGCATGCCTGATCAGGCAACCATAACACGTAGGGTGGGGCCCCGTGCCCACGCGGGATGTCGCGCCGATGTAGTGCAGCAGTGCGTTTCAGCGTGGGCAAAAGAACTTGCCCACCCTACTTCTTTTAGCGCAAGCACTACTCTTCTCTCCCGATGAGCTCAAACATCACTCCCGACAATCCCGCCGAGGCCGTCAAATCCTACCTGCTGGATCTGCAAGCGCGCATCGTCGCGGCGCTGGAACAGATTGACGGCAAGCCGTTCGGCAGCGATCAATGGCAACGCGCAGAAGGTGGCGGCGGCATTTCGCGCATCATCGAAGAAGGCAACGTACTGGAACGCGGCGGCGTCGGCTTTTCGCACGTGATGGGCAAAAGCCTGCCGCCGTCGGCAGCCGCCAACCGTCCTGAGCTGGCAGGCCGGCACTGGGAAGCCATGGGCGTGTCGCTGGTCATGCATCCGCGTAATCCGTTTGCACCTACCGTGCATATGAACGTGCGCTTCTTTATCGCCAGCGCAGAAGGCCAGGAGCCGGTATGGTGGTTTGGCGGCGGCATCGATCTGACGCCGTATTACGGCTTTGCGGAAGACGTCGAGCACTTTCACCGCACCTGCCGCGATGCTCTGACGCCGTTTGACGATGCCAGCGGCCAGAATGCGGCGCTCTACCCGCGCTTCAAAAAATGGTGCGACGACTACTTCTATCTGAAGCACCGCAAGGAACCACGCGGCGTCGGCGGCATTTTCTTCGACGATTTCAACCAGTTGGGGTTCGAACAGAGCTTTGCCATGATGCAGAGCGTCGGTAACGCTTTCATTCCGGCATATACCCCGATCCTGGCGCGCCGCAAGGATATTCCCTACGGTGAAACCGAGCGCGATTTCCAGGCATATCGTCGCGGCCGGTATGTTGAATTCAATTTAGTGTATGATCGCGGCACTTTGTTCGGTCTGCAATCCGGGGGGCGTACCGAGTCCATCCTGATGTCGATGCCGCCCGTGGTCAAGTGGCGTTACGACTGGCAACCGGCGGCTGGAAGCCCGGAAGCCAAGCTATATACCGATTTTCTGATCCATCGCGAGTGGGTTTGATGGGCAGTTCTCCGATGACATCCAATCAAACCTCCCGGCCCAGGCCCAGGCCATGTATCGCAGTCCTCGGCGGTAGTTTCGATCCGGTCCATAATGGTCATGTGGCGCTGGCGAAATACTTTGTGACCTTGTTGGCGCCAGATGAGTTGCGGGTGATTCCTACCGGCAACCCTTGGCAAAAGCATGGCCTGCAAGCCACTCCGGAGCAACGGGTGGAGATGGTCAGGCGCGCATTTAGCCAGCAAAGCGTAGCGGTCGTCATCGACCAGCAGGAAATCCAGCGGCAGACCGCGACGTATACGATAGATACGCTGCAAGCATTGCGGGCCGAACTTGGGCCGCAAGCGTCTATCGTGTTCCTGATGGGTGCAGACCAGTTGCAGCACTTGAATAGCTGGCAAGGTTGGGATCGCTTGTTTGACTATGCCCATCTGGGCGTGGCCTCGCGGCCCGGTTTTGCCATGGATGAATCACGGGTTCCAGCCGAGGTTACGCGCGAATTTACACGCCGCGCCGCCACCCCGGAGCAGATTCGCCAGAGCGCGCACGGTTTGACCTACCTGGCGAAAAATTTAGCTGTAGACATTTCGGCAACAGAAATTCGTTCCGCGCTGCACAATGCAAAAAGACCCGACACGCTGGTCCCGGCGGCAGTACTGGACTATATTGAACAACATCATCTCTATAAGAATTAAATGGATATCAAAAAACTACAAAGTCTCGTCATCGATGCACTCGAAGACGTCAAAGCCCAAGACATTCGCGTCTACGACACGGTCCACCTGACCGGTTTGTTCGACCGTATCGCGATTGCTTCCGGCACGTCCAATCGCCAAACCAAAGCGCTGGCCGCCTCGGTACGCGATAAGGTCAAGGAAAACGGCGGCACGATTCTCAGCGTCGAAGGCGAAGACACTGGCGAATGGGTGCTGGTCGACATGGGCGACATGGTGGTGCACATCATGCAGCCGGCGATCCGCGCTTACTACCGCCTGGAAGAAATCTGGGGCGACAAGGAAGTCAAGTTCGGCGCAGCCAAACGGCTGTCCACCCAGACTGCAGCTGAAGAAGCAGCGCCGAAGAAGGTTTCGCGCCACCTGACTACTTCGCAAGCATTGAAGGCAGAAGACGAAACACCGAAGAAAGCGCCAGCGCGCAAGAAGCCGGTCAAGACTGACGGTGCCAAGAAGGCCGTCGGCAAAACCATCAAGGTAGCGCCGTCGAAGAGCTCGGTGCCACCGAAGAAGGCTGCAGCGCCAAAGAAAGCACCTGCCAAGAAACCCGCTGTCAAGCGTGCTCCGGCAAAAACCAAAGCAGCTGAATAAGCTGCTGCATCCATAGTTCCTCATGCAGCTCATCATCGCTGCGGTCGGCCACAAGATGCCGGCATGGATAGAAAACGGCTTCGGCGAGTATGCGAAACGCATGCCGCCGGATTGCCGCATCGTCCTCAAGGAAATCAAGCCAGTCGAACGCTCCGGCAGCAAGACCGCTGAAACAGCCATGGCGCTGGAACGCAGCCGGATCGAGGCGGTACTGCCGAAAGGCGTGCGTATCATCGCCCTCGATGAGCGCGGCAAAGACCTTACCAGTGTCCAGTTATCGCAACAGCTGACCCAATGGCAGCGCGACGGGCGTGATGTCGCCTTCATCATTGGCGGCGCCGATGGCCTGGATCCGGAATTCAAGGCCAATGCCGACAGCTTGCTGCGCATCTCCAGCCTGACTTTACCGCACGGCATGGTCAGGGTACTGCTGGCCGAACAACTGTACCGGGCCTGGTCGATTACCCAGAACCATCCTTATCACCGGGTCTGAACCCTTTGAAGCCTTTGAGCCTCTTCGGCGCGCCAATAAGCCACCCAATACCCATGTAACTCTGTAATAATCGCTGGAATTATCAGACGACGCATCGCCATAGCCGCCAGCAATGAAAAATCCTTTCCAGAAAATCTACCTTGCCTCGAAAAGCCCGCGCCGGCGGGAGTTGCTGCGGCAGATCGACGTCGCGTTTGAATTGCTGTTGCTGCGCGACCAGACGCCACGCGGTCCAGATGTCAGCGAGGAAGTCTTGCCGGATGAATCACCGCAGGATTATGTCGTCAGGGTGACCATGGAAAAAGCCCGCGCTGCACACCAGATGATGGTCTGGCGCAGTTTGCCGGTACGCCCTATCCTGGCGGCCGATACCACGGTGACGATCGACGGCCGGATTCTTGGCAAGCCGGCCAATAAACCCGAGGCGATCGCCATGCTGCGACTGTTGTCGGGCCGCAGCCATCAGGTCCTCACCAGCGTTGCCGTCGTCCATCATGAAGAATCCTGGCAACTCACGCAGGTTTCGGATGTCTTATTTCAGGAGCTGCCAGAGGCCATGATCGAAGCGTACTGCAATACCAGCGAGCCTTACGACAAGGCCGGCGCTTATGGCATCCAGGGACCGGCAGCGATTTTCATCGAAAGCATACACGGCAGCCATTCAGGCATCATGGGCTTACCTCTTTTCGAAACCGCACAACTACTACAACAGGCAGGCATCCGCATTTTATGAGCGAAGACATCCTCGTCAACATCACCCCCCAGGAAACGCGCGTTGCGCTGATTTTCCAGGGAGCGGTGCAGGAACTGCATATCGAACGCACCTTGTCGCGTGGCCTGGCCGGCAATATTTACCTCGGCAAAGTGGTCCGCGTACTACCCGGCATGCAGTCGGCATTTATCGATATCGGACTGGAGCGCGCAGCCTTTCTGCACGTCGCCGACATCTGGGAAACCCGTGCCCACGATGGCCAGGCGGCGCAACAGACGCCGATTGAAAAGCTGCTGTTCGATGGCCAGTCGCTGACTGTGCAAGTGGTGAAAGACCCAATCGGCACCAAAGGCGCCAGGCTGTCGACCCAGATTTCCATCGCCGGCCGGATGCTGGTGTATCTGCCGCAAGACCGGCATATCGGCATTTCGCAACGGATTGAAAATGAAGCCGAACGCGAACTGCTGAAGAACAAAGTACAAAAGCTGCTGCCGCCTGAGGAAAAAGGCGGTTTCATCATCCGCACCATGGCCGAAGACGCCTCGGACGCCGATCTGCAGATGGATATCGAGTATCTCCGCAAGACCTGGTCGTCCATCACGCTGCTGGCAAAAACCAAACCGGCGCCGACCTTGCTGCACCAGGATTTGAGTCTGGCACAGCGCGTGCTGCGTGACTTTGTCAACGACGAGACCACCACCATCCAGGTCGACTCGCGCGAGAATTTCCAGAAGTTGCAAGAATTCGCCGCCAGCTACACGCCGTCTGTCACAGCGCGGCTGATGCATTACACCGGTGAGCGCCCTTTGTTTGATTTGTATGGTGTAGAAGAAGAAATCCAGGAAGCGTTGAGCCGCCGTGTGCCGCTCAAGTCCGGCGGCTACCTGATCGTCGACCAGACCGAAGCGATGACCACCATCGACGTCAACACCGGCAGTTTCGTCAACGGCCGCAATTTCGACGACACGATCTTCAAGACCAACCTGGAAGCAGCGCACGCCATCGCGCGCCAGCTTCGGTTGCGCAACCTAGGCGGCATCATCATTCTCGATTTCATCGACATGGAGAATAGCGAGCACAAGCTTGCGGTGCTGGCCGAGTTGCACAAAGCGCTGCTGCGCGACCGTACCAAGAAATCGGTATCGGAATTTTCCGCCCTGGGCCTGGTGGAAATGACCCGCAAACGCACGCGCGAATCGCTGGCGCATATCTTGTGCGAACCTTGCCCCGCCTGTAACGGCAAGGGCCAGGTAAAGACGGCGCGCACCATTTGCTACGAAATCCTGCGTGAAGTACTGCGCGAAGCGAAACAGTTCAATCCGCGCGAATTCCGCATTTTGGCATCGCAGGTGGTGGTCGACATGTTCCTCGAAGAAGAATCGCAGCATCTGGCCATGCTGGGCGATTTCATTCATAAACCGATTTCCCTGCAAGTGGAAACGGTTTATCCGCAGGAGCAATACGACATCATCCTTATGTAAGGCTTACATGATTAGTTCTTTACCGATTTCTGCTGCCCCCTCTGATGCTAATAACGCGGTTGACGATTCTTTCCATATCGCCTTCTGTGTCGACGACCACTATTGCCGCAGCATGGGAGCGACGATCGCCTCCATCATCGCCAATAGCCCGGGCGTGGTTTTCACTTTTCATGTGTTCGCCTTTTCACTTTCCGAGGATAACCGCAAGCGCTTCAAGGAGCTGGAACAGATGTACCAGCTCAAGACGCACGTGCATATCATCGATCCGGCGGTATTCCAGCCGTTCGCGCACATCTCGCAGTTCTCCTACTATTCACCGACCATCTTCACGCGCTTGCTGATCCCCTCCACCTTGCGTGGAATGTGCGACAAGGTTCTCTACCTGGATGCAGATATCCTGTGTGTCGGCAGCATGGCTGAGTTGCTGCAAATGGATTTTGGCGATAGCGCGGCGATTGTCGTGCCGGACGCCGATGAAACCACCAGAAGACGCTGCGCAGCCTTGCATTTGGCATCGCAAAAATATTTCAATTCCGGTGTGATGTACATGCACGTGGATAACTGGACGGCCCAGGAAATCACTGAGAAGACCATCCTTGCCATCCTGGAACACGGCAAGGACTACAGATTCCCGGATCAGGACGCACTCAACGTGGTACTGGAAGGAAAAATCAAGTACATCGACAGGAAATGGAATTTCCTCTACGACCTGATCCACGACCTGGAAAAAGACAAGCGCCAGATGCGCGATATCGGTGCGGTGGTCTTCATTCACTTCGCCGGCGCGGTAAAACCCTGGAACGACTGGTGCTTACATGCGTCCAGAGACTTGTTCGTCAAATACCAGGCGCTTTCGCCTTGGGCTGATCTTGCGCTTGATCCGGTGCCAAGAAACTATAAGGAGATGAGGATGTATTCCCGTTTCCTGATGAAACGGGGCCAGGTACTGGACAGCTTCAGGTGGTACATGAAATATCTGGCAGCCCGGTAAGCGCATCGTTTCTGAAAATTTTCCGTACCCTTTGCAAATCGATTCGAACATGGCAATCTCGCATATTCTGATATGCCGCACCGATAATATCGGCGACGTCATACTCACGCTGCCTCTCACCGCTTATATCAAGCAGCGCTTTCCGGGCGTAAAAATCAGCTTTCTGTGCCGGGCCTATGCGGCGGCGGTAGTTCGTTATTGCTCCACTGTAGATGCGGTGATAGAGATGGAAAGCCTGGTCGATCCGGTGGCTTATTTCGCCGGGTCGGATATCGATGTCATCATCTTTGCCCAGCTCGACAAGCGCCTGGCGGCAGCGGCGCACAAAGCCAGGGTACCGGTGCGCATCGGCAATGCCTATCGGACCTGGTTCAACTGGTGGCATTGCAACCGCCCGGTACATTTCACCAGGGGCGGTTCCAACAGCCACGAGGCCCAGCTCAACTTCAAATACCTGCGTCCGCTAGGCATCGATACCATTCCTGAGCTGGCTGCCATTCCGGCCATGTATCATTTCAAGATCCCTCACGATGCGGCGCTGGACCAGATGCTGCGGCCGTATCGCTTCAACCTGATTTTCCATCCGAAATCCAACGGCCATGGCAGGGAATGGCCGAGCGATTATTTCGTGCAGCTGGCAAGATCCCTGGGCAAGCAGCAAGGCCTGCACGTGTGGGTGACCGGTAGCGCTGCGGAAGGCCAATGGCTGGCTGAACACGCGCCGGAACTACTGCAGTTGCCTAATGTGAGCAATGTCTGCGGAAAATTCACGCTAGCCGAATTAGCGTGCTTTATCAACGCGGCAGACGGCTTGATTGCCAGCGGTACCGGGCCCTTGCATATGTCTGCAGCCTTCGGCCAGCGCACAATCGGCTTGTTTCCGGGCGCCCGCTCCATGCACCCCGGCCGATGGGGAGCCCTCGGCATTCGCGCAAGATCGTTGTGTCAACCGGTTGTTGACTGCAATGGCTGCAAAATCAAGCATGCGCTTACTTGCGATTGCATGAGGAATATCTCACCGGACCTGGTGGAAAAAAATGTCCTGGAGTGGGTCGGTCAAAAGCGCACTGCTGATGACCAGGTCGGCGTCAAGTAGGCAGCAAACGATTCGATCAGGGAAAAAATTTATTCAGCAGGTATTTAGCGTACCAGACCGTGCTCTGTCTCCACTTGCCTGTTTTGCGCAGGCCTTGCGAAAACATGCGCATTTCCTTGTAGTTTTTCGGCGGGTATAAGGCAACCCCGGCCCAAGGCGACAAGGCCTGGTATTTAAAAAACAGGCTGTTGGATGAATTGCAACACCAGTCATGCCAGGGCTTCAGTCTGCCGACGAAGTGGACAAACACCGCATCTCCGGAAATCTTCTTGTTGCTGGCAGTTTCGCCAAACAAATCGTACATCCAGTTGAATTTCGAATCGATGATCTTGGCCCTGCCATCCAGTACGATGTTCAAGGCATCCTGGTCCGGGAAAGAAAATTTCTTGCTGCTGGCAAGAATAGCATTTACCGCGTGATGCCAGACATCGCTCGCCATCCAGTTATCGACATTGATGTAGAGCACGCCGGAATTGAAGTACTGCCGGCTCGATAATTTCAAGGTGGCGATCTGGTTCTCCGCTATCGATCCTACATCGCCGACGGCCGCCACCACGCAATCACTGATATCGATAGCCATCAGCTCCGCAATGCTGCCTTGGCAGACGATATCGGCATCGAGGTAAAGCACCTTATCGGCGACGCCATGCAGCGCGCCTGCAATCAGGAGTCGTGTAAAAATCGCCGCTGAATATTGACTGAAACTGGGAAAATCCGCAAATTCGTCAAATATCGAGGGATCGATTATCCGGACATTGATCACGGTCTGATAACGGGCTTCAATCTGCCGTAGCCTGGCCGCATTTTCATCCGAAATCGACGGTGTCAACACGTGAAAAACCAAGGCCTGGCCACGGTTGTTTTCCAAGACCGACACGATCGCCACACCCATGCCCAGAAAATAATTGCTGTCTACGCCGAAGGCGATATGCAATGGTTGCCGACCGTTGGTCTTTTCTTCCACGGGAAAATTCATCTATCAGCGCCCCAAAACCTCTACCACCTGCGCGACTGTGATTGCCTTCACCCAATCGCGACGGCTGGCGGTGGTGATCACCACGCTATGCTCCTGATCTATCGGCGCCCATTCCGGATTTTTCTGGCGCATCAGGGCAACCACCGGAACCCGCACCGCGTTGGCAAGATGCATGACTGCCGTTTCAACCGAGACGATCAAATCGCATTCAAGCAACATGGCTGGCAGCTGGAAAAAATTCTCCTGCGCGCTAAACAAGCGCACCTGCTGCGCAGTGTATGGTGCAAAAAATTTTGCGGCGTTCTCCATCTCTTCCGGCACAACGTTGACGATGAAATGCGCGCCACGCCAGGCGTCCAGCTGGTTTACGGCCGCGACCAGTTCAACAACGCGTTCCAGCGGCCAGCAGCGCTTGTTATTCTTGGCATAGGGGTTGATGAACAACAGCTTGCCGGCAGCAGGCGGCTCCTGGTATTTGAATCCCCATTCGCGCAACTGATCCTGCGCTGCAAGTTGCCATTGCGGCGGGATATGCACAAAAGGGAAGCGCGAAGCCGGCTCGCTGGTCATGCCGAACAGCTGCTGGAACCAGCCGGCATAGACGTCGCTGATATGCATGCCGGATCGTACGCCACGGTCCGGATCGAGTGCGGCATCCAGTTTGCGATACGCCAGGTGCTTATGCAGTGCAAGCATCCCGGCAGGCTTCTTCATGCCGACGACAAACCCGCGCGGACTGATTTGACGTGCCATCGTTGCGTACATCGGCGGGCGCAAGGTCGACAACGACACTACCAGCGGATAATCCTGCTGTTGCGCTTCTGCGATCGATTTCTCATACAAATCCGGACTATAGGTCTGCTGATAAACCTTGGCGACAAAAGGGCATTCCGCCAGCCAGTCATACAAGGCATATTTTTTCAGGAAAGGCCATGCAGCAACCTGCCTGGTGCGGCGCACCTCATCCACCCAAATGTGGATTTTGATATCGGGGAAAGCCTGTGCGAAAGCCTGGAAACAGTTTTGCAGATAAGTGAAATCGCCGAGCGCAAGATGGGCGATAAATAAAATCTTATCTGTTTTTCTTAATACATCGCCGGGAACAAGTTGTGCTGTCATGAGATTTTCTTGTGATTTTTTTGAAAATGAACATCTGCTATCTCAAGCATATTGCTTAAGGTCTTCACCATTACATTTCCACATTCACGACGTCCTTGGAAAACTGGAGGTGATACAAATTTGCGTATGCGCCGCGCTTGTCAAGCAGTTCGTCGTGCGTACCAACTTCGACGATACTGCCGTTGGAAAGTACGACGATACGACTTGCCCGCTCGATGGTGGACAATCGATGCGCAATCACGAATGTGGTACGGCCCTGCATCAGTTGGTCCAAAGCTGCCTGCACCGCCCTTTCTGACTCGGTATCCAACGCTGATGTGGCCTCGTCCAAAATCAGGATAGGAGCATCCTTATAGATAGCGCGGGCCATCGCCAGACGCTGCCGTTGACCACCCGACAAGCGTGAACCGTTATCACCAATTTGTGTCTCGTAACCCTCAGGTAAGCCTGCGATCATCTCCGTCAGATGCGCGGCCTTGGCAGCTGCTTCAACCCGCTCGCGACTCGGGGCACTGTCGCCGTAGGCGATATTGGCCGCGATGCTGTCATTGAATAGCACGACGTTCTGACTCACCATGGCTATTTGCGCCCGCAAGCTAACCAGCGAGATCTCCTCGACTGGAAGGTCATCCAACAGAATACGGCCTTCGGTAGCCGAATAAAATCCAGGGATCAGATTGACCAATGTCGATTTTCCGCCGCCGGACATACCGACGAATGCGATGGTCTCGCCTGGCTCTACGCTAAGATTAATTGCTTTCAATGCCGGCTTGTCTTGGCCCGGATAAGTGAAGCCGACATTAGAAAATTCTATTTTCCCCAGAACGCGTTTGTCCAAATGCCTGCCGCTTGTCCGTTCAACGGGGCTGTCAATCAACTTGAACACCGCTTCCGCTGCCGCCATGCCACGCTGTAGCGGACCATTCACTTCCGCAAGCTGCTTCAGTGGCACCTGCAAAGCGATCATGGCGGCCAAAAACGATACGAAATCGCCGGCCGTCAGCTGAGAGTGACTTGCCTGCACCAGCCCCATCGTAATCATCACCGACATGGCGCAAGCCATCATGATTTGAGTAACCGGCACCGTGGCGGCAAAAGTGCTGGTCATCCGCATGCTGTAATGACGCAAATTTTCGGCCGACTCTTCAAATCTTTTCTTCTCATAGGCTTCGCCACCGAATACCTTGATTACCTGCTGCGCCCGCGTAGTTTCCTCGATCACCTGCGTCAACTGCGCATTGACGTCGAGTGAATCCTTATTCAGTTTTTTCAATCGCTTGGCAGTCGTGCGTACCACCAGGATCATCAGCGGCATCAGTACCAAGGCAACGATCGTCAGTTTCCAGCTGATAAAGAGCATGTAGCCCAACAACCCCCCGACGGTTAGAACGCAGCGCACGATGGAGGTAAACAATTTACTGATCATTTCTATGATTTGCTGCACTTCAAACATGATCGAATTGATCACACGCCCTACCGTATGGGTGGCATGAAAATCAATCGACACATTCAAAATACGATTGAACATCTGCTGACGCAGTGCATTCAATACCCGGGTGGATACCCAGTTAGTCATGTAGGTTGTCAAAAAAGTAGATGCACCGCGTGCCACAAATGCACCAATCACGGCTACCGGCACCAGCCACAGCGGAAAAGTCGGTTTTTCGACGAACCCATGATCCAGCAAAACCTTGAAAATATAGGCTACCAGTGGTTCTGTTGCTGCTGTCACTACCATGCCAAGAAGGCCCAAGGCCAATCGCTTTTTATATGGCCGATGTAGTATTGCAAGACGCTTGAAATATGTCGTGTAGGAAGAAGTGCTCATCAATCAGGCTGCTTTCAGTTCTTTTTTTCGTTTTATGATACAGGCAAGAAATACCGCGACGCTCATGCTATACACGCCGCCCAAAACACTCCAAAAAAACATCATGTCCGTAAGACCGAAGACAAAAAAACCCAGGCAAAGTATTAAACCCATGCCAGCGGCGGTTTTTACCACACCATCCGGATGACGAATGTCCCGAATAAAGTAGTAGCCTGGAACGAAATAGATCGACAAGATTGCCAGCAGGCCAAACACACCTAGAATCGCCATATTGAATAGAATTTCATTGTGAGAGTGCGAAAACGAGGTCGCCATGGGGGTAATTATGCGACGCGCGGATAAATCGTCCAACCTGTCACTGAAGTTCTCCCGTCCGACTCCGACAATCGGATTTTCCTTGAACAGCTCCCAGGAGGCTCGCCAGAGTTGCAAGCGGATTCCAAGCGCAGTATCGGCATTTTCCCGGTCTGCATACAGGGTTATATCTGTTTTGGCTGCAGCGAGCCTGTTTTGGACCACGCTATTAAAGGTGAATACAGTTCCCAGCGTTGCCAGTACCAATACAAGAATAGCTATCCTGTAACGAACGCGTATATTCCTGAGCAGCATGAAGCCAGTTAAAGCAAAAACCGGGATTGCAATCCAGCTGCCTCTGGTTTGAGACAAAATGGTGACATAGATACCCGCACAACAAGCTAAGACTTTGAATCCGATCGCCAGTTTTTCCTCACGTTCGCTCCAACCTATGGAAATTAGCGCCAAGATGCCGAACAATAACGCCATGTCAGAAAACGGGATGGTAGCCAGAAAACCGATATTTGGTGGGCGTAAAACCCCACCCTTCGTAATTACATAAATTTTTATAACGGCTAGCAGCACGCCTACAACAAACGCCCATTGTATTTTTTTTAAATAATTCAGCGGCAATTCCAAAATTACCCATAACACCGGTACAAACAGAGCGATTCTGATTGCCGTATCATAGTATTTGACCGCAAATATCCCGGTCAAAATTTGATTCAGTAATACTGCAAGAGTTAGCGACGCCATGGCTAGATGAAGCGGCCAGTAGTCTTTCAGCAGCTGACCAAAACTTATTCCCGCCGGATTGTAACGGCATCCCGCCGCCACAATAGCCAGAAGGAAGAGAGAAAACAGACAAGCATTTCCAACGTTGTGCAGTGATATCGACAACAATGGAAACAGCATAATGGCAATGAATACTGGCCACTTAAAATAAGACGACAAATTTTTCTCCGAATTTAACGCAGAGTATTTCTGCTGATGAGTATCTGCCAAAAATTCTTGTCAACTCAAGATTCATATGATGATGGTCGCTGCCGCCAGGCAGATAGCATGCGCTAATACTCAACCACAACCGACTCCTTGCCCAGTTTCTCTACCAGAGAACCTTGCAACTCATCATTTGGAGCGACACGCCAAGCGTCACCAAGCATTATTTCGCAAGCCACGCCGTTCCCGGAATAGCGCAGAGTCGTCGGCAATCCATTTTCAGAACGATGCGGCGTCAGCACATTTTTCAGATAGGCGGGGTCGATTTGCCGACCTGAGGAAGCAAGCGACAAGACAAACTGGCGGCCGTAATGAATCCGCGCGGTGGCGATATCCATCACCTTTTCTGCCGATACCCGCAAACCGCCATTAAAGCGATCTTCCGATACCTTGCCCTGCACCACCAGAAATTCGTCTTCCTTGAAGAACGCCTTGTTCGGCTCGAACTGTTCGTTATAAACGGTGACATCGACAGTCGCACTGCCATCATCCAACGTGACGATCATCATCTTCCCGCGCTGGGTCATTTGCGTCCGCAAGCCGGAAATGATGCCGGCCAGGGTGCGCGGTTCGCGCGAAGGTTCCAGGCTTCCCAGCGGCGTACGCGCAAAACGGCGCGCCTCCGCAGCGTAGGCATGGAACAAATGTCCTGACAGATAGAAACCCAGCGCGATCTTCTCTTCGGTCAATTTTTGCTTGTCAGTCCACGGCGTTGCCTGCACGTATTCGATAGGCGCTTCAAGATCGCTGTCGTCGCCGCCAAACAGGCTGACCTGATTGGCTGATGCCAGTTTCTGATCTGCAGCCTCCATCGCGCGCGGCACCGAAGCCAGCAGAATCCCGCGGTCAACCTTGAAGCAATCGAACGCACCTGCACGTATCAGCGATTCGATGGTGCGGCGATTGATCTGGCGCTTGTCCACACGCAGGCAGAAATCAAACAGATCGACGAAAGGTTTTTCCTTGCGCGCCGCGATGATGGCTTCAATCGCGTTTTGCCCCGAGCCCTTTACCGCGCCCAGACCATAACGGATGAAAGTAGCCTTTTTACCCGGCTCGCCTTCAGGCGTAAAACGATAATCCGATAAATTGATGTCCGGCGGCAGCAAGGTCAACTTGCACACGACCAGCGAATCCTCTACCAGGATCTTGACCTTCTCCGTGTCGTCCATCGCCAGCGACAAGTTGGCGGCCATGAACGCGGCGGGGTGATGTGCTTTCAGATAAGCAGTGTGGTACGACAGTAAAGCATATGCGGCAGCGTGCGACTTGTTAAAGCCGTAGCCCGCGAATTTTTCCATCAAGTCGAAAATCTCGTCGGCCTTGGCTTCGGTCAAGCCATCCTTGGCTGCACCGTCGCGGAAAATCTGGCGATGCTCCGCCATTTCTTCGGCTTTCTTTTTACCCATCGCCCGCCGCAGCAAATCCGCGCCGCCGAGCGAGTAGCCGCCAACCACCTGCGCCATCTGCATCACCTGCTCCTGATACACCATGATGCCGTAGGTTTCGGACAAGATGCCTTCAGTGCGCGGGTCAGGATAGTCGAAGCGTTCGCCGTGCTTACGTTTGCAGAAATCCGGAATCAGGTCCATCGGACCCGGACGATACAACGCCACCAGCGCGATAATGTCCTCAAAGCGGTCGGGACGCGCATCTTTCAGCATGCCTTGCATGCCGCGGCTTTCCAGCTGGAACACGGCGACCGTTCTGGCGGCGGTCAGCAATTCATAGGATGCCCGGTCGTTGAGCGGCAGTTTTTCCAGGCTGAAATCGGCCATGGCCGGATCGAGCTGCTTGATGTAGCGCACCGCGCGATCAAGAATCGTCAGCGTGGTCAAACCCAAAAAGTCGAACTTGACCAGGCCGACGGCTTCGACGTCGTCCTTGTCGTATTGCGAAACAACGCCAGCATCGCCACCCTGCGTATACAGCGGGCAGAAATCCGTCAGTTTGCCAGGTGCGATCAACACGCCACCGGCATGCATGCCGATGTTGCGCGCGATGCCTTCGACTTGCTGCGCCAGGTTCAGCAGCTGCTTGACCTCTTCTTCATTCTCCAGACGCTCGGCCAGCATCGGCTCTTCCTGGATGGCGTCGGCAATCGTCACGTGCTTGCCCGGCTTGAACGGGATCAGCTTGGAGATGCCGTCGCAAAAATTGTAGCCAAAATCGAGCACCCGGCCGACGTCGCGGATAGCGCCTTTGGCCGCCATCGTACCGAAGGTGGCAATCTGCGACACCGCATCCTTGCCGTACAAATCCTTGACGTGCTGGATGACGCGATCACGCCCTTCCTGGCAAAAGTCGATATCGAAGTCGGGCATCGATACCCGTTCAGGATTGAGGAAACGTTCGAACAGCAAATTGTATTTGAGTGGATCCAGGTCGGTAATCTGCAGCGAATACGCCACCAGCGACCCGGCGCCCGAACCCCGTCCCGGTCCAACCGGTACACCGTTCTGTTTGGCCCAGCGGATAAATTCGGCAACAATCAGGAAGTAACCAGGGAAACCCATCTTGATGATGGTGTCAGTTTCAAACTTCAGCCGGTCCTGGTAGCGCTGGCGCTGTTGCTCGCGCTTGGTTTCGTCAGGAAACAGGTGCACCAGGCGCAGCTCCAGGCCTTCCTGCGATTGCTGTATCAGGAACTCGCCGATCGTCATGCCGTCCGGCGTCGGGAAATCCGGCAATTGTGGCTTGCCCAGTTGCAGTACCAGGTTACAGCGCTTGGCAATTTCGATCGAATTTTGCAAAGCTGCCGGCATATCGGCGAACAGCTCGGCCATTTCGGCTTGGGTCTTGAACGATTGCTGGTCGTTGAAGCGACGCACACGGCGCGCATTGGCCAGCATTTCACCTTCGGCGATACAGGTGCGCGCTTCATGCGCGATGAATTCTTCCTTATCCAGGAACTGGATAGGATGGGTAGCCACCACCGGCACATTGAATTTGGCCGCCAGCGCCACTGCCTGACGCACATGCGCTTCCATATTGGGCTGATCGGCGCGTTGGATCTCGACATAGAAATTGTCGGGGAAAATAGTCGCCCAACGTTCAATGCAACGTTCAGCCAGCCCCACGTTACCGTTATCGATAGCAATGCCGATGTCGCCAAAGTGGGCGCCGGACAAAGCAATCAGGCCATTGCCGCCGCTCTGCTCTTTCAGCTCCGCCAGCCATTCAGCGCGAATTTCAGCGCGGCCGCGGTGCAGGTTTTCCAGCCAGGCGCGGGACAGCTGCTCGCATAATTGCAAATAACCGCCACGGTTCTTGGCCAGCAACAGCAAGCGCGATGGTTTGTCGCGGTCGTCATCATTGGTGATCCAGACATCGCAGCCGATAATCGGCTTGACGCCTTTTCCGCGTGCAGCCTTGTAGAATTTGACCATGCCAAACAAATTGGCCAGATCGGAGATGCCAAGTGCTGCCTGCTGATCCTTGGCTGCGGCTTTTACTACATCGTCGATGCGTACCAAGCCGTCGACAATGGAATATTCAGAGTGGAGGCGGAGATGAATAAATTGCGGTGTCGTCATGGCCGGTATTTTACCCCGAGGCCTTGCCCGCCACGGGCAAAATTGGGCAATCCCGCTCTCGGCGTTTATAATACTGCTAAATCAACGACTTACCGAGAAATACACCATGCAGTCCAGTCATCCTTTCGTCAATATCGCCGCCTATAAATTTATCACTTTCATAGATACAGAGCAGAAACGCCCTGAATTCCTTGCAATTTGTAAGCAATTGCAACTAAAAGGCACGATCTTGCTCACTCCGGAAGGCATCAACCTGTTTCTGGCCGGCATGCGTGAGCAAATCGACCAGTTTCTGGCATGGCTGCGCGCTGACGAACGTTTTTCCGACCTGGAAGTGAAAGAAAGTTATTCCGAAAAGCAGCCTTTCACGCGCATGCTGGTCAAGCTGAAAGCTGAAATCATTACGATGAAGCACCCTTTGATCAAGCCGGAACTGGGTCGCGCGCCTGCGGTACAAGCCCAAACCCTGAAGCGCTGGCTCGACCAGGGTCATGACGATAACGGCCGGCCGGTGGTCATGCTCGACACGCGCAATGCGTTTGAAGTCGATGTCGGCACCTTTGAAAACACCATTGATTACCGCATCGAGAAATTCAGCGAATTTCCCGCGGTGGTCGCTGAGCACAAGGATGAATTGGCGGACAAGACGGTTGTCACTTTCTGCACCGGCGGCATCCGCTGTGAAAAAGCCGCGATCCACATGCAAAATATCGGCTACGACAGCGTCTATCAGCTGGAAGGCGGGATTCTCAAATATTTCGAAGAATGCGGCGGCGCCCATTACGACGGCGATTGTTTCGTGTTCGACTATCGTACTGCGCTCAATCCGCAACTGCAGGAGACCGCTACGGTGCAATGCTACGCTTGCCGTGCGGTGGTAACGCCACGTCAGCAACTGTCGCCGCAGTATGTGGCAGGCAAGTCCTGCCCGCATTGCCAGCCGGAAGCCGTCGCAGCGCCAACCGAAGCCGCGACCGCACTTTAATTGTAACGGCCAATAAAAAGAAAAGCCCGCTTGCATCACGCAAGCGGGCTTTTTACTTTTTCAGCGATTATGCAACGATTATTTCTTGAATTTCTGCGCAGTCTCGGCAACACGTTTGCCAAACTGCTTGGCAGTTTCAAGATCGCCAGCTGCCGGACCTTCTTCCGGCGAGGAGTCCGACGGACTTTGCGCCAGCGCACCGGAGAAGCCGCCGACGAAATTCACGTCGTTACGTTGTGCAGCTTTGCTGTTCGACGGCATCAAGCCCGTGCCGACCCAAACCATGCTGTGCTGCATCGCAAATGTAATCAGATAGCTCATGGTGGTGCCCTTGTCGCCATTCATGGTCGCCGAATTGGTAAAGCCGGCTGCTACCTTGTCCTTCCACTTCTGGCCGAACCACTGCTTCGACGATGTATCGGCAAATTTCTTGAACTGCCAGGAAACCGTGCCCATGTATGTCGGCGTACCAAAGATAATGGCGTCGGCAGCTTCCAGTGACGCCCAGGCGGCGTCGCTGAGGTTGCCTTCGGCATCGATGGCGATCAGTTCAGGCGTCGCGCCCGCTGCCCGCAGTACGCCGGCGTGCACGGCTTCAGCCTGGTTTTTAGTATGGCCGTAGCCGGAATGATAAACAATAGCAACTTTGGTCATGACAATGCCCTTTTGAAGTAGGAGTCCGAGTGAAAGATAAGTAAATAGTTAAATAAATAGTTAAGTAAGCAAATAAACAGGTACGACAATCAACGCAACAAATTTCTGAATTGCAGCGGGTCATGATATCCAGCGAACGAAAAGCCAAAATGACAGTCAAGCCAAGCATGGCTGGCACGAACTGAATCCGCGCTTTCATATAATTGAATCATGATATATCCGAAAATTTATTTCACTATAGAAATACGTTATATGAATCCGCTGCATTATTTGGCACTATAGGCTTACAGAACAGCTTAAGACAGAAGCTAAATTCCAATATATCATTCAATTTATCTGAATGAAATTTTTGCAACTATTTGCGACAATTTTCTTCAAAATCCTTACTCGCCAAGCAGCAATGAACCTGACGCTAGAAGCACTGCAAGTTCTCGACACGATCGCCCGCAAAGGCAGCTTTGCTGCTGCAGCCATCGAACTGGATCGCGTTCCGTCGGCACTCACTTATAGCGTCCGCAAGCTGGAAGAAGACTTGGACGTCCTGCTCTTCGACCGCCGCGGTCATCGCGCGAAACTGACTGACGCCGGTCAGGAATTGCTGACTGAAGGCCGCCATCTGCTGCTGGCCGCGCAAGAGCTGGAACGGCGCGTCAAACGTGCCGCGACCGGCTGGGAAGTGGAGTTGCGCATCGTCCTCGACAGCATCATCCCGTTTGACAGCCTGCTGCCGCTGATCGCTGCCTTCGATCGCCAGAATGCAGGCACCCGCCTGCGTTTTTCGCACGAGGCTTTGTCGGGCGTGTGGGAAGCGTTATTGTCGGATCGTGCCGACCTGGCGATTGGCGCCCCCCAAAGCGGCCCCGACAGCATTCGCATGAGCGGCGGTTTCCAGATCCGCCAGCTAGGTACGTTTGACTGGGTCTTCGCGATTGCCCCCGGCCATCCCTTGGCAAACGCGCCAGAACCGCTTACCGCCAGCCTGATCCAGCAATATCGCGCGGTAGCGGTTGGCGACACCGGCCGCACCCTGCCCAGCATTACATCCGGCCTGTTAAGCGGGCAAGATATCCTGACCGTGCCCTCCATTCCGGCCAAACTGCAGGCCCAGCTCAGCGGCCTTGGCTGCGGCCATTTGCCGCGCTGGATGGCAGCGCCCTATTTTGCATCAGGCGCATTGATCGAAAAACAAACCATTGAAGCCAAACCCAGCGACAAGACGCAAATCGCCTGGCGCACGCCGGTCGTGGGGAAATCTCTCAAATGGTTCATTGCGCAACTCAGCGACCCTGCGATTCAGCACAGCCTGCTTGGATCGCCAGTGCCAGCATCGGCGCCACATCATCACGAATCGACCAACAATGTCTAATCAAGCAAATTATATCGGCCGCTTCGCCCCCTCGCCCACCGGACCTTTGCATGCCGGTTCGCTGGTTGCGGCGATGGCCAGCTACCTGGATGCCAAGGCCAATCGCGGCCGCTGGCTGTTGCGGATGGAAGATGTCGATGAGGCCCGCACCGCGGCAGGTGCGGCGGAATCGATCCTGGCAGATCTGGACACATTAGGCATGCATTGGGATGGCGAAGTAGTGTTTCAAAGCCAGCGTACGGGATTGTACGAAGCGGCATTCGACCGCCTCGGGCGATTAGCCTATCCATGCGGTTGCACGCGCCGTGAGATTGTCGACTCCCGCATCTGCGTGGCGGCCGACGGTGCGGCAGTCTATCCGGGCACTTGCCGCGACGGCCTGCCAGTTGGCAAGCCGGCACGCGCTTACCGCCTGCGGGTACCTGATCCGGGGCATATCGATGAACTGATTATTTTTGACGATCGCTGGCTTGGCCGCATGCAGCAACACCTGGCGATAGAAGTGGGAGATTTCGTGCTGAAACGCGCGGATGGTTTTTGGGCTTACCAGCTCGCGGTGGTTGTCGACGATGCCGATCAAGGCGTTACGCACGTGGTGCGCGGCGCCGATTTGCTGGATTCGACCGCACGTCAGATTTACCTGCAGCGCCAATTGAAACTGGCAACGCCGCAATACCTGCACGTTCCGGTGATCACCAATGCGGATGGCGAAAAACTATCCAAACAGAACGGTGCGCAAGCTATCGACATCAAGCAACCGCTGCTTGCGCTGAGCAAGGCTGCCTGGTTCCTGGGGCTGGATGTCGGACAAGTAGACAGCGTCGCCGCGTTCTGGCCGCTGGCGACGACGGCATGGGCGAATCTCGAAATGACTCGCCAGAGCTGAAAACCTTACTGGCAAGCTTATTGGCAACTTACTGGCAACCTTATTGGCGCTTCGGCAAGCCGCCCAGCAAGGCTGCCAACTTCACTTTTGGCGGTTTGCTCACGCCACCTGCCGGCGTTACGTTAGACGCTGCCACTTCAGCCACGAGCGTCGGTTCGTAAGGCTTGAGGAACCATGGATCGATTTTTTCCCTGCGCGAAGGCGAAGTCGGGGTCGAAGTATAAGCACTACGTGTGTGCTGCAAGCTGCGGCCAGACGGCGCACCGCGGCCGTCGCTGCCACGTTCACCGCTGCGATCGCTACGCCGATCGGAACCGCGCCCGGAACGCTCACGCTCGCCGCTTGACGGCTTGGCCACAAATCCTGTCAGCTCGGCGCGGACGAATTTGTACTTGATCATTTTTTCGATATCAACCAGCAAGCGTTCGTCCTTGTCGGCATATAAGGAAATGGCATCGCCGGAAGCGCCGGCACGGCCGGTACGGCCAATCCGGTGCACATAATCTTCGGCGTTATACGGCAAATCAAAATTGATCACGCATGGCAGTTCGGCGATATCCAGCCCACGCGCGGCGACATCGGTCGCCACCAGCACTTCGATCTCGCCCTGCTTGAATGCTTCCAGCGCCGCCATCCGTTCATTCTGCGTCTTGTCGCCATGAATCGCCGAAGCCTTGACGCCTTCGTTTTCCAGATGACGGGCCAGTTTCGATGCGCCGATTTTGGTATTTGAAAAAACGATTACCTGCTTCAGATTGCGCTCGCGAATAATGTACGACACCGCCTCTGCCTTGGCTTGCTCATTGACGTGGTACATGGTTTGCGTCACGTTGTCGGCAGTTGCGTTGCTGCGCGCCACTTCGATCGTCACGGGATTTCTAAGGAACGTGGACGCCAGCTTTTTGATTTCGCCCGAGAACGTGGCAGAGAACATCAGGTTCTGCCGCTCTTTCGGCAACAGGTTGATGATGCGCTGCAAGTCAGGCAGGAAACCCATGTCCAGCATGCGATCGGCTTCATCCATCACCAGGATTTGCGTCTGCGACAGGTTCAGCGTCTTTTGCTGGACATGGTCCAGCAGGCGTCCTGGCGTAGCAATCACGATTTCGATGCCTGAGCGCAAAGCCGCGGTTTGCGGCGCGATATCGACGCCGCCGAACACCACGGTCGACCGCAACGGCGTATGGCGGCAATAGGCCTTGACGTTCTCAGCCACCTGATCGGCCAGTTCGCGCGTAGGAGTCAGAATCAAGGCGCGCACCGGATGTCGCGCCGGCGAGGCGCTGTTGTTGGCATGCGCCAGCAGCAACTGAATGATAGGCAAGGAAAAACCGGCAGTCTTGCCGGTTCCTGTCTGTGCCGCACCCATGACATCGCGCCCTTGCAATACCACCGGAATCGCTTCTGCCTGAATCGGGGTTGGATGGACATAACCCTGATCGTTCAACGCACGCAAGATATCCGGGGACAACCCGAAGTCTGCAAAACGGACGGTGGGCGTGGTTGGCACTGCTGGATCAGCATGAATCTCAGCATGAATCTCAGCTTGAATCTCAGCTGGAATTTCAGCTTGCTTGTCAGACTGTATCTCGGACTGTATCTCGGACATGGTAGTTGGCGGCCTTCGGTGCAATATGCACTCCAACAAAGGCACTATTTGCTCTCAATTGAATTCGTGAATTTCGTGTCGGCCCATTGACAGCGGTCAGTCCTTGCCAGGACAAACAACCGCGCCGTCATTCAAGCCAAATGATTGTGGACGTGCCATAACGGGCACTACAAGTCGGATTATTACTTTGACATCATTGCCGACATGTTTTATACCACAGTCGCGCATTATACGCCTAGCTGGGAAATTGCTCAGGTTCAGATCCCGAGCTCATTAAGCGGCCAGCGCGGCCGGACATTGAATCCATATGAACGCTGCGCCGCCTGCGGATTGATTTGCAAGCGCATCGCGCCGGCAAAGGCGATCATGGCGCCGTTGTCGGTACAAAACTCCAGTTCCGGGTAGTACACCCGGAAGCGCCGCTTTTCAGCTGCGGTATTGAGGGCGCTACGCAATTGCTGGTTAGCGCCCACTCCGCCCGCAATCACCAGGCGTTTGAGGCCGGTCTGCTTGAGAGCTGCCAGGCATTTGGCCAGCAACACCTCAACCAATGCGTCGACAAAGGCACGCGCGATATTGGCCTTGTCTTGCTCACAAATATTGGTCGTATGATTTTTGACAAGAGTCAGTACTGCCGTTTTGAGACCGGAGAAGCTGAAATCCAGATTTTTCGAATGCAGCATCGGCCGCGGCAACTGATACACCGATGGATCGCCGAATTCAGCCAGACGTGAAATCGCGGGACCGCCAGGATAGCCGAGGCCAAGCAACTTGGCCGATTTATCGAACGCTTCGCCGGCAGCATCGTCCAGTGTTTCCCCCAACAAACTATATTGCCCGACACCATCAACCCGCATCAATTGCGTGTGACCGCCCGACACCAGCAACGCAACGAACGGAAATTTTGGCGGATCGCTAGCCAACAGCGGCGATAACAAATGCCCTTCCAGGTGATGCACGCCCAGCACGGGTTTATCCAGCGCCAGCCCAAGGCCGCAAGCGATCGATGCACCTACCAGCAGCGCACCGGCCAAGCCCGGTCCCTGGGTATAGGCGAGGGCATCGATATCATGCCGCGCGATGCCGCTTTCGGCCAGCACTTGCTGCAGCAGAGGAATCGCGCGCCGGATGTGGTCGCGCGAAGCCAGCTCCGGCACCACGCCGCCGTACTGCTCATGCATCGCTACTTGCGAATATAAGGCGTGAGACAGCAAGCCGCGCTCGGTGTCGTAGAGCGCAAGGCCGGTTTCGTCACAGGAAGATTCAACGCCGAGAACAATCATGGGTGGGGCAATATTTATACAATGCCGCATTGTAAAGGAAAGCGCGGCCGACGCACGAGGCAATGCACGGGCGTCAATTAATCCTTGCCCAGTTGCTGCATCGCCTGACGCATGAAAGCCAGTTGCCGCGAAAATCGGGTGCAAGCGGTGCAGGTCCACAGATGTATGCGGACCCGAATCCGGGTTAATGGCGATAAATTGCTATCCTGTGCCTGAGACAGGAGTAATTGCGTATCGCGACAGTGGGGGATCAAACGCTTATATGACATAAATATGACATAAAAATAAATTAACTGGCTTGGCGAGCTTTTCGGTAGCAATGAATAGTCGCGCCACGGATGCAATACTTACAATGAAATTCGGATTATCTTATAGCTTGTCTCAAGATCGGCGGTTCAAGATTGCACGCCGAACCAGTTCAATTGCAAGCATTCCCGTAGCCGGGCACGTGCCCGGTATAGCAGTACCCACGCATTCGCAGCGGTGATATCCAGTTCTTTACAAATCGCCTCGGTATCCAGCTCCAGCCATTCCCGCATCATGAAAATACGTCCGGTTTTGGCTGGCAATTTGTCGATGCACAGTTGCAAAATATCGAAAAACTCCTTGCGCTCCAGTGTCTGGTCGGGACTTCCCCAACTGGGCGTTGCTTCCACCGCGTGCCCTCTAGATGCAAATAAAGCATCGATCATCTCGGCGTCGCTACGGTCATCGTCATCGTCGGTATTCAGCAGCTGTGTGCTCAACTGTACTTCGCGCTTGCCCCGTCGCAGTTGATCCAGCAATTTGTGTTTAAGGATGCCAATGACATAGGTTTTGAATGAAGACTGCTGCTGAAAACGGTCTGGATGCTCAAGCACCGCGAGGATGGTTTCCGAGACGGCATCTTCGGCCAGAGCGTCATTGCGCAACTGCAGCGCGGCAAAACGCACTAGTTGCGGTCGCAATGTTTCAAGCAGGCTAGGATCAAATGCCATATAAACCCGGATAGGAAAAACCAAGAAAAAATCAAGAACGAGCACCGGCTCAGCCAAACTCCCCGCAGGCCTGTTCGACAGGCGAAGATTTTACCTGATGGCCATCAACTAAGGCTGGTAAAGTAAAATCGCTGCATATTTGTCCCGCTTGTGTCCACCTTCATTCATTGCCCGCAAACCTCGATCGTTACCTATATATGAAAAATATTCCGCCAGCCGAACCGTTCCCCGCCGCTCGCTTCATCAAGGAAATCGGGCGCGGGAAGGATGGCGCGCGCAGCCTGTCGCGCAACGATGCGCATGATTTATACGCTGCCATGCTGGATGGTCGCGTCTCTGATCTGGAACTGGGCGGAATCCTGTTGGCGATGCGCATCAAGGGCGAATCGGTAGAGGAGATCGCCGGTTTTCTGGAAGCAGCGGAAGCGTCATTTACACAAATATCGCTCGCGGCCGATGCGGACGCAAACGCTGCAAGCGCCCGGCAGTACGCACCGGTTGTCATCCCCAGCTACAACGGCGCGCGCCACATGGCCAACCTGACCCCTTTGCTGGCGATGTTGTTGGCGCGTGAAGGCGTACCGGTGCTGTTGCATGGCGTTTTGACAGATCCCGGCCGCGTCACCAGTGCCGAAGTTTTTCAAGCGCTGGGCCAGCCGATCTGCAGCAGCATCGAGCATGCACAGCGATGTTTTGCCAAACACCTGCCAGCCTTCATGCCGATTGATGCGCTGGCGCCGAAAATGGCAAGGCTGCTCGCCATGCGGCGGATTCTCGGCGTCCGTAACTCAACCCACACGCTGGTCAAGATCATGCAGCCGTTTGTGATTCCTGCCCTGCGCCTGAGTTCGTACACGCATCCGGAATATCTGGCGATGCTGACTGCTTATTTCACGACTACCGCTGCGGCTGAACGCGGAGATGTGTTTTTAATGCGCGGCACTGAGGGTGAAACGGTAGCCAATGCCAGGAAGGCGCAAAAAATCGACTGGTTACATGGCGGCACCCAAACCACGCTGGTAGAGAAACAAAACATCGCCGACGAAATCCCGCCCCTGCCCGAGCAGCGCGACGCCGTCACTACCGCTAGCTGGATACAGCAGGCACTGGCGCAAAAGGAGTTGATTCCGAAACCGATTGCCGAACAGGTCGAACAATGCCTGAGGGTTTCCCATGCTCTGTACATGCAATACAATGAATCACAGTAGTCAACAAACGGCAATTCCCCAAGGGAACTAATTCTTTCGAGGAAGAACAAACACCATTGATTGACGATGCCAAGAGCAGATACATGTACTATCTGGCAGCCGACCGCTCACTGGTGTTGTCGTTAAGCGTTTCATATTGCGAGCATTCTTAGGTTAAAGCTTAAACAGATTCGATAGCGCAACGCAAATATAATCAAGCAAGGAGAGTGCGCCTGGCTGTTAAGTAGGTAGTTCGCCCCATTCATCTGCCATACGGCAACTTGTCCAGCAGTCGTCCTTTGCTGCAAGACTAACTTTCTGGAGGATCCATGGATTGGACTCTTCCGCCCTTTGCGCTAGCACAGCCCATTCAATGGAATGCGCTGTTACTGTTCGGCAGCTTGCTGCTGTTCGGGCTGGTGGGCGGTCATATCGTAACAAAAAACCCTTGGTTTCCACGCATCACCGGTTACTTGATCGTCGGCTTTTTGCTAGGTGTCGGCGGACTCGATTTGTTGTCCGGCGATGTGCTCAAACTGGCGAACATTTTTGCCGACATGGCGATGGCGCTGGTGGTATATCAGCTGGGACGCTATGTCGATATCGGCTGGCTGCGCCGGGAAAAATGGTTGCTGGCGACGGTCGTCCTGAGCGCCGTATTATGTTTCGCGTTCGTCAGCGGCGCACTGATCTGGTTTGGCACCTCCAAGGTACTGGCATTGCTGGGCGGCGTGCTGGCCATCGCCACTGCGCCGGCGGTAGTCATGGTGGTTGTGCGCGACCTCAAGGCGGAGGGCCAGGTGACGCGTCGCCTGGCCGCCATGACCGCGCTGAATAATTTTGTCGCGTTGCTGGCCGCCTATGCCTTGCTGCCGGTTGTCGCACATGAAAGCGCCACCCCATTCGGTACGTTGCTGGCGCATACCTTGTACTCACTGTGCGGATCGCTGATATTGGCGTATCTGACTTATCGCCTGATGATCCCGCTGGCGCGCTTGCTCGGGCGCCAGCCGAGCCGCCAGTTCGTGCTGGTGATCGCCGTCATTACCCTGGCGATTGGCGCGGCGCACGCACTGCAGCTGCCTATATTACTGACCATGCTGATCTTCGCCATCATGTCGAAGAATCTTGATCATCAGTATGATCTGATGGAGCTCGAGTTTGGTGTCGCCAATGAATTGTTCATCGTGATGTTGTTCATCACGATAGGCGCTTCGATCCGCTTGTCCGATCTGTCGATGGTGGGCGCGTCGGTTGCCGTACTCATCGCGGCACGCTTTCTGGCCATGGCTTGCGGCGTCTTTACGTTTGCGCATTTCGCCAAGATGAAATGGAAACAGGCGGCGCTCATTACCTTGGGGACGTTACCCATGACGGAGGCTGGACTGGGATTGATGCAAACGACTGCCTATCTCTATCCAACCACCACTGCCGATGTCTTGCCGCTGCTGGCCGGTTGCCTGATTGTGCTGGAATTGCTGGGGCCGATAGCGACTCAATTTGCCTTGATCAAATCTGGAGAAAGCGGACGCGAATGATGGATAAGGCCATGAATGAAAATACCAAAGACGGCAGCACAGGCGGAGAAACTCGATCCGAAGCACCTGGCCTGCCGTTTACAAGCTCCAACCCTTTCACGATGGGAATTGAGCTCGAACTGCAACTGGTGAATCGCCGCAACTACAACCTGGCCAGCGATGCCGTTGATCTGCTGACCTGGATCGAACCGCGCGACTTGCAAAAGCAGATCAAGCTGGAAATGACGCAGGGCATGATCGAATTGAATTCAGACGTGCACACCCGGGTCGACCATCTGATCGACGAACTGAAAGGTTTGCGCGCTGCGCTGAACCGGGGCGCGCACTATCTGAATATCGACGTCTCCGGCGGCGGTGCGCACCCCTTCCAGCACTGGAACGAACAACGGATTACACCTAGCGAACGCTTCCATCATCTGCATGAAAAATACGGTTACCTGGCAAAGACATTCACCGTCTTCGGCCAGCATATCCACGTCGGCGTGCCAAACGGCGACGACGCGCTCTACCTGACGCATGCGTTTTCGCGCTTCGTGCCGCATTTCATTGCGCTCTCGGCCGCCTCGCCGTTTTATCAAGGTGCGGACACCAAATTCGAATCATCGCGCAGCAATGTGGTGCGCGCATTCCCGCTATCAGGAACCGCGCCGACACTGACTCGATGGACCGATTTCGAATCGTATTACGATGAATTGCTGCGCATGGGGATCATCGGCAGCATGAAGGATTTTTACTGGGACATCCGACCCAAGCCGGAATACGGCACGGTTGAAATCCGCGTTTGCGACACGCCACTGACGATTGAGCACGCAGCGCACCTCGGGTGCTATGCGCAATTGCTGGCTCGCTGGATTTTGACGGAACGGCCGTTTGTCATCACCAACGATTTTTATCTGCTGTATCAATACAATCGCTTCGAAGCCAGCCGTTACGGCCTGAACGGCTCCATAGCGTTGCATGGCAACAACCCGGCCGACTCGTCAAAATTACCGATCTACCAGCATCTGCTAGACCACCTGCAGGACTTGCAGCGGTATACTCAGAACGAAGCTGAGCAACTGACCATAAAGCGCCTGCGCCACATGGCAGAAGACCGCCTCAGCGATGCCAACTGGCTCAGGCAGACATTTACCCAGCGCGGCTCGCTCAATGACATGATGCGCCTGTCGTCGGAACTATGGATGGGGCAGCAGCCGCCGCCGTATTTCCAGTAACGTGGTTTTAAATATTATTTCAATAAGATTCGATGCAAAAACAATTTGATGTCGCCGTCATCGGCGCCGGCGCTGCAGGCATGATGTGCGCTGCTGTAGCCGGTCAACGCGGGAAAAAAGTCGTCCTCATCGATCACGCCGCCAAACTGGCGGAAAAAATCCGCATCTCGGGCGGTGGCCGCTGCAACTTCACCAACATCAACGCCGGACCGCAAAATTTTCTGTCGCAGAACCCGCATTTTTGCAAAAGCGCCCTGTCGCGGTACACGCCGCAAGATTTCCTCAGCTTGATGAAACGCTATCGGATTGGCTATCACGAAAAACACAAGGGGCAATTGTTCTGCGACGATTCCTCAGAGCAGGTGATCGCCATGCTGAAAGCCGAGTGCGATCTGGGCAATGTCAGCTGGCGCATGCCTTGCAGCGTTGCCAATGTGGGTAAGAGCGGTGATCTGTTCAGGATTGACAGTAGTGTGGGAGAAATACTTGCGAGCAATGTGGTCATCGCTACCGGCGGCTTGTCCATTCCCAAAATCGGCGCCACCGATTTCGCTTATCGCATCGCCCGTCAATTTGATTTGGGTGTAATCGAGCCTCAGCCCGGCCTGGTGCCCCTGACTTTCGATGTAGCCGCTTGGCAGCCATTTTTGCCGCTAGCGGGCATTGCGTTGCCGGTCGAAGTCGGAACCGGCGATAAAAAAAGCCGCGGCGAATTCAAGGAAGACTTGCTGTTCACGCATCGCGGGCTATCAGGGCCGGCGATCCTGCAGATTTCCAGCTTTTGGAAGGCTGGCACCCCCCTGTCATTGAATCTTCTGCCTGAAATTGACGTCGTTAGCACGTTAATTGAAGGCAAAACCTCGGTTAAAAAAAATCTTGGCAACGTCTTCGCACAATGGCTGCCAGCACGGCTAGCGCACGGCATCATCGAGGCCAACAAGCTGGATCCGGCAGCGCGCCTGGCAGACATGCCAGACCGCCTGCTGCGAAATTTGGGGGATGCAATCAATCGCTGGACCATCTTGCCCAATGGCTCTGAAGGATATCGCAAAGCCGAAGTTACCCTGGGCGGGATCGATACCAGGGAACTATCGCAGCAGAGCATGATGTCCAAGCAGGTCAATGGTTTGTATTTTATTGGCGAGGCAGTAGACGTCACAGGATGGCTGGGCGGCTACAACTTCCAGTGGGCCTGGGCGTCGGCTACTGCGGCAGGGCTGGCAATTTGACCATAAAAATGGACATCTACTGCCTCGCAAGCAGTAAAATCACGCTACATAATTCAATACAATTAATAAAATCTATTAGAGATATTACTTTCCTATGCCCAATAATTTTTCACACAGTACTGACGCAACACAACTCGAAAATACCGAACTGATTGATCTGAACGCAATATTTGGCAGTTTCAAACGTCATTGGCTAGTTTTGCTGGGGTGCATTATCATCGCCCTGATAGCGGCAGTCGCACTCAAATTCTCCATGCCGCCCCAATGGCAGGCATCAGCAACCATACAAGTTGGCCAATTGCCAATCAACCCAACGACTTTGATCGAACCTACGGCACAAGCTGCCGAGCGCTTCAAACAGCGCCAATTACAAGATCAGGCATTGACTGCGATCGGCCTTCCTTTAAATGAGGACAGCGACGACCGTACCCGCCTGTTCCGCAAAACACTTAAAGCTACTCCCGGGAAAAATACCGATTTCGTGGATATCAGCGTTGCCGGCTTTTCCCAGGAAGATGCTAAAAACAACTTGAACTCGGCAGTGCAGGCACTGGTTAACACGCACAAGACACGTTTGGCGCCCATGGTGAAAAACCTGAATGATCGCCTTGAGGCCAACACGCGTGAAATGCTGCAGGCAACAACCGAGAAAGCCCGCATGGAAGCCACTCTCAAGAATGCGGCCAGCACCGCTAGATTCGAGCCAAGCGTGGTGGCTATCAACGTGCTGGCAAAACAGGATGACCTGATACGCAGCCTGACAACCGAACAAGCCGCCTTGGTGGATCTGCGCACAAAAACTGACAGTTTCCCGACCATGTTGATAGACGCCATTTTCGTACCGGTAAAGCCTTATTTCCCAAAACTTTCGATGTTTCTCACCATTGGACTGATTCTCGGGGCAATAATAGGCGCCGCTGTAGCCCTCTTCCTGGATCGTAATCGCCTCAAAGCGTCGTCATAAGCGCTGTTAATGGTGTTGCAGCTAATGTTGCAATTAATGTTGCAATTAATGTTGCAAATAAGCGGCAAGATTAAATCGTCGCAGGATAAGACTTCCATTTATTGGCTTTCCCCGCTATAATCTCGTTCTTCCCTACACAAACATTGGTTTGAATTTACATGACCACAATTCGTCTTAAAGAAAATGAGCCCTTCGAAGTTGCGATGCGTCGCTTCAAGCGCACTATTGAAAAAACAGGTCTGCTGACTGAGTTGCGTGCACGTGAATTTTACGAAAAGCCAACTGCAGAGCGCAAGCGCAAGCTGGCAGCTGCTGTAAAACGTCATTACAAACGCATTCGCAGCCAGCAATTGCCGAAAAAACTGTACTAATATTTGTACTAGTTCTTCACCGCATACAAATCTTGGTGCGGCTGACTGAATCGCGTTACAAACCCGCTCCGGTGTTGCTCCGCAGCGGGTTTTGCCGTTTATCGCGCCATCAACGGTAGCCTTGTACGGTTGTACGGCCGCCATCGTCATCGCGTATTTTTGTTTTTCCGATTTCAAATGAAAAACACCACCGAATGGAGAACTGCATGGGCTTGAAAGAACAGATCACCGAAGACATGAAGGCCGCGATGCGTGCCAAAGAGACTGCAAAACTGGGCACCATCCGCCTGATCACCGCAGCAATCAAACAAAAAGAAGTGGATGAGCGCATCGAACTGGGCGACACCCACGTGCTGGCCATCATCGAAAAGATGATCAAGCAACGCAAAGACTCGATCAGCCAGTTTGAAGCCGGCGGCCGCCAGGATCTGGCCGATATCGAAAAAGCCGAGCTGGTTATCCTCGCCAACTACATGCCGGCAGGCCTGACAGACGCTGAAATCCAGGCCGAGGTGGCGGCAGCCGTCGCGGCCAGTGGCGCTGCCGGACCGCAGGACATGGGCAAGGTCATGGCCATCCTGAAACCTAAGCTGGCCGGCCGCGCCGATATGACTGCGGTCTCGGCGCTGGTGAAAGTCGCATTGACTAAAGCCTGATCGCTTGATTGCCCAACAAACACATAAACACGTCAACACGCCGCCCGCCCTCAAGCCTACGTGATCCCTCAATCCTTTATTCAAGACCTGCTCAACCGCGTCGACATTGTCGATGTGGTGGGCAAGTACGTGCAATTGAAAAAAGGCGGCGCCAACCTGATGGGCTTGTGCCCTTTCCACAACGAAAAATCACCTAGTTTTACGGTGAGTCCGACCAAACAGTTTTATCACTGCTTCGGGTGTGGCGCGCATGGCACGGCGATCGGCTTTCTGATCGAATATTCCGGCCTTGGCTTCGTGGAAGCGGTGAAAGACCTGGCGCAAGGCGTCGGCATGACGGTGCCGGATAACGACGACAAGATCCCGCCGGCACAACGCGCCGAATACCAGGCAAAGAGTCTGGCCCTGTCCGACGCAATGAGCGCTGCCTGCGATTTTTATCGACAACATTTGCGCACCGCACCACATGCTGTCGACTATTTGAAGCGGCGCGGCCTGACTGGCGAGGTTGCAGCAAAGTTCGGGCTAGGTTATTCACCAGACAACTGGGATAGCTTACGCCAGGTATTCCCTGACTATGAAGTGACTGCCTTGGTCGAATCCGGCCTGGTGATCGACCGAACTGATGAAGATGGCAACAATCGCAAGCGCTATGACCGCTTTCGCGATCGCATCATGTTTCCAATTCGCAACACCAAAGGACAAGTTATCGGTTTTGGCGGCCGCGTATTGGATGGCGGTGAACCGAAGTACTTGAATTCGCCGGAAACACCCTTATTTCAGAAGGGTAACGAGCTATATGGTTTGTTCGAAGCGCGCCAGGCAATCCGCGATGCGGGTTATGTGCTGGTGACCGAAGGCTATATGGATGTGGTGGCGTTGGCTCAGCTGGGATTCCCGCAGGCAGTGGCCACATTGGGAACCGCCTGCACACCGACCCATGTGCATAAATTGCTGCGCCAGACTGATCATGTAGTCTTCAGTTTCGATGGCGATCGTGCCGGTCGCAAAGCAGCGCGGCGTGCTTTGGACGCCTGCCTGCCCCATGCGACCGACAATAAAGTCATCAAATTCCTGTTCCTGCCGCAGGAACACGACCCGGACAGTTTTGTACGGGAAATGGGAGCGGAGGCATTTGAGCGCCAGATTCATGACGCCATGCCGTTATCGCAATTTTTATTGAACGAGGTCACGACCGAAGCCGATTTGAACACATCCGAAGGACGGGCACGGGCGCAATACGACGCCAAGCCATTGTTGCAATTGATGCCACCCTCATCGTTGCGGCTGCAGATCGTGCGTGGCCTGGCGCAGTTGACGCAATCGACGCCCAACGAAATCGAGTCCTTGTTTGAACTGGCCAAGCCGATCGCTACCGCGCGCCGCGCACCACCGCGTAGCAACCGGCCGGCGCCAGTCGGACTGGAGCGGCAAATCATCCGTTTGCTGGTCGCCCACCCGGCGTTCGCTTCGGAACTGGATGATGCGGCACTGGATGCTGTAGCGCACTTTGCACCGGATCGGGCAGAAATGCTGGCGCGCCTGATCACCGCCAGCCATGCGATGGGCGAACAAGCCAATTTCGCAACGTTGGCTGAACATTTACGCGAAGGCGGCGAGGATTTTGAATCATTGATTGCAGAAATTGCAGCAGAATCGGAATCCGAAACCGAAGCGGCGCGATTAGAACTGGCGGGCGCAATTCGCCAGACTAAAATGAAGATATTGAAAGACGAACTCGATCAGTTGGCAGCAACCGGACTTGGCAATGAAGAAGCGCGCAATCGCTATCGGGAATTGATGCAAAAACAAGAACAGTTGCGGCGCGAGGCTGAAGCGGAAATGAATTTGCGTTAAAAATTTGCTTGAAATATAAGCGGATCGATGCAAAAGAGGGAAATCCGGCAGCACAATGCGGCCGCTTCCATTGGAGGAAAGGCCCTCCATATGCTATAATTAAAGGCTTTAGATTCAACACCTTAGGCTTAGCCAAATTGGGCGTTGAATTGAGTTGGATTGATAGTAGCACCAGATTGATTTAGATGGATAGGACGTAACGAGGAAAGAACCGGCGCTCAGGTGATTCTGTCAGCGATTCAGGCTTATCAAAATTCAACGGACAGAGTACAGGCAGCTGCTGCACGCAAATCAGTGTAACCAATTGGTATTTGATTCCATGGCGAATGCAATGAAGAGACCAGCGAAACCCCTGACACTTTCTGTAAAAAATGCGAAGCCGGCAGCGGCCAAGGCCAAAACAAGCAGCTCTTCCTCAAGCGCGAAATCCACCGTTAAAAAGACGGCAGCTTCACCCAAAACGGCAGTGAAGCCCGTTAGCAAGAAGGTAGTTTCTAAAGCAACTGCAACGACCACGAATGCATCAAGAGCTGTTGCAAAACCAGTATCTGTGAAATCGAAAGCCCCTGTGACAAACAAGAAACCACAACTCAAAGTCGTCAAATCATCCAAAAACGCAGCGGCAGCTCCAGTTAAAGCCGACGTCAGCGTGATGATTGGATCAGGCGTAAGTCAAACCACGGATGCCGCAACTTTGGCGGCGATTGATACTTCCGGCTATATCTTGCCGTCGGTGAAGGTACCGGGACGTCGTGGCCGCAAGCCAAAAGAATTCCAGCCGGAAAACGACGAAGTCGCGGCACTCAATGCCGTCGAGCGCGCTGAACTGAAAGCGGTCGACAAGGCCAAGGCGAAAGATCGCAAAGCCAAGGAAAAGGCATTGCTGAAAGACGCCTTCTCGTCCGATACCGAAGCTAGCGAAGAAGAACTCGAAGCCCGCCGTCAAAAGCTCAAGACCCTGATCAAGATGGGTAAAGAGCGCGGCTTCCTGACCTTCGCCGAAATCAACGATCACCTGCCTGAAAACATTATCGATCCGGAAGCCATCGAAGGCATCATCGGTACTTTCAGCGACATGGGTATCGCCGTTTCCGAACAAGCGCCAGACGCAGAGACTTTGCTGCTGTCCGATAACGTTGCCACCGTCGCCAGCGACGACGATGCAGAGGCAGCGGCAGAAGCTGCGCTGTCTACCGTCGATTCAGACTTCGGCCGCACCACCGATCCGGTCCGCATGTACATGCGTGAAATGGGTTCGGTCGAACTGCTGACGCGCGAAGGCGAAATCGAAATCGCCAAGCGTATCGAAGACGGCTTGAAGGACATGATCCAGGCGATTTCCGCCTGCCCGACAACCATCGCCGAGATTTTGCTGGCTGCCGACAAGATCGGCAAGGACGAGATCAAGATTGACGAAATCGTCGATGGCCTGGTCGACCCTAACCAGACTGACGAAGCCGCAACCGCCAGTGCAGCAGTAGCTGCCACCGACGACGACAGCGAAGAAGACGAAGAAGAGGAAGAAGAAGCCGAGGAAGAAGATGACGCCAGCTCAACCTCTGGCGCTGCCGGCTTCTCGGCCGAACAACTTGAACAATTGAAACGCGATGCACTCGGCAAGTTCGAGACCATCTCGACCCAATTCGACAAGATGCGCAAGGCTTTCGAAAAAGAGGGTTACAACTCGAAGCCTTACGTCAAAGCACAGGAAATCATCTCGAATGAATTACTGGGGATTCGCTTTACTGCCAAAGTCGTCGAAAAATTGTGCGACACCCTGCGCGGCCAGGTCGATGAAGTGCGTCAGATCGAACGTCAGATCCTTGATGTCGCGGTGAACAAGTGCGGCATGCCGCGCCCGCATTTCATCAAGGTTTTCCCTGGCAACGAAACCAATCTTGACTGGGTCGACGGTGAAGTCAACGGCAACCATGCATACAGCACCGTGCTCGGCCGTAACGTACCTGCAGTGAAAGAGTTGCAGCAGCGCCTGATCGATTTGCAAGCACGCGTCGTGTTGCCGTTGCCGGATCTGCGTGGCATCAACAAGAAGATGGGCGCCGGCGAGAGGAAAGCCCGGATGGCCAAGCGCGAGATGACCGAAGCCAACTTGCGGCTGGTGATCTCGATCGCGAAAAAATATACCAACCGCGGGCTGCAATTCCTGGATCTGATCCAGGAAGGCAATATCGGCTTGATGAAAGCAGTCGACAAGTTCGAATATCGCCGCGGCTATAAATTCTCGACCTATGCAACCTGGTGGATCCGTCAGGCCATCACCCGTTCGATCGCCGATCAGGCCCGCACCATCCGTATTCCGGTGCACATGATCGAAACGATCAACAAGATGAACCGCATCTCGCGTCAGATCCTGCAGGAAACCGGCGCCGAGCCGGATCCGGCGACTCTCGCGATCAAGATGGAAATGCCGGAAGATAAAATCCGCAAGATCATGAAGATCGCCAAAGAACCGATTTCGATGGAAACACCGATCGGCGACGACGATGATTCCCATCTCGGTGATTTCATCGAGGATAACAACACGCTGGCGCCGGCGGATGCGGCTTTGCATGCATCGATGCGCGGTGTGGTGAAAGATATCCTTGACTCGCTGACCCCACGTGAAGCGAAGGTATTGCGGATGCGCTTCGGGATTGAAATGTCGACCGACCACACATTGGAAGAAGTCGGCAAGCAATTCGACGTGACACGTGAGCGGATTCGTCAAATAGAAGCCAAAGCGCTGCGCAAGCTGCGCCATCCATCGCGTTCCGACAAGCTGAAGAGCTTCCTCGAAGGTAATTAAGATTATTCGTGAATCATTCAGTGTTTTTTGAATGTTTTTTGGATGATTCGCGATAATTCAACTACCGTTCATTCAGGTATTTTTCTATAATACGGGATTGATTTTAAGATGCTGTAGTGCGGTTAAGCGGATATGTCTTCTGCAGACGCCGTAAGCACGGCAACTACAGCGCCCTGAGGAATTGGGCCCCTAGCTCATGCTTGGTTAGAGCAGCGGACTCATAATCCGTTGGTGCCCAGTTCGACTCTGGGGGGGCCCACCATATAAAACAAAGGGTTACGTTTACACGTAGCCCTTTGTCATTTCTATAGGTCCAACGAAGGGTCAACAGAGATTTAGTTGCGCCAACGGATTCAGACGTTTTGTCTCTTGCAAATGATCCGGCGAAAGATGAGCGTATCGTCATCGTCAAACTATGGTGCCCCAAGATTTTCTGCAAAGCGAAAATATTGCCACCGTTCATAATAAAGTAGCTGGCAAATGTATGCCGAAGCACATGAGTCAACTGCCCTTTGGGCAATATCAATTTCGCGATCTTTACGTGTGGTAGTTCCGACTTGATCGGACAGTAAGGCCTTGCCAAAGGGTGGGGTTACCCGGTTTGATAGAGGTGCGAATCTTTATTAAACCGCGCGTAAGCGCCAAGGAGTAACCCCATGCGTAGTGTTCCTCAGAATGTCATCAAGCACAAGGTCGGCCTGCTCAATCTTGCAGCAGAACTTGGAAACGTGTCTCGCGCCTGCAAGGTGATGGAATTTTCCCGCGACACGTTTTATCGCTATCAAACGGCAGTAGAAACAGGTGGTGTGGATGCCCTGATTGACGCCAACCGTAGAAAGCCCAATCTCAGAAATCGCGTTGAAGAAGCCACTGAAGTGGCCGTAGTTCAATTCGCCCTGGAACAGCCGGCATTCGGCCAAGTTCGTGTATCGAACGAACTGCGTAAGCGTGGTGTTTTTGTTTCCCCATCCGGTGTACGTTCTGTCTCGCTACAGCGCGACTTGGAATCGTTCAAGAAGCGTCTTTCAGCGCTGGAGCGGCACGTTGCCGAAACTGGCGAGGTTCTGACCGAAGCGCAGGTCGCCGCGCTGGAGAAGAAACTGGAAGACGACGTGGCGCACGGAGAGATCGAGACGGCCCATCCTGGCTATCTTGGCAGCCAGGACACCTTCTATGTCGGCACCATCAAGGGCGTGGGGCGCATCTACCAGCAGACCTTCGTTGATACGTATTCGAAGTGGGCAGCGGCCAAGCTCTATACAACGAAGACGCCAATCACCGCCGCCGATCTGTTGAATGACCGGGTGTTGCCGTTCCTGGCAGAACAGGAAATGGGCTTGATCCGCGTGCTGACCGACCGTGGTACCGAATATTGTGGCAGGCCGGAAGCCCATGATTACCAGCTCTATCTAGCCCTCAATGACATTGAGCACACCAAGACGAAGGTTCGACATCCGCAGACTAATGGAATCTGCGAGCGCTTTCATAAAACCATTCTGCAGGAGTTTTAAGTTATCACTTTATTCCCGGTAAGAATAATAAGAATATTATTCTTATTATTGCTTTCTATCGCCAAGCCTCAATGCAAAGCTGACCACCATGACGCCCCACCATGTCGAATTTGGCGGTCCGCAAGCTGAAACTTGCTGGGTTGATGTTGAGAATTTTATTTGCGTTGAAATCAGTTGACAAACTTAAGAAAAAGCACCAACATCGCAGTTGACAAATTCGTCATTTTGCGGAAAAGAGGTTTCTGTGCGATCGATACAACCATGGGATTTAAAGCCAGCGTTAACTGAGCTGCGCCTCAATACAATTTCAAAAGCATTCTTGGAGGTGTACTACGGTGTCCAAGAGGTGCTCTCTACCGAAGATGATTGTAATTACGGTCGAGGCGCATTGACCTTCAGTCGCTCTCGCCAGCGTTTAATTAATATGGCGTTGTCAGGAGATTTTTCTTGGTTGAAGATCGTCAATCCAGCTATGGATGTGACATTGGAAATTGAAGGGATTCCATTCCGATTTTTCCGCGATGACCATGAATCTCCGAAGAAAAAGGGATTTTGGCGTCGCAATGATTCTGACCAGCTGTTTGCTGCCGACGACGAAACGCCGGTAATTTTCCGCTTTATCGTAGAAAAAGCAGTGCAAGAAGACGATGAGCCAGAGATCTATTTCATTGGCTATAACGCTCAAGAGATCCCGGTGTTTGAATGGCGATATGGTCAGTTCCCAATCATGCACTCAGTCGATGACGTTAACACCAACCCTGTGAAGATTGGTCCTGCGCCTGTAGAATTGCCGCGCACGGAAACAGAGGAAAAAGATGCAGGTGATAGAAAGTAAGAATTCGGGGCCAGTCTTCAACGGTACGAATCTTAGGTTAGCGAGAAGTTGCCACAATTACACGCTCAACGATGTTGCTGAGGCGGTTGGAAAGTCACGCCAGTTTATTCATCGCCTGGAGGCTGGCCGTGATGTTCCAACTCAGGAATTGTCGGAAAATCTCGCTAATTTTTTGGAGGTCTATCCCGAGTTCTTTTTTCAATCAGCGGGAATAATGGTTGTTGAGGATGCATATCATTTTAGGAAAAAAGCCACAACGAAGGTAGCAAGTAAGCAATCCGCACTTGCAAAGGGAGAGTTATTTAGGCGATATGTTGCTTACATAGATAGCAAACTCCGACTACCAGATTGTTCTTTTCCCTCATTTGAGGCAACTACTCCTGCTGATATTGAGCGTGCGGCTGAGAAGTGCCGAACGGAATGGGGACTCGGTTTTGGACCGATCGATAACATGGTTCGAGTTGCCGAACATGCTGGCGCTGTCGTTACTAGTTTCCACGATGTCTCTCACGAGGTTGACGCTCTGTCGTTTTCGTCGGCCCGTCCTGTTATCGTAACTAATAACGCTAAGGGTTCCGCGTGTCGAGTGCGCTTTGACTTAGCTCACGAAGTCGGGCATTTTATTTTGCATGAGGGGAAAACAACTGGTGATCGATTAACAGAGTCGGAGGCCAATCGATTTGCTGGGGCATTCTTGTTACCGCGGAGTTCATTCGTTAAAGAGTTTCCAGCAATGCGAGGGTCCCGACTAAATTGGCCTGGAATTGCGCAGATGAAACTCCGATGGAAGGTGAGTAAAGCCGCCATTCTTTATCGTGCAAGACAGCTAGATTTGATCACGGAGAGCCAATACAAGAGTGGCATAATTTTTGGATTGCGTCGTAATGGAGAGGCGACAACTGAGGAATATGATGACGTTATCGCTTACGAAGAACCGGAGCTTATCCGCAATTCGCTGGAGGTGATGTCAAATGCATTCGGCATGACTCACGAGGATGTGGCACGTCAGCTTCATATGAAGATGGGGATTGCGAAGCATTTTCTTCCAAAGTCTATCTCTCCTGAATTACCAGAACCAGATGAAAAAGCCTCAGAAGTCTTTGACTTAGCGCATTATAGAAACCGGCGATCGCTTGGAATATAAAGCGTTTGCTGCCCTCTACGCGTTGTTCAAATGGTTCGACGAAGGTTCAACAGCGTAGTGATATAACGTCCGACTAATGTGACTTGATCGTACCTAGCCTCTTGTATAGTAAGACATTGTTCTTCTTTGGCACTCGATAAGAGGGACTCATAATCCGTTGGTGCCCAGTTCGACTCTGGGGGGGGCCGCCAGTAATATGCAGCAATATCAAAGGGTTACAGATTTTGTCTGTAGCCCTTTTTTATTTCCGACTTCGTTCACCGCTCCATTCCAGACTCCACCAGTCGTTTTTAATATGCGTATTCTGTATGCCGGTATCCGCCGAATTTGGAGTTATAACCGCCCGGCCGTGCTTTCACATCATTGAGCACGATACCTTTAACTGACATGCCGGCCTGATCGAGACGTTTCATCGACTCTCTGATGTCGCCGGCAGTGCTGATACCAGCCCGTGCAACCATCAAGATAGTCCCGGCGTGCGGTCCAACAGTCAACGTATCGGATACCGCGAGTATCGGTGGCGTGTCGATCAGCACATAGTCATAACTGTCCTCAAGGGTTGTGAGCAATTTGCCGAGATTCTCGTGCAACAGCAATTCAGACGCATTGGGCGGCAGGTTTCCGGTGGAAATGAAATCAACGTTCTCCGTCACTCCTTCATGTACCACCTGCTCAAAGGACATGGCCCCCGCAATCAAATCCGACAAACCGTTCCCCCTGTCCAAGCCGAAATACTGGTGCAAATAGCCTTTACGGAAATCAGCATCGATCAGCAATACCTTCTTGCCGCCCGCTCCCAGCACTGCCATGAAGTTAACTGAAATAAACGACTTCCCCAGGTTTGGCGTTGCACCGGTGATCAATATGATGTTGTTCTTTGCCTCCTGCATTGAAAAATGCAGCGCTGTACGGAGACTACGCAGGCCCTCTATCGCGCTGTCAGCCGGCGCATTTTTAGCCAGTGTCAACGAGAACGGCAGCTTCGCACGGACCCGCGCGTACAACTCCTCTTGCTTTTTGCTGTGCGGGATAGATGCATAGACCGGCAGGCCGAGCGCTTGCTCGATTTCATGCGCGTTGTCGATACCGCCAAACAGCGATTTCTTGATCCATGCGCTGACCACGCCGAGGAACAGGCCCAACAGCAGCGCAACTGCGATCACGATGGAACGCCTTGGCTTGATTGGTTCTTCTGGCACTGCGGCTGTATCCACCAGGCGGACGGTTCCAACCTTGCCGGCCTTCAGCAGGCGCAGCTGCTGCGTAACGTTCAAAAGAGACGTGTACAGATCAGTGTTAACCTTGACGTCGCGCGCCAGGCGCACCACGTCTTGTTCTACCAGGGGTAGCTTTTTTATTTGCGTGGTAATTACCTGTATTTCCCTGTTGATCTCTTGCAGCTGTTTTTCGAGTCCGATCATATCCGGATGCGCGTTGGTGAAACGCATGGACAGTTCTTCTCTCTTTTGCGTCAACTCACTCCGCTTGAGCTGGGCGGCGACAGATTGCTGCAGCAGCACTTTAGCTTCCTCGCCCAGGTCGATGATGCCGGTACTGTTACGGAACTGGTTGTATTTGGTCTCTGAACGTTCCAGCTGCTGTTTGATGTCTGGCAGCTGCTGATCTAAAAACACCAGGGATTTTTCCGCCTCTTCAGACTTCCGCTCCAGATTCTGGCGCACGTATTCTGTACCGATCTGATTGAGGATAGCGCTGATCATTTCAGGCTCGGTGCCCTCAAGCTCAGCATTGATGATGTCGGACTGCCGCCCTTTTTCCACGACCACCATATTCCGCTGCAGTTTTTCGATGGTAGCAAGTCGTGACGTCCGGCTCAGTAAGAACTGCGCCCCCGGCCTGGCTCCCAGGCTTGTGATACGGAGTTCTATATCGCCCTTCGCTGTCTTGCTACGCAGCATGACCCCGGTTTCACCATGAAACTCGATCCCCTCGGATTTTTGATTTATGCGGAATCGGCTATCGCTTCCCACTGTCAGGATGAATTCGCGATCCTCCAATGCCTCCGGCACGTTGAAGACGGCAACATCAATCTGTTCCGCACCCCAGGCATAACCACCGTAGCCGAATAACCCGGGGGTAGACATTTCACCATTGCGGCTAGCGAGCCATGCGCCAACGACGGGAAAATATTTTGGAACGGCATTGATATACAGTCGCAGATTGTCCACTGCATGCGAGACGACAAACCGCGAGCGGATAATCTCTATTTCCGTTATCGCGGCTGTTTTAAGATCGAACAGAGAACCCATTTCCCCCAATATGTTTTTTGACGAACCCGGACTGTCTTCAACCTGGATCAGGATGTTGGCTCGGTAAACCGGTTTGGCCAGAAACGCATATGCGCAGCCCAACAGCGTGATAGCCATGGTAACGTTGACGATCAGCCAGCGATGATCGAACAAGACGTCCAGGCAAGTTGCCAGGTCGATCTTATCGTCATCTGGCATGCTGGCGGAGGCTGGTGGTGAAGTGTGTTGGCTCATAGCGGTGTTTATTTCAACTGTTTCTCTTATTTGATGTGATCGATACGATCGACCAAAGTGCCAGCTATCATTTTCCAGCCTGCACAGCGCTCGTGACAGACTGTGCGCTTGGCAGTATCAGGCTGATGACGCGAGACCACGTGGCAAGCGGCGCGGCATCGACATAGACCACGTCCCTGGCCGCCAGCTCGAAATTCTCTGCCAGGGCAAAGGCAGTAGGAGAGCGCGCGTCAAGGTGGTACACAACGGGCTCCGTGCTCCCCGCGTTGCCCGCATTGCGCACCACGTAGACCTGGCGTCCGTTGCTGGTCAGCGGATTGAGACCGCCGGCGTCGCCGAGCGCTTCGCTCAGCGTCAGACGGCCGTTGCGCAATGTCAGCGTGCTCGGACGGGTTACCTCGCCCAGCACAAAAACCTTGCTCTCGTCACGTGAAAGCACGTGGACGATATCGCCGCTTTCCAGCAAAACCTTGCTTGGATCGATGCCTTCTTTTACAAGTTGCGGCAAGCTGACCTGATAAGTTACGCCGGCACGATGAATGCTGATCTGGCTTCGGTCTCCGCTCGGCAAAATGCCGCCGGCGCGATCCAGCGCCTCCGGCAATGTCATCGGGATATCGTTGATCACACCAACCCCTGGCGTTCTCACTTCACCATTAAGATAGACGCGTTTGCTGCGGTATGCCTGCACACGCAAGGTAAGATCCGGCGCTTTGACGTAACGGGCGAGCTTACTGGTCAGCAAGTCGCGCGCCTGTAACGCTGTCAGGCCCGCAAGCTTGACAGGACCGACAAAAGGAAATTGCAGCAGGCCACTGTGATCGACTACAAAGCCTGGAATATTGCCGCTATCAGCGCCAGGCTGAGAGATGGTTGCCTGCCCGGACATCGCAGGAGTAGAAAGCTCAGGGTGGCCCCACACCTGGATAGAAAGAACATCACCGCTGTCGATGCGGTAAGGCTCCGGGTCAGTCAGCAGCCGGCTGATGTCCTGGCCGGGTTGCTGTTCACGCATTGTTTTTTCAGATTGCAGCAATTCCGGCGTGATCTGTTTCAAATTCGCGGCCATGACGGCAGATTCAGTTTCGCCAGCCGCATGCAGATTGTCCATATGCATGCCAGGAGCAACCGCACAGGCCGCAATCGCAGGAATCAATCCCGCCAGTATCACCATTTTCAGTAAATGGATTCTTAAAAAAAAATGCATGGAATTTCTAACTTGATAAAGTAAGCGTGTCGTGGCGTTGTACGGCACAAGTACCAAGAATGCATGCCCAATGAAAACAAGGCATGCACCCGGATTGAGCACGCTGGTTAAGCTATTTTTCGGCCAGCCGATACCAGCTATGCCCGTTCGATAGACTCCGCGAACATATAGCCGATAGAATGCGCAGCCTTGATCGGTTGCGATGCCCGGTAAAACTTCGTAATCTTCTTTCGCAAGCGGCTGACTACCGCCTCAAGCCTGCGTTCGTCATAGGCCAAAGGATTTTGATCAAGCGCGGTCGATATGATGTCTTTGCGGCGCACCGGCTGTCCCCGGCCGTCTGCAAGGATATCGATCAGCAGCGTTTCAAGGCGCGTCAACAGAATTTCGGCGCCTGACGGTGCAAATAGTTTCCATTCGCTGCGGCTGAAACGCCATGGCGTGCGCTGCTGGGACGGCAAACTCAAAATCAACCGGCGCTGCAGGCTATGTATGTTTGCCTGGATTTCCTGATGACCGGATTGCTTGGCAAGAAACACGTCTGCACCGCATTCCAGGCCTTTGACGCACATATGCATGTTGTCCTGTGAAGCGAGCATGACGATGCCGAGACGGCAGGTACGCTGCATGGCGCGCAGCTGAGATGCAATAGCGAGGCCGCTGCCGTCAGCGCTGTCGGCATCGAGAATCACAATATCCACCGAACGTTCGATTAGCTCTCGATACAAGGCGATATTATCGTGAACCCCCGACACATCGCACTGCTGCTGAAGCAGGCCGGCCACGATCGCGTTGCGAAACGCATCGTCGGCGTCCACCACAACAATGCGAACTTTGCTTGAACAGTTGTTTTTAATCGGGATATTCATATGCCTCTAATCGCCTTATGCACGCGGTAAGCGATCGGAAATTTGCGATGTACGTTAATCAGATATCAAGTGTGAAGCAGATCGTTGTATTAATCTGTCGGAAAAATCGCGGAGCGCAGCACAACTCTCCTACCAATCTGGAGGCACTTCCCAAAATGCTGTAAGAAAATTCCCGAGTTGCTCAGAAGGCTTGCGTTCAAGAAGCGAGACCATGCGTGTCCACGCCCCCCACCCTCGTAGAGGTCACGACGAACGCAATTCCCGCATGCGGGAGAACAATTGCCGGTAACTGGCAATGAACTGACTGGGAGAAAAACGCTTCCGATAAGAAGCACGTGCGGCCTGTGCGTAGCGTTCCACGCTGTGACGGCTCAGGCTCTCAAGTTTTTCGACCAGGTCGGCGGCCGTGCAATTGAAGATCAATCCATTGACCGTATGCTCCACGATATCCGGCAACGCTCCACGATTGCTGGCAATCACGGGAACGTGGCTGCGCATGGCCTCCAGCGCGGTAAGACCAAACCCTTCGGAGCGCGAAGGCATTACCAGCACGTCGGCAAGATCGTAGTAGGCATTGATATCGGCCTGATCTATCCAGCCGTAGTAATGCACGTTCGGCGCATCCAGCTTTTCAAACTGCAGATTAGCCAGCACAGGCGCACCGACAATGTGATAAACATAATCAGGCCGGCTCTTTTGCAGGCTGCGCATGGCTTCCAGCAAAATATCGTAACCCTTCTGGTGGTCCAGCCTGCCTACAAACAGTATGTGCAAATGCTCGTCGTCTCTTTTTTTCCTGCGCGGCGGATCCAGCCGGTCCAGCACGGTGTTCTGGATCAGAATGCAATTGGGTGAGAAACCGAATTTGCGATTATTCTCATGCTCGTAGCCGGAAATATCGATGACCACATCCGGAATGTGAGACATGACCTTTTCAATTGCCCTGGTAAGCAGGGTCACCCCCTTGCTGCTATCGCGGAAACTGGCCCAGCCGTGGGCGCAATAAATGGTTCTAGTGTTACGCCCAAGCCAAGGTGTAGCCAGGCATAGAGCGATGCCTGCGAAAGTGCTGTGGGCATAGACGATATCGGGACGCTGCAGACGCACCTGACGCACGATGGCAAGCGCCAGCTTGAACGGCCCCAGGCCGTCGCGCGAATACGGATGGCAATGAACCCGCTCTGCACTGATCTGCTCCGCTTGCGAAGCTGGGATCAGGTGCGTGAAGCGGCAATTGAAACTGTCGCTGAGATGCTCAAGCATGTCGAGATAGGTGGCGACGCCGCCTTTAATGGTTTCCGCAACGCTCAATACGTTTAACGGACGGCCTTGCTGCAGACTGTCAGGCATTCATGTCTTTCGGTATAAATTGGAAGATCCAAACGCCGCTACGGTCCGGCGTAATTTTTCTCGGCGCACCGGTACCGGCTGCAGGTAATGAATACCGAAAACACAAAAAGCATAGGCGCTCAGATGCCGGAAAAACGATCCCAGGTCAGGTTCGAAGAAAGTCTGGATCGAAAAATTGGCGATCAGCAGCAAGGCCAGCGGATGTTTGATGTTGTGACGCCGGAACAAAACGAAGGTCAGGAGAAACAAGGTAAAAGACAGAAATATCTCCTGCACCCGCAACGAATAGATGGGCGCAAAATAAAAGCGTAGCGCTGCGAAGCCGGCGTTCGGAAGAGCCGTCGCTATTCCATTCGGAGAAAACGGATTGGAGAAGATGGTCTTGGAGTCAGATAAACCGTCCCGGTCCAGGTTGACGATATCGCGCGCCTGCTGCAGCTGGTTCCAGAAGTCTCCCGGCAGCGCCAGGCAGCCAGCCAGAACAGCCAGCACAATTGCGACACGCAGCTTGCCTTGGGTACTGAACACGATGTGCATGACTATCATCGTCGCTACGATCAGCACGTAATAGCTGCGGAACTGCCATGCGTAGATCAAATAGATCGCGCTTACCAGCAACACCTTGCGGTGATTCGAGATACGCCAGCTGCAGACCAGGCACGCCAGCAAGTTCATTAGGATCACCACCGTCTCTTTCGACAGTTTCAGGTTGAACATGACGAACGGCAGCATCAGGACGCAGGCAAACGCCAGATCGGCCAGGCGCAGCGATTTCCTGCCGACATAAAAAATCACCATGCAGGTAGAAGCCAGCAACAGCAGTTGCGACCCGGCCGGCCCGAGCAGGGAAAAGACCGTTGCAGTGCTGACAAAGGAATTCTGCGTCAGCGAATCCAGATCGGAATACCGCATCAGATTGAGAATCGTGGCTTCGTCGGTAAAGAAATAACTCGGTAAAAACGCCCGCTGATACAGATAGACGAGCGCGGTCAGCGCCACCATCAGCACGCAGCTGATGAGCCTGATTTCCGAAGCGATCCGCCTGTCGAACAGGTTACGCATATGCGTTACGCATGACGGGCTAGGCGGCGCCGGTACCGGCTGTCGATTCCCGTGACAGCATCGTGGCGGCCAGTCCGGAGTCGTTCAGCAAGGCCGATATTTCCGCCGTCAACAATTGCGTCAAGCGCCCCTTTTCCTTGCCTGCGCCAGCGCGCGGCGCCTGCTGCAGCAGCTTGAGCGTGTCGGCTACGTCGGGTACGGACTCTCGTATGAAAAAATCGTCACGGCCGGTCAGCGCAAAAAATGACTGGACCTTGCTGTCCCAACTTAAGCCGATACTGGGGATATCCAGCGAATAGGCGACGATATTGGCGTGCAACCTGTGGGCAATGATGCTATCGCAGCGACTGATATTGGCAACCAGTTCCGACGGCAGCACAGGGCGCGGCAGATTGTGTACTTGCCCCGGGCCCAGATCAGCCGCCAGCCTGTCCTTGAGCGCCTCGTCTTCCGGCGCGCCATTGGTAAACAGATGCACCCGGTACCCTGATGCGGAAGCTTGTCGCACCAACTCCAGGAAATAGGCGCCGATCCGCCGGCCGTAATCCTGTTTTTCCATGTCGGACTGATTCAGCTCAAGCGGACTGGAAATACAGATACCCAGGATGCTGCCCGGGCTGCGCTGCGCCAGGAAAGCTGCATACGTTTGTCGTGAATAGATGCCCGGATCTGGCATGACATTGACATCCAGCGGCCTCGCCAGAATGCGTCGCAGGTTTTCGGCCGAAGCGCTGTCTCGGGTGCTGACATACACCGGTGCCAGGTTGCGCCAGGTCCTCCGTAGCAGCCAGGTTCCCGCAGCCGACATCGATGGCGATACGCCAACACCGAACACAGCAACCTTGCCGGATTTGCCGATGCTTTTCAGAATGCACGACAGCAGGAATAATTTAACCGGGAAATTAAGGTGAACATCCAGCAGCAGCTGGCCGCCGCCGATCATCACCAGGTTGGCGCCCGTCAACCGCTCCGTCCATTTACGGCGCCAGCGCAATATATATTGCAGGCCGAAATACAGACAGACTGCGGACGGCTGCAGCAGCTTGGGTACCTTGTTAATTAGCGATTTCCTGGAAACGGTGGCCACGGAAAAATCGTCGCGACCGGCGATATCGAGTGCGCTGATGTCTGCGTTCGGCACGCGTTCCAGCAGCAATTGCCTGATGTTTTCATAGATGACGCCATCGCCCAGATTCGGACTGTATGGAACCGCGCAAATCACGATTTTCATAACGCCGCCACCTTCAGCCCTTTTCGGAGCTGATACAACATGATCACGACGGCCAGTCCCAGGCCGAACACAGTCGGAACGAACATCGTGCTCACCGACGCCATCGGATTGGCGACAAACGCCAGCACGAAACAAAGGAAGCCGCCCGCCATCGACCAGCTGGCATAGCGGGTCAGCTTGAGTGCCTTCAGTACGGTACGCATGCCTTGAATCGCCGCCAGTATTACCGGCAGCAGAAAATAGTCATGCATATCCAGGCCGCTGTATTTATTGCCGAACAACAGCCCTGTCAGCGACTGCCCCCAGAACCACAGTACCAGCGTGTAGGCCAGGCCGGAAGCCAGCGTAGCCATGACCAGCAGGCGCGCCATAGTCGCAAACTTCGCGGATTTCTCGTCTGCCAGCCGTGCCAGCCGCGGCAAACCGAAGTTCGATATCGCGATGTTCAGATATTGTGCCGGCAGCACCAAGGTCATCACCACCCGGAAGCTGGCAGCGAGTTCGGACTCCTGCATGGACAGGTAATAAATCACCAGGCCATGGGTCATGGCCCAGACCGTGATCTGGCTCAGGGAATTGTTCAGGCCGAAACTCAGCCAGGAGATTTTTTCGCCAGCTACTTGCGACGAATGATCGTCTTTCTTCCTGGCCATGACGATGATCAGCGCGCTCGTCAATAGCAACGGCAAGCCGATAGCGAGCAGCAATGTGCTCAACTGATAAGGACCGTCCTCAGGCATCAAGGCAATTACCGTGCAAACGCCGGCTAGCTGCGCCAAAGCGGGGAGGACCGATTTGAGGCTGGCATTATCCAAAATGGATATCGCCCGCACCGTCCAATACGCCACAAAACCCGCCACCGCAAGAATCAATGCGCCCACGAAATACAGCGACGTGCCGGGGATGATCCATGCCAGATAGATCACCGCCAATATGCTAGACGCCGTCATCAGCACATGCAGCACCAGCAGTAACTTGCGGTCGATCGCACGTTTTGCTTTGGCGAACACCAGCAATGGATCGAGAACCGTGCTGCCGTGAACGATGTTGAGCAGGATCACGGTTGAATAAATCGCGGAGAACGAGGCGAACGTTGCCACGCTCAGATGGCGTGCGAGCAGAGCCTGGGTTGCAAAAAACGTCAGGGTGAAGACTGCCTGCTCAAAAATTATTTGCAGCAACGCCTTGGATTTTTTGAAATCAAGACAGTGCCGGGGAAGGATTTTGCTAATAAGCATTTTTGCCTGTCCATCCCTTGAAAGCGGTCCAGACCACGATGCGCAGATCCATCAGGAGCGACCAGTTGCGGATGTAATGCAGATCGAACTCAACCCGCTTTTCCATCTTGTCGACGGTATCGGTTTCCCCGCGCAGGCCGTGGATTTGCGCCCATCCGGTGATACCTGGCTTAACCCGGTGCCGCGCCATGTACAGCTCCAGGATTTCCTCGTACATCTGGTTGTGCTGCAGCGCGTGCGGCCGTGGCCCGACGACTGACATATCGCCTTTCAATACGTTGATGAACTGCGGCAGTTCATCCAGGCTGGTACGGCGCAGAAATTGGCCGATACGGGTAATGCGTGGATCGTGCTGGGTGGCCTGAGTAACCTGGCCGTGCTCCTGATGCAGTTTCATGCTTCTGAATTTGTAGACCATGAATTTCTTGCCGTTGAGGCCAAGCCTCGCCTGCTTGAAAAACACCGGCCCCGGCGAGGCGTATTTGATGCCCGCCGCAATGACCAGAAACAATGGCGACAGCATGATCAACACCGTGGCTGCAAACAGTTTGTCGAGCAGATGCTTGAACATGCCGCCCAGGCCATCGGAGACCGGGCGATTCAAATCTACCGTGGGCAGACCAAGAAATTCGACCATGCTGCTGCTAAACATTTGCAGTCCCAGCATATCGGGCACCCATCGCACATCCACCAAGGTATTGCGCAGCATGTACTGCAACTCGTGCAGCTGAGACGAGGCGCTGACAGGCAAGGTAATCCAGATTTCGTCGATCTGGTTTGACGTGGCATAGCCATGGATGTCATCCAGCGTCTCGATGCGATCGACATTGGAGAGGGGAGATAGATCGGGCACCTTATGGTCTTGGCCGTCGACGTAGATGGCAGCGACGTGATAACCGGATTGTTCCTGCCGCCAGGCGCGTTTGTGCATTTCCTGTCCGGTCTGGCCGTAACCGACAATGATCACCCGTTTGGTATTGAATCCGTAACTGCGCAAACGGCGGAGCAGAAAATAAGCCACAGCACGGTACCCGGTCAACAACACGGTTCCCATCACATACCAGTAGCACAGCCAGAGCCGGGATACCTGGCCCGCATAATGAAACAGGAAACTGAAGAGAAGGCCGATCAGCAGGACTGCCGCCCACGAAGCAGCAAGACGACCTAGCATCGATGACATAAACCGGCCGCGCCACGAGACATACACGCCAGATTGCGGAAACATGAAAAATGCCAGCGCGCAGCATAGGCAGAGCATGACCGTGTGAATGTGATCTGTCGTATGGAGCAGACTGTCGAAACGTAAATAACTGGCAAGCTGAGCTGCCGCCGCCAAAACTACAACATCCGTCAATCGCATCAGCACCCCGAAGCCGTGGGGACGTTTGAAAGTGGGGGCGTTGGATCTGGTCATGGGATTTCGTTTCAATTAGCCGATGCTGGTTTCCTTAATGGAAGTACTGCAATGCAATCGTTGGTGGAAAAATAACTTCTTGTCGATCAGGATTTTGCCGAAAAAGACTGTCAGCAAATGGACGAATACCCACAAGTCCTGACATTCCAGCTGTCGACACAAGCGATCCATTGGACGCTCCGGATACCGTACCGAAGGCCAGGTCCGCTGTTTCCTTAGCGCAACACATTGGAGTCCGCAGCACTTTACGCCGGGCATCTTTACCAATTACAATCACGCCCGTAATTTCTAAAATGCAACATTTTTCTTGCCTGCATTATTGCAAGGCAATACATCTCTTGAAGTCGAACCGTCCTATCTCTTTAGCCCAAAGGCAGCGTGCTGTAATGAAAAACAATAAAAAGCTTCTTGCTCTCGTTTTAATCAGTACCATCCTGAGCCAGTCCGGTTGCGGCGGTGGCGGCGGATCGGGTGACAGCACCGGAACTGCGCCTACATCGATTGCAGCACCGGTGCCGGTGGCCGCAGTAAGCATCAGCGCGCTGTCGAGCTCGAGCGCATCTGCCGGCGCTACCCTGACGGTCACCGGAACCGGCTTTCAGAAGGTAACCGCGGCTTCCATCGGCTCGGTTGCAGTCCCTTTCGCGATCATCAGCGATACCCAAATTGCGCTTACGATTCCTGCCGTGGCGGTGAGCGGGGTCATCACACTGTCCGGCTCGGGATTCTCAGTGCAGTCGGTGGCCACGTTTACATCCAGCTTGCCGTCACCGCTGGTGACGAGCGTATCTGCCACCAACGTTGCCACCGGCAGCAACTTCACTATTCAAGGGAAAAATCTCGATCGGGTTAGCGGCTTTCAGATTGCGGGCGTCAATCTGACAATCGTTAATAGCTCCAGCACTTCGGTGACTCTCACCATGCCGGCCCAGGCGATTTCCGGAACGCTGACGCTGATCGTAAGCGGCGCTAAGGTCAACAGTGCATATCAAATCAACGGCTATCAGCCAGCATCGATTGTGGCAATGCTGCCGCAGCTCGGGATAATTGGCAGCAGCGTCACGATTAGCGGCAGCGGCCTGGCAGCGGTAACCAATGTCCTGTTCGCCAACGGTACGATTGCATCCGTATCCAGCGCGTCGAACGGTGCCGTCACTTTTACCGTTCCGGCCGGCGCCGCTTCCGGCCCCTTGGCCGTGGTTGATCGCTATCAGGAGGTTCGCAGCGCCACTTCGTTTTCCGTGGTGCCGGCAGTAACGGCCACCTCACTGCTCAGTACGACCAGCGGCGCCACGGTTGTACTGACGGTGACAGGAACAAACCTGAATACTGTCACTGCCGCCAAAGTCGGTAATTCGAGTGCGACCATTGTCAGCAGCAGCGCTACCCAGCTCGTACTAAACGTAGGACTTGGCACCAGCGGCACCGTGATGCTGACGGCGCCCGGCCAGGCAGCCGTCAATGCCGGTACCATCGATGGCGCCGGTAGCGTCGGGCTCTGGATCAGCAGCATCGACTTTGCGCATGTGTTCGACAAGAGTTCTACCGACCCGACACTGCGCCTGACGCCGGGCCGCCCTGTCCTGGTACGTGCCACGGTTCTCGCACCGGCTGCCGGCGCCAAGAGTCCGGTAGTAAATTTGTTGGCCAACAGCCGCACCGGCGCGGCGTTAGGCGTGCTGACGATGAGCGGACCAGCCAATCTGCCCACCGCAAAAGACGATTACAGCCTGAATAACAGCTTCAATGCAGTCTTGCCTGCCGCCTGGGTGCAACCCGGCGTCAAAGTCAGCATCAGAGTGGCGGCTGGCGTCAGCAGCAGCCCGGCTAGCCAGGATGTATCGCCTACCGTCGGCGCTCCTGCCAGTCTGCGCGTGGTGCTGGTGCCGCTTACGGTCGGCAGCGCTACCGGCGTATTGCCACCGGCACTGTCGGACGTCCAGGCAGCGCTGGCACGCGTCTATCCCTATGCAAGCGGCAATATCGTGGTACAGCAACGCATGCCACTGGTGATCAATGGCGCCACGAGCACCGCCACCATGGACTGGTCAAGTGCCTTGGACCAGCTGGAAAACGCACGCAGGACTGAAGCTCCGACCGCCTTTTACTATGGTTTTGTCCCAATGTACGTGCCGACCCCTCCGTCGTTTGTCGCTGGCCTGGGTTATTTAGGTGTAACCGCCCAAAGTAGCGGTTCTGCGGTGTCTGCAATTGGTCTGGATTGGACTAGCAGCGCGGGTCAAGGCGATCCGTTTGATAATAAATGGCTCGAGTGGCAAGCAATCATGGTGCATGAGATGGGGCATAACCATTCTTTGCAACATGCTCCATGCGGTGGCGCCGCCAATCCGGATCCGGCCTACCCCAACACCACCGCCGACCTGAGTTCACTGGCGGTCTACAACAGTCCCTATAACAGCGACACCCAGGTAGGCGTATTAAGCGCGCCACTGACGCCAAGCAACACGCAAATGAAAGATGTCATGGGTTATTGCGGCGGCACATGGTTCTCTGATTTCAGTTACGTCCGGGCTCAGCAATTTGCCGAATCGCGCACCGCCGCCATTCCGCAGCCGCTGGTTCTCGCTGCCGCCGCCAGCGTAGCAACATCTGCACCAGCGCCTGACGGCTACCTGACGATATCGGGTGAATTGACAGCGCAAGGTGTGTTACTGCGCCCTGCATCTGCCTCCGCTGCCAAGACGGGAGCCGATACCGCGACAGCCAGGTCGATCCATGAATTACGCTTGCATACGGTCAGCGGCCAGACTTACAAACTGCCGTTCGAACCCGTCAGCGTGGCCGATGCTACAGATGAAACCAGCCACTTTTGGGTTAGCTTGCCCAATCCGGGAGAGATTGCGTCTATCGAGGTTTTACGCAACGGGCAGTTGCAGGTCATGCGGCAACCCAAGCAAGCGCAAAGCCTGAAAATCACTAACCAGGCTACAACGGCAGGTAATGCCCAGGCGATGGCGTCGTCGGTCAGCTGGGCAACCCGAAATGGGCGCCTGGCTATCACCTGGAATGCAGTCCTGGAACCATTCTTGTCGGTGATCTACGTCTCGCCTGCTGGTGTCAAGACCGTGCTCGGCAGTGGCCTGCAAAACGGCAACGCATCAATTGATATCAAAGATTTGCCAAGCGGCGGCCGGTTCGATCTCAGTTTGTCTTCTTCGATACAAGCGCGCCTGGTGAGTTTCCCGCACTAATGTGACAGGCCGGACCGCGCCACGCGGTCCGGTCAGTAAGCAAAACGCGGTATCAAAAACGTGGCATCGATTCAATGCAACTGCTGCCCCGGGGCAAATACATCCCGGCGTGGCGCCCGCTTGAACAGTGACAAGATAAGGTCAACCGCCGAGCCATTGAACGCGGCATACAGCGCAGCCTGTTTTTTTCCCCATGCATCCCAACGCCGCCATAACTGCAACTGCTGCTGCCGCATCTGCTTCTCCCAGGCGGCATCCAGAGCCTGCTCTTGCCGGATCCAGTCTTTCAATTCTGCGGTTTGCTGTGGGGGTGGGCGCGGGCCCAGGGTTTGCTCCGTGCTCACACAAAATGCGCCATATAAATCATCCATTTGGCGCTGTTCGCTGTCGGTCCAGTAATCAGATCGGGCTTTCTCTCCTGCAAAATACGCCGCGGCGCCGCACAGCCTTCCCATTTGCTCGACGTCAATCCTGCGCAGCGGAACGGCGAGAGAGGCAAGCAAATCCTCCATGTGCTGGTCGTCGGCTGCGTCTGCAGCGCCGGTATCTGTAGATGTAACCTGTTCAAACGCCGGCCATTCGCTGTCGTCAATCGCCAGGCCGGCGAGTTCTTTGTCATGTAATGCTCTAAGTCGCGCCGACAAACTCCTCAATGGTTCCGTAGTGCAATATTGAGCAATACCCCATTGCGCATCATGCAGCAGCCAATGGGCGTAACGTTGCGAGACTGTGCCGAGATCCGCCCCTACCGGGATGGCTTCGATCAGGTCGATTGCCTGCTTGCGGGCGCTGATTTTTCCTTCCGACTGACGCAGCCAGCATAGAACGTCAATCACTACGGCTAGCGTCTCGGGCATGCCAAGCTCGTCGCTAAAGCGCTGTTTGCCCCCTGCCGCACAGTCGGAGGGCTGGTTGTCCGGGCCGAGTTCGGCTCCGCGCAAACGAGCCAGGCAACGCTCCTTCTGCGCCGGATCTGCCGCGAAGCTGATCCAACTGCTGGCTATTGCTTGTTTTCCGGGTGAAGCCATACGCGATGAGTTCCTCTCACCCATATCCTCGTCCTTGTCAGCCCAGGTATGTTCCCGGTTCTGACAGCCCACTACAGTACAGTATTGATACCAACAGCATAGTGCAGATAATGTGGTTGGGTTAGTGCATTCGGAGTGTTACCCGGTACGCAACGCCTGAGGCTTTTTCGGTTAATATCACCTACTTTGATTTCAGGACGTCCCGCCAACCTCGTCGGGCTTCCTTCGTCGTTCCAGGCAGCGGATCGGGCTTGTCTCTGCCGTATCGTGATTAGCAAAAGCCTCCAGATTGCCGGACATCGATTTTTCGTTGAATTTGAGTATGCATATAGCAGTTTTCAGTTGGTTCGGATGGTCTTTGCTTTGGTTTACCCCTTTGCTTGTACGCGTGTTTAAAGCGCGCCGGTCAGGGATAAACCCGCTCCGTGGTCCGGGATCGATCCGCTTGTGGCTGGGTACGTTCCTGATGCTTTGCAGTAGCAGTGCACTGGAAGCCATGCTGCGCACGCATGCATCTACACCGCCCGACGGCGTTCGTGTTGGCTACGCGCTCGCACATGGTTTCATGACCGTGCTTGGCACTTTCGGTAGTGTGTTGGCATTGATGGCATTCGGCGCCCTGGCACTCTCGTGGCTGTTCGGGAGTGAATGGCTGAAATCGCTCGTGCCAAAAAACTCACTGCTGCAACGTATTTTCCCTGCAAACAAACAGCAGTCCGAGACTCCACGCGAACAACGGATAGCGCCCGTCGTCACCCCTGCCCATTCCGCGCCCAGAGCAGCAAGATCGCGCGAAAGTATTGCGGTGCCACCGCGCAGCAGGAAATCCTGGAGCTTGCCGTCAAGCGCCGATCTGCCTGAAATTCCTGGCAGACAACAAAAGCAACAAACGCCCTCTGTTAAGCGGGATGAAGTGAAAATCAGCGCCAGAAGCATGGCCGAATGGGCCACGGTTGAACAGATCATTCCGACTCCGGCAATGCGCGCGCGCGCAAATATGGCGCAGCAGGCGCGAAACGCAAGTGCAGCCCGCAAAGACGCGATGCACATGCGCCAGACGGAGCGTATGCAGAGTCGAAGCGCACCGCAGACAACAACCATCAGTACTCGCCCGATACCAGTGTCAATAGCAGCGGCGCCGGTCACTTCGATAGCAGGTAAAGCAGTTGCAGACCGGCCAGCAACGCTTGCGAGTGAACCAGACAGCGTGTCAAATATGGCCGCTCCGGCGCCTGCGGCCGCGATACCGCCGCTTGCCGTTGCCAACCCGGGTTCCTCAATCAATGCCATCCGTCAGGAAGCAGTTACATCTGATTCAGGCGCGGCAAACCTGCAGCTTCGCCCGGTACCGGTTTCATCAACTGCGATTATTTCCACCTGTCCCGTGGCAGATAACGTGGAAGACGTCGTTGTGCAAGCTGTATTGCAGCCGCCGATTTCAAACGAAGTACCGGCATTGCCGGCGAACGATAACGAAACTGATTTCTCATTCCGTCCGCTGCACGAACTACGCATTGATTTGCCAGGACTCGACTTGCTGGATCCTGCCGTCAACGAGCTGATCGATATTCCGCTTGAACGCCTGGCAGAAACCGGCTTGCTGATCGAACAGCGCCTGAAGGAATTCAAAGTACCGGTAACCGTACTGGGCGCCGATGCCGGGCCGGTAATTACACGCTTCGAGGTGGAGCCGGCGCTGGGCGTGCGCGGCAGCCAGATCGTCGGCCTGATGAAGGACTTGTCGCGCGCATTGGGCCTGACTTCCATCCGGGTGGTGGAAACCATTCCCGGCAAAACCTGCATGGGTCTTGAGCTACCCAATCCAAAGCGGCAGATGATCCGCTTGTCGGAGATACTGGAGTCGCCGGCCTACCAGGATTCTGCATCGCATCTGACGCTGGCCTTGGGTAAAGATATTACCGGTGTCCCGGTCGTCGCCGACCTGGCGCGGGCGCCGCATATGCTGGTGGCCGGCACTACCGGTTCCGGTAAATCGGTGGCCATCAATGCAATGATTCTGTCGCTGTTGTATAAAGCTACGCCAGAAGAAGTACGCCTGATCATGATCGATCCCAAGATGCTGGAACTCTCGGTATACGAAGGCATTCCGCATCTGCTGGCGCCGGTGGTCACCGACATGAAACTGGCCTCCAATGCGCTGACCTGGTGCGTGGCCGAGATGGATAAACGTTACCGTCTGATGTCGGCACTCGGGGTGCGTAACGTGGCTGGATTCAACCAGAAGATCCGCGATGGCGAAATGCGCGGCAAGAAAGTCAGCAATCCGTTCTCGCTTACTCCGGATGCGCCTGAGCCGCTGTCTACCCTGCCGCTGATCGTCGTGATCATCGACGAGCTGGCGGATCTGATGATGGTGACTGGCAAGAAGATCGAAGAACTGATCGCACGCCTGGCGCAGAAAGCCCGGGCCGCCGGGATTCATTTGATTTTGGCTACGCAACGGCCTTCGGTGGATGTCATCACCGGGCTGATCAAAGCCAATATCCCGACCCGTGTGGCGTTCCAGGTATCGTCGAAAATCGATTCCAGAACCATCCTCGACCAGATGGGCGCCGAGGCCCTGCTCGGCCACGGCGACATGCTGTTCCTGCCGCCAGGATCCGGCTATCCGCAGCGGGTTCATGGCGCTTTTGTGTCGGATGCAGAAGTGCATCGGGTAGTCGAGCACCTGAAGCAGTTTGGCGAGCCCGAATACGAAGAAGCGATTTTGGCCGGCGTGCCTGCCGAGGGCGCCAGCACAGACCTGCTCGGCGACAGCCAGGATGTCGAAGCCGATCCGCTGTACGACGAAGCTGTGGCGTTCGTCGTGCGCACCCGGCGTGCCTCGATTTCATCGGTACAACGGCAATTCCGCGTCGGCTACAATCGCGCAGCCCGCCTGGTGGAGCAGATGGAAGCCGCCGGGATTGTTTCTTCGGTCGCTACCAATGGCAGTCGTGAAGTATTGACGCCGGTGCAAGCGGAATAAAACAAACGGGATCGTAGGGTTGGCGCATCAAGCCCACCTGCATCTAAATAAGCCGGGCGAAAAAAAAGCCTGGCAAGCCAGGCTGGGGATGAGGCGCATCTTCCGCCTCTGTCGCTACGTCAGAAGTGCTTTGTCAGAACTACACCAGAGTCAGGGTAACGTCGACGTTGCCGCGGGTAGCGTTGGAATATGGGCAAACCTTGTGCGCCTTGTTGACCAGCGCTTCAGCTGCACCGGCATCCATGCCAGGTAACGAGATTTGCAATTCCACTGCAATGCCAAAGCCGCCGGGAATCACGCCGATGCCGACCAGGCCGGTAATCGCCACGTCAGCTGGCAAAGTGATTTTTTCTTGCGCGGCGACAAATTTCATTGCGCCGATGAAGCATGCGGAATAGCCAGCCGCAAACAATTGCTCAGGATTGGTGCCGACACCACCGGCGCCGCCCAATTCTTTCGGGGTCGTCAATTTAACGTCCAGCACGTTGTCGGACGAGATAGCACGGCCATCACGGCCACCGGTTGCTGTGGCTTGCGCTGTATACAAGATATTTTCAACTGACATGATTATTTCCTTTATTGGCCGTTTGGGAAATCCTTTGGATCAGACCAGTCGGCCGTACTGACGATCCGGATAGATACAACATTAAAATGACGCAAGAATGAAACGTCATATAAGAAAAAACTTATACACAATTATATTGCTCACAATTTATTTTAAATGCGAAAGCAAGCCCCTATTCTTAACTTAAGCAATATTGCCAGCCATCGCAGCACGTAGCCGCTGCAACTCCTTGGTCAGGGCATTCAATTCATCCAGCGAACATTCAGCACTGCAACTCACCTGCTGCGGTATCGCCTGCGCTTGCTGACGCAAATTTTTACCCGCGGCGGTCAAGCTGACGATTACCTGGCGCTCATCGTGGGACGCGCGCTGACGGCGCAAAAATCCACTGCTTTCCAGACGCTTGAGTAGTGGCGTCAACGTGCCGGAATCCAGGTACAGACGCTCGCCCAAGGCCGACACGGTAAGTTCGTCGCGCTCCCACAAGGTCAGCAACACCAGATACTGCGGATATGTCAGGCCCAGTTTTTGCAGCAGCGGCTTGTAAATCTTGGTCATGGTCAGCGATGCTGAATACAACGCAAAGCACAACTGATTATCCAGCAACAAACTTTCCGGCCCGAACAACTTGGACGGGATGTTTGCGGTTGGCTGTTTGCTGGTTTCCATGGCTTGAATATTACACAGCTCAAAATTAAATTGCAAGCAATCTAGTTTGCATTTAAAACTATCGCCGGGATTGCGATTAGCTATGCACGGCGCCGCAGTTATCTCGCTAAATATATTACACGTCTCTCCGCTCAATCCACTACCTAAGGCTCCCCCTAAAAAATCCCTTAAACAGACTTTCGCGATTCCCATCATGCTATGTAGTGGTCTAATTTGCCCGGACACCTCGATAGGTGGACAATCCACCATCCGAGGAGATTTGCATGACAAGGCAACGCCGCAATTTCGACCCCAGCTTTAAGCTTGAGGTCGTCAAAATGATCAAA
>NZ_JAGQED010000060.1 GCF_018304965.1 Collimonas antrihumi
CCAGCCGGATGCCGACGTCATGGACCTGCTGCCGTTCAACTTCCAGCCGCAAAACGCGACAGCCGCTGGCTAACTCGGCCAGCGCCATGTCCACGCCAGTGGCCGTGTGCTTAATTCAGCGCTTACGGATAAAGTGCAATGAGTGTAACAAGAGCTTGTACTTGCCTGTAACCGACAACGTCATTTTTCTCCACCTCAAGGGCGAGATCACCGCAGGCGTCTATCCGCTACTACCAGGCGACCTTTCTACTTTCTCGCCGTCGACTTTGACGATGCAGATTGGCGTGAGGATGCGCGCGCTGTTCGCAAGCAATGCGAATGTCCGCATAGGACAAACTACGCATTATCGGTCGCGCCGAAAACCATCCGAAACATTGGCGTTACCAAGTGATTGTCTGAGTGACGTAAGGTCCCTGCTCAAGGCCAACAAAATCGAGCTAAGGCTAGCGTATTGGCGAGATCGCCTTTGATATAAAAATCGATGACATAGTGCGCAAGGTTGTTCCGCTAGCTTTAGAGAACACCCAAAAACAAAATTCTCAGCCTCATAGTCCTGATGCTCAGCACAGTACTTACAAGAATTCATTCAATTCTTACAAGGCATTCTGCTTTTTCGAACCTCATATTGAACTCAACGGAGTTATTGTGCAATATCGAGTGAATGCTCGACATAATCGAATATTTACACCAATTATTTTTTACGAAAGCAACGTCTTCTCTTCAGCCTGGTTAAATAATGAGTAATTACTCGATATTTTGTTCTATTTCGAGCGATCATTCTATATAGTTGAAAGAATGTTGAATCAAGATTCTAGGTACCTGCAAAAATTGCAGGAATACTATGCGAAGCACGGTGTTTTTCCCTCATTTTCGGGGATAGCTGGGCTTGTCGGGTTGAGGACCACCTCGGCGGTATCAGTCATGGTGCAGCGACTCAAGGACCGAGGTTTCCTGACGTCAACGCCGGATCGACGTCTTGCGCCTGGCCCGAATTTTTCTTCTCGCGTTATTGCAGACACTGTTTTAGCTGGCGGTACTGCTTCTCCAAATGACGTCCTTGGCGAGCTAATCAGCATCGATCGTCTACTCATCGATCAACCGTCCAGAACAGTACTCCTCAAGGTTAAGGGAGATTCGATGATAGGGGCGGGGCTTTTGGCCGGGGATGTGGTGATTGTTACAAAAGGCGCACCGGCAAATGTTGGTGAGATAGTTGTTGCTTTGGTAGATAACGAATTTACCGTTAAATATCTAGCTAGAGACAATGATGGTTTTTTTCTTAAGCCGGCGAATGATTCGTATCCACCAATTAGAGCCTGCGAGCAACTTGAAATCTTTGGGTTGGTTGTAGGTAGTTTCAGAAAATATTTTTGATTATTTTGCAGGACTAGTGGAGCAGGTAATGAGTGAAGAATTGATGCAAATTGTGCCAACGATACTTGGACGGTACATTTATTACGCAACGCGCGCGAGCTCGCTTCGGCAATTACACAAAGAAAAGATCATTTCGCATGCGCCGTCGAAAGAAATCGCGGCAAAAAAACCAGATGGTCTTATTGTTACCCCCGACGGCGCTGTAAAGGCGGTCATCGAGTATAAGCAGCCAGCAGAACTGAATACTCCAGCCAAGATCTTGAAGGCAGTTAAACAAGAGATTGGAGTTGCACGGGCAATGTCTAAACCGGTAGTTGTCAATAAAGATGTCGCGTCACTTCAAGCAGCTTGCTTTAGTATTTCCGGCTGAACCCGTTCCGGATTAAGCCAGACCTCGTCCTTCAAATCCCAGTTCCGTGTGGCACCTGACCAACG
>NZ_JAGQED010000061.1 GCF_018304965.1 Collimonas antrihumi
GAGCCGGTTGCGATATCAGGGTCTGCTGGAGTGCTAATTTGTTGCTTTCGGTTGTGCATGTTGGGAACCTACCGTTGTACTCTAAATTAATCGGGTAGGTGTCTCAAGTTATATTGGCACAGGGGGTAGTCGCTGGGTTCGTATATGCACAAGCCCAGTCGAATACTACAAGAGCCCCGTTGCTAAGCGAATCGCCAAAGGCCGCTCCTAATCCTGCTCAATCCCCGCCCCGACTTCTTGTCGATGTAAAGTCGATGCCTTTAGCTACTGACGAAGAAAGGCGCGATCAAAAAGATGAGCATTCGGAAAAGAGGTTAGTTGATTTTGGACTGCTGTTACTTACGGCAGCGCTGGCCGTTGCTACGTTTTTATTGTGGAAAACCACTGCTGACCTAGCCAAGGAAACTAGGGCAGGCGGAGAAATGCAGTCCGAAAAAATGCAGGCATCGATCGATCAAGCAACTCGATCAGCGGCAGCAATGGAAGACGTGGCCCGAGCCACCCGAGACAATGCCGCTCTAATGCAGAGCGTCATGCACAAACAAATGCGCGCCTACGTAGCTGTAAATATCGGTTCAGCAGCATATCAAGAGAACGAGAAAGGTATCAAATTTGCTGCCCATCCTGTATTGGAAAACACAGGGTTTACGCCTGCGAGAACGGTTAATTTCAAAGTAATGGCGGGCGTTTTCGAGTTCCCACTGCCTGCCGATTTTGTGTTTCCCGACGTGCCTGTCTTTCAAATTTATGACACGAGCATTGCACCTCGACAAACCTTTGTTATTAACGGCATCGTAAACGACATATTTATCGATGATGAGGTAAAGGAAATAATGAAAGGAGACACGAAGAGGCTGTTTGTTTGGGGTGCTGTTACATACAACGACATCTATAATGGCGGCCCTTGGCAGACCAATTTTTGCCACCACTATTATTACTTCAAAAACCGAGAGGGCGGGGTAATCCCAATGGGATCACTTCACACAGTTCGCAATGACGGTACTTGAAGGCATTTGAACTTTTTCGCTTTCGTAAACCCCGTGGTTAAGGCAATTCAACGGCTTAGGCTAACTACCGACACTACGGATATCTCTTTAACGGCGACAGGCCAATGATAATTATTTGAAATAGCCAACTGTGCTAGGTTTTCATGCTTTGATGGTCAACGCCGCAAACTAGGGTGTAGTATCAGAATTGGATTCAGCCGATACCGATCAATCAACTAGTGAAGAAAATTATGCCGAAAATTACCCTCAAAGACGGAGTTCTTTCCAGTGATAGCTACGTCACAGCCACGCGACAATATACGTGCGCAAAGGGATCGACCAGCACATTAACTCTATCGCTTCCTGAAGGAGTTACCTTCAACTCAGTCATTAATACCAATACGAACTGCCCATGCTGCGGTGAGGCAGTCGTACTACCTCGGGGTGAGTACAGCGTAAATAGTGATGGGGTTTTGGTAAACAAATAAGGATCGGGCAATTTTGGCAAAGAATACTCAGGATTGAGTATTCTGAGGTTTGACTGGATTTGCAGATTCAGAAAATATCTCCGTGGGCGGACTGGGTGCTTAACCCCGCCCAGTAACTGCCAATTTTTTAAGCGGAAAGCGGGGACCTGTCAGGAATTCTGTGTGCGGGATCAGAATTTCATAGTTAGTCAATTGCGTTGGTAAAGCGTTCGCCGAACATGATGGCGAATTGGTTGGCTGCCAGCTTCCATGTTCGCTGTGGCATCT
>NZ_JAGQED010000062.1 GCF_018304965.1 Collimonas antrihumi
CGAAGCAATCGGAAGTGGTTCCAAGAAAAGCCTCTAAGCTTCAGTCTAACGAGACCGTACCGCAAACCGACACAGGTGGGCGAGATGAGTATTCTAAGGCGCTTGAGAGAACTCGGGAGAAGGAACTCGGCAAATTTGTACCGTAACTTCGGGATAAGGTACGCCCCGGTAGTTTGACTGGCCTGCGCCAGAAGGACGAAAGGGCTGCAATAAAAAGGTGGCTGCGACTGTTTAATAAAAACACAGCACTCTGCAAACACGAAAGTGGACGTATAGGGTGTGACGCCTGCCCGGTGCTGGAAGATTAAATGATGGGGTGCAAGCTCTTGATTGAAGTCCCAGTAAACGGCGGCCGTAACTATAACGGTCCTAAGGTAGCGAAATTCCTTGTCGGGTAAGTTCCGACCTGCACGAATGGCGTAACGATGGCCACACTGTCTCCTCCCGAGACTCAGCGAAGTTGAAATGTTTGTGATGATGCAATCTACCCGCGGCTAGACGGAAAGACCCCATGAACCTTTACTGTAGCTTTGCATTGGACTTTGAACCAATCTGTGTAGGATAGGTGGGAGGCTTTGAAGCGGGGACGCTAGTTCTCGTGGAGCCAACCTTGAAATACCACCCTGGTTTGTTTGAGGTTCTAACCTTGGTCCGTTATCCGGATCGGGGACAGTGCATGGTAGGCAGTTTGACTGGGGCGGTCTCCTCCCAAAGTGTAACGGAGGAGTTCGAAGGTACGCTAGGTACGGTCGGACATCGTGCTAATAGTGCAATGGCATAAGCGTGCTTAACTGCGAGACTGACAAGTCGAGCAGGTACGAAAGTAGGACATAGTGATCCGGTGGTTCTGTATGGAAGGGCCATCGCTCAACGGATAAAAGGTACTCTGGGGATAACAGGCTGATTCCTCCCAAGAGTTCATATCGACGGGGGAGTTTGGCACCTCGATGTCGGCTCATCACATCCTGGGGCTGTAGCCGGTCCCAAGGGTATGGCTGTTCGCCATTTAAAGTGGTACGTGAGCTGGGTTTAAAACGTCGTGAGACAGTTTGGTCCCTATCTGCCGTGGGCGTTGGAAATTTGAAGGGGGCTGCTCCTAGTACGAGAGGACCGGAGTGGACGAACCTCTGGTGTACCGGTTGTCACGCCAGTGGCATTGCCGGGTAGCTAAGTTCGGAAGAGATAACCGCTGAAAGCATCTAAGCGGGAAACTTGCCTTGAGATGATATTTCCCGGGAACTAGATTCCCCTAAAGGGTCGTTCGAGACCAGGACGTTGATAGGCTGGGTGTGGAAGCGTAGTAATACGTTAAGCTAACCAGTACTAATTGCCCGTGAGGCTTGTCCCTATAACCTTAGCAGGTTATATGATGAGCTTATTTGTTTGCCAAGGTGCTCAACACACCGTTTGGACATTCATACCCAACCGGACTCGCTCTTTGTGAAAACAACAGCGAGTCCGGTATAAAAAACTACTTCTTCCAGATTGCGTTGTGCGTTGCTCCTCCTGGAGAACGAACAGCGGTTACAAGTTATGCCTGATGACCATAGCGAGTTGGTACCACCCCTTCCCATCCCGAACAGGACCGTGAAACGACTTTGCGCCGATGATAGTGCTGCAACCAGTGTGAAAGTAGGTCATCGTCAGGCTTTTATTAAAAAACCCTCTGAACCAA
>NZ_JAGQED010000063.1 GCF_018304965.1 Collimonas antrihumi
CCCCCTGTGTCAGGATAGATGTCGCGTCATCTGATTTTTCTTAAAAAGCTCAGGGGGCGGAGCGAAGACATGCAGTGAAACGCTATTCATTAGAACGCAAGGAAGCCATTCTCAGACGAATGATGCCTCCGGAGAACAAGCTGGTCTCTGAATTGGCCCGGGAAAATGGCATCTCGGAACAGACACTTTATACTTGGCGACGAAACTTAAAAACGCAGGGAGTGCCGGTGCCGGGTAATGGGAAGAATGCCGAGGAATGGTCCTCGAAAGACAAGTTTGGGGTGGTGCTGGAAACGGCCCAACTGAACGAAGCGGAATTGGCTGAATATTGCCGGCGCAAAGGCCTGTACGTCGAACAGATTGCGGCGTGGCGCGATGCGTGCCAGGAGGCCAATACGCAGACTGTTGAGCGCACCCGCGAACAACGCGAGCAGAGCAAGAGCGACCGCAAGCGAATCAAGCAGCTGGAGAAAGAATTGCAGCGCAAGGAGAAGGCACTGGCCGAGGCGGCTGCGCTGATCATTCTCAGAAAAAAAGCCCAGGCGATCTGGGGGGATCCCGAGGAAGACTGACCGGCACCCCGGATCGCCAGTTGGTGATGACATTGATTGAAGAGGCTGTGGGCAGTGGTTGCCGGCGCGCGGTGGCGTGCAAGATGCTGGAGATCAGCATCCGTACTTATCAACGCTGGACGCGCGAAGGCGAGGTCGGCACCGGAGATGGACGCAAAGGGGCTCGTCGCGCTGCCCCTGCCAACAAGCTCAGCGCGGATGAGCGCGCGCAGATACTGGCACTGGTCAACAGTCCGGAATTTGCAAGCCAGCCACCGAGCCAGATCGTGCCCACCCTGGTTGACCGGGGCGAGTACCTGGCGTCGGAGTCGACCATCTACCGCATCTTGAAGGCTGAGCTGCAGCAACATCACCGGGGACGAGCCAAGAAGCCCACAACCAGGGTGGTGACGAGCCACTGTGCGACCGAACCGAATCGCTTGTGGTCGTGGGATATCACCTGGTTGCCGGCCGGCGTGAAGGGCCTCTACTTTTATTGGTACATGGTGCTCGACGTCTTTAGCCGCAAAATCGTCGGGCATGAAGTTCACATCGCCGAGTCGGCGGAACTGGCGGCGCTGTTGATGCGCAAGGCCAGTCTGGCGGAAAGCTTGGCAGGTCGCAAGGTGGTGCTGCATTCCGACAATGGCAGCGCAATGAAGGGTGCGACGATGCTGGCAACATTGGAGAAGCTGGGTGTGGTGCCGTCGTTCAGCCGACCGCGTGTGAGCAACGACAATCCGTTCGCGGAGTCGCTGTTTCGCACATGTAAATATCGGCCGAACTACCCGCGCAAGCCCTTCGACACCGTTGAGGAGGCAAGAGCCTGGACGCTTCAATTTGTGCAGTGGTACAACCACCGGCACAAGCACAGCGGGCTGAAATTCGTGACGCCAGCGCAGCGACATAGCGGCCAGGCGGAAGCGATCCTGCAACGCCGTGAGAAGGTCTACGAGGCAGCAAAACAGCGCTGCCCGCAACGTTGGTCAGGTGCCACACGGAACTGGGATTTGAAGGACGAGGTCTGGCTTAATCCGGAACGGGTTCAGCCGGAAATACTAAAGCAAGCTGCTTGAAGTGACGCGACATCTTTATTGACAACTACCG
>NZ_JAGQED010000064.1 GCF_018304965.1 Collimonas antrihumi
ATTTCACTATTTTCGACCAGTCTTCACTTATGTTTTTGTACTCTTCGGCGACCATTATCTTTTGCGAGATTCATTTTAATTTCGCAATGTTAACCCGCAATCAGAATTTTGGTTAGCGCGTATGGGGCTACCCCCGGCATGCATCCACGGAGTAACTACCGTTTTACGTAACGTGACATTTCGTCGCATGCTACAACATGTACTCCGTGGGCCGTTAAATAGGGTCAGACTCTGACCTCATTTAACTGCAATCCGCAGTACCAGACGCCGGCGGCTAGCTGCACTAAAAGTGCGATCGCCCATGATGCCCTGTGCGCAACCACGGCATAGCTACCGGTATCGTGCGGCCAGGCGTTGAGCAACAACCCGAAACCATACTGCACCACAAACGCACCGGCAAAGATCGCCAAGGTTAAACCGGTACTGACACGGCCAGCCAGATGCGTTGGAAATTCACGCACCAGCGATGCATACGTCAGCACGCCAGAGGTACCGAACACACCATACATCCCCATAACAACCAGCCAGGCAACGACACACCAAGCAGTATCAGCAGCTGCGCCAACATGAACAAAAACATCCCCGCGCCAGCAGTGGCATGCAAAGAAATTCCACGCTGCTGCAACCGCCGCGCCAACCAGCCCGAACCAACCGCCCCAACCACCATCGCCAAGCCAACCAGCGCCACAATATCAGCCGCAGCGGCAGCAGGCAGCCGACCAACATCCCGCAAATACGGCCCCGCCCACAACCCCTGAACACCAAGAAACGCACCCTGGCTAGCCATCACAAAAGGCGCCGTACGCCAAAACACCCCACTACGGAAAATCCCGCCAATGTCACACAATTGCGCCGCAAGACTGCTCTTCGAATGCTGCTCATCCTTCTCCGGCACCAACGTGAACAAGGCCAACACGATCATCATGATCAGCACCGCCACCACCACGAACAACACGCGCCAGGTGGTCAAACCCAAAGCCCAGGCAATCGGCGTCCCGGTAGCAACCGCACCCAAACCGCCAATCGCATAGATCGCGCCGTTCATCAAAGGCAAGTGATCATGCGGAAACCAGGTCACAATCGCCTTGAGACCCGCCATCAGGCAAGCCGACGTGCCAATCCCCAACAGCAAGCGCCCGATCAGCAAGCTGCCAAAACCATGCGCATTAGCCGACACCACAGCACCGGCCGCAGCCAGCAGCAGCAAGCAAGCCAATACCCGGCGCGGACCGAAACGGTCCAGCAAAATGCCAAGCGGCAGCTGGCAGGCAGCGAAAGCAAAGAAATACAAACTGGTCAGCAGCCCCAACTGAGCCGGCGACAACCCAAGTTCGCTGCTGAGCAAAGGCGCCAGCGGCAAATTGATGCCGCGCGCCAGATAAGAAATGAAATAGCCCGAGGAAAATATCAGGAAAACGCGGGTAGCGAGCTTCATGGTCGATCACTAATGAAAACAGAATGTAACGATAGTAAAGAGCAAATTAACCAGACGCCAACGAAGTGTTTTATCCTTAGGAATCTCTGATTAAGTAAACGCCCGACCGCATTGAAGCGTTAGACGAGGTATTCGAAACAAATTTGGATGAAGCCCATGAAACAAACGACACTTGCCATTGCTGGATTTGACAAATACGCGAAGA
>NZ_JAGQED010000065.1 GCF_018304965.1 Collimonas antrihumi
CGGAACGTGTCAATGAATTTGAAACACCTTGGTTAAATCGGTGAGAGTCTAAATCTCGGTATCAGGCAGCTTTTTTCTCCGTGAATGGCGGGTTGATCCAGGCGGCTGTCGGCAGCTTTTGCGGTTGCGGCGGTCGGTTTTTGAAGCGGTTCGGTGTGCGCCGGAAGGCGCAGTCCAACGTGGATTGTCGTTGCTTGCGTACTTCAGCGGCGCGGCCGGTGTGGACGCTCTCCGGCGTCATCATGCCGATGCCGGAATGGCGGTGCTGCTGGTTGTACCAGGCGAAGAACGTTGCGCAGTGGGCGCGCGCGTCGGCCAGCGAGCCGAAGCGAGATGGGAAGCCAGGCTGGTATTTCAGGGTCTTGAACTGCGCCTCCGAGTATGGGTTATCGTCCGAGATATAGGGTCGGCTGTGCGATTTGGTAATCCCCAGATCGACTAGCAGCATCGCCACCGGCTTGGAACGCATGCTGCTGCCCCGGTCGGCATGCAAGGTCAACGTACCGGGCGCAATGCTTTCTTTTGCGGCGCTATCGGCGATGAGTTGTTCAGCCAGTTCGGCGGTCTCTTGCTCGGCCACCATCCAGCCAACGACGTAGCGGCTGAAGATGTCGAGGATGACGTAGAGATGGAAGCAGGTGCCCCTGACTGGGCCTTTGAGTTTGGTGATGTCCCAGCTCCACACCTGGTTCGGTGTCACGGCCAGTAATTCCGGCTTGGCGTACTCCGGGTGCCGCAGTTGGTTGCGGCGTTCGCGCACGGCGGCGCAGCCTTGCAGCAGGCGGTACATGGTGCGCACCGAGGCCAGATAGCGGCCTTCGTCGAGCAACTGGGCGTGAATGGCCGCCGGCGCGCAATTGGCGAAGCGCGGACTGTTGAGCACATCGAGCACGACGCGCCGCTCATGCTGCGACAGCGCCAGCGGCGGGCGCCTTGCCGGTGCTACGGCGAGCGGCGACGGCAACAGGCAGACACGGCGCATAGCGCGGTCGCGATACAGCGCGCTACGGGGCAGGTGTAAGGCACGGCAGGCGGCGGCTACGCCAACCTTGTCAGCCAGGCTGATGGCAGCGCTCATCACTTCGGCTCGCCGGGCGTGTCGGCAGTGCTCAGCCCCAGCAGGATGGAAAGTTTTTTTTGGACGTCAATGATCAGGTCGGCCTTGGCCAACTTGTCGCGCAGGCGCTCAACTTCGTTCTCCAGGTCAAGCACCCGGCGGTCTTGGGCTACGGCCGGATCAACTTTCGGACCGCGCTTGCGTTCGATGAGCTGCGCCTCGCCGCCGAGTTGGCGTTGCTTGCGCCAAGTGGCGAGGTGCGACGAGTAGATGCCTTCCCGACGTAGCAGCGCGCCGATGTCGCCCGGTGCCACGCATGCGTCGGCAGCAGTCAGAATGCGCAGCTTCTCCGCCTTGGAGAAAGTGCGCCGTTTGGCAGTAGGAACAACCTCGGGATCGGGGCGCGGCACCTCGGCTGGCAACGAGCCGGTTGCGATATCAGGGTCTGCTGGAGTGCTAATTTGTTGCTTTCGGTTGTGCATGTTGGGAACCTACCGTTGTACTCTAAATTAATCGGGTAGGTGTCTCAAGTTATATTGGCACAGGGGGT
>NZ_JAGQED010000066.1 GCF_018304965.1 Collimonas antrihumi
CGAATGGCACTTACTTAAACGCTAAGTGCATGAATTATTGAGGAAAAACAGGCTGGCGTGATGGTAAGCTTAAGTCGCCAAACCATCGCCCCCATCGAAGAGCCAGCCCACATGCATAATAATCGTTCCGTGTTATCTCGGCAACGTCGCGTTCGCCATCATGCCGCCGCCCACGATGCATTTCGTTTTTTCGATCTACTCACGTCGCCCGAATTATTTGACACACTGGAGGCGACGTTGCCGGCGCATCGTGAACGGCTCTTTCCACCAACCGAGACGCTGTCCATGTTTATGGCGCAGGCGATGAAATCGGACCGTTCCTGTCAGGGCATTGTTGATGATGTGGCGGTCAAACGACTACTGCATGGTCTACCGCTGTGCAGCACAAAAACAGGTGCCTACTGCAAAGCGCGTCGGCGGTTGCCACTGGAAATGGTGTCGGAGATGGCCATCACTACTGGCCATCTGATCGCAGGGAAAGCCGCGCATAGTTGGCGATGGCGCGGCCGGCCAGTACGGCTGGTAGATGGCACGACAGTGACTTTGCCGGATACGCCAGCCAACCAGGCCACTTATCCGCAGCAGAGCGGGCAAAAACCTGGGCTGGGCTTTCCTATCTGCCGCATCGTGGGGATAACCTGCCTGGCTAGCGGCGCGTTGCTCAATGCGGTCATGGGAAAATTCAAAGGTAAAGGCGGCAGCGAGCAGACACTCTTGCGATCGCTGTTAGATACTTTGGAAACGGGCGACCTACTCTTGGGCGACGCGTTTTATGCAAGCTATTTTTTGTTGGCCGAACTTGGCTTACGCGGTGTGGATGCGGTATTCGAACAACACGGTGCTCGCAAGCGTTCGACCGACTTTCGTCGTGGAAAACGCCTGGGGAGCCGGGATCATTCGATCACACTGACCAAGCCGAAAATCCGCCCGGACTGGATGACGATAGAACAGTACGAATCTGCGCCAGATACGCTCAGCGTGAGGGAGTTGGAAGTTGGCGGAAAAGTGGTGGTGACGACCTTACTCTGTCCGAAAACAACGCCTAAAATCGCCCTGAAGGCGCTATACAAGCGTCGCTGGCATGTCGAGTTGGACATTCGCAACATCAAGACCACATTAGGCATGGAAACACTGAGCTGCAAAACGCCGCAGATGGGCGAAAAGGAGATGTGGGTATACCTGCTTGCCTACAACCTCATCCGAATGATTATGCTGCAATCTGCCTTGCTCGCCGATGTGCTACCACGCGCACTGAGCTTCAAGCATACGCTGCAGCTTTGGCTGGCAGCGAGCGAGGCATTGCATCACCTTGATGACAACGATAAGGTCGCAGAATTCTTGGCGTTGGTGGCCGAACAAACGGTCGCAAACCGACCAGGGAGAATCGAACCACGCGCCATCAAGCGAAGACCAAAATCTTACCCTCTACTGACCGAAACTCGGCCTGTAGCAAGAGCGACGGTGCAAAAATACGGTCATCCGAAAAAGGTTAAGTAAGTGCCATTC
>NZ_JAGQED010000067.1 GCF_018304965.1 Collimonas antrihumi
TGTAGTGGTCTAATTTGCCCGGACACCTCGATAGGTGGACAATCCACCATCCGAGGAGATTTGCATGACAAGGCAACGCCGCAATTTCGACCCCAGCTTTAAGCTTGAGGTCGTCAAAATGATCAAAGAACAGGGACTCAGTGTTCAGCATGTATGCCAGAGCATGAGCATTGGTCCGACCGCCGTGCGTCGCTGGCTGGAGCAGTACGATGCCGAGCAATCCGGCCAACCTGGCATTGGCAAGCCGCTGACGCCCGAGCAGCAACGAATCAGGCAGTTGGAGCAGGAGAACCGCCAACTGCGAGGAGATGTAGAAATCTTAAAAAAGGCCTCGGCCTTCTTTGCCCGCGAGCTGAAATGAGTTTTCGACTTATCGACGAGCTGCAAACGAAGGCCATCCCTGTCGCACAGAGCTGCCGTGTGCTGGGTGTTAGCCGTTCCGGTTTCTACGAAGCGAAGCGCCGCGCTACCGCGCCGGTTGTTTGCAAAGCGAGTGTTCATGTACGAGCTGCTTTCGTGGCAAGTCACCAGAGCTATGGCAGCCGCCGTATGGTGACGGAGCTATCAAACCGCGGCATCACGGCCGGGCGCTTCAAGGTTCGTCGGTTGATGCGCCAGGCGGGCTTAAAACCAGTCTGGAAGCGCAAATTCATTCACACTACCGACAGCAAACATGATCTGCCGATCGCAGCCAACGTGCTGGCCCGCCAGTTCAATCCGGCTGCGCCAAACAAGGCCTACGTCTCCGACATCACCTACGTGCGCACTGGCGCCGGCTGGCTGTACCTGGCAGTGGTGATCGACCTATTCTCGCGCAAAGTGGTCGGCTGGGCCATGGCACCGAGCATGCCGGCTAAGCTGGTCTGCGATGCCTTGCACATGGCGGTTCAACAGCGGCGGCCAGACAAAGGATTGGTCGTTCACTCAGACCGTGGCAGCCAGTATGCAAGTGCCCAGTACCAAGCTGTGCTAGCCAGTCACGGCTTCATCTGCAGCATGAGCCGCAAAGGAAACTGCTGGGACAATGCAGTTGCCGAACGCTTCTTCCTGAATCTCAAAATGGAACGGGTGTGGCAGCGCCAATATGCCAATCATGCAGAGGCCAAGATCGATATCGCCGCCTACATCGTCGGCTTCTACAACAACGAACGTTTGCATTCAGTTCTGGGCAATCTGCCGCCCTCCGTCTACGAACGGAACATGGCAGCAAACAAACCTATCGTCGTGTCCGAATTTACTTGACCACTACA
>NZ_JAGQED010000068.1 GCF_018304965.1 Collimonas antrihumi
AAACCGATTCAAGCCGTCACGCTCAATCCAGAACGGGATTCAGTCGTCGCAGCTGAATTGGCCAACCTTTCTATAGATCGATTGGCTGCATAAGTCAGGCGACAACTATCTTGACACGCGCCGATACGCATACGACAAATCTAGCAGCACAGGTTCGATCTCGTGATGGATGGGACGGACAAATAAGGATTTACGAGGGGTTTCAGGCTGTCGTGTGCAACTGGTTTGCAATGGATTTCAGAGCAGAGGGTTGTACCACCAGATATTCGCTTCTAGGTTTTATTGCTGGGCGGTAATGACGCGACTGGTGCCAGAGCCGCAAAATAGGTCGATAAGTTTTAGGTGGCGTCGTGTTGCTACTCTGCTGCGTGGGGCTGCCAACGGGTAGCAAAAATTAGCAACCGCCTTCGAATGTCCTTATAATGAAGTCGAGGCGACATATAGCCGCCTCGGCCGATGACAATAGTGTCACCTAGCTAGGTTCTTCTGGTTCGCAGTTTGCTAAACACGCTTCCTCCGATCTTTGAGAACTACTCACGGTTAGACCGCTAATTGTCCTCTCCTGGTCATATGGTGAAATCCCATATACATATCCTCCTTCTGTGGTTCGTCGTAACTGACTCTACGATTGAGGCTTCTCTCCAGAAGCAAATGCATGCGCGACTTGCGTCGCAACCTGAAAGACCCTCTTACTCGAAATAAGGGGGTCTTTCTACCTTTACATGTGAGAACTGCTCAGCATGTAATGCTTATTGTAAGCCAGCACAGACACCGTGCCCCTCCTAATATGAAAACCGAGACCCTAAATGTCGGGGATATCTATTTTTTTGCCTTTTATGTCGTGATATCCCCACGCACACGGAGTAAAAAAAAGCCCATGTACGAGGGCGATTGATTCAAACTAGAAGGGTCAGGGCGATTCGAATTTACCGTTCTGGGTGGCTTGAACATCTGGAGTATCGCCGCTAGTTCTATTTCGCGGCATTAGTTAGCGGTGTTTGGTTGGACGGATTTTTCAAAAAAATGATAAATGAAGGGGGATAGGATGAAGGAAATTTCAAGATTCGCCTTGGTTTTTGTTTTTCTGTTAGCGGAACGTGTCAATGAATTTGAAACACCTTGGTTAAATCGGTGAGAGTCTAAATCTCGGTATCAGGCAGCTTTTTTCTCCGTGAATGGCGGGTTGATCCAGGCGGCTGTCGGCAGCTTTTGCGGTT
>NZ_JAGQED010000069.1 GCF_018304965.1 Collimonas antrihumi
ATCGTCGGCTTCTACAACAACGAACGTTTGCATTCAGTTCTGGGCAATCTGCCGCCCTCCGTCTACGAACGGAACATGGCAGCAAACAAACCTATCGTCGTGTCCGAATTTACTTGACCACTACAGTCAAACGTGACGACCCGTATCCGGCAACTGGAGGAATACCTGGGCGTACGCTTGTTTCGCCGGGAAGGGCGTACGCTTGCTCTTTCGGCTGAAGGCCAGACCCTTCTCAACTATTCGGTGCGGCTCCTCAGGTTGGCGGACGAAGCGGTCAATGAGTTGCGCACTGGGAAGCCTCAGGGAATGTTTCGCCTCGGCTCTCTGGAGAGCACGGCAGGAAGCCGCCTGGCACCCATTCTTTCGCGCTATCACGCCAAGAACTCTGGTGTGGTCGTGGAACTCGTCACCGGGACTACGGGCGCTCTTATCAATCGGGTCATGAATTTCGAGATTGAAGCCGCTTTTGTGTCCGAGCCGTTCACCGCATCGGAACTTGAGTCGGTGGCAGTCTTTCGTGAGGAGCTGGTTCTGGTTACCTCTAAGGAGATCCGAAAGGTTCGCACAGCCAAGGATTTGGGGCGAAGCACGATGATCGCCTTCGCCCATGGCTGCTCCTACCGAAAGCGACTCGAAGACTGGCTAGGCAGTGACAATGTGATGCCTGAACGCACTCTCGAGTTCGGGTCGTACCAAGGCATGATTGCCTGTGTGGCTGCCGGGACCGGCTTTGCGATTGTGCCCAAGTCCGTATTGGTAGCCCTGCAGGCGACAGAAAAGGTGAATCAGCATACTCTGCCAGAGCGGTTTTCCACCAATCGAACTCATCTCGTGTGGCGAGGCCATCCCTCTCTTGCCTTGGAAGGGCTGATCAATATCCTGCAAGCTCAGGAGACGCCCAGCATGGAAGCCGAAGCCCTCATTGACATTAGGCATTGATCAGACGTCCGCTACACCCTTGAAAGGAGACGCCCGCCAAGTAGGGTGACCGACTTCCGCTTTGGGTCGTTGTACAACCCTTAACGTTGTACAACCCTTAACGTTTACGGAGGAAGACATGTACTGTAGTGGTCTAATTTGCCCGGACACCTCGATAGGTGGACAATCCACCATCCGAGGAGATTTGCATGACAAGGCAACGCCGCAATTTCGACCCCAGCTTTAAGCTTGAGGTCGTCAAAATGATCA
>NZ_JAGQED010000006.1 GCF_018304965.1 Collimonas antrihumi
ACATCGTCGGCTTCTACAACAACGAACGTTTGCATTCAGTTCTGGGCAATCTGCCGCCCTCCGTCTACGAACGGAACATGGCAGCAAACAAACCTATCGTCGTGTCCGAATTTACTTGACCACTACAGACTGATTATTGCCGATGCACCGGCAATGCCAATTCCCAGCAGGGTCTGTCGACGTGTGTTATTCATTGGGTGAGGTGGTTGAAGTCGCTCATATATAAGTAGGGTGCAGGTAGGGTGCAGGTAGGGTGCAGGTAGGGTGCAGGTAGGGTGCAGGTAGGGTGCAGGTAGGGTGGGCAGGTTTTTTTGCCCACGCTGAATTCACTTCTCAGAAGATTGACGTTCCGCGTGGGCACAGGCGCCCACCCTACCCAGGTCCCACGCAACTCGTCGTCCTGGTATCTGGTAGCATGTTATCCGGGCATTGACTTGTACCGATACAGAGGTTCGTCCCAGGTACAGATGAAACCAGATAATTTCTGCTGCCGCAAGCCCGGCTTCCCCCCAAACACACCGATTTTTATTTCTCGCATAGAGAGGACCCATCATGAGCGTTACCACCAAATGGATCGACATCAAGGCCGCCGACGGTGCCTTCGGCGCTTACCTGGCCATCCCGCACACCGGTAAAGGCCCCGGTATCGTACTGATCCAGGAAATTTTCGGCGTCAACGAGCACATCCGTTCGGTCGCCGAGCAATACGCTGCCGACGGCTACATGGTATTGGTGCCGGATTTGTTTTGGCGCAGCGGCCACCGCATCGAATTGACTTATGACGACGCCGGCTGGAAACAAGCCTACGATCTGATGAAAGCTACCGACGTCACCAAGGCGCAATCGGATATCGCACTGACTGTTGCGGCCCTGAAGGCCCAGCCCGGGCTGGACGGCAAGCTGGCCGCCATCGGTTATTGTTTCGGCGGCTTGCTTGCGTATCTCACGGCGGCCGACGGCCTGGTCGATGCGGCGATCGCGTATTACGGCGGCGGTATCCAGAATCAATTGCAGCGCGCCGACGACATCAAGGTGCCGCTGCTGATGCATTTCGGCGGTGCGGACAGCCATATTTCAATGGACGCCGTGCAGAGCATTGCCGAGCGCTTCGAAAACAATGAGGATGTCGAGGTCCACATCTATCCGGGTGCCGAACATGGTTTCAATTGTTCACACCGGTCCAGCTATAACCAGCGCGCCGCGGCAGAAGCACATGGCAACTCCCTGACTTTCCTGAGCGACAACTTGTAAGGAATGACCGCTGGCGGCCTTTGCGGCTGCGAGTTTAAAAAGCGCTTCTCGGGGTAATGCCGTTCAGTTAAGACGCCAGAGATATCTCCGTCATGCGTCGTTCCCGCGAACGCGGGAATCCATTTTCATTGTTTCACTCGGTAATTTGGATCTCCGCGTTCGCTGGGATGACGGAGCCGCCGTGGCGGCTGGCCACGTCATATCACTTAACTGAACGGCATTGGCTCCTCGGGGCGCTTTTTTCATGGTGCGGCGATTTTGCCTACATCACATTGGGAAAATTCCGATATCTATTCCAAATCGAATATCGGACCATACGAACCGGCCTGCCAGGCAAGTTCATAGAGAAATCATGTCAGGGAAATCGGCGTTGACTGACCCCATTCAGTATTGTTACGCGCCAGTAGAGTGTTGTATGGCAATATTGTGTCAATGTGACCATAAAAAATGTCGCGACGGACAAGTCGCCAGATGACGAACATCTCATGAGTCATATTTCATAGACAGATCTTGCGGAGTATAGCTTGGGTAAAATTTTGATCGTCGAGCATCACTCAATCATCCCGCTGGCAATGCGGGCCTTCGCACGGTATATGCTGTGCGCGTTGGCGGTCTGCGCGTTTAGTCTGACTGCAATCACGGCTCAAGGCGCCGACCGTGAGGAAAAGCCCCTCACATTGTTGGGACGTTCCAACTTGGATCAACTTCATTTCAAATTGTCTGGGGACGATTGGGCGTGGCTGGGACGCAAGCGCGAACTCGTGCTCGGGACTGCTGCCCCCGATTTCCCGCCGTTTGATATCACTACCAGTGGCCGCGACTACGAAGGCATCACCGCAGACTACATGGCTATCCTGGGAAAAATAATGGGAGTCAAAGTCAGTGTGCTGCAGTATCCGACACGCGCGGCTGTGCTGAACGCTTTGGCCAATGGCCAGATTGATTTGCTGGGCACTGTAAACAATATCGACGCCAGTGATCGTCGCTTCGTCCTTTCTTCGTCGTATGCTCCCGATCGCCTGGCATTAGTCACTCGCATTGACGAACAACGCGAGATCGGCACCGGCGCCGGCCTGCGCCTGGCGATGGCGGCCGACTATCGCTCACCTGACGCCAGCAAAAAATTATATCCCGACGCAAAATTGGAAGTCTACGCTAGCAATCAAGCCGCGATGGCGAGCGTGGCATATGGCCAGGCAGACATGTTTCTCGGCGATGCCACCTCGGCAAATTATCTGATCACCACAAGTTATTTCAATCAACTTCATTTGGACACGGTGATTCCCGCTGGCGGCAGCGGCTTTGGTTTTGCCATGCGCAAAGAAGATCAACAGTTACTACGCGCGATTAACACGATGCTTGGCGCTATCCCGAAAGAAGAAAGCAGCACGATCGAGCGTCGCTGGAGTCTGGGCAGTGAAGCGTATTTGTCGAGTGCGACATTGGATTTGACCTCGCGTGAGCGGCGCTGGATAGACCAGCATCGCAAAATACGTGTATTGGTCGATGACCAATTTGCACCGCTGACCTTCTTTGAAAAAAATGGCAGGGTATTAGGTCTCACGGCGGATATCTTGCGGCTGATCAGGCTGCGTACCGGATTGGAATTCGAGGTTGTGCGCAGCAAATCGATCACCGGGTTGACGCAGCAATTGCTTGATGGGGATGCGGATTTGATCGCCACGCAGGGCATTAGTGAAGAACGCAGGGATAAAATCGACTTCACGCGTCCTTATTTTGTTAATCCATTTGTCTTGGTGACGCGGATAGGTAAAGATGCGCCGCGCAGCCTTGACGATATGAATGGCCATACGCTGGCACTGTTGAAAGATCATCCGCCGTTACCGATGTTGCGGCAAAAATACCCGGGGATTCGCCTGCTGTTTGTGGCAAATGCATTTGAAGCCTTGGATAAGTTGAAACAGGGTAAGGCTGACGGCGCCATTTTTATTCATGCCGGCGCCAATTTTTTCATTGGCCGTTATTTCAAAGATGATCTGCGGGTTGCCACTGCGGTGGGGGATGAGCCGTCGCGCATTGCTTTTGGCGTGCGTTACAAGACACCGGAATTACGCACGATTCTCGATAAAGCATTATTAACCATCTCACCAGAAGAATTAACCACAATGGCAAGCCGGTGGCACAGCAATGACGCGGTCCCGACAGGCACGTGGAACAACTACCGTGGTTACATCTACCAAATCATCGGCGGCGCCGCATTGCTGGCGATGGGTTTGTTGGCATGGATATTCTATTTGCGCCGCCAGATAACCCGGCGCAAGCTCGCCCAGCTCACCTTGAGCGATCAATTGGAATTCGTGCGCGCCATGATTGACGGCACCCCTCATCCTATTTACGTATTTGATATTCATGGCCGGATGCTCCAATGCAATCGCGCTTATCTGAGTTTCTTTGATGTCGAACCTGAGCAGGTGTTGGGGAAGAATCTGCGAGACTTATCGTATATTCCCAATGCAAATGCCGACAAATACCGGCTTGTCTATCAGGAAATGCTGCGAACCGGCACCCCGTATTTCGAGGAGATCGAGGTCCCCGCACGCGGCAGCGTGTTCCGCATTTATCGCTGGCTGTTTCCTTACAAGGATTCGCAGGGAAATACGGTGGGCGTCATCGGCGGTTGGATAGACATCACTGAACGAGACCATCTGATGCAGGAACTGGTGAGTGCGAAGATCCAGGCTGACGAAGCCAGTCTTGCCAAGAGCACCTTCCTGGCCACCATGAGTCACGAAATCCGCACCCCTATGAACGCCATTATCGGTATGCTCGAACTCTCGCTCAAGTATGCCGATCAAGGACGTTTGGAGCGTTCATCAATTGAGGTAGCCTATAACTCGGCCAATTCATTGCTAGGGCTGATCGGCGATATCCTGGATATCGCCAAGATAGAGTCCGGCAAGCTCGATCTATTTCCGCAACGCGCTAATCTGCGTGAACTGATTGAATCGGTGGTGCGCGTGTTTGATGGCGTGGCGCGGCAAAAGGGCTTGATCCTGCGGCTGCAGATCGATTCGCGGATCCAGGGCGATGTCTTGATCGATCCGCAACGCTTTACGCAGATCGCTTTTAATTTGATCGGCAATGCGATCAAATTTACCGGCCAGGGATCGATCCAGGTTCGCCTGGACGGCGAAATCAAGGGAGCGGATCGTCTCCAGATCCGCCTGAGCGTGGAAGATACCGGAATTGGCATCAGCGCAGAAGATCAGGAAAAGCTGTTCTTGCCGTTTTCCCAGGTCGGGGCAACAAAAAGCCAGGCAAATTCAGGTACCGGACTGGGGCTGGTGATCAGTCGTAAGCTGATTGAAATGATGGGTGGGCAATTGCAGCTCTCCAGCGAACCGGGATTGGGAACCTTGATTATGGTGACCGTATCCGTGTTGAAGCTGGAACCCGTAGCCGCGCCAGTCCATCCGGCGATTGCGGGATCGGGGCCGGCGCAGCCCGCCGGCAGATTGAGCGTGCTGGTGGTCGATGATCACGTACCGAACCGCATGGTGATTACGCAGCAGCTGCAGTTCCTTGGTCATGATGTGACCATCGCAGAGGAGGGCGAAGCGGCGTTGAAATTGTGGGCGCCGGCATTGTTCGATCTGGTTCTCACCGACTGCAACATGCCAGTGATTGACGGCTATGAACTGGCCCGAGCCATTCGCAAAATCGAACAAGCACATCCGGATATCAGGAAATGCACGATTTTCGGCTTCACCGCCAACGCCCAGGCCGAAGAAATCGTCCGGTGCCGCGAGGCGGGCATGGACGATTGCCTGTTTAAACCGATCGGCTTGGAAACTCTCCGTAGTCGCCTGGAGGCATTAGAGACTATCCGCCTGCCGGTACCTACTGGCGGTAGCGGAAAAGTGTCACCGTTGCCGGCCGCAGAAGGAAGCGTGTTCGATGGCGCCGCGCTGGATAAGCTAACCGGGGGTAACGTGGCAATGACTGAAGACTTGTTGAGAGAGATGATTAAATCCAATCAACAGGATCTGATTCAATTAAATGCCCACGCAGAGGGAGAAAAATGGGCCGATGCGGCTGACGTCGCCCACAGGCTAAAAGGTGGAGCACGGATTGCAAAAGCAGATTCTCTCATCGCCGCATGTCTGGCATTGGAGACCGCATGCCGTGAACCGGTCAATATCACCCGGGCACGGGGGAGTGCAGAGATGGTTTATACAGAAATAGGCAAGCTCGAAGCCGCACTAAGCATCGAATTATCCAAACTGGGATCGCTCCCATAATTGCAATACAACGGGAAAAAGTCATCGCCTTTTCAGGACAGCCAGTCGTGCCATTGCCTGGGAAAATGGCAGTGCGGTTTGAATGAGCAGCGTCGTTGTTAACGCTGCTCCCCACGCTTTCCATGGTTTCACTATCAAAGGAATCCGATCGATATCCAGGGAATGAAAGTTATTGCAATCAATCCCAACAACAACATCCCGAGATACAGCCAGATGCGCTTCAATGCGACTTCCGGTTTCACTTCGCCGATGATACAGGCGGCGTAATAGCAAAGACCGAACGGCGGAGCAAAGACACCGAGGCCCATCGCCAGGATCACTACCATCGCATAGTGGATTTCATGAATGCCCAGCTGGCGCGCCACCGGGAACAGCAAAGGCCCGAACAGCACGATGGCGGGAATCCCTTCCAGTACGCTACCCAGCGCGATAAAGGCAACGATGGATATCAGCAAGAAACCGGTAGCGCCGCCCGGAACGACGGACATCATCGCCGCCAGGTCATGCGAAAAACCGGATTGGGTCAATGCCCAGCCCATCGCGCTGGCGGCGCCGACGATGAACAGAATCGCTCCCGATAGCGCCGCGGTCTGTACCAGAATCGGCAAGGCCATGTGCCACTTCAGGCTGCCGCGATAGATGATCAGTCCCACAACCAGCGAATAGGCGATGCCGATGGTCGACACCTCGGTCGCAGTCGCCACACCTTCCACCACTGCCGTGCGGATGACAAACGGCAGCAGCAGGGCAGGCAAGGCAATCGCGAATGTCTTCAGCACATGTTTGAGTGGCGCACGGCCGGTCTCTACATGATCCGGTCCGGCGCGCCACCAGGCGACAACGGCCAGCACGATCGCCATCACAATAGCGGGCAGGATGCCGGCGGTAAACAGTGCTGCGATCGAAATGCCGGTGACCGAGGCAATCGCGATCAGCACCAGCGACGGCGGGATGGTTTCGCTCATTGCGCCGGAAGCCGCCAAGAGCGAAATCAATTCGCTGTCCTGCATGCCGCGCTTGCGCATTTCGGGAAACAGCACTGGCGCGACTGCCGCCATATCTGCGGTTTTGGAACCGGAGATGCCGGACACCAGCAGCATTGCGCCAAGCAGCACATATGACATGCCGCCGCGCACATGACCCACCAGCGCCGCCAGAAATTCAACCATGACGCGCGCCAGTCCGGTGGCATGCACCAGCTGGCCCAGCAGCACGAACATCGGCACCGCCAGCAGGATCAGGCTGCTCATGCCTTCATCCATGCGGCCGACAACGATCACGACCGGGGTTGAGGTGGTTGTCAGCAGATAGGCACAGGTGGCCGTGGCGAAAGCAAAGGCAATCGGCGCACCGGCCATCACTGCCGCGCCAAGCACGCCGATGAAGAAAATCGGCAAGGCGCTCTGACCCATCGCCGTCAGCATCGGCGCCGCCAGGTAACAGGTGCCGGCAACGATTGCCAGCAGCGCGGCGACACTGATGATGTCCCGCTTGTTGTGATGCATCAAACGCAGGCCGCAACTGGCAAAAGCGATCAGGAAGCCGACCGGCAACGCCAGCGCCCGCACCGTGCCGCTCCAGCCAAGGGCCGGCGTTTCGACGAAACCCTGGTCCTCGACGTAGTCGAAGCTCGGATGCAGCAGCATCGCCAGCAGGACGGCGGTAATGCCGACCGCCAGGGTTTCGGCCCATGCCTGCGCGCGCGGCGACAGCTTCGAGACAAAGAAAGTCAACCGCATATGGCATGAACGCTGTACCGCCAATGTGCTGCCCAGCATTGCCAGCCACAGGAACAGGATGGATGCCAGTTCGTCGCTCCAGATCAGAGAGCTATGCAGCACCGAACGGGCGATGATACCGATGAACAGCAGCGCCACCTCGGCAACCAGCACGCCGGCAGTGACGATTTCGACCGATTTCTCCAGCCAATGCTGAACGTTATCCAACAGTTTCCCGGTCGGCCCGTTCAGCGGCATCGGCGGCGCCACGCTATGCACCGCGCTCACGACATTTTCCCTACGGTGGCCTCCAGCGCAGCCCACGGGGCAGCGCCGAATTTATCGCGCCATTCCTTGTAAAAGCCTGCGTCGGACAGCGCCTTGCGGAAAGATTCGCGATTGGCGGTGTCGAAAATGATGCCTCTCTTGGTCAACTGTTCTTTCAGCGTTCTGTTGAGCTGTTCGACGTCGCCGCGTTGTTCCATGCTGGCGCGGTCGAATTCACGCTGCACGATTTTCTTCAGGTCGTCCGGCAGGTTGGCGTAGGCGCGGCGATTTCCCAGAAGCCAGAACGGGTCCCAGATGTGATTGGTCTGGCTGATGTATTTCTGCACCTCATACAGTTTTCCGGACTCGATGGCGACCAGGCCGTTTTCCTGGCCATCGACCAGTTTGGTTTGCAGCGCGGTGTACAACTCGTTGAAGTTGATTGAGGTCGGATTCGCGCCCAGCGATTTGAACAGCGAAGTAAACATCGGCGATACCGGAACGCGGATGCGGTAGCCCTGCAGATCGGCCGGCGTTTTGATCGGCTTGGTCGCCGACGAAATCTGGCGGAAGCTGTTGTCGCTTGCTTTCGATACCGAGACGAAGCCGCTCTTGTCGATCTGCGCGCGGATCAGTTTGCCGAGCTCGCCATCGACGCTGCTCCATACCTGCTGATAATCGGAATAGGCAAAACCGACATTGGTGATCGCGGCAAGCGGCACCACCGTCGAAAGAACCGATCCGGCGATGTTGAGAAATTCGACGCCGCCTGAGCGGACCTGGGTCAACAGATCGGTATCGGAGCCTAACTGGCTGGCCGGGAAGAAACGGATATCGATACGCCCGGAAGTGGCTTCCCGAATGCGGTCGGTAGCTTGTTTCAGGCGGGCGTTGATCGGCTGGTCGAGCGACTGCCCGGTGGCCAGCTTGTAGTTGAATTCGGCAGCGCGCGCAGGGCGTGACCAGACCGTAAATAACGGCAATGTCGCAGCCGCAGTCAGTATGGTGCGGCGTTTGGCGGAAGGCAGGGTAGACGATGAGTCGCCACCCGGCGGTTTAGCTTTGTTCATGCTGTTGTCTCCAATTTTTTATAGTCCAAGATCCGGCGCCCAACGCTGATCCATCGATGGATCAGCCGTCTTGCTTCCAGACTAATGCGATGCAGCCTTGGTTAGCTGCTGCAATCGGCAAATATGCCGGTGCATTCGAGATCCCCGGGGTGTCTTCTGCGAGCTTTCCAGGGGAGTTCGTGAATTGAATGTAAAAGATTTGTCGGTGAAGTACAATTAATTTAATTTTGACTATTGTGTAGAAAATTTAAAGAGTCGATTCCATGTATCTTCCTCTTCGCTCCATCAGTGTGTTTAACGCGGTAGCCCGCTCCGGCAGTATTTCCAGCGCAGCGGAGGAACTCAATGTTACGCCATCGGCGGTCAGCCAGCAGATCCAGGCGCTGGAGACCCACCTTGGTACCTCCCTGATGGTCAAGGTCGGGCGAGGGGTGGCGCTCACCGAGGCCGGTGAACGCTATTTTTCGATGATCACAGAGGAAATCGACCGCATATCCGAGGCCACGCAAAGCATACGCGGCCTGCGCCCGGTGACTTTGCTGACGGTAAGGGCAACGCCGACTTTATCGAGCAAGTGGCTGCTGCCACGCCTGCGCTCGTTTCTGGATGCCAACCCGGATCTCGAAGTCCGCCTCAACGGCACCAACGAAGTGACCGATTTCACCCGTGAAACGGTGGACGTTGAAATCCGCCATGGGCGCGGACAGTGGCCGGGTTTGCATACGGAAGGCTTGACCGAAGAATGGTTTTTCCCGGTGTGCCGGCCGGACTATGCCGCTGCCGGCAGCCTGGAAGTGGCCGATGTGGCGCAGCATCGCCTGATTCAGTCGGTGAAGTCCCAGGTGCAATGGCCGTTTTGGTTCTCGATGAGTAAAATCACGCCGCCAAATCAAATCCGGCGTGTGCTGTTCGATCGCAGCCATATGGCAATCGACGCAGCGGCTGACGGCATCGGCCTGGCTTTGGAAAGCAGCCTGATGATGTGGCGTGAGCTACGCGACGGCAGTCTGGTGTGCCCGGTGCGAAATCCGCCTAGAATATCCCAGACCACGCAGTGGATCGTCTGCCCCGTCGATCATCTGCGCAAAAACAAGGTCAGCCTGTTCATCGACTGGCTGCGCGCGGAAGTGGCGCAATGGCAGGCAGAGCAGGCGCAACAATTGAAGTTGCCGTTTCTGGATTAACGTCACATCGAACGCCGTTTCATCCCCCGCGTTCTCCGCCTCCCGTCATTGCCTCCTTTAATTACTTAGGAAAACTAAGTAATTCGATCATAAATGTTAATTGTTTTAACAGGACGTGCTGAGTAAACTTTTTACACGAATCAGGCGAAGTTCCAAATTGCAAGAGAAGCAGTTCGCCCGGTACGTAAGAGTCTGTCGGCTGGCTGGTCCGATGGCGTCGGTTGTTTCGGCGCGGCCGGACCAGGCATTGCGGCAATTTCACGCTTCCCGGCATCGCATCCAAAGCCTAAAACGCGAGAGACAAATGCGATGCCTCCTGTTATTGACGAGAAGGATTTAAAAATGAATCTGTACAGCTTGCTGCGCGAACGCGCGGCGGCCGGCCGCCCGGTGCGCGTCGGTTTGGTTGGCGCCGGTAAATTCGGTTCGATGGTTCTGGCCCAGGCCCAACATATCGAAGGCATGCATATCGTCGGCGTTGCTGATTTGAATGTGGAAAAGGCGCACGCATCGCTGGCGCGCGTCGGCTGGGCTGCGGACAAGTACAAGGCAAAAAGCCTGGGCGAAGCCGTCAAGAACGGCACTACTTGCGTGCTGGAGAATGCGGCGGCGCTGGCCGACTGCGAAGAGATAGAGTGCATCATCGAAGCCACCGGCCATCCGATTGCCGGCGTGCGCCATGCGCTGGCGGCCATTGAAGCGGGCAAGCATGTGGTGATGGTAAATGTAGAAGCGGACGCCATGTGCGGGCCGTTGCTGGCGGCGCGAGCCAAAGCCCGGGGCGTGGTCTACAGCATGGCCTATGGCGACCAGCCGGCGATCATCTGCGAATTGGTCGACTGGGCGCGCTCTTGCGGTTTCGAGCTGGTCTCTGCCGGCAAGGGGATGAACTTCGAGCCGCGCTATCGTTATTCGACGCCGGATACGGTCTGGGGCTTTTTCGGCTGGACCGAAGAAGAGGTCGCCAAGGGCGATTTCAATCCCAAGATGTACAACTCGTTCACCGACGGCACCAAAGCCGCAATCGAAATGGCCGCTGTAGCCAACGGTACCGGTCTCGATTGTCCTGACGACGGCCTGGCGTTTCCGCCGGCCGGCCTGCATGACCTGGCCAGTGTATTCCGTCCGGCGGCAGACGGCGGCCGTCTCTCGCGTAGCGGCCTGGTGGATATCGCCGCCAGCCAGGAACCGGATGGCCGTGAAGTGCTCAACAACATCCGCTATGGCGTATTCGTCACCTTCAAGGCGCCGACTGAATATGCGCGCGCCTGCTTCAAGCAATACGGGCTGCTGGTCGACAAATCCGGCTGGTATGGATCGATGTGGAGACCGTTCCACATGATCGGCCTGGAAACCAGCATCAGTGTGTTGTCGGCTGTGTTGCGCGGCGAAGCCACCGGTTGTTCGAAAGAATTCCGTGGCGATGCGGTAGCGACTGCCAAACGCGATCTGCAAGCTGGCGAAATGCTGGACGGCGAGGGCGGTTACGCTGTATGGGCCAATGCCATCCCTGCTTCGAAGAGTCTGGCAATAGGTGCCTTGCCGATCGGCCTGGCGCACAACGTCAAGCTCAAACGTCCGGTCAAGAAAGACACCATCGTGCGCTTTGAAGATGTCGAACTGGCGCACGATCTGGACGTCGTGAAGCTGCGCCAGGAAATGGAGCGCCATGCACGGGCGAATCTCGGCAGCAGCATCTTGCTGCGCTAGGAGCGGCGATGACAAATGCAATGGAAGTTGCAACCACAGCAACTGCATTTGTCGTCATCGCAGAGTTCGAGGTCAAATCCGCTTGCGTGGCGGATTTCCTCGCGCTCGCGCATGACGACGCGCGGCATTCGGTAGCTGACGAAGCCGGTTGCCGGCAGTTCGATGTAGTTTGTTTCCCGGACTCGACGCGGGTTCTGTTCTATGAAGTCTATGCCGATCGCGCTGCTTTCGATGCGCATCTGCAAACACCGCATCTGGCGCGTTTCAAGGCTGGCTTTCCTACCTGTATCGAGCGTGAGTTGCCGGTACGTTTTGGCGTCCTGGCGGCGGGAGCCGCAGCATGACGGCGCCGCTCACAATCGGGTTTGTCGGCACCGGCATCATGGGATATCCGATGGCGCGCCATCTCGTGCAAGCTGGCTATCACGTACAGGCCTGGAATCGTACCAGGCAAAAAGCACAGCGGCTTGGCGAGTTCGGCGCCTCAGTGGTCACCGAAACCAGAGATGTGGTGCGCAATGCCGACGCGCTGGTGTGCATGCTCAGTTCTGGCCCCAGCTGCGATGAAATCCTGCTGGGTGAGCATGGCTTGATCGCGGCCATGCAGCCCGGATCGCTGCTAATCGTGATGAGCTCGATTCCGGTCGAGACCGCGCGCAATCAGGCGCAGCAGGCGGCGGCGCGCGGTATCGCCTACGTCGATGCGCCGGTGTCAGGCGGCGAAAAGGGGGCGATCGAAGCAACACTGGCGATCATGGCCGGCGGCACTGCGGAAGCGTATGAACAGGCGCGCCCGTTGCTGGAAAAAATGGGCCGCCCCACCCATGTCGGACCGGCAGGCTCCGGCGAGTTGGCCAAGCTGGTCAATCAGATGATGGTGGCAAACAACATTGCCAGCGTCGCCGAAGCCATGTTGCTGGCCGAGTGCGGCGGCGCCGATCCCGCCAAAGTAAGAGAGGCGCTGCTAGGTGGCTTTGCCGATTCGACGATATTGCGGCAGCATGCCTTGCGCATGATTTCCGGCGATTTTGTCCCGGGAGGGCCGGCGCGTTATCAGGTCAAGGACACAAGCACCGCAATTCATTTCGCGCGAAGCGTGGGATTGGATTTGCCGATGCTAAACAAGGCCGATCAATTGTTCTCCGACATGCTGGAAAGTGGCGATGGAGATCTGGATCACAGCGGAATCATCCGTGAATTACGTCGCCACAACCATCTTCCAGCATGAGAAGGAGATTCGATGCAACAAGTAGTCCGGCCTGCGGGAGGCGATATTTTTGCTATGCTAGCGTCTTTCCAATGGTCGGCACCGCTATCTGAGCCGGCCACCCTATTTGCGGAGCAGTATATATGGCCTCGTTACAAGAGCAATTTTTGAAAGCCGGCCTGGTCGACAAAAATAAAGTCAAACTGGTCAACCAGGACAAGAACAAGCAGAAGAAGGCCGAGCGTCGGAGCGGCACGACCAGTGTCGACGAAACGCGTCTGGCGGCACTCGAAACACAACGCAAGAATGCCGACCGGGCTCGCGAACTGAACGCCCAGCGCGATGCAGCCGCCACCCAAAAGGCGATCATGGCGCAAATCGCCCAGATGGTGCAGAAAAATCGCCAAAGCAAGGGCGCCGGCGACATCGCCTACAATTTTACCCACGACAAGAAGGTTGAGCGGCTATATGTGTCGGCCGCGGTCCAGGCGCATTTAATGGCCGGGCGCCTGGTGATCATCTGCCAGGGCGATGCCAGAGAATTGGTGCCCAGGATAATCGCCGACAAGATCGCGGAGCGCGATGCCTCGCTCGTCGTGCGGGTGAACAAGACCAGCACCGAGATCGATGCCGACGATCCGTATGCGGCCTTTCAGATTCCGGACGACTTGATGTGGTAGCTTCGGCGCTTGTTATCGCTGAAAAATTTCCTTTTCGCAACTATTGGCGAACATAGAGTCTTAACAGCGATCGCCCCAGATAATGGCCACGACATTATCTGGGGCGATTGACCGGCCTTCATGATCAGGGCGTTTTTGTACTGTCCGGATCGGTGCGCGAGTCCAGATTGAGTTGCAGAAACGCCAGGTCGAGCCACTGGCCGAACTTGGTCCCGACCTCCGTCAGCAGTCCTGCTTCCTCGAAACCGAACTTCTTGTGCAGCGCAATCGAACCGACGTTCTTTGCCTCGATGCCTGCAACCATGACATGCTTGCCGATGGCGCGGGCACGCTCGATGAGGGCCACCATCAACGCCTTGCCGATGCCGCCGCCCTGGCAGTCTGTGCGCACCTGCACGAAAAGTCACCCGAGATGCTGGTGGCGTATGAGCCGGTTAAACACCAGGATAGTGCGGCAGCCCGTGTGTTTGGTAAAACCAACGTCACCATAGCGGTTAATGCCGAAAGCTGCTTTCGTGCTGCCCTATTCGCAAATTGAAATAATTTGATTCAACATTTCACCCGCAAGAATCAGAACTTCTTCCGGTACTTTCTTCCAAGGGTGCGGCTTCGCGTCTCTTAATCGCCAATCGAAGCTTTTGGGCTGATGGGCAAGTACGTAGCTGACCTTACCCTTCCCGCCAATGAATTTCACTGCAAACGGGTTGTTTTCGTTGGACTCCGCCGTTGTCATCGGCAGGCCAATCACGATCCTTGTACGGTCGTTAAATTCTTTTGGCGACAAGACAAGCAACGGGTGAACATCTTTCATTTCTCGCCCGACTTGCGGGTTGCAATCGATCCAAATAATGTCACGGCGCTCTGGCACCCAAATCTTGCTCGCCATCAAAATGCCTCGGCACCAATGCGGCCTGATGCCATCGCTTCACCGCCGTGCTTTTCTGGATCAAACGCTGCCAGCCTTTGCTCAAGCGTGAGTTTCGGTGAACCCTTTCGGTGAACCACTACGCCGAAATCGTCAGTGGTGACTTCTACTGGCTGTCCCGCCACAAAATGCACTTTCCGCGCAATAGCTGCAGGAATTCGCACCGCCAGGCTATTGCCCCATTGTTGAACAGTTAAGGTTGCTGTCTTACTCATAGTAACTCCTTCTATGTAGATACGAGTATATACAAAATGCCTGACGTGTCAACGCGTATATACTTAATGGAGAGACTATAGTCTGTATCCAAAATCCACCATCGCCCTAGAGGCTGTCTTGGCGTGAAAGCCAGAACCAACTTTAGGGGGAGACTTACCGCTGAACACTGCGGGTCATGAGCCGGTAGTTAACTTGATCTTTGCTTTAACTGATCCACAAACCACCTGCCCGCTGGACCAGGCGGCATATCCTTGCGGTATATGGCATGCATGGAAAAGGCTGAGCCAATCGAAGGATGGGCTTCCAGTTCAATCGTCACGAGTGTCCCGCGTGCGATGTCTTCTTCTACCATGTGTTGCGGCATGATGCCCCAACCCAGGCCCGCACGCAAAAAAGCATGCTTGGCGCCCAGGTCTGCAAGTCGCCATATCAGCGGTGACATGACGCCAAAATTACGACCTTCCGTGAGGGTGGATCGGTCCGTCAACACCAGTTGCACATAACCGGCGGCAGTGGCGCGAGGAATCATGCCGCGCAGGCTGGCGAGTGGATGCGAGGGAGACACTACCGCAATGGCAGGAACACTCAATAGATATTCGGATCCGCAATTGCTTGGCACTTCCGGCAGAGAACCGATGATGCCGATCCGGCTGCGGCCATCCAGAACTGGCTGGATTACTGCTCCAAGCGCCTCGACATACAGCCTCAGCGGTGTGATGGGAAATGCGGCATGAAAGGCGCGTACCGCTTCAGTAAGCGCTGCAATGGGATACCGGATCGACGCTTTGGCGTTTCCGCATCAACGCCGCTTGGTTGCTCCCATCGGCGAGACGCAATCTGAACGCAACGGCGTACTCGCATCTGCCACCGGTTTCCCATCCATTGCGATCCCGGCAGGTTTTTCCACGCCAGGTCAGAATGCGCCGCTGGGCGTTCCGGTAGGCATGGAATTTTTTGGCCGCCCCTTTTCCGAAGCTGTCCTTATCAGGCTTGCTTACGCGGCAGAGCAAGCCATTCATGCACGCAAAGCCCCTTATGCAACGCCGGCACTGGAGTGAACGAAGCAAAGAGAATTTTCACGGCCGAACCTAAAACATAAAACGATCCCGGTGGCAAATAGTCCGAGGCACACCTCGGCAACCCCCAAACCTGCAGGAGACAACCATGGGTGCAGAAGTAACGGTTCAAACGTCGAATTCCCCGCAACAGCATGAGCTTGATCGGGCGATGGACGATATCGGTGTAACGGCTTCTCATAAAAAAATCATCTTCATGATCATGCTCGGTGTGATGTTCGACGTATTCGAACAGAACGCCGTGGGATTGATCGGGCCCATGTTGCGCGAGCAATGGGGTATTTCGATTGCACAGATAGGCTTTCTGAATACCCTGACCTTCAGTGCCGCCGCACTCGGGCGCATCGGCTCAGGCTATATCGCCGATCGATACGGCCGGCGCACGATGCTGAGCGCCAACCTGCTGCTGTTCACGTTGGGTGCAATCATTTGCGCACTCGCACCGAACTATACGGTGCTGGCAGCGGGCCGCTTTATTGTCGGCATGGGTCTTGGTGGAGAGATTTCCATTGCCGTGACGATGCTGGCCGAACTGTGCTCCACCCGTTTTCGAGGCACTGCGGTGGGTATGGTCAGCGTGGGCAGCGGCGGGCTCGGCAATATGCTGGCCCCAGCGTTCGGCTTAGCTGTATTCGCCATGTTTCCGGGACCGGACAGCTGGCGCTGGCTGTTCGGCTGCCTGGTCGTGCCTGCCTTCTTCGTGGTGTTCTACCGACGCTTTATTCCGGAGACCCCGCGTTTCCTGTTATCTAAAGGCCGTGTCGACGAAGCTAATCGTGTGTTGTCGATCTTGGCCTCGGGGCGGCTGGGTAAACTTGAGGGACAACCAAAGGCCTATATCAAAGCATGGACGCAAGACAATACCTCGCACCAGAAAGTGCGGCTGCGCGAGGTATTTTCAGGACAGTTAAGGCGCCGCACAATTGCCCTCGGCATTGCGGTTTCGATGACCTATGGCGCCCAGATTTCAGTGTTGACACTAATGCCCACCATCTTGATCGCCCAGGGCTACACCATCTCGAAGAGCTTGATTTTCACGATGGTGATGCAAAGCGGTAGTCTGTTCGGTGCGTTGGCAGCTTCCTATTGCGGCTATCACATCCCGCGCAAGCGCGTGCTGACCGTCGGTGCGGGATTGGCCTGCACTGCCGGTTTGTGCTTCGCTTTCCTCACCTTTAACGTGGCGTTGGTACTGTTATTCGGAGCAGCCTTTACGTTTTGCGTGGTACTCCTCAATACCTCGATCTGGATTTTCGCTCCGGAGCAATATCCGACCCGTGTGCGCGCCTTCGGCACATCTATGATCCTGGCGCTCGGCACACTGGCAGGCGCATTGACGCCGCTGGTCAGTGGCCGAGTGTTCCAGTCTTATGGAGTCGGCGGTATGTTTACCATGCTAGCGGCGATGTATGCAGTGTTTGCGCTGAGCGTGCAATTTGCGCCCGAAACTTTTGGCCGCCCTATGGGCGACACAGCGGACGATGAACAGGCAGATGCCGAGGTGAGCGATGCAGCCGCCGCAAGACAGGTTTGAGGATCGCATGAAGCCCATCTTGCTAATCAACCCGAACACGTCCGTGCTCACCACCCAGATGATGGTTGACATCGCTCGTGCTTGCCTGGCCGACTGGCCGGGCAGGGTGCCGGCGATACACGGTTTAACGATGCCGCATGGGGTACCGATGATCATCGAAGAAGCTGACTTGCAGGCTGCTGCGCAGGCTGTAGGTGAATTGGCTTTCACTCAAACGGAATTGGTGGCAGATGACGTGTGCGGTGTCATCGTCGCGGCCTTTGGCGATCCTGGAGTGACGGCGCTCAGGCAACGGCTGGCTGTGCCCGTCGTGGGTATCGGCGAAGCCGCAATGCGTGAGGCTGCGCAGCATGGGCGCCGGTTTGGCATTGCGACTACTACACCATCCATGGCCGCCTCGATAGTGGCTAATGTGCGGCGCCATGGGCTCGAAGCTGCTTTTAGCGGCGCGCGCTTCACGAGTGGCGATCCGCAGGCGTTCGCCCGACAGCCGGCGGCGCTGGAAGCCGCGCTGGCTGATGCAGTGGGAGCGTGCATCGACATCGACCGCGCGCAGGCCGTGGTGATCGGCGGCGGCCCGCTCGGCCAGGCGGCACAAGCCTTGAGCAAGCGCTTCGATATTCCCGTTATCGGTCCGGTGCCGGCAGCATGCCGCAGCCTGTTGCACATGCTTGCCGGCATGCGGTGATCTACTGATTCCAACAAAGTCTTTGTACAGGATGTCGAACCATGAATACCTCAAATATTGCCGCCGTGACAGAAGCACTGACTCGTGCAAGACACGAACGACGCACAGTGGACTCTGCGTCCTATGCCGATGTGCTTGGTAATGCCGCCGAGGCTTACGCTGTGCAATCCGCAGTGGCGCAATCGTTGGGCTGGCAGACGCCAAGCGCAGGGCGGTATTGGAAATCCGGCGGCTCATCGCGTGATGCGGAGTTGACCCACGCGGCATTACCACCTGCAGGTGTGTGGGGCAGTCCGGCGGATGCCGGTAGTTGGCCATTTACGTGGCGTGGCATTGAAGCGGAGATTGCATTGCGCCTGGGATGCGATGTCGATGCCGCGCTGGCCGCCAAGCTCGACTACACAGCTGCCGCAGAGTTGATCGATGCTATGACAGTCTCCATTGAAATTGTCGACTCCCGCTGGGGGCAATACATCAATGCACCCCCGTTGCTGAAGTTGGCAGACCTGCAGTCACATGGCGCGCTGGTACTTGGCGACTGGCAGGCTTTTGAGCCAAGAGATTGGGCTGCACAACGCTGTCGAGTGCAGATCGCCCAGAAGATCACGGAACGCTGTGGCACGCATGCACTTGGCGATCCAGCTTTCTGTCTCCCCGCATGGTTGCGCCACGCCACGCGTGAAGACCGGGTCGTCGAAGCTGGCAGCGTAGTTACCACTGGAACATGGGTCGGTATTCTCGACGCTGCGGTCGGGGATCTTGTGACCGTAGTGTTCGAGGGCGTTGGACACGCGTCAGTCCAACTATAAGCGGGTTTGGCATCATGCTGGCGTAGTTATTTTATTAATTTTATGGGGAGGGAGGGCGAAGCCGATTTTGGTGAAGGAGTTTAGAGAAATCGTTACCGATTATACGAATTGCAGGAATGATGGGAGCAACTCGTCTCGTGTGGTTTTGTCGCGTTAGCGAAAACAAGTCGGATTTTTGGTGGGCAGTTGTATCAGTTCTCACACTGGAGAACGAGTGGCGCGTCAGCTGCCCGTCGCAACACGCATCAGTCGGTCATGACGCCCCGTGAGGTCAACGCGGGTCAGTGGAGTCGGTCATTTCGTACCAGCGCATGAGCAACTAGCGCATTTCCACAAGCGTTACTATTCCGACCAATTAAAGTCGAAAACAGGGCCATAGTATCCATGCGGGTTCCAGACCTCGCGGATCCAGCTACAAATTTTCCAAAGTCGAAAACACATTGGTGCAAGCTCAAGAAGTCGGCATTCTTCCAGCAAATAAAGTCGAAAACTAACCGTTTCGATACGTCGGCATGCTGCGAAAACCTTGGCCCAGCCCGAGGGGTTCACTCCAAAGTATATCAATTGCTTGTTATACGTACCTATACTTAGTTATATATTGGTAGATATCGTTATATAGCATCCGGTGTCCAGCGCCTGAGATAATCGGCCAGCCGGATGAATTGGCCGTCATCTGCCAAATTCGGATCAACGTCGCGAATGGTGCGGAGGCAATCAGCCAAGTGGGTTGGAGGCCACTGCGTGGCGTCCCCAATTACGATATTTAGAAATTCAAGAACAGACTTGGGAAATTGATCAGAAAGTCTGGTCTCATTGATCAGATGCACAATAAAATCTGGATGCTCGATTGCTTGCAGCCAGTGCCTCAGAGTGTCTAATGCATCTGGGAAAGAAAATTGAGCAGCCACTGCGAGGCGTGCAAAGCTTTCGGAAATGTCGGGTGTAACGGCGGCGCGAGATTTTGGCCAAATTGACTTCAGATATGGTTGAACACGGTGTTGCCAATATTCGGATCGTTGGTCGCCGGCTCCCTCGAGTGCGCGAACGAGAGCCTGTGCAGCTTCGGCCAATCCGTTCGCAGGTAGCGAGCGGGTTCGGCCCACAAAATTGTCCTGCAGAGTGCTCGCCATTGGTTTTGTTGCGGCATACCGTGCCGATGCGACGAAGGCCAGCACAAAAATTGCTGCTTGCCGGTTGGCGTTGGAAAAAGCGGTGTCCATTGGCGCGACTGAGCTGCATCTGGATGGCGTTGGTGCAACGACGGCGGTAAAGAAGGAAGGCCTTGTTTGGCGCAGCCATCATCATGGAATATGTCTGTAACACCGAAGATCCATATCGGTAAATGACTTTAACAAATCGAGTAGTCGCCGCCGTCGCGTGCAATCAAGAAACTGGAAGAAGACCTGGGCGTGACGCTATCCCATTCAGAGCGCATCAGAATACCCAGTCCTTCGATAGTCCTAACTCAGCTAGCAGCCAAGTCTTAAACGTTTCAAAAGCCTCATTGCGGTGAAGGCGCCGTGGATGTACCAGATAATGCCCGATATATTTAACCTCGCGCGTGCTGCCCGTCAGAGGCCGCACGAGCGCGCCACTTTTCAACTCCCGCTCAGCCAGCAGTGTCGATTCGAGCACTACGCCCAAGCCGTCGACAGCAGCGGCGATCGCCATCGCACTACGGTCGAAGCGCAACCCATAGTGGATCGGTGGCGCCAGTTGGTTGACCTCGAACCAGCCCTTCCACTGGAAAAGCTGAACCTCGCACTGAATCAGTTGCTGACGATACAGATCCTCAGGCGTGCGGATGTCCCGTGCGAGTTCGGGTGTACACAGCGGCGCAAGCCCCTCCACACCCAACGGAATGATTTCGTGCGGCGACAATTTCGGCTCGCCGTACACGATATCCAGATCGAAGTCGTCGTCGAAGCGCGCGTATTCCGTGCTGGCCGAGAAGCGTAGGTCGATGTTCGGATGCGCCTTCACGAAACCGGCGAGCCTTGGTAGCAGCCACTGCGTCGCGAAGCTGGGCGCCGTGTGCAGTCGCAAGGGTGTCGGCTCATCGCTCGTGATGAGCGCAAAGCCGCGCTGCATTTCCTCCATGCCGCGCTGGATGTGCTCCAGCAGCACCGCGCCTTCATGTGTCAGCTTGACTTCCCGTGTGCTGCGCTGAAAAAGACGCAGGTTTAGCATTTCCTCCAACTTGCGGATCGAATGGCTGACCGCACTCGGCGACAGATTCAGTTCATGCGCCGCCACGGCGAACGACGTCATGCGCCCTGCCGATTCGAAGACGCGGATATACGAGAGCGGGATTTTCCGGAAAATGCTCATTAGTGAATCACATTCAACAGTTGTTGCATTTTTTTCTTTTGTCGACGGACATTTCGCAGAATATATTAGCACCACTTCGTTTCCACACGTCCTGATTATTGAATGGGAGACACCTGTTTCAACCGGCGTTGTCGAAGTGTTCGTTACCTTCCAGCAGGAATTACATAGGAATTGCATAATGACAACGATTGCAGAAGCCGAGCCTCTGGCCGACTCCAACCTGGCGAAGCTCGCTGATCACGCTTACCGCATCCGGCGTTTCGCGCTGCGCATGGGTGAAGTGCAGGGCCAGGGTTACATCGGTCAGGCGCTTGGCCTCGCCGACGTACTCGCCGTAGCCTGGTGCCACGCCATGAATGTTCGCGCGAGCGACCCGGAATGGGAAGGACGCGATCGCTTCCTGTTGTCGCACGGACACTATGCGATTGCTCTCTACGCCGCGCTGATCGAAGCCGGCATCATCCCGGAAGCCGAGCTCGAAACCTACGGCTCCGACGACAGCCGGCTTCCGATGTCGGGGATGGCGACTTACACACCGGGCATGGAAATGTCGGGCGGATCACTCGGCCAGGGCCTGACGATAGCCGTGGGCATGGCGCTCGGCTTGCGCCAGAAAAAAAATCCCGCCTTCGTCTACAACTCGATGTCCGACGGCGAACTCGATGAAGGCGCAACCTGGGAGGCCGCGCTTTCCGCTGCGCATCATCATCTCGGCAACTTGATCGTGCTCGTCGACGTCAATCGCCAGCAGGCGGACGGCCCGTCGAACGACATCCTCAGGTTCGAGCCATTGGCGGACAAATGGCTGGCCTTTGGCTGGCACGTCGAGCGCGTCGACGGCAACGATCTCCGCGCAGTGGTTGACGCATTCGATCGGGTGCGCAAGCTTCCCGATGAAAAGCCGCGCGTGATCCTGTGCGACACCCTGATGGGCAAGGGCGTTCCGTTTCTGGAGGAGCGCGAGAAAAACCACTTCATTCGCGTAGATCAGGAAGAATGGCAGCAAGCGATTGCCGTACTTGATGAGAACCACACCCAAGGAGATCGCTCATGAGCGCCGTCACTGACAAGAAGCCTCGCCTGACCACATCTGCGATGATCGCATCCATTGCGTCGGAGGGGCAGCGCACGCGCTCGGCGCCCTTCGGTCACGCGCTGGTGGCAGAGGCGGAGAAGCGCCAAAACATCGTCGGCATGTCCGCAGATCTGTCGAAGTACACCGACCTGCACATCTTCGGCAACGCCTTTCCCAAGCGATTTTTCCAGATGGGCATGGCCGAGCAGCTCCTCATGGGGGCCGCAGGCGGAATGGCGAAAGAAGGCTTCATCCCCTTTGCCACGACGTATGCAGTCTTCGCGACACGCCGGGCCTACGACTTCATTCATCAGGTTATTGCCGAGGAAAACCTCAACGTCAAGATCTGCGCCGCGTTGCCGGGACTGACAACGGGCTATGGGCCGAGCCATCAAGCAACCGAAGACATTGCGCTGATGCGCGGCATTCCCGGATTAACTATCGTCGACCCGTGCGACGCGCTCGATACCGAGCAGGCTGTGGCGGCGATCGCGGCCCACAATGGTCCGGTTTATATGCGTTTGTTGCGTGGCAATGTCCCGGTCGTGCTTGACGAATACAACTACCAGTTCGAACTGGGCAAGGCGAAGCTCCTGCGCGACGGCCGCGATGTGCTGATCGTCTCGTCCGGGATCATGACCATGCGGGCGCTAGAAGCAGCGCAGCAACTCGACGACGGATCCGCGAGCGTAGGTGTGCTGCACGTCCCGACGATCAAGCCTCTCGATGAAGCCACCATCATCGAGCAATGCAAACGCCCGGGGCGGCTCGTCATCGTCGCGGAGAATCACAGTTGTGTCGGCGGACTGGGCGAAGCCGTGGCAACCGCGCTGATGCGCGCGCGTGTCATGCCCGAGTTCCGGCAGGTAGCGCTTCCCGATCAATTCCTTGACGCAGGTGCCTTGCCGACGCTCCACGACCGCTATGGCATCTCCACCTCGTCGATCGTCGATAACATCAAACACTGGCTGAAGTAGGAGGTATCATGAACGTAACTTTTGTGGGTATCGGTGCAATCGGTCTGCCGATGGCGCTGCAGGTCAAGAATGCAGGTCACAGCGTGACCGGCGTCGACCTTTCGAGTGTTGCGCGGAAAATCGCGCAGACGACAGGCCTCAGCGCTGTCGACGCCTACGATGCAGCGCCGGCCGCCGAGGTGGTCGTTGCGATGGTTGCAACGCCTGCGCAACTGGCCGCGTTGATCGACGGTGTCGGCCAAGCGGTTGCTGGCCAGTACTGGGTAATCATGTCGACAGTGGGCCCCGCGAGCGTACGCGAGCAGGGCGAGCGCCTGCGCCGGGCTGGCGCGCGCGTTGTCGATGCTCCTGTGACTGGTGGCGTCGCGCGGGCGCAGACAGGCCAACTGGTGATATTCGCCGCCGGCGACAAGGACGACATCGGTGCCGTGCGCCCGGTGCTCGATGCGATGGGTAGCGTGCGTATCACCGGCGACAACCTCGGCGATGGGCAGAGCATCAAGGTGGTGAATCAGCATCTTTGCTCGGTGCATATCGTCGCTGCTGCCGAGGCGCTGAACCTGGCTCGCTTGCTTGGCCTCGAACCTGCTACGGTGCTTGAACTGATTGAGAAAGGTGCTGCCGGTTCGTGGATGCTTTCTGACCGCGGTCCGCGCATGCTGGCGGGAACGGATGTAAGCGTAACAAGCGCAATCAACATCTTCGTGAAGGACAGCGACCTGGTAGCCGCAGCCGCCGAGGGCTGCGGCGCAGAGATTCCGATGCTGGCGGTGGCGAACGCCCGATACCACCAGGCAGCCGACACCGGGCTCGGAACCCGCGACGACAGCCGGGTAATCGAAACCTGGTCCTGAGTCAAAAATTCGGCACCCACACAAACAAACAAACGGTCAATGTAACCGAAGCAAATATTGGAGACAGCATCATGGATACGAACATAAGCACTTATTCCGCCCCGGCGGGAAAGCCCTTCAAGGTCGCCTTTGCGTCGATGATCGGTTCGGCGGTGGAAAGTTACGACTTTTTTATCTACGGGACCGCAGCCGCGGCGTGGTTCGGCAAGATTTTTTTCCACACCACTGAACCGATCATCGGAATACTCGCGTCCTTTGCGACGCTCGCAATCGGCTTCCTGATGAGGCCGCTCGGTGGCTATCTGGCCGGCCACTACGGAGACCGTATTGGACGCAAGGCCGTGTTGTTCTGGTCACTGGTATTGATGGGCGGAGCAACGGTCCTGATCGGCATGCTGCCCACTTACGACCAGGTTGGTGTGGCAGCGCCGATCATGCTGATCCTGCTTCGCATGCTTCAGGGGATCGGCTTTGGAGCCGAGTGGGGCGGCGCCGTGCTGATGGCGTGTGAGCATGCACCGGCGCGACGGCGCGGATTCTTCGGCGCGGTTCCACAGGTCGGCATTCCGATGGGCCTGCTACTCGCGAACGGCGCATTCTTGCTATCGGGGTCGCTCTTCGAAGGCGACTGGGTGTGGCGCATGCCGTTCTTGCTCTCGTTCGTCATGGTGGCGGTCGGTATATTCATCCGTCTGGGTGTCGACGAATCACCCGCGTTCGAAGCCGTCAAGGCTGAGAACAAGGTAATGAAGCAGCCGGCGCTCGAGGTGATTCGCAGCGACTGGCGCATCATCCTTAAGATCGTCGGCCTGCGCCTCGCGGAAACCGGTGGTTACTACATCACGACCAGTTTCATGCTGTCGTACGCGGTGCTCGCTCACGTATCGACGACCCGGCAGATCCTGTGGGGCACGCTCATCGGCTCGGCGATTGGCCTCGTAAGCCACCTGATCTACGGAGCCTTAAGCGACAAGATCGGGCGCCGCCCGGTCTTTATGTTCGGCGCGCTCTTTACCATCGCCTTCGGCGTGCCTATGTTCATGCTGATCAACACCGGTGCCGGCATCATGATAGTGGTCGCGGTCTCCATGTCGCTGCTCTTCAGTCACGATCCTATTTTCGCGGTGGAAGCGAGCTGGTTTTCCGAGCAGTTCCCTGCGAACGTACGTTCGTCCGGTATCTCGCTCGGCTATAACGGCGCGTCGGTGATCGCAGGCCTCCTTCCCATCGCCGCCACGGCAATGTATGGCAGCTTCGGTTGGATCGGACCGGCGCTCATGTTCTCCTCACTGGGTGTGATCTCGGCGTGCTGCGCGCTATCGATGCGAGAAACCGCACCGGCGGTCGTCGACAAGCAGAGCGCTTCGTCGGGGCGGAGGATCACCGCATAGCTGTTGGTTGCGACGGGTATCCAAATCTTGTTCGGCATCAAAATGTCACAGCACCGATGCAACCAGAAGTCATTGGCCCGCCACAGTGCTTCTCCGGATCAAACGCTGCCAGCCTTTGCTGTAATGTGAGCATTTTTTGGGCGGGCTTCCAGTGAAAGACTGAGCCGACATCGTCGCTTGAAACTTCCACTGGCTGTCCCGCCACAACATGCACCTTTCGTGCAAGAGTTGCTGAAATGCGGACAGCCAGGCTATTGCTTGTTACTGTACCGTTGAGGTTGCCATCTTGCTCAGAGCAACTCCTTTAATGTAGAAGCCGGTAATGTCATGTTTTTGACTTTAATTGTAAGGAATATTAGCTAGAATCGGCGCAGTGGTCATTTCGCGCCAGTGCCTGCAGTTGGTTCTTGTGTCAAACTTTTTTATCTTGAGTCAAACATTGTTATTTTGTGTCAGACTTTTTTATTCGCCGATAACTTGGCTGACGGCGTGGTAGAAGGCAATCTCGAGGATTTGCGCCGCATCGTGCAAACGCTGACGCAGCGCGGCGTACATATTGAATTCGTCAAGGAGCATCTTTCTTTCACCGGCGAAGACTCGCCGATGGCGAACCTGATGCTGTCGGTCATGGGTGCATTCGCCAAGTTCGAACGCTCTCTGACCCATGAGCGCCAGCGTGAAAGTATCGCGTTAGCCAAACAGCGCGGTGCCTATCGCGGCCGCAAGAAATCGCTCACCGATCTGGAAATTGCCGGACTGCGGCAACGGGCCGCTGCCGGCGAACAAAAAAACCACTCGCTCGTGAATTCGGCATCAGTCGGGAAACGCTGTACCAACATTTGCGGACGACGGAGTAGCGCATGCCACGCCGATCGCTCCTTGCGCTCCAGACAAACAAAGGGGTGGTATCAACCACGACTGGCACTGGTATGTTTTCGACTTTAATTGTAAGGAATAATTGTCCGTAATGATATTTTTTAGTTACAAATAGACTTCTTCCTTCTCGTAAATATCCGTTTTGTTTGTTACTCAAGGAAAGAAGCTGTCGATATCCAAAACCTACTCAACAGTCACAGATTTTGCCAAATTCCGAGGCTTATCAACATCCGTCCCCCGCGCCAACGCAGTGTGATAAGCCAACAACTGCAATGGCACCACATGCAGAATCGGCGACAACAAACCATAATTCTCCGGCAGCCGGATCACATGCACGCCATCGCTCGATTTGATATGCGAATCGGCATCGGCAAACACGTAAAGTTGGCCACCGCGAGCACGCACTTCCTGCATGTTCGATTTCAGTTTTTCGATCAATGCATCATTCGGCGCCACAGTCACCACCGGCATTTCTTCAGTAACCAGCGCCAGCGGACCGTGCTTCAGTTCGCCAGCAGCATAGGCTTCTGCGTGGATGTACGTAATTTCCTTCAGCTTCAACGCACCTTCCAATGCAATCGGGTAGTGAATACCGCGACCCAGGAACAATGCGTTTTCCTTGCGCGCGAAGGCTTCAGCCCAGGCAACGATATGCGGTTCCAGGGCCAGCACGCTTTGCAGCGCTGCAGGCAGGTGGCGCATAGCTTTCAGGTGAGCGGCTTCTTCTTCGTCGCTGAGGCGGCCTTTGCTTTGCGCGAGCGCCAGCGTCAGCAGGAACAGCGCGGCCAACTGGGTGGTGAAGGCCTTGGTCGAGGCGACGCCGACTTCAACCCCGGCGCGCGTGATGTAAGCCAGCGCACATTCGCGCACCATGGCGCTGGTGGCGACGTTGCAGATGGTCAGCGTATGTTGCATGCCTAGTGAGCGCGCATGTTTGAGCGCGGCCAGCGTGTCGGCGGTTTCACCGCTTTGGGTGATGGTGACGACCAGCGAGTTTGGATTCGGCACGCTGTCGCGGTAGCGGTATTCGCTGGCGATCTCGACGTTGACCGGTATTTTTGCGACCGATTCGATCCAGTATTTGGCAGTCAGGCCGGCGTAGTAACTGGTGCCGCATGCCAGGATCAGGACTGAATCGATTTGCTTGAAGACGTTGAAGGCGCCGTCGCCGAACAGTTCCGGCATGATGCCGGTGACACCTTCGAGGGTGTCGGCAATTGCGCGTGGCTGTTCAAAGATTTCTTTCTGCATGTAATGCTGATACGGCCCCAATTCGACCGCGCTGGTGTAGGCATGTACGGTCTTGACTTCGCGTTCGACTGCTTTGCCGGCGGCGTCGACGATCCAGACGCGCTGCAATTGCAGGTCGACCACATCGCCTTCTTCCAGGTAAATGATCTGATCGGTGGTGCCGGCCAGCGCCATGGCGTCCGAGGCGACGAAATTCTGGCCTTGGCCGACGCCGACAATCAATGGCGAACCTTGGCGGGCAGCGACTACGCGGTGCGGTTCATCCACGCAGAATACGGCAATCGCATAGGCGCCGGTCAGGCGTCGTACGGCTTGCTGCACGGTGGCAAACAGGTCGCCGTTATACATATGGTCGACCAGATGCGCGATTACCTCGGTGTCGGTCTGGCTTTCGAAGTGATAACCGGCGGCTTGCAGTTCGGCCCGCAGTTCATCGTGGTTTTCGATAATGCCGTTGTGGACCAAGGCGATGCGGTCGCGCGAAAAATGCGGGTGGGCATTGTGAGTTGCAGGTGCGCCGTGGGTGGCCCAGCGGGTATGTGCAATTCCGGTGAAGCCCGACAGATGGGCTTTTTCGACTTGCATTTCCAGGTCTGCCACGCGCGAAGTGCTGCGCGAACGCTGCAATTTGCCATCTACGTGCAAGGCCACGCCGCATGAGTCGTAACCACGGTATTCGAGCCGTTTCAATCCTTCCAGCAGGATGGGCGTGACATTAATCTGGGCAACTGCTGCGACGATACCGCACATGGCTTTCCTCGTTGATTAGGTGAATGGGCGTATCTTAGGCCAGCGCTTATGAAATATGATTACTAAATTCATTGATATTTGACTGAATATTTCACTGCATAAACTATGTGGAATATTATTTCATTTATACTTTAATTTATTCAATAAATTGCATATTTCCATATGGATATTGTTTTGGACGAGCTGGATAAGCGGATTTTGAATGCATTGCAGGTCGATGCAGCGCAAACCAATCATCAGCTGGCGCAACAGGTGCATGCGTCGCCGCCGACTTGTTTGCGGCGCGTTAAACGTCTGACCGATGCCGGCATCATCTTGCGGCAAGTGGCGATTGTGGCGCCCGACAAGGTTGGCGCCGGCCTGACGGCGATTGTTGAAGTCACGCTCGATAATCAAGCCGCGGAACGCTTAGAGGAGTTTGAGGCGCTGGTGGCGAATGAGTCGATGCTGTTGCAATGTTACCGGGTGTCGCCGGGACCGGACTTCGTGCTGGTGGTGCAAGTGGCGGATATGGCGGCGTACCACGCGCTGGCGCACCAGCTGTTTGCCGCGCAAAAGAACGTGCGCAACGTGCGGACGTATTTTTCGATTTACCGCAGTAAGTTCGATACGCGGCTGGCCGTATAGAAGAAAACGCCGGTCGTAACCGGCGTTCATTCATTCCATCTGTTTCTGTTTTTGCTTCTGGTTTTATTTTTTTATCTTCACCGGCCGCTGCCAGCCGTCGATCGTGATTTGGCGTGCTCGCGAGACAGTCAGCTTGCCTTCCGGCGCATCCTTGGTCAGCGTGGTGCCGGCACCCAGGGTCGCGCCTTTGCCCACGCGCACCGGCGCCACCAGCTGGCTGTCGCTGCCGATGAAAGCGTCGTCTTCGATGATGGTGCGGAATTTGTTGGCGCCGTCGTAGTTGCAGGTGATGGTGCCGGCGCCGATATTCACGCGCGACCCCACCGTGGCATCGCCGACATAGGCCAGGTGATTGGCTTTGCTGTGCGCGGCGATCTGGCTGTTTTTGACTTCGACGAAATTGCCGATATGGACGTCCTCACCAAGTTCGGTGCCGGGCCGCAAGCGTGCATAAGGCCCGATCTGGGAAGCGGCGCCGACCACCGCATCTTCGATGTGGCAGAACGGTTTGATGTTGGCGTCGCGGCCGATGCGGGCATTCTTGATGACGCAATGGGCGCCGATGACAGCGCCGTCTTCGATGCTGACTTCACCTTCGAAAATGCAGCCGACATCGATGCTGACGTCGCGTCCGCATTTCAGCGTGCCACGCACATCAAGGCGCGCCGGGTCGAGCAGGGTGACGCCTTGTTCCAGCAAACGTTCGGCGACGCTGCGTTGATGGATCCGCTCCAGTTCGGCTAGTTGCACCTTGCTGTTGACACCGAGGGTTTCCGCGACAGTGTCAGGCTGGGCCGATACCACGGGTGTGCCGTCAGCGACGGCGCTGGCGACGATATCGGTCAGATAGTATTCGCCTTGGGCATTGTTGTTGGACAGGCCCGCCAGCCATTTTTTGAATTGCGCGGTTGGCGCCACCATGATGCCGGTATTGCATTCCCGGATTGCACGCTGCTCCGGCGAAGCGTCTTTTTGCTCGACGATGCTGACGATTTTGTTGTGTTCACGGACGATGCGGCCGTAACCGGTCGGGTCAGGCAGATCTACCGTCAGGATTGCCAGTTTGTCGTTGCCGGCACTGTCGATCAGCCGTTGCAGCGTGCTGCTGGCGATCAGAGGCACATCGCCATAGAGCACCAGGGTAGGCACGGCGTCGTCCAGATGCGAGGCGGCTTGCGCCACTGCATGTCCGGTGCCGAGTTGCGGCTCTTGTTTGGCGAACACCAGGTCTGCAGCTGCCAGCGAGCGCGGTACGGCGTCGCCGCCATGACCGTAGATGACGCACAAGGTGGTGGGAGACAGGGCACGCGCTGCGCTGATCACATGTGACAGCAGCGGTTTGCCCGCCAGCGGGTGCAACACTTTTGGCAGCGCGGACTGCATGCGCTTGCCCATGCCGGCAGCGAGAATGACAACGTTCATGGTCGATAGAGAAAGGGTAGTGGAAAGGGTAGAGAAAGAATTGGTGGGAAATTTTATCATGCGCGGTAGCTGCAAAATCAGCATGCGTATTGCATGCATGATAAGGCGATGACAACGCAACCGGGTTGGCCTGGCGGCTTTGACTGCAGAAAAGAAATCGCCTCAAGACCGCATGCGCGGCATTGAGGCGAAATCAAGTCTGCCAAGCTGATCAGGCGAAGATTAATACCGTTGCCAGAAACCGCCCGAGAACGACCAGCTGTTGCCATTGCGGACCCAATGCCCCGGTGCCCAGAAATAACCGTCGCGGCGCGCTTCCCAATGACCGTTGACCCAGTCGTGGCGACCGTTGTTCCAACGCCAGTAACCATCGATCCAGACATGATTAGGACTAGGCGCCGGTGTAATGACTTCGATCCGCGGCGGTGGCGGCGCAACGGTGATCACGACCGGTGGCGCGCTGTTGTAAGTGTTGTTGATCGTTACCCAGGCGCCGCCATGGTATATCCACTGGCCGCCTTCGTTGGTCCAGTAGGCGTGCCGGTACACCATGTTTTGCCGCGCTTGTTCCCAATGACCGTTATTCCAGACGTAGCGGTTGTTCTCCCACTTCCAGTGACCGGCGATCCAGTAAGAATCCGGATAGGGAGCCGGCGGCACCACTTCCACCAGCGGCGCCGGCGGTGCTTGCACTACTTTGACTTCGCGGTATTCGACACGGGTGCGGGGCGGTTCTACTACGCAGCCGGCAAGCGACGCGGTGGCCGCTGCTACAGCTGACAAGACGAGATAACGTTGAAAACGACGGCGGTTCATTTATGTCTCCAGAAAAAGATCCTGGGTATTAAACGGTTTGCCGTCAGGAATGAATACAGGGCTTACAAATAGTTGCAAATGGCGTTGCAAATAGCGTTGCAAATAGTCGCCGCAGACGCCAGTCGTTTGCGCCGCCTGGCCGCCTGTTCAGGCTTCGTCTGTGACGTCGGTACTGGGGCCGTTCTTCTTTACCGCATCGATGCCGGCGTCGCGCGCGCTGGTGGTGGTGTACATCTGGCTGCTGCCGATGACCTGGTGATTCGCCGCTTTCAGGTTGAAATAGAATTTGCCGTTGGAAGCCTGGTTGCGGCTGTAGCGGTCGTCTTGGGTGCTGTTGTTCTGGACCGAGGCGATGCCGTTTTCGGCGGATGCCTTGGCAACATACATTTCGCTATTCAGGACCACTTCGCCGTTGCTAGAGTAGAGCAGGAAATAGTACTGTCCATCCACCGACTTCTTGAGAACATAGGACCCTGCCATTGAGCTTCTCCTGATAAGTTGCCGACCATGCAACGGCGCAAATCGCTCTGGATATTCAGCCGATGATAAAGCCGAGCATCCAGCTGATTGCACTTGATCGCTGCTGGTCCGCTTTGATTATATAGTCCGGCCGGGAATCCGATACGGGGATCGGGCAAATTAATCCACGGATCGTAACGGAATAATGCTGGCCATTGTGGCCGGCGTCGAGCAAGGATCGTCGTCAAAGGCGATATCGCCGTTGGGATCGGCAATCCCGCTCGCCTTCAGTTCGGTGAAGCGGAACAGGTTGCGGTCCATCAGGTGCGATGGCGCGACAGTCGACAGCGAGGAGAAAATGTTTTCCACCCGCCCCGGGAATTTCTTTTCCCAATCGCGCAACATGCCCTTGATCTGCTTGCGCTGCAGGTTTTCCTGGCTGCCGCACAGGTCGCACGGAATGATAGGGAACTGCTTGACCTCTGCGTAGCGGCTGAGGTCGGCTTCTTTCACGTAAGCCAGCGGCCGGATCACGATTTGCTTGCCATCGTCCGATTGCAGCTTGGCCGGCATGCTCTTCAGTTTGCCGCCGAAGAACATGTTCAGGAAGAAGGTTTCCATGATGTCGTCGCGATGATGGCCGAGCGCCACCTTGGTCGCGCCAAGTTCGGTGGCGACCCGATACAAAATGCCGCGCCGCAGGCGTGAGCACAGGGAGCAGGTGGTCTTCCCTTCCGGGATCAGGCGCTTGACGATGCTGTAGGTATCCTGGTTTTCGATATGGTAGGCAACGCCCAGCTTGTCCAGGTAGGCCGGCAAGATATGGTCGGGGAAATTCGGCTGTTTCTGATCCAGGTTCACCGCGACGATCTCGAAATTGATCGGCGCCCGTTCGCGCAAGGTCATCAGGATATCCAGCAGGGCGTAACTATCCTTGCCGCCGGACAGGCAGACCATCACCTTGTCGCCGTCTTCGATCATGTTGAAATCGCCGATCGCCTGGCCAACCTGGCGGCACAGGCGCTTGTGCAATTTATTGTTTTCGTGCGCGACTTTGTCGACGCTCTTCTGGCTGGGAGCGCTCGCGGCGCTGTCGGCCTGAGCTGACACTGGCGCGAGTGCCGATAATGGGTCTTGCATAAGGACTTCCTGTTTCAATAGCTCATTCATGGTGACACTCATGGGGATTCGGTTTCAGGCTTTCGGTTTGATCCGAAACACTTCGACGCCAACCGAGCGGCAATCGGGATAGGCGTCAGGTTTCTCGGAGGATACCCGTACCGCGCGCACCCTCGGGTGCAGCAGCATGGCGTTGACGAGGTCGTCGCACAGGGTTTCCTGCAAATGGATATGGCCTTGCGCCATGCGCTTTGCCACGGTATTGCGCATGAAATTGTAATCCAGCACGTCATCCACATGATCTTTGGTGGGCGTCGACAAAGCCAGGGGCACAAACAGGTCGACATTGATCAGCGCGCGTTGCGTGCCTTGTTTTTCGGATTCGTAGACGCCGATATTGATCTGCACTTCGTAGTCGCGCAGGAACAGGCGGCGGCAATCGCTAAGGTCGGGGTGGATGAGTGCGGAGAGCATGATATTTTCAGTGAGGATGGGATGATTTGCCGTGAGCGGCACCTTGGTCCCGTGGGTCGGGATACAAATGTTGGCCGCCATCGACCACTAGTGTACTGCCGGTAATGGCGGAGGAGGAGGCGATAAAACAAACTGTCGCCGCGATGTCTTCTAAAGTGGCCGGCAATCTCGGTTGCTGGCCGTTTGTTGTCAATGGCATGGTCAATGAGGGGGCAACGCCTGCTACCCGCAGCTGCGGCGCGTAAGCCTGCGCCAGCAAGGCGGTGGCGCTGTGCAGCGCTGCTTTTGACAGTGTATACGACAGGAAATCCGGCTGGGGGTTGAACAGCTTTTGATCCAGCACATTGATCACCACCGCTTGCGCGCCTTCGTTCTTGAGGGTAGCAGCATACAGCGCCTGCGCCAACAGGATCGGGGCGGCGAGATTGTTCTGCATGTGACGCTCCAGGCTTGCCGAGGAAAAGCTGGCAGGGTTGTCGTGTTCCATGTGGCTGGCATTATTGACGATGCAGCTGATGTAACCGAGTCCGCCGAGTTGCTGCATCGCACGCGGTAGCAGCGTATTTATTTCAGTTTCCTCGGTCAGCCCGCACTGGATGGCGACGGCCTGCGTGCCCAGCGCCTGGCATTCCTGCACCAATGCCGAGAGCGCCGGCGCTGTGCTGTCATCCTGATAATGCAGCGCCAGATGCCAACCCCGTTGCGCCAGCGCCAGCGCAACGGCGCGGCCGACCGGACTGGCGGCGTCGGTGACAAGGGCAACGGTTGGGGCAACTGGTGTAGGCATGGGTGTAGGCAGATTCATTTACGCAAACTCATGTTCGCAAATTCAGGTGTGCAAATTTATGCACGAATGTTATCTGATCATTATCGCTGAACGGGATTCCAGACGCGTGGCCAGACACTTATTTGCACTGTTTCAATAGCTTCGATTGCTTTCAGCCTGGCGTTATCTTCTACAATAGCGCCATGCAACTGCAATTACCCGAAGCTTCGGTCGAAGCACAGCGCGCATCGCGCCTGTTACACAATCTGATCGCCACTGAAATCCGCCTGCAACATGGCTGGATTTCATTCGCGCGTTATATGGAACTGCTGCTGTACGCGCCGGATCTCGGTTATTACAGCGGCGGCGCGGCAAAATTGGGCAAAGACGGTGATTTTACAACCGCGCCCGAGATTACGCCGCTTTTTGGCGCAACTTTGGCCCATTTGACAACAGAATTACTGGTTTCGTCGCCTGCGCTGCAGCCGCAGATACTGGAATTCGGCGCGGGTAGCGGTCAGCTCGCCTATGACATCCTGACCGAATTGGCCTCCGGCGAAAACGGGTCTGTCGGACTGCAAGCTTATTACATTGTCGAATTGTCAGCTGAGTTGCGGGCGCGTCAGCAGCTCAAATTGCAGGCATTTCCGCAAGTGCAGTGGCTGGATCGCTTGCCCGAGTCCTTTTCCGGTGTGGTGATCGGCAACGAAGTGCTGGATGCAATGCCGGTCGAACTGGTGCTGCGCGGCGCTGAAGGCTGGCTCCAGCGCGGAGTCGGCCTGAGCCAAACCGGTGCGGATGGCGGCGATGGTCAATTTATCTACATCGATCGTCCGGCTGAACCGGCGTTGATAGCGCAAATCCCCGATGCAGAATCACTGACTGTAGGCCATCTGACTGAAGTGCATCCGGTGGCGATCGGTTTCATGCGCTCGCTGGGCACGATGCTGAAGGCGGGGCAGGGCGGCGTTGCCCTGTTCATCGACTATGGTTTCCCCGCCGCGGAATATTATCTGCAGCAACGCGATCAAGGTACGCTGATGTGCCACTACCGTCATCACGCCCATCCCGATCCGTTTTACCTGCCGGGTTTGCAGGACGTCACTGCGCACGTCGATTTCACCGCGATGGCAGTCGCCGCCCTCGATACCGGGCTGGATCTGCTGGGCTATAGCAGTCAAGCTGCTTTCCTGCTGGAAGCCGGGATCGGCAAATTATTGCTGCGCACGCCGCCAGAGAATGCGCTTGCCTATCTGCCGCAAGCCAATGCTTTGCAAAAACTGGTGTCGCCGGCCGAGATGGGCGAGTTGTTCAAGGTTCTGGCAGTAGGCATCAATGCCGAGTTGCCGGCGCGCTTTGCCAGCCACGATCGCAGTCACCGCCTTTGAGTGCAAGATGATGAGCATAAGATGATGAGTACAAGATGATCCGCTGGATGCTGGTGATTTTCGTCGCCGTCATCGTATTTTCCAGTGCGTTGCCCTGGCTGGAAAAACTCGGCCTCGGCCGCTTGCCCGGCGATGTGCGATTTACCCTGTTCGGCAAGAAATTCTCCTTGCCGTTCGCGTCCACAATCCTGCTGTCGACAGTACTGTTCCTGCTGGTCCGGTTGTTGTAGGGCGGGCACATATGCCCACGCGGACCTCAAAATAACCTGAAACGCACGGGCAACTTGAAACACGCGGGCAAAAAAGCTTACCCATCCTACCTGATGTTTTATGTGTCGAGCAGCTCGTTGAACACGCCGGGCGGCCGCGCGATCACCGCCCGATCCTGGTAAGTCACGACAGGCCGCTGCAACAGTTTCGGATGCGCGGCGAGCGCTTGCAGCAATGCTGCATCGTCGGCCTGGACCAGGTTGAGCTCTGCGTATTCAGCCTCATTGTCGCGCACCATGGCGCTGACCGGTCCGCCTAGCTGGCTATGCAGGGTTTTCAGTTGCGCCAAAGTCAGCGGCGTTTTTTGATAATCGATGACTTCCAGTTTGATCTTATGCTCGTTGCAGTATTGCTCGGCAAGAGCCAGTGTTTCGCGTGACTTCGAGCAGCGCGGATTATGGTAGATCGTGATCATGTCGGTTCCTGTGATGTTGGTGTTTGATCCATCGGTATTATTTCATCGTCCCAGCCGCTGACGGGCATGTCTTCACGCAAGATGCGGTCGTGCGCAAACATTTCCTCCAGTTCCTCGCGCGCTTTCTTGGCGATCGAGACGAGTTCTTTCTGGTTCTTCTGGTGCGGGTACATATCGTGCAGGGTTTGCAGGTTATGGGCGCGGAATTTCATTGCGGCCTGGCGTGCCCGGTAGGCGCCGAAGCCCATCTTGCGTAACGCCTGCTGTCCGAGCTGCAAGGCCGACTCGAAGGTTTCGCGCTCAATCACGGTGACGCCCAGATCCATCAAGTCAAAGTAATGTGAAACGTTGCGCGCCCGCGCGACGATCGGCAGATCGGGGACCACGCGCCGCACCGCCGCCACCAGCTTCAGGCTGCCTTCGATGTCATCCAGCGCCACTACCAGCAGGCGCGCCTTGGTGATGCCGGCGGCACGCATCAGGTCCATACGGGTGGCGTCGCCATAGAATACCTTGAAGCCGAATTTACGCAGCATATCGATCTGGTCGGGATCGTGATCGAGCACGGTCAGGCCGATCTTGTTAGCGTGCAGCAGGCGGCCGATGATCTGCCCGAAGCGGCCGAAGCCGGCGATGATGACCGGATTTTCATTGTCATCGATTTCATCGTCGGGACGTTTCTGCGCGGCCAGGAAGTACGGCGCGATGACTTTGTCGTAAATCACCAGCAGCAACGGTGTAGTGACCATCGACAAGGCCACCACTACCACCAGGATCGACGAGGTTTCCTGCGAAAACACGCGGGCGGTGGCGGCAGCGCCGAATACCACGAACGCGAATTCGCCGCCTTGCGACAGCAATGCCGCAAACAGGAATTGCTGGGCACGGGCGATCTGAAACACTTTGCTGAGCAGATACAGCACCGCCAGTTTGATCGCCAGGAAGCCGGCCACCAGGCCCAGGATCAGCCACGGCTGGCTTAGCAGCAAACCAAAATCGACCGACATGCCGACCGCAATGAAGAACAGTCCCAGCAGCAAGCCTTTGAACGGTTCCAGATCGGTTTCCAGCGCATGCCGATATTCCGAATCGGCCAGCAGAACGCCTGCCAGGAAGCTGCCCAATGCCATCGACATGCCTACCGATTCCATCAGCAGCCCGATGGCGATCACCAGCAATAGCGCGAATGCAGTGAAAATTTCGCGCAGTCCGGTGCGGGCAATAATGCGCATCAGGGGCCGGATCAGATAACGGCCGCCGATGATCAGCGTGGCGATAACCGCCACCACCTTCAGGCCGCCGATCCAGCCTTCACCGCTGCCGTGGGCGGCCGCAACGCCGAGCACCGGCACGATGGCGATCATCGGGATCGCCGCGATGTCCTGGAACAGCAAGATGGCAAAGCCGGCATTGCCGGCGGGAGTGGCGTTCAGCTTGCGCTCGTTGATGGTAGCCAGCGCGATGGCGGTGGACGAGAGCGACATGCCGAGCGCGGCGATCAGCGCGGTTTTCCAGTCGACCCCCGCAACCACGGCGGCGCCGAACAGCGCCAGCGAAACCGTCGCCACCTGGGCCGTGCCCCAGCCGAAAATCGAGCGCCGCAACGACCACAGGCGCTTGGGATCAAGCTCCAGGCCGATCATGAATAGCAGCAGCACCACGCCGAATTCGGAGAAATGCAGGATGTCTTCGACATTGTCGATCAGGCGCAAGCCCCAGGGGCCAATGGCCATGCCGGCCAGTAAATAGCCCAGCACCGCACCCAAGCCAAGGCGTTTGGCAATCGGCACTGCTGCGACCGCCGCCGCCAGGTAAATCAATGCGTTGAACAGGAGGTTTTTTTCCATAAGGTGGCTTTTAAAATTCCGTCATCCCCGCGCACGCGGGCACCAAGGTGGGGAATCCAAGTTGCAGCATGACATTGCAACTAAGATGGATTCCCGCGTGCGCGGGAACGACGCAAGGAAGGTTATTCGATTTCCCCATAAATCAAGCGCCTGTTAGCGATGTCAATGGCTCTACTGCCACTAGTTCCGGCCAGTTCGGGTAATTCGCCAGGCGCTTCCGGTAGATCTCGATGTGCGCTGCCAGGGTTTTCTGGTTGACTTGATGTGCGCCAAACAGCAGGTGCGGCGGTAACCAGCGCATGCCGCATAACTGCGCAGTTTGCTGGAACGGTGGCAGGAACGCCGAGAAGGGAAACAGATTATGACCTTCCGTCTGATACGAGCGATCCGAGCCGCCGGTGGTGGCGACCAGCCAGAAATCCTTGCCGTGCAAGGCGTCGCCGCCCGCGCCATAGGCCCAGCCAGGCGTAAATACGCAGTCGAGCCACTGTTTCAGCAGCGCCGGCATGCTGTACCACTGGACCGGGTGCTGGAACACGATCAGGTCGGCTTGTGCCACCAGCGCCTGCTCACGCCGTACGGGGATATGGAAATCCGGATACAGCTCGTACAGATCGTGTACGTGTACATTGGGCACTTTGGCGGCGGCTTCGGCCATTCGCCGGTTGGCGCGCGAGTGATGCGGCGTCGGGTGCGCGTACAAGATCAGGATTTGCGGTGGTTTAGTCATGACGAGCGATGATGGTTGCGGGCTAAATGGTAAGAATGCGTAACACTGGATGAACTGATACTGAAAACATTGCTCACACAGGAATCAAGTCTATACTTTGGCGAACTGATTTGGACCAGGTCCGGCGCCAGGGCATTATTTTTGCTTGCAGCGGACATGCTAGCAGCACTTCCTCAAATTTATTTATTTCTGACAATTTCTGACAACTATGTCTGACGCCAAAGATCCCCAATCAAACGACCCTGCCCAGCAAGCCTCGACGTCGGCGCCTGATGCCGCCGTCGACGCGAAGCCTGTTACCCCTCCTGAGCCAGCTGCAGCCGAGCCGATGAAGGCCGAACAACCGATTCACGCCCATGCCGCGCCCCAGCCTGCCGCAGCCAGCCCCTTCCGGGCATCCGGCCCGGGCGGCGACGACAGTCCGCCGTGGCCACAGACCTGGAAGTTGATCGCGGCGCGTTTCCGTGCGTTGTCGGACAAGGCTGGCCGGCGCATGATGCAACGGACCTTGAAGATCGGCATTTCGGCGCGGATCTTCCATCCGGAAGAGGGCGCCAAAGGATTGCGTGGCCGGACGCTGCAATATCTGGAGGAATCCATCGCGCAGTGGGTCATGTCGCGCAATGTGCTGGTATTCATGATTCCTACCGTCAACACCAATGGCCTGGTCCATCCCAGCTCGATCCGGCTGCGCGACTACGCCAAGCACCTGGACGGCCTGGTGTTGCAAGGCGGCGCCGACGTCTCGCCGCAAAGTTATGCGCAAGCTGCCACCCGGCCCGAATGGGGCGGCGACCGGGTGCGCGACATGTACGAGCTGGAGCTGCTGCATGAATTCATCGAAGCAGGCAAACCGGTGCTGGGGATTTGCCGCGGTTGCCAGTTGATCAATGTTGCCTTCGGCGGCACCTTGTACCAAGACATCGCGACCGATGTCCCTACCTCGATCAAGCATGTGAACGACGAATACGACCGGCTGCACCATGCGATCCAGTTCCCGCCGGGTTCCTCGTTGGCAACTTTGTTCAATAGCCATGGCAGCGAGCAAAACGAGTGGGTGGTCAATTCCATCCATCATCAGGCGGTGCGCGACCTGGGGCGCGACCTGACGGTAGAGGCGATCTCCGGCAGCGACAATATCGTTGAGGCAATACGTTACCGCAAGGCAGCTTTTGTCATGGGTTTGCAGTGGCATCCCGAATTCCATCGCGCCGGCGGCCCGCAGTTGCTGGATTGCACGCCGATACTCGATGGGTTTTTAAGAGCTGCACGCGAGACGCGTTTCTGATATTATCTTGCGCCTTGGCCGGTGAAGCATTTTTCCCCGATTTTTCCGATTCCGGCCAGGCCCGGTGACGATCCGACGGTGAAATTGAAAAAAACTAAGAAATTTTTAGAAGAAATCAATTTTCATGGTTGACACTCAAAGGGTGCTTTACTATAATCTGGGGTTCCCTGCGGAGAGGTGGCCGAGTGGTTAATGGCAGCAGACTGTAAATCTGCCCTCTTACGAGTACGCTGGTTCGAATCCAGCCCTCTCCACCATTTTGGGAAGAAGTAAAAAGCAGTTGCAGTAAAAAATTGTTGCAGCGGTAGAAGTGAAGTGAGCTGAATTGAAGTGATCTCGCGGGTGTAGCTCAATGGTAGAGCTGAAGCCTTCCAAGCTTATGACGAGGGTTCGATTCCCTTCACCCGCTCCAGTAGATTTTGCAAGAACTAGCAAGAATCAGTAAGAATATAAAGTTGGGCGTGTTGTTGGTGTAGTTGCCAATAAGTGCGCATACAGCATAGCCCTTGTAGCTCAGTGGTAGAGCACTCCCTTGGTAAGGGAGAGGCCACGTGTTCGATCCACGTCAAGGGCACCAGATTTAGTTGTTTTCGGTGCTCGCATTGGGCGCTGTAGAAGCTGAAGCTTCAAAAGTTCAGTATCACAATAGATTCGAATTTAATGCGTGAGCTTCTGATTCGGGTTTTCAAACTGTAAGACGGTCGGGCGCGTGCCTGAACATTCTCATCAAATCTTTAGGAGTCTAAGATGGCAAAAGGCAAGTTTGAGCGGACCAAGCCGCACGTGAATGTGGGCACGATTGGCCACGTTGACCACGGCAAGACCACGCTGACAGCAGCGATCGCGACAGTATTGTCGAAGAAATTTGGCGGCGAAGCCAAAGCGTACGATCAAATTGACGCAGCGCCAGAAGAAAAAGCGCGCGGCATCACGATCAACACTGCGCACGTTGAATACGAAACTGCAAGCCGCCACTACGCCCACGTTGACTGCCCAGGCCATGCTGACTATGTGAAAAACATGATCACCGGCGCGGCACAGATGGACGGTGCGATCCTGGTTTGCTCCGCAGCTGACGGCCCGATGCCACAAACGCGTGAACACATCCTGTTGTCGCGTCAGGTTGGCGTGCCATACATCATCGTGTTCCTGAACAAAGCCGACATGGTCGACGACGAAGAGTTGCTCGAGCTGGTTGAAATGGAAGTGCGCGAGCTGTTGACCAAGTATGATTTCCCGGGCGACGACCTGCCAATCATCAAGGGTTCGGCGAAGCTGGCTCTGGAAGGCGACACTGGCCCATTGGGCGAGCAAGCCATCATGGCACTGGCTGAAGCGCTGGATACTTACATCCCGACACCGGAACGTGCTGTTGACGGCGCCTTCCTGCTGCCAGTGGAAGACGTATTCTCGATCTCCGGCCGCGGTACTGTGGTGACCGGTCGTATCGAGCGCGGTATCGTCAAGGTTGGCGAAGCCCTGCAAATCATCGGTATCCGTGATACTCAAGATACAACCTGTACTGGCGTTGAAATGTTCCGCAAGCTGCTGGACCAAGGTCAGGCAGGCGACAACGTAGGTGTGTTGTTGCGCGGTACCAAGCGTGAAGACGTAGAGCGGGGCCAGGTATTGGCTAAGCCGAACTCGATCAAGCCACACAAGCATTTCACTGGCGAGATCTATGTTCTGTCGAAAGACGAAGGCGGCCGTCATACACCTTTCTTCAACAACTATCGTCCACAGTTCTACTTCCGTACAACGGACGTGACTGGTTCGATCGAGTTGCCGAAAGACAAAGAAATGGTGATGCCAGGCGATAACGTGTCGATCACCGTGATGTTGATCAACCCGATCGCGATGGAAGAAGGTCTGCGTTTCGCGATCCGCGAAGGTGGCCGTACTGTTGGTGCGGGTGTTGTTGCCAAGATCCTGCCTGACGCGTAATAGCAAAAAGTTGTAATCGCCGCGACCCGGGAAATTCCCGCCTCGCGGCGTTGATGTCTGAATGGTATGCAAACGTTAAGTATCAAGTTGGCTGGCCAAGCCGTTCAGATAAAGTGTTTTAAGCGTAGGGGTGTAGCTCAATTGGCAGAGCGCCGGTCTCCAAAACCGGAGGTTGGGGGTTCGATGCCCTCCGCCCCTGCCACCGATTCAGGTGTAGGGTACTGAAGTTACTGAAAGTAAGCCGCGTATGTCTAACCACCCTGTGCAAACTGTCGGCGAAGCCGGTAGCAAGCTCAAAGTAATACTGGCAGTTTTGGCTGTCGTTGCCGGCGTTGTCGGCTTTTATTTTTTGTCGGGCCAGTCTGGTCTGGTGCGCGCTGGTGCACTGGTTGCCGGTTTGGTGGTGGCAGTCGCGCTGGCATGGACTTCGACCCAAGGTCGTGAGTTCCTTGGTTTTGCCAAAGAAGCCGTGCGTGAGACCAAAAAAGTTGTTTGGCCGACCCGCAAGGAAGCGATGCAGATCACTGCCATCGTTTTCGCATTTGTGCTGGTAATGGCAATTTTCTTGTGGGGCATCGACAAGCTCCTCGAGGTCTTGTTGTACGACGTGATTTTGGGTTGGAAACAATAATGAGCGATAGCACACAAAACGATGCGCAAGCAACTCCGCCTGCTGTGACGCCTTCGGCGCCAGCGGGCAAAAAGCGCTGGTATGTGGTGCATGCTTATTCCGGTATGGAAAAGAGCGTGCAACGCGCGCTGACCGAGCGGATCGACCGCGCTGGAATGCAAGAACAGTTTGGCCAGATCCTGGTGCCGACTGAAGAAGTGATTGAAGTCAAGAATGGCCAGAAAGCCGTTACCGAACGTCGTTTCTTCCCAGGCTATGTTCTGGTTGAGATGGAAATGACCGACGAAACCTGGCATCTGGTCAAGAACACCAACAAGGTAACCGGTTTCATCGGCGGCAAGTCGAACAAGCCTACCCCGATTCCGCAGCATGAAGTCGACAAGATCATGCAGCAGATGCAAGACGGCATCGAGAAGCCGCGGCCTAAGGTCTTGTATGAAGTTGGCGAGCTGGTACGTATCAAGGAAGGTGCTTTCACCGACTTCAACGGCAACGTGGAAGAAGTGAATTACGAAAAATCGCGCGTTCGCGTGACCGTCACCATCTTCGGCCGTGCTACACCGGTTGAGCTGGAGTTCGACAAGGTTGAAAAGGTCTGACCTGGTTTTGCCGGGCTAGATAGCAGATAGCACAGTAATAATTAATACCAGTAACAAGAAGAACAACAAATTAAACGCCGTTCGGAGCGTCATGAATTAAACCTCATGGAATTCGATGCAGTAAGAGGAGCCCCACTAGATCAGATCGTGGTTTGATCGACCGGGCGCTAATACTCACAACAATCAGGAGCCATCATGGCAAAGAAAATCATTGGTTTTATCAAGCTGCAAGTTCCAGCTGGTAAAGCAAACCCATCCCCACCAATTGGTCCAGCACTGGGTCAGCGCGGTCTGAACATCATGGAATTCTGTAAGGCATTTAATGCCCAGACCCAAGGTGTTGAGCCAGGTCTGCCAATTCCAGTCGTGATCACAGCGTTCGCCGACAAATCCTTCACATTCGTGATGAAGACTCCTCCGGCAACGATCCTGATCAAGAAGGCTGCTGGTATCACCAAGGGTTCGGCTAAGCCGCATACCGACAAAGTCGGTTCGATCACCCGTAAGCAAGCAGAAGAAATCGCTACCTTGAAGAAGCCCGATTTGACTGGTGCTGATCTGGAAGCTGGCGTACGTACTATCGCCGGTTCTGCTCGTTCGATGGGCATCACGGTGGAGGGTCTGTAATGGCTAAGTTAACTAAACGCGCAAAAGCGATCAAATCCAAGATTGATAGCACCAAGGTATATCCATTTGACAGCGCTGTTGCGTTGATCAAGGAATGCGCTACTGCAAAATTCAATGAATCGATCGATGTGTCCGTCCAATTGGGCGTTGATGCAAAGAAATCGGACCAAGTGGTTCGCGGTTCCGTCGTGCTGCCAGCTGGCACCGGCAAGACCGTTCGCGTTGCAGTATTTGCTTCCGGCGAAAAAGCCGAACAAGCTAAAGCTGCCGGCGCCGACATCGTTGGTATGGACGACCTGGCTGAGCAAATCAAAGCCGGCAACATGCCTTTCGACATCGTGATCGCATCGCCAGATACCATGCGTATCGTTGGTACCCTGGGCCAGATCCTGGGACCACGCGGCCTGATGCCAAATCCGAAGGTTGGTACCGTGACTGCTGACGTTGCTACTGCCGTCAAGAATGCAAAAGCCGGTCAAGTGCAATACCGTACCGACAAAGCCGGTATCGTTCACGCAACTATCGGTCGTAAATCGTTTAGCGATGCAGAACTGAAGTCCAACTTGTTGGCACTGATCGACGCATTGAGCAAAGCTAAGCCAGCTACCAGCAAGGGTGTATACCTGCGCAAGGTTTCCCTGTCTTCGACAATGGGTGCCGGCGTTCGTGTCGATCAGTCGACACTGGCTGCGTAATTAAGCTAGCTGTATTGAATCAAGTCCTGAAGGCGGTGCGTAAGTCGCATTGTCATCAGGCGAATCTTTGGGCTGGATCTGTATTGGCGGTATCGATGCAGGTCCAGGCAATCAAAGACCGTTGGGCGGCGTGTAGCAGGTAGTACACAAAGTTAAACATCAAACGGGCAATCGTTTGGCACCCAACGCAGATGGTGTACCCGAACAAGTTTTGTAGTCTCATCGCTGTGTGTGAATTTACTTCGAGTATTTACCCCGAATATTCATGCGCAAGTTCTGAACTCCTAACTTCGGACGCCGTGTTCGAACCGATGTGAGGTAAGTAGCCATTTGAGGTTATGTAATTTCCGAGCATCATTTTTGGAGGTTGATCTTGAGTCTCAATCTGAATGACAAAAAGGCCGTAGTCGCCGAAGTCTCTGCAAAAGTAGCTGCTGCTCAGACTATCGTCGTGGCCGAATATCGTGGCATCCAGGTTGGTCACTTGACCCAACTGCGCGCTAATGCGCGTACCCAGGGTGTGTACTTGCGTGTATTGAAAAATACACTGGCACGTCGCGCCGTTGAAGGTACCGCGTTTGCCGACCTCGCCAAAGACATGACCGGCCCGTTGATCTATTCGATCTCCGCGGACGCCGTTGCTGCTGCAAAAGTCATCAACGACTTTGCAAAAACCAACGACAAACTGGTCGTCAAGGCAGGTAACTTCGCTGGTAAGTCGCTGGATAAGGCGGCTGTACAAGCGTTGGCAAACATTCCAAGCCGCGAAGTTCTGCTGGCCCAAGTTGTGGGCATGATGCAAGCTCCGTTGTCTGGATTTGTGCGTGGTTTGGCTGCTCTGGCAGCAAAGAAAGAAGCCGAAGCTGCTTAATTGCAGTTTTCTGGCGCTTTCTTGGCGTTAAAACCAATCTGATGTTATTACTGTAAAAAATTAGGAGTTTCACATGGCACTTGACAAAGACGCAATCCTGGACGCAGTTGGCGCCCTGACCGTTTTGGAATTGAATGACCTGGTAAAGGCATTTGAAGAGAAGTTTGGCGTTTCCGCAGCTGCTGTTGCAGTTGCTGGCGGCGCAGGCGGCGGCGCTGCTGCTGCTGCTGAAGAGCAAACCGAGTTCACCGTTATGCTCAAAGGCATCGGCGCGAACAAGGTTGGCGTAATTAAGGCAGTTCGCGAAATCACCGGTCTGGGCTTGAAAGAAGCTAAAGACCTGGTTGACGGCGCACCGAAGGCAGTTAAAGAAGGCGTTTCGAAAGCCGACGCTGATGCAGCAGCCAAGAAATTGGTTGAAGCCGGCGCAGAAGCTGAAATCAAGTAATTTCAGCTTTTTAGAGCGCATTAATTGCGCTGGAGTCAAAGTGCAGAACTCTCGAAAAGGAGAGTTCGGCTTTGGCTCCTTTGTCGTTTTCGATTTTGTTTAGCGCTTGTTGTTTTATTAAGCGTCCGTTGCCATCAAGCTCGAAGGGCTGAGACTTGAGGAATTGTTGGTTAAGACAGTTCAACTTAGACCATTACTAGATCATTACTAGATCATTAGTTTTATCTACTTTGACTGAAAGATCCAGCGAATCCTGAATTCTCTATCCTTCCTGTCACTCACGGAGTGTTCAATGCACTACTCATTTACTGAGAAGAAGCGTATTCGTAAATCTTTTGCGAAACGCGCTAACGTTCACCACGTTCCGTTCCTGCTGGCGACCCAGCTCGAGTCGTATCTTGGCTTTTTACAAGCAGACAAAGTACCGTCTCAACGTAAGAACGAGGGCCTGCAATCGGCTTTCACTTCTATTTTCCCTATCGTTTCGCACAATGGTTTTGCGCGTCTCGAGTTCCTGTCGTACGTTCTCGGTGATCCACCGTTTGACGTCAAGGAATGCCAACAGCGCGGACTGACGTTCGCGTCGCCACTGCGTGCCAAGGTACGTCTGGTGATTCTTGATAAAGAATCGCCGACCAAGCCGGTCGTCAAGGAAATGAAAGAGCAAGAAGTTTACATGGGCGAATTGCCGCTCATGACAACTACCGGCTCGTTCGTGATCAACGGCACCGAGCGCGTTATCGTATCGCAGCTGCATCGCTCACCGGGCGTGTTCTTTGAACATGACCGCGGCAAGACGCATTCGTCCGGTAAGTTGCTGTTCTCGGCACGTATCATTCCTTACCGTGGTTCATGGCTCGACTTCGAGTTCGATCCGAAAGACATCCTGTTCTTCCGCGTCGACCGTCGCCGCAAGATGCCAGTCACGATCCTGCTGAAAGCAATCGGCATGTCGGTCGAGCAGATCCTGGCTAACTTCTTCGTATTCGACAACTTTGCGTTGCGTAACGAAGGCGCCGAGATGGAATTCGTCGCAGAACGCCTGCGCGGTGAAGTCGCGCGTTTCGACATCACCGACAAATCGGGCAAGGTCCTGGTCGCTAAAGACAAGCGTATCAACTCCAAGCACGTGCGTGACGTTGAAGCTGCCGGCATCAAGCATATCTCGGTACCGGAAGACTATCTGCTGGGCCGCGTCCTGGCGCGCAACATCGTTGACGGCGACACTGGCGAAGTGGTTGCCAACGCCAACGACGAGTTGACTGAAGAGTTGCTGGCCAAGCTGCGCGAAGCAGACGTTACCGATATCCAGACTCTGTACACCAACGATCTGGACCAAGGTAGCTACATCTCGCAAACTCTGCGTAGCGATGACACCAACGACCAGATGGCTGCCCGCGTTGCGATCTATCGCATGATGCGTCCTGGCGAACCGCCAACCGAAGATTCGGTTGAAGCGCTGTTCAACGGCCTGTTCTACAACGCCGATCGTTACGATCTGTCGGCTGTCGGCCGCATGAAGTTCAACCGCCGTATCGGCCGCGATGAACTGACTGGCGCCATGACGCTGTCGAACGAAGACGTGCTGGCTGTGATCAAGATCCTGGTTGAATTGCGTAACGGCCGCGGCGAAGTGGACGATATCGATCACTTGGGTAACCGTCGTGTGCGTTGTGTCGGCGAACTCGCCGAGAACCAATTCCGTGCCGGTCTGGTGCGGGTTGAGCGCGCAGTCAAGGAACGTCTCGGCCAAGCCGAAGCGGACAACCTGATGCCGCATGACCTGATCAATTCCAAGCCGATTTCGGCTGCTATCCGTGAATTCTTCGGTTCGTCGCAGTTGTCGCAGTTTATGGACCAAACCAATCCGCTGTCGGAAATCACCCACAAGCGCCGTGTATCGGCACTTGGACCGGGCGGTTTGACCCGTGAGCGTGCCGGCTTTGAAGTCCGCGACGTGCATCCGACCCATTACGGCCGCGTTTGCCCGATCGAAACACCGGAAGGCCCGAACATTGGTCTGATCAACTCGCTGGCTTTGTATGCTCGCCTGAACGAATACGGTTTCCTCGAGACACCGTACCGCAAGGTTGAAGACAGCAAGGTTACCGACCAGATCGATTATCTGTCGGCTATTGAAGAAGGTCGCTACATCATCGCCCAGGCGAATGCGACTATCGACAAGTCCCTGAAATTGTCCGATGAACTGGTTTCTGCACGTGAAGCCGGCGAAACAATCCTGGTCTCGCCAGAACGCGTCCAGTATATGGACGTGGCGCCAGGCCAGGTGGTTTCGGTTGCCGCTTCGCTGATCCCGTTCCTCGAACACGATGATGCGAACCGTGCGTTGATGGGTGCCAACATGCAACGTCAGGCAGTTCCTTGCTTGCGTCCAGAGAAGGCATTGGTCGGTACCGGTATCGAACGTACCGTGGCTGTCGACTCGGGTACCACCGTGCAGGCACTGCGTGGCGGTATCGTCGATTACGTCGATGCGGGCCGTGTCGTTATTCGTGTGAATGACGAAGAAGCGACTGCCGGCGAAGTCGGTGTCGATATCTACAACCTGATCAAGTACACACGTTCGAACCAGAACACCAACATCAACCAACGGCCAATCGTGCAAGTTGGTGACCGCGTCGCCAAGCATGACGTGATCGCCGATGGCGCATCGACCGATCTGGGCGAGCTGGCGTTGGGTCAGAACATGCTGGTGGCGTTTATGCCATGGAACGGTTACAACTTCGAAGATTCGATTTTGATCTCCGAAAAAGTCGTGGCTGACGATCGCTACACTTCGATCCATATCGAAGAGTTGTCGGTGGTTGCACGTGACACCAAGCTGGGCGCTGAAGAAATCACCCGCGACATCTCCAACCTGGCCGAAAATCAGTTGGCGCGTCTGGATGAATCCGGCATCGTCTACATCGGTGCTGAAGTTGAAGCCGGCGATACGCTGGTCGGTAAGGTGACACCTAAGGGTGAAACCCAGCTGACACCTGAAGAAAAGCTGCTGCGCGCGATCTTCGGTGAAAAAGCATCGGACGTAAAAGATACATCGCTGCGCGTGCCTTCGGGCATGGTCGGTACGGTGATCGATGTGCAAGTGTTTACCCGCGAAGGCATCCAACGCGACAAACGTGCACAACAGATTATCGACGACGAACTGCAACGCTATCGCCTGGACCTGAACGACCAGTTGCGGATTGTTGAAGGCGATGCCTTCGAGCGTCTGGAACGTATGTTGATCGGCAAGGTTGTCAACGGTGGTCCGAAGAAATTGGCCAAGGGCGCCAAGCTGACCAAGGAATACCTGGCAGACCTGGACAAATACCACTGGTTCGATATTCGTCCTGCGGATGACGATGCTGCCGTGGCACTGGAAGCGATCAAGGAATCGATCGCCGAGAAGCGCCACCAGTTCGATCTGGCATTTGAAGAAAAGCGCAAAAAGCTGACCCAGGGCGATGAGCTGCAGCCTGGCGTACAAAAAATGGTCAAGGTTTACCTGGCTGTCAAGCGCCGTCTGCAACCAGGCGACAAGATGGCCGGTCGTCACGGTAACAAGGGTGTGGTTTCGCGCATTCTGCCGATCGAAGACATGCCGCACATGGCTGACGGTACACCAGCAGATATCGTGCTGAACCCGTTGGGCGTTCCATCGCGGATGAACATCGGTCAGGTTCTGGAAGTGCATCTGGGCTGGGCTGCCAAGGGTCTGGGTCTGCGTATCGGCGAAATGCTGAAGGCGCAAACCAAGATTGCCGAGCTGCGCAAGTTCCTGAACACGATCTACAACGAATCGGGCAAGACGGAAGATCTGGACGGCTTGAGCGATGACGAAATCTTGCATCTGGCGGATAACCTGAAGCAGGGTGTGCCATTCGCTACACCAGTGTTCGACGGTGCGCACGAAGAAGAAATTCGTCGCATGCTGGATCTGGCATACCCGGAGGCAATCGCCAAGCAGCTCGGCATGACGCCATCGAAGAACCAGGTCACGATGTATGACGGCCGTACCGGTGAAGCCTTCGAGCGTAACGTCACGGTCGGCTACATGCATTACCTGAAACTGCACCATCTGGTCGATGACAAGATGCATGCACGTTCCACCGGCCCTTACTCGCTGGTTACTCAGCAGCCGCTGGGTGGTAAAGCGCAGTTCGGTGGCCAGCGTTTCGGTGAGATGGAAGTTTGGGCATTGGAAGCTTACGGTGCGTCGTACGTGCTGCAAGAAATGCTGACAGTGAAGTCGGATGACGTAAACGGCCGTACCAAAGTGTATGAAAACCTGGTCAAGGGTGACCATGTAATCGATGCTGGCATGCCGGAATCCTTCAACGTGTTGTTGAAAGAAATCCGCTCGCTGGGTATCGACATGGACCTCGACCGCGAGTAATCCGAGTACAGAGAAGTAGGGTGGGCAGATTTTCTGCCCACGCTGAATCGGCTCCCTTAAAGAGCAACGTTCCGCGTGGACACTGGTGCCCACCTTACGCAGCAACAGTAAAGAATCTTAGTTTCTTCACGCCAACTGGAGTGATACATGAAAGCACTGCTCGATTTATTCAAGCAAGTTCAGCAAAATGAACAGTTCGACTCGATCAAGATTGGTCTGGCGTCGCCCGAAAAAATTCGTTCGTGGTCTTATGGCGAAGTAAAAAAGCCTGAAACCATCAACTATCGTACCTTCAAGCCAGAGCGCGACGGTCTGTTTTGCGCCAAGATTTTTGGCCCGATCAAGGATTACGAATGCCTCTGCGGTAAGTACAAGCGTCTGAAGCATCGCGGTGTTATCTGCGAAAAGTGCGGCGTTGAAGTCACGCTGGCAAAAGTGCGTCGCGAACGCATGGGTCACATTGAACTGGCCTCGCCAACTGCGCATATCTGGTTCCTGAAATCGCTGCCGTCGCGTCTGGGTATGGTCCTCGACATGACCCTGCGGGATATCGAACGCGTATTGTATTTTGAAGCCTACGTCATTACCGATCCAGGTATGACTCCGCTGAAACGCTGCCAGATCATGTCGGAAGACGACTACGCTGCCAAGTACGAAGAGTACGGCGACGATTTCACCGCATTCATGGGCGCCGAAGGCATCCGTGAGTTGCTGCGCGCGATCGATATCGATCGTGATGCGGAAACCCTGCGTCAGGAATTGAAAGAGTCGAAGTCCGAAGCCAAGATCAAGAAATACGCCAAGCGCCTGAAAGTGCTGGAAGCGTTCCAACGTTCGGGCATCAAGCCTGACTGGATGATCATGGAAGTGTTGCCGGTGCTCCCGCCTGAGTTGCGTCCGCTGGTACCGCTGGATGGCGGCCGTTTCGCTACCTCCGACCTGAACGACCTGTATCGCCGCGTCATCAACCGTAACAACCGCCTGAAGCGCCTGATGGAATTGCGCGCTCCGGAAATCATCACCCGCAACGAAAAGCGGATGTTGCAAGAAGCGGTCGACTCGCTGCTGGACAACGGCCGTCGCGGTAAGGCAATGACTGGCGCCAACAAGCGTCCGCTGAAATCCCTGGCAGAAATGATCAAGGGTAAGGGCGGCCGTTTCCGTCAGAACTTGCTGGGTAAGCGCGTCGACTATTCCGGCCGTTCGGTTATCGTGGTGGGTCCGCAACTGAAACTGCATCAATGCGGCTTGCCGAAATTGATGGCGTTGGAACTGTTCAAGCCATTCATTTTCCACAAGCTGGAAGTGATGGGCATCGCCAGCACGATCAAGGCAGCCAAGAAGGAAGTTGAAAACCAGACATCCGTGGTGTGGGACATCCTGGAAGACGTGATCCGTGAACATCCGGTCATGTTGAACCGTGCGCCTACATTGCACCGCTTGGGTATCCAGGCGTTTGAGCCGGTCCTGATCGAAGGCAAGGCAATCCAATTGCACCCGCTGGTCTGCGCCGCATTCAACGCCGACTTTGACGGCGACCAAATGGCGGTCCACGTGCCACTGTCGATCGAAGCACAGATGGAAGCGCGCACTTTGATGCTGGCTTCCAACAACATCCTGTTCCCATCGAACGGCGAACCGTCGATCGTACCGTCGCAGGATATCGTGTTGGGTCTGTACTACGCCACCCGTGAGCAAATCAACGGCAAGGGCGAAGGCATGATGTTCCCTGACGTGTCGGAAGCGATCCGTGCCTACGACAACAAGGAAGTCGAGCTGACTACCCGTGTTACCGTGCGTATTACCGAGTATCCGAAGGATCCGGTCACAGGTGAATTCGTCAAGACCATCAAGCGTTACGAAACGACTGTCGGCCGTGCGATCCTGTCGGAAATCCTGCCTAAGGGCTTGCCATTCACCGTGCTGAACCGCGCGTTGAAGAAGAAGGAAATCTCGAAGCTGATCAACACGGCATTCCGTAAGTGCGGCCTGCGCGCTACGGTGGTGTTTGCCGACCAGCTGATGCAGTCCGGTTTCCGTTTGGCGACCCGCGCTGGTATCTCGATTTGCGTGGATGACATGCTGGTACCGCCACAAAAGGCAACCATCATCGCTACCGCAGAACAAGAAGTGAAACAGATCGAACAGCAGTACTCGTCCGGTCTGGTCACTGCCGGCGAACGCTACAACAAGGTTGTGGACATCTGGGGCAAGGCTGGCGACGACGTCGGCAAGGCCATGATGGAACAGCTGAAGGTAGAAGACGTGGTTCGCCGCGACGGCACCAAGGGTACGCAAGAATCGTTCAATGCGATTTACATGATGGCCGACTCCGGTGCGCGCGGTTCCGCGGCACAGATTCGTCAGCTGGCCGGTATGCGTGGCCTGATGGCGAAACCGGATGGTTCGATTATCGAAACGCCGATCACCGCGAACTTCCGCGAAGGTCTGAATGTTTTGCAGTACTTTATTTCGACCCACGGTGCACGTAAAGGTCTGGCCGATACTGCGTTGAAGACGGCGAACTCGGGTTACCTGACACGTCGTCTGGTTGACGTGACCCAGGATCTGGTGGTGATCGAAGACGACTGCGGCACTTCCAACGGCGCCTCGATGAAGGCGATGGTTGAAGGTGGTGAAGTTATCGAAGCGCTGCGCGACCGTATCCTCGGCCGTGTTGCTGCTAACGACATCGTCAATCCGGAAACCCAAGGCACGCTGTACGAAGCCGGCACGTTGCTGGACGAAGATGCAGTTGAAGAAATCGAACGCCTGGGCATCGATGAAGTCAAGGTTCGTACACCACTGACATGTGACACACGCTACGGCCTGTGCGCACAATGTTACGGTCGCGACCTGGGCCGCGGCTCGTTGGTCAACAACGGTGAAGCAGTCGGTGTGGTTGCTGCGCAGTCGATCGGTGAACCTGGTACCCAGCTGACCATGCGTACGTTCCACATCGGTGGTGCGGCATCGCGTTCGGCAGTGGCATCCAGTGTTGAAGCCAAGTCCAACGGTACGGTCCGCTTCACGGCGACCATGCGTTACGTGACTAACGGCAAGGGCGAGCTGATCGTGATTTCCCGTTCCGGTGAAGTCCTGATCACCGACGACCATGGCCGTGAGCGTGAGCGTCATAAAGTACCTTACGGTGCAACCCTGATCGTCAAGGATGGCTTGACCATCAAGGCCGGCACGGCATTGGCGACATGGGATCCGTTGACCCGTCCGATCATTACCGAGTACACCGGTACCGTCCGCTTCGAGAACGTCGAAGAAGGTTCGACCGTTGCCCGTCAGATCGATGAAGTTACCGGTCTGTCGACATTGGTGGTTATCGATGCGAAGCGTCGTGGTTCGGTTACCAAGACTGTTCGTCCACAGGTCAAACTGTTGAACGAGCAAGGCGAAGAAGTCAAGATCGCCGGTACTGAACACGCAGTGACGATCGGCTTCCAGGTCGGCGCGCTGATTACCGTGAAAGACGGTCAGCAAGTGCACGTTGGTGAAGTGCTGGCACGTATCCCGACTGAATCGCAAAAGACGCGCGATATTACCGGTGGTCTGCCACGCGTTGCCGAGCTGTTCGAAGCACGTTCGCCGAAGGATGCGGGTATGCTGGCTGAAGTCACTGGTACTGTGGCGTTCGGTAAGGAAACCAAGGGTAAGCAACGTCTGGAAATCACAGACATGGACGGTAACAAGCACGAGTTCCTGATCACCAAGGACAAGCAAGTGCTGGTACATGACGGCCAGGTTGTGAACAAGGGCGAAATGATTGTCGACGGCCCGGCCGATCCGCAAGACATCCTGCGCCTGTTGGGTATCGAAGCGCTGGCACGTTACATCGTCGACGAAGTTCAAGACGTGTACCGCTTGCAAGGCGTGAAGATCAACGACAAGCACATCGAAGTGATCGTACGCCAGATGTTGCGTCGCGTTCAGATCGTTGATGCCGGCGATGCGTCTTACATCACTGGTGAGCAGGTTGAGCGTTCGGAACTGCTGGACGAAAACGATCGCGTGATTGCAGCGGGCAAGATTCCTGCAACATACGAAAACGTATTGCTGGGTATTACCAAGGCATCCTTGTCGACCGATTCGTTCATCTCGGCCGCATCGTTCCAGGAAACCACCCGGGTGTTGACCGAAGCCGCAATCATGGGCAAGAAAGACACTCTGCGCGGTCTGAAGGAAAACGTTATCGTCGGCCGTCTGATTCCAGCCGGCACCGGTCTCGCGTTCCATCGTGCACGCAAGGAAAAAGACAGCTGGGAAGCGGAAGAGCGCACAGCACTGTTGCAATCCGAGCAGGCAGCACGTCTGGCTGCAGCGGAAGCACGCGCAGCTGAAGAGCTGGGCGCACAGGAAAGCGGCGAAGCTTAATCCTTTAGTTGGGTAAGTAAGCAAAACGGCAGTGGATGAGAAATCATCCACTGCCGTTTTTATTTGTGCGAATCATATGAACACGTATCTTGAATGTGATTTTGGTACGTCTGAATTAATTCTTTGGCAGGTTTCAAAGAGCGGCTTTTAGGGCATGTCTTAGAAGATTGCCTGCAAAATCTACTAATGCAATATCGTTTTTAGTTACAATTGAATGTCAATTAAATAACTAAATGACGAAGGAATTGGATAAGCAATGTGTATAGTTTCGGAATTCATCAAAACCTTACCCCGCCACAGCTCTTTTTACTGATCACGGTGGATGAGACGTGCAAAGAGTTGGGTATCGAGGACGCGGGAGGTGTAGCGATGGTTCTTTTGGGGCAACCAATTATCAAGACGCGAGGAAAATTTGCAGGGGCTGTCAAAGGCACTTCTGTGGCTTCTATTATTTCGCGCCGTGCCCTTCCGTTTCAACTTAAGCATAGAATCCTTCCAACCGTTACGTCCTTTAAAAGTCTCATGTTTTTGCGAATCAAATTCACTAAAAACCTCGGGGCGTTTGTCGGCAGGGCAGTTCCAGGGGTGGGGTGGGTGATACTTGGTACAGACGTTTCGAAAATCTTGTACCGCTCCGTGATGTTATATCAGCAGATGGTCAGTCCTAAGGATAGGATCTGAAATGGCACAATCCGCTGCGGCTTGGGATGGACTGGTTACATTTCTTGTCGCGAAAATTGGTAAGCCATTGTTCGGACGGGATGAGATCACGAGAGATCAAGATCTTTATCATGATCTTGATCTTGAACCGCAAGCAATTGACGAGCTGATGAAAGATTTTGCACTTCGTTTCCAGGTGGATATCTCCGAATTTGATTTGCAATACTACTACCCTCTTTTCGGGGCTGGGCATCTTGAATTTCTAAAATGCCTTATGGCATCACCGATCTCAGCATCAGCGAGAGAGCGGTTGGGAGGGCGGATGATCACCATCGGCATGCTTGAAGATGCAATGAAGATCAATAAATGGACACGCTAGTTCGGTAGAATGTCTAATTGCTTGAACAGGTCGGATGCGGTGAGAGCCTGGAATATATCTTCACCCTTGCGCCCGTTGAGTATCGTCTCAGCCGTCAGCATGTTTGGCGTCTCGTAGCTGGTGACGTGGGGGCGCATAAGGTCGCGAATGCTCTGGGCAGCAGAGCGACGGCGAACTGCAGCGACAGCCCTGAATTGGTAACATCGTTCCTGCTCCATATTGATCGGCATTTGCGCCCCCTTGTCCATGTAAAGCTCCTCCGTCATATTAGCGACATTCGGCCGACGCCATATTCATATAACGCAAATTTAGCCCGAAACTTATGCAGTTAAGTAGGGTGGGCACAAATGCAGGCTCACCTTACGCGGAGATTTACTGGGGGGCTCTTGACTGAACCGGACTACATTTATGGTCTTTATTGTTTCGTGCCCTAAACATCGAATGCTTAATCCCGCTGTTGCTTCAACGGCTTGCCATTGTCGATCACTTCCCTGCAGTCACCCTTGAACGTAGAGTTGTCGTAGTCGGTCCAGCCGTAGCTGTCGACATAGCGCTTGTGCGGCCGCAGCTTGCTGCTAAGGAAGCTCCATTCCAGGTGCTCGTCGGGATAGCGGATGTCGGCCAGGTCGAGCAACGAGTGGAAGACGTTTTCGGTCGTCATCCGCGTGCGTTTATGGCGCAGCAGTTGCTCCACCTTGTCCGGATAGGTTTGCTTGTACAAATCGGAATACCACATCAGGGCCGGTATGTGGAACTCGAACTGGGTGTTGTGGCCGTGGAAGGCGATCTTGCAGCTGCCGTCGTACAGCGTCTGGCCGTGATCGGAGAAGTACATCATCGCGCTCAACTGCTTCGAATCCCTGAGCGTATCTATTACCTGTGACAGGAACCAGTCCACATACCGTATAGAACTGTCGTAACTGTTGTTCAGCGCCGCCTTGTTCGCCAGGTTGGTGTAGGCAGGGTGTTCAATACCGAACAGCGACGGTTGCCATTTGTCGAATTCCTGTGGATAGCGGTGGCTGTAGTTCCAATGGTTGCCCAGCGTGTGCAGCACGATCAGCTTCTTGGTGGCGGGATCGGCCATCGCTTTCTGCAGTTGCGGCAGCAGGATGGCATCCAGGTTGGAGGTATCCGTGAAACCACCCAGGTTGAGGAACTGCACCACGTCCGCTTCATTGGCGAAGACCGACACCGGCGTATCGAATTTGCCGTACGACATCTGGTTCGAAATCCAGTAAGTCTTGAATCCTGCTTCCTTGTAGGCGGAGATAAAGGATTTTTCGGCGAAACCGGCTTTCAGGCTATCCGTAGCCGGCTTGCGCGACACCATGACCGGTACCGATAGCCGGGTCGCCGAAACCGACGTGATGACATCTGAAAAACTGACCAGGTTGCTCTCTTTGCTCAGCAGGGGATTGGTGTCACGTTGATAACCATTCAAGCTCCAGCGATCATAGCGGGAAGACTCGCCGATGACCATAACGACAATTTGCGGTGTATTTTGCTGGCTGACCTGATGGGCGCCAAAATGAAATTCGCGGTTCTTGTGTGCAAGTTCGTCCAGGTATTCCCGTTCTTTCCAGAAATCGTAACCGCGCACCGCCAGGCCGAACGGCCAGGTGCGGCTGACCGGATCCGCTTCCAGCGGTGTCGCCGCCCATGTGGGAAGTTTGCCGAAATGCATGCCTTGGGAAGCGGGCAGGGAAGCCGTCTTGTTGCTCGCACTAGCCGCAGGCGTAGCTTGGATGCCGATCTGCTGCCCATACAACCAAACGCATAAGCCGACAGTAAGCACTAACCAGCCAAACCAGCGCGAAGGTCCTTCCAGGTCAAGATCGCGGGTGCGACTGGCTGCCAGCCAGCTTAGCGCCCACCACAGGATGACCAGGGCAAGGATCAGCGCCAGCCACCAGATCTTGTTCCCGAGGAACTCCATAGCTTCGCCTGGACTGGTTTCGGCGATGATGCCGAGGTGATGGGTGGAAATACCCTGGCCGTAAAACTTGCGCAGATAGATCTCTGTGGGTAAGGCAAAAAAGGCCGGGAACAGCAGCCAGTGAAACCAGGCAGGACGTTTGAAGATGGACCAGATGACCAGCCAGAGTGCAATTTCCGTGACAATGATCCGGATCGGGTGATCGATCGTCTGGCCAAAGAGCAGCGGCACGAAGGGAACCAGGGACAAGGCAAGGTAGGTAACCAGCACGAACAGGTTATTGCGGCGAAACAGGGCTGGCATCATAGGTGAGAAAAATAGTCGAGCCTTATTATCCCGCAAAGCTGGTATCGGGAACCGGGGCGGGTGAGATATAGCGAGATATAGGCAACGCAGGCAATAATAGTGTTTATTGTCAAATAAGCCATGTTCCGGTGCGGCGGCGGGGCTGTTGCAATCTGTTGCGTTTGTGTTGTGTTTACGGGCCGCGCATCCAAGACAGCGGTTGACTGCCAGGCATCATAGGGATATACTCGCGGGTTCTCGATTGTAGGCTCTATGGGCCGAACGTTCTTTGGTCTGCTTCCGCTTTCTATAGCGCGTTTCTCCTCTACTGCCGAATGTCGAACTGCGCGAACGGTGCGCAAATTGTGCGGTTCCTAGCGCAAGTATCTGTCCAATCCCGGACAACCGATTTCGGGATTGTTGTTATTAACGTCGTAATTTTGTTGGATATATAACGATGCCAACCATCAATCAATTGATTCGCCAGCCGCGCGTTTCTGCGGTCGTAAAGAGCAAATCACCAGCGCTGGAAAACAGCCCGCAAAAACGCGGCGTTTGCACCCGCGTTTATACGACAACTCCAAAGAAGCCAAACTCGGCTCTGCGTAAAGTTGCCAAAGTTCGTCTGACCAACGGTTTCGAAGTCATTTCGTACATCGGCGGTGAAGGCCATAACCTGCAAGAACATAGTGTCGTGTTGTTGCGCGGCGGCCGTGTAAAAGACTTGCCGGGTGTGCGTTACCACATGGTTCGCGGTGCACTGGATACCCAGGGCGTCAAGGATCGTAAGCAAGCACGTTCGAAGTACGGTGCAAAGCGTGCTAAGGCTGCAAAGAAATAATAGTTTTCGTACGGCGTAAGCCAAGCGAATAAGTGTCGGTCCCCCATGGGCCGAGTAAGTGGGTAGCTATGATGGCTGTCCGCGAGCGTGCAGAAACAAAAGATCTGCTGCTCAACTGAAGATTGAAAGGAATCGAAATGCCACGTCGTCGTGAAGTCCCCAAGCGGGAGATTCTGCCGGATCCAAAATTCGGTAATGTTGATGTTGCGAAATTCGTCAACGTCCTGATGTTGTCCGGTAAGAAATCGGTCGCAGAAAACATCATTTACGGTGCCTTCGAGCACATTCAAGCCAAATCCGGCAAAGATCCGCTGGAAGTGTTTGCCCTTGCTATCAGCAACGCCAAACCATTGGTTGAAGTTAAGTCGCGTCGCGTTGGTGGTGCAAACTACCAGGTGCCAGTTGAAGTTCGTCCTGTCCGTCGTATGGCTTTGTCGATGCGTTGGTTGCGTGAAGCAGCTAACAAGCGCAGCGAAAAATCGATGCCGCAACGTCTGGGTGGCGAATTGCTGGAAGCCGCAGAAGGCCGCGGCGGCGCAATGAAAAAGCGTGACGAAGTTCACCGTATGGCAGAAGCGAACAAGGCGTTCTCGCACTTCCGCTTCTAATAGACTGGGCAGCCGGCTCCCTGAATCGAGTCGCTGTCCGCATCTGAAATTTGTTCGAGCCGAGCGCATATTTTTATCAAAAATGGCGCTCGGTTTCGTGCATTAAAAGACTTAGGATTAAATCATGGCTCGCAAGACCCCCATTGAGCGCTATCGCAATATCGGTATCTCCGCTCACATCGATGCAGGTAAAACCACGACTACAGAACGCGTTCTGTTTTATACCGGTGTGAATCACAAAATCGGTGAAGTGCATGATGGCGCAGCCACCATGGACTGGATGGAACAGGAGCAAGAGCGCGGTATCACCATTACTTCCGCTGCAACGACTTGCTTCTGGAAGGGTATGGCGGGTAATTTCGCTGAACACCACATCAACATCATCGATACTCCGGGCCACGTCGACTTCACGATTGAAGTTGAGCGCTCGATGCGTGTTCTGGACGGCGCCTGCATGGTTTACTGTGCAGTTGGCGGCGTGCAGCCACAATCGGAGACAGTTTGGCGCCAAGCTAACAAGTACAAGGTTCCACGTCTGGCATTCGTCAACAAGATGGACCGTACCGGCGCGAACTTCTTCAAAGTGTACGAGCAAATGCGCTCGCGCTTGAAGGCGAACCCGGTGCCTATGCAAGTACCAATCGGTGCTGAAGAAAAGTTTGAAGGCGTGATCGATCTGGTCAAGATGAAGGCTATCTACTGGGACGACGCTACCCAAGGCATGAAGTTCGACTACCGTGATATTCCTGCCGACCTGGCTGCTGACGCTGCCAAGTGGCGCGAAAACATGGTTGAAGCCGCTGCTGAAGCATCGGAAGAATTGATGAACAAGTACCTGGAAGAAGGCGACCTGACCGAAGCTGAAATCAAGGCTGCGATTCGTCAACGTACCCTGGCCAGCGAAATCGTTCCGATGATGTGCGGCACTGCGTTCAAGAACAAGGGCGTGCAAGCCATGTTGGACGGCGTGGTCGAGTACCTGCCATCGCCACTGGACATTCCGCCAGTACCTGGCCTGGACGAAGATGATGCACCGATCTCGCGTAAGCCGGAAGACGGCGAAAAGTTCTCCGGCCTGGCGTTCAAGATCGCAACCGATCCGTTCGTTGGTCAGATCTGCTTCATGCGCTGCTACTCGGGTACATTGAATTCGGGCGACACCGTCCTGAACTCGATCAAGGGTAAAAAGGAGCGTATCGGCCGTATCGTGCAGATGCACGCGAACCAACGCGAAGAAATCAAGGAAATTCTGGCCGGTGACATCGCTGCACTGATCGGGATGAAGGATACAACCACTGGCGACACACTGTGCGACGCCAATGCATTCATCATCCTGGAACGCATGATTTTCCCTGAGCCTGTGATTTCGCAAGCGGTTGAGCCTAAGACCAAGCAAGACCAGGAAAAAATGGGCTTGGCTTTGAACCGTCTGGCGGCAGAAGATCCTTCGTTCCGTGTTCGCACAGATGAAGAATCGGGTCAGACCATCATCGCCGGTATGGGCGAGTTGCATCTGGACATTATCGTCGATCGTATGAAGCGTGAATTCAACGTTGAAGCGACCGTTGGTAAGCCGCAAGTTGCGTACCGCGAAACCATCCGCAAGACTTGCGAAGAAATCGAAGGCAAGTTCGTCAAGCAATCAGGTGGTCGTGGTCAATACGGTCACGTGGTTCTGAAGATCGAACCGCAAGAACCGGGCAAGGGCTTTGAGTTCGTCGACGCGATCAAGGGCGGTACTGTTCCACGCGAATACATCCCTGCAGTTGAAAAGGGTGTTCGTGAAACATTGAACACCGGTGTCCTGGCCGGCTACCCGGTGGTAGACGTCAAGGTAACCCTGTTCTTCGGTTCGTACCATGACGTCGACTCGAACGAAAATGCGTTCCGCATGGCCGCTTCGATGGCGTTCAAGGACGGCTGCCGTAAAGCCAGCCCGGTTATTCTGGAGCCGATGATGGCTGTTGAAGTTGAAACTCCGGAAGACTACGCCGGTACTGTGATGGGCGATCTGTCGTCGCGTCGCGGTATGGTTCAAGGTATGGATGAAATCGCCGGCGGTGGCGGCAAGATCATCAAGGCCGAAGTACCTCTGTCGGAAATGTTCGGTTACTCGACTTCGTTGCGTTCGGCTACTCAAGGCCGTGCAACTTACTCGATGGAATTCAAGCATTACGCCGAGGCGCCGAAGAACGTTATCGATGCAATCGTAACCTCCAAAGCTAAGTAATCAAGTATCTAGCCCTTGCCCGCCACGAGCAGGCGAGGGCTGAAAATGTTTAACTCATTGTTCATTGTTTAATGACATCGTTCTTTTTGAAGGAAGAATAAAATGGCAAAAGGTAAATTCGAGCGGACCAAGCCGCACGTCAACGTTGGTACTATCGGTCACGTTGACCACGGCAAGACCACGCTGACAGCAGCGATCGCGACAGTATTGTCGAAGAAATTTGGCGGCGAAGCCAAAGCGTACGATCAAATTGACGCAGCGCCAGAAGAAAAAGCGCGCGGCATCACGATCAACACTGCGCACGTTGAATACGAAACTGCAAGCCGCCACTACGCCCACGTTGACTGCCCAGGCCATGCTGACTATGTGAAAAACATGATCACCGGCGCGGCACAGATGGACGGTGCGATCCTGGTTTGCTCCGCAGCTGACGGCCCGATGCCACAAACGCGTGAGCACATCCTGTTGTCGCGTCAGGTTGGCGTGCCATACATCATCGTGTTCCTGAACAAAGCCGACATGGTCGACGACGAAGAGTTGCTCGAGCTGGTTGAAATGGAAGTGCGCGAGCTGTTGACCAAGTATGATTTCCCGGGCGACGACCTGCCAATCATCAAGGGTTCGGCGAAGCTGGCTCTGGAAGGCGACACTGGCCCATTGGGCGAGCAAGCCATCATGGCACTGGCTGAAGCGCTGGATACTTACATCCCGACACCGGAACGTGCTGTTGACGGCGCCTTCCTGCTGCCAGTGGAAGACGTATTCTCGATCTCCGGCCGCGGTACTGTTGTGACCGGTCGTATCGAGCGCGGTATCGTCAAGGTTGGCGAAGCCCTGCAAATCATCGGTATCCGTGACACCCAAGATACAACCTGTACTGGCGTTGAAATGTTCCGCAAGCTGCTGGACCAAGGTCAGGCAGGCGACAACGTAGGTGTGTTGTTGCGCGGCACCAAGCGTGAAGACGTAGAGCGGGGCCAAGTATTGGCTAAGCCGAACTCGATCAAGCCACACAAGCATTTCACTGGCGAGATCTATGTTCTGTCGAAAGACGAAGGCGGCCGTCATACACCTTTCTTCAACAACTATCGTCCACAGTTCTACTTCCGTACCACGGACGTGACTGGTTCGATCGAGTTGCCGAAAGACAAAGAAATGGTGATGCCAGGCGATAACGTGTCGATCACCGTGATGTTGATCAACCCGATCGCGATGGAAGAAGGTCTGCGTTTCGCGATCCGCGAAGGTGGCCGTACTGTTGGTGCAGGTGTTGTTGCCAAGATCCTGCCTGACGCTTAATAGCAAAAAGTTGTAGTGCAATAAGCAGGCCGTTTCGGCGGTTTGCTGTCAACGTAACAATATGCCGTGGGTGATAGTCATCCACGGTTCGTTCTTTAAAGGAAAATCATGTCCGCTGCTAACCAAAAAATCCGCATCCGCCTGAAGGCGTTCGACTACAAACTGATCGACCAGTCCGCACAGGAAATCGTTGATACAGCCAAGCGCACCGGCGCAGTTGTCAAGGGTCCGGTACCACTGCCAACACGTATCCAGCGTTTTGACGTATTGCGCTCGCCGCACGTCAACAAGACATCGCGCGATCAGTTCGAAATCCGTACGCACCAACGCCTGATGGACATCGTTGACCCAACCGACAAGACTGTCGATGCGTTGATGAAGCTGGACCTGCCAGCTGGCGTAGACGTAGAAATCAAGCTGCAGTAATTCGTATTTCGTAGGGTGGGCACGTATGCCCACGCGTGAACTCACTCCACGTACATGCTTTTTTAGCATTGCGAGGGCCGGTACTCCGGTTATTGCGGTCACGCGTGGGCAAAAAGCTTGCCCACCCTACATGTCGGATTCAGTAGTGTTGTAAATAAGGTGTAGCCGGCTAAAGTTTGACATACCACGACAAAGATGGTCTTGCAAATAAAAATTTACCCGGTTATACTGATCGGCTTCGGTGCGATTGCGGCTGCTTTGGCCTAATGCAATCGCACTTATTTTAGTTGTACAAACATCAGCCCCGCCCAATCGTAGGCGGGAATGGAGAAAAACAATGAGCTTAGGCCTTGTTGGTCGCAAGGTTGGTATGATGCGCATTTTCACGGAAGATGGGGATTCAATCCCGGTAACCGTGTTGGACGTATCGAACAACCGCGTGACCCAAATCAAAACGCCTGAAACAGACGGTTATACCGCTGTTCAAGTTGCATTCGGTCAGCGTCGCGCTTCACGCGTGACTAAAGCTGCTGCTGGTCACTACGCCAAAGCTGGCGTCGAGGCTGGTACCATCCTCAGAGAATTCCGCATTGACGCAACCAAGGCTTCCGAGCTGAAGGCCGGCGAAGTTATCGCTGCAAGCCTGTTCGAAGTCGGTCAAAAGGTTGACGTTCAAGGTGTCTCGATCGGTAAAGGTTACGCCGGTACTATCAAGCGTCACAACTTTGCATCCGGTCGTGCCAGCCACGGTAACTCCCGTTCGCATAATGTCCCAGGTTCCATCGGTATGGCGCAAGATCCAGGTCGTGTTTTCCCTGGTAAACGCATGACCGGTCACATGGGTGACGTTACTGTAACCACGCAAAACCTCGAAATCGCACGTGTTGACGCTGAGCGCCAACTGTTGCTGATCAAGGGCGCGGTTCCAGGTGCAAAGAACGGCCAAGTCGTGGTCAGCCCTGCGATCAAAATCAAAGCTAAGAAGGGAGCCTAATTCATGGAACTCAAGCTCCTGAATGACCAAGGTCAAGCTGCTTCGAACGTTGCTGCACCGGATACCATTTTCGGTCGCGACTACAACGAAGCTCTGATTCACCAGGTCGTAGTTGCTTACCAGGCTAACGCTCGTAGCGGTAACCGTAAGCAAAAAGACCGTGAAGAAGTTCATCACACGACTAAAAAGCCATGGCGCCAAAAGGGTACTGGCCGCGCTCGTGCCGGTATGTCGTCTTCGCCACTGTGGCGCGGCGGTGGTCGGATTTTCCCGAACTCGCCTGATGAAAACTTCACGCACAAAGTAAACAAGAAGATGTATCGCGCAGGTCTCTGCTCGATTCTGTCGCAGTTGGCACGCGAAGGTCGTTTGTCGGTCGTCGAGAATTTCTCGGTCGAGGCGCCAAAGACTAAATTGCTGTCACAAAAGCTGAAGACCATGGGTCTGGATTCCGTGTTGGTGATTACCGACAACCTGGAAGAAAACCTGTTGTTGGCGTCGCGTAACCTGCCAGGCTTCCTGGTATGTGAGCCACGTCACGCTGATCCAGTATCGCTTGTGTTCTACAAGAAGATCCTGATCACCAAGCTGGCTTTGGCGAAGATTGAGGAGATGCTGGCATGAACGCAATTAAACATAGCGAAGAACGCTTGATGAAAGTGTTGCTGGCGCCAGTGATTTCCGAAAAGGCAACGATGGTTGCGGAGAAGAACGAGCAAGTCGTTTTCCGTATCGCACCAGACGCTACCAAGCTGGAAGTCAAGGCTGCTGTCGAACTGCTCTTCAAAGTTCAAGTTGAGTCGGTACAAGTTGCCAATCGTCTGGGTAAGCAAAAGCGTAGCGGCAAGACCATGGGTCGCCGCAACCATACCCGTCGCGCATTCGTATGCTTGAAGCCGGGTCAAGAGATCAACTTCACCGAGGAGGCTAAATAATGGCACTCGTTAAAGTTAAACCAACCTCGCCGGGCCGCCGTGGCATGGTCAAGGTCGTTAATCCCGACCTGTACAAAGGCCGTCCATTTGCTGCCCTGATCGAGAAGAAGTCGAAAACAGCTGGTCGTAACAACAACGGTCATATCACTACTCGCCATATCGGCGGTGGTCATAAGCAACATTACCGTCTGATCGACTTCAAGCGCACCAAAGATGGTATTCCAGCGAAAGTGGAACGTATCGAATACGATCCAAACCGCACAGCGAATATCGCTCTGTTGTGCTACGCCGACGGCGAACGTCACTACATCATCGCCACTAAAGGCATGGCTGTAGGTGATCAGGTAATGAGCGGCTCGGAAGCGCCGATCAAATCCGGTAACTGCTTGCCAATCCGTAACATTCCGGTTGGTACGATTCTGCATTGCGTCGAAATGCTGCCAGGTAAGGGTGCCCAAATGGCCCGTACCGCCGGTGCTGGCGTGGTGTTGATGGCTCGTGAAGGTACTTACGCTCAAATTCGTTTGCGCTCCGGTGAAGTTCGCCGCGTGCACATCGAATGCCGCGCTACCGTAGGTGAAGTCGGCAATGCCGAACACAGCCTGCGCAAGATCGGTAAAGCGGGTGCGATGCGTTGGCGTGGTGTTCGTCCTACCGTTCGCGGTGTGGTCATGAACCCGGTTGACCATCCTCACGGTGGTGGTGAAGGTAAGACCGCAGCTGGTCGTCATCCAGTTTCGCCATGGGGTCAACAGACTAAGGGTAAGAAGACACGCAGCAACAAGCGTACTACTTCCATGATCGTCTCGCGCCGTGGCAAGAAATAAGGGGTAACACATGACACGTTCATTGAAAAAAGGGCCGTTCTGCGACGCCCACCTGGTGAAAAAAGTTGAAACTGCGCAAGCAGTCAAAGACAAAAAGCCAATCAAGACTTGGTCCCGTCGCTCGACCATCATGCCGGATTTTATCGGTCTGACGATTGCTGTGCATAACGGCAAACAACACGTCCCGGTATATGTGTCCGAGAACATGGTTGGTCACAAGCTCGGCGAATTCGCGCTGACCCGTACGTTCAAGGGTCATGCCGCTGATAAGAAGGCTAAGAAATAAGGTCCGATGATGGAAACTAAAGCTACCCTCCGCGGCGTGCGCCTGTCGGCCCAAAAGGGCCGTCTGGTCGCCGACCTGATTCGCGGCAAAAAAATTGATCAAGCACTTAACATCCTGGCCTTCAGCCCGAAAAAAGGCGCGACTATCATCAAGCGTGTTCTGGAATCCGCAATTGCGAATGCCGAACACAATGATGGCGCCGATATCGACGAGTTGAAAGTCACGACGATATATGTGGAAAAAGGTTCGGTCCTCAAGCGCTTCACCGCGCGTGCTAAAGGCCGTGGCGATCGTATCTCGAAGCAATCCTGTCACATTTACGTGACTGTCGGAAACTAAGGAGTCACGATGGGACAGAAGATTCATCCAACCGGTTTCCGTCTTGCGGTTACACGTAACTGGGGATCCCGCTGGTATGCAGGCAATAGTAATTTTGCCCAAATGCTCGGCGAAGATTTGAAAGTACGCGCTTTCCTCAAGAAGAAACTGAAGAACGCATCGGTCGGCCGCGTTGTTATCGAGCGTCCTGCAAAGAACGCACGCATCACGATTTACAGCTCGCGTCCTGGTGTCGTTATCGGTAAAAAAGGCGAAGACATCGAAGTATTGAAGTCGTCGCTGACCAAGCTGATGGGTGTGCCGGTTCACGTTAATATCGAAGAAATTCGTAAGCCTGAAATCGACGCACAACTGATCGCTGATTCGATCGCGCAACAGCTCGAAAAACGTATCATGTTCCGCCGCGCGATGAAACGTGCGATGCAGAACGCAATGCGTCTGGGCGCGCAAGGGATCAAGATCATGTCGTCCGGTCGTTTGAATGGTATCGAAATCGCACGTACCGAATGGTACCGCGAAGGTCGTGTACCACTTCACACACTGCGCGCTGACATCGACTACGGTTTCGGCGAAGCTGAAACTACATACGGCATCATCGGCATCAAGGTCTGGGTTTACAAGGGCGATCGTCTGGCTAACGGCGAAGCGCCGGTAATCGACGTACCTAACGACGACGACAAGAAACGCCGTGGCCCACGTCGCGATGATGGCAAGCCATCTAGCCGTCCACGTCCTAAAACTACGGCAACTGCCGGTGCGCCTGGTGCGCGTCCTGCACGTGCCAAGAAGCCGGATGGCGCTGCTGAAGGTGTTGCTGTTGCTGCGCCGGCTGAGAAAGCAGGAGAATAATCATGCTGCAACCAGCACGCAGAAAATATCGTAAAGAGCAAAAGGGCCGCAATAAAGGCATTTCGCATTCGCGCGGCACTGCCGTGTCGTTCGGCGAATTTGGCTTGAAGGCGATTGGCCGCGGTCGTATCACCGCGCGTCAAATTGAAGCAGCTCGTCGCGCAATGACCCGTCATATCAAACGGGGTGGTCGTATCTGGATCCGTATTTTCCCAGATAAGCCAATTTCGCAAAAGCCTGCTGAAGTCCGGATGGGTAACGGTAAGGGTAATCCCGAGTACTACGTGGCTGAAATCCAGCCAGGTAAAGTGCTGTACGAGATGGATGGCGTCGACGAAGCTCTGGCGCGTGAGGCATTCCGTTTGGCTGCAGCTAAATTGCCGCTTTTGACCACGTTCGTCGTGCGTCAAGTTGGCCAATAATTGGAGTGAATCATGAAAGCATCTGAACTCCGCGACAAAGATCAAGCGGCCTTGACGAAAGAGCTGAACGAGTTGCTGAAGGCGCAGTTTAGCCTTCGCATGCAAATCGCTACTCAGCAATTGAGCAATACGTCGCAATTGAAGAAAGTTCGTCGCGATATAGCACGGGTCAAGACCGTCATCAATTCGAAGGGCGCCCTGTAATGAACGATCAAGTGAAACAAGCGCTCAAGCGCACGCTAGTTGGTAAAGTTGTGTCCGATAAAATGGACAAGACTGTTACCGTCCTGATCGAACGCCACGTCAAGCATCCTCTGTATGGCAAAATCATCGTGCGTACTAACAAGTACCATGCACATGACGAAACCAACCAGGCCAAGGAAGGCGACGTAGTCGAGATCCAAGAAGGCCGTCCGATTTCCAAGACTAAAGCTTGGAGCGTGACACGCGTGGTACAAGTAGCACAGGTATTATAAGTATTTGTTGCGAGCCAAGCATTTTGATGTAATAATGCTTGGCTTCGCTCCTGTTGGCTTCCAATAAGAGCGATAGCAGTAGAAAAACACCCTGCAGTATCTAGCAAGAAGTTTTGGAAGTCGTCCACCTAAGCAGTGCGCTCAGCAGAGTTGCCCTGACAGGACCAAGACTGACCGTAAATCCGCATCGTGCGGCAGCGAGTTAAGTTGGGAAAGAAAATATTATGATTCAAACGGAAAGCCGGCTCGAAGTAGCCGACAACACTGGTGCACGCGAAGTTATGTGTATCAAAGTTCTGGGTGGTTCCAAGCGTCGCTATGCCAGCATTGGTGATGTGATCAAGGTTACCGTCAAAGTGGCAGCGCCACGTGGTCGCGTCAAAAAAGGCGAGATCTATAACGCCGTTGTCGTACGGACCGCTAAAGGTGTTCGTCGTCAAGATGGTTCGTTGGTCAAGTTCGATGGCAATGCAGCAGTGCTGCTGAACGCGAAGCTTGAGCCAATTGGTACGCGTATTTTTGGACCAGTCACTCGTGAATTGCGCACTGAGCGCTTCATGAAGATTGTGTCGCTCGCGCCTGAAGTGCTGTAAGGAGTCGAGATGGATAAGATTCGGAAAAGCGACGAGGTAATCGTCCTGACTGGTAAAGACAAGGGCAAGCGCGGTGTTGTAAGGCAACGCGTTGATGCTAACCACGTTGTCGTAGAAGGCATCAACGTTGCTAAAAAAGCGACCAAGCCTAACCCGATGACTGGTGTAACTGGTGGCATCATGGACAAGTTGATGCCAATTCACGTGTCAAATGTTGCGTTGTTCAATGCAGCAACTGGCAAGGCAGATCGCGTTGGTTTTAAAGATGTGGACGGCAAGAAGGTCCGCGTTTTCAAGTCCAGCGGCGAAGTTGTTAAGGTTTAAGAGATCATGGCCCGTCTCCAAGAATTCTATAAAGAAAAAGTCGTTGCCGACTTGACAGCGAAATACGCTTACAAGTCCGTGATGGAAGTGCCGCGCATCCTGAAGATCACCCTGAACATGGGTCTGTCGGAAGCGATTGCGGACAAGAAGATCATTGAACACGCTGTTGGCGATTTGACCAAGATTGCAGGTCAGAAGCCAGTCGTGACCAAGGCACGGAAAGCTATCGCGGGTTTTAAAATCCGTGAAGGCTATCCAATCGGCTGCATGGTTACATTGCGTGGCGCTCATATGTACGAGTTCCTGGATCGCCTGGTTACTGTCGCGCTGCCGCGCGTTCGTGACTTCCGTGGCGTCTCCGGTCGTGCATTTGACGGTCGTGGTAACTACAATATCGGTGTGAAAGAGCAGATCATTTTCCCCGAAATTGAATACGACAAGATTGATGTGTTGCGTGGTATGAATATCAGTATCACGACGACTGCAAAGACCGACGACGAAGCAAAATCGCTTCTCGCCGCATTTAAATTTCCGTTCAGAAACTGAGGTTGCCATGGCAAAACTGGCACTGATTAACCGTGAACAAAAGCGCGCTGACCTGGTAAAGAAATACGCCGGCAAGCGTGCCGAGTTAAAGGCAATCATTGATGACCAATCGAAGTCGGAAGAAGAGCGCTACGAAGCTCGCTTGAAATTGCAAGCGCTGCCACGTAACTCGGCTCCGACCCGTCAACGTAATCGTTGCTCCCTGACTGGTCGTCCACGTGGCACTTTCCGCAAGTTCGGTCTGGGCCGTATTAAGCTCCGTGAAATCGCCATGCGTGGCGAAATTCCGGGTATGACTAAAGCAAGCTGGTAATAGGAGAATATGCAATGAGTATGAGCGATCCTATCGCCGATATGCTGACCCGTATCCGCAATGCGCAAGTAGTTCACAAGACAACCGTGGCAATGCCATCGTCGAAGGTCAAGATTGCGATTGCCAACGTCCTCAAGGACGAGGGTTACATTGAAGATTTCGCTGTCGCAGAAGAAGGCGGCAAAGCGGAACTCAAAATCGGTTTGAAGTATTACGCCGGCCGTCCTGTTATCGAACGCCTTGATCGTGTATCCCGTCCAGGGCTGCGGATCTACAAGGGCAAAGATGACATCCCTAACGTGATGAACGGCTTAGGTGTGGCAATTATTTCGACACCTTCTGGTGTCATGACGGACCGCAAAGCGCGCGCAACCGGTGTCGGTGGCGAAGTTATTTGCTACGTCGCCTAAGGAGTGCAACATGTCTCGTGTAGGTAAAATGCCGATTGCACTGCCAACTGGCGCGGAAGCGACCATTACAGCAGCGCAGATCACAGTCAAGGGCCCATTGGGCTCGCTTTCCCAGGCTTTGAATGGCCTGGTAAAAATCGAAAACAACAACGGCACGCTGAATTTCGCTGCCGCTGACGACAGCCGTGAAGCCAATGCGATGTCAGGCACCTTGCGTGCTCTGGTCAACAACATGGTCAATGGTGTTACCAAAGGCTTTGAAAAGAAGCTGAACCTGGTTGGCGTTGGTTTTCGTGCGCAAGCACAAGGTGACAAGTTGAACCTGTCGCTCGGTTTCTCGCATCCTGTTGTGCACCAAATGCCGGAAGGCGTGACCGTGGCAACACCGACGCAAACCGAAATCCTGATCAAGGGTATCGACAAGCAACGTGTTGGTCAGGTTGCTGCTGAAGTTCGTGCTTACCGCGAACCTGAGCCTTATAAGGGCAAGGGCGTTCGTTACTCGGACGAAGTGGTAATCCTTAAAGAAACCAAGAAGAAGTAATAGGGGTTGACGATGGATAAGAAACAATCACGTCTGCGCCGTTCACGCCAAACGCGTGCCAAGATCGCAGAGTTAAAGGTGAACCGCCTGGCAGTGCATCGTACCAACTTGCACATTTACGCCAGCATCATCGGCCCTGACGCTAAAGTGCTGGCTTCGGCCTCCACACTGGAAGCTGAAGTACGTGCAGAACTGGCCGGCAAGTCCGGTGCAGGCGGCAATACAGCAGCTGCATCTCTGGTTGGCAAGCGCGTTGCCGAGAAGGCACTGAAAGCAGGAGTTACCGAAGTTGCGTTTGATCGCTCCGGTTTCCGTTACCACGGCCGCGTCAAGGTGCTGGCAGATGCCGCCCGTGAAGCCGGTCTGAAGTTCTAAGGAAGAATCGTCATGGCAAAAATGCAATCAAAAATGCAAAGCGATAAGCCGGATGATGGCATGCGCGAAAAAATGATCGCGGTCAACCGTGTGACCAAAGTGGTCAAGGGTGGTCGTATCATGGGTTTCGCAGCATTGGCTGTTGTTGGTGATGGCGATGGCCGTATCGGCATGGGCAAGGGCAAATCGAAAGAAGTGCCAGTTGCTGTGCAGAAGGCTATGGAAGAAGCCCGTCGCAAGATGATCAAGGTAACGCTGAAGAACGGTACATTGCAACACGCAATCTCCGGCAAGCACGGTGCTTCATCGGTGCTGATGTTGCCTGCTAAAGACGGTACTGGCGTTATCGCCGGCGGTCCAATGCGCGCAATCTTCGAAGTACTGGGTGTGACGAACGTTGTGGCCAAGTCCACTGGTTCGACCAATCCGTACAACATGGTTCGTGCTACTTTGAACGGCTTGTCTAAGATGAACACACCATCGGAAATCGCGGCAAAACGCGGCAAGTCCGTTGAAGAAATTCTGGGCTAAGGTGATCAAAATGACAAAAACTGTAAAAGTACAATTGATCAAGGGTTTGATCGGCACGCGCGAAACTCATCGCGCGACAGTTCGCGGTCTGGGCCTGCGTCGCGTTAATTCGGTTTCCGAGTTGCAAGACACACCATCCGTGCGCGGCATGATCAATAAAGTGTCCTATCTTGTGAAAGTGGTGTCGTAAGCTTAGGCTTGCGAACGGAGCAAATTATGGAATTGAATACTATTCAACCTGCAGATGGCGCCAAGCATTACAAGCGTCGCGTTGGTCGTGGTATCGGCTCAGGTATCGGTAAGACAGCCGGCCGCGGTCACAAGGGTCAAAAATCGCGTTCGGGCGGTTTCCACAAAGTAGGTTTTGAAGGCGGTCAGATGCCTTTGCAACGTCGTTTGCCAAAACGCGGCTTCAAGTCGATGGCAACCCCGTTCAAAGCTGAAGTTCGTTTGTCGGACCTGGAAAACCTGCCGGTAACTGAAGTAGATATCCTGGTGTTGAAGCAAGCTGGCGTGATCGGCGAACTGGCACGTGTTGTACGCGTGATCCTGTCCGGCGAACTGACCAAAAAGGTAACGCTCAAAGGTTTGATCGCTACTAAAGGTGCAAAAGCTGCGATTGAAGCGGCTGGCGGATCGGTTGCTTGATTTGTCGTTCTAACTCGTAGCAATGGAGCAATAAGTGGCGACTTCTCCCCAACTTGCAAAGAGTGCTGCGAGCGGCTTCCCTTGGGGCCGTCTGTGGTTCTTGCTTGGTGCATTGGTTGTATATCGTGTTGGTGCGCATATTCCTGTACCGGGAATCGACCCATCGCAGTTAGCGCAATTGTTTAAGCAACACCAGGGTGGCATTTTGGGCATGTTCAACATGTTCTCTGGTGGTGCGTTGTCGCGGTTCACCGTGTTCGCGTTGGGGATCATGCCGTATATCTCGGCATCGATCGTGATGCAATTGATGTCGATTGTGTCGCCTCAGCTGGAAGCGTTGAAGAAAGAGGGCGAATCAGGTCGCCGCAAGATTACCCAATACACCCGTTACGGTACGCTGTTGCTGGCGACGTTTCAGGCTATGGGGATTGCGGTAGCACTGGAATCGCAACCTGGCCTGGTGTTGGATGCAGGTCTGGCTTTCCGCTTCACGACAGTTGTAACGCTGGTAACAGGAACAATGTTTTTGATGTGGTTGGGCGAGCAGATTACCGAGCGTGGCCTTGGTAATGGTATCTCGATCATCATTTTTGCAGGTATCGCAGCTGGTTTGCCAAATGCGGTCGGTGGTTTGTTCGGACAGGTCAGTACCGGTTCCATGAGTGCTTTGTCGGCGATTTTGATTTGTTTGATCGCTGCCGGCGTGACATTCCTGGTGGTATTTATCGAACGTGGCCAGCGCAAGATTTTGGTGAATTATGCCAAGCGTCAGGTAGGTAACAAGATTTATGGCGGTCAAAGCAGTCATTTGCCGCTGAAGCTGAATATGGCAGGTGTAATTCCTCCAATCTTTGCTTCCTCGATCATCTTGTTTCCTGCGACAATCACGAGTTGGTTTACTTCCGGTGATTCAACTAACGCGGTAGTCAACTTTCTGAAGGATATGGCGGCTTCTTTGGCGCCAGGCGAGCCGATTCATGCTTTGCTGTATGCGATTGCCATTGTTTTCTTCTGCTTCTTCTACACCGCGTTGGTGTTCAACAGCAAGGAAACAGCTGACAACCTGAAGAAGAGCGGCGCGTTTGTGCCAGGGATTCGTCCAGGTGAGCAGACTGCACGTTATATCGACAAGATTCTGATGCGTTTGACTCTGGTTGGCGCGGTCTATATTACGGTTGTGTGTCTGGTTCCGGAATTCTTGATCGCTCGCTGGAAGGTGCCGTTTTATTTTGGTGGTACATCGCTGTTGATTATCGTAGTGGTTACCATGGACTTCATGGCGCAGGTACAGAATTACGTGATGTCGCAGCAATATGATTCGCTGCTGCGCAAGGCAAATTTCAAGGGCGGCGTTTCGACGCGGTAAGTTGAAATGAACGACCAGAGGAACCAGTAGACCGAATGGCAAAAGACGACGTTATCCAGATGCAAGGCGAGATTCTTGAGAATCTCCCCAATGCAACATTTAGAGTCAAGTTGGAAAACGGACATATCGTCCTCGGTCATATTTCTGGCAAGATGCGCATGAACTATATTCGCATCCTCCCAGGAGATAAGGTGACGGTAGAATTGACACCTTATGATTTAAGCCGGGCACGGATTGTGTTCCGTACCAAGTAACTTTTAGTATAGAAAGAAGACGAAAATGAAAGTGCTCGCATCAGTCAAGCGCATCTGCCGCAACTGTAAGATCATTAAGCGCAAAGGCGTGGTTCGCGTCATTTGTACAGAGCCGCGCCATAAACAGCGCCAAGGTTAATTAACGTTATTGATCGAGGAATAACGAATGGCACGTATTGCAGGGGTAAACATCCCCAATCATCAGCACACTGTTATCGGCCTGACAGCCATCTACGGTGTTGGCCGCCCACGCGCACAAGAGATTTGCGACGCAACGGGTATTTTGACTACGAAGAAGATCAAAGATCTCGACGATAACGAGCTGGAAAAGCTGCGCGACGAAATTGCAAAATTCGTCGTCGAAGGTGACCTGCGTCGTGAACTGTCGATGAACATCAAGCGTTTGATGGATCTGGGTTGCTATCGTGGTATGCGTCATCGCAAAGGCTTGCCTTGCCGTGGCCAACGTACTCGTACTAATGCACGTACCCGCAAGGGCCCGCGCAAAGCCGCTCAATCGCTGAAGAAATAATTAAGGTGCCACGCTTCCGTGGCAACTGATTGTTTCATTTAGGTAGTCGGATTCAAGGAAATTATTATGGCAAAGTCCCCAAATAACGCCGCAGCAGCACGTGTGCGTAAAAAAGTTAAAAAGAACGTTGCTGAAGGTATCGCGCATATCCACGCGTCTTTCAACAACACCATCATCACGATTACCGATCGTCAAGGTAATGCGTTGTCGTGGGCGACATCTGGTGGCGCTGGCTTTAAAGGCTCCCGCAAGTCGACTCCATTTGCAGCGCAGGTTGCAGCCGAAGCCGCTGGTAAAGTGGCTGTGGAATGTGGCGTGAAGAACTTGGAAGTACGCATCAAGGGCCCGGGCCCAGGTCGTGAATCCGCTGTTCGTGCATTGAACAATCTGGGTATCAAGATCACCCAGATTCAAGATGTGACACCGGTGCCACATAACGGTTGCCGTCCACCTAAGCGTCGTCGCATCTAAGAATTATATTTGAATCGATTTTGATTTCGCTGTTGTTCTGCAGTAGCGATTGCAAGTTGCCCGCCAATGACCTTGGCGGGTTTTGTTCTTAAGCCCACCGTCTGATTGAAAGCAAATCAGACTAGCGCTGTGTCATCAGCAACCCTGGTTGCTGGTAGCAACACGACGTCATATTTTTAAAAGGAAACACCGTGGCACGTTATATCGGACCTAAAGCAAAACTTTCCCGCCGTGAAGGTACGGACCTGTTCCTGAAGAGCGCACGCCGCTCGCTCGATTCCAAGTGCAAACTGGATTCCAAGCCAGGTCAACATGGCCGCACATCTGGTGCACGTACCTCCGACTACGGTAACCAATTGCGCGAAAAGCAAAAAGTTAAGCGTATGTACGGCATTCTGGAACGTCAGTTCCGTCGCTATTTCGCTGAAGCGGACCGTCGCAAGGGCAACACCGGCGAAACACTGCTGCGTTTGCTGGAAGCGCGTCTGGACAACGTCGTATACCGTATGGGTTTCGGTTCGACCCGTGCTGAAGGCCGTCAATTGGTCTCGCACAAGGCGTTCACCGTCAACGGTAACGTAGTCAACATCGCTTCTTACCAAGTGAAGCCAGGCGACGTAGTTGCCGTTCGCGAAAAGGCCAAGAAGCAAGTACGTATCGTTGAAGCTCTGTCGTTGGCAGAACAAGGCGGCATGCCATCGTGGGTTTCGGTTGATGCGAAAAAAATGGAAGGTACTTTCAAGTCCCTGCCAGACCGCAACGAAATCGCTAACGATGTCAACGAATCGCTGATCGTCGAACTGTATTCGCGTTAATTTTAGTTTTTTCCGGCCTGGCCTTTCGGGGTTAGGTTTTTTTATCAGGGTGCCGCTGGTGATCTTCGGGATTGTCGGCGGCACCCTTAATGCCATCAGCCTTATCGGTGTAATGAGCCGAGGGTATTGAAAAGGACATTTCATGCAAAACAGCTTGTTGAAGCCACGTATTATCGAAGTAGAAGCACTGGGTGCCGGCCACGCTAAAGTCGTGATGGAACCGTTTGAACGTGGTTACGGCCACACCCTGGGCAATGCGCTGCGTCGCGTGCTGTTGTCGTCGATGGTTGGCTACGCGCCGACTGAAGTGACGATCGCTGGCGTCGTGCACGAATACTCGTCGCTCGATGGCGTGCAAGAAGACGTAGTCGACATTCTTCTGAACCTGAAGGGTGTCGTATTCAAGCTGCATAACCGTGACGAAGTCACGCTGACTCTGAAAAAAGATGGCGAAGGCGCAGTTTTGGCTTCCGACATCGATCTGCCGCATGACGTCGAACTGGTTAATCCGGATCACGTGATTGCCCACCTGACAGCTGGTGGCGCACTCGACATGCAGATCAAGGTTGAAAAAGGCCGTGGTTACGTGCCAGGCAACGTCCGTCGTCTGACGGAAGATGCTAACAAGACTATCGGCCGTATCATTCTGGACGCATCGTTCTCGCCAGTACGCCGTGTTTCATACGCTGTTGAATCGGCGCGTGTGGAGCAACGTACCGACCTGGACAAGCTGGTCATCAACATTGAAACCAATGGCGTGATCACTCCGGAAGAAGCGATTCGCCAATCGGCACGCGTGCTGGTTGACCAGCTGAACGTGTTCGCTGCGCTGGAAGGCACAGAAGCTGCTGCTGAAGCGCCATCGCGTGCACCGCAAGTCGATCCTATCCTGTTGCGTCCGGTCGATGACCTGGAACTGACAGTACGTTCGGCAAACTGCCTGAAAGCAGAAAACATCTACTACATTGGCGATCTGATCCAACGTAGCGAAAATGAACTGCTGAAGACGCCAAACCTGGGCCGCAAGTCCTTGAACGAAATCAAGGAAGTTCTGGCATCCCGTGGTTTGACACTGGGCATGAAGCTGGAAAACTGGCCGCCTGCAGGCTTGGAAAAGTAATATTTGTTGTTCGGCCGGGGGTAGGTTAAAATCCCGCCCTTGGCTTGTTTTACCGCTTTACCCTTGTTGTATTCATTGTTGTACCTAATTTCAACCGGCCCGCGACCAAGGCAAGACGCCGAAGTCGATCGAAGAGCTGGATGTAAACTCAAAAACTGAAAGGAATTACCATGCGTCACCGTCACGGCCTTCGTAAATTAAATCGTACTTCTTCCCACCGTCTTGCCATGTTGCGCAACATGACTGTTTCGCTGCTGCGTCACGAAGCAATCAAGACCACGTTGCCAAAGGCAAAAGAACTGCGTCGCGTGATCGAACCGATCCTGACACTGGGCAAGACCGATACACTGGCAAACAAGCGCCTGGCATTCGCCCGTCTGCGCGACCGCGAAATGGTGTTGAAGCTGTTCGCCGAACTGGGCCCACGTTACGCTAATCGTAACGGCGGCTACCTGCGCATCCTGAAAATGGGTTTCCGCGTTGGCGATAACGCTCCTATGGCTTACATCGAACTGATGGACCGTCCGGAAATCAGCGACAACGCTGAAGTACCGACAGCTGACTAAGCTTAGTTAGTCGATTTCGTAGCAAACTTAACCAGCCAAGCTGCGTTAAAATAAAAAGCCAGGCATAGCCTGGCTTTTTTGCATTGTGCGCCTAGTGGAATAGGGTGGGCACCTGTGCCCACGCGTTACCGCGATATCCGGAGTGCGGGCCCACGCGACACCACGCCAGTTGTAAGGAACGTCCCCGGAGATCGACTATGTCAGAAGCCTTGCTCATACTTACCAATTTACCCGACGCAGCCAGTGCCCAAGCGCTGGCGCTGGAGCTGGTGGAACGTAAACTGGCAGCTTGTGTCAATATCATGCCTGCCGTGCAGGCGGTATATCGCTGGCAAGGGGTGGTGGAGCAGGCTAGCGAGGTGACTGTGCTGATCAAGAGCGTCAGCAGTCGTTACGCGGAGCTGGAAGAGGCGATCAGAGCGCTCCATCCATATGCATTACCGGAAATAATCGCCTTACCGATTGTGGCTGGTTTGCCGGCCTATCTGAACTGGATTACTGCAGAAACCCAAAAGGACGTGAATGTTTAAGCTTTTCAAGCAATTGTCTGTGCTGTTTGCCATGATGTTCGTGTTTTCGCTGGCGCATGCCGATGACGACGACTACCTGGCGCCGGAAGTAGCGTTCAAGTTCTCTGCCCGCATGGCCGATGCCAAGACCGCTGAAGTGACCTATGCGATCGCCGACGGCTATTACATGTACCGTGAGCGCTTCCATTTCAAGGCTGAAGGCGCTACCTTGGGTGAGCCGCAGATCCCGGCCGGCACCGTCAAGTTCGACCAGACCTTCAACAAGAATGTCGAGACTTATCACCACAGCGTCACCATCCGCTTGCCAGTAGAGGCGAATGGCAATTTCACGCTGATTTCCACCGGCCAGGGCTGCGCCGACAAGGGCTTGTGCTACCCGCCCATGGATTCAAGTATCACCCTCTCCACAACCGGTGGCAGCGCTGCTGGCGGCTTGTTGAGTGCAATGGGTCTCGCTAAAGGTGGCGATGCCGCTATCGATACGCCGCAAGCGAACTCTGCGGTTAATAGCAACAGCAACAATAGCAACAATAGCAACAATAGCAACAATAGCAGCAATACGCCTGCCGCCGCTCAGGCGTCAGGCAATGCGCTTACGTCAACCCCGGTGGATTCCGAAAGCGGCCGCATCGAATCGTCGCTGAAGGGCGGCAAATTGCTGGTCATCATGCCGTTGTTCCTGCTGCTTGGCTTGGGGCTGGCCTTCACCCCTTGCGTCTTGCCGATGGTGCCGATTCTGTCATCGATTATTGTCGGCGAGGGCACCAAGGTCAGCCGCCGCCGCGGCTTCCTGCTCTCCGTCACCTATGCGCTGGGAATGGCATTGGTTTACACCGCCCTGGGCGTTGCTGCCGGCCTCGCAGGCGAAGGTTTGGCTGCGACCTTGCAGAATCCCTGGGTATTGTCAGCGTTTGCGTTGCTGATGGTGCTGATGTCCTTGTCCATGTTCGGCTTCTATGAGTTGCAGCTGCCCGCAGCCCTCCAAACCAGATTGACTAAGGCTTCCGGCCAGCAATCCGCCGGTAAGCTGATCGGCGTGTTTGTCATGGGTGCGATTTCGGCATTGATCGTCGGACCATGCGTGGCTGCACCGCTGGCTGGAGCTCTGGTGTATATCAGCCAGACGCGCGATGTGGTGATCGGCGGCAGTGCTTTGTTTGCGATGGCGGTCGGCATGAGTGTGCCGCTGATGCTGGTCGGGATTTCTGCTGGTTCTTTGCTGCCGCGTGCCGGCGCCTGGATGGAATCGGTGAAACGGTTCTTCGGCGTGTTGATGCTGGCGGTCGCATTGTGGATGGTAGCGCCGGTTATTCCAGTGCTGGCGCAGATGCTGGGCTGGGCGGCCTTGGGTATCGGCTATGGCGCGTTTTTGTTGTGGGGGAAGTCGTCAGCATCATCCGCCTGGTTCGCCAAAGCATTTGGCGTGGCATTCATGGTGTGTGGCGTGCTGCAACTGGTTGGCGGCCTCACGGGCGGTCGTGATGTCTGGACGCCGCTGGCCCATCTGGGCGGCGCGCAGCAAAGTGCTCACACGCAATTCATCAAGGTCAGATCCGTGGCTGAACTGGACGCTGCATTAGCCCAGACCAATGGCAAATCCGCATTGCTGGATTTCTATGCCGACTGGTGTGTGTCATGCAAGGAAATGGAAAAATTCACGTTCACCGACCCACGCGTACAAACACGCTTTGGCGACATGATCTTGCTGCAAATCGATGTCACCGCCAACAACGCAGATGACAAAGCGATGCTCAAGCGATTCAATCTGTTTGGCCCGCCCGGCATCATATTGTTCGATGGACGTGGGCACGAAGTGCCGCGTGGCCGTGTCATCGGCTATCAGAATGCCGACAAATTCCTGCAATCGCTATCGGTTCTGGACGCAAAAAGGTAACTCGCTTCTAACCGCAGGTTATGTCGATAGTCGATAAAATTCTTTAGGCGATTACCGGCGCAACGCTATAGTTTCAGTTCTATGTTTTTTACACACCCCGTGCAATTTAAAGGAGCCTGAAATGACTTTACGCCTTGGCGATGTCGCCCCCGATTTTGAGCAGGATTCTTCACTCGGCAAGATCAGATTTTACGATTGGGCCGGTGCTTCGTGGGTGGTGCTGTTCTCACATCCGGCGGACTTCACACCGGTCTGCACCACCGAGCTTGGCCTGACCTCCAAATTGAAATCGCAATTCGAACAGCGCGGCGTCAAGGTGATCGCATTGTCTGTGGATCCTGCTGACAAGCATCAGGAATGGATCAAGGATATCAACGAAACACAGAACACCGTGGTCGGTTTCCCCATCATTGCCGATGCCGATCGCAAGGTGTCGGAGCTGTACGACCTGATCCACCCGAATGCCAGCGCGACGGCAACCGTGCGTTCGCTGTTCGTGATCGACCCATCCAAAAAAGTGCGTCTGATCATCACCTATCCGGCCAGCACCGGCCGTAACTTCGACGAAATCCTGCGCGTCATCGATTCCTTGCAGCTGACCGACAATTATTCGGTTGCCACGCCGGGAAACTGGAAGGATGGCGAGGATGTCGTGATCGTTCCGTCGTTGCAGGATCCTGAGGTTCTCAAGCAGAAATTCCCTAAGGGTTACAAGGCGATCCGCCCTTATCTGCGATTGACTCCGCAGCCTAACCGCGATTGATTTTTTTGCCGGCTTCTGAAGCCGGCAGATAAACATGAAAAAGCCCCGTCGTTATCTGACGGGGCTTTTTCGTTGCGGCCAGCGATGTTCAGCGTCTGCGTTCAGCGTCGGTCCAGAGCCTGGCTTTCCAGATAACGCCGGCGCTGGAAAAACACCAGCATGCCGACTACGATCAGCACCATGCTACCCATCGTGAGCCAGAATCCGGCATTGTTTTTCAGCAGCGGCATCTCGATAAAATTCATGCCGAAAATCCCGGTGATCAGCGTCAACGGCATGAACAGCGCGGTAATGACGGTAAGTGTGCGCATGATCTCATTGGTGCGATGAGCGACTGCGGAAAAATGGATTTGCACCGCCGATTCAATCGATGATTCCAGCCGGCGCGCGTGATTCAATACCCGCGTAATGTGTTCCATCACGTCATTGATGCGCACCAGCAGCAGATCCTTGGCGCGGCTGATTTCGATACCGTCGTCGATGTCGACGAAATAATCGCGCAGCTCTTGCATGGCATCGTGCTGTTCTTCACACAGGTTTTCCAGCTTGCGCAATTCAATCCGCGCATCCAGCAGCGCCATCCAATCCTTGAACGGCTTGCGCGGATCCAGCAGCGCCCGCTGCCAGCGATCCAGTTGCGTCGTCAGCGGCTGGCGCAGATCCAGGTATTGATCGACCATGGCGTTGATCAGCCGCAGCAATAAATCTTCCGGCGATGTCGGAGGGCGGGTCGAGTGCGGCGTCTTTTCCGGTTTGTCGCACAGATCGAGCAGACGTGTGCGCGCCGCATCGATGGTGCGGCTATAGCGCTCATGCACCGTAACCAGCGCATGGTCCATGATCAGGAAAGTTACCGGTTGTGTCGCCAGTTTGCTCAATGCCGCGGGTATCCGGCGCTTGCCTGGTTCGCTTTCGGGCGTAGCTGCGGGCGGCGCAGTATTTTTGTCGCCGGTATTCTGCGCATTGTTTTCAGCAGCGCGGGAATGACCGTTGCCGTTACCGTTCCCACCGCCGGCGCCATTCAGCATCAACTTGCGAAACACCACCATGCCGTAATCCTGAGTCGAATCGAAATACGACGGGTGATTCGGATTGAGCGCATCCGTCATGTGCGGGTCGTAGATCTGGACGCCGGTGGCCAGAGCAATGGCATTGCGCCAGGCTTCCGGATCGGCGCCTACTTCTTGGTGGGTGGCGTCAATCCACAGGAAACCTTTGACCGGTACGGTGTCGGGTATTTCCTTGCTTTGGCTGACCTGGTTGTCACTGATGAGAAAGATGTCCATGCATTGTCGATAAACGTTTGAATATAAGCCAGAGGGCGATCATGGAAACCAGCGATAAGCCGATGACAGCGCCCTGCGCCAGCGGTGATAAGGATACCGCGCCGAACCAGACTTTGCCGATTACCACGCCGACGCTGGTTGCCGCCAGGCGTAATGCTTCCAGCGCGATGTAGCGGGGCCGCATCTCCATCAGGCCGCCGACAATCCAGAGTCCCGCCACCAGCCAGATCGCGTAAGCCAGCTCTTGAGGCCAAGGCATGGCGACTTGTGCAGCCAGGAAGTGGGTGGTTGCCAGCAACAGGATGGTGAATTGCAACAAGCAATAGACCTGGGCCGCGCGACTTAGTTGCGGATGATACAGCGGCCGGGCGATGTCGAACGGTGCGCTCGGCCATTTTGCAGCAACATCGGCAGGCCGCCAGCCTGGTGCGGTAAGCCAGACCCGCAACTTGTCTGCAAGGTTCTGCGCGCGCCAGGCATCCAGCCAGAGCCCTTTGTACACGTCGAAATTGGCCCAGATCGGGTTCCAGCTGCGCAACGGGCTGCGGGTGCCGTAGACTACCGGTTCCTGCTCGCGTTCTTCGATGAAGGTGCCGAACAGGCGATCCCACAGGATCAGGATGCCGCCGTAATTCTTATCCAGGTAGATGTCGTTGACGCCATGATGGACGCGATGATTCGACGGCGTGACGAGCACCCGGTCGAGCCAGCCCAACTTGCCTATCTGTTGCGTGTGGACCCAGAACTGATACAGCAGATCGATCAGCGCCAGCGCGGCAAATACTTCCACCGGATAACCGAGGATGGCCAGTGGCACGTAGAAAATCCAGCCCAGGAGATAGCCGCTGCTGGTCTGGCGCAGGGCGGTGGAGAGGTTGTAGTCTTCGCTTTGATGGTGCACCACATGGGCTGCCCACAAGACGTTGACTTCGTGGCCGTAGCGATGCAGCCAATAGTAGCAGAGATCGTAGAGCAGCAAGCCGGACAGCCATACCCAGATGCTGTCGGCAGGCAGCTTGAATAGCCCGATATGGCTCACTAGCCAGGCATATATGCCAACCCGCAGTACTTGCATGAAAACACCTGACACCTGGCTCAGCACGCCAAGGCTGATGCTATTGATGGCATCGTTGAGGCGATAGGTGTTGCGTTGACGCAGCAGGCCGACAATCAGCTCGATGAAGATCAGTAAAAAGAACACCGGCGTCGCCAGCGTAATTACCTTTTCTTGCACGTCAGTCTCCTTGTCGCCCGGAGGGCGATCGATCGTTATGTGCTTGCATGGTAACCAGTGCAAGCCGCATTTGGATTAGAGAGTCGTGTCTAGTAAACCAAGGGCCTGGCAAGAATCGCATTCTCACGCGTTCTTGCCATTCCTTAATATTTGTTGCCGTCGCCGGAGGTACTTCAACCCTTTTTCAGGTGACGGGCAATATCCAATGCGAAATAGGTCAGCACGCCGTCTGCTCCGGCACGCTTGAAAGCCATCATGGCTTCCATCATGGTCTTGTCATGATCGAGCCAGCCATTTTGAGCCGCCGCCTTGATCATCGCGTATTCGCCGCTGACCTGATAGGCAAAGGTCGGGACTTTGAATTCGTCCTTGACGCGGCGCACGATATCCAGATACGGCATGCCCGGTTTCACCATCACCATGTCGGCGCCTTCGGCCAGGTCCAGCGCGACTTCATGCAACGCCTCGTTGCTGTTGGCCGGATCCATCTGGTAGGTGTTTTTATTGCTCTTGCCCAGCGTTGCGGATGACCCGACAGCGTCGCGGAACGGGCCATAAAAAGCCGAGGCGTACTTGGCGGAATAAGCCATGATGCGCGTGTAGATATGGTGATGCGCTTCCAGCGCGTTACGGATCGCGCCGATGCGGCCATCCATCATGTCGGACGGCGCCACGATGTCCACCCCGGCTTCGGCCTGGGTCAGGGCTTGCCTGACGAGAATGGCGCAGGTTTCATCATTCAACACGTAACCGTCGGCGTTCAGCACGCCGTCCTGGCCGTGGCTGGTGTAGGGATCCAAGGCGACGTCGGTCAGGATGCCGAGTTCAGGAAAACGCTGTTTCAGCTCGCGTACCGCGCGCGGGATCAATCCTTGCGGGTTGGTGGCTTCGATGCCGTCAGGGGTCTTCAGCGATGGATTGATTACCGGAAATAAAGCAATGACCGGGATCCCCAGCGCTACGCACTCTTCTGCCACATTCAACAGCAAATCAATCGACAGGCGTTCAACTCCCGGCATTGAACTTATTTTTTCGCGCTGCTGCTTGCCGTCCAGCACAAATACCGGATAAATCAGATCGGCAGCGGTGACGGTATTTTCCCGCATCATTGCGCGCGAGAAGGCATCTTTGCGCATACGGCGCATGCGAATGGCTGGGAATTGGGCAGTTTTCTGAGAGAGTGGCATGTCGGTCTTTTGAGATATCAGGTGAGTGGAGAGCGATTTTTCCCGCATCGCTAATATTTTCGCCGAAAAGTAAAAAAATCGTGAACTTTTTCGGCCTAGTCCTTCTCCTAGCAATAGGTGCATCATTCGCCTCCCGCTTCCCTCCCTGAGCGGGGCCGTATCGCTTTTGGTGATAAGGCATTACGCCCTGGAGATATTCCCCTTTCTCCAGGGCTTTTTTATGCTTATTTTATGCGCACTTCGTGTTTAGTTAGTTGACTAAACTTGTTCCCCGTCGTCGCCTGATGCCGCTGCATCGCCTGCGTCAGTCTCGCCACCGGCCGCGCTTGTCAGGCCGGCAAGTTCCAAAATACGATCATTGGCTTCTTCCAGCCCACTGCGGTTCAGTGCTGAAAACAGCTGCGCGGTAAACGGCAGTTGCTGATTGTTTTCATCAACGTAACTCCCTAGGAAAGTGCGCGCCTGGCGCAGGGCATTGGTCGCGTCATTGCGGTTGAGCTTGTCGGATTTGCTCAAGATGCAATGAATCGGCTTACCGGTAGGCGCAAACCATTCCACCATCTGGACATCGAGTTCCGTGAACGGGCGGCGCGAGTCGACGATCAGCACCAGCGCAGCCAGCTGTTGGCGGCGGCGCACGTAATCGCCAAGCAATTGCTGCCAGTGCAGCTTGGCCGAGCCGGACACTTCAGCATAGCCATAACCGGGCAAGTCGACCAGCAAGGCACGGATTTCGTCGATCTTGGTTTCATCCTTGCGGTGCTGGGCGACGTGGGCGCCGCCTATGGAAAAGTAGTTGATATGCTGGGTACGGCCGGGTGTTTTAGACGCGAAAGCCAGCTTCTTCTGATTGCACAAAAGGTTGATGGCGGTCGATTTGCCGGCGTTGGAACGGCCGGCAAAAGCGATCTCGGGGACTTGCAAAGTTGGCAAGTCTCGAAGATGATTAACCGTAGTAAAGAAGCGGGCTTGCCAAAGTAGGGACATGTGTTGAGCAGAAAATGCGGTAAGGGGGGCAAAAATGCCGGAAAGCTATTGTACAATAAGGGGTTATGTACTGCTGTTCTGCTTAGCTTTGCCTTATACGCAATCGATAGCCTTTGGGAGCCAGGCGATCAATTGATGGTGCTCAGCCGGTCAGCTTCGTCGCCACCGAATTCTAAAATCAAGTCTCAGGGTGTTTGAATGAACCGTGCGTTTTTTCCAGTAGTGACATCTTTCTTCGTTGCAGTGCTAGCGCTTTCCTCCGTGGCTTATGCTTCGGACGCGCCAAATGCCGGGCCTGCCAAAGCGGATCCGGCCAAGGGCGAAGCACTGTATACCAACGGCGACGCAGCGCGCAACATTACCGCTTGTGTCTCTTGCCACGGCGCAGCCGGTGCTTCGACCATCAGCACCAACCCGAAACTGGGCGGCCAGCACGCGGCATATATCCACAAGCAGTTGACCAATTTCCAAGGTGCCGACCGGAACAATCCGATCATGTCGCCGCTGGCCAAGCTGTTGACCGACGATGAAATGAAAAATATCGCCGCTTACCTGGATGCGCAGCCGGCCAAATCGGGCGCCGCCAAGAGTAAGGATACGCTGGACCTGGGCAAAAAGATCTATCGCGGCGGGATTGCCGAAAAGAGCGTTCCGGCCTGTGCCGGTTGCCATAGCCCGAACGGCGCCGGTATCCCGGCCCAGTTTCCGCGCATCGGTGGCCAGCATCAGGACTACACCGTGGCTGAGTTGACCAATTTCCGCGACGGCGTCCGCAAGAACGGACCGATGATGACGACGATCGCCAAGCGCATGTCTGATGATGAAATCAAAGCGGTAGCTGACTACATCGCCGGCCTGAAGTAAAAATAATAATAATAAAACATGCATTCAGGGGTGGCCTAGGCCACCCCTTTTTCTTTTCAAAAAGATGAATTGGCTATGAGCAAAAGTAACAACGAAATCAAGGACGGCGAGATTACGACGGCCGGCATACAGCTGAAAACCAACCGGCGCTGGCTGGCGGACGCCGTTGAATTATTGTCATCGATGCGATTCGCCATCAGCTTGCTGACGATTATCGCCATCGCCTCCGTGATCGGCACGGTGCTCAAGCAAAACGAACCGATGCCGAACTACGTCAATCAGTTCGGCCCGTTCTGGTTTGAAGTCTTCGGCAAGCTGGGTTTGTACGCAGTATATTCATCCTGGTGGTTTTTGCTCATCATGACATTCCTGGTGATTTCCACCTCGTTGTGCATCGCCCGCAATGCACCCAAGATGTTGAAGGACATGCGCAGCTGGCGCGAAAATGTGCGCGAGCAATCGCTGCGTAATTTCCATCATAAAGCCGAGTGGACTTCTGCTACGGCGCCTGCCGTGCTGACGCAGCAACTGGTCGCACGGATTGCCGCCAGGGGCTACAAGACCAAGCTGGTAGCGAAAGACAATGCCACCCTGATTACGGCCAAGCAAGGCGCCGCCAATAAATGGGGCTATATCTTCGCCCATAGCGCGATCGTGATCATCTGTGTCGGCGGCTTGCTGGATTCCGACATGCCGATACGTGCGCAGCAATGGTTCTATGGCAAAACTCCATTTAACGGCAACGGCATCATCGCTGAAATCCCGGAAGAACATCGTTTGGGACTGGGCAATCCTACATTCCGTGGCAATACCCTGATTCCAGAAGGCTCCGCCAGCAGCACCGCCATCATCCCGCAAAAAGACGGTGTGATGATTCAGGACTTGCCGTTCACGATTCAACTGAAGAAATTCATCATCGATTTTTATAGCACCGGCATGCCGAAGCTGTTCGCCAGTGAAGTCGTGATCAGGGATAACGCCGACGGTCATACTTTCCCGGCAACCATCAAGGTTAACCAACCGCTGATTTACAAGGGTATAGCGGTCTATCAATCGAGTTTCGAAGACGGTGGCAGCAAACTCAAGCTGACGGCCTATCCGATGGCCGGCAGCAGCGAAACCAGCTTTCCGGTGACCGGCGAAGTCAATGGCACCACGCCTTTAGCCAACCCGGCGTTAGCCAATAACGGTAATACCGACTATACGATTGAATGGTCTGGTTTCCGCCCGTTTAACGTGGAAAATATGGCTCAGTCAGGTGACGATCTGCGTGCCGTGACCAAGGTCAAGAGTCTCAATCAGCGCCTGAGCGACGATTTGAGCAATCATCTTGGCAATGCAGCAAAAAGTGCCAACAAGAAAGATCTGAGGAACGTCGGGCCAAGCGTGCAATATAAATTGCGCGACAAGACTGGCCAGGCCCGCGAGTTCAGCAACTACATGCAATCGATCAAGGTTGACGATGCCTACGTGTTCCTGGCCGGCGTGCGCGATACGCCGGACGAGCCGTTCCGTTATTTGCGGATTCCCGCCGATGACAATGATTCGGTGCAAGAATGGATGCGCATGCGGGCGGCCCTGTTGAATCCGGAATTGCGCGCAGCGGCGGCACACCGCTATGCGCAGCGTGCGATTCCCGAAAGCCGCGAAGGCATCGCCGTCTTGCGCGTCCAGTTGGAGCAATCGGCCTTGCGTGGCTTGTCCTTGTTTGCGGGCGACGGTAAAGAAGCTGGATACATGGCGATTTCCAAATTCCTGGAGCAAGTACCGCCGCAGGAGCAGGAAAAGGCGGCAGACATTTTCATGAAGATCCTGAACGGCAGCATGTGGGATCTGTGGCAGGTTGCGCGTGAGAAAGACGGGTTGAAGGAACTGCCGGCCGATGACAAGCATGCCCGCTTCTTGCAATTGAGTACCAATGCACTGTCGGATGCAAGCTTCTATAATGCCCCTGTGTATCTGCAGATGACTGGTTTTGACGAGATCAAGGCATCGGTATTCCAGGTCACCCGTTCGCCGGGCAAGAAGGTGGTGTATCTGGGCTGCCTGTTATTGGTGCTGGGCGTGTTCTCGATGCTGTATGTGCGTGAGCGCAGGTTGTGGGTGTGGGTGCGTCCGGACAAGAATGCAGAAGGGCAGTCGCATGCATTGATGGCGATGAGTTCGCAGCGCAAGACGCTGGACTTTGAAAAAGAATTTGAAGTGTTGAAAACACAATTGAAGCAATCGGAAGCTTAAGGTGAATTCAAATCCACCGTCATCCCCGCGAACGCGGGGATCCAGGTTCCACCATAAGATGGATTCCCGCGTTCGCGGGAATGACGGGGTCGCCAAGACGGGGTCGCCAAGACGGGGTCGTCAAGACGGGGTCGTCAAGACGCCGGGGTTGTCTGAGTTTGCTTGAAATGCAATGGAGAAAATGATGGAACTGACGCAAACGTATTCCCCCCCTGGCAGCTTTATCAAGCGACTGTCTGCGATCGACTGGTTGTTTGCCATCGCGCTGGTGGCCGCTTCGCTGTTCGCCCTGTACCGCTATGGCAGCCACATGGATTATTACGAAAAAGGTGTGCTGCTGCTGGCTGCGCCGACTTTCTCCTGGCTCGGCTGGCACTGGAAATCGGTGCGCTGGCTGATGGCTTTGCTGGCGGTATTGTCGCTGTCGGCGATCGCCATGTATGGCGGCGCGCTCGACATGTCGAACCAGAAATTTTTCCTGAAATACCTGCTTTCCAGTCAGTCCGCGATTCTGTGGATGAGCACGCTGTTTTTCCTGTCGACCTTGTTCTTCTGGGGCGGCTTGGTCACGCGCTCTGATTTTGGCGCATCGATCGGTTCCAAGCTGTGCTGGGCTGCGGTGGTGATGGGCTTCACCGGCATGCTGGTGCGCTGGTACGAGTCGTACCTGATCGGCGCCGACATCGGTCATATCCCTATTTCCAACCTGTACGAAGTATTTGTTCTGTTCAGCCTGATTACCGCCCTGTTTTACCTGTATTACGAACATCACTACCGTACCCGCCAGCTCGGCGCTTTCGTGTTGCTGGTGATTTCGGCTGCGGTAGGATTCCTGCTGTGGTACATGGTGTCGCGCGATGCGGCGGAAATCCAGCCGCTGGTGCCGGCGCTGCAAAGCTGGTGGATGAAGATCCATGTGCCGGCCAACTTCATCGGCTATGGCACGTTTGCGCTGTCGGCGATGGTGGCGGTGGCGTATCTGCTGAAATCGCATGGCTACCTGGTTGATCGCCTGCCGACGCTGGAAGTGCTGGACGACGTGATGTACAAGGCGATCGCCGTCGGCTTCACCTTCTTCACCATCGCCACGATTCTCGGCGCGCTGTGGGCAGCAGAAGCCTGGGGCGGCTACTGGTCGTGGGATCCGAAAGAAACCTGGGCCCTGATCGTCTGGCTCAACTACGCAGCGTGGCTGCATATGCGCCTGATGAAGGGATTGCGCGGACGGGTCGGGGCATGGTGGGCGCTGATCGGCTTGCTGGTGACGACGTTTGCCTTCCTTGGCGTCAACATGTTCCTGTCCGGCCTGCATTCTTACGGAGAATTGTGATCCGATGGTAAAGGCACAAGCGGACGCAGACATGGTGCCAGTGGATTTGGTGATTTTCGATTGTGACGGTACGTTGGTTGACAGTGAAACTGTCGCGACCGATGTGATGGTCGCTTATCTGGCGGAGCTGGGCATGCCATTGTCGGCCGACGAAGCATTATCGCGCTTCAAGGGCGGCAAGATGGCGGATTGCGTGACTGAACTGGAACGGATGTTCGGCCGCGCTCTGCCGGTCGATTTCACCAAAGTCCTGCGCGACCGTATCGCCCCCGTTTTGCACCAGCGCCTACAGCCGATTGAAGGCGCGCTGGAGCTGGTGAAATCCCTCAAGGTACCGTTTTGCATGGCGTCCAACGGGCCGTTGCACCAGATAAAAGTATCGCTTAGCGTCACCGGCTTGTGGCCTTATTTCGAAGGTCGTATCTTTAGCGCCTATGAAGTATCTTCCTGGAAGCCGGCGCCGGACCTGTTCCTGCATGCCGCCAAAACCATGGGTGTAGAACCTTCCCGTTGCGCTGTAGTCGAAGATAGCCTGCCGGGAGTACAGGCTGGTGTTGCTGCCGGCATGCAGGTATTTGCGCTGCAGCCTGACCAGGTTAAAGCGCAGTTCCCCGCGCAGGCAAAAATCATTTCCCGATTGGCGGAGCTGCACGACCATATCAATATCGCCGGATAAGCGATTTTTCTGCGCTCCTCCTTGTAAGGAATTGTCAGTCTGAGTGACTAAGTTCTATCTACCTCACAGGAGAGCCGCATGCCGCTGTATCGTCGCCCCAACGGAATCGATCTACCGTTCGCTTCCGAAATCACCCCGCAAGCAGTATTTGAATCCCGCCGCAGCTTTATCAAGCAAATTGCCGTAGGCGCAGTCGGCGCCGGCTCACTGCTGGAGCTGACGACTGGCGATGCCTTCGCCCAGGCGGGCACCGGCAGTGGGCAAAAACTGGCCGCAAAGGCCAACCCGGCTTATGTCGTGATGGACAAGGCGACGCCCTATAAAGACGCCACTACCTACAATAATTTCTATGAGTTCGGCACCGAAAAATCCGACCCTGCCGAAAATGCCGGCAACCTCAAAACGCGGCCTTGGACGATAGCGATTGAAGGTGAAGTCAAGAAGCCAATGACGCTGGATATCGACAGCCTGTTGAAACTGGCGCCGCTGGAAGAACGGATCTACCGCCTGCGCTGTGTTGAAGGGTGGTCGATGGTGATTCCCTGGATCGGTTACTCCTTGTCCGAGCTGATCAAGAAAGTGGAACCGACCGGCAACGCCAGGTACGTTGAATTCACAACCCTCGCCGATAACCGCCAGATGCCGGGTTTGCGCAGCCCGGTGCTGGAATGGCCGTATGTCGAGGGCTTACGCATGGATGAGGCAATGCACCCGCTGGCTTTGCTGGCAGTGGGCATGTATGGCCAGGTATTGCCGAACCAAAGCGGGGCGCCGGTGCGCATGGTGCTACCCTGGAAATACGGCTTCAAATCCGCCAAGTCGATTGTCAAGATTCGCTTCGTCAAGGATCAGCCGCGGACGGCATGGAATATTGCCGCGGCGCGCGAATACGGGTTTTATTCGAATGTGAATCCCGGCGTCGATCATCCGCGCTGGTCGCAAGCGACCGAACGCCGCATCGGTGAAGACGGTTTCTTCACCAAGAAGCGCAAGACCTTGATGTTCAACGGCTATAACGAGGTTGCCTCGCTGTATGCCGGCATGGACTTGAAGAAGTACTTCTAGACCTGGAATGCGCCGCATGTTCAATCCGACACCAAGACAATTCAAGTGCCTTAAAGTAGCCCTGTTTGCGTTGGCCTTGCTGCCGGCTGCAAGGCTGCTGCTGTTTGGCTTTACCGATCGGCTGGGCGCCAATCCGATCGAATTCATCACGCGCAGCAGCGGCGACTGGACCCTTTATTTCCTCTGCATCACCTTGGCCGTAACGCCGTTGCGTCGTTTCACCAACTGGAACTGGCTCATCAAGTTACGGCGCATGCTGGGTTTGTTCGTCTTTTTTTATGCCAGCCTGCATTTCACGACATTTCTCTGGTTCGATCATTTCTTCGATGTTGCGGAGATGCTCAAAGACGTGGTCAAACGTCCTTTCATCACAGTTGGTTTCATCGCTTTCGTCTTGCTGATACCGCTGGCGCTCACCAGCACCAACGGCATGATCCGCCGCCTCGGCGGCAAGCGCTGGCAATGGCTGCATCGCAGCCTGTATGCAATTGCCATGCTGGGTATCTTGCATTTCTGGTGGATGCGCGCCGGCAAGCATAATTTCGAAAAACCGATTCTGTTTGGGACTATCGTCGGCGCGCTGCTGCTGGTGCGAGTGTGGTATGCCTGGCGCAATCGCGGCGGCGGCGCTGCAAGATCGCCTGCCGCCGTTCAGAAGCGCCAGGTCACCCCGACGCCGACCTGACGATGGGTCTGGGCCGCGCAAGGACCGCAGCCGATGCCGAATTTCAGTCCCAGATCGAGGTCGAGATTCGGCGTTGGCGAATAGACTATCCCGGTCAGTACATAGCCCGGATTGCTACTCGAATGCGGGTCGCCGCCGGTATCGCTGGCGCGTTCGGTATTGCTCAGGATGCCGCCGTCCAGAGCCACGCTCCATTTGGGATTAAGCGCATACAGCACATACGCCGATAAACGCCACTGCATGGTGCGGTTGGCTTGCTGATCGGTAGCCAGGCGATACCGGTTGTAATACGCGGCCAGGTTGCCGCTGAAGGCCCAGTCGCCGTTTTGATAGCTGCTGATCAGCGTCAGCGACATGCTAGTGGCGCCTCGTCCCAGGCCACGGTTGGGATCGCCGCTCGGGAATGTTATCTCAGGCTTCACGCCAAGGCTAAAGTCATCGTGTTCCAGCAGCCGCCATTTCACGCCCAGTGCAATGTCATTGATGCCCGAGGGCTGTGACAGGGTTGCGGGTGGATTGACGTAGATATCGAGATTTTTCAGTAAACCATAGCTGTAGGTAAAGTTGGCCACATGCGTATGCACCTCGTTCTGGCGCAACCAGTCGGTGTTCAGCTCCAGCTGATGATTGCCGCTATCCTGGGTGTTGGTGTCGTCGGTCACCAACGGATGGTTGGCATGTGCGGCTTGCATCAGAAAACAGGAAGATATGGCAGTGAGCACGAGCTGTCGCATGGTCTTCCTGTTTCTTTGATTTGATTAAGGCGATATGAGTGATTCCAGGGCAAACAGATCGGCTGGATTCTCGCGTTGACGGATCAGGTGCACTTGCGCGCCGTCCACCATCACTTCAGCGGCGCGGCCGCGTGTGTTGTAGTTGGAAGCCATCGTCATGCCGTAAGCGCCGGCTGACATCAGCGCCAGCAAATCGCCTGCTTCGATCGACAGCGAACGGGAGCGCGCCAGCCAGTCGCCCGACTCGCACACCGGGCCGACCACGTCATAGGTCTGCGCCGCAGTGTCTCGTTGAATGACGGTCTGGACGCCGTGCCACGCTTGGTACATTGCCGGCCGCATCAAGTCGTTCATGGCGGCATCGACCACCGCAAAATTCTTCGCTTCCGAATGTTTCAGGTACTGAATCTCGGTAAGAAGGATGCCGGCGTTACCGACAATCGAACGGCCCGGTTCAAACATCACCTTGATCGGCGCACCCTGGTATTTTTGCTGGCGCCAGGCGTCGATCCGGGCAAACAGGCGGCCCAGGTAATCGCCGATGGCGACCGGCTGTTCGTCGTCATAGGTAATGCCGATGCCTCCGCCAATATCCAGGTGGTGCAAGTGGATGCCTTCGCTCGCCAGCTGGTCGATCAGTTCAATCAACTTGTCCAATGCTTCCAGCATGGGTGCGTCGTCCAGCAACTGCGAACCGATATGGCAATCGATCCCGGCCACATCGATATGCGGCAGCGCGGCAGCGGTCCGGTAGCACGACAGGGCGTCCTCATACGCCACCCCGAATTTGTTTTCCTTGAGGCCGGTCGAGATGTAAGGATGGGTTTTGGCATCGACGTTAGGATTGACGCGCAGCGAAATGGCAGCGCGCTTACCCATGGCGCCGGCAACTTCGTTCAGGCGATGCAGTTCCGGGATCGATTCAACGTTGAAGCAAAGAATGTCATGCGACAAGGCCAGGCGCATTTCTTCACGCGATTTGCCGACGCCGGAAAAAATTACTTTGGAGGGATCGCCGCCGGCGGCGATTACACGTAATAATTCGCCACCTGAGACAATATCGAAACCGGAGCCAAGCTGATTCAGCAATTGCAGCACAGCCAGATTGGAATTGGATTTGACCGAATAACAGATCAGCGCGCCATCCGGCTCACGGCTGTGTTGTTTGCAAGCATCGGCGTAAGCTGAAAAATTGGCGACCAGTGCGGCTTTGGAATAGACGTAAGTGGGGCTGCCAAATTGCTGCGAAATTGCGCTGAGCGCGACGTTTTCAGCGTGCAGGACGCCATTCTTGTATGAAAAATACGACATAGGGCAGCTTATTTGGGGGCAGATGTTGTTGGAGTGACTATGGTTTTCGGTTGCGCCGCGGAGGTTGGATCGGCGGATTCGCCAGATGTCTCAGGGGTAACATTTGGCTTAGCTGGCGCCGGTGCAGTTCTGACCACAGGCGGCGGTAGCTTGGCCGGCATGAACAACGGGCCTTTTTGGCCGCATGCTGCCAGGCTGAGCGTAACCGGGATCACGGCGATCATGGTGATGCGCGACAAATCAAAAATGGGTTTCACGGATTAGAATCACAGTTTAACGAAACGGATTGGAGTGTAGCATGACAGAATCAGAATTCCTGGCTGCGGCAGAGGCTGCCTTGGGCAAGATCGAGACGGCGCTGGAGCATGCCGCCGATAATACCGATCTGGATGTCGAGTGCAGCCGTAGCGGCAACGTGCTGGAGATCGAGTTCGTCGACAATGGCAGCAAGATTATCGTCAATAGCCAGGCGCCAATGCAGGAATTATGGATTGCCGCAAAATCCGGCGGCTTCCACTTCAAGCAAAAAGGCGATATCTGGGTCAATACACGCGACGGTTCAGAATTCTTTACGGCCTTGTCGGCGATGATCAGTGCCCAGGGCGGCGTAGCGATAGCGCTGTAAATTTTTCTTGCCGGTATAGTCAGGCAAAGGATTTCTCGCGGTGCATTTGTCGTAAGATATGAACAACGCAATGTTGTTTTGATACATTCGTTCGCCAGCTGTACCACGGGCTTGATTTGAAGGTTCGCAAGAACTGCATCAAGAAGAGTTGTTCAACGCTTCTCAACTATCGATAGCGACCAATGGACACGATAATAGTCAGGGATTCGGAAGAACCAGGTGTTTGGGGATCTGCCTGCGGCGACGGCAAGCCAGGCGGCTATCGACAGTGGCGCCGGGCGAGCGCCATCTTTTTGACAAGCGCATTCCTGGCGACAATCGAACTGGCAGGGGCGGCCAACGCTCCCGCCTTGGCCGCTGCGGCCAACCAGAACAATCCAATCGGCAATCCGGTCAGCAACGGCGCGGCCGAAGCGCCCAGACACTGGGCCGCGGATACCACCAACGGCTGCAAAGTCTGGAGCGCTGGAGAGATCGCGAGTGACGTCACAGCGCGTTGGAGCGGGCGCTGCGAAAATAATTTTGCACAAGGTCCGGGAACCGTACGCTGGCTGAGTAACAACAAGCAGGTGGCGGAACTGACCGGCACCATGGAGCAAGGGAAAATACGCGGTCACACTACCGGCGTCGAAGAACCGGGCAATCGTATTGATGGCATGTTTATCGATTCCTTGCCGGAGGGCGAGGGCAAGGCCAGTTTTGTTGACGGCTCGGTTTATAACGGCATGTGGCATCGCGGCCGCCAACTGGGCTACGGGATCATGACGTTTCCGCCGGCGCATCCGCAATATCAGGAGATGCTGAACGAAGGCAGGGGCAGAAGAACCGAGAATGGCACTTATGAATTGCGCGGCTGGTGGGAGGGGAAAACCTTCGTCACTCCCTGCGACAGCGAAGATGAGTGTGAAAAAAAATTGGTGGCCCAGATCAAGCGCGAGCAAGAAGCAGCCGCTGCCAAGGCAGGCACTCCTGTGGCACCCGTACCAGCCGCGACGGTTACTCCCGCTGCCGGGCCTGTCGCAACGACACCTGCAACAACTCCTGCAACAACTCCTGCTGCGGCGCCTGGAGCTACGACGCCGGCAATTCCTGCAACCGAGCCAGTAGTTACGGCACCAGCAATTCCTGTTGTCGAGCCCGTCACTGCGACGCCGGCAATTCCTGCAGCTGAGCCTGCAGTTACGACACCAGTAACTCCTGCTGTCGAGCCCGTCACGACGACGCCAACGATTCCTGCTGCTGAGCCCGTAGCTACGACGCCAGCAATTCCTGTTGTCGAACCCGTAGCGAACACACCAAAAACCGAATTGCCTGCAATGGAACCTGCGCCAGCGGCAACCGCGCCGATGCCGGAATTACCTGCCGTGGCGCCGTCGACTTCAGCGCCCGCTACTCCCGTTGCAGAGCCTGTCGGCGAGCCTGCCAGCGAACCTGCGGCAGTGCCTGACGACAAGCCTGCTGTTGTGCCAGAGGCGGCGCCGGTTACCTAGGATTCCGGGCATGAAGCACCACTTGATTTAAAACGGATCCAGCTGATCAAGGCTGCACCACATATTTTTGAAACGACCGAACCCGGCGCTTGCTGGACCTGTATTCGAATTGAAACGCAGGGTGGGCAATCAAGCTTGCCCCCTGCATATCGATCAGAACAATTCGTTCTTGACTTCGTCCCTGGCTTTCTCTTCTTCCGTTGGCGCGGTGCTGCCGCCGCCAAGGCTTTGGGTAGCGATGCCCGGCGGGTATTCAGCGTAGTAGTATTCGCCGCCGGAATGCACCAAGCCTTCCGGCACCACGCGGTCTTCCATCGGCACGCCCTTCAACGCCTGTTGCATGAAGCTGATCCAGATCGGCAGCGCCAGGCCGCCGCCGGTCTCCTTGTCGCCCAGGCTGCGCGGCTGATCGTAACCCATCCAGCCGACTGCCACCAGCGATGGCTGATAACCGGCAAACCAGGCATCCAGCGAGTCGTTGGTGGTGCCGGTCTTGCCGGCCAGGTCGGTACGGTTGAGCGACAGCGCCTTGACTGCGGTGCCGTAGCGCACGACGTCACGCATCATGCTATCCATCATGAAGGCGTTGCGCGGATCGATGATGCGGTTGGCTTCGTCGCCAGCGATCTCCGGATGGACTTGCGACAACACATTGCCATCGGCATCGGTAATCTTGCTGATGATGTAGGGACTGACTTTATAACCACCGTTGGCGAAGACGGCATAACCGTCCACCATTTGCAGCGGCGTCACTGCGCCGGCGCCCAGGGCCAGTGTCAGGTATGGCGGATTTTTGTCAGCATCAAAACCAAAACGCGTCACATATTCCTGCCCGTATTTGGCACCGATCCTATCCAGGATGCGCACCGAGACCACGTTTTTCGACTTGGTCAGTGCACGGCGCATGCTCATCGGACCTTCGTACTTGTTGCCGTAGTTCTTCGGTTGCCAGATCTGGCCGCCGGTCTGGCCGCCGCCGTAGGTGAGCGGCGCATCATTGATGATGGTGGCCGGCGACAAGCCCTTTTCCAGCGAGGCGGAATAAATGAATGGCTTGAATGACGAACCCGGCTGGCGCCAGGCTTGCGTGACGTGATTGAATTTATTGCGGTTGAAGTCGAACCCGCCTATCAAGGCGCGGATGGCGCCATCCTTGGTGTCGGCGGCGACAAAGGCCGATTCCACTGCCGGCATCTGGGTGATACTCCAGTTTTTTCCTTCCAGCATGACGCGGATGATGGCGCCGCGTTTGACTTTACGTTGCGGCGGCGCTTTGTCGCTCAGCAAATTTGTGGCGATGCTCAGGCCGGCGCCGCTGATACTGATTTCCTGACCCGAGGACAGTAGTGCACGGACCAGTTTCGGGGTTGCCTCCAGTACCACCGCCGCCACGATTTCATCGCTGTCAGGATGGTCTGCCAGTTCTACTTCGATCGCGTCTTCGGCTTCTTCCTTGGTGCCGTCCGGGATATCCATATAACCCTCCGGGCCCCGATAGCCACGTCGCTTCTCATAATCCATGACGCCGCGGCGCAGCGCTATATAAGCGGCGTCCTGGTCGGCCTTGGTGATGGTGGTGAAGACGTTGAGGCCACGCGTATAGGTATTTTCCTTGAACTGCTCGTACACCAGCTGGCGTGCCATTTCGGCGACGAATTCGGCGTGCACGCCAAACTCGCTGGCGCCGCTCTTGATGTGCAAGGTTTCGTTCTTGGCCTGTTCGTATTGCGCTGGAGTGATGTAGCCCAGCTGCAGCATGCGCAGCAAGATATATTGCTGCCGCACTGTAGCCCGTTTCGGATTGACGACCGGATTGTTGGCTGATGGCGCTTTCGGCAACCCGGCGAGCATCGCGGCTTCGGCGGTGGTGATGTCTTGCAGCTTCTTGCCGAAATAGATCTGCGCCGCCGAAGCAAAGCCGTAAGCACGCTGGCCCAGATAAATCTGGTTCATGTAGACCTCAAGAATCTGGTCCTTGGTCAGGTTGCGCTCGATTTTCCATGCCAGCGGAATTTCATATAGAAATTTGCGCGACGCTTTCTGGAAGAAGGTCGGCTCGTTGCTGGTCAGGAAAAAATTGCGGGCGACTTGCTGGGTGATGGTACTGGCACCGCCGCCACCGCCGGTCAGGTTGGAAAAACTGGCGCGCAAGATGCCCTGATAGTCGACTCCGCCATGTTGGTAAAAACGATCGTCTTCGATCGCCAGCACAGCCTTCTTCATCACATCGGGAATCTCGTTGATGCGCACCAGGCTGCGCCGCTCTTCGCCGAATTCGCCGATCAGGACGCCGTCGGCCGAGAAAATGCGCAACGGAATCTTGGGTTTGTAGTCGGTCAGCGAATCCAGTTCCGGCAAATTCGGGTAAGCCATCGCCAGCATCAGGAAAAAAGTCAGGCAGCCGATAACCACCAAACCGACAATAATCCCGAAAAAACCAAGTACCAACCGTAGCAACAGCGGCAGGCGACGGCGCGAAGGGGGAGTGGTTTGCCGGGTGTCGCTGGCTGTGTCTGGTGGCGTCATGCGATGTGTTTTATGAAAGATGGATGCCACGCATTATAGCGGCACAGCGTCTGGCGCTCGTTAGGTAATACGCTGAACTGTTGCCGAATTGTTCTCGATTTACCTCCGGATTGTCCTCGAATTTCCCCGAACTATCCTTTAACTGTCTTTCAATGCGCCCTTGGCTCAAAACTTGCTCTGCATCATGCGTTCTTGATGAACAGCAAGCTGCGTTGCGAAATTCAGACAGAAATTGTCGGTGAAAAACAAATTAGGTTAAGTGGAGTCGCTGCGGCGTCTATTTTAGTACTATTTAAACAATTGCCATGTGGAAATTTCTTTACAGCACCGCATTCTTATTGCTACGATTTCACCTTATAAAATTTAACATTGCTGTAAGCCCTGTTTTACAGGTTTTTCCTAACTTCGAGACGGAATCCCGCTAATGGGATCGCCTTGCAGGCAGAATGTTCCCCAAATAATACATACTCGGGAGAAATGCTCTTGGCATTAGATCTTGGATCGCTGATCGGTAAAAAGAACCCGCCTCTGGTGGGGATTGATATTAGTACGTCGGGCGTCAGGCTGGTCGAGCTGTCCGAGACGGGTAAGGATCAATTGCGTCTTGATCGCTTCGCTTCGGAACCATTGCCGCGTGGCGCAGTGGTGGATGGCAACATTGAAAATATCGAGCAAGTCACGGAGGTAGTGCGGCGACTGTGGAAAAAAAGCGGCTCCGGCACCAAGCTGGTCGCTTTGGGCATGCCGCCGGCATCGGTGATTACTAAAAAGATCATTCTGGCCAGCGGCATGCTGGAAGAAGAACTTGAGATGCAGGTCGAATCCGAAGCGAGCCAATATATTCCGTTTGCGCTGGATGAGGTAAGCCTTGATTTTGACGTTATCGGCCCGGCGCAGCATTCGCCGGACGACGTTGAAGTGCTGCTGGCGGCGACCCGTAAGGAAAAGGTCGAGGACCGTGTGGCGGTGGCGGAGGCGGCTGGCCTCAAGCCTACCGTGATGGACATCGAGTCCTACGCAGCGCGCGCGGCGATCAATCGCATCATCGGGCAATTGCCGAAAGCCGGACAAGGGCAGATTGTCGGCCTGTTTCAAATCGGCTCGCAAACCACGCATGTATCGGCTTTGCTGGACGGCCAGCTGATCTATGAGCGCGAGCAGCCGTTCGGCGGCAATCAGCTGACGCAGGACATCGTGCGCGCCTATGGCCTGTCATATGAAGAGGCGGATACCAAAAAGCGCAGCGGCGATCTGCCTGACGGCTATCAGCAAGAGGTCCTCAACCCGTTCCTGGAGAGCGCTGCACTGGAAGTCACGCGGGCCATCCAGTTCTTCTTTACCTCGACTCCGTACACCCGCATCGACCAGTTGTTCCTGGCTGGCGGCTGCGCCACTATTCCCGGCCTGGTTGAAGTGGTGGCGGGACGCGCCAAGATTTCCACCTCGGTAGTCAGTCCGTTTACCGGCATGCAACTGGGGCCGAACGTGAGAGAAAAACAATTGCGCATGGATGCACCGTCTTACCTGGTTGCCTGCGGTCTGGCCATGCGGAGGTTTGGCTGATGATCAAGATTAACTTACTGCCGCATCGCGAAGCCAAGCGCAAACAGCGCAAGAACGCTTATTTCGCCATGCTGGCGCTATCCGCAGTTATCGGTTTGATAACGGTGTTGGTGGTCGGCGCATTTATCGCTAACAGTATCGCTAACCAGACTCAGCGCAACAATTTTATTACGGCAGAAAACAAGCGTCTGGACGGAGAGATCGCGGAAGTTGCCACTCTCAAGCAGGAAATCGAGGCATTGAAGGCGCGCCAGCAAGCCGTGGAAGATCTGCAGAGCGATCGCAATCAGCCTGTGTATCTGATGGATGAATTGGTCAAGCAGGTGCCGGAAGGCGTCTATCTGAATTCCTTCAAGCAGGAAGGTCAGCGGGTGGCGTTGAATGGTTATGCGCAGTCGAATGAGCGGGTGTCTGAATTGCTGCGTAATTTGGGTAACAACTCAGCATGGCTGGAGCGGCCCGACCTGATCGAGATCCGTTCCGCCAATATCGGCACTGGCCGCGATAGCAAGCATGTGTTCGCGTTCACCGTGAATGTCGGCATCAAACGGCCGTCTGACAAGGACGCTAAAGATACCGCTGCAACGCCAAAAACTGCGGCAGCCGGGGCAGCTGCTGCGGCCGCCGGCGGTGCTGCAGGGGCACCAAAAGCAACTTTGAAAGACGCCAAATGACGGATCTGAATAATTTGGGCGCCTCGCTGAGCGCGCAGTTTCGTGGATTGAACGGCCGCCATCCAGGCCAATGGCCGATAGTCCCGCGTGTTTTATCCGGCGTCGGGGTATTTCTGCTGGTGCTGCTGGTGGGTTGGTTTCTTTACTGGAGTGACCAGAAAGATGAGCTTAACGCTGGTGAACAGCAGGAAGTGCAACTGAAAGAACAGTACAAGTCGAAAGTCCAGCAAGCCATCAATCTGGAAGCATTGCGAAAGCAAAAGCTGCAGGTAGCCGATTACGTCGCCACCTTGGAAAAGCAATTGCCTAGCAAGGCGGAGATGGACGCACTGCTGTCCGATATCAACCAGGCTGGCCTGGGACGCGGACTGCAGTTTGAATTGTTCAAGCCGGGCCAGGTGGTAGTGAAGAATTACTACGCCGAGCTGCCGATCAATATCAAGGTCACCGGCAATTATCACGATGTCGGTTCGTTCGCCAGCGACATCGCCAACCTGCCGCGCATCGTAACCCTGAATAACATGAATCTGGCAACCGGCAAGGATGGCACGCTGAGCCTGGACGCGATTGCCAAGACCTTCCGGTACCTGGATAAGGACGAAGTGGTGGCGCAACGCAAGGCTACCGATGAAGCTAAGCAGAAAGGTCAAAAATGACGTTTTTTCGCATTGGGCGTCTGACCCAGGTGACATTTTTTGTCGTATTCATCTCAACTTTGTCAGGTTGTGGTGACAGCGGCTTACCGGATCTGAAGGAGTGGATGGCCGACGTCAAGAGCCATACCAAGATCGGGATTCCTAAGCTGACCGAACCGAAGAAGTTCATTCCCTTTACGTATGCCGGCGCGACCAGCGTCGATCCGTACAACCCCAACAAGCTGTTGGTGGCACTGGCCAAATTGCACGGTAATTCGACCGGCTTGAAGCCAAACCTGGATCGCCGCCGTGAAACGCTCGAAAACTATCCACTGGATACGATCAAGATGGTCGGAACGTTGCAAAAAGTGGGTTTGAGCTATGGCTTGCTGCAAGTCGACAAGACCGTGTTCCAAACCAAGGTGGGGAATTACGTGGGGCAGAATTTCGGCATGGTTACCAAGATCACTGAGTCCGAAGTAATTTTGAAAGAAATCGTACAAGATGCGTCCGGCGAATGGGTCGAGCGCGAAGCCAAGTTAGCGTTGCAGGAGAGCACAAAATGATTGCAGCAGGAAAAAAATTCGTTAACCTGAGCGTAAGCCGGCTGAGCGTGATGCGACAGAAGGTATTGATGTTTGTTGCGCTGGTGTGTTTGCTGGTAATCGGAACATCGGTAATGGCGGCCGAAGATAATGCCATTACTTCGATCAGTGCCAATCAGCAGGGCGCCAACGTCATCGTCAAGATCAGTTTCAAGCGTCCTTTAAGTGCGCAGCCAACGGCGTTTTCGGTGGTTAGTCCAGCCCGCATCGCTTTTGATTTTGTCGGCGTCGGCAACGCCACCGGCAAAACCTCGCAAGACATCAGCCTGGGCGACGTGCGCAATGTGGTCGTGGCGCAAGCTGACGATCGCTCACGTTTGGTATTCAACCTGAAACGCTCCTTGTCGTATGCCACCGCGATGGACGGCAATGCCTTGATCGTCACCATCGACGGTTCCGGCGCTCTGGCAACCCCGGTCAATGCTGCTGGCATGCCGGTTCGTCCAGCGGTAGCCGGAGCGGCAGCGGTAGCCGGAGCCCCAGCGCCAGCGCCTTTGTTAAACGGCAAACCGGCCCTGCGCGATATCGATTTCCGTCGCGGCACTGCCGGTGAAGGCCGGGTCGTGATTGATTTGCCGAACACCCAGGTTGCTGTCGATGTGCGCCAGCAAGGCCAGACGATTGTGGTGGACTTCCTGAAGACCAGTTTGCCGGATGTCTTGCGCCGCAAGCTCGATGTCGGTGATTTCGGTACACCGGTCAAGACCATCACGACTGTGACACAGGGTGAAAATGTACGCATGATCATCGAGCCGAAAGGTCTTTGGGAACAAAGCGCTTATCAAAGCGACAGCCAGCTGGTGATCGAAGTCAAGCCGCTCAGGGAAGATCCGAACAAGCTGGCGCAAGGTACCCAAGGTTATCATGGCGACAAGCTGTCCTTGAATTTCCAGAACGTGGAAGTGCGCTCGGTGTTGCAGGTGATTGCCGATTTCACCGGCCTGAACATCATTACCAGCGATACCGTCGGCGGCAATCTGACCTTGCGCCTGAAAGACGTTCCTTGGGATCAGGCTTTGGATATCGTGATGCAAGCCAAGGGCCTGGATATGCGTAAAAACGGTTCGGTCATCTGGATCGCGCCGAAAGACGAATTATTGACCAAGGAAAAGCTGGAGCTTGAGCAGCGCTCGCAAATTGCCGAGCTGGAGCCGCTGCGTACCGAGTCATTCCAACTGAATTATCAGAAAGCCGAAGCTTTCAAGAAAGTATTCGGGATCGATGATACCGGCGGCGGGGCTGGCAAGAAGAAGAATTCCATTTTATCAAGCCGCGGTAGCGCCGTGATCGATCCGCGCACCAATCAGTTGTTCGTGACCGATACACCGACCACCTTGCAGAGCATCCGCAATCTGATTCAAAAAATCGATGTCGCCTCGCGGCAAGTCTTGATCGAGGCACGTATGGTCGAAGCGAATGATGGCTTCAGCCGTAACCTTGGCGCCAAGCTTGGATTTGGCTTCAATAGCAAGAACGTCTCCTCCGGAGGTACGCAAAATGCGACGACCACGACGGGCACTATTCCTCTAACTTCAGGGAATTCGGTGAATTTGCCGGCTAATCCGAGTGTTGGTACAGCGGGTTCGGTGGCTTTGACTCTGTTCAATTCTGCTGCGTCGAAATTCATCAGCCTGGAGTTGTCGGCTCTGGAGGCGGACGGACAGGGCAAGATCATCTCCAGCCCACGTGTGGTTACAGCGGATCAGCAAAAGGCCTTGATTGAACAAGGTACTGAAATCCCTTACCAAAATGCAACTAGCAGCGGCGCTACCTCGGTCGAGTTCAAGAAGGCCAACCTGAAGCTGGAAGTGACCCCGCAGATCACCCCGGACGGCAATGTCATTTTGACAGTGGATGTAACCAATGACAGTGTGGGCGTGGTCGTTCCTGGCGGCGTTTCAATCAATACCAAGCATGTCCAGACCCAGGTACAGGTTGAAAATGGCGGCACGGTGGTGATCGGCGGTATCTATACCCAGACGATTTCAAATAACGTTAATAAAGTGCCACTGCTTGGAGATATTCCGGTTCTGGGTTATCTTTTCAAACAAACGGCAGTTGTTAACAAACGAACTGAATTATTGATTTTCCTGACACCGAAGATTGTCATCGACCGGATCTCTGGGCAGTAATTGCGCAGAAGGCACCGGTTAGACGCCGGTGTCTGCATTTTGAGCAAAAGGTTGAGTGGTGAAATGGTGCGGTACACAGGCAATATCTTTCTGGTAGGCCTGATGGGCGCGGGCAAGACTACGGTTGGCCGTGCCCTGGCAAAAAAACTCAACAAGCTATTCATCGATTCGGATCACGAAATCGAGGCGCGTACCGGCGTCTCGATTCCGTTGATTTTCGAAATAGAAGGCGAAGAGAGCTTCCGTCAGCGCGAGACGGAGGTGATACGTGACCTGAGCGGCCGGCGCGGCATCGTGCTGGCCACTGGCGGCGGCGCCGTCATGCGGCCTGAAAATCGCGAATATCTTAAAAGCCGCGGCACTGTGATTTACCTGCGTGCCAGCATTCATAACATCCTGCAACGTACCAGCCGCGATAAAAACCGGCCGCTGCTGCAAACCGCCGATCCGCGCCGACGCCTGGAAGAGCTGTCGCGGCAGAGAGAGCCTTATTATCGCGACGTGGCCGACATTGTCATCGACACCGGCCGACCTAACGTACAATTCCTGGTACACAGCATTTTAAGCCAGCTGGAATTGTTGCCAAACCAGTTGCCAGACGAGCTTGAGCAAGAACAAGAGTCGCAAGCCGGCACAATGAGCCAGGCAGGCGGCAGCGTCCCTACTTCATCAAATTTTTCTATGAATCAGCCGTCGACCCTCCCGGCCTCAGCGCCGACCATCACACTCCAGGTAGAACTGGGTGAGCGCAGCTATCCGATCGAGATCGGGCCGTCGCTGTTGACCGACCGCGAGCGCATCGCCCGCCTGATCACCGGCAAGCAGGTTGCCGTGGTGACCAACACCACCGTCGCGCCCTTGTATCTGCAAGGTTTTAGCCAGGCGTTGAAAGATGCCGGCAAGAGCGTACTGGAAATCGTATTGCCGGACGGCGAAGAAGAAAAGAACTGGGCTAGCCTGATGCAGATCTTCGATCGCCTGCTGAGCGCGAAATGCGATCGCAAGACTACCCTGATCGCCTTGGGCGGCGGGGTGATCGGCGATCTCACCGGTTTCGCTGCTTCGGCCTACATGCGCGGTGTGCCATTCGTGCAAATCCCGACTACCCTGCTGGCACAGGTCGATTCTTCGGTGGGTGGGAAAACCGGCATCAATCATCCCTTGGGCAAGAACATGATCGGCGCTTTCTATCAGCCGCAAGCTGTGATCGCCGATACCATGACCTTGCATACCCTGCCGGAGCGCGAACTGTCGGCGGGGCTGGCAGAGGTGATTAAATACGGCGCCGTGATCGACGCCGCATTTTTCAAATGGATAGAGGACAACATCGACGCGCTGATGGCGCGCGATAACGTCGCCTTGGCTTATGCCATCCGCCGTTCCTGCGAGCTGAAAGCTGACGTCGTCAGGCAGGACGAGCGCGAGGGCGGTTTGCGCGCCATCCTGAATTTCGGCCACACCTTCGGCCACGCGATCGAATCCGGCCTGGGTTACGGTAAATGGCTGCATGGCGAAGCGGTCGGTTGCGGCATGGTGATGGCGGCGGATCTGTCGCATCGATTGGGGCATATCAGCGCCATTGACAAGGAACGGGTTTGCGCGCTGGTGCGCGCCGCCGGTTTGCCGACCGAGGCGCCCAATCTTGGTGCCCAGCGCTGGCTGGAACTGATGCAGATCGATAAGAAGAACGAAGACGGCCAGATCAAGTTTATCTTGATGAAACCTTTAGGTGGCCATCTGATCACCACCGCGCCGCAAGAGGCCTTGCTGGCGACACTTCAGCAACTAGCTTCCGGAGACATGCCACAATGACCCAGGAAACGTCCCTCGCACCCTATGCCGCACATTCTGCGTTGTCGCGAGGACGTTTGTTCGAGGAAGCGCCACCCAGTGCGCGCAGCGAGTTCCAGCGCGACCGTGACCGTATCATTCACTGCACCGCATTCCGCCGGCTGGAATACAAGACTCAGGTATTCGTCAATCACGAGGGCGATCTGTTCCGCACGCGTCTGACGCACAGCATCGAAGTAGCGCAAATCGCCCGTTCGATTGCGCGCAACCTGCAGCTGAACGAAGACCTGGTGGAAGCCATTTCACTGGCCCACGACCTGGGGCACACGCCATTCGGCCATGCCGGCCAGGATGCCTTGAATGACTGCATGGAAGGCCACGGTGGCTTCGAGCACAATTTGCAAAGCCTGCGCGTGGTCGACCAGCTGGAACAGCGCTACGGCGCTTTTGACGGCTTGAACCTGATGTTCGAAACCCGCGAGGGTATCCTGAAGCATTGTTCTCTGGCCAATGCCAAGAAACTAGGCGATATCGGTGAGCGCTTCATCCTGCGCAAGCAGCCGACGCTGGAAGCGCAAGTCGCCAATCTGGCAGATGAGATTGCTTATAACAACCATGATGTCGACGACGGTTTGCGTTCAGGCTTGCTGACGCTGGAGCAGATGAACCAGATTGAGTTCTATGCCACGCACAGCCGCCAGGTCGAGTTGCTGTTTCCGGGGCTGAGCGGGCGCCGTGCCATCAATGAAACGGTGCGGCGCATGATCAATGCCTTGATCACCGACCTGATCCGGACATCGCAGCAACGCATCCTGGATGCGCGCCTGCAGAGCGTCGACGATGTGCGTAATGCGCCACCCTTGATCGCATTTTCCGATGGCATGGCGCAACAGGCCGCCTTGCTGAAACGCTTTTTGCGCGAAAACCTGTACCGCCATTATCTGGTCAACCGGATGACCGCCAAGGCGCGCCGCATCGTTGCGGAATTGTATGCATGTTTCAGCGCCGAGCCGAGTCTGCTGCCACCCGACTATCAGCTCGGCCAGACCGGGACGCAGCAGCAAGCGCGCGCGATTGCCGATTACATCGCCGGTATGACCGACCGCTATGCAATACGTGAACACAGGCGTTTGTTTCTGGTGGATGAAGGGCATCTTTGACATTCGTGCACCAAAGCCGTTTTTAGCGTATTAATTTAATTGCAATATATCAGGTTAAACTTGACCGTTGTCCATTTAACTTCACGAGGATCAATTATGCGCCGCGCATACCAAACAGCACTGACTTTGACTCTGGCAGTGACGGCTTCTGCCGCGCTAGCTTTATCGATAGGCGACCTGAGTAACCAGGACGCCAGCAGCGGCTTGAAAGCTGCGTTGCAAAAAGGCGCGGATGTTGCCGTGTCCAAGCTAGGCGTCGAGAATGGTTTCCTGAATAATGACAAGGTCAAGATCGGTTTGCCCGGTGTGCTCGATAAAGCCATGCCTCTGTTGAGGATGACTGGCCAGGGACAGAAACTGGACGATCTGGTGGTGTCGATGAATCATGCGGCGGAACAGGCGGTACCGTTGGCCAAGCCATTGCTGCTGAATGCGGTCAAAACGATGTCGGTGACAGATGCAAAAAATATCCTGACCGGCGGCGATACTGCGGTCACCGATTTTTTCAAACAAAAGACTTCGGCGCAATTGGGGCAGAAATTCCTGCCTATCGTCAAAGGCGTGACCGACCGCAACGGCCTGTCGGCGCAATATAACTCGGTCATGGGACAAGTCGGTAAAACAGGCATGGTGCCGGCTGAGCAAAGCACCGTGGAAGGCTACGTTACCCAACGCGCGCTGGATGGCTTATACACGATCATCGGTGAAGAGGAAAAGGCGATTCGCCAGGATCCTGTCGGTGCGGGCAGCGCGATTATCGGCAAGGTGTTTGGCGCACTCAAATAAGCGCATTTCAAAATCAATAATATGATTTACCAATAATCAAGCTTACCAATAACAAAGGGCGCATTGACTGCGCCCTTGTTCATTTATTGGCGCGAGCTAATCAGCTCGCGCGGCTCGGCGACCGGTTCAGGTCGCGGCGGGGAGTTCTTCCGGCAGATGCTTGATAGCATCGTGCTGATGGTCCTGCATCTTGTCCTTGTATTTGATCACCTGGCGATCGAGCTTGTCGATCAGGGCATCGATGGCGGCATAAAGATCGTGAGCAATACTCTCGGCATGCAAATCTTTTCCTTTTACGCGCAGATTGATTTCCGCTTTTTGGCGCTTTTCTTTTTCAGTAATTTTGTCGACGGTCAGAATCACACTGATATCGATGACCTGGTCGAAGTGGCGTTTGATACGCTCTAGTTTGCTTTGTACATATTCGCGAATGGCAGGGGTTAATTCGAGGTGATGCCCACTGATGGTGAAGTTCATACAGCGCTCCTATCAAGAATATTGCTGGCGGTCCGGAACAGAATAGGCTGAATCTTTAGGTGGACGGTTCAAGAGCAACTGTCCTGGCAAGAATCAATGAAAACCCAATGAAAACCGCTTGATCCAAACACAGCAAGGGTAAGCTTTACAATCAAACCAGAAAAAAAACTACAAGGCCTTGCGCAGATTAACAGACGGAATTTTCAGTGCTTCGCGGTACTTTGCGACGGTGCGGCGGGCGACCACCATACCTTGTTCCGCAAGCATGTCGGCAATCTTGCTGTCAGAGAAAGGACTTTTTGAATCTTCCGCTCCTATCAGTTGCTTAATGAGCGCCCTGATTGCTGTTGAGGAAGCCTCTCCACCGGCCTCAGTAGCAACATGGCTGCCGAAAAAATACTTCAGTTCAAACATCCCGTGGGGAGTGAGCATGTATTTTTGTGTGGTTACACGAGAAATAGTACTCTCGTGTAGTCCCAGTGTATCAGCTATTTCACGCAACACAAGCGGCCTCATTGCGACCGCCCCGTGAGAGAAGAAGTTCTTCTGGCGCTCCACTATTGCTTGTGCAACGCGCAAGATGGTGTCGAAGCGTTGACGCATATTCTTGATCAGCCATTTGGCTTCCTGCAGCTGGGACGTGAGGGCGCCGTCGCCCTTGCTTTGCTTCAGAATGTTGGCATACAGGACATTTACCCTCAACCTTGGCATGACGTCATTATTCAGCATCACCTGCCAGCCTTGCTTGCTGCGCCTGACGATCACATCCGGCACCACGTAATCTGAAGTGTTGGCGGCGAAGGGCGCACCGGGGTGCGGATTGCACTGCTTGATGACGGCCTGCGCTTCACGCAGATCTTCGTCGTCGCAATCGAGCGCTTTCTTGATTTTATTGAAATCACGTTGCGCAAAAAGCATCAGGTGATCTTGCACAATCGCCAATGCCAGGCGGCGCGTGACAAATGGCACTTTGATAAAACGCTTGATCTGCAAGCTCAGGCATTCCGAAGCGTTACGCGCGCCGACGCCTGCCGGGTCGAAACTTTGCACCATTTTCAACGCCATCGATAACTCTTCGATAGCGATCTCCAGCTCTGGCGGCAGGCGCTCCAGAATTTCTTCCAGCGATTCTTCCAGGTAGCCGTTATCGTCCAGCGCGTCGATGGTCAGTTCGACCAATGCCCGATCGCGTATATCGTGTAGCGTTTCGCGCATTTGCTGCAGCAGATGTTCACGCAACGTCAATTCGTGGGCTTCCAGTTGCGGCCGCGCATCCTCGTCGTCCGAGGTTTTCGAACTGCGTGCGATATCGTCAAAACTCCATTCGCTATCGCCGTTATCACCGTTTTCGGGGCTGCCATCCGCTGCCGGCGGCGTATCTAGACTGGCTTCGCTTTCGCTGGGCGAGCTGCTGACTTCACTATCGCCGACCGGCGCGTCCATGGTTGAGGTACTACCGCTGATAGCGCCATCCGCCAGCAAGCGTACGGAATTATCGAGCGGGTCGTCGACCCTCTCCAACAGCGGATTGTCCGACAAGATCTGTTCCAGTTCCTGATGCAGTTCGAGCGTAGACAGTTGCAACAGTCGTATCGACTGTTGCAATTGAGGCGTCAGCGCAAGATGCTGGGAAGTGCGAAGCTGGAGTGATTGTTTCATGGCTACCGTGCGGACAATTCACTTCTATTGTTTGTTGTAAGGAGTTTAAGCGCCGCCGTGCTGCGGCGAATTACGCTGCCTGCAATTACATCGTTCTCATGTTCGTGAAGCTACATGCGGAAATGCTCGCCCAGATACACGCGCCGCACCGACTCGTCGGCGATGATGTCGTCCGGACTGCCGCTGGCCAGCACGCTACCTTGATTGATGATGTAGGCGCGATCGCAAATGCCCAATGTTTCGCGCACATTGTGGTCGGTAATCAGCACACCGATGCCGCGTTCCTTGAGGAAGCGGACGATACGCTGGATCTCGATCACGGCAATCGGGTCGATCCCGGCAAACGGTTCATCCAGCAAAACGAAGCGCGGATTGGTGGCCAGTGCGCGGGCAATTTCGACACGCCGGCGTTCACCGCCGGAGAGCGACAAGGCCTGGCTTTCACGCAGTTTTTCGATTTGCAATTCGTGCAGCAGTTTACGCAACTGTTCGTCGATCTCGGCCTTGGTGAGCGCCTTGCCATTAGGGCGCTGCAACTCCAGTACGGCGCGGATATTGTCTTCTACCGTCAGCTTGCGAAACACCGATGCTTCCTGCGGCAGGTACGACAGGCCAAGCACTGCGCGCCGATGGATCGGCAGACGTGAGATGTCGACGCCGTCCAGATCGATCTCGCCGCCATCCGATGGCACCAGGCCGACGATCATGTAGAAGGAAGTGGTTTTGCCGGCGCCGTTAGGCCCCAGCAGGCCGACCACTTCGCCGCAACGGACTTCCAGCGACACGTCATGCACTACCTGGCGCGCGCCATAACTTTTTTGCAGACCTTTAGCGATCAGGGTGCTAGGCGCGTTCATGGTGTCGCCTTCGGACGTGGCTGGATCACTGCGCGTATGCGTCCGGCGCCAGACTGGCTGGTGCCGTTGACCGTATTGTTGACTGAATAGAATTCAGTGCGGCTGTCGTAGGAAATGAATTCGCCGTTCACTTCGTCAGTCGGCTTGTCGCCTTGCAGGCGGCGCATTTGCGCCTTCGAAAACAGCTTGGTGACTTCGGTCTTGCCGTCGTATTCAATGCGTTCGGCATGGCCGTCGATCCACAGGTCCGGACCGCCGTCGCGCTTTTGACGGAACGTCGCCAGCTTGCCTGCATCCGCATATAAGGTGGCGTATTGATAGCCCGACGGATCGGTGGTCACCACCACGCGATCGGCTTTCATCAGCAGCGTGCCGCGCGTCAGGACCACGTTACCGGTGGCGACGTTGACTTGCTTGACGTCGTCATAAGTAAGCTGGTCGGAATCGATCAGTGTGGGTTTCTCGGAGTCTGCTTTTTCCGCATGCGCCACACCTGTGGCGCCGATGCTGATGCCGAGTAATAGCAGAGATATGAAAAAGATTCGTTTCATGAAAAATCCTGGGTAAAGGATAGAGCTGTATGCATAAAATTGGTTGTGATGATTGCGATGGATCGCAATGAGTTGCAAAGGGTGCATATGATCGTCGTCGCTCAACGCGGTGTCGGCGGAAAGACGCCATGCACCTTGCTGAACAGTTTCAGTACACGCGTGGAATTGTTGAAATCCATGCCGGTACCGTGCAGTATCGATTGCCCCAGCGTGAGTTCCACCGGTTTGTCTGATTGCATGACATCGTCGTCTGGCAATAACAGCAGATACTCGGATTTCAGGTGAAAATTATCTGCCTTCGGCGTCTTCGGCCGATCCGCATTAACGTCGCCGTATAAATGCACCTTGCTATTGTTGTCTTCAATCTTGCCGCGGTTCGCGCGCAGGTTCATCGGCGGCTTTTCTTTGTCCAGGCTATGGATCAGCGGCTTTTGAACGTCAAACGAATCGTCCGCCGGATTGTGCGTCAGCCGATCACCGGAGATGTTGTAGCGCGGCAGTCCGCTGGGTGACATTTGCACGTAGTTGAAATGCTCGACAAAGTAATCCGGCTCGGTGCGCGCCGCCTTGGGCAGCGAATCCTCTGTATGTTTGTTCATCACCTGCACCAGCCAGAAACTGCCGAGCGCCAGCAAGATGAACAATATCAGCAACAGCAGGAAGCGAAAGCGATAAGCGGTGCGCAGATTTTTCATGCTTTACCTGGCCCTGGCGGAGTTGCACGCAGAGTAGCGCGCAGATACGATGCCAATGCGCCGTCATAGGTATTTTGCGCACGCATGATCAGGTCGCAGATTTCGCGTGCCGCACCGTGGCCGCCGCCGGCCTGGGTGACGTAGTGTACGCGACTTCTGACATCCGGATGGCCGTTCGGCACGCTGGCGGCAAAACCGACTTGCGACAGGATCGGCAGGTCGATCACATCGTCGCCGATGAATCCGCATGCGTCCGGCGTCAGTTGCAGGTGCGCCAGCAATGCGATAAAAGCCGCATGCTTGTCATGTACGCCTTGATGCACATGGGCGATGCCGAGGTCGCTGGCGCGACGGCTCACAATCGCCGACTGGCGTGCGCTGATGATCGCAGTGGCGACGCCGCTTTGCTGCAGCTGTTTGATGCCATGCCCATCGAGCACGTTAAAGCGTTTGAGTTGTTCGCCGTCGGCGCCGTACATCAGGCCGCCGTCGGTCAGGATGCCGTCGACATCGAAAATCATCAGGCGGACCCGCGCGGCACGCGCTGTCAGATCGGCCGTGTCGCCATGGTTAGCCAGGGTCGTCATCAGATCACCTTGGCACGGGTCAGGTCATGGATATGCAGCGCGCCGACCAGCTTGCCGGTGGCATCGCTTACCAGCAGTTGATTGATGCGGAACTGCTCCATCATATGCACCGCGTCGACCGCCAGCTGATCGGGGCCGATGGTGCGCGGATTGGCGTGCATCACATCGGCAATCGTCAGTTTGGTGAAGTCTTGCACCTGCTCGATCAGGCGCCGCAGATCGCCATCGGTAAACACGCCGATGGCATGGAAATGTTCGTCCACCACGGCGGTCATGGCGATCCCCTTTCGGGTGATCTCAAGCAACGCCATCGACAGCGATACATCCGCAGTCACCGCCGGGATTGCTTCGCCGCTGCGCATGACGTCACGTACATGGGTCAGCAGACGGCGTCCGAGTGCGCCGCCAGGATGGGAGCGGGCGAAATCTTCCTCGCGGAAGCCACGCGCATCCAGCAGCGCTACCGCCAAGGCATCGCCCATCGCCAAGGTAGCGGTGGTGCTGGCGGTGGGGGCCAGATTCAAAGGACAGGCTTCCTGGTCCACCTTGACATTCAGGTGCACGTTGGCGAGCTGCGCCAATGCCGAGCCGTCATTGCCGGTCATCGCGATCAGGCTGGCGCCCATGCGTTTGATAATCGGCACAATTGCCATCAGTTCGGCGGTTTCGCCCGAATTGGAGATGGCGATGAACGCATCGTCCTCAGTCACCATGCCGAGGTCGCCATGCGCCGCTTCAGCCGGATGGATGAACAGTGCCGGCGTGCCGGTAGAGGCCAGCGTGGCGGCGATCTTGCGGGCGATGTGGCCGGATTTTCCGATGCCGGATACGACCACCCGGCCGTTGCAGTTGAGCAGCAAGGCAATCGCTTGGGCGAAGGGATCGCTGACGTTGTCGGAGATCCTGTTTTTCAATGCAATAATGGCATCGGCTTCGATTTGCAGAGTGCCGCGGGCAAGCTCCAGCGCACGGCCGGCATCGAATGACTTGGACAGGGATTGGGGCAAAATTTTGGTATCGGGTAGACTCATCCCGAAAGTATAAACGAAATCCTAAAGCAAAAAACTTGCCAGTCTTCATCGGCTTCAATTAATCTGTCTTCGACCCTTCGCAAATTAGCGTTGCCGCAACATAATGTTGATATTGAATTAATTGATTGCCAATAATGCTTTCCGGACTTGAACTGACAATCTTGTTGCTCGGCTCCGCCGTACTGGGGGTGGTGGCTTTTCGCAGCTTCCATTTGCCACCCATGCTGGGCTATCTGGTGGTGGGCATCCTGATCGGCCCGCATGCGCTGGGTTTTGCTGAAGATAACGCCACCACCCACGCCTTGGCTGAATTTGGCGTGGTGTTCCTGATGTTTTCGATCGGACTCGAGTTTTCGCTGCCGAAATTGACGGCAATGCGGCATATCGTGTTCGGACTGGGCATGGCGCAGGTGCTGCTGACCATTGGCGCCACCATGCTTTTCGCCTGGATGATGGCGATCGTCCTGCCGCAATTCACCAATATCAGCTGGCAGGCGGCGTTCGCCCTGGGCGGCGCGCTAACCATGTCATCCACCGCCATCGTCTCCAAGTTGCTGACGGAGCGAATGGAGCTGGAAACCGAGCATGGACGCCGCATCATCGGCATTCTGCTGTTTCAAGACCTGGCACTGGTGCCGTTGCTGATTATCGTGCCGGCGCTCAGCGAGCATTCCGGCAACTTGCTGGCGACGCTGGCCTGGGCTAGCGGCAAGGCGGTGCTGCTGCTGGCGCTGCTGCTATTCTTCGGCCAGAAACTGATGCGGCGCTGGTTCCAGATCGTGGTGCGGCGCCGCTCGCAAGAGTTGTTCATGCTGAATCTGCTGTTGATCACGCTGGCGTCCGCATGGATTACCGAACGCGCCGGTTTGTCGCTGGCGCTGGGCGCATTTATTGCCGGCATGCTGATTTCCGAAACCGAATACAAGCATCAGGTCGAAGAGGACATCAAATCGTTTCGCGATGTCTTGCTGGGTTTGTTCTTCATCACTGTCGGCATGTTGCTGAATATGCGCCTGGTGATGGAGCACTGGTGGCTGGTATTGCTGTTGCTGATAGGCCCGGTGTTCCTCAAGTTCGTATTGATCACCCTATTGGCAAAAATTTTTCGCTCTTCCACCGGCGTAGCGCTGCGTACCGGATTGGCGCTGGCGCAGGCAGGGGAGTTCGGCTTCGTGTTGCTGAATCAGGCTGGTGGTCTGCAACTGATCGATCCTTTGCTGATCCAATTGATCCTGGCATCCATGGTGCTGTCGATGCTGGCGGCTCCGTTCATCCTGGCCAAATCGGACGCGATTGTGATGAAACTGTCTTCTACCGAATGGATGATGCAGTCGCTGGCCTTGACCCAGATTGCAGCGCGCACGATGGCGACCAAGAAGCATGTGATCATTGCCGGCTTCGGCCGCAGCGGCCAAAGCCTGGCCAAGCTGTTGAAGGAAGAGGGTATCGATTATCACGCGCTGGATCTCGATCCGGACCGCGTGCGCGACGCCCGCGCAGCCGGCGCCCAGGTTTCCTATGGCGACGCCTCGCGCCGCGAGAGCCTGGTGGCAGCTGGCGTGCATCGCGCCGCCGCCCTGGTGATCACCTATGCCAGCACGCCATCCGCCCTGAAAGTGCTGCACCATGTCAGCGAACTGGCGCCAACGCTGCCGGTGATCGTGCGCAGCTACGACGATACCGATCTCGACCAGTTGCGTGCCGCTGGCGCTACCGAAGTGGTGCCGGAAGCCATGGAGGGCAGCTTGATGCTGGCCTCGCATGCGCTGGTCATGCTGGGAGTGCCTTTGCGTCGCGTGGTGCACCGGGTGCAGGCTACGCGTGATGAGCGCTATGCCACCTTGCGCGGATTTTTCCACGGCATCGATGATGCACCGGATGCCGCCGATCATTTGCAAGTGCGCTTGCATTCAGTGGCGTTGCCGCCAGGCGCGCGCGCCATCGGCCGCTCGCTGGCCTGGCTGGGCTTGCCTGAAATGGGCGCTGAGATCACAGCTTTGCGGCGCGGCCGCAGTGGTATTGCCATCACACCGGAGGCAGTGCTGCAGGCAGGGGACATTGTCGTTTTGCGTGGCGCCGCGGATGCTATCTCCCGCGCCGAAGGGCGTTTGCTGCAAGCGTGGACTAGCGCCGGCACCAGTCATCATAGCGACGAAGATTTTTGAGAATAATACCCATTCTCATTCAATAGACATTTACAATACTCGCTTTATGCAAGATGCAAGCGAGTTTGATTGTGAAAAAAACAATGCGTCACTGGTTGGTGAAGTTACATCGTTACAGCGGTTTGTTGCTGTCCTTGTTCCTTGTCATGGCGGGCCTGACTGGCGCAGCGCTGGCGTTTAACGATGACATCGACGCCTGGCTTAATCCGCAGTTCTATCATCTCGCCTCGACCGGCAGCAAGCAACCCATCGATGCCCTGGCGGCCCGGGTTGAGCACGACTATCCGCACGCGCGGCTGGCTTTTTTTGCCATGGAGCAGGACGCCAATGCGCCGCTCCAGGTTAAATTGCGTCCACGCAAACCGAACGACGAGCTGCCAGTGGATACGGTATTTATCGATCCGGTCACCGCTACCGTAGTCGGCGAACGCAACACCAAAGCGGTCAGCCTGGCGCCGCAAAACCTGATGCCGTTTCTATTCCGCTTGCATCGCTATCTGTTGCTGGACAAGCCCGGCGCCATCATCTCCGGCAGTCTCGGTTTGTTGTGGGTAGCGACGCTATTGATCGGCTTCGCATTGGCCTGGCCCAAGCATCGCAATGGCTGGAGAAAAGCATTGTCGATCAAACGCGGCGCCGGCAGTTTTCGCCTGATGTACGACTTGCATCGCACGGTAGGCCTGGTTGCTGGAATATTACTGGTGATAACGGCGTTTACAGGTGCTGTAATGAATTTGCCGGACGTCGCCCGTCCATTGATATCCAGCCTGTCGGCGCTGACGCCGCCGCCCAAGGGTTCGAGTGCTGAAGGAAAGTCGCAAATCAACTGGCAGCAAGCGTTGGCAGCAGCACAGGCAACCCTGCCGCTGGCCACTCCGGCGCGTATCGCGCGTGACGAGAAACACGGCGTTTATCAAGTCCGTTTGCGCCAGCCGGATGACATCCAGGACGGCGGCAGTGTGCGGGTATTTATCGACGCTGCAGACGGCCATGTGCTGCGCGCGCTGGATCCATTAAAAGGTTCCGCCGGCGATGCCTTCATGGGCGTGCAGTACGGCTTGCATACCGGTCAGATACTGGGTTTGCCGGGCAAAATACTGGTCGCATTCCTGGGTTTGCTGCCGCTCTTGTTCATGATTACCGGAATCGCCATCTGGCTGCAAAAGCGGAAATCGGAAACCTTGGCGCGCACGCGCCGTTTGCACCTGGCTTCAATGGCTCAGTAGAATATCTTCCGAGGCGGCAGAGCGGCTGCCTGGCACCGGCTGGTTGCTTTGTCCATGATAAGCAAATACCACCGATTCCTTGACCGCTTCGGTATTGTTCCGGCCGGCTGCGTGGAACAAGCCGCTATGGAAAAAGACCACATCGCCTTGCTGCAGTTCTACCGCTTTTCCTTGTGCAAACAAAGCCTGGTTTTCGGCGACTTCCGGGCGCAGGAAATCCAGCTGGTCCATTTGTTCAGGCTTGATATCGAAGCGGTGCGAGCCTGGAATAAAGCGCAGGCCGCCATTGTTCTGGTTCTCGCTATCGAGCGCAAGCCAGACCGAAATCAACTCGTTGCGCGGGAACGACCAGTAGCGGATATCGCGATGCCAGCCGGTGGCGGTGCCGAAATGCGGGTGCTTGGTCATCACGCAATTGTGATGCGACAAAGTCAGGCATACCGGCTCGCCGAGCAGCAGTTCCAGCATCGCCACCAGTTGCGGATTGCGAGCCCAGGCGCGATAGCTGTCGTGTCGCTGATAGGCATTGCGCAGGCGCCGCGCAGTGCGGCCGCCGACGCTATCGAGCGATTTCGGCGCGCCGGCGTAGCCGACTTCGGTTTCGTATTCCAGCGGCGCCACCGCCTGCGCCAGATGATCGTTGGCAGTGGCTATCATCAGCTCGCAATCCGCCGCCGGCACCATACGCGGCAAGATCAGATAACCGTCTTTTTCAAAGGCGGCGATTTGCGCTGCGGACAGCGCCGGAGTGGTGTTGGTAGACATGGTTATCTCGTTATTTCATTTATTATTTTATTGCATTCCATTGGGGTAAACCAAGCCCGAGCGCCGCTGCGCCCGGATCGGATGGCCGCCGTTGTGAAATGGTTATTTATTTTTCTGCAGTAAAGGCCCCAAATATTTACCGGTGACACTGGCCGAGTTTGCCGCCACCTGCTCCGGCGTACCGGTAGCAATGATACGGCCACCGCCGGCGCCGCCTTCTGGCCCGAGGTCGATCAGCCAGTCGGCGGTTTTGATGACATCCAGGTTATGTTCGATGATGACCACGGTATTGCCCTGGTTACGCAGGCGGTGGATCACTTTCAGCAGCAGGTCGATGTCATGGAAATGCAGGCCGGTAGTCGGTTCATCCAGGATGTACAGGGTGCGGCCGGTGTCGCGTTTCGACAGTTCCAGCGACAGCTTGACCCGCTGCGCTTCGCCGCCCGACAAGGTGGTTGCGCTTTGGCCGAGCCGGATATAGCCGAGGCCCACATCCAGCAGCGTATGCAATTTACGCGCGATGATCGGCACCGGCTTGAAGAATTCGTAGGCTTCCTCCACCGTCATGGCCAGCACTTCGGTAATGTTCTTACCCTTGTATTGCACCTCCAGCGTTTCGCGGTTGTAGCGCTTGCCGTGGCAGACATCGCATGGCACATACACGTCCGGCAGGAAGTGCATTTCAACCTTGATCACGCCATCGCCCTGGCAGGCTTCGCAGCGGCCGCCCTTGACGTTGAACGAGAAGCGCCCGGCGTTATAGCCGCGTTCCTTGGCCATCGGCACGGTAGAGAACAAGTCGCGGATCGGTGTAAACAAGCCGGTATAGGTCGCCGGATTGGAACGCGGCGTGCGTCCGATTGGCGCCTGGTCGACCGAGATCACCTTGTCGAAATGCTCCAGCCCGCCGATCGATTCATGCGCCGCCGGCTCTGCTTGCGAGCCGTACAGGTGACGCGCCGCGGCGTGATACAGCGTATCGTTGACCAGCGTCGATTTGCCCGAACCGGAAACGCCGGTAACGCAGGTCAGCAAGCCGACCGGCAAATTCATCGTGACATTCTTCAGGTTGTTGCCAGTGGCGCCGGTGATGATGAACTGGCGATCAGGATCGGCCGGCGTGCGTTTTTCCGGTACCGCGATCTTCAGCGTGCCGTTCAGGTATTTGGCCGTCAGCGATTTTTTGCTCTTGAGAATCTGCTCCAGCGTACCTTCGGCAATCACCTCGCCGCCATGCACGCCCGCGCCCAGCCCCATGTCGACCACATAGTCGGCGGTGCGGATTGCATCTTCATCGTGCTCCACCACCAGCACGCTATTGCCGATGTCGCGCAGATGGCGCAAGGTTTCGATCAGGCGATCGTTATCGCGCTGATGCAAGCCGATCGACGGTTCATCCAGCACGTACATGACGCCGGTCAGGCCAGAACCGATTTGCGAAGCCAGCCGGATCCGTTGCGCCTCGCCGCCGGACAAGGTATCGGCGCTGCGTTCCAGCGACAGGTAATCGAGACCCACATTGTTGAGGAAGGTCAGGCGCGAAACGATTTCCTTGATGATGCGGTCAGCGATTTCTTTCTTGGCGCCGGTCAGTTTCAGCTTTTCGAAGAACGATAAAGTCTCGCGCAGCGGCGTCGCCGCGACTTCGTAAATGGCTCTTTCCTGTTTGCCGTTGCCAACCTTGACGAAACGCGCTTCGACGCGCAACCGCGCGCCGTGGCAGGACGGGCATTCTTTTTCGTTGATGAACTTGGCCAGTTCTTCTTTGACCGCCATCGAATCCGTCTCGCGATAACGTCGCTGCAGATTGTTGACCACGCCTTCAAACGTGTGTTCCTTGATCACGGTACGGCCGCGTTCATTGACATAGCTGAACGGAATGGTTTCCTTGCCGGAGCCGTACAACACAGCTTGCTGGGATTTTTCCGGCAGCTTTTCGAACGGCACATCGATGTCGAAATCATAGTGCGCCGCGATGTTGGTCAGCATCTGGAAGTAGAACTGATTGCGTCTGTCCCAACCCTTGACGGCACCGCTGGCCAGCGACAGGTTAGGGAAGGCGACGATGCGCTTAGGATCGAAAAATTCGATGTGGCCCAGGCCATCGCATTCCGGGCAGGCGCCCATCGGATTATTGAAAGAGAATAGACGCGGCTCAAGCTCCTGCAGTGAATAACCGCAGGTCGGGCAGGCGAATTTGTTGGAATACACGTGCTCGGCGCCGCTGTCCATTTCCAACGCAATCGCGCGGCCTTCAGCCAAGCGCAATGCGGTTTCGAAACTTTCAGCCAGCCGTTGCTTGGTGTCTGCCTTTACCTTCAAGCGATCGATCACCACATCGATGGTGTGCTTTTCGGTTTTCTTCAGCTTGGGCAAATCGTCGACTTCATAAATCTTGGCAGTACCAGTGCCGCTCTGAATGCGGAAGCGCACAAAACCATGTGCCTGCATCTGCTCAAACAGGTCGACATGCTCGCCCTTGCGATTCGCCACCACCGGCGCCAGGATCATCAGCTTGGTATCTTCCGGCATTGCCAGCACCGCATCCACCATCTGCGACACCGACTGCGCCGCCAGCGGCTTCTCCGGATGATCCGGGCAATACGGCGTGCCGACACGTGCGTACAGCAAACGCAGATAATCGTGGATCTCGGTCACCGTGCCAACGGTGGAGCGCGGATTATGCGAAGTCGCTTTCTGTTCGATCGAAATCGCCGGCGACAAACCTTCAATCAGGTCGACATCCGGTTTTTCCATCAACTGCAGGAATTGCCTGGCGTAAGAAGACAGCGATTCGACATAGCGCCGCTGACCTTCCGCATACAGCGTGTCAAATGCCAGCGACGATTTGCCGGAGCCGGACAAGCCGGTGATCACGATCAGTTTGTTGCGCGGTAAATCCAGATTGATATTCTTGAGGTTATGCGTGCGCGCACCCCGGATGCGGATTTCTTCCCGTTTATTGTCCATCTACAGCTTTCAGCGTAAGTTTAAGGCCGTGTTGGCTTGTTGGAAATGCAATTTTCACGCCTGGAAGGCTTGCGGCTGCCATCGGCGGGAATGTCCAGCCGGTGCTGCAAATGCCATATCAAACGGATCAACCTGACACTATATCAGGGTCGGGATTTTGGAGTTTGGTCCGGCTATCTCGCGTGAATACGGTCGCGTGAAACGGTCGTGTGAATGCTGCGCGCCGGCGGAGTGAAGTGATGAGGGGAGAAGTATGAACCTGGAATGCATGAATCCCGGCCTGATTCAATGACTACTCGAATCAGGCTGGCGCAGCTACACTTTAGCAATTGCCTTTTTTGGCTTGCCCCGGCGGGCAATGATAGCGGCCTTTGTCGTCGTCACGCCGGTCATCGTCACGACGCTCGTCACGATAATTTTCATAGCGGCGGCGGTCGTCACTCTGACGCCAGCCGCCACGACGCAGCTCCCATCCGTTACCTCCTTGACGCCATTCCGGCCGGTCGTACAGATACCCGTTACGCGCCATTTCCCAATGTCCGCCAGCCCAGACATGGCGGCGGCCGTCCCAATTCCAATATCCCGGCGCCCAGATGTAGCCAACCCGTGGCGCCGGCACAACCTCGTATCTTGGCGGAGGCGGCGGTGTTCCAATCGTGATGTTTACACCTATTTGCGCCATAGCCTGGGTAGGCATAAAGGCGGTAACGCTGACGGCTATAAGCGCAGCCGCGCAGAGTATGCGTTTCATATTTATCTCCCACAGTTGTCTGATGCTGCAAACTATATCTGCTTTTATTTTGAAAGCGATTAATGATGCAATAAATTGCATCTCATTTGCGCGCGTTACAGGTGTTAAAAAATGTGAATTTATCGTCCGCGATAATCATCGGAAAGGCATCTAAATCAAGGCGCGCAAACCTTGATAACCAACATAGAAGCCGACCAACAGGATCAGCGCGCCGGAAAAATACGGCGCTTTCCTTGCAAATTCACCGAATCCGCTCCAGCGTCTGGACACGTGTTTTACGCTCAACGCCGCTAAAGCACCGGACAGCACCATCGTCAATGCCAGGCCGATACTGAAACACAAAACCAATGTCGCCCCAAGAGCGATTTTTTTCAGTTGAAGGCACAGCAGCAGTACGGTAATCGAGGCAGGGCAGGGAATCAGGCCGCCGGTCAGGCCGAACATGATGATCTGCCCGGTGGTCACCTCACGATTGGCAAAGCGGTGGCGGATGTCGTTGGCGTGCGCCAGCTCGTGCGGGTCTTGATAACCAGGCGCCGATACATCCAGCCTTTCATAATCCTTGATGGCGTGGTGATCGGGCCCGGTGGGTTCTATGTACTCCACATCATAGTCATGGCTATGGTGCTCATGCCCCAGGCGCAGGCGGGCGACAAATTCGTGGGGTTCGGGAATCTCTTGCTCCGATTCGACAAAGCCGTCGCATTGCACGAAGGTGAATGATTGCGTGCTGCTGTCAGCCCGCGCCGTCGTTATCCTCACCTGATCCGCACCCCAGACGTGGCCATGCTAGTCCGAGCAGGATGGCTTGCGTCATCGTGCCGCGTATCGCGACGATGAAAGCCGCCATCATGGTCTTGGAGTGGCCAGGTTCAAGGCCATGTAACGCGCCCAGCAAGACTGCACTGGGGATGAACAGCCAGGCATTGGACGCGCCCTGCTGCAGCAAAGTTGAAAATTCAGTCATGAGGCGGCTTTATCTCACTTGAAATAGCTATTGACGACATCAATCAATTGTTCCCTGGCGTCGCCGTGCCCGTCATGGTTATCAGGGGCTGCATCCACCAGGTGAGTGCGTATGTGATCTTCCAGAACGACTGCCAGCAAGCCGTTCATGGCGCCGCGACAGCTGGTAATTTGCTGGAGTACATCCATGCAGCCCTTCTCATCTTCCAACGCGCGTTCGATGGCGTCGACCTGGCCACGAATGCGGCGTACCCGGTTCAAGAGCTTTTGCTTGTCTTTAATCGTATGTCCCATGATCGCCTCTATAGATAATATAGGGGGGTATACTATATTCGAGGAAAGAAACTGTAAACTACTTTGACGAAAACGGAATTGCTGGATGACGATAGTGATGGCAAAAAGTCACTGAAAATAAAAGCAGACAGTGAAATCTGGAAGGAGAGGCACCTGATATTCGTCGGATAACAAACCGCGATGGCGCTCCATTTGGGCACGTCCAATACCTATGCGGGTCACAGCCATTTCATTCCCTGATACTATGACGGGTTTCGATTTGCACCGTCGCACAGCCTCAACGTCCCCATCCGGTAATGCCCAATATGAATAATTCGTCCTCCTCTCTTGATAATGACGCAGGCAGCGGCATGAGCCGCGCCGAAGTCAAAGCCAGCGGCGCCCTGGCTTCGATATTTGCATTGCGCATGCTCGGCCTGTTTTTGATTTTGCCGGTGTTTGCGGTACACGCCAAAACCCTGCCCGGCGGCGACAGCGCCACCCTGGTCGGCCTCGCCATGGGGATATACGGCCTGGCGCAATCGTTCGGACAAATTCCGTTTGGCGTAGCCTCCGATAAATACGGCCGCAAGAAGATCATCGTCATCGGCCTGATCCTGTTCGCACTGGGATCTTTCGTTGCCGCCGCTGCCGACAATATTTACTGGGTCATCATCGGCCGCGCGATACAAGGTTCCGGCGCCATTTCGGCTGCGGTAACCGCGTTCATCGCCGATTCCACAAGGGAAGAACACCGCACCAAGGCCATGGCCATGGTCGGCGGCTCCATCGGTTTGACGTTTGCCTTGTCGCTGATCATTTCACCGCTGCTGTATGAATGGGTCGGCATGGGCGGCATCTTTGCCATGACCGGTATCTTGTCGCTGGCCGCGATCGCGATGGTGGTGTGGCTGGTGCCTTCGGCGCCGCTGGTCAAGGCGAAGCGTGTGGCGTGGTCGGAAATCCTGCGCAACGGCGAACTGATGCGCTTGAACTATGGCGTGTTCGCCTTGCACATGACGCAAATGGCGATGTTCGTGGTGATGCCGGCAGCGCTAGTCAAATATGCCGGTCTGCCGCTCGAGTCGCACTGGAAAATCTATTTGCCGGTGGTGCTGGCTTCTTTTGTATTGATGCTGCCACCGGTATTTGTCGGCGAGAAGCAGGGCAAGATGAAGCAAGTGATGCTGGCCGCCGTGGCTTTGTTGTTTATAGTGCAACTTGGATTGTTGCTGACATTCTCGATGGCAACTATCCATTGGCAATGGCTGATCGTGTTGTTGCTGGGGTTTTTCATTGCTTTCAACGTGCTGGAAGCCAGCCAGCCGTCGCTGGTCTCGCGTATCGCGCCGCCGGCGGCCAAAGGCGCCGCGTTGGGTGTGTATAACACCATGCAAGCGCTGGGTTTGTTCTGCGGCGGCGCCCTAGGCGGATTGCTTAAACAGCATGTCGGCGCGCCCTCGGTTTTCATATTAGGCGGGGCGGCGACCCTGTGCTGGCTTATAATCGCATCCAGCATGAAAAATTTGCCGCGCCGGGGCGCTTCATCGACCACGGCCGCGGCAGCGTAGTGCATGGCGCGCGGCAAGGTCCATTAGGCAATATCAGACAGCCAGCGCCTTGGGGATTGGGCACAACGCATCAGGCGTAATTTTCAACGCATTTTCAAGATATGAGCATTTAGGAGAGCATTACATGGCATCGGTCAATAAAGTCATCATCGTCGGCAATCTCGGCCGCGACCCGGAAACACGCTACATGCCGAACGGCGAAGCGGTCACCAACATCGCCGTTGCCACCACGGAAAGCTGGAAAGACAAGAATAGCGGCGAGAAAAAAGAATTAACCGAGTGGCACCGCATTACCTTCTATCGCAAGCTGGCGGAGATCGCCGGCCAGTACCTGAAAAAAGGTTCGCAGATCTACATTGAAGGCCGTCTGCAGACACGCAAATGGCAAGACAAGGATGGCGCTGAACGCTTCACCACCGAAATCATCGCGGACACCATGCAGATGCTCGGCAGCCGCCAAGGCGCGGGCGGCAGCGCGCCTATGGACGATGGCGGAGGTTACAACAGCGCGCCACCGGCCCGCCAGCAAAACACCAGCGCACCGGCGGCCCCGGCCCGCCAGGCGCCGGCTTCGCGGCCAGCGCCGAATTTCTCGGATATGGATGACGATATTCCGTTCTGAGAATCCGTAGTTTAATTCTGTAAACAAGACCCGCTAAATCACTGATTTAGCGGGTCTTTTTATTGCCTTGCATTTCACCTGGTATGGCGTGGCATAGGAAAAGCCAGGTAACGCAATCAACCGTCGATCAATTCCGGATTCCAGGCATGCACCGCCTGCAACTGCTCACCCAGGCCCGAAACACCCAGGCGCATCTGGTCGCCAGCCTTGAGGTAGATTGGGGCGGGTTTCTGGGCAAGTCCCACACCGGCCGGTGTGCCGGTGCTGATGATGTCTCCCGGGTAGAGCGTCATGAAGCGGCTGATATAGCTGACCAGATGGGCGACGCTGAACAGCATGTTGCGCGTGCTGCCGTTTTGAAAGCGGTGGCCGTTGATCTCCAGCCACAGGTCCAGATCCTGCGGATCGGGTACTTCATCCGCTGTTACCAGCCAGGGGCCGATTGGGCCGAAAGTGTCGCAGCCTTTGCCTTTATCCCACTGGCCGCCGCGTTCGAGCTGGTATTCACGCTCGGAGATGTCATTGACCACGCAATAACCGGCTACATGCCTGAGCGCATCGGCCTCGGGCACGTAACGCGCCGTGGTGCCGATGACTACACCCAGTTCCACTTCCCAGTCGCCTTTTAGCGACCCTTGCGGCAGCACCACCGGATCGTTGCAGCCGATCACGGCGCTGGTTGGCTTCATGAACAGCACCGGCTCGGCAGGTGCGGTGAGACCGGATTCGGCGGCATGGTCGGCGTAGTTCAAGCCGACGCAAATGAATTTCCCCATGCCGCTGTAGGGTGGGGCGATGCGGCCCGGCTGTGCAATGATCGGCAAGGTTTTGATATCCAGCGCTGCCAGACGGGCAAGTTGTGCCGGCGACAATGTTTGCGCATCAATGTCGGATAACTGACCCGACAAATCGCGGACCTGGTTGTCAGCATCGATCAGCGCCGGTTTTTCTTGGCCTTTGGGACCGTAGCGCATTAATTTCATTGGTTTTCCCTTTGTCTAAAATATCGCGGCCGACTCAGCACGGTGCGGCATGTCGCATGGGCACGTGCCTTAGATCGACGGCGTGCCGCAAGGCAGGAACTGCCCGGTGCCAGCGGTGCCGGTGAAGGCCTGATTCAGGCTGACCACTTTACCATGTGACAGCGTCAGCACCGGCCAGCCTTGTACTGTCTTGCCTTCATACGGCGTGTAATCGACCTCGTGGTGCAGCATGGTGTTGTTGATCACCACTTTGCGCTTGGTATCCCACAATACGATGTCTGCATCGGCGCCGACCATGATCGACCCTTTGCGTGGATACAGTCCGTACATCTTGGCCGGATTGGTCGCAGTCAAAGCGACAAACTGGTGGACGTCGAGCCGTCCTTCCATTACGCCGCCGGAGAACAGCAGCGGCAGGCGGGTTTCCAGGCCGGGAATGCCATTCGGAATATATTGAAACGGTTGTTCCTTGCCGCCCAGTTTCTTGCCTTCCGCATCGTCATAACGGAACGGCGCATGATCGGATGAGAAGATGCTGAAGGCGCCGTTGGTCAGGCCGTCCCATACCGCTTTTTGATTTTCATGGTCGCGTGGCGGCGGGCTGCAGACGCACTTGGCGCCGTGGTAGCCTTCGCCGCCAAGATCATGTTCCGTGAGGAACAGATATTGCGGGCAGGTCTCGGCATAGATGCGCAAGCCGCGGCCGTGCGCCCAGCGGATCTGCTCGATTGCTTCGCGTCCCGATACGTGCACGATCAGGATCGGCACGTCGACCAGTTCCGAGAACGTGATGGCGCGGTGCGTAGCTTCCCGCTCCACCGCCATTGGGCGGGATACCGCGTGATACTTCGGCGCGCTGTGGCCGGCATCGCTCAGGCGGTCGGTCAGCCAGCCGATGCAATCGGAGTTCTCCGCATGGATCATCACCAGCGCCTTATGCTCGCGCGCCACCGACAATACTTCCAGTATCTCGCGGTCGTTGAGTTTCAGATCGTCGTACGTCATGTAGATCTTGAACGAGGTATAGCCTTGCCGGATCAGGTCCGGCAGTTCTTCCTGCAGCACCTTCGGCGTCGGGTCGGCGACGATCAGGTGGAAGGCGTAATCGATTACCGCCTTGCCGCCAGCGCGCCGATGATAATCCTCGACTGCTGCATACAGCGAACCGCCTTTGCTTTGCGCCGCAAACGGAATCACCGTGGTGGTGCCGCCGCAGGCAGCGGACCGGGTTCCGGTAAAAAAATCGTCGGCCATGCGCATGCCGTCCGGCATCGGCTGATCCAGGTGGCAATGGGCATCCACGCCACCCGGCAAGACCAATAATCCGGCCGCATCAATTTCTTCAGCGCCGGCCGGCAAATTCTTGCCAAGTGCCTCGATCTTGCCGTCGCGAATGCCGATATCGCATTGAAATCGGTCAGACGCGGTCGCCACATCGGCATTGCGAATGACCAGGTCGAACGCTGTTGTCATGATGGTTTTCTCCACGAATGTAATGGCTTATCTAATTATCTGATTGCTTATACGACTTCCTGGAACAGACGACCCCAGCCGGTCAGCTTGGTGGTGTCGTATCCGGCGATGCGCAGCGATTTCCAGACCACGGTGGAAATGGTGTCGTAGATCGGTACGCCGGTTTCCGCTTCCAGTTCCGGCACCAGGTGTGCTGCTTTCAGATTGGTGCAGAAGGTCGAAATCGCTTTCGGGTCCTTTTTGGCAACCTCGCGCACCATGCTGCGGATCTGGTCTTCGGTGACTTCCGAGAAGGAAAAATTCACATGCAGGTTCAGGTGGCGTTCAGCGATGCAGTTAAAACCGGAACGGCCATAGTTCTCGATGATCTTTTCCATCACATTGTCGAGGTAAGGTGTCACCAGGCCGAAATCCTTGGCATTGGTTTTTTCCAGGATTTCATTTAACGCCAGCACCGAAGTAGTGGCCGGAATGCCGGTTGCTTCGGTAATGCGTTGGCATAGCCGCTCATCGGCGTCGAAGCCGAGCCAGCCGGACGAGGTGCCGTTCCAGCCGATGACGTCGACCTTGGCGTCGGCCAGCAGCATGGCGGCTTCGATGATCTTGCTGTCGTCGAACTGCCCTAGTGCCTGGTCGCGCAGCGATATTTCAGTCACGGTGAAACGGGAGAAATGGGCGGAAACGCCAGGCAGCCCGCTGATCATGGCGCTGGTGATCGGCTCCAGCGAAGTATTGGAAGATGGGGTCAACATGCCCAGGAGAGTGCGCTTTGTCATTTGTATTGCTCCGTAAATAATAAGGTAAAAACTTGAAACGTTGATTTAGTGTTCCGCTTCAGGCGGGATTCAGATCAAACTCAGATCGAAACTCAAATCGGGATTTTTTTCTCGTAATCGATGCCGGTCGAGCAGATGAACAAGCCGACGCCAGCTGCTGCAAAGAACATCAGCGCCAGGAAGTAAGAACCGGTGACTTGCACGATGGTGCCGACAATGATCGGCACGCAGATGCCGCCGATATTGCCGCCCAGGTTCATCAGGCCGCCGAGGAAGCCCACCTTGTCGCGGGTGCCGAGGATGGATGGAATGCACCAGTACAGGCCGCACCAGCGGATGAAGAACAAGGTAACGGATAACATCACCACGACAGTTGTCGCGTCTTTGATGTAAGCCACCGAGAAGATCGAGAGCGTGGCAATCACGGCGGCAATGCCAAACAGCGTGCGCATCACTTTATTAGGTAAACCGCCGGCCGCTTTCCATTTGTCGGCAATGTAGCCGCCAACCAGTTCGCCGACAAATCCGGAGAAGAAAATGATGAAGCTGGCGCCGCCCATTTGCTTGATATCGAAGCCATGCACTTTGTTCAGGTAGTTCGGCATCCAGGTCAGCAAGCCGTAGAACACCGAGTTGAAACACATCCAGCCGAAGAACATGAACAGCACTGATTTGTGTTTGAAAAAATCAAGGGAGCGGCCGCTCAGGTTAGCCGGTTCTTTCTTGAACTCGCTGGCTTGCGCTGCTTCGATGTAGCTGGCTTCGGCGTCATTGACGCTGTTGTGGTCGCGTGGATTGTTGCGGATGTAATACCAGGCCCATATACCGGCCAGCACGGTGCCGACACCGGCCACCACGAATGCCATGCGCCATGAACCGAGCGTCGTGATCAGCGCGGTGATGATGATTGCGCCCAGCGCTGCGCCGAGCGGTGCGCCGCCATCGAGCAACGTGGCGCCGCGGCCGCGTTCGTTTTGCGTCATCCAGATCGCATTCAGCTTGCCGCCGGCCGGGTAGATCGGCGCTTCTGCCGCACCCAGGCCGAGGCGGGTCAATAACAATGCGGTGGAACTGGTGCAGACTGCGGCAAGTGCCTGGAATGCGCCCCAGAAGATAGTGGCGATGGCGATCACGATACGCGGTTTGAAACGATCGGCCAGCATGCCGCCGGGGATTTGCATGAACGCATAAGTCCAGAAGAAGGAACTCAGGATCAAGCCTTGCATGGCCGGACCGAGATCGAACTCTTTTGCGATCAGCGGCATGGCGACCGATAGCGACGCGCGGTCGATGTAATTGATTGAAATCAGCAGCAACATGGTGAAGAAAATCTTCCATCGGACGGAAGTTTTCCCTGTCGTTGCTACCGCTGCAGCATTGGTTGTAGTGTCCATTTTGTCTCCATTTAGGGTGAACGGTTCTTTTCAGCTCTTTTATCACGCACGGTATTTTCCTTGCTGGTGTAAGCATATAATACTTAATCTGTAATTACAAGTGTTGTAAGTTATTGATTTATAGCGATATTTAAATATTTAATTGATATGTGTTAAGATTTTTTATCAAAATCAGTCCAAATGTGATGTAACCGCCATGTTGATCGCTCCCGAAACAGCCGCAAAAGTGAAGACCAGTCCCGTCAATGGCCGGGGCGTGCGTCGTAGCGGGCTTTCAAGCGAGATTGCCGACCGGCTGCGGGAAATGATCCAGGAGGGCGAGCTCGCGCCCGCCAGCCGCATCATGGAGAAAGAGTTGTGCGAATATTTCGAGATTTCAAAAACGCCGCTGCGTGAGGCGCTGAAAGTGCTGGTGGCGGAAGGCTTGATCAAACATCGCCAGCATCTCGGTTACCACATCTCCGAAATCGACATCGACGAAATCGGGTCGATTTTCGACGTGCTGCATGGATTGGAAGAATTGGCCGGCCGGCAGTTATGCATACGCATTGATGAAGATGCGCTGGGCGCGATCGAGCGCAAGCATCAGGCCATGGTGGTGCACCACGCGAACGGTAAGCGCATCGCCTATTTCCGCCTGAACCAGGAAATCCATCAGATGATCGTGGACGCCGCCCGCAATCCGGTGCTGTCGTCGATCTATGCAAACCTGATGGCAAAAATCCACCGCGCACGCGGCGTCGCCAATGCAGAATCCCTGCGTTGGCAAGAGTCGCTGCTTGAGCACGAACAAATCATGCAGGCGCTGAGCGCTGGTTCGGCAAGCTTGCCGCAGGTATTGCGCGAGCATTCCGAACATACCGCTGCAGAAGTGATGAAAGCACTACACCAGCTGGCTTCCTAGGCGGCAAGCCAGCATGTGGCCACACCGTCAAATCAATATCAACGAGGAGATAATCATGACAAAGACAAGCATGGCAAATACAAAAGAAGTAGTCATCGTCGGCGCTGCACGTACCGCGATTGGAACCTATGGCGGCGCATTGAAAGATTTCGCGCCAGGCGAGCTGGGCGCGATTGCGGTCAAGGAGGCATTCACGCGGGCCGGAGTCGATCCGCTCCAGGCCGGCCAGATCATATTCGGCAACGTCATCCACACCGAGGCGCGCGACATGTACGTGTCACGCGTGGTCGGCATCAATGCCGGCATGGGCAAAGAATCCACCGCGCTGACGCTTAACCGCCTGTGCGGCTCGGGCCTGCAAGCCATCATTACTGCAGCAAATGCCATCCAGTTGGGCGAGACCGATGTCGCTGTCGGCGGCGGTGTCGAAAGCATGAGCCGCTCGATGTACGGCACCCAGGCCGCACGTTGGGGCGCGCGCATGGGCGACGTCAAGATGGTCGACATGATGGTGGGCGCCTTGTCGGATCCTTTCGGCGGCGGCCATATGGGCATCACTGCTGAAAACGTGGCAGAGAAATACAGCATCTCGCGTGAAGAGCAGGATGCCTTCGCGCTGGAAAGCCAGCGACGTGCGACTGCAGCTATCGCTGCCGGTTACTTCAAGTCGCAGATCGTGCCGGTCGAAATCAAGACGCGTAAAGGCATCACGCTATTCGACACCGACGAATATCCAAAGGCCGACGCCACCATGGAGTCGCTGGCGAAGCTCAAGCCGGCATTCAAAAAAGAAGGCGGCACAGTCACGGCCGGCAACGCATCTGGCATCAACGACGGTGCAGCTGCCTGTGTCCTGATGGCCGCTGACGCTGCCGCTCAAGCTGGTTTGAAGCCGCTGGCGCGCGTGGTTTCCTATGGGGTGGCGGGGGTTGATCCGTCGATCATGGGAACCGGTCCGATTCCTGCGGTTCAGCTGGCGTTGAAACGTGCCGGTCTTAGCCTCAGCGACATGGCCGTGATCGAATCGAATGAAGCGTTTGCCGCGCAGTCGCTGGGCGTTTGCAAGGGATTGGGTCTTGATCCTGCGCTGACCAATGTCAACGGCGGCGCCATCGCGCTTGGTCATCCGCTGGGTGCGAGCGGGACGATTATCGCGGTCAAATGTCTGTATGAGTTGATACGTACTAACAAGCGCTATGGTTTGATCACCATGTGCATTGGCGGTGGCCAGGGCATCGCGTTGATCATCGAGCGTATCTGAAGTAATTTTTCTTTGGCGGGATAATCGTTTCGTTTCGTTTCGTTTCGCTGCGGGGCTGCAGGCAATCAACCTTTCCAGCTGCGCTGCAGTCCCGTATCGGCATGAATCCAGCCACCATTTTTCCCCGGCCGATAATAGAAGCCGACTCCGCCTTGGCGGAAGCTGCGTATCAAGCCGCCCAGCACGTCGGCATCCAGTTGTGTAAGACGGATGTCAGCCGCGCGGCCTTCCAGGTGCAATGATTTGCGCGCCGCCGGCACACCCGTTTCGATCAGGTGCTGATTGGTGCTTGCGGTCCGGAATCCCGACAGGATTTCCAGCGGCTGGCTGATGCCATAGCGTGCGATAAAAGCCTGGGTGCCCCACAAGGTCTCGAGCAGCTTGGGATCTATCGGCGCAGTTTGCTTGCCCTGGACATCCCGCAGCAGATGGCATAACTGCTGATAAGCGGATTCCTGAATTTCCCCATCTTTCCAATACAACAGTTTGGCGCGTTCGCCGCTGGCCGGGCGCGTCACTTCCAGCACCCGAGGCTTGAGCCAGAACTCCATGTCTACCAGTTGCGCGTCAAAGATGTCTGGCGGCGGATCCATCGGCGCCGCGGCGTCGGATGGGTTGCCCGAGGTATCTTTCGCGAAAGCGGTTGAAGCCGTTCCAGAGATAACAAACGGCAACTGGCTGGAAAAGAGTCCGGAGGCGGTCAGGAACAAACTCTTCTGCAGGAAATTTCGGCGCGATGACATGGCGGTCCAAAGGTGACGGGATGGCCGATTTTATCGCACCATCCCCGGTTTGAGTAGCCGCCGCTTACTTACGTGCTGATTCTTACGTTCTGATTCTTACGTTCTGATTCTTACGTTCTGATTCTTACGCGCTGATACGCGTTACCTGAACATCAGTCGGGCTGCGCTCAGCCGCGCTTCGGAATCGCAAGGCCCCTTACCACCGCCGGACGCGCAACAAATGCCGCCAACGCCCGTGTGACATGCGGGAAATCCGCAATACCCACCAGGTCGCCCGCTTCGTAGAAGCCGATCAGGTTGCGTATCCACGGGAAGGTGGCGATGTCGGCGATGGTATAGGTATCTCCCATGATCCATCTGCGTTCGGCAAGCCGTTGGTCGAGTACCGCCAGCAAGCGTTTCGATTCCGCCGCGTAGCGGTCGCGCGGGCGTTTGTCTTCGTAATCCTTGCCGGCGAATCTATTGAAAAAGCCAAGCTGGCCGAACATCGGTCCGATGCCGCCCATCTGGAACATCAGCCACTGGATGGTCTCGTAGCGTCCGGCAGGGTCTTTCGGCATGAACTGGCCGCTCTTTTCCGCCAGGTAAATCAGGATCGCACCGGATTCAAACAGTGGCAACGGTTTGCCGTCCGGACCGTTGGGATCGAGGATCGCCGGAATCTTGTTATTGGGATTGAGCGACAAGAACTCAGGAGAGGTTTGGTCGTTGGTCTCGAAGCTGACAAGATGCGGCTCGTAAGGCAGGCCGGTTTCTTCCAGCATGATCGAAATCTTGACGCCATTAGGCGTCGGCAGGGAATACAGCTGGATCCGGTCGGTGTGTTGGGCCGGCCATTTTTTTGTGATGGGGAAGGTGGAAAGATCGGTCATCAAAAATCCTTTTTGCTGGTGTTGATCTGCTTGAGATTTGCTAGTGCCAAGCGTGGAAAAAAATACCTAGTCTAAAGCAAGCAGGGGAAGGCCGCTTTGAGGGTAGCGGCAGCCACTGCAGAGTTCGCAAACTGCTCAGGCTGCTTCCGATCTGGCGATCCAGTTCGACCAGCCCCTCCCAGTTTGTTGTGCATGAGACGACGCATGCCGCAATCTTAATGAGTTTCTTATATGAAACAAGAGATCGTATGCAAAACAAAAAGAGCTTTCTTTTTGCCGAATATCTGCTATATTTTATTCCAATATATTTCACATATGGTTCTGTGTTTTATATATGAGACAAATGGTGATGGTCTTGCATAGCGGAGCTTGCTCGGTTTCCTGCGTGACCAATAGCCGTTGTGATGGGTACGGAGTTACCTGCATTAACTAGCCAGAGGCATTATGATCAAAATCGCATTTCGCCATGCCGGCAACAGCTTTGTCTGCCGGCAGACAACGGGCGCGCTTGCCGCCGCCTTCGCCACGCATCGCGTCAACGTGCTTAGGCGCGTGTGCCCAAGCGCTGCCAACTCGACAACGCGGGGGATTTCATGAAATCCAATAGCGGCCGCTGGTACGGCGTTATTACCCTGTTTATCATTGTCGCCATTTCCTATGTAGACCGAATCAATATCTCGGTACTGATTACCGATCCCGCATTCTTGAGTCACATCGACCTGGCCAAGAATGATCGCGCCAGCCAGGGTTTCCTGGCCACGGCGTTCATGCTGGGTTACGGGATTTCCGCCTTTATCCTGACACCGTTTTGCGCCGCACTGTTCGGGGTGCGAAAGAGTCTGATCTATGGCTTGATCATGTGGGGCGCCGTCACTTTCCTGACACCGCATTTCCACGGCTACGGCATTCTGGTGGCATCGCGCATCTTGCTCGGCGTCGCCGAGGGGCCTTTGTTTTCTCTGGCGTCGTCATACATCAAGGCGCACTTCGAGGGACGCGAAAACGGCAAGCCCAACTCCTTCGTCAATATGGGAACGGGTCTGGGCCTGGCGCTCGGCTATCCGCTTGTCGGTTACATGCTGGTCAGCTTTCACTGGGAGATGTCGTTCTACCTGATCGGGTTGATGAATGTCCTGCTAGGCGTTCCACTGGTGATGGCGTTTGTACGCATGCCGAAAATGGCGGCTTATATGGAAAAACCCAGCTCGATGGGCGATGCGATGACGCGAGCTGGCGATATCGTCAAAGGGGCGTTGAAAACGCGTCACCTGTTCCTGATCACCATACTGACTTCCGCCGCATTGGCCTATCTCTGGGGCAGCAGCAACTGGCTGCCGGCGTACCTGAAAGAAGCGCGTGGCTTCTCGCTGAAGGAGCTGGGCTGGCTTGCATCCTTGCCACAATATGCGCTGGTGCTGGCCGTGCTGCTGGGTGGAGTCATCATTGACAGGATTGAACGTCAGCGCGTGCCGTTTATCTTCATGGCAGCAAGTGTCGGCGTCGCCTTGTCGGTGCTGTTGGCGATTAATGTGGAGAACGCCTACTGGGCAACCTACAGCCTGATTGCCGCCAATTTCTTCTGGGGATTGCTCAGCCCGGCTATTCCTAGCACGGTGCAATATTATTCGCGTCCCGAACACACGGCCAGCGCCTTTGGCGTCGTCAACGGCACGGGCAGCCTGGTGGCCGGATTCATGCCAGCCTTGATGGGCGGCGTGATTAGTGCCGTGGCCGCCGCATCGGGTACAACCGCCGGTTCGGGGGCGGGGTTCTTTGCGGGATTCGCGCTGCTTATCGGTACCCAGTTAGTCGTGTTCATCTGCGGTTTGATCCTGTGGCTGCGTGAGCGCGCCGATAAGCATCGGGCTGCGCACGCAGTGTCAGGTCTTGGCGTTTCATGATGGAAGGGTGCGGGCGCCACGAACATGGCGCCGCACCGGCGGCCATTACCCGGAATAATTTACTCGCTCGGGTAGTGTCGGCTCACAGGCCATCGCGGCTGCAATCAGTTTTAGTGTTTCCATAGTTTTCAGTTATAAATCATCGAGTTACATCAAAAAAAAATAAAAAAGATCTATCTATGCGGGAGATCTCTGCTATATTCCTGTTTAAGCAATCTCATATATGATCCGTTGGTTTATATATGAAACAAATGAATTCTTACTGGTCGCAGCGCTTGCTTGGAGTTAGAGCGAATACCGGCACGGTTCGATAACAAGAGACAAACATGACACAAAGCACGCAACTACTGGCAGGACGACGGATTTTGATTACCGGCGCAGCGCGCGGCCTTGGCCTGGCGTTCGTTACCGCTGCCGCCGAAGCCGGCGCTAGCGTAGCGATGGCTGACATTCTGCAAGACAGTTTGCAGCAAGCGGTCGCCGTGCTACAACAGCGCGGCCTGAAGGTGGCGGGCTTCACGCTCGACCTCGCCGATCCGCAATCGGTTGAATTGTGTGCAGAGCAGGCGACCAGCTGGCTGGGTGGGCTGGACGGTCTGGTTAACAACGCGGCCGTGACCAACTCTGGCGGCCGCAGTTCCGAACAACTGGACGTAGCGATGTGGGATCAGGTCATGAGCGTCAACGTGCGCGGCACCTGGCTGATGACCAATGCGTGTCTGCCGGCGCTACGACAGTCCGGGCGCGGCAGCGTCGTCAACCTGTCTTCCGACACACCGCTGTGGGGAGCACCGAATCTGTTGGCATACGTTGCCAGCAAGAGCGCAGTGATCGGCATGACGCGCTCGCTGGCGCGTGAACTGGGCGCCGACAACATCACCGTCAACGCCGTGGCGCCCGGGTTGACGCTGGTGGAGGCCACCGAATATGTGCCGCAGGCACGCCATCAGATGTACCACGATCGTCGCGCGATACAGCGTGAACAGTTGCCGGAAGACGTCTGTGGCGCAGTGATTTTTGCACTATCCGACCTGTCCCGGTTCTTTACCGGACAAGTGATGGCCGTCAATGGCGGCTTTGTCATGAACTAACAGTCAACTGGACGAACGCAAGGAGAAAACGATGACAGATTTATCCGAACAACAGAACATCAAGCGCAGCTGGGATCAAGCCGAAGGCGCCAGTTTCAGCCAGTGGATGGATAGCCGCGTAGCGCGCTTTTCGAGCCGTAAATACGACTGGAATGCACTCAAGTTCCAGGCCGACTACGACCCTAAATACAGCCGCGCCCAAATGCGTTATATCGGCACCGGCGGTACCGGCGTGGCCAATGACAGCAGCGTGATCCCATCCGAACACTTCACTTTCTCGACCATGATCATTCCGGCCGGCCACGAAGGTCCGCCGCATTTGCATGTCGACGTCGAGGAAGTGTTCTTCGTTTTGCGCGGAAAACTCAAGCTGGTGCTGGAAAAAGACGGTGAACGCTACGAAACCATACTGACCGAACGCGACGTGGTATCGATTCCGCCCGGCGTCTATCGCGAAGAAATCAACATCGGCGAAGAAGATGCGTTGATGTGCGTGATGCTGGGTGCGAAAACGCCGATTACGCCGACTTATCCAGCCGATCATCCGCTGGCGAAAATCAAGCGTGGCTGATATGACGATGATCATGCCCGCCACCGGCGCAGGACAGCTGGAAGACGCCCTCGATTTGCTCGAGCGCGGCTTTCCGGAACGTAGCGTCGACGTCGGCGGCAGCATGGTTTCATATCGTAGTTGTGGCAGCGAATCCGCAACCGGCCGTAGCGTAGTGCTATTGCACGGCATAGGTTCGGGGGCGGCGTCGTGGCTGCAGTGTGCGCTGAAACTACAGCAGGACGCCCAGGTCATTGCCTGGAACGCGCCTGGCTATGGCAACTCGTCGCCATTGCCGATGACGCATCCACGCGCCGCCGATTATGCGTCGCGTCTGCAACAATTTTTGCAGGCGCTTGGCCTGAAGAATTACGTGCTGGTGGGGCATTCGCTGGGAGCGATGATGGCGGCGGCGCATGTGGCCGCAGCCCCCCGCGGCGTGGCGCAGTTGCTACTGATTAGTCCGGCCCAAGGCTATGGCAGTGACGACAAACGCTTGCGTGGACAACAGATCGCACAGCAACGCCTGGATGTCCTGGAAAAGCAAGGGGTGGACGGCATGGCACTGAAAAGTCCTGAGCGCATGCTGTCTGCGCAAGCTAGCGAGTCTGCTCGTGCCTGGGTGCGCTGGAATACGCAAAAGCTGAATCCGGCCGGATACGTGCAGGCGGTGCACATGCTATGCGGCGACGATATTCAGCGATATGTGCCGGCAGGGTCGTCGGCTGCGGTATATTGCGGCGCCGCTGACATTGTCACCACGCCACAGGAAAGCAGGGCGCTGGCCGACAGTTTCAAACTTCCTTTCCAGCTGATAGACGATGCCGGCCATGCCTGCTACGTCGAGCAGCCGGAAGCAGTAGCAGCGGTGATACGTCACCACCTTTATCAACTTTCTTAAGACAAGATCATGAATAAACCAGAGCTGCCAGAAGAAGAAATGCAAGAAAAATATCTCGTTCCGGGTTTGGAGCGCGGCTTGCGCCTGCTGTGCGAATTCAGCCGGCAGGACCAGAGCCTGTCGGCGCCGGAACTGGCGCGCCGCCTGAGCGTGCCGCGCTCGACGGTGTTTCGCTTGCTGACCACCCTGGAGCGCATGGGTTTCGTCGAACGCGCTGACGGCGGCCGCGATTATCGTCTCGGCATGGCAGTGCTGCGTCTGGGTTTCGAATACCTGGCGTCGCTGGAACTGACTGAAATCGGCCGGCCTCTGCTGGATCGTTTGCGCGACCAGATTTCCTATCCCTGCAACCTGGTAGTGCGCGACGGCCGTTCGATCGTCTATGTCGCCAAATCGGTGACGCCGACCGCCTTCGTCAGCTCAGTCAATGTCGGTACCCGCTTGCCGGCGCATGCCACGGTGCTCGGCCGCGTCCTGTTGGAAGACCTGTCGCTGGCAGAGCTGCGCGAACTGTATCCGGAAGAGCATCTGGAAAGCTTCTCCAGCAACACGCCGAAGACTGTAGTCGAGCTGTTCGACATGGTGCAGCACGACCGTGAGCGCGGATACGTATTGCAGGAAGGTTTTTTCGAAACCGGTATCTCGACTATTGCAGCGCCGGTGCGTGATCACTCCGGCAAGGTAGTGGCGGCGATGGGAGCGACGATTCCGTTGCCGCATATCGAAGCCAGCCAGCTTGACGGCATCGTGCGCCTGGTGCGCGAGACTGCCGGCGAACTGTCCGGCCTGCTCGACCACGCTCCTGAGAAATCAGGCAGCAAGGTCGTCAACATGTGGCGGGAGTAAGAGCATGAACATGGTTCGACTCGACGGCAAAGTTGCCGCCGTCACCGGCGGCTCTTCAGGAATCGGCCTGGCAACTGTAGAGTTGCTGCTGGAAGCCGGCGCGGCGGTGGCGTTTTGCGGCCGTAATCAGGAGCGCCTGACGCAAGTCGAAGCCATGCTGCGTCTGCGCTTTCCGCAAGCCAAGCTGTATTGCGCGGTGTGCGACGTGCTGTCGGAAGAACAGGTGCAAGCGTTCGCCGCTGCGGTCGAGAAAAATCTCGGCCCGGTAGCGATGCTGATCAACAATGCGGGACAGGGGCGGGTATCGACCTTTGCCGATACCGAAGACGCAGCCTGGATCGAGGAGCTGCGCCTTAAATTCTTTTCCGTGATTTATCCGACCAGAGCTTTCCAGCCGCAGTTGCAGCGTATGAGCGCGGCCGACGGCCATGCCGCCATCGTCTGCGTCAATTCCTTGCTGGCGATACAGCCGGAACCGCACATGGTGGCTACCTCCGCCGCCCGCGCCGGCGTGCACAATCTGGTCCGCTCGCTGGCGACAGAATTCAGTCCCATGGGCATTCGCGTCAACGGCATCCTGATCGGCCTGGTGGAATCCGGCCAGTGGCGTCGCCGCTATGAAGCGCGTGAAGAACGCGACTTGTCCTGGGAACAATGGACCCAGGCGCTGGCCCAGAAAAAACATATTCAACTCGGTCGTCTCGGCCATCCACAGGAAGCCGCGCGCGCCATCATATTTTTGGCGACACCGCTTTCTTCGTACACAACTGGCAGTCATATCGACGTTTCAGGAGGACTTTCCCGCCATGCCTAAAAAAATGCAAGTTACCGTCGGCTGCGCCATCGCAGCCTTTCTCGAGCAGTGTGACGTCAAGGCAGCATTCGGGGTCATTTCAATTCATAACATGCCGATCCTGGATGCCTTCGGCGAGCGCGGCAAGATCCGCTTCGTCATGTCGCGCGGCGAAGCCGGCGGCGCCAATATGGCGGACGCTTATGCGCGCACTACCGGCGGCCTTGGCGTCTGCCTGACCAGCACCGGCACCGCAGCCGGCAATGCCGCCGGTGCGATGGTGGAGGCACTGACCGCGGGCACGCCGTTGCTGCACCTTACCGGCCAGATCGAGACGCCTTACCTGGATCAGAGCCTGTCATATATCCACGAAGCGCCGGATCAATTGACCATGCTCAAGGCAATATCGAAAGCGGCGTTCCGCGTACGTAGCGTCGATACCGCGATCAGCACTATCAAGCTGGCGGTGCAAACTGCGCTGACGCCGCCGATGGGGCCGGTCAGCGTCGAGATTCCGATCGACATCCAGGCGGCGCTGATCACCATGCCATCCGACCTGAAGCCGCTGCCGATTCCAGCCAATACACCGTCGGCGCATGCGCTTGACGAGCTGGCTGCGCGCCTGGTCAAGGCCAAGCGTCCGATGCTGTGGGTTGGCGGCGGCGCGCGCCACGCCAGCAAGCAGGTCAAGCGACTGTTAGATCTCGGCTTCGGCCTGGTCACTACCACGCAAGGTCGCGGCATTGTGCCGGAAGACGATCCACGTTCGCTGGGTGCTTTCAACCTGCATAAGCCGGTCGAAAATTTCTACCAGACTTGCGATGCCGTGGTGGTAGTCGGTTCGCGGCTGCGTGGCAATGAGACATTGAAATATGAGCTGAAACTGCCGCAGGCGCGCTATCGCATCGATGCCGATCCGGCTGCCGAAGGCCGCTGCTACAACAGCGATTACTTTGTCTGCGGAGATGCCGCGCTGGCGCTTGATGGCCTGGCCGACCGGTTGCAGGCTCTTAAATCGCTGCAAGTCGATCCGGCTTTCATCGGCGATTTGCAGAAGGCGCGCGAAAGTGCGGTGCACGGCCTGGTCGACGGGCTCGGTCCATATAGCGCGCTGGTCGAACAATTGCAAAAAGCTGCAGGACGCAATTTCAACTGGGTGCGTGACGTAACCGTCTCCAACAGCACCTGGGGCAATCGCTATCTGCGCATTTTCGATCCGCTGGCTGGCGTGCACGCACTCGGCGGTGGCATCGGCCAAGGCCTGGCGATGGGTATCGGTGCCGCGGTCGGCGCTGCGGCGACGGCATCCGGCAAAAAGACTTTTTGCCTGGCCGGCGATGGCGGCTTCATCCTGAACCTGGGTGAACTGGCAACTGCCGTGCAAGAGCGTGCCGATATGGTCATCGTCCTGATGAACGACCAGAGCTACGGCGTCATCAAGAACATCCAGGACGCGCAGTATGGTGGTCGTCGCCATTACGTCGAGCTGCACACGCCCGACTATGCGCAATTGTCGCAGTCGCTGAAGCTGCGCCACACGCGCATCAGCGACCTGGCCGACGTTGAGAATGGCTTGCGCATGGCGTTGGCCGAGCCGGGACCGTTCATGCTGGAAATCGACATGCTGTCTATAGGTAAATTCAAGACTGCCTTCGCCGGCCCCCCGGTGAATGAAGAAAAAGTGGCTGAAAACACCGTCGCAACCGTAGCCTGAGGAGACTGACATGCTGCACGTTTCAATGATAGGTTGTGGCGCCATCGGCCTGGGCGTGATGGAGTTGCTGAAGAGCGACCCGGAAGTCGCCTTCGATCTCGTGATCGTGCCGCAGGCACATATGGAGGCTGCGCGTTCGCTGGTGTTTTCGCTGGCGCCGCAGGCCCGCGTTACCGACCGCCTGGAAGAGCAGGGCCGGCGCCCCGACCTGCTGATCGAATGCGCGGGTCACAAAGCCATCGAGGAACACATCATTCCAGCATTGAAACGCGGCATTCCCTGCATGGTGGTGTCAATAGGTGCGCTGTCGGAACTGGGTCTGGTGGAAAAACTGGAGGCTGCCGCTCGCGAGGGCAAGACCCAGGTGCAACTGCTGTCCGGTGCAATCGGCGCCATCGATGCCTTGTCGGCAGCCCGTGTCGGCGGTCTTGATTCGGTGGTGTATACCGGCCGCAAGCCGCCCGGCGCATGGAAGGACACACCGGCGGACGGCCTGTTCGATCTGGATAGCTTAAAAATCGCAACCGTGATTTTCGAAGGCACGGCGCGTGAAGCAGCGCGCCTGTATCCGAAGAACGCCAACGTCGCCGCCACGCTGTCGCTGGCAGGCTTGGGCCTGGATCACACGCATGTGCGTCTGCTGGCCGACCCCGCCGTCACCGAAAACGTGCATCACGTGGAAGCCAAGGGCGCCTTCGGCGGGTTTGAGCTGACCATGCGTGGCAAGCCGTTGGCCGCCAATCCGAAAACCTCGGCCCTGACCGTATTCAGCGTCGTACGCGCGCTCGGCAACCGCGCCCACGCCTTATCTATCTGAGTGAAGAGTGAAATGAATCCAAACGAGACACTACCGATCTGCATCGCCGGTAACTGGCGCCTGGGGCAAGGTGATCGCTATGCGAGCCTGTATCCCGCTACCGGCGAACCGATTGCGTGGCTCAACGCCGCCAGCATCGCGGATGTGGAAGAAGCCATAAGCGGCGCGGACCATGCATTCCGCACCAGTGGCTGGGCGCAGCGTAAGCCGCATGAACGCGCTGCGGTGCTGTACCGTGTGGCCCAGCTGATCCGTGAGCGTTCGGAGTATCTGGCGCAACGCCAGCGCCTGGACAACGGTAAGCCGATCTCGGAAACGCGTGCGTTGGTAGCCAGCGCCGCCGGCACTTTCCAGTTTTTCGCCGCGGCCTGCGAAACCATGGAAGACACCATCACACCGATGCGCGGCGACAACCTGACCATGAGCGTGTATGAAGCGATGGGCGTGGTTGCAGCCATCACGCCATGGAATTCGCCCATCGCCAGCGAAGCGCAAAAGATGGCGCCGGCGCTGGCTGCCGGCAACGCGGTAGTGGTCAAGCCGGCCGAAGTCACGCCGTTGATGGCGTTGGAACTGGCGAAGATCTGCGATGAAGCCGGCGTGCCGAAGGGATTGATCAGCGTGTTGCCTGGCAAGGGTTCTGTGATCGGCGACGCCATCACTGTGCATCCGCTGGTGCGACGGGTATCGTTCACCGGCGGTACCAGCACCGGCAAACATATTGCCCACATCGCCGCCGACAAGATGATGCCGGTATCTTTGGAACTGGGTGGAAAATCACCGACCATGGTATTCGAGGATGCCGACCTGGATCACGCGGTGGCTGGCGTGCTGTATGGCATTTTCAGTTCATCGGGTGAGTCTTGTATCGCCGGCTCCCGCTTGTTCGTGGCACGCGGAATTTACGCATCTTTCATCGAGCGTCTGGCGGCTGGCGCCGCGGCGTTGCGTGTCGGCGATCCTGCCGATGAGCGCACCCAACTGGGGCCGCTGATCACCCCGCGTCATCGCGATTCGATCGAATCGTATGTGGCGACGGGCGTGGCCGACGGCGGACAGATTCGCACCGGTGGTACACGCCCAAGCGGAGAGCTGTTCGAACGTGGAAATTATTACCTGCCGACCATCATCGAAGGCCTGACTAACGACCAACGTATCTGCCAGGAAGAAATTTTCGGGCCGGTGCTGGTGGCGATGCCCTTTGATAACGAAGAAGACTTGATCGCACAAGCCAACGATAGCGTCTACGCCTTGGCGGCGGGAATCTGGACCCGCGACTACAAGAAAGCCTGGCGCTTCGGACGCGCGGTACAAGCCGGCAATGTGTGGATCAACACCTACAAGCAATTGTCGATTTCGACGCCGTTTGGCGGCTGGCGCGATAGCGGTCTGGGACGTGAAAAAGGCCGTTTGGGGATTTTGCAGTACATGGAGCAAAAGAGCATGTACTGGGGCTTGAATGAAGAACCGCTGCCGTGGGCAGGCTGAAAACAAGGTAACTGAGAAGTAACTGAGGGTAGTGCGAGGAGACGCAGAATGGATGTATTAGGGATAGATGAAATCACCTACGGCGCGGACGATCTGCCGTTATGCAAGCGATTTTTTTCCGACTGGGGCATGACGCTGGTACAGGACAGCGAACAAGTCCTGGTATTTGAAACGCAAAACGGCTGCCGCGTAGTGGTCAAGCACAGCGATGCTGCCGATTTGCCGCCGGCGATCGAAGCCGGACCGACCTTGCGTGAAGTGGTCTGGGGCGTATCGGCGACAGAGGTGTTGGAACGCTTTGCGATGCGGATTGAAGGTTTCCCCGGTTATGTGAACCAGGGAACGCGTATCGGCTGCACTGACCCTAATGGTCTGGCGGTGCGTTTTCAGGTAACGCAAAAGCGTGACATAGAAATCGAGTGCGCAGAGATGAATACCTGGTCGCACAAACATCGAATCAACCAGCGCAGTCCGGCATACGAGCGCGCTGCGCCGATCGAAGTCGGCCACGTTGTGTTCTTCGTCAAGGACGTGCAAGCCTGCGAAAGTTTTTATTGCGACAACTTCGGTTTCGTACCGTCCGATCACTATCCGGGCCGCGGCGCTTTCCTGCGTTGTGCCGCCGACGGTGGTCATCACGATATTTTCCTGTTGCAGCCGCCGGAGGCGCGCTCAGGTCTGAATCATGTGGCATTCACGGTGCGCGATATTCACGAAGTGTTCGGCGGCGGCATGCATATGTCGCGCCAGGGCTGGGATACGCAACTCGGACCCGGACGCCATCCGATTTCGTCGGCTTATTTCTGGTATTTCCGCAACCCGGCCGGTGGCTTGATCGAATACTACGCGGACGAAGACCAGCTCAATGAAAAGTGGGAGCCGCGCGACTTCGAACCTGGTCCGACCATGTTTGCCGAATGGGCGATAGATGGCGGCATCGACGGCAATACCCGGCGCCAGAAAAATGCCGAAGGTCCAAGCGGAAAATTCCTGACCGACCGCCCAAAATCCTGATGCGAGGTATTCATTTAGATCATGGATGATAAACCACAAACGATGTTGCTGACTGTGCTGCTCAAGCATGATCAAACCATGAACCTGGACCAGATCCAGGCGCACCTGAAAAAAGCCGACTGGTGGGACCGTTTCCCGGTCGAAGGTTCGCGCGTGGTGTCCTGGACGGTGGCGATGGGATTGGGGCAAATAGTGACCCTCGAGTTACCGCCGGCGCTGCTGCCGTTGGTGAACGTCGAACTCGAACGCAGCGCCTGGGGGGCTTATCGCACCGAATGTTATCCAACTTACGATTTTGTACCAGTGCGTGAGCGTATTCGCGAACGCGTAAAAAATGGAGGCCAATAATGAACGACACAAGACAGGATGTCTATCTCAATCCGCACCAGGCGCGCCGGCGTCAGCCAACCCAGTACGAGGATTTGCTGGGGGATTCCATCGAACGCGCATTTGCAGCGGGCATCCACGATTTGCCGGCGCTGGTGGCGCATCTGAACCGCACCGGCCCGGGCTGTCCACATAACGACGGTATCTGGAACGAAACCTTGTATCAAGAAGAAATCGCAAGACTGGCGGCATAGGCCGACCTAGTTATTCAGGAGATTAGTGATGAGAACGACAGCCAATGATCCAGTTGAAGCGGTACTTGCCGCCGGATTGAAAGATTTGTGGTACCCGATTTGCCCGTCTGAATTTGTAGCCGAACGCCCGGTTTCTCTGCGCCGCCTGGGACGAAAATTCGTTATCTGGCGCGAAACCTCCGGCAAGCTGCACGCACTGGAAGACCATTGCCCGCATCGCGGCGCGCCATTGTCCATGGGCATTGCACTGGGCGATCGCATCGCATGCGGTTACCACGGCGTGCAGGTGCGCTTTGATGGCGTCGTCACCAGCGTGCCCGGCAGCCCCGGCTGCAAGCTGGAAGGCGCGAAAGCGACACGTTCCTTCCACGTGCAGGAGGCTTGTGGCGCAATTTTCTTGTACAACTCCAGTGTCGATGTCGACCAGCCGCCGCCATTGCAACTGCCGGAAGAGTTGACCAGCGACGAATACTCCAATTTCCTGTGCTACACGGAATGGAAGGGCGGTTATCGCTACGTGCTCGACAATGTGATGGATCCGATGCACGGCACTTTCCTGCACAAGCAGTCGCACTCGATGGCGGAGGGCGACAGCACGGCAACCTTCCGCGTGCGCGAAACCGATATCGGTTTTGTATTCGAAAAAGAAGGCCAGAGCGGCGTCAATTTCGACTGGACAGAGTGGGCCGATACCGATCTGCACTGGATGCGCCTGGCGATTCCCTATCCGAAAACCGGCGGCCCCGGTGGCAGCTTCGTCATCATCGGCAGCTATACCCCGGTCAGCGACAACGTTGCTGCCGTATTCCACTGGCGTTGCCGCAAGCTGAGCGGCTGGCAGCGCGACACCTGGCGCTTCCTCTATCGCAATCGGCTGGAGGCGCGTCATTGGGCTGTGCTGGAGCAGGATCGCGTAGTGCTGGAAGTGATGGAGCCTGACGCCAATCAACACGAGATGTTGTATCAGCACGATATGGGCATCGTCCGTTTGCGCCGCCATATGCGCAACCTGGCCAAGGAGCAACTGGCCAAGGAAGAAGCGGCAATCCAGGCCAAGGCAGCGTAAGCCGTATGACTGCCATGGTAGCCGTACGCCGGGTGATGTGCGACGAGGTGGCTGAACCGGCCACTGCGACCTGGTCTAACTGCCTGCTGCTCGGCAACGAGATCGTGTTGTCCGGCATGACCGCGCATCCTGCCGCGCGCGATGCTGCCCTCGATACCTATGCGCAAACGCTGGTAGTGCTGGGCAAGATCCGCGATCTGGTGGAAGCTGCCGGCGGCACGCTCGGCAGCATCTACAAGCTGGTGATTTATGTGAAGGATATTGGCGACAAGGATGAGGTGGGGCGGGCACGCCGCACCTTCTTCCAGACGCCGTATCCGTGTTCGACGCTGGTGGAAGTAAGTGGCCTGGTGTTTTCTGAATTGACGGTCGAGATCGACGCTTTCGCGCGGCTCGACGTCGATCTGCAACAGGCCGTTGTTTAGTGTGAGGTTTTTATGAGCAATTCTCTGATTTCGGTGCGGGTCCAAGCCATGCGTTTTGAGGCGAAAGGCGTTCTCAGTGTGGAGCTGGTGGCGTTGGACGATGCCAGTTTGCCGCCGTTCGAAGCCGGTTCGCACATCGATCTGCATCTGGCTAACGGTATCGTGCGCAGCTATTCATTGCTGAACTCGCCGACCGAGCGCCATCGCTATGTGGTCGGCGTGCTGAACGATCGTAACAGCCGCGGCGGTTCGCGTTATGTGCACGAGCAGTTGCGGGTCGGTTCCAGCTTGACGATTTCGGCGCCGCGCAATAATTTTCCGCTAGCTGAATCGGCCCGGCATTCGGTGCTGATTGCCGGCGGCATCGGCATCACGCCGATTTCTTGCATGCTGAATCATTTGCGTAGCCAGGGGCAATCTGCCGAGTTGCTGTATTGCGCCAGATCGCGCGCAGAGGCAGCGTTTAGCGAGGCGCTGTTGCAGCAAACCGGCGTTAGTGGGCATTTCGACGATGAACAAGGCGCGCCGCCCGATCTGCGTGCCTATTTGGCCAGCAAGCCGAAGGATGCACACTTCTACTGCTGCGGCCCGACACCTATGCTCAATGCGTTTGAAACGATTTGCGCCGAGCTGGATTTGCACAACGTGCATATCGAGCGTTTCGCCGCCGCCGAAAATGTTACCGCGGTGCAAGGAGACGAATATGTGGCGGAACTGGCGCGCAGCAAGAAAATCATTATGGTGCCGGCCGGGAAATCGCTGCTGGACGCCTTGCTGGATGCCGGCATGGATGTGGAGCATAGCTGCCGCGAAGGTGTTTGCGGCTCCTGCGAAACCAAGGTATTGGAAGGTGAACCGGAACACCGCGACGGTGTACTCAGCAAGAGCGAAAGAGCGTCGAACAAAATGATGATGGTCTGTGTTTCGGGTTGCAAAGGCAAGCGTCTGGTATTGGATCTGTAAAAGCGAACCTGTAAGACCGGATTTGTAAGGAACAAGCACAAGCAATACCCGCGATCGCCTCGGGTATTTTTTTGAGCTCGATGAATTTTGTGGAACGTTGATTCGTATGTAAAACAAATAAATCTCGATCAACGTACCGCAGGCGGCAGTTCAGCTCCGCCAAACCAACACATCTCGTAAGCGCGGGGCATATGAGGATGGTGGACACGGTCAAGGCCGTGGTTATTCGATGAAGGGGGAGACAAACTCATGAAGAAAATACTGATTGCCATGGCGGCGACCGGTTTGGGTACAAGTGCATTTGCGCAAAGCAACGTGACGATATACGGCAGCCTGGATGCTGGCGTTGCGTACGTCAACAATCTAGGCGGCAAGTCCGTTGTGCGCATGGACCAAGGCACCATGCAACCGGACCGCATCGGTTTTCGCGGCAGCGAAGACCTGGGCGGCAATATGAAAGCCAATTTCCAGCTGGAAAGCGGTTTCTATACAACCACCGGCGCCCAGCCGTCGGCCGGAAAATTATTCAATCGCATGAGCACGGTTGGACTGTCCGGCGATTTCGGCGCCGTGACCATGGGCCACATGCCGGACATCGTGTTCGATTACGCCGGCAAACTAAGCAACGGCTATCAGCTCACCAACTGGTATCTATTCCATCCGGGAAATTTGGACAGCTTGGCTAACACCTTTCAGTTCGACAATGCCGTACGCTATACCACGCCGGCATTCTCCGGCCTGCAACTGAGCGGCATGGTCGGTTTCGGCGAAGTGGCTGGCAACAATAGCAAAGGCCGCAACCTGAGCGCCGGCGCCAACTATTCCAATGGTCCGCTGCGTGCAGTACTCGCGTATTCGAAATTGAACGACAGGCCGGCGGGTTATGCCGGCGCCTTCCTGGGCAGCCTGAATCTGGGCAGCGCCGCCACCGTATTCAACAGCCTGACCACGATCGCGGCAGGGCTTGGGTACACGATCGGCGATGTGCGTCTTAACAGCCTGTACACACAGACCAAGATAGCATTGCCGACGGCGATGTCGCCGAAGCAGAAGAATCTCGATCTCGGAGCGGCCTGGCATTACGCGACGGCAGATACGTTGAATTTCGGCTACAGCTTGTCCAAACTGGAAGGCGCACGCTGGAACACGGTCAGCTTGAGCAATGTGCATGCCTTGTCAAAGCGCACTGAACTGTATGTGCAAGCCGCTTATCAGCGTGCCGGCGGCGATGCAAAATTCGCGGTGATGAATGGCACCGGCACCGGCGGCGGCACCGGCGTTTCGGGAGGATCCAGTCAGCTGGTGACCACCGTCGGCATGCATCACTCGTTCTAAGTAAAGGGCTCCCGCCGGAGCCTTGCTTCAAGTGGTGGACAATGCGCCCGACGACATGTTCAGTTTGGTCGACGGGCTGCTACTCAAATCCGCGGATGCCACCGCCGTTAAAGCTCGGTAATTTCCAATGGAAACGCATGGCCAGCAGGCGGAGCAGGAAGCCCGCGCCGATCGCTATCAAGGGCGCCAGCGCCGGATCGACCTGGTACCACAGCAAGCCGACATACAAACCGCCGGTGAACAGCGCAACGGTAGCGTAAAACTCACGCTGCAGCACCAATGGAATCTGATTGCACAGCACATCGCGCAACAGGCCGCCGAAGACGCCGGTAATCATGCCTGCCAAAATCACTATGCCGGGCGACATGCCGTTGGCGCGGGCGATATCGCAACCGATCACGCTGAAAGCCACCAGGCCCAGGCCGTCGACCACCAGGAACACGTTGCGCAAATGATGGAGGAAGCGCGCCACCAGCGCGGTGACGATAGCGGCGCCGACGGTAAACACCAGGTATTCGGGATGCGCGATCCAGCCTAGCGGATAATTCCCCAGCAATATATCGCGCATGGTGCCGCCACCCAATGCAGTGATGGTGCCGATGACGCAGATGCCGAACAGATCCATGTCGCGTCGCATGCCCATGATGGCGCCGGACATGGCTTCCGCCACGATCGCAATCAGGTAGATGGAATGTAGCAGCATGGCTCTAATCCTCGGAAGAAAACAGTTTCAGAATTTGCTCGCGCTCTTCAGCCGCAGCTAATGCTTCCTGTTGAAGCGCTGGATTTACGGCGCCGCCAGATCTGCATTTCAGTCTGCTGTAAATGAACTGATTGTTGTCTGCCAGGCAGTTTTTGCCCAGGTATTCGGCATAGATATAATCGCCGTCGGATAGCGCCAGCCCTGCCGGTTCTGCCCGCACCCATTCCTCCCGGTCCGTCACCGCCACCTGCATATAGCGGTTCCAGATTGGCAGCGCCAACACGCCGCCGGTGGCATTGCCCAGCGATTTCGGTTGGTCATAGCCCAACCACACTACCGACACCACACCGGAAGAATAACCGGCAAACCAGGCGTCATAGGCATTGTTCGAGGTTCCGGTTTTACCTGCGGTATCGCTGCGCGCCAATACTTTGGCGCTCTGGCCGGTGCCGGACTTGACCACGTCCTGCAACATGCTGTCCATCAGATAGGCATTGCGTGCAGAAATGATTCTTTTGCCGGATTGCTGGCTGGAGTTGAGATTGTTACGTGTGAGGTCGTGATAGAGCACTTGTCCAGAGCGATCGCGGATTTCCTTGATCAGCCTTGGCGCCAGATGATGGCCACCGTTGGCGAACACCGCGTAAGACTGCGCCAGCTGCAACGGTGTCACCGCGCCGGCGCCGAGCGCCAGCGGCAAGGAAGCCGGATTGCGTTCGGGGAGAAAACCGAATTGGGTGGTAAATTTCTGCACATAATTGGCGCCTGCTGCTTGCATCAAACTCACCGCGACCAGGTTTTTGGAGCGCATCAAGCCGCGCCGGACGGTAATGAAGCCTTCATAGTTGTTGTTGTAGTTGCGGGGACGCCAGGCGCGGGCTCCGGTTTCCTGCGGCAGCAAGAGGCGTTGCGTGTCATCCACCATGGTGCCGGGGAAGTAGCCTTTTTCCAGCGCCGCCGAATAAACAAAAGGCTTGAAACTCGAGCCTGGCTGGCGGAATGCTTGCAATGCGTGATCGAAAGGATTACGAAAAAAATCAAAGCCGCCGGCGAGCGCGAGAATATCTCCAGTCTTTGCATCGACAGAGATCAGCGCACCTTCCATTTCCGGCATCTGACTGAGTAGCCAGTGTTGTGGTTTGTCTTCATAAACCCTGATGACCGAGCCAGGGATAATGCCCCGCTTACCGGTCGTCGGCAACCTGGCCCAGCCGCCAGCGATGCGCGGATCAATCCGACCTATTTGCAGGCTCTGCCCATTCCGCAATACGGCTGTGATCTGCTTCTGCGTAATAGCGATGACAATTGCCGCGCACAATTCGCTGCTGTCGGGATAGGGCGCGAGCAACTTGAATGCGTTGTCTTGCAAGTCATCGTCGGCGGTAGTGGCCAGTTGCGCCTCCGGGCCGCGATATCCCCGGCGCCCCTGAGCATCAAGCAAGCCCGAGCGCAAGTGCTTGTCGGCCGCCAGCTGCGGTGCAATCCGGACCGTAGTGACGACATCCAGACCCATGGTGTAGGCGCGTTCCTGATAAGTTTGCATTACCATCTGCCGTGCTGCCTCGACCACATAAGCAGCGCCCCTGACGGATGGATTACGGCTGGCGTTGAGCACCAGTTTTTCTGCCATGGCCTGCTCGAAATCGTCTGGCGTAATATAACCAAGCGCCAGCATGCGTTGCAAAATATAGTGCTGGCGGATTTGCGCGCGTTGCGGATTGGCTACCGGATTATAGGCAGAGGGTGCTTTGGGTAGACCGGCTAGCATCGCCGCTTCGGCCACACTCAGCTGCGCCAGCGGTTTGTCGAAATAGATATTGGAAGCCGCGGCAAAACCGTAAGACCGTTCGCCAAGATAGATCTGATTCATATACAGCTCCAGCAATTTGTCCTTGCTGTATCGCTGTTCCAGTTTGTAGGCGAGCAATACTTCTTTCAGCTTGCGTTGCACGGTTTTTTCACGCGTCAAAAAGAAGCCGCGTGCTACCTGCATGGTGATGGTGCTGGCGCCTTGCCCATGTTGGCCGCTGACAACGTTTGCCAGGGTTGCGCGTAGCAGGCCGAAGAAATCGACTGCGCCATGTTCATAAAAACGTGCATCTTCGATCGCCAGCAATGCCTGGCGCATACGCAAGGGAATCTGAGCAATCGGCAGGAATTCACGGCGCTCTTCGCCGTATTCCGCTAATAGCACACCTTCGCTGGAATAGATTCGCAACGGCAGCGCCGGACTATATTGCGCCAGATGATCAACCGCCGGAAGTTGCTGCCATGCCTGATGCAGCCAATACCCGATGGCAAGACTGGCGGCCAGCGTCAGTCCGAGGCCAAAGCCCAGTGTGAATTTGAGATTGCGGACTATCCTGGATTTTGGTTGCTTGGCCAGCTGGCTCATTGTCGCTCCTGTTGAATTGGGCACTCGGATCCTTGACGGATGCGGGTCGGATGGCCTGAAGAGCGTGCATTGTGGTTGCAATAAAACACTCGTTAAATAAAATTAAGTATTATTAATGAATCATAAATTTTTCTTATCTAAGGAAATTCAATATGAATCTGCATTTGAACCTGAATCCAAAACACACCGAGGCCTTTCGCGCGGTGATCGAAACCGGCAGCTTCGAGCAAGCCGCGGTGAGGCTGCACCTGACTTCACCGGCCATATCGCAGCGCGTGCATGCGCTTGAAAGCATGTTGGGCAATGCCTTGATCGTGCGCTGCCGTCCTGCGCGCGCTACCCGGACGGGGCACAGGCTGATGCAATATCTGAAGCGTGCGCAAATGCTGGAAGCGGATCTGGCGGCAGAGTTGGCGGTGGAACAGGATGCGCCGATGCGACTGGTGCTGGCATTGAATGCCGATTCGATCGGCACCTGGTTTTTTCCTGCTTTGTCAGACGTGCTGATACGCGAAAAAGTTCTGCTGGACCTGACCGTGGAAGATCAGGATCACACTTACTCGCTGCTGGAAACCGGCATGGCAATTGGCTGCATTAGCACGGAACCGAAGCCGATGCGTGGCTGTTCGGCCGAGCTATTGGGAGTGATGCGCTACTGGTTGGTAGCGGCAGAAGAATTTTCCGACCGTTGGTTTGCAGATGGCTTGACGCGTAAGGCGGCGCGCAATGCGCCGGTGGTGGCGTACACCCATAAAGACACATTGCAATCGTCTTTCTTGCTGAGCAAACTGGGCTTGCCGGAGGGCGCGTATCCGTGCCACTACGTTCCCGGCGCCGCGTCGCATTTCAATGCGATTCGCTACGGCCTGGGCTACGGCATGGTGCCGGAACTTCTGCTCAAGGCCAGTGCCGGCAAACATGAAATGATTTATCTTGCACCGAACAAGCCGCTCGAGTTGGCGTTGTATTGGCATACCTGGAAGGTGCAATCGCCGCGCATGGAAAATCTGTCGCGTCAGATCATTTCGGCAGCGCGAAAAATCCTGAAGTAGTCGCGCCTGCATTTGGCGCACATAGCGCATATCGATATGTAAAACCATCAGTTTGTATTGCCGCCTGTCTACTATATTCTCCACTCCCATTAGTTGACGCAACTAAAGACGCAACAATTCTTTACAAAAGAATACATGGGAAGGATGAGTAACGAATATGCCTAGATGCACGCACAGATTCAAAACCCTGCCAGCGCAGACTGCGTTGTTGATCGCTATTGCAGCGCCAAATCTCTATCAAGCGGCGTACGCGCAATCAGCGGACGACAACACCGCCGCCAGCGACACCAAACCAGTACTGGTCACCGGCTCCCGAATTCCCCGCGCCGGCAAGGAAGGACCGACCAGCGTAACCGTGATCACCAGCGAGGATATCGAAAAGCAAGGCTACCGCAATGTATACGATGCCCTTAGCGCGCAGACCCAGAATACCGGTATGACGCAAGGCGCCGACTTCGGCAACACTTTTACTCCTGCAGCGAATACCATCAGCTTGCGTGGCCTCGGCCCGAATCACACCTTGATCCTGCTGAACGGCAGGCGGATTGCCGACTATCCGGTGGCTTATGACGGCTCGGTCAACTTCGTCAACCTGGCCAATATTCCATCGGGACTGGTGGACCGTATCGAGATATTGAACAGCGGTGCATCGGCCATCTACGGATCGGACGCGATTGCCGGCGTGGTCAATATCATTACGAAAAAGCAGATCAGCGGCGTCGATATCAACGTAAAGGCTGGCGGCACCCGGGACGGTGGCGGCTCTAGTCAGCGGATTCAAATCACCGGCGGCGGCGGCAGTGGAAACCTGAGCGGGCTTTTCGGTATAGAACTAAGTCGGACCCAGCCTATCTGGAGCCGCCAGCGCGACTTCATGTCATCGGCGTCTTCCGACGGCACCACGCCGACCCGCGTTTTTTCACGGAAAAACGTCGACAGCGGGAAATACATTGATCCAAGCGCTGCAACCTGCGACCAGCTCGGCAATCTGTTCTACGATAGCGTGGTCCGGGTAAAGTCAAAGTCCGGCGTGTATTGCGGCAGTGGCAAGGCGCAACCGGCCTATTGGACCACAATGACCCAGAACGAAAGCGAAAATCTGTTCGGCAGCTTGCGCTATCAGTTGAACGCCAAGACCGAATTGTTCAGCGATCTGATGCTGGGATTTAACGCTACGCAAAACAATACGCGCGGCCCTAACTGGACTTCTGAAGCAGTCAGCAATAGCTATTTTTTCAACCAGAACAGCGGCAACAACGAAAGCTGGTCACGTCGGATTTCTCCGGAAGAAATCGGTGGAGCCACGCGTTACAACCGAAAATGGAACGACGTCGCAGCCAACCTGACGGTAGGCGTGCGCGGCGATATTCCGTCGACCGACAGCTGGAACTACGAAGCCGCTTACAACATCTCCGCTTATACCAGCCGCAAGACCACACCTTTGCTGTTGAGTAATGTCGACAGTTTTTTCCTCGGCCCGCGCCTTGGCTACGATGCCGACGGCGTCGCCATCTATGCGCCGGATCCGAAAAGACTGTACCAGCCGTTGACCCCGGATCAGTTCAATTCGATCACCGGCGACGCAATCAGCCGCGATAAATCCTGGACCCAGACCTTGAGCCTGAGCGCCAACGGTGAACTGTTCAATCTGCCGGCCGGGCCGGTGCGCCTGGCTGCGATTACTGAATTCGGTAGTCAAGGTTTCAGCAACACACCTGACCCGCAAATCAACCAAGGCGTGTTCTACAACCAGGCCGCTGCAAACGGCGCCAGCGGCTCGCGTCAACGCTATGCCGTGGGAACAGAGCTGAACATACCGATCATCAAGCAGCTGGTCGCGACTGTGGCCGGACGCTACGACGAATACAACTTCGCCGGCCGCAACGATGGTAAATTCACCTATAACACCGGGCTCGAATTCCGTCCCGCCAAGACCTTGCTGTTTCGCGGTAACTACGCAACCAGTTTCCGCGCGCCGGACATGAACTATATCTATTCGTCGACCACCCGCGGCTACTATTCATCGACTACCGATTACTACCGCTGCGCGCAGGCAGGGCAGCCGCTGGCAGGCTGTGAATTCAACAACTATTCACCGGGTGCGAATTACATTCAGACCGGCAGCAAGGACCTGAAATCCGAGAACGGCAAATCCTGGAGCTACGGTGTGGTGTGGTCGCCAAGTTCCAACTTCGACGTATCGGCCGATTTCTGGCGTATCCAGATCGATAACCTGGTCACCAATCTCGATCCGGACACTATCCTGCACAATGAAGCCAATTGCCGTGCCGGGCAGCTGGACATCAATTCGCCGATCTGCGTCGATGCGCTGGCGCGGGTGCAGCGTAACCCGGCCAATGCTATCTTCAATCCGAATGCTATCCAGAATATTCTGGTCAATCCGATCAATGCTGCGTCGGAACGCACCAGCGGCCTGGATGTAAGCGGAAAATGGCGCATCAAGGCTGGTGGTGCCGGCGATTTCCTGCTGAAGGCGAATTACACCAAGGTGCTCAGCCATCACTACAAGCAGTTTGCCGCCGACCCGGATTCAGATGAATTGAATTCGCTGACAAATCCTGACTGGGGTTCAAAGGTCAATGCCAGCGTTACCTGGCTGCGCAACAAATGGACCAGCACAGTGCAAGTCACGCGTTACGGCAGTTTGCCCAGCGCCGACCAGACCCGCCGCATTTCACCGTTCGCATTGGTCAACCTGAGCGCCAGTTACCAGATCAACCCGCGAGCATCAGTGTCGCTGATCGTCAATAATGTGTTTAATTCCGTGAAGCAAGACAATACCGCCGGTTGGCCGTATTATCCCGTGGGTAACTACAATCCCTATGGTCGTCAGGGTTGGCTGGAATTCAATTATCACTTTGGTTCGTAAAAGATATTTTCATGGCCGCAGCTGGCTCCGGTCCGTTGCGGCTTTACCTGTGTGCATGATGGATGAGTATACGATGAAGAATTTATCCGCTACCGCGGCGGTGTTTGCCGCAATGCTGTGCGCCGCCGCGCCGGCTATGGCCTTGACTGCTACCGAATCGAAACCGGCAACTGCAACTGCAGCAGCAGCGGAAGGCATCAATTGGTATGACGGCGACGTCGATGCCGCTTTCGCCTTTGCCAAAGCGCATAACAAACCTTTGTTCCTGTATTGGGGCGCGACGTGGTGCCCGCCATGCAATCAAGTCAAAGCCACGATTTTTAACCGGCAAGGTTTTATCGAACGCTCGCGTTTCTTCGTGCCGGTGCATATTGATGGCGACAGCGCCGGCGCACAAAAACTTGGCGAGCGTTTCAAGGTACGCGGCTACCCGACCATGATCCTGTTCAAGCCCGACGGTACCGAAATCACCCGTTTGCCAGGCGAAGTCGACGCCGACCGCTACTTGCAGACGCTGACACTCGGCATCAGCGCCAATCGTCCGGTCAGGCAAACCTTGCAGGCAGCTCTCGCCGGCGGCAAGTTGACTGCGGACGAGTGGCGTTTGCTGGCGTACTACTCTTGGGATACCGATGAGCAGCAGCTGGTCGGCAGTAAGGAGTTATCGTCCACGCTGAAGCGGTTGGCCGCAAACTGCCCGCCTGGCGATACCGCCAATCGCCTGGCCTTGAGCGCATTGTTAGCTGCAGCTACCGCTAAGCCGGGTGAAGCCGCTAGCGTTGACAAAACGGCAGCGGCAGCGCAATTGACGAAGGCGGTGAGCGATGTCCATACGGCACGTGAGAATATGGACATATTTGCCAACTATCCTGCCGAGCTGGTGGTATCGGCTACGCTGCCGAAAACGCAGGCCCGCGCAAAGCTGATCGCCGCCTGGGGTCTCGCCATGCAGCGTCTGTCCGGCGATAACACGCTATCCAAGACTGATCGCTTATCGGCCTTGGCGGCACAAGTAACGCTGGCACGCATCGATATCCCGGACGGCGCGCTGGCGCCGGCCTTGCTCAAAGACGTGCGGCAACGCGTGGCCCAAGCCGATAGCGCAACCACCGATGCCTATGAGCGGCAATCGGTGATCAATACCGGCGCGCATGCCTTGAGCGATGCCGGCTTGCTGGATGATTCGGACCGTTTACTCAAGGCGGAGCTGAAACGTTCGCATGCGCCATACTATTTCATGCTTAGCCTGGCCTCGAATGCCAAGAAACGTGGCGACAAAGCCGGCGCCATCAACTGGTATGAACAAGCCTACCAGGCAGCACAGGGACCGGCGACACGCCTGCAATGGGGCGCGGCGTATTTGTCTGGCTTGCTGGAGCTGGCGCCGCAGGACGAAAGCCGCATAGAAAAGGTCGCGCATGGCGTATTGCAGGAGCTGGGCAGCACCCAGAATGCATTCTACGAACGTAATCGTTCGGTGCTGGAGCGCTTGGGGAAAAAACTCAATACCTGGAATGGCGACGGCAAGCATCAGGCGGTGCTAGGGCGTTTGCGGCTGCAACTGGATGCTGTGTGCGGCAAATTGCCGGCGGCAGATGCGCAGCGGACCACTTGCCAGAGTTTGCTGAATCCAGCCCAGGTATAGTAAAACGGGATCATTCCGGATAAATCGGTTACGCTAGGGGAATGTATTTTCTCCTTGTGTTTCCTCATTTACTTGACCGGACCGACCGACCATGATCATTGTTCATCATCTCAACAACTCCCGTTCACAACGCGTACTGTGGCTGCTCGAAGAACTGGGGCTGGATTATGAGATCAAACTGTATCAACGCGATCCGAAAACCATGTTGGCGCCGCCTTCGCTGAAAGCGGTTCATCCCCTGGGGAAATCGCCGGTCATCACAGATGGCGACAATACGATTGCCGAATCGGGCGCGATTATCGAGTACCTGGTGCAACAATATGGCAACGGTCGCCTGATTCCGGCGGCGGGCAGCAAGGATCGTCTGCGCTACACTTACTGGCAGCATTATGCCGAAGGTTCGGCCATGCCGCCGCTGCTGATGAAGCTGATCTTCGGACGCCTGGGGCGGCCGCCGATGCCGGCTCTTCTGCGGCCCCTGGCGCGTTCGATTGCGAACGGCGTGCAGCGCAACTACATCGATCCGCAACTCAAGACGCATCTCGATTTCATGGAAGGCGAGCTGGGTAAATCGACCTGGTTTGCCGGCGAAGAATTCAGCGCCGCCGATATCCAGATGAGCTTCCCGCTGGAAGCTTCGCAATCGCGCGGCGGCCTGGACGCCAGCCGGCCGAACCTGTTCGCCTTTTTACAACGGATCCATGCACGGCCGGCATATCAGCGTGCGATCGAAAAGGGCGGTAAATACGATTTGCTGAAGTAATCTTGTACTGTAATACCGTACTTGCCCTGGCTTTCGAATCTCTCTCGTATCTTCACTCGTATCTGCACTCTCACCCCACGCTCGCGCCAATCCCGTTAGAATTGAACTGTAAGGTCCGGATAAAACTGTCCGGACCGTGACGCCAATCGGCTTGACGTACAGATATCGCTACGGAGATTCAATGTTCCCGACTGAGCAATTCACCGATCCCCACGCCGCTGTCGCGCGCGTGCAAGAGATTTATGAGCATCACACCGCGTTATTGCGGGACGCTTTCAAACGCTTTTCGAATGGCGAAGTAATGCCGGAACGGATACGCGCCTGCTATCCGTTTGTACGCGTTACGACCGAATTCAACACCCGTTCCGATACCCGTCAGTCCTTCGGTTTCGTGTCCGGCCCTGGTGTCTATGAAACTACGCTGACCCGGCCGTCGCTCTACACAAACTATCTGGTCAGCCAGTTCAAGCTACTGCGCGATAACCACGATGTGCCGTTGGAAGTCGGTGTCAGCGACATGCCGATTCCGGTGCACTTTGCCTTCCCCGAAGGGATCCATGTCGAAGGTAATCTGGATCCCGATCATTTGCGGACTTTGCCGGATGTGTTCGACCTGCCGAACCTGGCGACCATGGATGACCGCATCGTCAACGGCACTTATGAGGAAATGCCGGGCGATCCGCATCCGCTGGCTTTGTTTACAGCGCCGCGTATCGATTATTCGCTGCACAGGCTGAAGCATTACACGGCGACTTCACCGGACCGTTTTCAGCGCTATGTGTTGTTTACCAACTATGCGTTTTATGTCGATGAGTTTATCCGCATGGGACGCGAGCTGATGCAAGCCACCAGCGATCCGGAGCAGCGCGCTTACCGTCAGCAATACACGGCATTTGTCGAGCCGGGCGATTTGACGACCTGGAATGCCAACCTCGACGATCTGCCTTCCGATCGCGCACTCACTGGCATCGCGCCGGCGCGCCAGCCGCAAATGCCGGCCTATCATTTGCAACGCGCCGACGGTTCCGGTATCACGCTGATCAATATCGGCGTCGGCCCGTCGAATGCCAAAACCATTACCGATCACGTTGCGGTATTGCGCCCGCACGGCTGGATCATGCTGGGCCATTGCGCCGGTTTGTCGACATCGCAGCGGATGGGCGATTACGTACTGGCGCACGCCTATGTGCGCGACGATCATGTGCTCGATGACGACTTGCCGCTGTGGGTGCCGGTGCCGGCGCTGGCCGAGGTGCAACTGGCGTTGCAGGATGCGGTGGCTGCCATCACTCAGCTGGAAGGTTATGAATTGAAGCGCATCATGCGTACCGGTACGGTGGCGTCTATCGACGATCGCAACTGGGAGTTGCGCGATCATCGCAAGCCGCTGTTGCGCTTTAATCAAAGCCGTGCGATTGCGCTGGATATGGAAAGCGCCACGGTGGCCGCCAACGGTTTCCGTTTCCGGGTTCCATACGGCACGCTGCTGTGCGTGTCGGACAAACCGTTACATGGTGAAATCAAATTGCCTGGGATGGCCAATCGTTTTTACGAGCAGCGGGTTAACCAGCATTTGAAGATTGGCATCAAGGCGCTGGAATTGTTGCGCAATCAAGGTGTCGAGCAGCTGCACAGCCGCAAGCTGCGCAGTTTCAGCGAGCCGGCGTTCCGCTGATCGGGACGTTGCCTGCTTGTTTGCGGCTGTGTCTATACATCGCAGTCAATAACACGGCGCCTGCCAGCAGCGCCAGTGCCGCCACGCTCAGTGACGAGGTGAAACTGCCGCTGCTTCGCACCAGGCGCGTCGCCAGCGGCGGTCCGATGATTTGTCCGACGCCGTACGCGGCAGTCAGCATCCCCATCAAGCTCCGCGCGTGATCGCCGCGCAGACGGCGGGCATCGCGCATTGCGAATAAAGTGATCGCGGTAAACGGCATGCCGAGCAAGATGCTGCCGAGCGCAAAGCCAGTCACGCTGGGCGCGACTATGCCGATCAGGATGCCGCATGCTTGCAGCAGATAACAGGCGGCCAGCAACAGCCGGTTATCCCAGTGGGTTGGTAATCTGGTTGCCAGCAAGGCCCCGATCGAGACGCATATACCGAACAAGGGCCAGAATAAATCCGGCCAGTTCGAACCAGGCAAGGCCTGCCGTGCGATCACAGGCAGGAAGGTCGCGGTGATGATGTAGCCGAAGCCGGCCAACGCATACGCCAAGGTCAGGCCACGGGTCTGGCGCGTGACTTGCGCTGGTTCCAGGCCATGTGCCGCCGGTGCCGGTGTGGCTGTTGCAGCAGTCGATCCCGAGAAGGTCGGCCATACCAGCGCCGTCAGTATCAATGCCAGCAGCCCGTACAACAGCCAGCCGTGTTCGGCCCGCCAATGCTGCGTCACCATCGCGCTGGTCGCCAGCCCGGTGATGAGAATGCCGATCCCCGGGCCGCAATAAATGATGCCGCCCAGCGCTGACGCCTTCAATTGCGCCAGGCGTTGCAGGCACCAGCCGGACCCGAATACAAACACCCCGGCGCTGGCAATACCTGCCAGTGTGCGCAACAGCAGCCACAGCATCGGCGAATGCCATACACCCATTCCCAGCGTCAGCAGGACGGTTGCAACCAAGCCGATCTTGATGGCGCGGGTGGGGCTGACATGCAGCACCATGCACAGCAGGGCGCCGAGCAGATAGCCGGCATAATTGGCGGTCGCCAGCCAGCCACCGGCCGCCAGATCTATCACGCCGTCATGCAGCATCATCGGCAACAGCGGCGTGAAAGCGAAGCGGCCGATGCCCATCGCGACGGCCAACGCCAGTAATCCGGCCAATGCTACGCGCCAGGCTTCGCGGTCGGGATCGGCTTTCGCTTCATTCATGGCGGCTGTGCTTTGCTGATTTTTGCTCAAGTCATTTCTCTCTGATGCTGGTGGTTGCCGACAGCTTGCAGCTCCGATGCCAGGGTTGCCACCAGCTGCGCCGCAGGTAGGGGCCGCGTCATCGCCACGCCTTGACCAGCCCACAACGACATGAATTCCGATCGACCCAGTTTAGCAGCGGTCTGGCGGATTTCCGCGCTCAGCGCATTTTGAATCGGATAAGCCGGCACCGCGCTTTCGTGCGGCCGCATCTGCTCCATGTACGGATTGACGATGCCGCGTGCGTATCTGCCTGAAAAGCTGCGGGTCAGGCGCGTGCTGTCGTCTGCGGCGCTAGCCAGCTGTTCCCGCCAGGCCGGCGCTATGCCCGATTCCGGGCTCGCCAGGAAGGCTGTGCCCAGTTGCGCTGCCTGCGCGCCCAGCAGCATGGCGGCGGCGATACCGCGGCCATCCATGATGCCGCCGGCAGCGATCACCGGTACTTTGACTGCGGCAGCCACTTGTGGAATCAATGTCATCAAGCCGATGCAGGATTGTTCGATATCGCCGATAAATGTCGCCCGATGGCCGCCGGCTTCACCGCCTTGGACGCAGATGAAATCGGCGCCTGCTTGTTCCCAGGCTCGCGCTTCGGCGACATTGGTTGCCGTGCCGATGACCTTGCAACCCTTGCGTTGGAATTGCGCCACCGTTGCGGCATCGAGTATGCCGAAGGTGAAGCTGACAACCGGAGGCGCTGCTTCCAGCAAGGCAGCCAATTGATCCTGGAAGGTTTCGCTGAATTTCTGCGGCGTTGTCGCCGGACCGAGACCGAGTGCGGTGCGGAACGGCAGCAAGCGCGCCTGCGCGGCATCGAGTTCGGCTGTGCTTGGCTGGATCGGCTGCAGGATGAATAGATTGACGTTGAACGGTTGTGAAGTCAGGCTGCGGATTTTTTCCACGGCTTCGATGATCGCCGCCGGTGGAAGCAGGGCAGCCGCAAACGAACCCAAGCCCCCGGCATTGCTGACAGCAGTCACCAGTTCAATCGGCGAACCGCCATTCATCGGTCCTTGCACGATCGGATAACGGATGCCGAGCGCTGTCGTGAATGCTGTTGCGCCTTTGTCGATGTCGGACATGCTGATGCTCCTGATAATTGTGTGGCGGTTGTGTGGCAGCCATGATCGGATATTCTCTGGCCGTATTACGTATGCTACCTTGACAGAATCATTCTGAAAAATGAATAATAAAAATGTTATACATCTTTGATTGAGATGAATTATGGATTTGTTATCTCTGGAAATTTTCCGTACCGTGGTCCGCGAAGGCGGCATTACCCGTGCCGCGGAGCAATTGCACCGGGTGCAATCAAGCGTGACGACGCGCATACGCCAGCTTGAAGCCTCGCTAGGCGTGCCGCTGTTTTCACGCGACCACAAGCGCATGGTGCTGACACCCGCCGGTGAAACCCTGCTCGGCTACGCCGAACGTCTATTGAATCTGGCCGGCGAAGCACGCGAAGCGGTGCAACCCGCAGTCCCGCAAGGGCGCCTGCGCATCGGCTCGATGGAAAGCACCGCCGCCAGCCGCTTGCCGATACCGCTGGCCCGTTTCCATCAAGAATGGCCGGCGGTGCAACTTGAGCTCAGCACCGGCCCCACCCAGCAACTAATCGACCGGGTCCGCGCGTTTACCTTAGACGCCGCTCTGGTAGCCGGCCCGCTGGAAGATCCGCTCTTTGACATGCTACCGCTCTATGCCGAAGAGCTGGTAGTGCTAGCCGCCCGCAGCCACCCGCCGATAAACAGCCCCGACGACATACAAAGCCGCACCCTGATAGCCTTCGAACACGGCTGCGCCTACCGCCGCCACGCCGAAAACTGGTTAGCATCCGGCAGTGTCCCCGGCCGCCGTCCAGACCGCATCCTCGAACTCGGCTCCTACCACGCCATGCTAGCCTGCGTCGCCGCCGGCGCCGGCATAGCCCTGGCCCCCCGATCCGTACTGGAATTGCACAACACCACGGACAGCCTCGCAATCAACTCCATCGGCCCCGCCGGCAAAGTCACCACCTACCTGATCCGCCGCCAAGACTACAGCTCCCCAGCCTTCAACGCCCTAAGCCAGATCCTGCAAGCAGAAGCCCTAAAGCCCAAACAATTAGGGTCAGAGTCAAATTAATCGATGCAATTAAAACAATTGGGGTCAGAGTCGAATTAATCGGTAAAATAGCAGCTCTATCCATCGATCCCTTTTTGCCATGGCCCGCCAGCCCCGACTCGTCATTCCCAATCAGCCGCATCACTTGATCCAGCGTGGCGTCGACCGCCAGGCAATCTTTCGCGAGACGGAAGACTATGTGAATTTTCTTGGCCGCTTGCGCGATGCCGCCAAGCAATACAAAGTTTCCATCCATGCATATGTACTGATGAGTAATCACATACATCTGCTCGCCACGCCTTCCGATACAGAAGGTTTGGCGAAAATGATGCAGTGGGTAGGGCGTTTCTACGTGCCTTATTTCAATCAGAAATATGAGCGGGTCGGGACTTTGTGGCAAGGACGCTACAGGGCTACGGTGATAGATTCTGAGCGCTATTTCATGTTGTGTAGTTGCTACATCGACCAGAATCCGGTGCGCGGCGGCATTGTGGCGACGCCTGGCGAATACCCGTGGTCGAGTTATTTGCACCATGTCGGCGTGAAGGCCGATCCTTTGGTTGTGGATCACGCATTGTATTGGGCGTTGGGCAATACGCCGTTCGATCGTGAGGCAGCTTATAAACAAATGGCAGAGCAAGCACTTACATCCGACCAGGCGCGCCAGCTGATGGATGCTACCAACAAGGGTTGGGCGCTGGGCTCGGAAAAATTCAAATCAAATCTCGAGAAGCAGGGCAATCTCAGAGTGCGGCCGGGCAAACGTGGGCGGCCATTCAAGGCGCAGCCCGAGACCGCAGATCAGCCGCCAGAGCGCAAATAAAAAATAATAGGTAAGGCATGAACGGCATCAAATGCACTAAATTGACTCTGTCCCTATTTAATTTTGGTGCAAAAATTGATCTATTTAATTTGACTCTGACCCCATTTATTGTGATTGAAGTCTGGGGCGGTCTGCACTATTCTTAATGTCCTTACTCTCAAAGTGGTGGAGCAACGTTATGCAAGCGCAAGGTTTATACGATCCGGCTAATGAGCACGATGCCTGCGGCGTCGGTTTTATCGCCCATATCAAAGGCAAGAAGAGCCACTCGATTATTGAGCAGGGTTTGCTGATCCTGAAGAATCTGGATCATCGGGGTGCGGTCGGTGCGGATAAACTGATGGGCGACGGCGCCGGGATTCTGATTCAGGTGCCGGACCAGTTTTATCGCGAAGAAATGGCGAAGCTGGGTGTGACCTTGCCGCCACCGGGTGAGTTTGGCGTCGGTATGGTGTTCTTGCCTAAAGAGAACGCTTCCCGTATCGCTTGCGAACAGGAAATCGAACGCGCGGTGCTGGCTGAAGGCCAGGTCGTGCTGGGATGGCGCGATGTGCCGGTGGATATCGAGATGCCGATGTCGCCGACTGTGCGCGACAAGGAGCCGGTGATCCGCCAGATCTTTATCGGCCGCGGCCCGGATATCATGGTGACCGATGCGCTCGAGCGTAAGTTATATGTGATCCGTAAATCGTCCGGCCACGCGATCCAGGCACTGAACCTGTTGCATGGCAAGGAATTCTTCGTGCCGTCGATGTCGGCGCGTACCGTGGTCTACAAGGGCTTGCTGCTGGCGGACCAGGTTGGCGTGTATTACAAGGATCTGCAAGATCCGCGCTGCCTGTCGGCGCTGGCGCTGGTGCATCAACGCTTCTCCACCAACACCTTCCCTGAATGGCCGCTGGCTCACCCGTATCGCCTGCTGGCGCATAACGGTGAGATCAACACCGTTAAAGGCAATTTCAACTGGATGCGTGCACGTGAAGGCGTGATGAAGTCGGCTGTGCTGGGCGACGATCTGAAAAAATTGTTCCCGCTGATCTATGAAGGCCAGTCCGATACCGCCTGTTTCGATAACGCGCTCGAACTGTTGCTGATGGCTGGTTATCCGATTGCGCAAGCGATGATGATGATGATTCCGGAAGCGTGGGAAAACCACACGACCATGGATGACAACCGTCGCGCCTTCTACGAATACCACGCTGCGATGATGGAGCCATGGGATGGCCCTGCAGCGATGGCGTTTACCGATGGCCGTCATATCGGCGGCACGCTGGATCGCAACGGTTTGCGTCCGGCGCGTTATATCGTCACCGACGACGACTTCGTGGTGATGGCGTCCGAATCCGGCGTATTGCCGATCCCGGAATCCAAGATCATCCAGAAATGGCGTCTGCAACCGGGCAAGATGTTCCTGATCGACCTCGACGCTGGCCGCATCATCGATGACAAGGAATTGAAAGATACCTTCGCCAACGCCAAACCATACAAGCAATGGATTGAATCGGTGCGGGTCAAGCTGGATGAGCTGAAAGCGGAACCTTTTGAATCGGGTTCGACCATTCCGCTGCTGGATCGCCAGCAACTGTTCGGCTACACCCAGGAAGACATCAAGTTCCTGATGTCGCCGATGGCGGCCGCTGCTGAAGAAGCGATCGGCTCGATGGGTAACGACTCGCCGCTGGCGGTCATGTCCAGCAAGAACAAGACGCTGTATCACTATTTCAAGCAACTGTTCGCGCAAGTCACCAATCCGCCAATCGATCCGATTCGCGAAGCGATGGTGATGTCGCTGGTGTCCTTCATCGGACCGAAGCCGAACGTGCTGGATACAAACAACATCAATCCACCGATGCGCCTGGAAGTCACGCAGCCGATTCTGAATTACGACGATATCGCCAAATTGCGCAACATCGGCGCGCATACCGGCGGCAAGTTCAAGTCGTATGAACTGAACATCTGCTATCCGGTTGCCTGGGGCAAGGAAGGCATCGAAGCGCGCCTGGCATCGCTGTGCGCCAAGGCGGTTGATGCTGTCAAATCCGGCCACAACATCCTGATCGTATCGGACCGTAAGGTCGATGCCGAGCAAGTGGCGATCCCGGCATTGCTGGCTACTTCCGCGATTCACCAGCATCTGGTGAGCAAGGGTCTGCGCACTTCAACCGGCCTGGTAGTCGAAACCGGTTCGGCGCGCGAGACACATCACTTTGCATTGCTGGCCGGTTACGGCGCCGAAGCCATCCATCCTTACCTGGCGATGGATACCTTGACCGAACTGGCGCATGGCTTGCCGGGCGCGTTGTCGCCGGAAAAAGCGATCTACAACTTCCAGAAGGCGATCGGCAAGGGCTTGCTGAAAGTCATGTCGAAGATGGGTATTTCGACCTACATGTCGTATTGCGGCGCGCAGATTTTCGAAGCGATCGGCCTTAACAAGAGCATGACCCAGAAATACTTCAAGGGCACTTCATCGAATGTCGAAGGCATCGGCGTGTTTGAAGTGGCGGAAGAAGCCTTGCGCCTGCATCGCGCTGCGTTCAGCGACGATCCGGTGCTGGCCAATGCGCTCGACGCCGGCGGCGAATATGCATTCCGTGTCCGCGGTGAAGAACACATGTGGACACCGGACGCGATTGCCAAGCTGCAGCACTCGACCCGTGCCAATAATTTCAACAGCTATAAAGAGTACGCGCAGCTGATCAACGATCAGTCCAAGCGTCACATGACCTTGCGCGGTTTGTTTGAGTTCAAGATCGATCCAAGCAAGGCGATTCCGCTGGATGAAGTTGAACCGGCCAAGGAAATCGTCAAGCGTTTTGCTACCGGTGCGATGTCGCTCGGTTCGATTTCGACTGAGGCGCATGCCACGCTGGCAGTGGCGATGAACCGCATCGGCGGCAAGTCCAACACCGGCGAAGGCGGCGAGGACGAGAACCGCTATCGCCAGGAATTGAAGGGCATCCCGATCAAGCAAGGCGAAACCCTGGCGTCGGTGATCGGTAAAGACCGCATTGAAGTCGATATCCCGCTGCAAGCCGGCGATTCGCTGCGCTCCCGCATCAAGCAGGTGGCGTCCGGGCGTTTCGGCGTGACTGCGGAATACCTGATCTCCGCTGACCAGATCCAGATCAAGATGGCACAGGGCGCGAAGCCGGGCGAGGGTGGTCAGTTGCCAGGTCACAAGGTGTCCGAGTACATCGCCAAGCTGCGTTTCTCGGTGCCTGGCGTCGGCCTGATTTCGCCGCCGCCGCATCATGATATTTATTCGATCGAAGATTTGGCGCAGCTGATTCACGATCTGAAAAACGTCAATCCACGCGCTTCGATCTCGGTCAAGCTGGTGTCCGAAGTCGGTGTCGGCACCGTGGCTGCCGGTGTGGCAAAAGCCAAGTCGGATCACGTGGTGATCGCAGGCCATGACGGTGGCACCGGCGCTTCGCCTTTGTCGTCGATCAAGCATGCCGGTTCCCCTTGGGAATTGGGCCTGGCGGAAACCCAGCAAACGCTGGTACTGAACGGTTTGCGTAACCGCATCCGGGTTCAGGCCGACGGTCAGATGAAGACTGGCCGCGACGTTGTGATCGGTGCTTTGCTGGGCGCGGACGAGTTCGGTTTTGCTACCGCACCGCTGGTGGTTGAAGGCTGCATCATGATGCGCAAATGCCATCTGAATACTTGCCCGGTCGGCGTTGCAACGCAAGATCCTGTGCTGCGCGCCAAGTTCTCCGGCAAACCGGAGCACGTGGTCAACTTCTTCTTCTTCATTGCCGAAGAAGTGCGCCAGATCATGGCTTCGCTGGGTATCCGCAGTTTCAATGAACTGATCGGCCGTGCTGATTTGCTGGACAAATCGCGGGCGATCACCCACTGGAAAGCACAAGGCCTGGATTTCAGCCGTATTTTCTATCAGCCGGCATTGCCTGAAGGCGGCGTGTATTACCACACCGAAGAGCAGGATCACGGCCTGGACAAAGCGCTCGATCACAAATTGATCACGCAAGCCAAGGCCGCGCTGGACAAGGGCGAGCGCGTCTCGTTCATCTCGCCGATCAAGAATCTGAACCGTACCGTCGGTGCCATGCTGTCAGGCGAAGTCGCGAAGAAATACGGTCATGAGGGCCTGCCCGACGACACTATCCATATTCAGTTGCAAGGTACCGCAGGCCAGTCGGCAGGCGCGTTCCTGGCGCATGGCGTGACACTGGATCTGGTTGGCGAGGGTAATGACTACGTCGGCAAGGGATTGTCCGGCGGCCGCATTATCGTGCGTCCGAACACTGAGTTCCGTGGTCGTGCGGTCGACAACATCATCGCTGGCAATACAGTGCTGTACGGTGCGATTGCAGGCGAGGCTTTCCTCAACGGCGTCGCCGGCGAGCGCTTCGCGGTGCGTAACTCAGGTGCGATTGCGGTGGTTGAAGGCACCGGCGACCATGGTTGCGAATACATGACCGGCGGTACAGTGGTGGTGCTGGGCGACACCGGCCGTAACTTTGGCGCCGGCATGTCTGGCGGCATTGCTTATGTCTACGATCCGGACGGCACATTTGCTGCGCAATGCAACATGGCGATGGTGACGCTGGAATCGGTATTGAGCCAAGGCGAGCAAGAAGCCACGATCGATAAAGCGATCTGGCATAGCACCGTGCGCGGCGGCGAAGTACAGGCTGACGAAGCGATCTTGAAAGGTTTGATCGAGCGTCACTTCAAGTACACCGGCAGCACGCGCGCTCGCAACTTGCTGGATAACTGGGTTGCTTCGCGCAGTAAATTTGTCAAGGTGTTCCCGACTGAATACAAGCGGGCACTGAGCGAGTTGAATGCGGCCCGCAACGCCACGCCAGCCAAGGAAAAAGTCGCCGCGTAATCGATGGATTACGTTCAAGCCAAGTAACGATAAGGACCACCGCCGACCTGGAATGCAAGGTCGCGGTGCATCCTGTAGCCAAATGTGAGTGAAAAATGGGAAAAGTAACAGGGTTTATGGAGTTTCAACGGGTCGGCGAAACGTATGAAGCGCCGCTGGCACGTAAGAAGCATTACAAGGAATTCATCCTGAGTCTGAGCGATAGCGAAGCCAAGACTCAGGGCGCGCGTTGCATGGATTGCGGTATTCCATTCTGCAACAACGGCTGCCCGGTGAATAACATCATTCCTGACTGGAATGACCTGGTGTATCGCGGTGCTTATCACGAGGCGCTGGAGACTCTGCACTCGACCAACAATTTCCCGGAGTTTACCGGCCGCATCTGCCCTGCGCCATGCGAAAGCGCGTGCACCCTGGGCATCAACAGCGACCCGGTCGGCATCAAGTCGATCGAGCATTTCATCGTCGACAAGGGCTGGGAAAACGGCTGGATCGTGCCGCAACCGCCATTGGTCAAAACCGGTAAAAAAATTGCGGTGGTAGGCTCCGGGCCTGCAGGTCTGGCGGCGGCGCAACAGTTGGCGCGTATCGGCCATGACGTTACCGTGTTTGAAAAGAGCGATCGGATCGGCGGCTTGCTGCGTTACGGTATTCCTGATTTCAAGATGGAAAAATCGCACATTGATCGTCGTGTCGAGCAGATGGAAGCAGAAGGCGTGACTTTCCGCACCGGTGTTCTGGTCGGCAAGGATTTCCCGTCGAACGTGAACAACTGGGCCAAGAAAACCATTTCTCCAGACGAGCTGAAGGCGGAATTTGACGCTGTAGTGATTGCCGGCGGCGCTGAGCAGCCGCGCGATTTGCCGGTGCCAGGGCGCGAACTGAAGGGCGTGCATTTCGCCATGGATTTCCTGCCGCAGCAAAACAAGGTCAACGCCGGCGACAAGGTCAAGGATCAGATCCTGGCTGGCGGCAAGCACGTGGTGGTGATCGGCGGCGGCGATACCGGTTCCGATTGCGTCGGCACTTCCAATCGCCAGGGCGCGGTATCGATCCAGCAGTTCGAGCTGATGCCGCAACCGCCGGAACTGGAAAACAAGCCGCTGGTATGGCCGTACTGGCCAACCAAGTTGCGCACCTCGTCTTCGCATGAAGAAGGTTGCGACCGTGACTGGGCAGTGGCAACCAAGCGCCTGGAAGGCAAGAACGGCAAAGTCGAGAAGTTGATTGCAGCCCGCGTCGAGTGGAAAGACGGCAAGATGCAGGAAGTGCCGAATTCGGAATTCGAAATGAAGGCTGACCTGGTGTTCCTGGCCATGGGCTTCGTCTCGCCGGTGGCGCAGGTGCTGGAGGCGTTTGGCGTCGACAAGGATGCGCGCGGCAATGCCAAGGCCACTACCGACGGTGACGGCTGCTACCAGACTTCGGTCGATAAAGTGTTTGCAGCTGGCGACATGCGTCGCGGCCAGTCGCTGGTGGTATGGGCGATCCGCGAAGGCCGTCAATGCGCGCGCGCAGTCGATGAATTCCTGATGGGGGCGTCGGTTTTGCCGCGCTAGTAAATCAGCTGCGATAAACTGCAATATCAACCGCGTTTCACCAGCGGTTTTGCAACATCCGGAGAAAGAGCATGTCAGTGGCAACGCGGGCGTGCTCTTTTTTCTGCGCCGGCCGTTTTGCACATGCATTCAGGCAATAGCCAAATTGTTGTAATAGCGGCACATATCAGTTTGTCTACTATTGGCGGGCTCTGAACGATTGTCGCATTTGCACTACAATACCCCCTTTGATTTATTCGGTGAGCAGTGTGGCAAATATCGTCGAGATTCGTGATCTGCAATTTGGCTATGGTGAGAGGTCGATTTTATCGGGTCTCAACATGGACTTTGCACGTGGCAAGGTGATCGCCGTCATGGGCGGCTCCGGCTCCGGCAAGACCACTATATTGCGGCTGATCGGCGGCCAGTTGCGGCCGCAGGCAGGTAGTGTCAAGGTCGACGGCGAAACGGTGCATGCACTGTCAACTTCAGCTTTGTATGCGCTGAGGCGCAAGATGGGCATGCTGTTTCAGAGCGGCGCTTTGTTTACCGACCTGACCGCATTTGAAAACGTCGCCTTCCCGTTGCGCGAACATACCGATTTGTCGCCAGATTTGTTAAACACGCTGGTGCTGCTGAAATTGAACGCGGTTGGCCTGCGCAATGCGGCGCAATTGAAGCCATCCGAGATTTCCGGCGGCATGGCAAGGCGGGTAGCGCTGGCGCGCGCGATAGCCCTGGATCCGTCGCTGATCATGTATGACGAACCGTTCGCCGGCCTGGATCCGATTTCCATGGGTGTGACGGCCAACCTGATCCGCAAGCTCAACGATGCGCTTGGTTCGACCAGTATCCTGGTGTCGCATGACGTCCATGAATCGTTTGGCATTGCCGACTATGTGTATTTCCTGTCGCAAGGGCAAATCGTGGCGCAAGGCACACCGGCTGAGATGTTGGCATCGACTCATCCGTACGTGAAACAATTCGTCAACGCTGAACCGGACGGTCCGGTGCCATTCCACTATCCTGGCAAATCGTTGTCCGAGGATCTGGGATTGAAGGGGCGCGTTTAATGCTTGATATGCTGGATGCTGCAACTAAATTTGTAACCAATTCTCTTGCCGCAACGGGGCGTACCTTGCGCGAGTCGATTACCGGCCTGGGTGCGGCCGCGCGGATGTTTTTTGCGATCTTGCGCGCCTCTACCAGCCTCTGGCGGCGCCCCCGGCTGATTACCGACCAGATCCATTTCATCGGTAATTACTCGCTGATCATTATTGGCGTATCGGGATTGTTTGTCGGCTTCGTGTTGGGTCTGCAGGGGTATTACACGCTCAATAAATATGGTTCCGAACAGGCGCTGGGTTTGCTGGTGGCGCTGTCGCTGGTACGTGAGCTGGGACCGGTAGTAACGGCGCTGCTGTTCGCCGGCCGCGCCGGTACTTCCCTGACTGCGGAAATCGGCTTGATGAAAGCGGGTGAGCAATTATCGGCAATGGAAATGATGGCGGTCGACCCTATGCAAAGGGTGGTGGCGCCGCGTTTCTGGGCCGGTGTGGTGGCAATGCCGATGCTGGCGGCCTTGTTCAGCGCGCTGGGCATATTCGGCGGCTACCTGGTCGGGGTCAGGCTGATCGGCGTCGATGAAGGCGCGTTCTGGTCGCAAATGCAGGGCGGGGTGGATGTTTGGCAAGATATCGCTAATGGCGTCTTGAAAAGTATTGTATTTGGCGTCGCAGCGACTTTTGTCGCAGTATGGCAAGGATATGAAGCAATGCCGACACCGGAAGGTGTTTCCAGGGCAACTACGCGCACCGTGGTGATTTCCTCGCTGGCGGTATTGGCGCTGGACTTCCTGCTGACAGCTTTGATGTTTAATTGATTAGCTGCGTTGATTGACTGCGTTGATTAGCTGCGTTGATCAGTCGCGTTGATTATTTGCGCTCAAAGTAGTCTGTAGCAGCGCGCGATCGCGGTGCGCTTTCGCGGAGCGCTTTACTTCTCGTTACTATTTTCTTGGGGATTATTCGCCTCAAGTGGTATTTTTAAGGTGATGAATCATGCAACAAAAAACCGTAGACGTATGGGTAGGCATATTTGTGTTGGTCGGGATACTGGCTTTGGGTTTTCTGGCGCTGAAAGCCGGTAACCTGAGCAGCTCTACGTTCAACAAGACTTATCCGGTATTGACTAAATTCGACAATATCGGCGGTTTGAAAGTGCGCGCTTCGGTCAGAAGCGCCGGAGTAGTGGTCGGGCGGGTGGCTGCGATTAATTTCGACGACAAGAATTTCCAGGCGGTGGTGACCTTGAATCTGGACCAGCGTTACCAGTTTCCAGAAGACAGTTCGGCTAAGATCCTGACCGCAGGCTTGCTGGGCGAGCAATATATCGGTATCGAACCAGGCGGCGCCACCAAGAACCTGGCTGCCGGCGACCGTATTAAATTAACACAATCTGCAATTGTGCTGGAGAACCTGATCAGCCAGTTCTTGTACAGCAAAGCTGCAGATGTAAAGGATACAGAACAATGAGAATCATGAACCGTCTGGGCTCGCTGGCCCTGGTTGCAACGCTGGCCGGCTGTGCCACCGCAAGCAATCCGCAAGACCCGCTGGAGGGCTTTAACCGTGCCATGTTCAGCTTTAACGATACACTTGACAAGGTTGCTCTGAAACCAGTGGCTACCGCTTACCGTTCCTGGCTGCCGAGCTTTGTCCAGACCGGGGTCAACAATTTCTTCGGTAACCTGGGTGATGTCTGGAGTTCGGTTAACGGCTTCTTGCAAGGAAATGTTGCAGACGGTACATCGGACGTGATGCGGGTTGCGGTTAACTCGACGCTCGGCCTGGGCGGTTTGCTGGATATCAGTTCGGAAGCGGGTTTGCAGAAGCACAACAAGGATTTCGGTCAGACCCTGGGCAAGTGGGGCGTCGGCTCCGGCCCTTATCTGGTGCTGCCGCTGTTCGGGCCATCGAATATTCGTGATGCTGCAGCGTTGCCGGTGGATATGTATGGCGACATATGGTCATACAAATATCCGGTGCGCTGGCGCAATACCGGTTCCGTGGTACGTTTGATCGACAAACGCGCAAATCTGCTGGATGCCGGCGATCTGCTGGAAGAGGCGGCCCTGGACAAGTATGAGTTCATGCGCGATGCGTATACACAGCGCCGTCAAAGCCAGATCCGCGGCAACGCTGACGACAACGACACCGGGAACAAGGCAGATAAGCCAGCCAAGACCAAGTCGACCGATGAATAACGCTTGACGATTGAGGAGTGGATTGTGGGCGCCGGTTGGAACCGACGCTTGAAATTGCCGTCTTAGGACCGATATATAACGCGTCTGAGCGTCCTCTCATCTTCTAACAACTACTTACTAAGATTGTTAAAACATATATGAAAATTTTTAAAAAATACCTGGCGCTGTCGTTGACTGTCGGCAGCCTGTTATTCACCGCAGCGGCACAGGCGCAAGAAGCACCTGACGCGCTGGTCAAGCGTATCAGCCAAGACGTGCTGGATACTGCCAAGAACGACAAAAACATCCAGAGCGGCAATCAGCAACGCATCCTGACGCTGGTCGAGGAAAAGATCATCCCGTATGTCGACTTTGAGCGCATGACTTCGCTGGCAGCCGGCCGTTATTGGCGTGATGCAACTGATGACCAGAAGAAACAACTGATCACCCAGTTCCGCAGCTTGCTGATCTATACCTATTCCGGTGCCCTGTCGCAGGTACGCGACCAGAAGATCGATTTCAAGCCGATGCGCGGCGATCCGGCCGATAGCGACGTCGAAGTGCGTTCCCAGGTGATCCAGCCGCGCGGCGAGCCGATCCAGCTGAATTACCGCATGGAAAAAGCTGGTACAAGCTGGAAAATTTATGATGTCAACGTGTTGGGGGCTTGGCTCGTTGAATCATACAAGGGTACGTTTGCCTCTGAAATCGGCAGAACCGGTATCGATGGCTTGATCAAGGTGCTGGCGGACAAGAACAAGCAGCGCGCTGCTCGCGGCCTCAAATAATCTGTTGATTGAATATCATGTTCAGACCTTCTCACTCGCTTACCGTCGGTAACGCCAAAGTCACTCTGGAAGAGGGCTTGCGCGCGATCGCCGGGGGCGAGACCGAGATTGACCTGAGTGAAGTGGTGGCGGTCGATTCGGCCGCCGTTGCTACTTTGCTGGCATGGCAATGTGCCGCCCTGAATCAAGGGCTGGCCCTGCATTTTTCCAGTTTGCCCGCCAATCTGGAAAGCCTGATCGACCTGTATGGCGTGACCGAATTGTTGTCACCTGCGACGGTGATTGTTGCCGCCAGTACACTGCATCATTGAGCTTTACCTCTCCCCTCCTTCTTGGTATGCCGGGTTTGTCGTTGTCGCCCGGCCCTCGCAGCAAAAATCCAATATAATCAAGGGTTACGCCACTTATCTGGATCCAGGATGGCTTCAGAGACGGAATCGGCAGCAGAATCGTCAACGAATCGTCAACATTGTTGCGGCGTCCCCAATTGAACAATATTTAGCAAGGCACCATGGCGGCCATTCAAATCACCAACGTCAAGAAACGTTACCAGTCTTTGCAGGCGCTGGGCGGCGTTTCCCTGACCATCGAAGAAGGCGAGTTCTTCGGTTTGCTAGGCCCTAACGGCGCCGGTAAAACCACCCTGATTTCGATCATTGCCGGCCTCAATCGGCCGGATTCCGGCAACGTCACGATCCACGGCCACGATGTCGTCAGCGACTATCGCGCTGCGCGCCGCAATCTTGGCGTAGTGCCGCAAGAGCTGGTGTTTGATCCGTTTTTCACGGTGCGCGAAACCTTGCGCATGCAGTCTGGCTATTACGGCCTGAAGAATAACGACAAATGGATCGACGAGGTGATGGAAAACCTCGACCTGACCAACAAGGCCGATACCAATATGCGCGCGCTGTCGGGCGGCATGAAGCGGCGCGTACTGGTAGCGCAAGCGCTGGTGCACAAGCCGCCGGTGATCGTGCTGGATGAGCCGACCGCCGGGGTCGACGTCGAACTGCGCCAGACTTTATGGCGCTTTATTTCACGTCTGAACCGCGAAGGCCACACCGTGGTCCTGACCACGCATTATCTGGAAGAAGCGCAGGAACAGTGCAACCGCATCGCCATGCTCAAGCTGGGGCAGGTGGTGGCGCTCGATACCACCTCCGCGCTGATCAAACGGATTGCCGGTTCGCAGTTGCTGATCCAGTTGTCCGGTGGCAGCCTGCCGCCGGCTTTGCAACACCTGGTGCTGCATGCAGACGGCGGCAAGTTCGCTTTGCGCGTCAATGAATATGGCGATGTCGAACCGATCCTCGCCTCCCTGCGCCAGTCCGGCGCCGTGATTGAAGACATGCAGCTGCAACAGGCTGACCTGGAGGATGTATTCCTGCAGATCATGGATAGCAAGGTCAGCGCCAACGGTTTCAACGTCTACGCAGACGAATACAACGCAGGCGGTGTCAAATGATGGTTGGTTTCCAAACGCTGTTTTACAAGGAAGTGCTGCGCTTCTGGAAAGTCGCGACGCAAACCGTCGGCGCGCCGATCCTGACCGCCTTGCTGTACCTGCTGATTTTCGGCCACACGCTGAAAGATCACGTCGAAGTTTATCCGGGCGTGCAGTACACGGCGTTCCTGATTCCCGGCCTGGTCATGATGAGTGTGTTGCAAAATGCCTTCGCCAATACCTCGTCATCGTTGACACAGTCGAAAATGACCGGCAATCTGGTGTTTGTCCTGTTGCCGCCGTTGTCGCACTGGGAATGGTATGGCGGCTATGTGCTGGCCTCGGTGGTGCGTGGCGTTGCGGTCGGTTTCGGCGTATTCGTGATCACGGCCTGGTTTGGCAATCTGTCCTTTGTGGCGCCATGGTGGATTGTGATTTTTGCCTTCCTTGGCGCAGCGCTGCTTGGCACCATGGGGTTGATCGCCGGCATCTGGGCGGACAAGTTCGATCAGCTGGCGGTGTTCCAGAATTTCCTGATCATGCCGCTGACCTTTCTCGCCGGCGTGTTTTATTCGATTAAGTCATTGCCGCCATTTTGGCAAGCCGTGTCGCATTTGAATCCGTTTTTTTATATGATCGATGGTTTCCGCTATGGCTTCTTCGGCCAGTCGGATATCAATCCGCTGATCAGCCTGGCGGTCATCTGCATCTCGCTGGCGCTGTTGTCGACTTTGGCGGTGCAGATGCTGAAACGCGGCTACAAGCTGCGCCATTGACCAAGATTAGCCAAGCCATTACGTTTCCGTTCGTTTCCATTTGTTCAGTTAGCCGGTAAAAAATATCATGTTCCCTACACCCGATCTCGTTAAAAGTTATATCGCCGCCGGCCTTGAATGTTCACATCTGGAAGTCGAGGGCGACGGTCAGCATTTCAAGGCGGTGATCGTGTCGGCGGCGTTTGCCGGCAAGCGCCCGATACAGCGTCATCAGATCGTCTACGCTGCGCTGGGCGATCGTATGCGCGAAGAGATTCATGCACTGTCGATGAAGACGCTGACACCAGAAGAATTTCAAGACAATAACTAGAAGTAGGGTGGGCAAGTTTTTTTGCCCACGCTGCAAGATGCAACTAATAAATTTCAGCGAGAAGTAATAATGGATAAATTATTGATACAAGGCGGTAACCGCCTTTCCGGCGATATCACCATTTCCGGCGCAAAAAATGCGGCGCTGCCTATCCTGTGCGCCGGTTTGCTGAGCTCGGACCAGCTGCATCTGAGCAACGTGCCCAACCTGCACGATGTGTCGACCATATTGAAACTGCTGCGCCAGATGGGATTGAAGGCGACCCAGGACGGCCATTTCGTGACGTTGCAAGGCGACGCCATCACCAATCTGGAAGCGCCGTACGAAATGGTGAAAACCATGCGCGCATCGATCCTGGTGCTGGGCCCGTTGCTGGCCCGCTTTGGCGAAGCGCGCGTGTCGTTGCCGGGCGGTTGCGGCATCGGTTCGCGCCCGGTCGACCAGCACATCAAAGGCTTGCAAGCGATGGGCGCGGAGATTTCGATCGAAGCCGGCTACATCCATGCCAAGGCCAAGAAACTGAAGGGTACGCGCGTCGTTACCGACATGATCACCGTCACCGGCACCGAAAACCTGCTGATGGCAGCGACCCTGGCCGACGGCGAGACCGTGCTGGAAAACGCTGCACGCGAACCCGAAGTCACCGATCTGGCTAACCTGCTGGTGGCGATGGGCGCGAAGATCGACGGCATCGGTACCGATCGCCTGACGATTCAAGGCGTGGACAAGTTGCACGGCGCCGAACATGCCGTGATTGCGGATCGTATCGAGACCGGCACCTTCCTGTGCGCGGTAGCGGCAACCGGCGGCGACGTCATGTTGAAGAACACCCGCAGCCACATCCTCGATGCCGTGCTCGATAAATTGCGTGAAGCGGGCGTGATCCTGACTTCCGGTGAAGACTGGATTCGGGTGCAGATGGCGGCGCGGCCTAAGGCAGTCAGTTTCCGCACTACCGAATACCCGGGCTTCCCGACCGACATGCAAGCGCAGTTCATGGCCATGAACAGCATTGCCGAAGGCACCAGCCATGTCACTGAAACGATCTTTGAAAATCGCTTCATGCACGTGCAGGAAATGAATCGCCTTGGCGCTGCCATCGATGTGCAGGGCAATACCGCCATTATCAAAGGCGTCGACAAGCTGGTCGGCGCACCGGTCATGGCGACCGACTTGCGCGCCTCGGCTTCGCTGGTGATCGCCGGTCTGGTGGCGCAGGGCGAAACCCTGATCGAGCGTGTTTATCATCTGGATCGCGGTTACGACCAGATGGAACGCAAGTTGTCGGCGGTCGGCGCGAATATCGAAAGAATCAAATGAGCCAGAAGTTAACCCTGGCCTTGTCCAAAGGCCGCATCTTTGAAGAAACCTTGCCGTTGCTGAAGGCAGCCGGCATCGAGGTCACCGAAGATCCGGAAACTTCGCGCAAGCTGATCTTGCCGACTAACGATCCGCAAGTGAACGTGATCATCGTGCGTGCTTCCGACGTGCCGACCTACGTGCAATACGGCGCCGCCGATTTCGGCGTGGCCGGCAAGGATGTGCTGCTGGAACATGGCGGCGAGGGCTTGTATCAACCGATCGACCTGGAAATCGCAAAATGCCGCATGTCGGTGGCGGTCTCGGCCGGCTTCGACTACGCCAGCGCGATTCGCCAGGGCGCACGGTTGCGGGTTGCCACCAAATACCTGCTGACCGCGCGCGAACACTTCGCGGCCAAAGGCATGCACGTCGACCTGATCAAATTGTACGGTTCGATGGAACTGGCGCCACTGGTCGGGCTGGCCGATGCGATTGTCGACCTGGTTAGCACCGGCGGCACTTTGCGCGCCAATAACCTGGTCGAAGTTGAACACATCATGGATATCTCATCGCGGCTGGTGGTCAACCAGGCGGCCCTGAAACTGAAGCGCGAACGGCTGCAACCAATCCTGGATGCATTCGAAAAAGCCTCGACGAACTAGACCCGGCTGTAAAGCCCGGCTGCGGCCTGGCGCTGCAACCGGCAAACCAGAAACAACGGACGCAACGGAAGCAACATGAGCATAGCAATCAGAAAACTCGATGCGGCGCAGCCGGATTTCCAGGCGCAGCTGACAGCCGTGCTGGCCTTTGAAGCTGGCGAAGATGAAGCCATCGATCAGGCCGCGGCGCGGATCCTGGCCGATGTCAAAGCGCGCGGCGACGCCGCCGTGCTGGAATACACCAATCGTTTCGATCGCCTCAGCGCCAACAGCGTGACGGCGCTGGAAATCGGCCGGCAGGAATTGCAGGATGCACTCGCGCAGCTGTCGCCAGAGCGCCGCAGCGCCTTGCAAACAGCGGCCGACCGTGTGCGTGCTTACCATGAGCGCCAGAAAACCGAATGCGGTTCGGATGGCTTCAGCTACACCGAAGCCGACGGCACCGTGCTGGGACAGAAAGTCACGCCGCTGGACCGCGTCGGCATCTACGTCCCAGGCGGCAAAGCTGCTTATCCTTCATCGGTGCTGATGAATGCGATTCCAGCCAAGGTCGCGGGCGTGCAGGAAATCATCATGGTGGTGCCGACTCCGGACGGCATCAAGAATCCGCTGGTGCTGGCGGCTGCAGCCATCGCCGGCGTCGATCGCGTATTCACCATCGGCGGAGCGCAAGCCGTGGCTGCGTTGGCCTACGGTACCGCCAGCATTCCGCAAGTCGACAAGATCGTCGGCCCCGGCAACGCCTATGTGGCAGCCGCCAAGCGCCGCGTGTTCGGCACCGTCGGCATCGACATGATCGCGGGGCCGTCGGAAATCCTGGTGATCTGCGACGGCACTACCGATCCCGACTGGATCGCCATGGATCTGTTCTCGCAAGCCGAACATGACGAATTGGCGCAATCGATATTGCTGTGTCCTGACGCCGACTATATCGCCGCGGTGGAAGCCAGTATCAACCGGCAATTGCCGTTGATGCCACGGCACGAAGTGATCCGCACCTCGCTGACCGATCGTGGCGCGCTGATCAAAGTGCGCGACATCGAACAAGCCTGCGAAATCGCCAACCACATCGCTGCCGAGCATCTGGAAATCTCGACCGAGAATCCGCAGCGCTGGGCTGACCGGATCCGCCATGCCGGCGCCATGTTCCTTGGCCGTTTTTCATCGGAAGCGCTGGGCGACTACTGTGCCGGACCGAATCACGTGTTGCCGACTTCGCGCACGGCGCGTTTCTCGTCGCCGCTCGGCGTCTATGATTTCCAGAAGCGTTCCAGCATGATTAACATCAGCGAGGCTGGTGCTCAGACACTAGGCAAAGTTGCGGCGGAACTGGCGTACGGCGAAGGGTTGCAGGCGCATGCGCGTTCCGCCGAGTATCGTTTGCAAAATCGTTTGAAAGACGGTTCGCAATGACAGCGGTCGGGGCGAGTCGGCTATGAGCAACGACTGGATCGACCGCATCTATGGCGAAGACGCGCTGCAAGGTTTGCAGCGTATCCCGGATGGTTCGGTCGATCTGTTGCTGGCCGATCCGCCCTACGGCCTGGGCAAGGATTACGGCAACGATTCCGACAAGCTCGATACGGCCGCCTATTTGCTCTGGACCGAAGAGTGGATCGATGCGGCGTTGCCAAAACTGAAACCGAACGGCAGCCTTTACATTTTCCTGACCTGGCGTTTTTCGCCAGAGATTTTCGTCATGCTGAAGCAGCGCATGATCATGAATAACGAAATCATCTGGGATCGGCGGGTACCATCGATGGGTGGCGGCACCCGGCGTTTTTCCTCGGTGCACGACACCATCGGATTCTTTGCCCGCGCCAAAGACTATTATTTCGACCTTGACGCTATCCGGATCCCCTACGACGCAGAAACCAAGAAAGCCCGTTCACGTTCGATTTTTGTCGGCGCCAAATGGCTGGAGCTGGGTTACAACCCGAAGGACGTATGGAGCGTTTCGCGCCTGCATCGCGAACATCGCGAGCGCGCCGACCATCCGACCCAGAAGCCGCTGGAAATCGTCGAACGGATGATCAAGGCTTCCTGTCCGCCGGGCGGGATTGTGCTGGATCCCTTCATGGGCAGCGGCACCACTGCGGTGGCGGCACGCCGTTGTGGCCGCCGGTTTGTCGGTTTTGAGTTGAATCCGGAGTATTGTGCGTTGATTGAACGGCGCCTGGCCCAGCTGGATAGTCAAAAAACCGACGAACGGCCGCTGGCTGAGCGTTTGGCTTGAATAGCAACACCGATAGAGATTATCAAAGCCGGGATTAGCGGGAAAACATGAAAATGTCGGTAAAATGGCGGTGCGGCTCAAAAGGCCGCACTGATCAAGCTTCACTAGTGACTAGCGGAGAAGCGACAACAATCTAGATCTTAAATCAGATCGTCGAATAATTTAGTACACTTACCTCCACGGCGCCTGTGCGCCATCACATAGCAAATTGGTCTCAAGCTCAACATGTCTACGCCTCGAACTGCATCGATCACGCGCAATACCAACGAGACGCAAATCCGCGTCTCCATCAATCTGGACGGCACCGGCCAGCAAAAGCTGAATACCGGCGTACCGTTCCTGGATCATATGCTGGATCAGATTGCACGGCATGGCTTGATCGACCTGGATATCGAAGCCAATGGCGATCTGCATATCGACGCCCATCACACGGTGGAAGATGTCGGCATTACTTTGGGGCAAGCATTTGCCAAGGCGATGGGCGACAAGAAGGGCATCCGCCGCTATGGCCACGCGTATGTGCCGCTGGATGAAGCGCTGTCGCGCGTGGTGATCGATTTTTCCGGCCGGCCCGGACTTGAATTCCACGTACCGTGGAAGCGCGCCATGATAGGCGGCTTCGACGTCGATCTTACCCATGAATTTTTCCAGGGTTTTGTCAATCATGCGCTGGTATCTTTGCATATCGACAACCTGCGTGGCGAAAATGCCCATCATCAATGCGAAACCGTTTTCAAGGCGTTTGGCCGCGCGTTGCGCATGGCTGCAGAGCTGGATCCGCGTTCCGCCGGCACCATTCCTTCTACTAAAGGCAGCCTTTAAATTTAATGCGGCTGGCGCAGAGCACAAAGGCTTGGGCAGAAACTTAACTACTCGGCTTAACTACTCAGCTTAACTACTCGGATGCTACCCGCTATTCTTTGCCGGACTTGAATCTTTATCATGAACAAAATCGTTGTAGTTGACTATGGCATGGGCAACCTGCGCTCAGTGGCGCAAGCCCTGCGTCAGGTGGCGCCAGAAGCTGAAGTCCTGATTTCCGGTACGATTACCGATATCCGGGCGGCCGACCGTCTGGTCTTGCCCGGCCAGGGGGCCATGCCGGATTGCATGCGCAGCTTGCGCGAATCCGGGCTGCAGGAGGTCTTGCTGGAGGCGGCACGCAGCAAGCCGCTGCTGGGCGTGTGTGTCGGTGAGCAAATGTTGTTCGACGTGAGCGAGGAAGGCAATACGCCGGGCCTCGGCTTATTGCCCGGCAAAGTAGTACGTTTCCGCCTGGACGGCCAGCTGCAAGACGACGGATCGCGTTTCAAGGTACCGCAAATGGGCTGGAATCGCGTTCGCCAGGCACAGCCTCATCCGTTGTGGAACGGCGTTGCCGACCAGGATTATTTTTATTTCGTGCATAGTTACTATGCGGTGCCGGCGGATGCTGCGCATACCTTCGGCGAGACCGAATACGGGGCGGCGTTTAGCTGCGCGGTCGGCCGTGATAATATTTTTGCGACACAGTTCCATCCGGAGAAAAGCGCCAGTGCAGGGTTGCAGTTGTACAAGAATTTTGTGCAATGGAAACCTTGAATTTTTCGAGCGAAACATTTTCCGGTAGCAATCCCGATATTGAATCAGATCCTTATTTAGATCCTTATTCGGCTTCTTATTTAGCTCTTTAACTGACCTTATCTCATACAATTGTAGCCATGCTGCTGATACCTGCCATCGACCTCAAAGACGGTCACTGCGTACGCCTGAAACAAGGCGATATGGACCAAGCCACAGTATTTTCCGACGATCCGGGCGAAATGGCCCGCCATTGGCTGACGCAGGGCGCACGTCGCCTGCATCTGGTCGACCTGAATGGCGCGTTTGCCGGCAAGCCTAAGAACGAACCAGCGGTCAAAGCCATCATCAAGGCGGTACGCGAATTCGCCGTGCTCAACGGCATCGAAGAAATCCCCGTGCAGCTGGGCGGTGGCATCCGTGACCTCGACACCATCGAACGCTATCTCGACGACGGCTTGAGCTACATCATCATCGGTACCGCAGCGGTCAAGAATCCGGGTTTCCTGCACGATGCCTGCAGCGCGTTTCCGGGCCAGATTATCGTCGGCCTCGATGCCAAGGATGGCAAGGTAGCCACCGATGGCTGGAGCAAGCTTTCCGGTCATGAAGTGATCGACCTGGCCAAGAAATTCGAAGATTACGGTTGTGCATCGATCGTGTATACCGACATCGGCCGCGACGGCATGATGGGCGGCGTCAACATCGAAGCCACCGTCAAGCTGGCGCAAAGCATGACGATCCCGGTGATCGCTTCCGGCGGCGTCCACAACGTCCACGATGTGGAAGCATTGTGCGCGGTGCAGGATGAAGGCATCGAAGCGGTGATTTGCGGCCGTTCGATTTATGAAGGCACGCTCGATTTGCGTTCGGCGCAAGAGCGGGCCGACGAGTTGAGCGATGACATGTTCATCGACGAAGACTTATCGGAGCAGCCCGACGCTGACCAGCCATGACGCTTGCCAAACGCATCATTCCTTGTCTTGACGTGACCAACGGCCGCGTGGTCAAGGGTGTCAATTTCCTTGAGTTGCGCGATGCCGGCGATCCGGTCGAAATCGCCCGCCGTTACGATGAGCAGGGTGCCGACGAACTTACCTTCCTCGACATCACCGCTTCTTCCGATAATCGTGATCTGATTTTGCCGATTATCGAAGCGGTTGCATCACAGGTATTTATTCCGCTGACCGTGGGCGGCGGCGTGCGCGCCGTGGAGGATGTGCGTCGTTTGCTGAATGCCGGCGCCGACAAGGTTGGCATCAATACTTCCGCAGTCACCAATCCGCAACTGGTGGCGGATGCCGCGGCCAAATACGGTTCGCAATGCATCGTGGTCGCCATCGACGCCAAGCAGGTCGCGCCGGGCAAATGGGAAGTGTTCACCCATGGCGGGCGCAAGGCCACCGGCCTTGACGCAATCGAGTGGGCGCAAAAGATGGAGCAACTGGGCGCGGGTGAAATTTTACTGACCAGCATGGACCGCGACGGCACCAAGGTCGGTTTCGATCTGGCCCTGACCAGCAGCGTCTCCAACGCCGTGACGATTCCGGTGATTGCCTCCGGTGGCGTCGGCGGCTTGCAAGACCTGGCCGACGGCATCAAGATCGGCCGCGCCGATGCCGTGCTGGCAGCAAGTATTTTCCATTATGGTCAACACACTGTGCAGGAAGCCAAGCAGTTCATGGCGGCACAGCAGATTCCGATGAGGCTAGCATGAGTAGCGTGAGTTGGTTAAACAAGGTGAGGTGGGATGAACACGGCCTGGTGCCGGTGATCGCCCAGGAACTCGGATCGAACGATGTGCTGATGTTTGCCTGGATGAATCGCGACGCTCTGGCAAAGACGGTGGCGCTGGGCGAGGCGGTTTACTGGAGCCGTTCGCGCAAGAAACTGTGGCACAAGGGTGAAGAATCCGGCCATGTGCAGAAAGTGCACGAAATCCGCCTCGATTGCGATGAGGATGTGGTGTTGCTGAAAGTGACCCAGGCCGGCGACATCGCCTGCCATACCGGTCGCCATTCCTGCTTCTTCCAGAAGCTTGAGAGCAGCAGCAATACCTGGGAAGCGGTCGAGCCGGTGTTGAAAGAGCCGGACGATATTTACAAGTAATGAAACAATGCTGCGTCGTCCCCGCGAAGGCGAGGATCCATTTTAGATGCAACATGGATTCTCCACCTTGGTGCCCGCCTTCGCGGGAATGACGAAATCACATTAATTGCACGTGGATATTTATACAATTTAAGCGGATCTGAAGCAATCATGAGTGAAACCCTACAGCGCCTGGCTGCGGTCATCGAATCGCGCAAACCGGCAAACGGCGGCGATCCTGAAACCTCGTACGTCGCGCGCCTGTTCGCCAAGGGCGACGATGCGATTCTGAAAAAAATCGGCGAGGAAGCTACCGAAACCGTGATGGCGGCCAAGGATGCGCGGGTAGACGGCGACGTTTCCCATGTGCTGTATGAATGCGCCGATTTGTGGTTCCACTCGATGATCATGCTGGCCCAGTTCAATCTGACGCCACAAGACGTGCTGCAGGAACTGGCGCGGCGCGAAGGCTTGTCCGGCATCGAAGAGAAAGCCAACCGCAAGCTGACGGCGCGCGAACAGCAAGAAACCGATCCGCGCAAGATCTGAGTCTTTCAAGAATCGTTTAAAACCCGGAGATAATTTGGAAAATTGTATTTTTTGCAAAATTGCAGCCAAGCAGATTCCCACGAAAGCGATCTATGAAGACGATGACCTGATCGCCTTCCATGACATTAATCCGGCCGCGCCAGTCCATTTCCTGATCGTGCCCAAGCAGCATATTCCAACTCTCGCCGATTGCACTGAGGCGCATGCTGCTTTGTTGGGTAAAATGGCGTTGTTGGCGCCGCGTCTGGCGCAAGAACAGGGCTGTGGTTATCAGCAGGACGGGCAGGGCGAGGCCAGCGGCGGCTACAAGACGATATTCAACGTCGGGCCAGACGGCGGCCAAGAGGTGTACCATTTGCATATGCACGTCATTGGCGGACCAAGGCCGTGGCGTGGCCAACGCTGAACCAGCTGAATCGGGGTTCAGCTGCAGCGGATGTGGCAAATGCGTTGTAGACGGTTGGCAGGGATTTAACGGTTAATTTGACTTAGCAGGATCGGGCGATTGTCCGACAAGGAGAAAAAAATGGGTTCGTTCAGCATTTGGCACTGGTTGATCGTGCTGGTTATCGTCATGTTGGTGTTTGGTACCAAAAAAATCGGCAATATGGGTTCCGACCTGGGCAAGGCAGTCAAAGGCTTCAAGGATGGCGTCAAGGGCGAGGAAGAAAAACAAGCTGCCGACAAAGCGGCGATTGACGTTGCAACCAAAGAAAAGGACAAGTCCGGCAACTGATCCATTGCGGCCGGCGCTAGTCTTAAGCGTTAAGCCGGCCTGAATGATGTTTGCCGCTCCTTCCCATGATCGATATTGGCCTTACTAAACTTGCTCTGATTGGCGTCGTTGCACTGGTTGTTATCGGGCCGGAAAAATTGCCGACCGTAGCGCGCATGGCGGGCTCTCTGTTCGGCCGCGCGCAACGCTACATCAATGAAGTCAAATCCGAAGTCAGTCGCGAGATGGAGCTGGATGAATTGCGCAAGATGCAGCAGGAAGTGCAGGAAGCGGCCAGCGATATCGAGCAAAGCATCTCCCGCAGCGTCTCGGATACCAGGCAGTCGCTGCATGACGCCTGGAACGATAGCAGTGTCAGTAGCAGTACTGCAGACAGTTTTAATGTCGGCCAGCTAGCCGTCAAGGCCAAGAGTTTTCGCAAGAAAAAACTGGCGCGTACCAGCGCCATTCCCGCCTGGTACAAACAACAAAGCGGCCAGAAGGCACGTGTCTTGTCCGGCGCCGCACGTGTTGCGAAATATCGCCCGGCCAGCCAAAACAAGGCTTCCGGTTCATTTTTTTCATGATTTCATGCGCAGCCCGCCGCATTCTGTACCCCGGGCTGCAGCTTGAGATCCGCAAATTCGCTTGTTTGCCACACACCGTGCTCCCATGACTGAAGAACAGAAAACCAGCGGTTTCGACAAAACCAGCGGTTTCGACAAAACCAGCGGTTTCGACAAAACCAGCGGTTTCGACAAAACCAGCGGTTTCGACAAAACCAGCGGTTTCGATAAAACCGGCGGCGTCGAAGAGACGTTCATTTCGCATCTGGTGGAATTGCGCAATCGCATCATGAAGGCGTCGATTGCGGTGATCGTGGTGTTCCTGTGCCTGATGCCTTGGGCCGCGCATATCTACGATTTACTGGCGGCGCCGATGCTGGCAGCTTTGCCGGCGGGCAGCAAGATGATTGCTACCGGCGTCATCACGCCGTTCCTTATCCCGGTCAAGGTAACCTTGCTGTTGGCCTTTGTGATTGCTCTGCCGTGGGTGCTGTACCAGCTGTGGGCGTTTATCGCGCCTGGCTTGTATACGCATGAAAAGAAGCTGATCGCGCCGCTGGTGATTTCATCGTCGGCATTGTTTATCACCGGTGTCGCGTTTTGTTATTACCTGGTATTCGGGGTGATCTTCCACTTCATCAACAATTTCGCGCCGAAATCGGTCTCGGTGGCGCCGGATATCGATAGCTATTTCGACTTTGTGATGACCATGTTTATCGCCTTCGGCATGACTTTTGAAGTGCCTATCGTGGTCATCGTACTGGTGCGCATGGGCCTGGTTTCAGTGGAAAAGCTGAAATCGATCCGTCCTTACATCATTGTCGGCGCCTTCGTGGTGGCGGCAATTGTGACGCCACCGGACATCATGAGCCAAATGCTGTTGGCCGTGCCTTTATGCCTGTTATTCGAGATTGGCTTGCTGGTGGCGCCGATGTTCGTCAAGGCGACGCAGGCACCGGCTGAATCGGAAGAGACTACCTGAATTCATGGAGCGGCCGCCTGGCCCGGCTTATTCGTTGACCTATTCGGCGATCGGGGTTTTGACCTGCCGCAGCCAGGTTACCAGCGGGTAGGCGTCTTTAAAACCCGCCACCAGTTCTCTCTCCAGCGCATCCGATAACATTTTCTTCAACGTCTGTTCTTTCCAGACGATGAAATTCTTCAGCTTGATATATTCGATGTGCGGCGAGTCCGCATCAAAACCTTTGGGCGGACGCGTCAGTTGCCCCTCGGTTTGCAAGTCGCCGTAAGTCTCCTTCAATCTCTTGTTCTTCAGCAGTTTGCCAAAGCCGCTGGCATCGGCGATGACTTGCAGGCGAATCGCCCGCAAGCGGTCTGCCGGTGGCATGTATTCGCCACCGGCGATGAGCAGGGTGCCGCCGGCGTCGATATGGAAGTAATAGGCAGGGCCGCCGCCCTGGCTCGGCTTTTTAAGGCCACTGGCGGTGATGGATGCCGAGAAATAGGTTTTGTACGGACTCTTGTCGTGCGAGAAGCGCATGTCGCGGTTAATCCGGAATAGCGCCTTCTTTGGATTGCAACCGGCAATCGCCGGATCGAATTTGCTGATCTCGGCGATCAGGCGCACTACCAGCTCCAGAAATTCCGCTCGCAAAATATCGTAGCGCGGCTTGTTCATGACGAACCAGGCCCGGTTGTTATTCTCCGACAGTTCGGCAAGGTATTGCGTCAGATCACGTACGTGCATTACGGATTTCCTTTGTGCGATTGTGCGATATTGAGCGCGGACAGCATCGCGCATTCATTTTGCTATTCTGCTACCCGTTTCATTGGCGGCCGCTTGCCGATAACGGCTTCCACCGTGGTTTCGTGAGCCTTGCGCAATACCGTCAATTTTGCTTTGCTGCCTGGCTGCAGCTGGGCAATCAGATTGGTCATGTCGTTGCTGTCGGTGATCGGCTTGCCGTCGATCGCTACCAGGATATCGCCCGGTTTCAAGCCCGCCTTGTCGCCCGGACCATTCTTGATCACGCCGGCGATAATGGCGCCGGTGCTTCTGTTCAAGCCGAAGCTTTCCGCCAGCTCCGGCGTGATGTCCTGAGGTTCGACGCCGATGAAGCCGCGCACCATATGGCCGGTATTGATGATCGATTCCATGACGGATTTTGCAGTAGTCATCGGCACAGCAAAGCCAATCCCGAGCGAGCCGCCGGTGCGTGAATAGATGGCGGTATTGATGCCGATCAGGTTGCCGTTGGTATCAATCAAGGCGCCGCCGGAATTGCCCGGATTGATCGCAGCGTCGGTCTGGATGAAATTTTCAAACTGATTGATGCCGAGATGGCTTCTGCCCAACGCCGAAATAATCCCCATGGTGACCGTCTGGCCGACGCCGAACGGATTGCCGATAGCCAGCACGACGTCGCCGACGCTGGCCTGGTCGGCCCGGCCCAGCGTGACCGCAGGCAGGTTGGGCAAATCGATCTTGATCACGGCCAGGTCGGTTTCCGGATCGGTGCCCACCACTTTGGCGGTAGCGGTGCGGCCGTCGGCCAGCGCCACTTCGATTTCATCGGCGGCTTCGACTACATGGTTATTGGTCAGGATATAACCCTGCGAACTGACAATGACGCCCGAGCCGAGACTGGACTGCTTCTCGTCAGCATCGTCGCCGCGATCGCCGAAGAACTTCCTGAGCAGCGGATCTTCCATCACTTCGGGGCTGACCGGCTTGGCGTCCTTGCTGGTGAAAACATTGACCACCGACGGCATCGCCCGCTGCGCGGCCTGGCGATAAGAGCCCGGCGCAGGCGTTCCCGGCGCAGCTTCTTGCAACGGCACCTTTGAGGTGGCGATGTGCAAGGGCGAGCTGGTCAGAGAGCCTTTTATCCATTCCGGCTTCAAGGTCGTTACAATGAACCAGATAGCTAAACCGACGGTGATGGTTTGCGCAAATAACAGCCAGAAGCGTCGCATAGTGAAGTCTTAAGTAGAGTAAAAATCGAAAGTAAAAATCGAAAGCAAAAATCGAAAATAAAAATCGGGAATCAAAAACCGGAAATCGGTATAAAGAATCGTGAGGCAAAAACCATGAATCAGAAATCGGTAAATCGCGACGAACTCGCAAAATATCTTGCCGAAGCATTAAATATTACACAGTTCCGTGATTATTGCCCAAATGGCTTGCAGGTGGAAGGACGGGCTGAAATCAAGCGATTGGTGAGCGGGGTTACCGCCAGCTATGCTTTGCTGGAAGCCGCCGTCGCCAATGACGCAGACGCGATCCTGGTGCATCACGGGTATTTCTGGCGCGGCGAGGATGCGCGTGTCATTGGTCCCAAGCACAAACGCCTGAAATTGCTGTTGACGCATGACATCAATTTGTTTGCCTTTCATTTGCCGCTCGATGCCCACCCGGATTTTGGCAACAATGTGCAATTGGCGCAGCAATTGGATCTGTTGCCGAATGGCCGCTTCGGCGACGATAACCTGGGCTGGCTGGGAAGCGTGAGCGATCCGCTGGTCCGGACCGTCGGCGATCTGGCAAACCTGATAGAGCGCCGGCTGCACCGCACACCGGTCCTGATCGGCGACCCGTCGCAGCAGTTGGGGCAGATTGCCTGGTGCACCGGCGCTGCACAGAATTTCCTGGGCGATGCAATTGCCGCCGGGGCCGGGGTATACATCAGCGGCGAGATTTCCGAGCCGACCGTGCATCTGGCGCGTGAAACCGGCGTGGCTTACCTGGCGGCCGGCCATCACGCGACCGAGCGCTACGGGGTGCAAGCCCTGGGGCGCCATCTGGCAGAGCGTTTCGGCTTGCAGCACCAATTCATCGATATCGACAATCCGGTGTAATCATGAGTAAAACAGTCGAAGCAGTGCGTATCGACAAATGGCTGTGGGCGGCGCGGTTTTTCAAGACCCGCACGCTGGCGAGCGACGCCGTCGATAACGGCAAGGTCAGGTTGAACGATGAGCGGACCAAGCCGGCCCACAACCTCAAAACCGGCGATATCCTGGCAATCGACAACGGCGCCAGCGTTTGGGAGGTGACAGTACTGCTTCTGAGCGATACCCGCAGCTCGGCGGCAATTGCGCAGACGCTTTATCGGGAAACCGAACAAAGCGTGGTGAAGCGCGCGACGTTGGCAGAAGACAGGAGATATTTCCGCGAACCGACCATGGAAATCAAAGGGCGGCCAACCAAGCGTGACCGCCGTCTGCTGGACAAGACGCAATCCTGAGAAATTACTATCTGGTAGTATTTTGACATCGCATCCCCGCAATTTTCGGGCTAGCTTGGAGCAGCCCGGAACGTTTGCAGCTACCAACTCTCGCAGTCGGGCTGCCTGAACAGGCGCCCGACGTATTTCGAGGGGGGGGCTCGGTAGAACTGCCCCTCTAAGTCGCTGTTTGACATTTCGATTCTGGTGCATAATAGTACGAGCGTTCGCATTCTTGTTGAAAACCGTGTTCAAGCAAGTTGACGCCGATTGTATTAAAGACCCATTAGCCAGACTCAACCAGACAGAGGTAGGACTATCGTGGCACATACTGACATGCCGCCGAAATTCATGCGTAAAGGCGAAATGACGCGCGCAGCGATTCTCGACGTCGCCATCACGCTGGCGAGCCGCGACGGCCTTGAAGGTCTGACGATCGGCTTGCTGGCTGAAAAAATGAACATGAGCAAGTCCGGCGTATTTGCCCATTTCGGCTCGCGCGAGGACCTGCAAATTGAAGTGGTGAAGCTTTACCATCGCCAGTTCGAACAGGAAGTATTCTATCCGAGTATCAAGGAAGCACGCGGCCTGCCACGCCTGGAAGCGATGTTTGCACGCTGGATCCGGCAGGTGACGATTGAAATTGCCTCTGGATGCATCTATATCAGCGGCGCGGTCGAGTACGACGATCGTCCCGGTGAAATCCGCGAACAACTGGTCACCATGGTGCGCACGTGGCAGGAAGCCTTGCACCGCTGCACATTGCAGGCAATCGAAGCCGGTCATCTGCGTGCCGATACCGACGCCGACCAGCTGGTCTATGAAATGTACGGCCTGATCCTGGGTTTGCATCACGACGCGCGTTTCCTGAAAAAGGCCGGCAGCGTGGAGCGCGCTCAAAAGGGCTTTGATCGTCTGATCGACAGCTATCGCGATCCGGCATCACTCCCGGCTTCAGCTGCAAAGAAATCCTCACAAACGAATCAAAAAATCGCTGCCAAAACGTCAGCTAGATCAATCCAGTAAATCCAATCATCAGGAGAGCACCATGGGTCAATACGTCGCGCCGCTGCGGGATATGCAATTCGTAATGCACGAGTTGCTGCATGTAGAAGATGAACTGAAACAATTGCCGAAGCATGCTGATATCGATGCCGATATCATCAATCAAGTGCTGGAAGAAGGCGGCAAGTTTACCTCTGAAGTCCTGTTCCCGTTGAACCATTCCGGCGATCGCGAAGGCTGTCATCACGACAAGGCCACGCATACCGTGACCACGCCTAAGGGCTTCAAGGAAGCCTACAAGCAATACGTTGAAGCCGGCTGGCCTGCATTGTCGTGCGATCCGGAATTCGGCGGCCAAGGCTTGCCACTGGTGATGAACAATTCATTCTATGAAATGATGAATTCGTCGAACCAGGCCTGGACCATGTACCCGGGTTTGTCGCACGGCGCTTACGAATGCCTGCACGCACACGGTACGCCAGAACAGCAAGCGCTGTACCTCCCCAAGCTGGTATCCGGCGAATGGACCGGCACCATGTGCCTGACTGAAGCCCATTGCGGTACCGATCTCGGCATGCTGCGCTCGAAGGCCGAGCCGCAAGACGACGGCTCCTACAAAATCACCGGCAGCAAGATCTTCATCTCGGCCGGCGAACATGACATGTCGGCCAACATCTTGCATCTGGTGCTGGCGCGTTTGCCAGGCGCGCCAGAAGGTTCGAAAGGCATTTCCCTGTTCCTGGTGCCGAAATTCTTGCCGAATGCAGATGGCTCGCTGGGTGCACGCAATCCGATCACCTGCGGCGCGATCGAAGAAAAAATGGGCATCCACGGCAATTCGACTTGCCAGATGAACCTGGACGGCGCCACCGGCTGGATCATCGGCGGCGCGCATAAAGGCTTGAACGCGATGTTCGTGTTCATGAACGCAGCCCGTCTCGGCGTCGGCATGCAGGGCCTGGGTTTGACAGAAGTCGCCTATCAAAACGCCTTGGTTTATGCCAAAGACCGCATCCAGATGCGCAGCCTGTCAGGCATCAAGGCGCCGGACAAGCCAGCTGATCCTATCATCGTTCATCCTGATGTACGCCGCATGCTGTTGACCGCAAAAGCGTATGCTGAAGGCGCGCGCGCATTCTGTTCGTACGTCGCGCTGCAGCTGGACAAGGAACTGAATCACCCGGACGAAGCAGTGCGCAAGGATGCGGCCGATGAAGTCGCCCTGTTGACGCCGGTGGTCAAGGCTTTCATTACCGACAACGCTTGGACGGCCACTTCCGAGTGCATGCAGGTGTATGGCGGCCACGGTTTCATCGCCGAATGGGGCATGGAGCAATATGTACGCGATGCCCGTATCAACATGATCTACGAAGGCACCAACACCATCCAGTCGCTGGATTTGCTGGGCCGTAAGGTGTTGATGGATAACGGCGCCAAGCTGAAGAAATTCGGCGCCAAGGTACAGGCTTTCATCGAAGAGAACGGCGCCGACGAAGCCATGTCGGAATTCATCACACCGCTGGCGGACCTGGGTGACAAGGTCAGCAAGCTGACCATGGAAATCGGCATGAAGGCTTTCCAGAATCCTGACGAAGCTGGCGCCGCGGCGGTTCCTTACCTGCGCGTAGTCGGCCATCTGGTCTACGCCTACTTCTTTGCGCAAATGGCAAAGATCGCACTCGCCAAGCAAGACTCAGGCGACAAGTTCTACGTTTCCAAGCTGGCGACTGCACGCTTCTATTTTGCCCGCCTGCTGCCGGAAACGGCAATGTTGATTCGTCAGGCACGTTCCGGTTCGGCCAGCTTGATGGCATTGGATGCTGACTTGTTTTAATTCGTACTGCGCGACGAATGCAAGATTTGTCGCGCAGAGTAGGGTGGGCAGGTTCTTTTGCCCACGTAGCACCAAGTCTGCTCCGTTTATTTCGGCAACGCGTGGGCACAGGTGCCCACCCTACGAGTACTTTACTCAACTAACCAGGAGACTACAGTGTCCAATTTCATCGTAAAAAAAGTCGCCGTTCTCGGCGCCGGCGTGATGGGTGCGCAAATCGCCGCCCACTGCCTGAACGCCAAAGTGCCGGTAGTATTGTTCGATTTGCCCGCCAAGGAAGGTCCGAAGAACGGCATCGTTCTGCGCGCTATCGAAAACCTGAAGAAACTCAGCCCGGCGCCGCTTGGCAACAAGGATGATGCAGCGCTGATCGAAGTCGCCAACTACGAAGACAACCTCGACGTACTCGCCGGCTGCGACCTGATCATCGAAGCGATTGCCGAACGCATGGACTGGAAGCATGACCTGTACAAGAAAGTCGCGCCGCATATTGCGCCGAACGCGATCTTCGCTTCCAACACTTCCGGCCTGTCGATCACCGCTCTGTCGGAAGGTTTCGACGCTGAATTGAAAGCGCGCTTCTGCGGCGTGCACTTCTTCAACCCGCCGCGCTACATGCACCTGGTTGAGCTGATCCCGACCGCGACTACCAAGCCAGAGATACTTGATCAGCTGGAGGGCTTCCTGGCGTCAACGCTGGGCAAAGGTGTGGTCCGAGCTAAAGATACGCCTAACTTCATCGCTAACCGCGTGGGTGTGTTCGGCATCTTGTCGACGGCTCACCAGGCTGAAAAATTCGGCCTGTCGGTTGACGTCGTCGACGACCTGACCGGCGCCAAGCTGGGCCGCGCCAAGTCGGGTACTTTCCGTACCGCCGACGTGGTTGGCCTGGACACCATGGGTCATGTGATCAAGACCATGCAGGACACCTTGAAGGATGATCCTTTCTACGGCGTGTACGCGACGCCGCCGCTGCTGGCCAAGCTGGTCGAGCAAGGCGCGCTGGGTCAAAAAACCGGCGCCGGCTTCTACAAGAAGGTTGGCAAGGACATCCTGCGCATCGATGCCGCCACGGGCGAATACGTTACCGGCGGCGGTAAGGCCGACGAGCTGGTGGCGCGCATCCTGAAAGACAAGGATCCGGTCAAGCGCATGAAGACACTGCGTGAATCGACCAATCCGCAAGCGCAATTCCTGTGGGCCATCTTCCGTGACGGTTTCCATTACATCGCAGTCCATATGGAATCGATCGCCGACAACGCGCGCGACATCGATTTCGCCATGCGCTGGGGCTTCGGCTGGAGCGTGGGCCCATTCGAAATCTGGCAATCTGCCGACTGGAAGCAGATCGCCGGCTGGGTCAAGGAAGATATCGATGCCGGCAAGGCGCTGTGCAATGCACCGCTGCCAGCCTGGGTATTCGATGGCCGTACCGGCGTGCATGCCGCCGACGGTTCTTACTCGCCAGCGAAGAAGGCGAATGTCGCCCGTTCCACTTTGCCGGTCTACGAGCGCCAGGTGTTCCGCGCACCGTTGCTGGGTGAAGGCGTGGCCGACGGCAAGACTGCCGGCACCACCGTATTCGAGGATGGCTCGGTACGCGCATGGCATCAAAACGATGATGTACTGGTCCTGTCGTTCAAGACCAAGATGCACGTCATCGGACCTGGCGTCATCGCCGGTTTGAACAAGGCGGTTGCCGAAGCAGAAAAGAATTACAAAGGCCTGGTGCTGTGGCACGCGGATGCTGCTGAAGGCGGCGCATTCTCTGCCGGCGCCGACTTGCAATCGATGTTGCCGTTGTTCATGTCGGGCGGCGCCAAGGCGATTGAACCGATGGTGGCTGAATTGCAGCAAGCATTCATGGGCCTCAAGTATGCGAGCGTGCCGGTGGTTGCAGCAGTGGCCGGCCTGGCGCTGGGCGGCGGTTGCGAATTGGCGCTGCACTCAGCTAAACGTGTCGCATCGATCGAATCGTATATCGGCCTGGTTGAAGTTGGTGTCGGCTTGATCCCTGCCGGCGGCGGTTTGAAGGAGGCAGCAGTACGTGCCGCCAACGACGCCAAGGGTAACGACATCCTGCAATTCCTGAAGACTTCTTTCATGAATGCGGCGACTGCGAATGTGTCGAAATCGGCCTTGCAAGCGCAGAGCATGGGCTATCTGAAAGCCACCGATGTGATCGTATTCAATGCGTACGAGCTGCTGCACGTGGCAAAGGTAGAGGCGCGCGCCATGTTCGACGCCGGTTATCGTCCACCGCTGAAGGCGCAGATCCCGGTCGTAGGCCGCGACGGCATCGCCACCATCCTGGCGCAGCTGGTCAACATGCGTGACGGCGGTTTCATCTCGGCACATGACTACAAACTGGGTCACATGATTGCCAACATCGTTTGCGGCGGTGAAGTCAACGAAGGCAGCATCGTGAATGAACAATGGTTGCTGGACCTGGAGCGCAAAGCGTTCGTCGAACTGCTGAACAACCCTAAAACGCAAGAGCGGATCATGGGGATGATGCAGACCGGTAAACCAGTACGCAACTAACGAGGAAGATCAAAATGACTAAGCAATTTCAAGAAGCGTATATCGTTTCCGCTACCCGTACGCCAATCGGCAAGGCGCCGCGCGGCATGTTCAAGAACACCCGTCCGGACGACCTGCTGGTGCGCGTCATGCAATCCGCCATGGCGCAGGTGCCAGGTCTCGATCCTAAACTGGTGCAGGACGCGATCATCGGCTGTTCTTTCCCTGAAGGCGCGCAAGGCCTGAACATGGCGCGTAACGCCGTGCTGCTGGCCGGCTTGCCGAATACCATCGGCGGCGTCACCGTTAACCGCTACTGCGCATCCGGTATCACCGCGATCGCCATGGCCGCCGACCGTATCCGTGTCGGCGAGGCAGACGTCATGATCGCCGGCGGCGCCGAATCGATGTCGATGGTACCGATGATGGGTTTCCATCCTTCGGTCAACATGAACGCGTTCAAGGATGAAAACGTCGGCATGGCCTACGGCATGGGGCTGACAGCAGAAAAAGTGGCCCAGCAATGGAAAGTTTCGCGTGAGGCGCAGGATGCGTTCTCGGTAGAGTCGCACCGTCGTGCCATCGCCGGCCAGCTGGCTGGTGAATTCAAGGACGAAACCACATCCGTCGACATCATCGAGCGCTTCCCCAATCTGGCCACCGGCGAGATCGACCTGAAGACCCGCAGCGTTGATCGTGATGAAGGCGCACGTGCCGAATCGTCGATGGAAACACTGGGCAAACTGAAGGCAGTATTCGCCGCCAAAGGTACCGTCACCGCGGGCAACAGCTCGCAAATGTCGGACGGCGCCGGCGCCTTGATTCTGGTCAGCGAAAAAATCCTCAAGGAATTCAACCTGACTCCGCTGGCACGCTTCGTGTCGTTCGCAGTACGCGGCGTACCGCCGGAAATCATGGGCATCGGCCCTAAGGAAGCGATTCCTGCAGCGCTGCGCGCGGCCGGCCTGACCCAGGACCAGCTGGACTGGATCGAGCTGAATGAAGCATTCGCAGCGCAGGCGCTGGCAGTGATTCAGGATCTTGGCCTGGATCCATCCAAAGTCAACCCGTTGGGAGGCGCGATTGCATTGGGTCACCCGCTCGGTGCGACCGGTGCGATCCGTGCTGCAACCGCGATTCACGGCATCCGTCGCCGCAACCAGAAATACGGCATGGTCACCATGTGCGTTGGTGCGGGCATGGGCGCTGCGGGTATTTTCGAGCGCATGTAATTGTTTGAATCAAGCAGATTGTCATAAGCAATCGTAAAATACGAAAAAGCCGTGCAGCCATCCCCCGCACGGCTTTTTTGTCTTCTTTAATTTAATCGACGCGCCGCCTATTGAGTGCGCTGAACCGGAGCACCAGATGGATATATTGACTAGTAAAGAGAATGGCATCCTGACGATTGAATTCAATCGTTTAGAGAAGAAGAATGCGATCACCGCCGCGATGTATCAGACCATGGTCGATGCCTTGAAAGATGCGGAGACCGATAGCACGATCAGGGCGATTTTGTTTACCGGCAAACCGCAGATTTTTAGCGCCGGCAACGACCTTGAAGATTTCATGAAAAACCGGCCGACAGGCTTCGATAGCCCGGTGTTTCAATTCCTGTGGCAAATCAGTCATGCCAGCAAGCCGCTGGTGGCTGCGGTGGCGGGTGCTGCGGTTGGTATCGGCACCACCATGTTGATGCATTGCGATCTGGTGTATGCCGCCGACAATGCCCGTTTCTCGATGCCGTTCACGCAACTGGGTTTGTGTCCGGAAGCCGCTTCCAGCTTGATCTTGCCGCAAATCGCCGGATACCAGCGCGCAGCTGAAAAACTGTTGCTGGGCGAGGCGTTTTCGGCAGAAGAAGCAAATGCCATGGGCCTGGTCAACAAGATATTGCCGGCGGAAGAATTGCTGGCGTTTGCACAAGCGCAGGCGGCCAAGCTGGTGGCTTTGCCGGCAGCGTCGATCCGCCTTACCAAAAGTCTGATGAAGGGCGACCAGACCGCTACTGTAGAAGCGCGGATGCAGCGCGAGATCGAACATTTCGGTGCGATGTTGACTGCCCCGGAAGCGGCAGAGGCATTCGCGGCTTTCTTCGCAAAACGAAAGCCGGATTTCAGTAAATTTGCATGACCGGTAAATCCTGATGCACTAAGGTCACGCCGGTTCCGCCAAACGACTACGCAATGCATCGAAGCTGGCGCTCCATTCAGTACGCCATTGCTGACGCGTCTGTTCGTCGATCCACGCGCCGTCCAGACCGTTCAGCATGAATTCCCGCAGCTGATCGAGGCCGAAACCGAAGTGCAGCATCATCATGTGCCATGCCTCCGTAGGTGTCACCTTGTGTAGCGTCGGGTCATCGGTGTTGGGATGAATCTTGAGTCCCTGCTGATACATGAACCGGATCGGATGTTCGCTGGCCCAGCGCTCGGGCGGCAGCGTGCGCAGATAGTAGGAATTGGTCGGCACCACCGTAAACAAGATACCTTTTTCGGCGCAGCGCTGCACGAATGCCGGGTTCTCCAGCACCGTGTAGCCGTGGTCGATACGGTCGACGCCCAACAGGTCGACTGCAGTCTCGACATTGGTCCAGGGCATGCCGAATTCACCGGCGTGCGCCGTTGTTTTCAGGCCCGCCTCACGCGCCATCCGATACGCTTTCCAGAACAGTTCCGGCGGATGTTCCGGCTCGCGGTAATCGATGCCGATGCCGACCACTTCCGGCACCCGATGCGCCAAGACCCACTCCACCATTTCTACCGCTTCCGCCGGATCGGCCTCGCGGTCGATACTCGGGATCAGCCGCGACGTTATGCCGAAATCGGCTTGCGCTGCATGGATCGCATGCACGATTGCCGCCTGCGCCTGCGCATATGGAATCCGCGAGGTCTTCACCGTGCCGGTCGGATTCCAGAAAAATTCGCTGTATTGTACGCCGTGGCTGCTGGCGTCTTCGAGGTATTCGTAAGTGATTCGATACAGGTCTTCCGCACTCGTCAGCAGATGTGCATCTAACGCACGCAACACCCGCAGTACGCCAACCGGCTTTTCGCCGCGGGTATAGAACGCATCGATTTCGGCACGCTCCACCGGCGCCTGCGTCTTGTTTGCCAGGTCTACGAACGTGTCGTAACGCACGGTGCCAAGCAAGTGACAATGAAGTTCCGCCTTTGGCATTAAACGGAGAAACTCGGTGAGTTCCAACCTGCTCTCGACGAAATCTGCTTGCCCCGGTAAAACCATGTTGCTGCCTCCTGTGATGCGCATGAACTATTCTGCTTGATTCTGGTTTGATTATTTCCACAGCCAGAATAGAACCGCTTCAATCATAAATCAAATTTTATTAATCTATAGTTCGATCATTTTATTTTATTCTAATCGCTGGCGACGATCGAGCTTACCCTGTTACGCGACCCGTAAAAGTGCCGCACGCAAAGCACTGAAGCATTGCGCGACAGTCGGGCTGCGCGGCGCGTGGTGCGTGCGCATCAGAGCGATCGAACGTGCCACTCGCGGCTTCACCAGCGAACGGGTGACTAGCGCCGGATCGTACAAGGTTTCCGTATATAGCCTGGGTAAGATCGCCAGCGCCAGGCCGGCGCGCACCAGTCCGTACAACGGTTCGGTGTGTTCTATCCGATAGGCCGGCTCCAGTGTCAATCCATGCGCGGCAATCGTCGCGCTGACCAGGTCGCTGACGCTCCCGCGCTGGAACACCGCGATCTCCCGTCCGGCTAGCAATTGCCATGGCACCGTGGCGTGGTGGCTGAGCGGATCGTCGGCGGGCAGCAGCAATACCATTTCGTCTTCCCATAGCGTATGGTGCTCGAAGGGTGTTTTTCCCTTTGGAGCGACGCCGATCCCGAGATCAACTTCGCCCCGCTCGATCGCATTCAACAGGTCGCTATTGGGCAGATCGATCAATTCGATACGCAATGGGGCATGCGCCTGCCGTATTGCTGCCAGCGTCGGCAGCAGTCGCGTTGCGGCAGATGGAATCAGGCCTACTCTTACTGTGTGGGCTTGCGTGGTGAAACTGCTGGCCATGTCGGTAAATGCACTGCGTGCAGTGTTGAGCAGGTGTTCGGCCAGCGGCAGTATCGCGGCACCGGCTTCGGTCAGTGTAACGCGATGGCTGGACCGGTCGAACAAAGCGCCGCCAAACTGTTTCTCCATCTGCCGGATCGCGGCACTCAGTGCAGGTTGTGTGACGGACAGCTGCAATGCGGTTTCGGTGAAGCTGCGGCTATACGCAAGCGTGACGAAATACAACATTTGCCGTAATGACAATGCTGGTAATGGCGCTATCCGGGAAGTGTTTCTCGGTGCGGGATGGTCGGATGGAATGGTAGTCATCGGCTGTCATGCATTAAATAAAATTATAGAACTATAGATTAATAAAATTGGATTTATAGAGAGCGCAGTTTTATTCTAGACAATGACAGCAAGTATTGCGAGGAATTGCGAGGAACATGTGTTGTCTGCGCCGACTGTCAGCGTTTGGCGCGGCCTCGGCGGCCAGACGCGGTCACCGGGCAGCTATCAGGTGATTGCACGCGAGCTGCAGATATCTATTCCGACCTACGCGATCAGAACGACTAACAATTATTTCGTGAAGACAAGCAATCATGGAGACAACTAACATGAAAACAACCGCACGGGCAGTGAAGCCGCCTGCGGCCCGCCGTCGCTGGTTCGATCGACAGTTTGCGCTCACCGAGCGCAGCACCACGGTCCGTACCGAAATCATCGCGGGAATCACCTCGTTTCTGGCTTGTGCCTATCTGCTGATCGTGATTCCCAGCCTGCTCTCGACCGGCGGCATGGATCGTGGCGCGACTACAACCGCAACCATTATCGTGTTCGTGCTGGCTACCGTGCTGATGGCTTTCTACGGTAACTTGCCCTTCATCGTCGGCCCCGGACTCGGCGGTTCGGCGATTGTCGGCGTCACGCTGGCCGCGAGCGAACACGTTGCATGGCAGATCGGGATCGGCATTGCCTTCTGGTCCGGCGTGCTGTTCATGGTGCTGACCGTGTTCAAGTTGCGCGAAGTCGTGACCCGCACGGTGCCGCTGCAAATCAAGCTCGGGCTGACCGCATCGATCGGCCTGTTCATCACGATGCTCGGTTTCCGCAATGCCGGCCTGGTGGTCGCCAATGCGAAGACCAATGCCTTCATGCTCGGCAATTTCACCGCGCCTGGCGCCTGCGTTGCATTGATCGGTTTTGCGGTTGCGGTGTTTCTGCAAGCGCGCAAGATTCCCGGAGCGATTCTTTGGGCGATCCTGATCGCCACCGGCGCCGGTATCCCGCTCGGCGTGACCAAGCTGCCGCAGACGCTATTCGCGATGCCGCACTCGATCGAGCCGATCTTTTTCAAGCTCAACCTGATCGATTCACTCAGCCTCTCGTTCCTGCCGTATCTGTTCGCATTCTTCGCTTCCGAATTCTTTTCGACGATGGGCACCACGCTGGCGGTCGGCGACAAAGCCGGGATGCTCGACGAGCACGGCAATATGGAGCAGATCAACAAACCGTTTGTGGTCGATTCGATTTCCGCCACTGTCGGCGCGTTGTTCGGGATTCCGGCGCTGACTGCTCTGGTCGAGTCGGCGGCCGGCGTCGAGGCTGGTGGCCGCACCGGTTTGACCGCGCTCGCTGCGGCGCTGATGTTCCTCCTGATGCTGTTGTTTACGCCGATCGCGCTGATGATCCCGAAGGAGGCTACCGCGCCCGCCTTGTTGTTGATCGGTTTGTCGATGTTCTCTGGTTTGCGCCGGGTCGACATGGATAATTTCACCGAAGGCTTGCCGGTGATGCTGATGGTACTTCTCACGCTAATCTCGAACAGCTTCGGGACCGGGATTGCCGGCGGCCTGCTGTGCTACGTGATCATCAAGTTGCTCGCGGGGCGCGCCAAGGATGTGCCGATAGGCCTCTATGTTCTGGCGTTGCCCCTGGCCTATTACTTCTGGACGGTGGTTTCGAAACATTGATTTTTCAATTATTGAAAACGATAAATACAGCGACAGGCACAGCGACCGCCACATATAAGATCGCGCGCCTGCAGCCATCGACGTAAGAGGAGATATCACAACGAAATTATTTTCGACGACTAGTCCGTTCGACCTTCGCGTCACATAACACCACGCGCTGAACGCACTGCGTGGGATCCCCCTTTCCATCTGAATCACTCTGGGTTGCATGACTCCGGGAGGGCTTTTTTTGTCCTCGTTTTCGGGTGAGTGCATTCAGTAACAGAAATGCTTGAAGCAAAAAAATAAGGCAACCAACGATTGCCACGGATGATTTATCGGTTAACTATAGGAGATGTAACAATGAAAAAAATAATGATCGCTGTATCCCTGCTCGCTGTCGGCGCGGGTGTCGCTCATGCGCAAAGCAACGTGACAATTTATGGTGTGGCCGATTCTTATCTGGATTTCGGCAATAACGGCAAACAAAACGTCAGCCGCCTTCAAAGCGGCGGCATCAACGGCTCTCGCCTTGGCTTCAAGGGTAGCGAAGACCTCGGCGGAGGATTGAGGGCGATCTATACGCTGGAAATGGGGATTAATCTCGATGACGGCACTTCGGGGCAGGGCGGCGTGGCATTTGGCCGCCAGTCCTGGGTTGGACTGGATGGAAGATGGGGAGCGCTGACCATCGGTCGCCAATACTCGCCATTGTTCGTGACGACGCTGAAATACGGTATGGGCGGTGGCTTGGGCTGGGGTAATGCGTCCAATTACTTCACCGATTTTTCGGTTGCTACGCGGCTGAATAACTCAATCAACTATGTCTCTCCCAATCTGTCTGGCTTCACGTTGAGAAGCATGTATGCGTTGGGTGAAAACCCGAATGCAGGGCAGCGTAAAGTCGGTAATATCGCCAGCATTTCCGGCCAGTATGACAACGGTCCGCTGTCGGCCAGCCTGGTGTATTTGACCCGCAACACGACCACCAGCAATACCGACAAATGGGCGACGCTTGGAGTCTCCTATGATTTTGGCGTGGTGAAAGCAGGTTTGCTATATCAGGCGCGGCGCGACGATGCTAATCTCGCGCGCAACAATTACTTTGAAATCAGCGCCACCAAACCGCTCGGCAACGGTTCGCTGCTGGTCAGCTATGGCGGATTCCAGAACAAGCTGATCCGCAATGCCGATGCCAAAGCGCTGAGCCTGCGTTATGACTACTATCTGTCGAAGCGCACCACCGTCTACACCGGTATCGCGAAAATTCGCAACGATGCCAAAGCCACCTTCGGTATAGATGGCGCCACCGGTTCGGCGCTGGTAGTCGCCAATGGCAACGATCCGCGTTCGATCATTTTCGGCATCAAGCACGCGTTCTGATCAACTGGAAATTTACGCGTAAAAAACCCGACAACAGGTCGGGTTTTTTATTATCTTGGGAATCACGCGAAAGCTACGACAAACTACATTTTCTTTTGCGTGTCTTGCGCCGCGTCTTTTACCTTTTCGCCACCGGTTTTTACGTCCTGGCCCATGCCGGCAATCGTATTGCAAGCTGATAGTGCGCCTAGCACGCCAAACATTGCCGCAATTACCATTATCTTCTTCAGCATCGTGTGCTCCTTTAGGTGAGGGTAAGGCAACAATCTTATCACTAGAATTCCGCCGGGCGAAAAAGTAAATTAATGCGCTTGCCATAACAATAAGAGGCCGCTCACCCCGTCCCACAGGATCTGCACGCCGATACAGAGCAAGATGAACGAAGTCATGCGCTGCATCACGGTGGTGCCGGTGTCGCCTAGCAGGCGTATCAATACGCCTGCAAAACGGTTGCAGAGATAGACGATCAGTGCCGCTATTGCGAGGCCGGCGACGGCGGCGACCAGAGACAGCGGCAGCGGCACGTTCGGCACGCGTACGCCGGCGCCCAGGGTGATGGCGACCGAGATCGAACCGGGGCCGACGGTGAGCGGGAACGCCAAAGGATAAAAAGCTTTCTTCGAGGCGAGCGCCTCAGTCCAGAGCGATTCAGGTACGGCTTCTGCCATCGGCATTTCATCGGAGTTCAGCATTTTCCAGGCGGTGGCCACCACCAGCAGGCCACCGGCGACTTTCACCACGGGCAGCGACAGCCCGAAAAAAGCCAGTACGTGGGTGCCGATGAACATGCCGCCCATCAGCAGCAGGAAGGAATTGATAGCTACTCCGCGCGCCAGTGCGTTGCGGGTGGCGTCGGATGCGGTGATGGTCAGCGCGTGGAAAATCGGCGCGCCGCCGGGCGGGTTCATGATCGGTAATAACGCCGCCAGCACGAACAGCACGGTCTTCAGGAAGCTCAGTAAGTGGAATTCCATGTGCGCATGTCGTCAGTAGTCATCGGTGGCCCGATTCTAGACTGACGGCATGGCGGCGGCAAGCAATGCCGCGCATAATGGGGAAGATGCAGGAAGGAACTTACCAGCCGAAGCGTTCGCAGGCGCGGCGGTAGACCAGGCCGGACAGAGCGATATCTTCGACGCCGACGCCAATCGCCTTGTAGATCACCAGATCGTCTGGCTGGCGTTGGTAAGTGCTGCTGCCGTCGACAATCTGTCCCAGTTCCCATACCCGGTCCCAGGCGAAAGTGCCCGGTTGGCACAGCAACAGATCGCCGGCTTCCTGCTGTGCTTGCGGTTTCCATTCAACTACCAGGGCGTTGGCGCGGGCAATCGCGCGATCGTCGAGTTCACGCAGGTTGCCTTTGCTGGCGCCGACCGCCGCAACGAAAGCGCCCGCTTTCAGCAAATCGCCGGAAAACAATGGTTCGGCCGAACGAGTTACCGTCACCACCACATCGCCGGCCTGTGCCGCCTCATCGATATTCACGGCGCGCGCCGGAATCCCGGTTTGCTGCGTGATCTGTTCCGCAAACTGTTGTTGGCCGCTGCGGCCCGCAATCAGGATCTCCCTGAATTTGCGCACCGCCAGCAAAGCCGGCACATGTGAATGCGCCTGAACTCCGGTGCCGATTACCGCCAGCGTGGCAACGTCCTGGTTGGTCAGGTGATCGGCGGCGACCGCCGTGGCTGCAGCGGTACGCAAGCCGGTCATGGTGTCGGATTCAATGGCCGCCAGCGGGCGTCCATCTTCGGTCGAAAACAGCACGGTGACAAAATGAAATTTGCCGTTGATCGTGGTGTAGATCTTGTAACCGGCGATGCCGGCGGCAGGCAGCAATGCGCCCATGCTGGACATCATGACAGGGCCGGCGCTGGTGCGGATTCTCGCCTGTTGCGCGCCCTGTCCGATGCCGGCGAAGGCCTGGCGCATGGCGGCTATGGCGTCGCCGGTATTGATCAGCTCGGCGACTTGCTGGTTGGTGATGAGTTTCATGGTTTCATTCCTTTCGGTTTTCGCGGGTATCCGTGGGTTTCCATTGTTAAGCGTTGAATGAAAAAGGGCTGGCATCGATGGACGTGGCCTGGCCGTTGATCAATTGCGTCAACAAGGTTGCGCTGCCATGGGCCAGGGTCCAGCCGAGACTGCCATGGCCGACATTCAGATACAGGTTCTTGACCGGCGCCGCGCCAATCAGCGGCACGCCGCTTGGCGTAGCGGGGCGGAAGCCGCTCCATGGCGACAAGCTGGCGCTGTCTGTCAGATCGCCGCAACCAGGGAATAACTCACTGACGCCGCGCTTCAATTCATCGATTGCCGCGTCCGGTATGCTGCGATCCATGCCGACCAATTCTACGCGCCCGGCAACCCGCAGGCGATCGCCCAGCCGTGCGTAAACGATCTTCTTGGACAGATCGGTGATGGATACCTGCGGCGCTGCGGCTTGATTGGCGCTGCCGACTAACGGCACCGTGATGCTGTAGCCCTTGAGCGGGTAGAGCGGCAATGAGAAGCCGGCGCGCCGTGCGAAATCGGCGCTGGCCGGACCTAGCGCCAGAACGAAAGCATCGGCGTCGATTTGTTCCTGGCCGGCATGCACTGCGATCAAGGCGCCGTTACGCATCTCCAGTTTATGGATACGTTGCGAATGGGCGAAGCGGAAGCCGGGCTGTTGCGCCATGGTATTCACCAGTTGCCTGCAAAACAGTGCGCAATCGCCTGCTTCCTCGCTCGGCGTATACACGCCGCCAGCCCAGTCGCGCTTGGCATTGGCCAGCGCCGGTTCAATTTCCATGCAGCGTGCGGCGTCGATGATTTCCTGCTGGCAGCCATGTTCGGCCTGAAACGCAATTTGCTTGCGGGCGCTGTCCAAACCCTTGGCATCGCCGTACATCACCAGCTTGCCAGCGCTGCGATGCTGGAAGTCTAGCGGTACGGCTTGCGTCAGTTGCTGCAATTGTTCGCGGCTGAAGAATGCCAGCCGTAACAGATCGATGGTGGTTTGCCTGACGCGTTTGGTATTGCAGGCGGCCAGGAATTTGAGCAGCCAGCGCCATTGCGCGGGATCCATTTTCGGCCGCAAGGTCAGCGGCGAGTCGGCGCTGAACAAGTATTCCGGCCAATGACTCCAGACCGACGGATCGGCCAGCGGCGCGACATACGAATAACTCAGTTGTGCGCCATTGCCCAGGCTGGTCTCGCTGCCCGGCAACGCCGCAGCGTCAACCAGTGTGACTTGATGGCCTGCTTCCAGCAGCCGATAGGTGGAAGTGACGCCGATAACGCCAGCACCTAATACGCAAATGTGCATTTGTTCTGTCCTGTTGCGGAAAAATGATGTTGCTTGCCGATGTGGCCGATCCGGCCGGCGTTGTGATTTTGCGCTGCAAAAAGCTTCGAATACTATACGTATGCTCGGATGTTCTGTCTCATGCTATTTTGGCATCATCGGCCAGGTTCGAGGCTCTGCCACCATGAAAAACCGCGGGTTGATGCCCTCATTGCGGTAGAATGCCGCCTGAAGTAAGCCAGACAGCCGCTGGCCGACGTTGCAATGCGTTGGCGGGAGGAAGGTCCGGACTCCATAGAGCAGGGTGACGGTTAACGGCCGTCCGCCGTGAGGCGAGGAATAGGGCCACAGAGACGAGCGTATTAAGTTACGGTGAAACGCGGTAACCTCCACTCGGAGCAATTCCAAATAGGCACGCGTTGATGTTGCTCGCGGAGCGTGCGGGTAGGAAGCTTGAGCGCTGGAGTAATCCAGCGCCTAGAGGAATGGTTGTCATAACGCAAAGGCGCAAGCTTGAGCGTCGTAACAGAATCCGGCCTATCGGCTTACTTCATTTTCTTTCGGCGGGCTTTCTGCGCTCGTACGGTTGTACCTGGCGAATGTTGTGTCGCCATCCGCATTGCCGTCCCATCGCCATCCCATTTTTTTGCATGCTGTCGTAATCCTTGAATCCAGTTTTCGGGCAATCGCGTATATGACTGTGCAGGCTCCGAAAATTCACTCTTCAAGGAATTATCATGCGCAAACTTAGCTATGCTTTAACTTTGTCCGCTGCTCTGATCGCCGCCAGCGCGGTCCACGCAGAAGATACCGTGATGGTCGGCGGACAAAACATGTACCCCAGCAAGGACATCGTCGACAACGCTGTCAATTCAGCGGATCACACCACCCTGGTAGCCGCAGTAAAAGCCGCCGGCCTGGTGGACACACTGAAAGGTAAGGGCCCATTCACCGTATTTGCTCCAACCAATGCCGCTTTCGCCAAACTGCCGCCCGGCACGGTGGAAACTCTGGTCAAGCCGGAAAACAAGGCAACTCTGACCAAAATCCTGACTTATCACGTGGTGCCAGGCCGATATGGCTATGCCAAGCTTGAAAGCGCCATCAAGCAAGGCCATGGCAAGGCAGAATTGCCAACCGCCAGTGGCGGCATGTTGACCTTTACGCAAAATGGCCCACGGAATATTGCCGTCACAGACGATGGCGGCCACGTTGCTAATATCAGTACCTATGACGTGAATCAGTCGAATGGCGTGATCAATGTGATTGATACCGTGTTGCTGCCTAAGTAGTAGGCGGCACAATCGGGGTTGCCGCAAGCGGGTGCCGCAAGCGGGAGCCGGTAAGGACAAGCCGTTCGGTAGCAATGAGTCGGGGCAACGTCATTCAATGACGTTGCCCTTTTTTCGTCCAAATGGATTGGGTGACGTTTACGTTAACGTCAATTATTGCTATTCTGCGGAGATAGATGTTGCCGGCAGCAGTAATCGATAGCAGTAACCGATAGCATTAATACAAGACTACCCATTAGCATTGGAGACAAACCACCATGGATTTCGAATTATCAGAAGATCAACGTGCATTTCAGCAGACTGCGCGTGATTTTGCCGCCGGAGAGTTGGCGCCGCATGCAGCTAAATGGGATGCCGAAGGCATCTTCCCTACCGATGTGATCGCCAAGGCGGGCGAGTTGGGTTTCTGTGGTTTGTATACGCCGGAAGAAGTGGGTGGTCTGGGTTTGTCGCGGTTGGATGCCACCATCGTATTCGAGGAACTGGCGCGCGGCTGCACTTCGACCACGGCCTATCTGACAATTCACAATATGGTGAGCTGGATGATCGCCAACTGGGCCACGCCGGCGGTACGCGCAGGCTGGTGCGAGAAACTGGCGAGCGGTCAAAAACTTGGTTCCTACTGCCTGACCGAACCAGGCTCGGGCTCGGATGCGGCATCGTTGAAAACGACCGCGCAATTGGTTAACGGTGAGCACGGCGAGTACGTGATCAACGGCTCCAAGGCGTTTATCTCAGGTGCCGGCGCGACCGACGTGCTGGTCCTGATGGCGCGCACGGGCGCTGGTGGCGCACATGGGGTCTCGGCATTCGTGGTGCCGTCTGATACGCCAGGGATCAGCTACGGCCGCAAGGAAGAAAAGATGGGCTGGAATAGCCAGCCGACGCGCACCATCAGTTTCGATAATGTACGGATTCCTGCCGATCACCTGCTGGGGCAAGAGGGAGAAGGCTTCCGTCTGGCCATGCGCGGCCTGGATGGCGGTCGTATTAATATCGCCACCTGCTCGGTCGGCACCGCCCAGGCGGCGTTGGATGCTGCGCATGCGTACATGGGCCAGCGCCGTCAATTCAACCGGCCGCTGTCGGATTTCCAGGCACTGCAATTCAAGCTGGCCGATATGCAGACAGAGCTGGTTGCCGCGCGCCAGATGGTGCGGCTGGCGGCTTGTAAACTCGATGCTAAAGATCCGAATGCCACGACATACTGCGCGATGGCGAAACGCTTCGCTACCGACATCGGCTTCCAGATCTGTAACGAAGCGCTGCAAATCCACGGCGGTTATGGTTACATTCGCGAGTACCCGCTGGAACGCCATTTCCGCGATGTCCGCGTACATCAGATCCTGGAAGGCACCAATGAAATCATGCGGGTGATCATTGCCCGCCAGTTGTTGAGCAACGCATCCAATGAGGACATCCGATGAACAACGTTACTAACGTTACCGACACCTACACCAACCTGCGGCTGGAAATCATCGGCCATACTGCCGTCGTCACGATGGCCAATCCGCCGGCCAATACCTGGACCGGCGACGCCTTGCGCGATTTGACGCAGCTGGTGCAAACGCTGAATCAGGATAAAAATATCTATAGCCTGGTGCTGACCGGCGATGGTGAAAAATTCTTTTGTGCAGGCGCTGACCTGAAACTGTTTGCCGACGGCGACAAGGTCATGGCGCGCGAAATGGCGCGTCGTTTTGGCGAGGCTTTCGAAGCCTTGTCCGGCTTCCGTGGCGTCTCTATTGCCGCCATTAACGGTTATGCCATGGGTGGTGGCCTGGAGTGCGCGCTGGCCTGCGATCTGCGCATTGCCGAGGAACACGCGCAGATGGCCTTGCCGGAAGCTGCAGTGGGTTTGTTGCCTTGCGCCGGCGGCACCCAGAATCTGCCGTGGCTGGTTGGCGAAGGTTGGGCCAAGCGTATGATCTTGTGTGGCGAACGGGTCAATGCCGAAACGGCATTACGCATCGGTTTGGTCGAGGAGTTGGTAAAAAAAGGCGAAGCCAGGCAACGCGCCCTGGCGCTGGCCGAACAAGTCGCCAGGCAAAGTCCGTCTAGCGTCACCGCCTGCAAGAAGTTGATTCAAGGCGCACGCAGCAATCCATTGGCGAACTTGCTGCCGGTGGAGCGCGAATTGTTTCTTGATCTGTTTGACACCCAGGATCAAAAGGAAGGCGTGAATGCCTTCTTGCAAAAACGTCCCGCTGTCTGGAGCAACCAATGAAAGACGACGCAAAGATGGCAGACGTAAATTTAACCGCAGCTGCAGCGCCAGCCTTGTTTGAAGAACTGACTACCGATAACGGCAAGCGCATCGGCATCGCCACGTTGAATGTGGAAAAGACGCTGAATGCGATATCGCTGGAAATGGTGGATTTGCTGGATCGGCAATTGCGCGCGTGGGCCGCCGATCCGCAACTGGCGATGGTGGTGTTGCAGGCGGCCGGCGAAAAAGCTTTTTGCGCCGGTGGCGATTTGCAGGGTTTGTACCGCACCATGCTGGATCAGCACGCCACCGGCCGGGAAGATGATATTCGGGGCAATACCTACGCGTGCGATTTTTTCGAGCGCGAATATCGGCTGGATTATCTGATCCACACCTATCCCAAGCCGATCCTGGCCTGGGGGCACGGCATCGTGATGGGCGGCGGGATCGGCTTGATGGCAGGCGCCAGCCATCGCGTGGTGACCGAGAAATCACGGTTAGCCATGCCTGAGATCACGATCGGCCTGTATCCGGATGTCGGCGGCACCTGGTTCCTGAACCGCATGCCGGGCCAGATCGGTTTGTTCCTGGCGTTGAGCGGCGCCTCGATTGGTGCTGCCGACGCCATTTTTGCCCGGCTGGCCGATCATCAAATCAGCCATGCGCAAAAACAGCCGGTGCTGGCGGCATTGTTAACCCAGCCTTGGGATGGCCGGCAGGACGATGTCCTGTTAAGCCGGGTATTGCAACATGCCGAGCGCCAGGCCGCGGAGACGTGGGTGGCGGGGCCGACACCGTTGCATCAGCATTTTGAATTGATTAACCAGCTGTGCGGTGCGCCGACCTTGGCCGAGGTTGTGAACAATATCGTCGAATTGAAAACGGAAGATCCGTGGCTGCAAAAAGGAATCGCGACGCTGGTAGCGGGCAGTCCTGCATCTGCCTGGTTGTCGCATGCGTTGCAAAAGCGGGCGCGGCATATGTCGTTGGCGGAAGTGTTCCGGCTGGAATATGTGGTTTCCCTGCATTGCGCCGCCCGTGCCGATTTCGCAGAGGGCATCCGGGCGCTGATTATCGACAAGGATCGCCAGCCGCACTGGCAGCCTGCAACTTTGGCGGCTGTTACCAACGATTGGGGCAACGGCTTTTTTGATAATCCATGGTCAGAGACGGATCATCCGTTGGCCGATCTGATCTAATTTCCAGCCGAGAGCCAATATGCAGCGACGCAACATTCTGTGGACAATGTTTTCGTCAATCGGTGCGGCGGCAGTCCTCGCCGGAGTCGCGTCACGTGCAAAGGCGGCAAGCGTGGATAAGGCCAAGGTCGCGTATCACTTGAGCGACCTTGATAAGGTCGGCTTTGTACTTGGCAATATTCAGAACCATTACGATGGCATGGGCGGCCCGGACAAGGTGAAAATCAATCTGGTCATACATGGCCCGGCGCTCAAAGCGTTTCATTCCGCGCAGGCAAGCCCGGAATTCAGCCAGCATGTCGCCCAGCTGGCAAAGACGGGGCTGGAGATGGATGCCTGCATCAATACGATGAAAGCGCAGAACGTCTCGTTAAAAGAGCTGCTGCCGGATTTTAAGGTTGCCGATAAAGGCGCAGTTGTGTTGCTCGCCGATTTGCAGTCACAAGGTTATGTCTATTTAAGGCCTTGATGGCTGTCTCTTTAAGTATTTGCAAACCTCAATCTGAAATATCGGCGGGTTGGGAAAAATAAATCGACTCTGACCCGAATGCCGTTAAGTTAAGCCCCGAACGGTATTCTTTAGATGGACCAATGCGGTCACTGCGTCATCCCCGCGAACGCGCACTGCTGTCCGGAATAATTTGATTGACAATGTTGGGAAGGGTTGCAGGTATTGGTCTAAGGGGGTATACCCCTGTTTGCCAACTTAAAAACCAAACCTGCAACATGTTCAGCATAACGACTT
>NZ_JAGQED010000070.1 GCF_018304965.1 Collimonas antrihumi
TAGGGATTGTGCCGAGATAAGGGTAAAAATGACCCATAACACTTTTAGTTATAAATAGCAGTTTCTTTATACATTAATGTCATCTATATCCAACGGTCTATTCGGCCTTTGGTTTGCGAGACGCCCGCTGGGGCTTGGTCGACTCGCGTAGCTCGGCCGCTATCCGCTGGCACTCTTTAGCCTGGTGACGCCACTTTTCCGCGTCATTTCGCATCGTCGATGCTTGCGCCATGGCATCCGCCAATTGCACCTGGACAGCCTTGAGTTCATTCGCGATTAAGTCTTTGTTTGCGGCAGCGGCTTGTAGATTGCCTTCCAGCATACCGATTTTTTGCCGAAGGTCGCCAAGTTGGGTCTGTATTGCCGCTGTTTCCGTGCGGTGTCGTTCTGTGGATTGGCTAGCTTCTGTACGTGCGGTATTCAGCTCTTTTTGCAGCTTGGCGCCGGCACTTCGTTCTCGATCGATTTCTAGCAGTGCCCGCGTTTCCGCCGCCCTGAAACGCTCGTCGGCCAGTTGTGCTGCTGCGTGCAGCTTGTCCAGTTCTGCTGTGAAGTCCCTGCGCGCATCATCGAGCCGTTGCAAGTGCGCTGCGTTTTCTGTCTTTGCCTGCTGCACCTGCGATTCGAGGGCTAGATTGGTAGCCCCGGCCGCAGCCAACTGTTGGTCAAGGATGCTGATCCGCTCATTGGTATCGGACAGAGTCTGTTGCCCCTCTCGCAGTGCCTTGCTCAATGCATCGCGCTCCGATTCGACTGTGCTGAGCGCTGCCTTGGCTTCAACGACTGCCGCCTGGGCCTCGCTGCGATACGACACGAGAGTTTCGTGTGCTAGCGCCTGCGCTGTCGACCACAGCGTTGCAGTGAGATCCCCAGCCGCGGTTTTTAGTGCTTCGGGCAAATCCGGATGTTCAATCCGTACGCGACTCTTTTCGCGCAAGTCTTCCCAGAATTTGTTGAGCGCCTCCGCCGGCGCGGTCATACTGCCCTTGCGCACCAGTTGATAAAGCTTGTTCGCGGTGGGTGTCATACCATAGCGGAAGAACAGCAGCACG
>NZ_JAGQED010000071.1 GCF_018304965.1 Collimonas antrihumi
CGCGCACTGCTGTCCGGAATAATTTGATTGACAATGTTGGGAAGGGTTGCAGGTATTGGTCTAAGGGGGTATACCCCTGTTTGCCAACTTAAAAACCAAACCTGCAACATGTTCAGCATAACGACTTTTCAAGAATTAATGAAGGGGCTGCCGCGAGGCACCTTTGACCAATTGGTCAAGAAGCACAATGCCGATAAATACAGCAAACGCTTTGGACACTGGAATCACCTGATCGCGATGCTTTACGTGCAGCTCAGTGGCACGACAGGCCTACGTCCGGTGGAAACAGGGTTTAACAGCCATGTTGCGCATCACTACCACCTTGGCACAGGCTGCATCAAACGCGCCACTCTCGCCGATGCCAACGAAAGGCGAGCCGATACGGTATTTGGCGCCACGGCATCCTGGCTCATGGGCCAGGTGTCACGCTCGCTTCGCAACGAGAGTAAGCAACTGATGTATCTGCTCGATTCGACCTCGATTACATTGAAGGGGCGCGAATTTGATCAGTGGACGTTAGCTAATCGGACGCGCAATACGCAAGGTCTCAAACTGCACGTGCTGCTCGACGCACTGACGCAGACTCCTCACTGGTACAGCCTGAGTGCAGCCAATGTCAACGATGTGCAGCTGAGCAACGACGTGCCGCTGCAAAAAGATGCTCTGTATGTCTTCGACAAAGGCTATTGCGATTACAACTGGTGGCACCGCATCGATACCGCGGGGGCGCGTTTCGTCACCCGATTTAAGAGAAACGCCGCACTGGTACTGGTCGAAGAGCGCGCCATCGCGCAGGACGCAGCTGACAGCGTTCTTCAGGACCGCATCGTCCGCTTCAGGAGCAAGCGCCCAGGTGGAAAACGCCTCAATCTGTACGACAAGCCACTGCGCTGTATCACTATCGTTCGCAATAACAAATCTACTCCGCTTGTGCTGGCCACTAACGACCTGACCAGTTCTGCACTGGACATCGCCCAGCGCTACAAGGAACGGTGGGGCATTGAG
>NZ_JAGQED010000072.1 GCF_018304965.1 Collimonas antrihumi
TCTGCGCTGGACGGTAGGCGAATACTGGCAGTCGATGGCAGCGTGATACGCGAACCCGGTGCTATCACCTCGAGCTGGCGCTTGCATTATGCAATGGATATCGGCACGTTGGCCTGTCAGGAAATTCAGATTACGCGTGGCAAAGTGGGTGAATCATTGACCCTGTTTGACGTGCAAAAAGGCGATGTCATTGTGGCCGATCGTGGTTTTGCCAATCGACGCGGCGTCACTCATGTCCTTGATCAGGGTGGTGACGTCCTGGTGCGGATGAATCTGACGAGTCTGCCATTGCAAGATGAGGAGGGTAATCCGTTTGTACAGTTGGCGCATTTGCCGTCTTTGCAAATGGGACAAACCGGGGAATGGCCAGCGACGATGCAAGGCACGAAGGGGCGCGTAGCTGTGCGAGTGTGCGCGTATCGCAAGAGTGAGGAACAACGTATTGAGAGCGAGCGTAAGTACCGTCAATACATCAATAAAAAACAGCAGAAATTTCATGCAGAAACACTGGAAGCAACGGGCTATGTGGTAGTGGTCACAAGCTTGGACAGTCTGGATGCAGAAGCGATACTGGCGTTATATCGGCATCGTTGGCAAATCGAATTGGCATTCAAAAGGATGAAGTCTTTACTGGGACTGGGGCACCTGAAAAAGAAGGATGCCGAGGGTGCCAAAGCATGGTTGCAGGGTAAATTATTTGTTGCTTGTTTGATCGAGCGTTTGATTGCATTAGGCGATCATTTTTCCCCTCTCGAACCTACGCAGCACGAAGAGCAAAGTTATGAAACGTCGCTGTTGCTGGCGTGAAATGGCGTTTGTGCATTGGTTACTCAGCACTGCCGTTAATCCGCGTTTGTCGTTGTTTGCTTGCCTTGAGCAATGGACAGAAATGCGCAATTTACTGCGAGAACCTTCGCGAAAGAAACGTCATTATCAGCAGGATCAATTCAGAGGAGGAAAGTTTGGTTAGCGCGTATGGGG
>NZ_JAGQED010000073.1 GCF_018304965.1 Collimonas antrihumi
CCCCAACACCGGGCTTCCGACAGACTGGCAAAGCCCTTGTCAGGAAACTCGGGCCGATACTTCGCCGTGCGAAACAGCGACTCTGCGTAAGCGTTGTCGTCGCTGACGCGAGGGCGTGAGTAAGACGGCTTGATTCCCAGCCAGTGGAGCATAGACAGCACGGTGGTTGCCTTGAGCGTGGCGCCGTTGTCACCATGCAGCACCGGTTTGACTGGCAATGCGTAAATCCCCTCGGTAATCGCGGTACGTTTAACCAGCAGCGCCGCATGGTCGGCGTGATCGGTCTCATGTACCTCCCAGCCCACGATCTTCCGGCTGTACAAATCCAGAATCAGGTACAGGTAGAACCAGCGGCCGATGATGCCGGTCGGTAAATAGGTCATGTCCCAGCACCACACCTGGGCTGGTGCGGTGGCAATGTGTGTCGTCGGCGGGCGCACAGTATGAGGCGCCTTGGCGCGCCCGCGATGCCGGGTCTGTCCGTGTGCCCGCAGTACGCGACTGAAACTTGACTCACTGGCCAGATAGACGCCTTCGTCAGCCAACATAGGCACGATGCGCGCCGGCGGCATGGCCGCAAACCGGCTTTCGTTGGCGACGCTGATGATCTGGCGTCGCTCATCGTCGCAGAGGGCATGAGCGGGCACGGGACGCGTCGCATCAGGGCGGCCATCACCTTGTATCAAACCGGCTTCAGCGCCGACCTTCCAGCGCTGCAAGGTACGTAGGCTGATGCCGGCGAGCTGGCAAGCAGGTTCGTAACCGGCACCGTCGTGACAGGCTTGCTCAATGTCGCAGGCAATATTGCGGCGATCTTCCACGCGTATCATACGTCCGCGCCCTCTTGGAAAATCACCGAGAGCTTTTTTGCTAGTACCAGCAAAGCAGTCGTCTCTGCCAACGCAGCGTTCTTGCGATTGACGTCGCGTTCGAGTTCCTTGATGCGTTTCTTGTCTTGCCGGGTCTGTTGACTGC
>NZ_JAGQED010000074.1 GCF_018304965.1 Collimonas antrihumi
GAAGCACGCAAGTTGGATTTCGTTCAACGCCTTGGGAAGTGTAGCCCGCGACCAGTCCGCGAGGACCGGTAGTGCGGCTATCAAATGCCGTGTTTCATTCCCTTGCAATGCCCGGAATTTGAGGTAACTCTTGAGACTGGCGCGGATTACGCCGAGCGAAGCAGGCCGCCAACGCTTGGCGTAATCCATCACGCATCCTTCGATATCCGACGGGGTGACGCGGCCGATATTCACAGCGCCCGTTCCGAATTGATGCTCCAGAAAGTCACCGATATGTTTCAATCGATAGAAAACAGTCGTCGTTTCCGCAAAACCACAGATCTCTAAAAGATATTGTCGAAATTTCGTGAGTTCGCGCGACGCGGGCGTTGAACTCGGCGGTACCTTGCAGGGATAACCTTGTTGTCGTAATACGATCACTAAATACTTGAGCGCCGGACGAATATTGATCACATGGCAGGGGCGCGGGGCCGGGCAATCGCAGGCGGGGAGGTGGTCATGGATAAACCGGTTAATCAATGTCTCATTGATGTCCGACAATCCAAAGCTTTCCACTCCTCCCCAATAGGCGAAGTGTGCGATCGCCTTCAAGTACGCACGAACACTATTATCGGCATAGCCCTGCGCGCGCAAATGATGAACGTAAGGGACAACAAGCGGACTCAGCAGGCCATCGACTAACCAATCGCGGCGAACGAGGCTCGCCACCACGAAATCCTCGGATTCTTCTGACATGGTGTACTCCTGGAAGGTTGTAGAACCTGCAGGAAACCACGATTTTTATGTAAAGTTCGACCGGTAGTGAGTGCCGCAGACGCGAGCGCCCGGCAGGCAAACATAGGGAATCGAAACTGCAAGGCGTACATAATTCCGAACCGAGGATAATTCCTT
>NZ_JAGQED010000075.1 GCF_018304965.1 Collimonas antrihumi
GTCTGGATCTGCGCCTGTGGATAGACCGCTTCGATGGCTTCGGGGAAGCCGCGCAGGCCATCAACGACGGCAATCAGGACGTCGTCCAGTCCACGGTTCTTAAGGTCGTTAAAGACCTTCAGCCAGAATTTGGCGCCCTCGGTTTGCTCGATCCACAACCCCAGCACTTCCTTGCGGCCGTCGGCACGAATGCCCAGCGCCAGGTACACGGCCTTGTTCTTAACCGTGCCTTCGTCCCGGATCTTCAGTCGCAGTGCGTCGAAATAGACGATGGGATACATCGGTTCCAGCGGCCGTTGCTGCCACTGCGCGACCTCATCAAGGACTTCGTCGGTGATGGTGGAAATCAGGTCTGGCGACACCTGCGTGCCATACAGCTCCAGCAGATGACCCTGAATCTCGCGCACGCTCATGCCGCGTGCGTACATGCTGATGACGTGGTCGTCAAAGCCTGGCATACGCCGTTGGTGCTTGGCGACCAGCTTGGGCTCGAAGCTCGCCAGCCGGTCACGGGGAATGTCCAGGTGCAGTTCGCCGCCTGGCGTGAGCACCTTCTTCGGGCTACTGCCATTGCGATGGTTCCGGCTCGCTTCGCCTTCGCTGGCCAGATGATGGCTCAACTCGGCCGTCAACATACGCTCGGCCAGCATCTTCTTGAGCTGCCCAGCCAGGCCAGATTCGCCAAGGATCGACTCGGCGTCCTTGTTCTGCACTTGCGCCAGCAACTGGTCAATCAGATCAACGGGGATGAGGCTAGGTGCTTTCTGCTTCTTCGGTTTCTTTGTGGTCATTACGTCGGTCATGGAATTTCCCTTTCGGTATTATTTCATAACCCCGTTCACACAGAAAATCTGACAGGCTC
>NZ_JAGQED010000076.1 GCF_018304965.1 Collimonas antrihumi
TATTCGTCATGCGTTCCTCTTCAGTGAGCTCGTGAGAACGTGTGCCGCGACGGTTGGTAAAATCGCGCGCATTTGGCGCCACCTTGCTAATGGCCTCCTTTTGACCGATGTACGCCGAATCGCCCCACACCCGCGTTTCAGCACCGTGCAGCAACTTGGGCAACGGCTGACTATCGTGGACATTGGCCGGCGTGACGACGGCAGAGTGAATCAGTTTGGTCTTGCTATCGACGCCAACGTGGCCTTTCATCCCAAAGTGCCACTGATTGCCCTTCTTTGTCTGCCGCATTTCCGGGTCGCGTTGTTTGTCGCTGTTTTTAGTCGAGGATGGTGCCGCAATGATCGTCGCATCGACAATGGTGCCGCCAGCAACCTTCATACCGCGCTCTTGCAGATGGCGACCAACCTCTTCAAACAAACGACGACCCAACTCGTTGCGCTCCAGAAGATGGCGAAATTTACATACCGTGGTCTCGTCCGGCACTGGCTCAAGCCCCAGGTCTATGCCAACAAAACTGCGCATCGATATCGATTCATACAACGCTTCTTCGACTGCCGGATCAGACAGATTGAACCACTGCTGCAAAAAATAAATCCGCAGCATTCGCTCCAACCCTACCGGGCGTCGACCATTGCCAGCTTTTGGATAGTGCGGCTCAATCAATTCGCACAGTATCGCCCATGGCACCACTTGATCCATTTCGCTCAGGAACACTGCGCGACGCGTCGTCTTCGCGTATTTGTCAAATCCAGCAATGGCAAGTGTCGTTTGTTTCATGGGCTTCATCCAAATTTGTTTCGAATACCTCGTCTAACGCTTCAATGCGGTCGGGCGTTTACTTAATCAGAGATTCC
>NZ_JAGQED010000077.1 GCF_018304965.1 Collimonas antrihumi
AACTCGCTGGCGGCATAGGTCAATGCTTCGTCCCACGAGACTTCGCGCCACGGATCGGTGATCTTGCTGCGTATCATCGGCTTGGTGATGCGGTCCTTGTGGGTCGCGTAGCCCCAGGCAAAGCGACCTTTGACGCAAGAGTGACCGTGGTTGGCCTGACCATCCTTGTGCGGCACCATGCGCACCACTTCATTACCCTTCATCTCGGCCTTGAATGAACAGCCGACGCCGCAATACGCGCAGGTAGTGATCTTGCTGTGCTCGGCCTGGCCCATCATGATGACGGTCTTTTCAGTCAGTGTCGCCGTCGGGCAGGCTTGCACGCAAGCGCCGCATGATACACATTCCGACTCCATGAAACTGTCCATCTGTCCTGCCGAGACGCGCGATTCGAAACCGCGGCCATCAATCGTCAGCGCAAACGTACCCTGGGTTTCTTCGCAAGCGCGCACGCAACGGTTGCAGACGATGCATTTGGAAGGATCGTAGGTGAAATAAGGATTCGATTCATCCTTTTTCATCTTCAAGTGGTTGTCACCTTCGTAGCCGTAGCGCACTTCGCGCAAACCGGTCACACCTGCCATATCCTG
>NZ_JAGQED010000078.1 GCF_018304965.1 Collimonas antrihumi
CGGGCGTCTCGCAAACCAAAGGCCGAATAGACCGTTGGATATAGATGACATTAATGTATAAAGAAACTGCTATTTATAACTAAAAGTGTTATGGGTCATTTTTACCCTTATCTCGGCACAATCCCTAGTATGGGATTGATCAATGAGGCGCTTTTGCGCATACCCTGAAACGGGCTTCTGTTAGAGGCGTTGAGGGGCGCTAACGCCTGGCAGAATAAAAGGGATGGGGTTTATAGATGCCTACTGCATCCAAATAGTTTTACATTGCATTGTGAAAATGAAAATAATTGTTTAAATGATATTTATAAGCGGTTAATATTCATGAACGACAAACAGATTTTGAGGGGACATACTGATGAAAGAAGTATCCTTAAGTACAGCGATTTTTGAGGGCGTACATCGAATAAACAATCCTCCTCTCGGTCTTTCCAAGCTCAATACAGGTCTGTAGTGGTCAAGTAAATTCGGACACGACGATAGGTTTGTTTGCTGCCATGTTCCGTTCGTAGACGGAGGGCGGCAGATTGCCCAGAACTGAATGCAAACGTTCGTTGTTGTAGAAGCCGACGA
>NZ_JAGQED010000079.1 GCF_018304965.1 Collimonas antrihumi
CGCGCAGGAAAAGCGGCGTGCCTGGATGAAACAGCTGCAACTGCAGGAAGCGATTGCGACCGAGAAGCTGATGCCTTTGTTCAAATCGAACAGCTCGCCGATCCATCCTTACCGTGTAGCCTACGAAATCAATGAATTCCTGAACGACGACACGATCTACATCGGCGACGGCGGCGACGTGGTGACGATCTCGGCGCAGGCGGTACGTCCGCGCAATCCGGGGCAATGGATGGATCCGGGCGCGTTGGGCAGCCTGGGTGTGGGCACCGGCTTTGCGATTGCGGCGGGGCTGGCCAATCCGGAGAAGGAAGTGCTGTGCTACTACGGCGACGGCGCGTTCAGCATGACCTCGTTCGACATGGAAACGGCGAATCGTTTCGGCGTGCCGTATATCGCGGTGATCGGCAATAACTCGGCGATGAACCAGATCCGTTACGGCCAACTGGCGAAATACGGTGAAGAACGCGGCAATGTCGGCAATCTGCTGAGCGATATCCCTTACGGCAAGTTTGCCGAGATGCTGGGTGGTCATGGCGAAGAAGTGCGCGATCCGTCGCAGATCGCCGG
>NZ_JAGQED010000007.1 GCF_018304965.1 Collimonas antrihumi
GTTGGTCAGGTGCCACACGGAACTGGGATTTGAAGGACGAGGTCTGGCTTAATCCGGAACGGGTTCAGCCGGAAATACTAAAGCAAGCTGCTTGAAGTGACGCGACATCTTTATTGACAACTACCGAACGTGTTGCCAAGGTGGTCAACGACGCGGCTGCGGCCGCCACGGCGCAAACCACGCGTTACTTGTACCAGAATCGCCAGTTGCAGGCGGAGCTTGACGGCCAAGGGCGGGTCACGCGCCAGTATGTCTATCTGGCGCAACAGTCGATAGCGGTTATCGACACGCCTGACGGCAGCCTGCCCGATGCAGAAGAACGCTCGCCAATGGCCCAGGTTGCGGCGGATATCGGCACGGCGCTCAAGTCATGGTTCGGCAGCGACGCTGCCATCACCTATCTGCACAACAATCATCTGGGGGCGCCGGAGGTGGCAACGGACCAGTCCGGCAAGCCGGTCTGGCACGCCGGCTATAGTGCATTCGGCAAAATTGTCAACGTCAGCCAGGCGGGAAAGACAGCGCGCCGCTTTACGCTCAACCTGCGCTTGCCAGGGCAATACGAAGATCAAGAGAGCGGGCTGTATTACAACGATCACCGCTATTACGATGCGGACAACGGCCGCTACCTGACACCTGATCCGTTGGGGTTGAGGGCGGGGATCAATACTTATGCTTATGTCAGCAGCAATCCGCTCAGGTATGTCGATCCGACCGGATTGATTTTGTTTGCGTTTGATGGAACCGACAATTCCAATCCGCCGCCGATCAACTCGAACGGAAATCAGGATGATTTTTCTAATGTATATAAGTTCTATCAAGCTTACGACGATGGTCAAAAATGGTACATGAACGGAGTTGGCCGAGATGATCCGGATAGCGGCATCAAGGCTACATGGCTTGATGATAAAAATGCCAATACTGCACGATCACGCGTTGACTATATGTTGAAGAAAGCCGATGACTATTTGAATAACACGACATTTCAACCAAATGAGCTGGTCAGTATCGATATCGTCGGTTTTAGCCGAGGAGCGGCCATGGCGCGTGATTTTTCGAATAAATTGGCACAGCACATGCGGGATAAGCTCTACGCAAAATCCGGTGCATGCCTAGAAATTCGATTCATGGGGCTGTGGGACACGGTGGCACAGTTTGGCTTGAACGGTGCGGATAACGGAGCGTGGCAAATGGCCATTCCGTCCGAGGCAAAGAATGTGTTTCAGGCGGTGGCGCTGAATGAACAGCGCTATCTGTTCCCCGGTGAATCCATCGGAACGGGAACGCAAAGAGGGTTCATCGGCAGCCATGCCGACATCGGTGGCAGCTACGGTACTGGCGACTTGTCGGATGTGGCGTTGAACTGGATAGTCAATCAGGCAAAAAATAGCGGTGTCAAGATGTTCGATTGGAATGATCCGAGTGTCGCACATCCGGAATGGGGCATCGTGACCAATCCTGTACTGCACGACAAGAGCAGCGGCGGCAGTAGCGACCGCGATTTCTGTCTGCGCAAGAACAACGAAGCATGGGTCACGAATTGCCAAAAGCAACGTGACGCTACGCCGGGCGGGATGACCTGGAGTCAAACGCAAACGGGAAATTTTATTAATATGTACGCCCAATCCACAATGGATGCCGACGGCTCCTCAAAAATCGTCGGCGCCATCAACATGAAGGAGTATGCCGCATGGCTCAAGCAAAACTATGGACTCGACATTCAATAATCCGCGTCTTGATGATGGGACTGCTGGCAACATTTCTTGCCTCCTGCCGAGCCGATGACAAACCGATCGGGATGACGCTACTGTTTCAAAGCGCGGGTCGGCCGGTGGGAGTGCGGCGATTCGATCCGGACGGCTTGCAGGGGCCGACACCCGGGGGAGTGCGTGGGATGGCACCGCGTGGCGGAGCTGAGATGGCTTTCATGCCGGGCGATGGCAAGCACGGGGTGCCGAAATTTGTGGACGTAGTGTGGGCGGTGCCAACTCCCGAATCACAGCAAGCGGTTTCAAAAATAGAAAAGCCGACTGGTGGAGTATCGAAGGAGCAGTGGGACGGCTACATGGCAAAACTTAATGAGGCCTATCGTCTTACGCCGATATACTCGCGTCGCATCGACCTCACCTCCGTTGTCACACCGGAACTGATTACGCAGGTGCGCGCCGATCGCCAGAATACGCAATTGAAATTGATCATCACCTTCAACAACGAGGACGTGGACATCAAGGCAGTCGCTTACAAATGGCGTTGATTTGCAGCGCTTTAGGTTTGATTACCCGACCCAAAGCGAACGTTATGCCTACAACCAACGCGGACTGATGCTGAGCAAGACGGTGACGCTGAAACAGATCAACGGCAGTGCATCGTCCTCCGCCATCAGTGCCGTTACGCGCTATCGCTACGACGCACACGAACAATTGCAAAGTCAGCCTGTCGGACGGCAGTGCAATTCAGTATCAGCGTAATGGCCAGGATCAGATCGTTGCACTGACGCGCAGCCGGATTCAAACACCCTGGCTCCAATGGTTGTTGCCCGCCAAGGTGCTGCTGCAAAACATCGAACGCGACATCGTCGGGCTCAAGAGCTATGCCTGCGGCAATGGCATCGAGGCCCAATTCCAGCGCAGCAGGGAAGGCAGTACTGCACGACAAGAGCAACGGCAGTAGCGACCGCGAATATTAACCTGTATCCGAATACCGACCATGGATGCCGACGGCAGTTCCAAAATCATCGGAGAAGTCAACATGAAGGAGTATGCCGCATGGCTCAAGCAAAACTATGGACTCGACATTCAATAATCCGCGTCTTGATGATGGGACTGCTGGCAACATTTCTTGCCTCTTGCCGAGCCGACGACAAACCGATCGGGATGACGCTACTGTTTCAAAGCGCGGGCCGACCGGTGGGAGTGCGGCGATTCGATCCGGACGGAGTGCGCGGGCCGGTGCCCGGTAGTGTCGGCGGCATGTTTCCACGCGGAGGCGCTCAAATGTCCTTCATGCCGGGCGACAGCAAGCGCGGGATGCCGCAGTTTGTGGATGTGGCGTGGGTGGTGTCAACTCCTGAATATGAGCAGTGGATAAAAAATCGTGACTCGCTACCTAATTCAGTTAGATACTCGCCGCAAGGCATAGCTGAAAGCAAACTGGAAGGGGATAAGCAGCCGCAATACACCAAACGCATCGACCTGACGCCGATCATCACACCGGAGCTAATTGCCCAAGTACGCGCAAACGTGCAGACCACGCAATTGAAGCTGATAATCACCTTCAACAACGACGATGTGAATATCGAGGCACTGGCATACAAATGGCGTTGAATATCAGGCTACACGTTACATCCATAGCCGATTTCGCCCTTCCTTAAGTTGATGCCATGTTAGAAAAAAGCCACAGAACTAATTTAGTGCTTCATTCCCTATGGCACATTCCGACATTGGCGGCAGCTATCTTCATTCTTTTGAGGACACGTTTGCACATCGAGATTCGAACAATCATCCTTTTGCATTAGATATTGGTTTGGGGCACGGTGTATATGGTAGCAATCCCGATTACACCTATAACCATTGGTCTGCTCTCCCTTTTCCTGGCGCACTTGACTGGAACCACAACGAAGATCGTACATTGGAGATGGAAAAGGAAGTGTTCAATAAGCTGTTGACTATGACCGGTAGTACTGATGCAAAAAAATTCAGCGATATTGAAGATACTTTAAAAAATTTCAATAAGACTCCTGAAAACGAAGGTGACGGATATGATCGCGACAAGCCGACCGACAGCAAGAAGATTCAGTTGTTACAGGGAAAATTGAAGGAGTTGAAGATTGATGGTGTGAACTGGACTGATCAGTCAATGCCTCTAGAAGGTGTTTATGCTGTTAGCGACGGGGCTGACAATCGCACCAAATTTTTGTGCGATAAAGATGGCAATGCGTTGAATCAAAAACTGTACCCGGGAACGATTCTGCCGAAATGTGAAAAGACTGGAGGTAGCGGTGGGTAAAAATTATTTGTTATTTTTTTTCTGTTTCCTGGGATCCATATGCGGGAATGCAATTGCGCAAGAATGTCAGTCAATTCGTTTGTTCGAGAGCTATCATGTTCAAAGTGGCTCAATAAAAGCACCGGGAAAATATTGTTTAACTTCCGATATTGCGCAACCTAAACTGTTCGATATTCACTCTGGGAGATTTAAGGATTTCTCTGGTGAGTCACTGATTTCGATCGCTTGTAGCCATGATAAAAAATGTTCTTCGTTGAAAAATCAGGAGACGTATCAATTGGATCTGCAAGGTCGCTCTCTAAAAGCGGACGCGGAAAATATGGTGGGAATTCAAAATTGGTCTGGTGGATTGCGCGTTTCCATAAAAAATGGATACCTGAGTGTTCCTGGAAATCGCAGCCCGAATCAAGGAATTTCCTTGCGTGGAGAGGAGATGGCCACCGCAGCGAATAATCAAGATGGTGGCAGTCAAGACCTATCCAGGAAATGTTGGCCATCAGAATTGGCTTGCGAAAATATCCTTGCATCTCAAATGTCCGGAAATAAACGCCTGGCTTACAAGGTGAGCAACTATCTAATAGATAAGATGACGGTTCGTGCTGGCTGGCGCGGAATCACAATGGGTGGCGGCAATAACGTGTTGCGTGACAATACAATTGAGGTTGACGGTAATACCGCAATCTACATGTATGGACCTGGCAGTGTCATTGAGAACAACACCATCATAATTCACGGTAATGCCGATGCCACACCTTTTGATGCCGCAATCAAATTACGTGATGCACAAGGGGCGGTTGTACGGAACAACCGCATAGTCTATAAGGGCGGGTGGCTTGGCAGCCCCCGTGCAGCGATTAACCTGCTCGATTCCGCCGATGTTCTCATTGAAGGTAACACCGTCGAAAAATTCGACAAACTAATACAGGTGAACGGTGACAGCAGATATTCGGAAAGAGGAAATTCTCTGAATCGATAGTGGATAAATTTTCTTCAATTCTTTATTTCTTTTAAATTTATGACATATTTTAAATTGAAAATAAGGAAATTTCTTCAACGCAGCACGACCGTCAGTTAAACATCATTCAAAGCGCGCCGATACTGGATTGCTTCCGCCACATGGGCTGAGGCAACCTGATCGGCGCCGCCCAGATCTGCGATCGTGCGGGCAACCTTGAGTACGCGATGATAACCGCGCGCCGACCAGTTCAGGCGAGTCATTGCTCCTTGCAGCATCTTTTCTCCGGCACCGTCGGGTTTGCAGTATTGATCGATTTCCTTGGCCGACAAACCATTGTTCTGTTTGCCTTGGCGTGCCAGTTGCAGCATGCATACCTGCTCCACCCTGGCAGCTATAGCCGCCGACAGTTCGCCGTCGGCTGCTTTCAATAATTGATCCTGAGGTAGTGCAGCCACCTGAATTTGCATGTCGATCCGATCCAGCAATGGGCCGGAGATTTTGTTTTGGTAGCGGAAAATGCTGTCGGGTGTGCAGCGGCATTGTTTTACGGCATGTCCAAAATAGCCGCAGGGGCAGGGATTCATAGCCGTGATCAGCTGGAATTGCGCCGGGAAATCGGCTTGCCGGGCCGCCCGCGAAATCGTGATGTGGCCGGATTCCAGCGGTTCGCGCAATACTTCCAGCACGCGCCGGTCGAATTGCGGCAACTCGTCGAGAAACAATACGCCGCGATGCGCTAGTGAAATTTCACCAGGACGGGGCGGGCTGCCGCCGCCCACCAGTGCTACGGCCGATGCCGTGTGATGGGGGGAGCGATAAGGCCTTACTTTCCAGGCTGCGCTGGAAAAGCCGCTGGCAAGCGACTGCACTGCCGCCGATTCCAGCGCGTCACGATCGCTCATTGGCGCCAAAATTCCAGGGAAGCGCGCCGCCAGCATCGACTTTCCGGTGCCGGGCGGCCCCATCAGCAGTACGCTATGACCACCGGCTGCGGCAACCTCCAGTGCGCGCTTGGCTTGCAACTGGCCTTTTACATCGCTGAAATCCAGATAGTGAGGCAGTTTTCGCTGCGGCTCTGCAACATGGCGCGACAACCTTGTTTCTGCTTGTCGAGAACTGAAGTGGGCACACACTTGTAATAAGCTGTCCGCCGGTAAAATGCGGGCATCGGTAACCAGCGCCGCTTCATCGGCACTGGCGCGCGGCAGGATGAAGGCGCGGCTCTTGACGGCAAGCGGATTGGCGCTCTGGGCATTCATGGCAAACGTCATCGCCAGCGCGCCGCGTATCGGCCTCAGCTCGCCGGATAGCGACAGTTCGCCGGCAAATTCGTAGTCATCCAGTTCATCCGCCGGTATTTGTCCGGAGGCGGCCAGGATGCCGAGCGCGATCGGCAAATCGAAGCGGCCCGACTCTTTCGGCAAATCGGCTGGCGCCAGATTAACCGTGATACGACGCGAAGGAAATTCAAAACGGGAATTTTGCAGCGCCGCACGGACCCGGTCTTTGGATTCCTTGACCTCGGTTTCGGGCAGGCCGACGATAGTAAATGATGGGAGGCCATTGGCCAGGTGGACTTCTACTGTGACGGCGGGCGCTTGCATACCTGCCAGCGCCCGGCTTTTGAGGACTGCCAGCGTCACCGGCGCGGCATCATGGGCGCTTCAGTTGTGCTTCAAGCTCGGTCACGCGGGCTTCCAGTGCTTCAAGTTTTTCACGCGTGTTGGCCAATACCTGCGCTTGCACGTCAAATTCGTCGCGTGTGACCAGATCCAGCTTGGAGAAACCCTGGCCTAACATTGCCTTGACGTTTTTTTCGATATCTTTGGCAGGTGAGTTTTCGATGGCTTGATTGATTTTGGCTTGGAGGTCGTCAAAAAAGTTGGGTTTGTTCATGATCGGTCGCCCTTTGGCAGTAAATAAAAAAAATGATAACCGATACGCGCAAACCCGGCATTGAAATCGCGATTCGGCGCGGCAATTTAAGTCATTACTGCTTTGCAGGAATCATCCACTTGTCCAAGAAGATTCAAACCATTTTTAATCGAGTTGTTTGCGATATTGCACGAAACCTGAACGCACCGCGATACGGTCGTACAGTTGCATGGCGGTCTTGTTGGTCTCATGCGTCAGCCAGTGTACGCGGGTGCTGCCAGCGGCTTTGGCTTCCTTGTACACATGCTCGATCAGTTGCCGGCCGGCGCCGGTGCCGCGCTGTTGCGGCGAGACGTACAAGTCTTGCAGGTAGCAGGAGTTTTCCTCCGTCCAGCAAGAGCGGTGGAAAATCCAGTGGACCAGGCCGACTGCCTCGCCATCCACTATCGCCAGTGCGCCGAATAGCGGTTCCTTGGGATCCAGCAAGCGTTGCCAGGTTACCAGTCGCGTGGCCTGCGGAATGTCAACTTCATAAAAGTCCTGGTAACCCTGCCATTGCTGTTGCCAAATGGCAAAGTCTTGCTCGCTGAGGGGTTTGATATGCGTTTGATGGGTTTGTATACGTGATGTCGATTCTGAAGCCAAGATAACCTCCTGTGAAATGCGGTGACGATAGGGTGGGGACAGACGAAAGCAGCACTTAGCGTAGCGATCGTGCGCCAAAAGTTGGCATCATCAAAGATCCAATATTAATTATATTCATGGGTCCAGTGTGAAGCCTGTGCTGCCATCGCTGCCGGGTCGACGAAGCGTCGATCAGGCGCACGTTGTTGTCTTTGCAACAAATCTGGCGTTGGGCTGTAGTCGACTACAACTTGTCATGTAGTTCTTCCTGAGATTTTTTGCACCAAATTGAAGCCGATTTAAATATCCGCTTTATTGTGGTGCATTCTTTTGCCCGAATTTCCTATGGAAAACGTCTCTTCGTTATCGTTTAGATAGCAATCGGTGAAAGGCAGGGGATAAATGCCCCGGCAAGAGGCTGCAACGGGTTAAAAAAGGCGACCAGACCAGTTGGCATGGGTTCTGCTATGGAAAGTTTGAAGAGTACCGATTTAGCAGTTTTTCATTCAACATACCAACAGGGATAACCATGAAGAAGCTGATTTTAGCCGTAGCAATAGCCTCATGTTTTACAGCAAGCCTGGTCTATGCCGAAGATGCCAAGCCGGATAACGAACTCAGTTACAACATCGGCGCCGTCAACGACTATCGCTTCCGTGGTATTTCGCAAACGCGTTTCGACCCGGCTGTGCAAGGTGGTGCGGACTACACCAATAATCCGACCGGCCTGTATGCAGGAACCTGGTTGTCCAACATCAAATGGATCAAGGACGCGGTCGACAGCGCCCACACCGGCACCGGCGGCAAGGGGCCGGTGGAGTGGGATATCTACGGCGGCAAACGCGGCGACCTGCCTGGCGGTTTTACGTATGACGTGGGCGGCCTGTACTACTACTACCCGACCAACAACTACTCCCAGGTCGGCAGAAACGCCAATACCTTTGAACTTTATGGCCAGATCGGTTACGGCCCGGCTTATTTCAAATATTCGCATGCGATGACCAACCTGTTCGGCACTGTCAACAGCAAGAACAGCGCTTACTACGATGCCGGCGCCAATATTGATGTCGGCGCGGGTGTCACGCTGGGGCTGCACCTCGGCCATCAAACGGTGGAGCACAGCAGTTTTGCCAGCTACACCGACTGGAAAGTCGGCGCCACCAAGACCTTTGATCAGCTCGCCGGCATCACTTTGGGGCTGGCCTATGTCGGCACCGATGCCAAGGATGGTGCGTACGTTAGCCCGAGCGGCAAGAACCTGGGCCGCAACGGCGTAGTGTTTTCTGTAGCGAAGACCTTCTAATCGACACAAAACAGCAGTATCCACGGCGGCAAGCTTGGGTAATCCATGCAAGCCGCCTCACAAAATAAACGAGGCCGACATGAAACTGATTACAGCGATCATCAAACCATTTAAGCTCGACGAAGTGCGTGAAGCACTTTCGGCGATTGGCGTACAAGGCATAACCGTGACCGAGGTCAAGGGTTTCGGCCGCCAAAAAGGCCATACCGAGCTGTACCGCGGCGCCGAGTACGTGGTCGATTTTTTGCCGAAAACAAAAATCGAAGCAGCGGTGGATGACAGCATTCTGGAACAAGCCGTAGAGGCGATTGAAAATGCAGCCCGTACCGGCAAGATCGGCGACGGCAAGATCTTTGTGTTTGATCTACAGGAAGTTATTCGTATTCGTACCGGTGAAACCGGCAAAGATGCAATCTAAGGGGATAAAAAAAATGAACAGAATGCTTACTACGATTTTAGCGGCTTGTGCGCTGATCGCGGCAACTTCCATGTTGCCGGCATCGGCCGCCGATGAGGCGTCTGCAAGCGCCAGCGCCAGCGTAGCAACCTCGGCCAGCGCAGATGCTTCAGCTGCTGCGCCTGCAGCGGCAGCGGCGGCGCCGGCCACACCTGTTGTTGCTGCACCTGCAGCCGCCGCGGCTGCTGCCAGCGCTCCAGCCGCAGCGGTGCCTGCCGCGCCGGTACCGAACAAAGGCGACACCGCCTGGTTGCTGGTGTGTACCGCGTTTGTGATCTTGATGACTTTGCCTGGCCTGGGTTTGTTCTACGGCGGCCTGGTGCGCAGCAAAAACATGCTGTCGGTGCTGATGCAGTGTTTCACTGTGTTCTCGCTGATCATCGTGCTGTGGATACTGTACGGTTACAGCATCGCGTTCACGGAGGGTAATGCGTTCTTCGGTGGCTTCAGCCGTCTGTTCTTGCATGGCATGACACCGGATTCGGTCGCTGCCACTTTCAGCAAGGGCGTGGTAGTGCCTGAGTTAGCTTACGTGGTATTCCAAGGTGCATTTGCTGCGATTACCTGCGCCCTGATCATCGGTGCTTTCGCCGAGCGCGCCAAGTTCTCCGCGATCCTGGTATTCACCGTGTTGTGGTTCACTTTCGCCTATCTGCCAATGGCGCACATGGTCTGGTTCTGGCCTGGTCCGGACGGCTTTACCGATGCTGCCGCAGCTGAAAAAATGACTGCTGCCGGTGGCTGGCTGTTCCAAAAAGGCGCGCTGGATTTCGCCGGCGGCACCGTGGTGCATATCAACGCCGCTATCGCTGGGCTGGTTGGTTCGTATGTCATCGGCAAGCGCGTCGGCTTCGGCAAGGAAGCGTTCAAGCCGCATAGCCTGACGCTGACCATGGTCGGTGCATCGCTGCTGTGGTTCGGCTGGTTCGGCTTCAACGCCGGTTCCGCACTGGAAGCCAACGGCAGCGCCGCACTGGCCTTTATCAACACCTTGCTGGCGACAGCTGCTGCAGTGCTGAGCTGGAGTGCAGGTGAATGGATCGGCAAGGGTAAGCCATCGATGCTGGGTGGTGCTTCCGGCGCCGTTGCCGGCCTGGTCGCGATTACGCCTGCCGCCGGTTTTGTCGGCCCGATGGGCGCATTGATCATGGGCTTGCTGGCTGGCTTCGTCTGCCTCTGGGGTGTTACCGGCCTGAAGAAATTGCTGGGTGCGGACGATGCGCTGGACGTGTTCGGCGTGCATGGCGTCGGCGGTATCATGGGTGCATTGCTGACTGGCGTGTTTGCTGCGCCTAGCCTCGGCGGCACCGGCATCTATGACTACGTCGCCAACGCTGTTGCTCCTGACTACTCGATCCCTGGCCAACTGTGGATCCAGTTTGAAGGCGTGCTGACGACTCTGATCTGGTCCGGCGTGGTTTCGCTGATCGCATTCAAGCTGGTCGACATCGTCATGGGCTTGCGTGTAACGGAAGAAGAAGAGCGCGAAGGCCTGGACATCTCCAGCCATGGCGAATCTGCTTATCACGATTAAGTTTTAACGTAAGGCGCCGGATAGCTGCGGCAAGGCTATCCGGCGCGATGTTCCACGTAATCCCGGGTCGTTATCGATGGCCCGGGATTTTCGTTTTCTGCCATATCTGTTTCTGGAGATTTCAGTGTGGACCCAACCATTACTCCGCTCGACGGCAGGTAAATTGACCGATACCAGTGTCATGTACAAGCGGATTTGATTTTTGCGGATTATTGCGGATTATTGCTAATTATTACGTCAAATTCGATATCAATATGGCATTCTTGAAAAGGCGCGTGATAGCGCCTTTTTGTTTTTCCGGGGCTTTAAAAATTCCTAACTGACCCGATGTAAACTTGGCTCGTATACCAGGTCGTTAGACCATCATGTTAAGCGGCATCGCACCGGGTAACCGGCGAAACAATGCATTTCCCGTTAGAATCTGCGTCTCTTGCCTGTCGTGGAAGTCCTCAAAGAACATTTCCATAGCAGGCAGTTGCGCAAGTTGCAGACGCTACATAGTTCCCAAAAAGAAAGCTTTATATGGTTCCCCACCTTGTAACCGCCCTGAACGGCCCTTTGCTCGAACTGGAAAAGAAAATCCTCGCGGCCACGCCTGCTATCGAGCGCTGGTTCCGGATGGAATGGCAAGAGCATACGCCGCCGTTCTATTGCTCGGTCGATTTGCGCAATTCAGGTTTCAAGCTGGCGCCGGTTGATACCAACCTGTTTCCAGGCGGGTTTAGTAACCTGTCGCCGGAAATGTTGCCGCTGGCGATACAGGCGGCGATGGCAGCCATCGAAAAATATTGTCCGGATGCCAAAAATCTGTTGCTGTTGCCGGAACTGAACACGCGTAACACCTTCTATTTGCAAAATGTAGCCCGGCTAATGCAGATTTTCCGCCAGACCGGCTTGCATGTCCGGCTTGGTTCGCTCTCCGAAGATTTGAAGGAACCGCAAACCATCGAACTGCCCGACGGCAGCACGATCACGCTGGAACCGTTGGAGCGTTCCGCAAACGGGCGTCGCCTGGGGCTGAAGAATTTCGATCCCTGCACCATTTTGCTGAATAACGATTTGTCTTCCGGCACGCCATCGATCCTGGAAAATCTGAACGAGCAAAACCTGTTGCCGCCGCTGCACGCCGGCTGGACCGTGCGCCGCAAGAGCAACCATTTCGCTGCCTACGATGAAGTGGTGAAGAAATTTTCCAAGCTGGTCGATGTCGATCCGTGGATGTTGAATCCGTTTTTCGCCAAAGTCGACCAGGTCGATTTCGAAGCCGTCGACGGCGATGACAAGCTAGCCGCCAGCGTCAGTTCGCTGCTGGCAAAGATACGCAAGAAATACAAGGAATACGGCATCACGGAAAAGCCGTTCGTGATCGTCAAGGCCGATGCTGGCACCGACGGCATGGGCGTGATGAGCGTGACCGATGTCAGCCAGATCAAGGAACTGAGCCGCAAGCAGCGCGAGAAACTGTCGCTGGGCAAAGCCGGCGGCGAAATCCACGACCTGATCATCCAGGAAGGCGTGCATACTTTCGAGCATATCAACGATGCGGTGGCGGAGCCGGTGGTGTACATGATCGACCGCTACGTGGTCGGCGGTTTTTACCGCGTGCATGCCGAACGCGGCATCAATGAGAACCTGAACGCGCCAGGCGCTCATTTCGTGCCACTGGCTTTTGCCCAGCAGCATGCGTTGCCGGATATGCTGGCTAAACCTGGCACAACTGCACCGAACCGGTTTTACATGTACGGTGTCGTCGCGCGACTGGGTTTGCTGGCGGCTTCATTGGAAATGGAAAAGACCGATCCGAATCCGGAAGAATATTAATACTGTTGATTAGCACTCTGTCCTGACAACCATTGGGCCCAAAAAAATGAAAATCGCTTTCCTCGCCGATCCGCTCGACACCTTCAAGACGTATAAGGATTCAACTTACGCAATGATGGTCGAAGCCGTCAAACGCGGCCATACCATCTATGCGTTCGAGCAAAAAGACATGGCGCTGGAAAGCGGGATTGTCACCGCCAATGTGATTCGCGTCAGCCTGACGGGAGACGACAAGGATTGGTACCGCGCCAGCGCACCGGCATCCATGTTCTTGTCGGAGTTCGATGCGATCCTGCTGCGCAAAGACCCGCCTTTCGACATGGAATACATCTACACCACGTATCTGCTGGAACTGGCTGAAACGCAGGGTGCCCGGGTATTCAACAAGCCGCAGGCGATCCGCGACCACAATGAAAAGCTGGCAATTGCACAATTTTCGAAATACACCTCGCCCACTCTGGTGACACGTGATGCGGCGCGTTTGCGCGCCTTCCACGAAGAGCATCAGGACGTAATCCTGAAGCCGCTCGACGGCATGGGCGGCATCGGTATTTTCCGGGTCCGGCAAGACGGCCTGAATCTTGGATCCATCATTGAAACCCTGACCGACAACGGTCATCGCACCATCATGATCCAGCGTTTCATTCCTGAGATCGTCGCCGGCGACAAGCGGGTGCTGGTGATTGGCGGCAAAGTCGTGCCTTTTTCGCTGGCGCGGATTCCGCAAGGCAGCGAAGTGCGCGGCAACCTGGCAGCTGGCGGCATCGGTGTAGCGCAGCCGCTGACGGCACGCGATCGCGAAATCGGCGAAGCACTCGGGCCGGTGTTGCTACAGCGCGGCCTGTTGCTGGTAGGATTAGATGTAATTGGTGATTATCTGACTGAAGTGAATGTTACTAGCCCGACTTGCTTTCAGGAAATTAAACAGCAAACCGGTTTTGACGTTGCCGAGATGTTCATCAATGCGCTGGAAGCAGCGCTGCAGTAATCGATTTAGTTGTCCTGATCGTTAAGTAAAAGCCGCGAAACAGGATGGTTGTTGTTGTAAAACCGCTATAAACCCGGACAAATCCGCAAGCAGGATTTGAGATTGAAACTATGATTGGCATTCTTCTTTTAACCCACGCCCCACTGGGCCAGGCATTCATCGCAGCTGCCTCTCACGTGTTTCGCCAGACGCCGGAGCGACTCGAAGCGATCGACGTGATCGCCGACCAGAATCCGATTGAAGTGCAAAAACTGGCAAAACAAGCTGCGGCGAGGCTGGACGATGGTTCCGGGGTGTTGGTGATCACTGACGTCATGGGCGGCACGCCGTCCAATTGCACACTGCCGTTTTGCACCGGCAGCCAGACTCAGGTGATTGCCGGTATCAGTTTGCCGATGCTGCTGCGCGCCTTGACCTATCGTAACGATACCCTTGATGTGGTGACCGAAATGGCGTTGGCCGGCGGTCAGGGCGGGGCGGTGCGAGTCGATAATCGGGTGCGGGTGGCGCACTGATTCATTAGCGCCGGAGCCGAGTCTTTCAATAAATCAAATATTAAACAAAAGACAAATGATTCAACAAGAAATCGAAATCGTCAACAAACTCGGCTTGCACGCTCGCGCGTCAGCCAAATTTACGCAACTGGCTAGCAAATTCAAATGTGAAGTCTGGATGACCCGCAACAAGCGTCGCGTCAACGCCAAGTCGATCATGGGTGTGATGATGCTGGCAGCCGGCAAAGGCAGCACGATATTGCTGGAAGCCGACGGCGAGGATGAGAAAAACTGCTTTGATGCCTTATATCAGCTAATTCAAGATAAATTTGGCGAAGGTGAGTAAAACGGCCGACAGTGAAACGGCCTATAGTGAAACGGCCTGAAATCAAGCACCCTTCGACAGTTCTAAGCCCGGTTGCCTTGGAGATGGAGTATTGCCGCTAGCCTCCTTGTATGGCGTGGCGGCGTTTAGACTCTGTCTCGCAATTGATAAAATCTTATTCTTTTCAGCGGGCTGACCAGATGGCATCCTTTACCTTACATGGCATTCCGGTTTCGCGCGGCATCGCGATCGGCCGCGCCCATTTGCTGGCGCCGGCGGCAATGGACGTCAAACACTACCTGATTGGCGAAACCGAGGTCGAAGCGGAAGTCCAGCGTTTGCAAAACGCGGTGACCAGGGTGCGCACCGAACTGCAGACCATCCGCAGCGATTTACCCAAAGAATCCCCGCCCGAGCTAGGTGCCTTTGTCGATGTCCACCTGCTGATCCTGTCGGATCCGATGCTGGCCGAGATGTCGCTCGATATCATCCGTAACCGCCAATACAACGCCGAATGGGCGCTGGTGACCCAGATCGACGAGTTGTCGGCGCAGTTCGACGAAATCGAAGATACCTATCTGCGCGAACGCAAAATGGACGTGCTGCAAGTCGGCGAGCGTCTGCTGAAAGTGCTGACCGGTACTTCCACCCGATTACCGGAAGTGGATAGCAATGGCGCGTCCTACGGAAATATCGTGGTGGTCGCGTATGACATTTCACCGGCCGACATGTTGCAATTCCGTGACCGCGCCTTTGCCGGGTTCGTCACCGATCTTGGCGGCCAGAACTCACATACTGCAATTGTGGCGCGCAGCCTGGACATTCCAGCCGCGGTCGGCATGAATAACGCTTCCCGGCTGATCAAGCAGGATGACTGGATCATCATTGACGGCGATGCCGGTGTAGTAATTGTCGATCCAGCAATGGTGATACTTAAGCAATATCGGGAACGGCAAGCGCGTCTGCTGCGTGCACGCAGGAAGCTAGGCAAGATCAAGAAGACCCGTGCGGTTACCCTGGACGGTACCGAGATCACCTTGCTGGCCAACATCGAGCTGCCTAGCGACTGTGCGGCAGCGATGGAATCGGGTGCCAGCGGCGTCGGCCTGTTCCGCTCGGAATTCCTGTTCATGGGCCGGATCGGCCCGCAACATGAGCTACCGACCGAGGAGGAGCAGTTCGAATCGTACCGGCAGGCGGTGACGGCAATGAAGGGCCGGCCGGTGACTATCCGCACACTGGATGTCGGCGCCGACAAACCGATCAATACCGAGGAGCAAACCGCGTTGAACCCGGCGCTGGGTTTGCGCGCGATTCGTTATTGCCTGGCAGAGCCGCAACTGTTCCTGACGCAATTGCGGGCAATTTTGCGTGCCTCCGCCTTGGGCAAGGTGAAACTGCTGATTCCGATGCTGGCGCATGCCTTTGAAATCGATCAAACCCTGGCAATCATCGCGCAGGCCAAGCAACAATTGCGCGATGAAGGTATTGCTTTCGACGAAACCATCCAGATCGGCGCCATGATTGAAATCCCGGCGGCGGCCTTGGCTTTGCCGATGTTTATCAAACGCATGGATTTCCTGTCGATCGGGACCAACGACCTGATCCAGTACACGCTGGCGATCGACCGCGTCGACCACGAAGTGGCACATTTGTATAACCCGCTGCACCCGGCGGTCTTGTTTTTGTTGTCAACTGTGATTGCATTAGGCCGCAAAGCCGGGATCCCGGTGTCGGTATGCGGCGAAATGGCGGGCGATGTCAAATTTACGCGTTTGTTGCTGGGCATGGGTTTGCTGGAGTTTTCCATGCATCCGGCGCAGTTGCTGGCGGTGAAACAGGAAGTGCTGAACAGCGATCTGGACGACTTGATGCCGCAAACCAAAAAAATCCTGCGTAATACAGAGCCGAGCGCGATTGCAGCGGCTGTCAGCCAGATGCGCATGCCGGCCTGATATCGCGTAGGGTGGGCATGCATGCCCACCCTACAACACCCACCCTACAACCATCCACCCCACATTGACGCCAAGCCCCGACTTGGTTATTCTTGAGTTATCGCGCCGATTTGAATGGTTTCACACCTCAGCTTGCGGGCGCGCGGCATCACCCGATCCCCGGATCAGGCGATGCTAAATAAATACGGCTAAAGCGAGCTTGAAGTACAAGCCCAGAATTTAGCCCGATTAGCGAAAGCTCTCGGGCTTTTTTTATTGTTATCAGGATCAGGTCCCTACCATGTCCCTCGGAATAGTTTCCCCGCAATCCATGCATTTCGCGACGCCGCTACAGTTGCAAAGCGGCGCGCTGCTGGCGGATTACACGCTGGTGTACGAAACCTATGGCAGTCTTAACGCCGACAAATCGAATGCGGTGCTGGTCTGCCATGCCTTGAACGCTTCGCATCACGTCGCCGGCGTCTATCAGGACGACGAAAAAAATGTCGGCTGGTGGGACAATATGGTGGGGCCTGGCAAGGCGCTCGACACCAATAAATTCTTCGTCATCGGCGTCAACAACCTGGGTTCCTGTTTCGGTTCCACCGGCCCGATGCATATCAATACCGCCACCGGCAAGCCGTATGGCGCGGAATTCCCGGTAGTGACCGTGGAGGACTGGGTGCAAGCGCAGGCGCGCCTGGCCGATGCGCTGGGCATCACGCAATTTGCCGCCGTCATGGGCGGTTCGCTGGGCGGCATGCAGGCGCTGGCCTGGAGTCTGATGTATCCGACCCGTCTGCGCCACTGCGTGGTAATCGCCTCGACGCCTAAACTGTCGGCGCAAAATATCGCTTTCAACGACGTCGCGCGCCAGGCCATCCTGACTGATCCAGGCTTTCATGGCGGCGATTATTACGCCCATGGCGTGGTGCCCAAGAACGGCTTGCGCGTGGCGCGCATGGTGGGGCACATCACCTATCTGTCGGATGACGACATGGCGGAAAAATTCGGGCGCGACCTGCGTTCCGGCGTCTACCAGTTCGGCTTTGGCATCGATTTTGAAATTGAATCGTATCTACGCTATCAGGGCGATAAATTTTCTGAATATTTCGACGCCAATACCTATCTGCTGATCACCAAGGCCCTCGATTATTTCGACCCGGCCAAGGAGTTCGGCGGCGATCTGACGCTCGCCTTGAGCAAGACTCAGGCGCAATTCCTGCTCGTATCGTTCATGACCGACTGGCGCTTTTCGCCGGAACGCAGCCGCGAAATCGTGCAGGCGCTGGTCAACAATAAACGTCGCGTCAGTTATGCCGAGATCGACGCACCGCACGGCCACGACGCTTTTTTGCTGGATGACCCGCGTTACATGGCGGTGGTGGGCGAATACTACAACCGCATCTGGCAGGAGCTGGCGCAGCCGGCCGTATCGAATGCAGTCACTGAAGTGGCAGGAGCAGTAAATGAATTTTGATCAACTAAGCAGTTTGCGTCCGGATCTGGCCTTTATCGCACATTGGGTACGCGGCGAATCGCAAGTACTCGACCTGGGCTGCGGCGACGGCGTCATGCTCGATTATCTGCAATCCGACAAACAATGCGCCGGCTACGGCGTCGAAATCGATGACAGCAAGATCCCGGCGTGCGTGGCGCGCGGCGTTTCGGTGATCCAGCAGGATATGGAAGCCGGGCTGAACCTGTTTGCCGACGATGCCTTCGATACCGTGCTGTGCCTGTCGGCTTTGCAAATGATGAAAAATGTCGAAGGCGTATTGCGCGATATCGCCAGGGTCGGGCGCGAAGCGATCGTGTCCTTCCCTAATTTCGCCTACTGGCCGCACCGGGTAGCGTTAATGCGCGGCCGCATGCCGGTGTCCAAGAGTTTGCCGTACGAATGGTATGACACGCCTAACCTGCGTTGCGCCACCATCAAGGATTTTGAGGAACTGGCGAACGAAGTCGGTTTGGAAGTGCTCGAATGCGTAGCCCTGCATGATGGCCAGCCGATAACGCTGCTGCCGAACTGGCGTGGTAGTCTTGCGGTATTCCGCTTTCGCAAGAAATAAATATGGCCGCATAACTATTTTGGTAAAACGCTAGCCACGTCATCCCCGCGAACGCGGGGATCCATTTTACAGTCAACATGGATTCCCGCGTTCGCGGGAATGACGGGGTCGCCTAGACGGCGATTTTAGGCCCCAGTCTGCAACTGTAGGCCGGTCGCATACCCTAAACTCCCCGCCGCCGCGGGCGCATCCATGACATCAGATTCAAATTCCTGGCATCACTATCTCAACCGGCGCATGCTGATTTGCGCCTTCCTCGGCTTCAGTTCCGGCCTGCCGCTGTTTATCCTCCTCAGTTTGCTGCAAGCCTGGTTAAGTAAATCCGGCCTGGATGTGAAGGCGCTCGGCCTGTTCGCGCTGGTAATGTTTCCTTACACCTGGAAATTCGTGTGGTCGCCGCTGATGGACCGCTTCCATTTCGGCAAACTCGGGCGCCGGCGCAGCTGGATGATGCTGACCCAGGCCAGCTTGTTCGTCGCTATCGGCGGCATGGGCATGCTCGATCCGCACACGCAGATAGCGACGATTGCTTTCATGGCTTCTGTGGTGGCGTTCTTGTCGGCCAGCCAGGATATCGTGATCGATGCCTATCGGCGCGAGATCCTGCCGGATAGCGAACAAGGTCTTGGCGCGGCGATCAACGTCAATGCCTATAAAGTGGCGGGCATGGTGCCGGGCGCCTTGTCGCTGTTCCTGGCCGATCACATGAGCTGGCAGGCGGTATTCTGGATCACCGCAGGATTCATGCTGCCGGGCTTGATCTGCACCTTGATGATCAAGGAACCGAGCGTGTACGGCGCACCGCCAAAGAACCTGCGGGAAGCCGTCTTGTTACCGTTTCAAGAGTTTATTGCGCGCGATGGCTGGCGTAGCGCGCTGTGGATATTGGCCTTCATTTTTCTGTATAAGCTCGGCGACAGCATGGCAACCGCACTTGCTACCAGGTTTTATATCGATATCGGTTTCTCGCTGACGCAGATCGGCCTGATTTCCAAGACCACCAGCTTGTGGGCCAGCCTGGTCGGCGGCCTGGTTGGCGGCATCTGGATGGTGCAGATCGGGATTAATCGCGCCTTGTGGATTTTCGGCGTGGTGCAGGCGGTGACCATCCTCGGCTTTGCCTGGCTGGCGCAAGCCGGTCCCGACCCATTGGTGCTGGCTATCGTGATCGGCGGCGAAGCGTTTGGGGTCGGCCTCGGCACCGCGGCTTTCGTTGCCTATATCGCGCGCACCACCGATCCACGCTACACCGCAACCCAATACGCCTTGTTCACCAGCCTTGCTGCGGTGCCACGTACCTTTATCAATTCTTCGGTCGGTTACATTGTTGCGGAAACCGGCTGGTTCCATTTTTTCATTTTGTGTTTCGTACTGGCGTTGCCGGGGATGTTGATTTTATTCAAGGTCGCACCTTGGAATGAAAAGTAAAAGGTAAAAAGTAAGAAGCAAGGTGGTGTAAAACGGAAAAACCCTGTTGCAACTTAGAAAAAGGTTTAGAATCAAATCGTGTAATCCTCTTCTGGGCCACATCGAAAGTGTGGTCAGCCGGTCAAGGAACTGCAAGTATCTGAAGAGGTCAAACTCGGTAGAAGTAATCTTCAATTTGTTTTCGCAACATCGTTGATGCGGGGGTGATATGGATATCTACAGCAGCTTTGCGAGTCGGTTCGACAAAACCAGAGAAGAAGAGTTTTCCTTAGAAGAATATCTTGCGCTTTGTAAGACTGATCCCAGCTGTTACGCAACAGCCGGGGAACGCATGCTGATGGCGATAGGCGAGCCGCATCAGGTTGATACGCGCCACGATCCTTCCTTGTCACGCATCTTTGCCAACAAGGTGCTCAAGGTTTATCCGGCGTTCAAGGAATTCTACGGCGCCGAAGAAGTGATCGAACAAGTGGTCGCTTATTTCCGGCACGCGGCGCAAGGCCTGGAAGAACGTAAACAAATTCTGTATCTGCTTGGTCCGGTTGGCGGCGGTAAATCGTCGATCGCCGAACGTCTCAAACAGTTGATGGAACATGTGCCGTTTTATTCTCTCAAGGGATCGCCGGTCAACGAGTCGCCGCTGGGTCTGTTCGATTACGAAGAGGATGGCGCGATCCTGGAAGAACAATACGGCATCCCGCGCCGTTACCTGAGATCGATACTGAGTCCGTGGGCCGTCAAGCGCCTGCATGAATTCAACGGCGATATCCGCAAATTCCGCGTAGTCAAACGCTATCCGTCGATCTTGCGGCAGGTTGCCATTTCCAAAACCGAACCGGGCGACGAAAACAACCAGGACATTTCAAGCCTGGTCGGCAAGGTCGATATCCGCAAGCTGGAACAATATTCGCAGGACGATGCCGATGCTTACAGTTATTCAGGTGGCCTGTGCTTGTCCAATCAGGGTTTGCTGGAATTCGTCGAAATGTTCAAGGCGCCGATCAAGGTGCTGCATCCGCTGCTGACTGCAACGCAGGAAGGCAACTTCAAGGGCACGGAAGGTTTTGGCGCGATTCCGTTCGACGGCATTATCCTGGCGCACTCGAATGAATCGGAATGGAAGGCGTTCCGCAACAACAAGAACAATGAAGCTCTGCTGGATCGTATCTACATCGTCAAGGTGCCGTACTGCCTGCGGGTGTCGGAAGAAATCAAGATTTACGAAAAACTGATACGCACGTCTTCGCTGGGAAAAGCGATTTGCGCGCCGGGCACGTTGAAAATGATGGCGCAATTTTCTATCCTGACTCGCCTCGGCGAGCCGGAAAATTCCAGCATTTTCTCGAAAATGCAGGTGTATGACGGCGACAATCTGAAAGACAGCGACCCGAAAGCCAAGTCGTACCAGGAATATCGCGACTATGCCGGCGTGGATGAAGGCATGAACGGGGTCTCGACCCGCTTCGCTTTCAAGATACTGTCACGCGTATTCAACTTCGATTCGACTGAAGTCGCCGCCAATCCGGTGCATCTGATGTATGTGCTGGAGCAGCAGATCGAACGCGAGCAATTTCCGCAGGAGCTGGAACAAAAATACCTGTCCTACGTCAAGGATACGCTGGCAACGCGCTATGCTGAATTTATCGGCAAGGAAATCCAGACCGCTTATCTGGAGTCGTATTCCGAATACGGCCAGAACGTCTTCGATCGTTACGTCACCTATGCCGACTTCTGGATCCAGGATCAGGAATTCCGCGACCATGACACCGGTGAAAGTTTTGACCGCGCTGCGTTGAACGGCGAACTGGAAAAAATCGAAAAGCCGGCAGGGATCAGCAATCCCAAGGATTTTCGTAACGAAATCGTCAATTTCGTGTTGCGCGCACGGGTCTCGAACGCCGGCAAGAATCCGCTCTGGACCAGCTATGAAAAACTGCGCGTGGTGATCGAGAAAAAAATGTTCTCGAATACCGAGGATTTGTTGCCGGTTATTTCATTCAACGCCAAAGGTTCGAACGAAGAGTTGCGCAAGCATGAAGATTTCGTCAATCGCATGGTCAGCAAGGGTTACACGCCGAAACAGGTACGCTTGCTGTGCGAATGGTATCTGCGCGTGCGCAAATCGTCGTAAGGTGCGCATTCGGTACGCATTGGATAAAAGTACCAGCGACTCACCCTAGGAGAGCCGACCGTGTTGCATCAGATAATCGACCGTAGACTGTCTGGCAAGAACAAAAGCATTGCCAACCGAGAGCGCTTTTTACGGCGCTTCCGGGCGGCTATTCATCGCTCCGTGACCGAGGCCGTGCGCGATCGCGGCATCAAGGAAATCGAAAACGCCAAAAGCATCAGCATTCCGCGCAAAGGGATCAACGAGCCGATATTCGGTCACGGTCCGGGCGGCAAGCGCGAGATGGTCCATCCCGGCAATCAGGATTATCTGCAAGGCGACCGCATTGCGCGCCCGGATGGCGGCGCCGGCGGTGGCGGCAGTTCGGCCAGCAATCAGGGGGAAGGCGAAGATGAATTCGTGTTCCAGTTGTCGCGCGAGGAATTCATGCAGTATTTCTTCGAAGACCTGGAATTGCCGCGCCTGATCAAGACTAATCTGCTGGCGGTGCCGAGCTGGAAAAACATGCGCGCCGGTTATTCGACCGCCGGCACGCCTAATAATATCGATATCGTCCGTTCGCTGCGCAGTTCGCTGGGGCGCAGGATTGCGCTTGGTTCGCCGCTGGTGGTCAAGCTGCGCGAGCTGGAGCTGTTGATGGAAGTGCTCAAAGCGGATCCAGAGGACCGGCGCGATGAAATCAAACGCCTGGAAGACGATATTCATCATCTGAAAGGCCGCATCTGGCGCATCCCGTTCATCGATCCTTTCGACCTGCGCTATGTGAACCGGGTCAAGGTGCCGCAACCATCCAGCCAGGCAGTGATGTTTTGCGTGATGGACGTGTCGGGTTCGATGGACGAGCAACGGAAAGACTTGTCGAAGCGCTTCTTTATTCTGCTCTATCTGTTCCTGACCCGTAACTACGAACATATCGAAGTCGTCTTCATCCGTCATCACACGCGCGCCGACGAGGTCGATGAAGATACATTCTTTCATTCGCAGGAAAGCGGCGGCACGGTGGTGTCGAGCGCGCTGGAATTGATGAAGAAGATCATTGACGAGCGTTATCCGCCGGGGGACTGGAATATCTACGGCGCCCAGGCCTCAGATGGCGACAACTGGAACGACGATTCGCCGAAATGCCGGGAGCTGCTGGAGCTGGAGATACTGCCGCGCTCACGCTATTTCGCCTATATCCAGGTAACGGTGGAAGAGCAGAATTTGTGGACCGAGTACCAGCAGATCGCCGCGGTCAATCCACAGTTTGCGATGAAAAAAGTACAGTCCGCCAGCGAGATCTATCCGGTGTTCCGTGAGCTGTTTGAGAAACAGGTGCAGTCATGAACGACCGTCTGAAAAATCAAGTGTTGCCTTGCCCATCCGACTGGACTTTCGATCTGATCGAGTTGTACAACGAAGAGATTGCCCGCGTTGCCGCGAATTACAAGCTGGATATCTATCCGATCCAGCTGGAAATCATTACCGCTGAACAGATGATGGATGCCTACGCCTCGGCTGGCATGCCGGTTAATTACCGGCACTGGTCGTTCGGCAAGCATTTCCTGATGACGGAGCGCGACTACAAGCGCGGGCAGATGGGGCTGGCCTACGAAATCGTCATCAATTCGAATCCGTGTATCGCCTATCTGATGGAAGAAAACACCATGACGATGCAGGCGCTGGTGGTGGCGCATGCGGCATACGGGCACAATTCTTTTTTCAAGGGTAACTACCTGTTCCAGCTGTGGACCGATGCCCACGCGATCATCGATTACCTGGTCTATGCCAAGAGCTACATCGCTGAATGCGAAGAGCGCCACGGTTATTCCAAGGTCGAGGAATTGCTCGATTCCTGTCATGCGCTGATGCATTACGGCGTCGACCGTTATAAGCGGCCGCAGAAATTGTCGCTGGAAAAAGAACGGGCGCAGCGGCGCGAACGCGCGGATTACATGCAGTCGCAGGTCAATGAATTGTGGCGTACCTTACCTGAAAAAAAGGTGGGAGCAGCCGAGCAGATTGACGGACGTTTTCCGTCTGAGACGCAAGAAAACCTCTTGTACTTCGCCGAAAAAAATTCGCCGCTGCTGGAATCCTGGGAGCGCGAAGTGATTCGCATCGTGCGCAAGATCGCACAGTATTTTTATCCGCAGCGCCAGACTCAGGTCATGAATGAAGGCTGGGCCACGTTCTGGCATTACACCATTCTCAACACGCTGTACGACGAAGGCAAGCTGACCGACGGTTTCATGATGGAATTCCTGCACTCGCATAGCAACGTGGTGTATCAGCCACCGGTCACCAAATCGTATTACAGCGGCATGAATCCCTATGCACTCGGTTTTGGCATGATGACCGATATCCGCCGTATCTGCGAACACCCAACCGACGAGGATCGCGAATGGTTTCCCGAGCTGGCAGGAACGCCTTGGCTGGATACCTTGCATTACGCGATGCGCAATTTCAAGGATGAGAGTTTTGTCGCTCAATATCTGTCGCCGAAGCTGATACGCGACATGCGTCTGTTTGCCGTGCTGGACGATGAACGTCGCAGTGAGCTGGAGGTTTCTGCCATCCATAATGAGGCCGGCTATCAATACGTGCGGCAAGCCTTGTCGCGCCAATACGACATCAACCACCGGGAACCGAACATCCAGGTCTGGTCGGTTAACACGCGCGGCGACCGTAGTCTGACATTGCGCCATTTCCGTAGCGACGACCGGCCGTTGGCAGACGGCACCGATGAAATATTACGGCACATGGCGCGCCTGTGGCAGTTCGATGTGTATCTGGAGAGTGTCGACGACAGTGGTAATGTTTTGCAGCGCTATGAATGCGTCAGTGAAAACAAATACATGCTGCAGCCTTGATATCGGATTAGGCGTAGGGTGGGCATACGTGCCCACTCTACGTCCTAGGTGCTCGCTGCAGCCCGGCTATGCACCAATTGTCCGGCGGCATAGGTAGCAGCAATAGTCCGGTCATCCCCCAGCAACGCCAGCGCAAACAACAACTCTTCCAGGCTCTCTGTACGCTCACTGCGGCGCGCCAACAGTGGCGTAGCCTGCGGATCGAGTACAATGAAGTCGGCTTCGGCGCCGGCGACGAAATTGCCGATAGTTCCTTCCAGTTGCATGCTGCGCGCACCGCCCAGCGTAGCCAGGTAAAACATGCGTAGCGCCGGCAGATAGGTGGTTGCCATACGCGCCACCTTATAGGCTTCGTTCATGGTCTGCAGCATGGAGAAACTGGTGCCGCCGCCGACATCGGTAGCCAGCGACAGTGGCATTCCTGCTGCATCGGCGCCTTTGAAATCGAACAAGCCGCTGCCTAGAAACAGATTCGAAGTCGGGCAAATCGCGATGGCCGATTGTGTCTCCGCCATGCGTTGACGATCATGGTTGTCGAGCCAGACGCAATGGCCATACATGGAACGCGGCCGCAACATGCCGTATTTGTCGTACACATCCATGTAGCTGCGCGAATCGGGGAACAGAGATTTGACCCATGCAATCTCATCGATATTTTCCGCGGCGTGAGTTTGCAGGTACACATCCGGATAAGCCTGTGCCAGCTCGCCTGCCAGTTGCAGCTGAGCGTTGCTGGAGGTAGGCGCGAAACGGGGTGTGATTGCGTACAACTGACGGCCGCGCTTGTGCCATTTCTTCAGCAATTCTTCCGTGTCGCGGATGCCGCCTTCAGCGGTATCTTGCAAGAAATCCGGGCAGTTCCGGTCCATCAGAACCTTGCCGGTCACCATCCGCAGATTGCGCGCTTCGCTGGCATTGAAGAAGGCGTCGACTGAAGTCGGATTGACTGTGCAGTACACCATCGCAGTGGTGGTGCCGCAGCGAAGCAATTCGTCGATAAAGAATTTGGCGACATCGCTGGCGTGGGCCGGATCGTCAAACTTGCGCTCGGTCGGGAACGTATATTTTTCCAGCCAAGGCAGCAAGCCCGGCGCCGGCGAGGCGATCATGTCGGTTTGCGGATAGTGCAAATGGGTGTCGATAAAACCCGGCATGATGATCTTGCCGCGGTAATCCTGGATCTTCAGTTCGGTTTTCAGCTCGGCGCGCAATTGCGCCGACAACTGCTGATAGTCGCCAGCTGCCACCACCTTGCCGTCGGCAATCAGCAGCAGGCCATCTTCATGCCATTGATGAGCATCTGCATGATGGGCCGGATCGGCGGTGAAATGGAGAACACTAGCGCGGTATGCCTGCAATGCTGACTGATCGATATTGCTGAAGCTGATGGCTGCCATGAAACTATCCTTGAATGAAAACGTAAACAAATGCCAATATTGGAAATATCTCTAAACCATCGTCATCCTCGCGAACGCGGGGATCCAAATTACTGCATCACAGAGTGACTAATATGGATTCCCGTGTTCGCGGGAATGACGGGGTCGCCGAGACGTCGGAGAGTTATTAGATTTGCATATAAATAATTAAATTTCGCTGACAAGCTGCGGCCCCAATTGCGGCGCTGCTGTCAATTCTTGTTTGGCAATCTGCTCCCAGACCTGCAGCAATTGCGCGGTGACCGAGGCAGCGATGACTGCCGGCTCCTTGCCGACAATGCCGGGAATGCCGATAGGGCAGACCATGTCGGCCAGACGCTCAAGAGGAATACCGCGCTCATGCAAACGATGCTCGAACTGCATGCGCTTGCTCTTCGAGCCGATCAGGCCGAACCAGGCAACGCCATCGCGCTGCAGAATCTGTGCCGACAAGCGTTGGTCGAGCGCGTGATTGTGGGTCATGACCAGGAAGCTGGAGCCGGCCGGAGCGCTATCCACCAAGGCTTCCGGCGTATCGGTAGCTTCCACGCAGACGTTGGCCGGCAACTCATCCGGAAACATTTCTTCCCGCTCGTCGATCCAGACCACCCGGCATGGCAAATCGCCGAGCGCCTTGACGATTGCCGCGCCGACGTGGCCGGCGCCAAACAGAAATAATTGCGGCCGTGTCGCCAGGCAGGCATCGAGCAGCCAGCGCTTGCCATTATCGTCGCGCAAGACCAGGCAGGCGCCGAGGGCGTTGACTGACGGCGTCGATAAAGACGGCAGGGTCGGCAGCCGCCCCGGTCCATGCAGGCGTTCGCCTTCGCCATCGCATAGCGCCGGCGGTGTGGCATCATCCAAGGCGACCAGGCGCCAGCTGTCTTCGGCTTCGCGCAAGCGACGTTGCAGGAAACTGAAATAATCGGCTGCGGCGGGCGTTACGCGTTCAAACGCCAGATGCACGACGCCGCCGCAACACTGGCCCAGCGATGGCCCAAGTGAAAACCGTTGCAGGCGACGTTCACGGGTAAGCGACAAGCCCTCATCCAGCATTTCGCGGGCGATCCGGATTGCTTGCAATTCGAGATGGCCGCCACCGATGGTGTCGAACTGGCCGACTGCGGTCACCACCATTTTGGCGCCCGGCTCACGCGGACCGGAACCTTCGACCTGCGCCACGGTGACCAGGATCGCCGTGGTGGATTGCGAAGGTTGCGTGATCAGCGTGGTTAGCGCATCCAGCCAGTTGCTCATGATGAGTCTCCCGATGATGGGTAAAAGCGCTGAATCAGGCCGCACGCGCCATGGCGCGCACAGCATCGACCGCCTTGAGAATCGCTTCGCTGGTCGCCGGTGCATTCAGCGGCGGATTGAAGCGCTTACCGCCGACACTGGCGATCGCATCGCGGATCGCGAAAAATACCGAGAACGGCAGCAGCAAAGGCGGTTCGCCAACAGCTTTGGAGCGGTGGATGCTGTCTTCGACGTTGCGATTCTTGAACAGGTTGACGCGGAAATCCTGAGGGCAATCTGAAATACCAGGGATCTTGTAAGTCGACGGCGCGTGGGTCATCAGCTTGCCGTCCTTGTTCCACCACAGTTCTTCCGTGGTGAGCCAACCCATGCCTTGAATGAACGCACCTTCAACCTGGCCGATATCTATAGCCGGATTGAGCGACTGGCCGGCATCGTACAAAGCGTCGGCGCGCAGCAATTTCCATTCGCCGGTGAACGTATCGACTACCACTTCCGATACCGAGGCACCGTAGGCAAAGTAGGAGAAAGGCCGGCCGGTCATGGTTTTCGGATCCCAATGCAAACCCGGGGTGGCGTAAAAACCGTCAGACCATAATTGAACCCGCGACAGATACGCCTTTTGCGCCAGCTCGCCAAACGCCATGCTGTGCTCGCCGAGATGGATCGCGCCGGCAGCGAAAGTCACCGCCTTGGCGTCGCCGCCGTGCAATTTGGCGAAGAATTCTGCCAAACGTTGGCGAATGGTGTGCGCGGCGTCCTGTGCTGCCTTGCCGTTCAGGTCGGCCCCGGTGGATGCTGCGGTAGCCGAAGTGTTGGCGACCTTGCTGGTATCGGTCGCGCTGACGCGTACCAGTTCCAACGGAATCCCGAGCTCATGCGCCACTACCTGCGCCACCTTGGTGTTGATGCCCTGGCCCATTTCGGTGCCGCCGTGATTCACCAGTACCGAGCCGTCGGTGTAGACGTGCACCAGCGCGCCCGCCTGGTTGAAGTGGGTGACGTTGAAGGCGATGCCGAATTTGACCGGTGTCAGCGCCAGGCCCTTTTTCAGTACCGGACTGGTGGCGTTGAACGCTTCGACGGCAGCGCGGCGTTGCCGGTATTCGCTGCTGGCTTCCAATTCAGCCACCAGCTCATGAATCACGTTATCGACGATCTTCTGACCGTATTGCGTGACGTTGCGGCCCTCCTCATCGTTGCGGCCGTAGAAATTCAGCTTGCGGATATCCAGCGCATCGCGGCCCAGGTTGCGGGCGATTTCGTCGACGATGTATTCGATTGCAATCGCACCCTGCGGTCCGCCGAAACCACGGAAGGCTGTGTTCGATTGGGTATTGGTCTTGCCGCAACTTGCCTTGATGTCGACATCGGACAGGTAGTAGGTATTGTCGAAATGGCAGACTGCACGGGTTGCTACCGGCGCCGACAAGTCGGCCGAGAAACCGGCGCGGCTCACCATGTCGACTTTTGCGGCGACGATCCGGCCGGCATCGTCGTAACCGACTTCGTAATCGTAATAGAAACAATGGCGCTTGCCGGTGACCATCATGTCGTCGTCGCGGTCGGCGCGCAGCTTGACCGGGCGTTTCAGTTTGGCCGCGGCAATCGCCGCCACCGCCGCCCACAAGGCCGATTGCGATTCCTTGCCGCCGAAGCCGCCGCCCATGCGGCGGCATTCCACCACGATGTTATGCGAATGCACGTCCAGCGCATGCGCCACTACGTGCTGCATTTCGGTTGGATGCTGGGTCGAACACAGCACCAGCATGCCGTTCTGTTCTTTCGGGATGGCGTAGGAAATCTGGCCTTCCAGGTAAAACTGTTCCTGGCCGCCGACATACAACTGGCCGCTGGCACGATGCGGCGCGCTCTCGAAAGCTTTCTGCGCATCGCCGCGCGCCAGGTGCATCGGCGGCAATACATAGGATTTGGCCGCATGCGCTGCTTGTGGCGTCAGGATGGCTGGCAATTCTTCATAATCGATGACGACTTTGCGCACGGCACGGCGCGCATTGTCGTGCGTGTCAGCGACTACCGCGAAGATCGGCTGTCCCACGTATTCGACCAGGCCCTTGGCTAGAATCGGATCGTCGTGAAGGATGGGGCCGCAATCGTTGGCGCCGGGGATGTCGGCTTCAGTGAATACTGCCACCACACCAGGTGCGCTGCGCACGGCGTCGAGGTTGATCGAGCGAATCCGGGCGTGGGCTTTTTGCGACATGCCGAGCGCGGCGTGCAGCGTGCCTTGCGCTTCCGGAATGTCGTCGGTGTAGGTGGCTTCGCCCAACACGTGCAAGATCGCCGATTCGTGCGGATGCGATTGACCGACTTCCGCCCAGGCAATGCTGCTGTCTTGCGGCGCGGTTTTCATAAAAACTTCAGTTTGCTTGTTCATGGTCTCTACTCTTTGTCTTCGCTGGCTGTGAACTTACTGTCTACTCAAGCACACACAAAAGGATTCACCTGATCGGTGCGCAACGGCGCATCGACACGGGTTTCCAGCCAGAACCGGCGTAGCAGATTCTGCGACGTCTTCATCCGATATTCGGCGGAAGCGCGCATGTCCGATAGCGGTTTGTAATCGTCGGTCATCAGCGCTACCGCGGCTTCCATCACGCTTTCACTCCAGACCTGGCCGCGCAATGCAGCTTCAGTCAGTGCAGCGCGCTTCGGCGTTGCCGCCATGCCGCCGAAGGCGATGCGGATATCACTGATCTTGTCGCCGTCGAGGGTGACAGAAAACGCCGCACAGACGGCTGAAATGTCCTGGTCGAAACGCTTGGCCAGTTTGTAAGTACGGAAGCGTTGTCCCGCATGCGGCAATGGAATGCGTACGCCTTCGACAAATTCATCGGCTTGCATGTCTTTTTTCATGTAGTCCAGATACAACGCTTCCAGCGGCATCACACGCTGCCCGGCCGGACCGCGCAGTACGACTTGCGCACCGAGTGCAATCAGCCATGGCGGCGAGTCGCCGATAGGCGAGCCGTTGGCGACGTTGCCGCCCAAGGTGCCGGCATTGCGGATCGGCAGCGAGGCAAAGCGTTGCCACATTTCCGATAATTCAGGATAGATCTTGCAGATCTCGGCGTAGGCGTCGTTCAGCGTTACGCCGGCGCCTATTTCAAGTTGTCCGTCGCGTGTGACCATCGCGTTCAGTTCGGTCACCTGGCCGAGGTAGATGATGTCGCCCAGATCGCGCATCTGCTTGGTGACCCACAGGCCGACATCGGTCGAGCCGGCCAGGATGCGTGCGTTCGGTTTGGCGGCGCGTACTTCTACCAGTTGCGCCAGCGTGCGTGGTGCGTAGAAAGTCTGGCCATCGTGCTTGTAGACGAATATATCGTCACGTTGCAACGGTTGCAGCGCGTGTTGCAAGGCTTCACGGTCGAAGCCGACTGCCGGCAATTCGCCCATCCGGTGCGCGGCGTCGATGATCGGGCGGTAGCCGGTGCAGCGGCACAGGTTGCCGGATAGCGCGATGTCGATATCTTTGCGTTGTAACGGCTGGCAAGCGCCAGCGCTTGCCGTAGTTCCAGCCGACTTGCACGCAGGAGCCTGGCTGCCATCGTTTTTCAGATACAGGTCCCACAGCGACATCACAAAGCCCGGTGTGCAGAAACCGCATTGCGAGCCGTGGCATTCGACCATGGCTTGCTGGACTGGATGCAAGGCGCCGTTGTCTTGTTTCAGGTCTTCCACTGTATACAAGGCTTTGCCATCCAGCGTCGGCAGAAACTGGATACAGGAATTGACCGATTTGAGCGTGACGCCATCGGCAGTCTGTTCGCCGATGACGACGGTGCAGGCGCCGCAATCACCTTCGGCGCAGCCTTCCTTGCTGCCGGTGCAGTGCAGGTCTTCCCGCAAATGTTGCAAGATGGTGCGGGTAGGCGCGGCCTGATCTACAGTGTGGATTTCACCACGGTAGTAGAAACGGATGACATTCTCGGCCGTGGAATGAGGTGCGGGCGTAGACAAGACGATCTCCAATCGAGTGGCGACTGTTGCAAAAACTGAGTCTTCGGGGCCGTATCGCCGGTATTGCCTGTGGGCGCTACCGCTCGTTACATATGGCCAGACTGACTTTGCAACGGTCTATTAATTATGGCCCCAGATTAGCATTTGCGCCGAGGCTCCATATAGCGATACGGCTAATGTCAGGTATCTTTAAAATGGAATAGGGAACGCATAAGTAATTCCATTTAGCAAATATAGGTATTGCCAGAGCGATATTATTGATCAATCATCGATTGGTGATGTATTTGATAATTTTTGATGTATTTCTAATGCATTTCGGACGCAGAAAATCTTCGGCGACGGTAAATGCGGGGCTATCAATGCGGTGGCGGGAGCGGGTATCATCACGCCTGAATAATTGATATTTCCCACGGAGCATAATTGTGACCCCATCCCGCAGCACAGTACTTTGCCGGAACTCCGCACCAAGTGGCGCAGCGCGGCAGCCAGAAAACCAAAAACAACAATAATCAAGGAGACACCCACAATGCAGCTGCTCGAGAATTTTTTCAAGCTTAAAGAAAACGGCACGGACGTCCGCACCGAACTGATCGCCGGACTCACCACTTTCCTGACGATGGCTTACATCATCTTCGTCAACCCGGCCATCCTGGGCGATGCCGGCATGCCGAAGGGCGCCGTCTTCGTTGCTACCTGCTTGGCAGCCGCCATCGGTACCCTGATCATGGCCATGTACGCCAATTATCCGATTGCCCTGGCACCCGGCATGGGCCTCAACGCCTATTTTGCCTACGCGGTGGTGAAGGGCATGGGGGTTTCGTGGGAAGTGGCGCTGGGCGCCGTCTTCATTTCCGGTTGCCTGTTTATCATCGTCAGCCTGGTCGGCATCCGCGGCATGATCGTCAACGGCATTCCGCCTACGATACGGATTGCCATTACTTCAGGTATCGGCCTGTTCCTCGGTTTCATCGCGCTCAAGAGTTCGGGCCTGGTGGTCGCCAATCCGGCTACTTTCGTGCAAATCGGCGATCTCCACCAAATCCCGGTGATCCTGTCGATTATCGGCTTCCTGCTGATCGTGGTGCTGGATCACCTCAAGGTCAAAGGTGCGATCCTGATCGGCATCCTGACCGTTACCGTGCTCAGCTTTCTGGTCGGTGGCAATACCTTCACCGGCGTGGTGGCGATGCCGCCATCGATCGAGCCGACCCTGTTCAAGCTCGACATCATGGGCGCCTTGTCCATGGGTATCATGAACATCGTGCTGGTGTTTTTCCTGGTCGAAATGTTCGATGCGACCGGCACCATGATGGGCGTGGCGAACCGTGCCGGCTTGCTGGTCAATGGCAAGATGGCGCGTCTTAACAAGGCTTTGCTGGCGGACAGCACGGCAATTGTCGCCGGCACCCTGCTGGGCACATCCAGCACCACGGCCTATGTCGAAAGCGCCGCCGGGGTCCAGGCTGGCGGCCGTACCGGCTTGACTTCGCTGGCGGTTGGCATCCTGTTTCTGGCTTGCCTGTTCATCTCGCCGCTGGCCGGCGCCGTGCCTGCCTACGCTACTGCGCCGGCATTGTTCTATGTTGCCGGCCTGATGCTGCGCGAGCTGGTGCATCTGAACTGGGAAGACAGCACCGAAAGCGTGCCGGCAGTGATCACCGTGCTGATGATCCCGTTCACCTATTCGATTGCCAACGGGATTGCCTTCGGCTTCATCTCGTACGCAGCGTTGAAACTGTTCACCGGCCGCGCGAAGCAAGTGCCGGTGATGGTCTGGGTTATTGCTGCGATCTTCCTGTTCAAGTTCATCCACTTGGGTGGCGACTGACGACCGGATTGCTTATTGGCTGAAATAATGGCTGAAAAAAAGGGAGCGTTTTTGAAACGCTCCCTTTTTTATCAGGTTCAATTTACAAATTCGGCGCCAGCCAGCGCTCGACATCGTCCTTGCTGACACCACGCCGGGCCGCCATATCGCTGACCTGGTCGTCGCCAACCTTGCCGACCACGAAGTACTTCGATTCAGGATGGGCAAAATAAAAGCCGGATACCGCAGCGCCCGGGAACATGGCGAATGAATCGGTGAGCAGCATGCCGATTTCATCGCACTGCAAGAGCTTGAACATGTCAGCCTTGACCGTGTGTTCCGGACAGGCCGGATAACCTGGGGCAGGGCGGATGCCGCTGTAGCTTTCCTTGATCAAGGCTTCGTTGGACAGATTTTCGTCCGGTACATAGCCCCACAAGTCCTTACGCACCCGCTCGTGCAGGTATTCAGCGAAGGCTTCCGCCAAGCGATCCGCCAGCGACTTCAGCATGATCGACGAATAATCGTCATGCGCATCTTCGAAGCGCTTTTCGTATTTCTCGATGCCGAGGCCACTGGTGACGGCGAACAAGCCGATATAGTCGGCAATCCCGGAAGATTTCGGTGCAATGAAATCGGACAGGCATTGATTGGGACGCGCAACGCCGTCGATCACCGGCTTCACGGTTTGCTGACGCATGCCGTAGTAGGTAAACGCGACTTTGCTACGGGTTTCATCGGTGTAGATTTCGATGTCGTCATCATTCACCGTATTGGCCGGCATCAGCGCGATGACGCCATTGGCAGTCAGCCAGCGGCCGTCGATCAGTTTCTTCAGCAGCGCCTGGCCTTCTTCGAATACCTTGCTGGCGGCTTCACCCACCACTTCATCTTTGAGAATGGCGGGATACGGACCGGCCAGATCCCAGGTCTGGAAGAACGGACCCCAGTCGATGTAGCGCGCCAGTGTGCCCAGGTCGACGTTCTTGAACACGCGGCGACCGATGAATTTGGGTTTGACCGGCGCAAACTGCAGCCGCGTGCGATTCTCGCGGGCGGCCGCCAACGTCAACAGCGGTACCGTTTTCTTTTTAGCGTGCTGTTCGCGAATCCGTTCGTAATCGAGTGCGATGTCGTTGATGTACTGATCGCGTTGTTCCGGCGTCAGCAATGACTGCGCTACCGATACCGAGCGTGAAGCGTCTGGTACGTAGACCACCGGGCCTTCGTAATTCGGCGCAATTTTGACTGCGGTGTGGGCGCGGCTGGTAGTGGCGCCACCAATCAGCAAAGGCATCTTGACGCTGCGGAAATACGGATCGCGCTGCATTTCCTTGGCGACGTGCGCCATTTCTTCCAGCGACGGTGTAATCAAGCCGCTCAGGCCGATGATGTCGGCATTCTCCGCTTTCGCCATCGCCAGGATTTCCGAGCACGGCACCATCACGCCCATGTTGACCACTTCGAAATTATTGCACTGCAAGACCACCGATACGATGTTCTTGCCGATGTCATGCACGTCGCCCTTGACCGTGGCGATCACGATCTTGCCCTTGGGTTTGGCGGCAATGCCGGTCAGCTCTTCGTGCAGGCGCTTTTCTTCTTCGATGTAGGGAATCAGGTGGGCCACCGCCTGCTTCATCACGCGCGCCGATTTGACCACCTGCGGCAAGAACATCTTGCCCTGGCCGAACAGGTCGCCGACGATGTTCATGCCATCCATCAGCGGGCCTTCGATCACATGGATCGGACGGCCGCCGTTGCCTAGCAATTCCTGGCGGGCTTCCTCAGTATCTTCCACTATCCATTGCGTGATACCTTGCACCAGCGCGTGTGCCAGCCGTTGCTGCACGGTGCCGCTACGCCATTCCAGCGTTGCTTCTTCTTTCTTGTCGCCAGCCTTCAAGGTCGAGGCGATTTCGATCATGCGTTCGGTGGCATCTTCGCGGCGGTTCAGCACCACGTCCTCGACTCGCTCGCGCAGTTCGGCAGACAGATTGTCGTACACGCCCATCATGCCGGCGTTGACGATGCCCATTGTCATGCCGGCTTTGATCGCGTGATACAGGAACACGGTATGGATTGCCTCACGCGCCGGATCATTGCCGCGGAAGCTGAAACTGACGTTGGAGACGCCGCCGCTGATCTTGGCGTAAGGCAGGTTCTCGCGAATCCAGCGGGTGGCATTGATGAAATCGACTGCGTAATTGTTGTGCTCTTCGATACCAGTCGCAATCGCGAAAATGTTCGGATCGAAAATGATGTCTTCCGGCGGGAAGCCGATCTGATCGACCAGCAACCGGTAGGCGCGCTCGCAAATTTCGATCTTGCGTTCGTAGGTATCGGCCTGGCCTTTTTCATCGAAGGCCATGACGATCACGGCCGCGCCGTAGCGGCGGCATAATTTGGCCTGGCGCAGGAATTCCGGTTCGCCTTCTTTCATCGAAATCGAGTTGACGACGGCTTTGCCTTGCACGCACTTCAAGCCCGCTTCGATCACCGACCATTTGGACGAGTCGATCATGATCGGCACCCGCGCGATATCGGGTTCGGAAGCGATCAGGTTGAGGAAGCGCTGCATCGCCGCCACCGAATCCAGCATCGCTTCATCCATGTTGATATCGATGACTTGCGCGCCGTTTTCAACCTGCTGGCGCGCTACCGCCAACGCTTCGTCGTATTGCTCGTTGAGGATCAGCCGCGCGAAAGCCTTGGAGCCGGTGACGTTGGTACGCTCGCCGACGTTGACGAACAGCGAGTCGTCATCGATGGTGAACGGCTCCAACCCCGACAGCCGCATCTCGTGCGTGGTCTCGGGAACGGTGCGTGGCGCAATGTTGGCGACGGTGTCGGCAATCGCCTTGATATGCGGCGGCGTGGTGCCGCAGCAACCGCCGGCGATGTTGACGAAACCACTCTCGGCGAAATCCTTGAGCAGCGACGATGTGACGTCCGGGGTTTCATCGAAACCGGTGTCGCTCATTGGATTGGGCAGCCCGGCGTTAGGATAAATACAGACGAAGGTATCGGCGATTTTCGACAATTCTTCGGCGTAGGGCCGCATCAATGCCGCACCCAATGCGCAGTTGAGGCCAACCGTCAGCGGTTTGGCGTGGCGGATCGAGTTCCAGAATGCCGGTACGGTTTGTCCCGACAGGATACGTCCCGAGGCGTCGGTCACGGTGCCGGAAATCATGATCGGCAGGCGCGCTTTTCCGTTACCCTTGGACTCTTCAAAGAAGGTATCGATGGCGAACAGCGCCGCCTTGCAATTCAAGGTATCGAAAATGGTTTCGACCAGCAGCACGTCGGCGCCGCCTTCTACCAGGCCGCGGGTCTGTTCCAGATACGACGCGACCAGCTGGTCGAAGGTGACATTGCGTGCCGCCGGATCATTCACATCCGGTGAGATCGACGCCGTTTTAGGTGTCGGTCCGAGTGCGCCGGCGACGAAGCGTGGCTTGTCCGGTGTTGAATATTTGTCGCAGGCGGCACGCGCCAGCCGCGCCGAGGCGACGTTCATTTCATAGGCCAGATGCGCCATATGGTAATCGTCCTGGGCCACAGTGGTGGCGCCGAAGGTATTGCTTTCGATCAGATCGGCGCCGGCCGCCAGATATTCTTCGTGGATGGCACTGATGATATGCGGCTGGGTCAGCGACAGCAGCTCGTTATTACCTTTGACGAACAACTCCCGGCCGGGGCCGGTGAAGTCGATGAAACGACCGTTGGGTCCGCCGCGATAATCTTCTTCCGTCAGCTTGTATTGCTGGATCATGGTGCCCATCGCGCCATCCAGGATCAGGATGCGTTGCGCCAGCAGCTGGCGCAGGCGGGCTTCGGTTGTCAAAGCAGTAGTCGAAGCGGCGGTCGAGGTTGGTGCGGATGCGGAAGGCGTCATTAGCGTACTCTGGTCAGTAAGAACGCAAAAAACCCGGTCGCCGATAGCGCCGGGTTGTTTGCAAAGGCAATGCCAGAAATTATACGTTAAATCAATGGCTTGCGTATGCCCCTAAGCTGATTACGCAGCTTCCTGGCGGGCTACCCGCGTAGCGCCCTGATGTGGTTCATTCAGCTTCAGGGTCAGGCATTTTGCTGCGCCGCCAGCCTTGAGGAATTCGGTCAGTGCTGTCTGATGTACAACAAATCCGTGCGTCTGCAACTGCGCGACCAGGGCATCGGATGCCTGGTTCAGGAAGATATGACGACCGGAGTTGACGGTATTGCAAGCAAAATGCAGGGCATCTTCGCTGCTGACGATGATCCGTTTGTCAGCCGGAACACGGGCCGTGATCTCGGCCTGCGAAGCCGCATCGAACGCTTCCGGGAAATACATCACGTAGCCGCCGGCCAGAGGGCAGAAGCAGGTATCCAGATGATAGAAGCGCGCATCGACCAGTTTCAGCGGCTGCACTTCGATGTCCAGCAATTCCGACAGGCGCGTGGCGCAGGCGATATCCGAACGATGGCCGTGGCCGAACCACAGCAGGTTTTCGCTGCGATCCATCAAGGCATCGCCGGCGCCTTCGAAAGGCAATTCCGGCGGCAAGGTCAGCACCTCGAAACCATGGGCGGTAAACGCGGCGTCGAAATAGACTTCCTCGGCCTGCCTTTCGACATGGCGGAAACGCGAGAGCACCACCTTGTTACCCAACACCACGCCGGCATTGGCAGTAAACACCAGATCAGGGACGCCCGGCATGGCCGGCATCATCTTGATGTTTGCTACTTGTCCGATCGCCTCCACCAGCGCCAGCCACTGTTGCATGGCGACGTTACGGTTGCCATGCGCAATATTGCCTGCCATCCACGGATTAATGACGTAAGAAACTTCAAAATGGTCTGGAGCGCACATCAGGAATGTGTCCTCCGCGGTATGGTCCAGCAGGTGGTTGGTCATGCGTAGCTCCTTTCGGTCAGGTGGGCGGGTGGTGAAGATAACGATGAAAATGTATGCCTGATAGCTTCCAGTGCGGCGTCGATATCATTGGCAGTAATGATCAGAGGCGGCGCAAAGCGCACTACCGTGTCATGTGTATCTTTCGACAAAATTCCTTGCAGCATCAGGCGCTCGCAAAATTCGCGTGCAGAAATAAAGCTCGGATCGAGGTCCATGCCGATCAGCAAGCCTTTGCCGCGAATCTGACGGATTGCCGGGTGTTGTATTGCGCGCAAACCCGTCAGTAAGCGCTCACCCATGCGTTGCGCGTTATCTGCCAGCTTTTCGTCACGCAACAGGCGCAATGCAGCGTGGCCGACTGCGGCCGACAACGGGTTGCCGCCGAAGGTGCTGCCGTGATCGCCAGGCGTAAATACCGCCATCAGATCTTCCCGGGCCAAAAACGCCGATACCGGCAGCAAGCCGCCGCCGAGTGCTTTGCCCAGAATCAAACCGTCCGGCTTGATGCCGTCGTGATCGCTGGCCAGCAAGCGGCCGGTGCGGCCGAGGCCGGTTTGCACTTCGTCGCAAATCAGCAACACGTTATGGCGGTCGCAGATTTCGCGGCACTTTGCCAGATAGCCTTCGGGCGGCACGATGATGCCGGCTTCGCCCTGGATCGGTTCCACCAGGAAAGCTGTGGTGCGCGGGGTAATGGCCGCTTCCAGTGCGGCGGCGTCGCCAAACGGTACACTGACGAAGCCGCCGGAAAACGGTCCGAAGCCGTCGCGATACTGCGCTTCCGACGAGAAGCCGACGATGGTGGTGGTGCGGCCGGCGAAATTACCGCGGCAAACGATGATTTCGGCGGTCTGGTCGGCAATGCCTTTTACTTTGTGGCCCCATTTGCGGGCCGCCTTGATGGCCGTTTCCACCGCTTCCGCGCCGCTGTTCATCGGCAGCGCCTTCGGCATACCGGTCATTTCGCAGAGCAGTTGCAGGAAAGGTCCCAGCTGGTCGCTATAAAACGCCCTGGAAACGACTGCCAACTGGCCGGCCTGCTTGCTCAGTGCCGCCACAAGAGCAGGGTGGCCATGGCCGAAACTGACCGCGGAATAGGCCGACATCATATCCATGTAACGTTTGCCGTCCTGATCCCACAACCAGATTCCTTTGCCGCTGCTGAGCACTACTGGCAGTGGTGAATAGTTGTGCGCGCAATAGCGGTCTTCGAGAGTTATTGCATGGTTCTTCATGGTTTGCTCCAGGTGAGGCCACTTCTAAGAACCTGGCCGAGGCTACGATCGATGTGCCGATGGCATTTTGTCCGTTGCCGGAAGCTGGCTGAGACGCTTAGAGGTGGCTGCAAATTTCTGTAGTTATAGGTTTAACGCAAGGTTTAATGCGATGTTGCTGCATCTGGCTACATGATAATCACAAGCACTGGAAATATTTGTGCATAATTGATCATCAATTAGATGTAATCTGCACGAATCGTGCATAGAAGGGGAATGCGATGGAAAAATTGGATCGTTACGACCGTATTTTGCTGCGGACCTTGCAAGCTAACGGGCGTGCTTCGAATGTGGAGCTGTCCGAGCAAGTCAATTTGTCGCCGCCGCAGTGCTATCGGCGGGTGCAGCGGCTGGAGAAAGACGGCATCATCCGCGGCTATGCGGCGCAAGTGGAACCGGCTGCCATTGGGCTTGGCGTGGTTGCCTTCGTTAACCTGAACATTGCGCGTGAGCAGTTCAAACAGGTGCGCAAGCTGGAAAAAGCGATCCGCCTGTTTCCGGAAATCCTGGAGTGCTATACGATTTCCGGGGATTTCGATTATTTGCTGAAGGTGGCGGCTAGCGACCTGAAGTCGCTATCGGCGTTCCTGACCGATCGTTTGATGCAGGTGCCGGGAGTGGCCGGTGTGCGGTCGATGGTGTGCCTGGAAGAGATCAAGCCATCCAGCCCGTTGCCATTGGCGGACTAATCGCCTAAACCGTTATTTGTGCTAATCCAGCACAAATAATGTGCCGCCAGCCTGCTGTTCTCCACTTGGCTGCGGGCTTAACCTGTGTACTCCACCAGATCACAACAAGGAGCCTCACATGACCACCTCGGCTAGCAAACTGAACGGCAATCCAACCATTCGCACCATCGTCGGCGCTACCGCCAGCACCAGTCTCGATCCAAAGTCGACTGCCTTGTTGGTGATTGATATCCAAAACGAATATTTTGACGGCCAATTGCCGATTCCCGATGGCATGCTAGTGCTGCGTAACGCCAATCGCCTGATTTCGCTGGCCGATCGGCAAGGCATGCCGGTGTTTCATATTCAGCAATGGAGTCCGGCTGCGCGGCCGCTGTTCACGCAAGACACCGTGATGGCTGAAATCCATCCGGAAGTGCAGCGCGCTCCGCACCATTCGACCATCCGCAAGCTTTTCGCGAGCTCTTTTGCCGGCACCGATTTGCAACAGCAATTGCTGGCCAAAGACATCAAGACACTGATCATCAGCGGTTTGATGACCAACAATTGCGTCGCGGCTTCGGCCTTCGACGGTGCCGCCAACGGCTATAAAGTCGTCGTCGCCAGCGATGCCAGCGCCACCCGCGATATTGAAACCTGGGATGGCAGCGTGATCAATCACAAAGATCTGCATCGGGCGGTATTGACTGGATTATCCGATGCAGTCGCAGAAATCCGTACTACCAGCGCGATTCTCGAACTGGTGAATTGAGGTTTGTGTTCCTGATTAATCAACTTAACATGGAGTTCGCATCATGCCTATCCTTACCGTACTGCTGTCCACCACACCCGACACTACCGTTTCCGCCAAGGTCGCCAGCACTTTGTCGCGCCTGACCGCGGCGATCCTGCACAAGAAACCGGAACTGACGTCGATTGCGATTTCGCATGTCGATCCGGCGCACTGGTTTGTCGGCGGCCCGTCCCTGTCGGAGCAGAAAAAAACCAGTTTCTTCCTCGATATCCGGATCACCGATGAGACCAATACCGCTGACGAAAAGGCGGCTTATATCGATGCCGTGTACAAGGAAATCGGCGCATTGCTGGGTGATTTGCATCATGAAAGTTATGTCCATGTCCACGATGTGCGTGGCGCAGCTTATGGTTACGGCGGACTGACGCAAACGCATCGGGCGGTGGCGGCGCGCCTGCAAGCCACGCGTTAATCTGCGGCGGGGATTAGGCTGGCCCGAGGTTCTTCGATCACCAGGTCGGATTGCGGATAGGCGATGCAGGGCAGTATGTAGCCGTCCTTCTTTTCATCGCTGCTCAGGCCTGGCCACTCAATCTGATAGCGTATTTGCCCACTCAGCAGACGGCACATGCAGGTGCGGCATGTGCCGTTTCTGCACGAATTCGGCAAATTGACGGCTGCGTGCCGCGCAGCCTCAAGCAAAGGGACGGCGCCGGACGTAACAAACGTCGATCCCTTTGGTTCAATGCGAACGGTGAATTCGTCCGGCACAAGTGACATTCTGTAACCCTCTAAATTGCGGCTGATAAATCATCGTATGATGGCTGCGATCTTGTAAAATCCTCGACCTGAGCGCGGCAGCAACTGCCAGCGTGAAGCAGGCCGCGTGTGCCATTCTCCACCATAAAAAAATTTGCCTATGAATCTTCATCTTTCGCTTGTACCGGTGGTTTCCCTGCTTGCCGGCGTTTTGATCCTGGTCATGCCCAAACTCTTGAACTATATCGTCGCTTTCTATCTGATCGCGATCGGTTTGATTGGTTTGTTCGGCGGCGGCCATTTCCACCTGCACTTATAAAGCGAGTGCGAGTCGTCAATCCCAGCGCGGCGTGCTGTACCAGGCAGTCGCAAAGTCGACAAACGCCCTGACTTTCGGCGACAGGTGCCGGTTTTGCGGATAAATCGCATATAGATCACGCGGTTTCATCGTGTAACCGGGCAAGATTTGCAGCAGATCGCCGCGCCGCAAATCCTCATGCACGATGAAAGAGCTGGTAGCGGCGATGCCCAGGCCAGCCAATGCCGCCGAGCGTAAAGCGATGCCGGTGTTGGCTTGCAGATTGCCGCGCACGTTCACCGTGTGCTCGCTGCCATCGGCGGCGTAGAACTGGAATTCATTGGATTTTTGCGCCAGCGTATAAGTCAGGCAATTGTGCTGCGTCAGATCGCTCGGCTGCTGCGGTGCGTCGTGCCGTTGCAGATATGCCGGTGATGCCGCCAACAGTATCTCGCAGCGCGCCAGTCGTTTGGCAACCAGGGTCGAGTCGGGCAGAGCGCGGGTCAGGCGTAGTGCGACGTCGAAGCCTTCCTCGATCACATCGACCAGGCGGTCGTTGCAGACCAGGTCCACACTGAGTTGCGGATTGGCCAGGATGAATTGCGGCAGCCATTGCGCCAGCTCCAGCGTGCCGAACGCCATCGGCGCGTTAATCCGCAACATGCCGGAAGGGCGCGCCTGATGCGCCGACACGGCCTGGGCGGCGTCATCTATCTGATCGATTATCTGACGGCTGCGTTCGTAATATTCCTGGCCCGCTTCGGTCAGCGCAAAGCGGCGTGTGGTGCGATTCAGCAGTTGCGCACCCAGTTCCAGTTCCAGCTGGCGCACCTGGCGCGAGACGATGGTGTGCGACTGGTTGAGTTCTGCGGCGGCAGCGGTGAAGCTGCCGGTCTCGACTACGCGCCGGAATGCGCGCATCGCTGCCAGTTGATCCATGCCGCTCCACCCTGAATAAAACCACAACGCTATCAGAATCGCGGTATTTAATCCAATTTGAGCGCGCCGCTGACAATGGCCTTGTTAGCTTCGCGCAGTTTTAACACTACCGGCCGCTGGCGCAGGATCTCGCACTCCGAATAAGCCGCATCCAGACCCAGTGCGGTCAAGGACACGGCTCCTTCTTTCAAGCCGAAATCAAAACGTGGCTCGGTCGAGCCCGCAGTTGAACTGTTGACCAACAAACCTACTGCCATCACGATTGCCGTATCGGCATGCACTTCAACATTGTCGAGCACGCGTCCCGCAGCTTGTATGCATTGGTTGACACCGCTGCCGATCGCCTTGGCGCGCGACAGCGGCGTCAATGCCTTGAATACGCCGGAATTGCTGCCGGCGGCTGCGGCCCAGATGACGTCGACGCCATCGCCGAGCATGGTTTTGGTCAGCATCTCTGCACGCGACGGATCGTTGTAAGGTTGGGCACCTTCCACCCACATCGCTTCATGGATCGAGATACCGGGTTTGGCCGCGCGTGCGCCGGCCACGAAAGCCTCGCTGTTTTTCAGGCGCAAAGGGGTGTTAACGGCGCCGATCATGCCGATCTTGCCGGCGCTCGAAGCTAGTGCAGCCTGCATGCCGGCCAGATAACTGGCTTCGTTTTCGCGGAAAGTGATGCAAGTGATGTTGGGAGCGGCGTTGGGGATGCAGTGTTCCAGAATCAAAAAGCGGGTTTGCGGCGCCTGGCGCGCTGTGTTCTCCAGGATTTCCTTGAATTCAATACCTATCAGCACCACAATCTTGGCGCCTTGCTTGACCGCATTGTCCAGTTGCTGCTGGCGGCCGGCGCGGGTCGCCACGCTTTCCAGGGTGCTGGCTTGCATCCGGTATATTTTGGCAGCGTTATTGACGCCGCTAGTGCCTTGTTGCAGCAGTACATCGTCGTTGTTCGGCACCGGCCGCACGTAGATGATCTTGGGCAGGTCGGCGGCGCTGGTGATAGCGCTCACGCTTGCCAGCAGCAGCGCCAATGGCAGCAGCAAGAGCCACCAGCGCATGGGCGGCTTGTGATGTTTATGACATTCCAGTTTGCTAATAACGGGAGGTGCGTCCTCACAGGACGTATGGGGGGCCAGCGACATTGTCTCTTCCTCTTTATAAGGCGCCGAATCTGATGCCGGCACGCATTTGTTCTCACATATTGCTGGCAAAGCGGCTCCGGGCCATTTGAGCGGCGCTATACAAGGTATAGCGCCGAGGTGATATGCGGCGGCTTAACCGTTATATTTAACTTTTGATTAGCGCTGCTGCGTGATACCGTTATCAAGTTGCAATTTAAGCTGCAATTTGCATGCAGTTTTTATCTATTTCACTTGGTTCAGGAATATGTGTCAGTTACTTGGAATGAACTGCAATGTGCCGACCGACATTGTGTTCAGTTTTACCGGTTTTGCCACGCGCGGCGGCCAGACCGGTCATCATAGCGACGGTTGGGGTATCGCCTTCTTCGAAGGTAGCGGGGTGCGGCATTTTGTCGATTACCAGGCGGCGATTGCATCGCCGGTGGCGGAGCTGATCCGGCGCTGCCCGATCAAATCGAAAAACGTCATCGCGCATATCCGCAAAGCCACGCAAGGGCAGGTGGCGTTGCAGAATTGCCATCCGTTTGTGCGCGAATTATGGGGCCGCTACTGGGTGTTCGCCCACAACGGCGATCTCAAGGAATTTGCACCGCTCCTGAACGGGCCGTACCGGCCGGTAGGCAATACCGACAGCGAACTGGCGTTTTGCTATTTGTTGCAGCAGCTACGGCAGCGCTTCGGCGACACGCCACCGCCGCGGGCCGAGCTGACGCTTGCCTTGCGCGAACTGACACAGCAGATTGCCGCCCACGGTACCTTCAACATGATGTTGTCGGATGGCTCGGCCCTGTACACGCATTGCTCTACCAATCTGTATTACATCGTGCGCCAGTTTCCGTTTGCCGAGGCCCATCTGTCGGATGAAGATGTCAGCGTCGATTTCTCGCAGGTGACGACACCGCAGGACCGGGTGGCGGTAATTGTCACCGAACCGCTGACCACCAATGAGGTGTGGACCAGGTTTAACGAGGGCGAGCTGATCGTCTTTGTCGACGGCCAGCCGGTGTCGCTGTAGTACTTGCCCTTAGGCTCAGCTGTAGTCGATCGTCAGCGGTGCGTGGTCCGAGAAGCGCTCGTCCTTGTAAATTGCCACAGAATGCGCATTGGCCGCGATGCCAGGGGTCGTGATGTGATAATCGATGCGCCAACCGACGTTCTTGGCCCAGGCCTGGCCACGATTGCTCCACCAGGTGTATTGCTCATCGCGCTGGTCGACCACGCGGAAGGCGTCGACCAGGCCGACTTGTTCAAACAGATGGGTGAGCCAGGCGCGTTCTTCCGGCAGGAAGCCTGAATTCTTCTTGTTGCCCTTCCAGTTTTTCAGGTCGCGTTCCTGATGCGCGATATTCCAGTCACCGCAAATGACAACTTCGCGGCCGCTTTCCTTGAGTTGTTGCAGGTGCGGCAGGAATGCTTCCATGAAGCGGAATTTGGCAATTTGCCGTTCTTCGCTGGAAGATCCGGACGGGCAGTACAGCGAAATCACGGTCAGATCGCCAAAATCGCATTCGACATAACGCCCTTCGGCGTCGAATTCAGGATTGCCGAAACCGATCCTTACCGCGTTCGGCTTGCGCTTGCTGTAAAGACCGACGCCGGAATAGCCCTTTTTCTCAGCGTAATGGAAGTGTCCGACGTAACCCTCCGGCGCCAGGAATTCCGGCGTCATGTCGGTGGCTTGCGCCTTCAGCTCCTGGACGCAGACGAAATCGGCAGATTGTTTGGCCATCCATTCAAAGAAGCCTTTTCTGGCAGCTGAGCGGATACCGTTGAGATTGGCGGAAATGATTCTTGGCATGTTTGATCGATAAAAAAGGTATAAGGGGATGCCCAGTCAAGCGCTAAGGATAACCGAAGGGCGGTAGTCGTGTGCGACGGGCATCGACGGTGGCCGTCAAGGTGGCCGTTAACAATCCGGTCGCGGCCAGGCATGGTGTTTGCAGTTACTGCTGTGGAAGGGATGAACTCCATTTAAAATGGCGGTCTGGTGTCGCTATTGCACAGCAAAAAGCGACAAAATTTGTCAGCCTCAACCGTCTGGAGTGCATTTTGAACAATTTACGTCAACAATTTATTGAATTTGCGGTGAAGGCCGGAGTGCTGAAATTCGGCGAATTCGTAACCAAGGCCGGGCGTACCTCGCCGTATTTTTTCAATGCGGGCATGTTTAACGAGGGTGCCGCGCTGGGCCAGCTGGCGCAATTTTATGCACGCACCTTGATCGACTCGGGTTTGCAATTTGACATGTTGTTCGGGCCAGCCTACAAAGGCATCACGCTGGCATCGGCGACGGCGGTGGCGTTGGCGGCGCAAGGGCGCAATGTGCAATTTGCCTACAACCGCAAGGAAGCCAAGGATCACGGCGAGGGCGGCAACATCGTCGGCGGCCCGTTGAAGGGGCGGGTACTGATCATTGACGACGTGATTTCAGCCGGAACCTCGGTGCGCGAGTCGGTCGAGATGATACGCGCCGCCGGCGCCACGCCTTGTGCGGTGGTGATTGCGCTGGACCGGATGGAGCGGTCCGGCAAGGATGATGCACTGTCGGCTAATTCGGCAGTGGAAGAAGTGACGCAAGCGTACGGCATGCCGGTGATTTCGATCGGTAATCTGAACGACTTGCTGGAATATATTTCCGGCGCTGGCGCAGATGCCGAACTGAACCGTTATCAAGCCGCAGTGGCGGCTTACCGGGAGCGCTATGGCGTAGCGTGATTGCACCAGGAGCCTGATGGCTCCGACACGCGGCATAGCCAAATGATAGCCAGATCGCCAGAATGCTGGATGGCAACAAGCAAAGTGTCGACACGTGGATGACCGAATGAATCATATTGCTCTTACTCTGAAACGGGGTTTGTTTTTCAGCGCGGCAGGCTTGCTGCCGCTGTTCGCGTACGGCCAGATTTATACCTGCAAGGATGCTGCCGGGCATACGGTCACCGCCGACCATCCGATGCCGGAATGTGCTGATCGCAAAATCGTGGAGTTGAGCAAGGCGGGAGTGATAAAACGGGAAATCCCGGCACCGCTGACCGCCGAGCAAAAGCATCAGCAGCAAGCGTTGGAAGAAAAGCGCCGGGCCGAGACGGCAGCGGAAGAACAGCAGCGTCAGCAAGATCGCGCGTTGCTGTCTCGTTATCGTAGCGAAGCCGATATCGAGTCTTCGCGCCGTTATTATCTGTCGCTGTCGCAGGATTTGATCAAGCGCGACCAGGTCGGCATCGACGATGCGAAGTATCAATTAAAAGCCGCCTACACGGAGGCCGAGTTTTACAAGCACAGGAAAACTTTGCCGGCTTCGCTGCGCAACAAGATAGATGAAGCCAATCGCGACATGGCCTACAACCAGAAAAACATGGTGGACCATCAAGCCGAGCTGGGACGCATCAACGGCAAGTTCGACGAGACGGTGAAGCACTATCGGGAATTGGTGAGCGCCATGCCTGAGACCCAGGCAGCGCGTTAAGAATTTGTCAGGTGGTGGCAATGACAATTACAGTACGGCCGGCGTAAGCGCCGGCCGCATGCATTTTAAACAGTCAGTTTCTGCTTCAGCAGTTCAGTTAATTGCGCCGGATTGGCTTTGCCCTTGGTGGCTTTCATGGCTTGCCCGATCAGGGAATTAAAGGCCTTCTCCTTGCCGGCGCGGAATTCATCGACCGACTTGGCGTTTGCCGCCAGTACTTCATCGATGATCTTTTCCAGTGCGCCGCTATCGGAAATCTGCTTCAAGCCCTTGCTTTCGATAATCTCGTCGGCCAGGTTTTCCTGCGCGGATCCGGCTTCCCACATGGCGCCGAAGACTTCCTTGGCGATCTTGTTGGAAATTGTGCCATCCTCAATTCGTTGCAGTAATACCGCTAATTGTTTCGGGCTGACTGGCGCCTCGGAAATGTCGACATTTTCGCGATTCAACGCGGAAGACATATCGCCCATCAGCCAGTTAACCGCAGGTTTGGCTTGCGCGCCACTGGTGGTGACAGCTTCAAAATAGCCCGCCATCGCCTTCGATTGCGTCATCGCTGCAGCGTCATATGCCGACAAACTGAAATCGTGCACGAAACGTTCGCGCATCGCCTCTGGCAATTCCGGCATGGTGGCCCTGACGCGTTCAACCCATTCTGCGCTGATCGCTAGCGGCGGCAGGTCAGGATCGGGGAAGTAGCGATAATCTTGCGAATCTTCCTTGCTGCGCATCGAGCGGGTTTCTTTCTTGTCCGGGTCGTACAGGCGGGTTTCCTGCACGACAGTGCCGCCGTCTTCGATCAATTCAACCTGGCGGCGTATTTCATAGTTAATCGCCTCTTCCATGAAATTGAATGAATTGAGGTTCTTGATTTCGGTGCGGGTGCCGTAAGCGGCTTGCCCGACCGGCCGCACCGAAACGTTGGCGTCGCAACGGAAAGAGCCTTCTTGCATGTTGCCGTCGCAAATTCCCAGCCACATCACGAGAGAGTGCAAGGCTTTGGCGTAGGCGACGGCTTCGGCCGCGCTGCGCATATCCGGTTCGGTGACGATTTCCAACAGTGGCGTGCCGGCGCGGTTGAGATCGATGCCGGTCATGCCTTGATAATCTTCGTGCAGCGATTTGCCGGCGTCTTCTTCCAGATGGGCGCGCGTCAGTTGCACAGTCCTGAGTTCGCTCTTGCCGTCTTTTTCCAGGAAGAAGGAGACCTTGCCACCTTGTACCACCGGGATTTCAAACTGGCTGATCTGATAGCCTTTCGGCAGGTCGGGATAGAAATAATTCTTGCGCGCAAAAATCGACTGCGGCGCAATCGTTGCATTCACCGCCAGGCCGAACTGGATTGCGCGCTCGACTGCGCCACGGTTCAGCACCGGCAGCACGCCCGGCAGCGCCAGGTCGACCGGGCTGGCCTGGGTGTTGGGGGCCGCGCCAAACTGGGTCGACGAGCCGCTGAAAATTTTTGAGTTGGTCGAGAGTTGCGTATGCGTTTCCAGACCGATCACGACTTCCCACTGCATAATAATTTCCTTATTTCTGATTTGTTGGGGACAGAGTAATTCGGCGCACGGCGGCGCCTCTTAAACTCTTTCCCTCAATTAGCCTGGATAACTGCAGTCGCCGGTTTTCAAATCCACCGACAGCTCAGTAAAGTTTACTCTTGATCCGCATAGCGCGGGACAGCTGGGTATCACATGTAACTTGTCCCCATCGCGCCGCAAACGGATGCTGCAATTCATCCCGTGATTGAAAGAGTCGTAGCCGCGTTGATGACGTGCCGCGACTGGATCTTTCAAGGTGATACGCCAGTTGTCTGTCCGTCCGTCTTCCTGAAGTTCGGCTTGCAGTCCGTCGCCGGTATCGATGCTGCATTCGAAACCGTGGGTTGGCCGGTACTGCGCCGATTCCCAGCGCAGCGCCTCGATCTTGTCGCCATCCAGCTTGAATTCGCCGGTATCGCCATAAATTACTTTCTCACCGTCTTCGTCGCGCGTCAGCGAGCAGCCGAATTTGGTCTGCAATTGCTGTGCCTGGACTGCCGGCGCCATCAATGCAGCGCTCAAGGCCAGTAAGACCGGCAGCGTCAACTTGGAGCAACGAGCAGAGAAAAGGCGCAAGATCGATGGCATGGCGGTCACTTTTTAATCAGGGCTACGCAAATGCCAGTCAGTCACGCGCTGATACTGATGCGCGACGTTGAGTAGCTTGGCTTCGTCGTAATAATTACCGATGATTTGCAGTCCGACCGGACGCTTTGCGTTCTTCTCGCCCTGGCCGAAACCGCAAGGTATCGACATGCCCGGCAAGCCAGCCAGGCTGGTCGACAGCGTGTAGATATCCGCCAGGTAGTTGGCGACCGGATCATCCGCCTTGGCGCCAAGATCCCACGCCACGGTCGGCGATACCGGCCCCATGATGACGTCGCATTGGCGGTTCGGACCGGTCAGCGCATTCTGGAAATCCTGGGCAATCAGGCGCCGGATTTTTTGCGCCTGCAAATAGTAGGCATCGTAATAACCGTGCGACAACACATACGCGCCGACCAGAATCCGGCGCTTCACTTCTTCGCCGAATCCTTCCGCGCGCGACTTCTTGTACATGTCGGCCAGGTCTTTGTAATCGGCGGCGCGATGGCCGTAACGGACACCGTCGAAACGGCTCAGGTTGGACGATGCTTCGGCGGGCGCAATCACGTAATAGACCGGAATTGACAGCTCGGTTTTCGGCAGCGAAATATCGACCAGCGTAGCGCCCAGTTTTTCATATTCCTGCAGCGCTGCGCGCACGGCTTGTTCGACATCGGCTGACAGGCCACTACTGAAATATTCGCGCGGAATGCCGATGCGCAGACCCTTCAGGTCCTGGTTCAGGCTAGCGCTGAAATCTTCTTTCTTGCGTTCCAGGCTGGTCGAATCGCGCGGGTCGAAACCGGTCATGGCGTTCAACAGCAGCGCGCAATCTTCTGCGGTTTGCGCGATCGGGCCGGCCTGGTCCAGCGAGGAAGCGAAGGCGATCATGCCGTAGCGCGAAACGCTGCCGTAAGTCGGTTTGATGCCGGTGACGCCGCACAAGGAAGCCGGTTGACGGATGGAGCCGCCGGTGTCGGTGGCGGTGGCGGCTGGCGTCAGGCGTGCGGCTACAGCGGCAGCTGAACCGCCAGACGAACCGCCCGGAATTGCGGTTTTATCCCAAGGATTCTTGACCGGACCGAAATGCGAATTTTCATTCGACGAACCCATCGCGAATTCATCGCAATTCAATTTACCCAAGGTCACCATGCCGGCGTTATTGAAATGCTCCACCACGGTGGCGTCGAACGGGCTGGTGTAGTTTTCCAGCATTTTCGAACCGGCGGTAGCGCGCCATCCGCGCGTCACGAAAATATCCTTGTGGGCGATCGGCACGCCGGTCAGCGGTGTGCTGTCGTTTTGCGCCAGGCGCTGGTCGGCGGCGCGCGCCTGTTGCAGCGTCAATTCCTGGTCGACATGCAAAAATGCATTCAGATCGCTGTGTCCGATGCGCGCCAGATACAGTTGCGCCAGTTCCTCGGCCGAAATCTTCTTTTCGTGCAATAGCACCGACAGTTGCTTGAGAGTTTTGGTATGCATGAGAATTTCTTAAAATCTGCTGACTTGATTTGTTTGTTGGAGCAAATTGTCTTGGCAACGCGTGGGCAAAAACCTTGCCCACCCTATCTGTTGAAGACAGAATAATTTATTCGATTACCTTTGGTACCAGATACAAACCGTCTTCGGTAGCCGGTGCTACTTTTTGATAATCTTCGCGATGATTCGATTCGGTTACCACATCGTCGCGCAAGCGCAGCGACAAATCCTGCTGTAGCGCTGCAATCGGGTGGCTCAGCGGCTCGATGCCGGTGGTATCCACCGCCCGCATTTGCTCGACCAGCGAGAAAATACCGTTCAGTTTATCGAGCGTGGAAGCGGCCTGGTCTTCGGTGAGTTCGAGGCGTGCTAAATTGGCAATGCGCTTAACGTCGGAAAGGGCTAATGACATGATTTTCGATGGCGCACAAGGGCGCTGCTGCTGTTGTGGTTAAAAAAGAAACACTTTGCTTGCCGATGACTTCTCGGATTTTTGTAAAAAGCAAGCATTTTGAGCGCTATACGCCCTAATTTGAGTCAAATTATAAGGTAGAATGTTGCGTCCATGCGGCAGGTAATAGATCTTTACCATGCGCCGGATACTAGACACCCCCCTAAAAAACGTTTGAGCGCACCATTGTTGCGCATTGGAACAATTCATGTTTGGATTTTTACGCAGTTACTTTTCGAATGACCTGGCCATTGACCTGGGTACCGCGAATACGCTGATTTATGTACGCGATCAAGGTATCGTCCTGGATGAGCCCTCGGTTGTTGCGATTCGTCAGCAAGGCGGCCCTAACGGCAAGAAGACGATTCAAGCCGTCGGTAAGGAAGCAAAACAGATGCTGGGTAAAGTCCCTGGCAATATCGAAGCGATCCGGCCGATGAAAGACGGTGTGATTGCCGACTTTACCGTCACCGAGCAGATGCTCAAGCAATTCATCCGCATGGTGCACGACACCAAGCTGTTCAAGCCTTCGCCGCGCATCATCATCTGCGTGCCTTGCGGTTCGACCCAGGTTGAGCGCCGCGCGATTCGCGAATCCGCGCTGGGTGCAGGCGCATCCCAGGTGTTCCTGATCGAAGAACCGATGGCGGCAGCAATCGGCGCCGGTTTGCCGGTGTCGGACGCGACCGGCTCGATGGTGGTGGATATCGGCGGCGGCACTACCGAAGTCGGCATCATCTCGCTGGGCGGCATGGTCTACAAAGGTTCGGTCCGCGTCGGCGGCGATAAATTCGATGAAGCCATCGTCAATTACATCCGCCGCAACTACGGCATGCTGATCGGCGAACAGACCGCTGAAGCCATCAAGAAGGAAATCGGTTCCGCCTTCCCTGGTTCGGAAGTGCGCGAAATGGAAGTCAAGGGACGCAATCTGTCGGAAGGCATTCCGCGCTCGTTCACCATCTCCAGCAACGAAATCCTGGAAGCCCTGACCGACCCGCTCAACAACATCGTTTCCGCCGTCAAGAACGCGCTGGAACAGACGCCGCCGGAACTGGGCGCCGACATCGCCGAGAAGGGCATGATGCTGACCGGCGGCGCCTTGCTGCGCGACCTGGATCGTCTGCTGATGGAAGAAACCGGTTTGCCGGTGATCGTCGCCGAAGACCCGCTGACTTGCGTGGTGCGCGGCTCCGGCATGGCGCTGGAACGGATGGACAAGCTGGGTTCGATCTTTTCTTACGAGTAATCCAGGCTGATGCGACGCTTGCCCAACCTCTTCAGTTTGATCTTGAGGTCGGGTAGCGGCAACCGGGTCGGTGCATAAATGCATACGACCCTTTGTCATATCTACGGTATGAACACGAACAAGAATGTGTTTGCACCGCCAGCCACTGACCAATCCGAATCTGTCGATTATTGATGGAATACAGTCCACCACCCCTCTTCAAGCAAGGTGCTTCAGCCCGCGCCAAGGCGGTGATATGCACGCTGTTGGCGTTGGCGCTGCTGATTGCCGATTCACGCATACATGCTTTGCTGTTGCTGCGCCAGACCGTCGGCACCGCGCTCTATCCATTGCAGATGGTGGCTTTGATGCCGCGTAACGCCGCCAATAGCGTGATCGATTATTTTTCTTCGCTGTCGACAGTGGAAAAAGAAAATCAGATGTTGCGCAGTCAGCAAGGCGAGCGCGCCCAGCAATTGCAACAGGCACAACAGCTGGCCGCGGAAAATGCGCAGCTGCGCAATTTGCTGGGAGCCGAGCAGCGTGTGCCGGTGAAGTCCGTGATGAGCGAAATCCTGTACGACGCACGCGATCAGTTCGCTCGCAAAGTGATCATGAACCGCGGTGCGCGGCATGGTGTCGCTACTGGCCAGCCGGTGATCGACGATGCCGGTATCGTTGGGCAGGTGACGCGCGTCTTCCCGTTTACCTCCGAGGTGACGTTGCTGACCGACAAGGATCAGGCGATTCCGGTGCAGGTGCTGCGCAACGGCTTGCGTAGCGTAGCCTACGGCCGCGGCCAGTCCGGCTATCTGGATTTGCGCTTCATGTCCTCCAATGCCGATATCAAGAAGGGCGATGTGCTGGTGACCTCCGGTATCGACGGCGTTTATCCGGCCGGCTTGTCGGTAGCCAAGGTAGTGCAGGTCGAATCCAAATCAGCCGATGCATTTGCCCATATCGTTTGTGAGCCGATCGCCGGCATCGACAGACACACCCAGTTGCTGATCCTGCTGGTCGACCCGAGCCCGGTCGCGCGGCCGGACGACGAAGCGGTGGTCCCGAACAGTAAAGCCGACATACTCAGCAAACGCCGGCTGACCGAAAGCACGCGCGACAAAACCAGAGAGGCTGCGAAAGAAGCAGTGAAAGACAATAACCCCGACGGCGCCCGTAGGAATCCGCAGGGAGCCGGTGTCCGATGATGCGTCCTCACTACATCCTGTTGCCCGCCAATCCATTGTTCATTGCGATGACATTGCTGCTGGCGTTCCTGCTCAACTTGCTGCCGTGGGGGCAGTGGCCGGGCGTACCGGATTTCGTCGCGCTGGTGCTGGTGTTCTGGAGCATTCATCAACCGCGCAAGATCGGCATCGGCATTGCCTTTTGCATGGGCTTGCTGATGGACGTGCACGAAGCCACTTTGCTCGGCCAGAATGCGCTGGCTTATACGCTGTTATCGTATTTTGCGATCATGATCCATCGCCGTGTGCTGTGGTTCTCGGTGGGCGTCCAGGCTTTGCACGTGCTGCCCTTGATGTTGTTGACGCAGTTGATACAGCTGATCATCCGCATGTCGGTCAGCGGCAAGTTTCCCGGCTGGCTGTATTTTTCCGAGAGCTTTGTCTGCGTAGCATTATGGCCGATAGTGGTATGGCTGTTGCTGGCGCCGCAACGCCGTGCGGTCGACCGCGATGACAATCGCCCGATTTGAACTTCATCGCCTGCGGCAGATGTTGCCAATGTTGCCAATAGCGGCCCCGACGCCAGCTTTAGCCTTAGTTTATCCATGACCGAATTTAAAAACACCGAGCGCGAACTACGAAATTTCCGGTTGCGGATCTCGGCGGCCGTGATTTTTGTGCTGATCTGTTTCGGCTTGCTGGGCGCGCGCTTTGTCTGGTTGCAAGTGGTGCGCCACGATGCCTACGCCGCGCAAGCCGAAGACAACCGGATTTCGCTGGTGCCGGTAGTGCCGAACCGCGGCCTGATCATGGACCGCAACGGTGTCATCCTGGCGCGCAATTATTCTGCCTACACACTGGAAATCACTCGTTCCAAAATCAAGGGCGATCTCGAAAGCGTGATTGACGATCTGGCGCAGATAGTCAGCATCACGCCGAAAGACCGGCGTCGCTTCAAGAAGTTGCTGGAAGATTCCAAGAGTTTTGCCAGCCTGCCGATCCGCACCCGTCTGAGCGACGAAGAAGTGGCGCGCTTCACCGCGCAGCGTTATCGCTTTCCGGGAATCGATGTGCAGGCGCGCTTGTTCCGTCAATATCCGCTGGGTGACGTGGCGGCGCATGTGATCGGTTATATCGGCCGCATCAACCAGAAGGATGCCGACCGGATCGACGACAGCGACGATGCCGCCAACTATAAAGGCACCAGCTATATCGGCAAAGATGGCCTGGAAAAGAGTTACGAGCAGCAGTTGCACGGCACTACAGGCTACGAAGAAATCGAAATTGCCGCCAGCGGGCGCGCAGTGCGCAGCATGTCGCATGTTTCTGCGATACCTGGCAATAACCTGATCCTGTCGATCGATATCGAACTGCAGAAGGTGGCAGAGGAAGCGTTCGGCGATCGCCGCGGCGCGTTGGTGGCGATCGAGCCGGCCACCGGCGACGTGCTGGCGTATGTCTCGCAGCCGTCGTTCGACCCCAATCTGTTTGTCGAAGGCATCGATCAGCAAAGCTGGGACGAGTTGAATAATTCGCCCGATCACCCCTTGATCAATCGCCCGATGAGCGGCACTTATGCGCCCGGTTCGACCTATAAGCCATTCATGGCGCTGGCAGCGCTGGAACTGGGCAAACGCACCACTTCTTTCGCCATCAACGATATCGGCTATTTCATGCTGGGCGGGCACCAGTTCCGCGACGACAAGGTAGGCGGCCACGGACGGGTAGACATGTACAAGTCGATCGTCGAATCGTGCGACACCTATTACTACATGCTGGCCAACGACCTGGGTCCAGACACCATCCACGATTTCATGAAGCCGTTCGGTTTCGGCCAGTTGACCGGCATCGATCTGGAGCACGAGCAGCGCGGAATATTGCCGTCGACTGACTGGAAGCGTAAATACTACAAACGGGTGGCAGCGCAGAAGTGGGTTGGAGGCGATACGATTTCACTTGGGATCGGCCAGGGCTTCAATGCCTTTACGCCGCTGCAGATGGCACATGCGGTAGCAACCTTGGTCAACGACGGGGTGGTGATGAAACCGCATCTGGTAAAGATCATCGAAGACGGCACAACGCGCACCCGTACGGAAACCGTACCGAAGGAAAGTTACCGGATTCCGCTGAAGCAGGAAAATATCGATTTCATCAAGAAGGCGATGGTAGGCGTAACACATGAAGGTACCGGTAGAGCTATATTTGCCGGCGCCGGTTATGAATCGGGCGGCAAGACCGGAACAGCCCAGGTCTTAGGCATCAAACAAGGCGAGAAATACGACAAGCGGCACAATAACACACGCCTGGCCGACAATGCCTGGTATACCGCGTTCGCACCTGTCGACAAGCCGCGCATCGCGATTGCCGTAATTGTCGAAAATGGCGGCTTCGGCGCTGCTGCTGCGGCGCCGATCGCGCGCAAGGCACTGGATTTCTACCTGCTGGGCAAACGTCCTGGGGACAGCGGCAAGGCAGCGTCGCCAGCACCTGCGGCAGCGCCGGTGTCGACGGAAGACGAGACCGCGCCGATACCGCGGGAAAATCAGACCAAGGCTGGCGAGAGCACTGAAGACGCCTATAAACCGGGCGAAGAAACCCCGGGTAATCGCGAGTAACCGGAACCATGAACCTGACCGATAAACATACCGTCTGGCAAAACATCAAATCGCATATCGCGGTGTTTGACGGCGCCCTGTCGCTGATTATGTTTTTGATATTGTCAGTCGGCCTTGTCACCTTGTATTCGGCCGGGATCGATTTTCCAGGAAGGGTTGAAGACCAGCTGCGCAATATCCTGGTGGCGTTCGTCATCATGTGGATTGCCGCCAATATTCCGCCGCAGACCCTGATGCGGTTTGCAATACCGGCCTACGCGCTGGGCGTGTCGCTGCTGATTGCGGTGGCGGTATTCGGGATAGTAAAAAAGGGTTCGCGCCGCTGGATCAATATCGGCATGGTGATCCAGCCTTCGGAAATCATGAAAATCGCGATGCCATTGATGCTGGCCTGGTATTTCCAGAAGCGCGAAGGCATGATTACCTGGCGCGACTATCTGGTGGCGGCATTGCTGCTGGCATTGCCGGTTGGCTTGATCATCCGGCAACCGGATCTGGGTACCGGCACCCTGGTGTTGGCGGCAGGATTTTATGTGATCTTCCTGGCCGGCTTGTCGTGGCGTATCCTGATCGGCCTGGCAGTCGCGGCCGGCGCCAGTTTGCCGGTGCTATGGTCGGTGCTGCACGACTATCAGCGGCAACGCGTGATGATGCTGATCGATCCCACTTCAGATCCGCTCGGCAAAGGCTTCCATATCATCCAGTCAACCATCGCGGTCGGCTCCGGCGGGATTTTTGGCAAGGGCTGGCTGAAAGGCACACAAGCGCATCTGGAATTCATCCCCGAACGCACCACCGATTTTATTTTTGCGGTATTTTCCGAAGAGTTCGGCATGATCGGCAACGGCGTCCTGTTGTTCCTGTACATGTTACTGATCGGCCGCGGCATGATGATCGCGGTCAACGCACCCACCATGTTTACGCGCTTGCTGGCCGGCTCCATCACATTGATCTTCTTTACTTATGCATTTGTTAACATGGGTATGGTCAGTGGCATTTTGCCGGTAGTTGGCGTACCTTTGCCATTCATGAGTTATGGCGGCACCGCGCTGGTTACCCTGGGGCTGGGCGCCGGCATATTGATGAGCATCCAGCGCCATCGCAAATTGATACAAACTTGATCATGGTTGAACTTGTACGGTAAAAGCAGGGTCCATCCACACAATTATTTGTGTCCAAAACGCCGTCAGGAGAATGCATGGTAGGCAAACAAAGCGGCAAACTCCGCTGCTACAACGTTGTTACATATTCCAGTGCCTTGCTGCTGTCGCTGATTCTGGCCGGCTGCGGCAGTTCGCCACCAACATCTTCCACACCGTCCGCGCCGGTCAAATCAGGTTCCGCAGGCAATATCGCCGGCCGTAACGTGCCCACGCTGCCACCGGCAGGTTCCGGGCGCGGCGGCTACTACAAGGATGACGGTCCGGGCGACGCCACGCCGGAAGGGCTGCTGGACACCCCGGATGCGATTCCTGTAGTTGAACCCTACTCGCGCACAGGCAACAAGCCGTATGTCGTGTTTGGCAAGACTTACACCCCGATGACAGACGACCAGCCGTTCAAGCAACGCGGCATCGGCAGCTGGTACGGCAAGAAATTCCATAAGCAAAAGACATCTTCCGGCGAACTGTACGATATGTACAAGATGACCGCCGCCCATCCAACCTTGCCGATCCCGTCCTATGCCCGGGTGACCAATCTGAAAACCGGCGCGCAGGTGATCGTGCGGGTTAATGACCGGGGGCCGTTCCACTCAAGCCGCATCATCGACCTGTCCTACACCGCAGCACTGAAGCTGGGTTATCTGGGTAGCGGCAGCAGTCAGCTGGAGGTGGAGCGTTTGCTGCCGGCAGATATTGCCGCTCTTAATAAACAGCGCGGCAACGCGCCGGCATCGCAGACAGCGACGTCGCCGGTACCGGCGAAGACCGAGCCGCCCAAGGACAACACGGCCGCCGCCACAGTGACTACCGAAGCGGTCGATATGCCGGTGTTGACTGCGCAACCGTTGCTGGTAAATCCAGAGCTGCAAACACAAACGCAAGTACAAGGACAGCCGCAAGCGCCAAGCGCAAGTGCGGCCACCGGCGCCGGCAACTCGCTGGCCGCCGGGTTTTACCTGCAGTTCGGGGCATATTCGCAGCAAGCCAATGCCGACGGCGCCCGCGCTCGCCTGATGCAAGAGTTGTCGGGGCTGGTCACTTCACTTGATAGCATCGCGGTGAATGGCTTGTATCGTTTGTATGCCGGTCCGTATACTAGCCGGGTCGACGCCGACAGCGTCTTGCAACACATCCGGCAGCGCTCCGGCGCTACGCCGATTATCGTCCAGCGTTAGACTACACAGGCGCGCGCAGGCGTCATCAATCCAACCACATGCCAGTGATGGCGGTGCGTTTCCAATACAGCCGATCCGGCGATTTCATGTCATTTCCTGTCGTTGCTCAACGGCGCGTTCCTTTGCAGATCCAGCAATAGCTTGTAAAAGACGGGTTTAAACACGCTTGCTGAAGCTGTCCGCCTTGGTTTGTTGTAACCGAATGGTCACAGAAACTTCATACGCCTGACATATTTGACCGCAATACTTCGGCCATTCAAAAGCGCAATGGCGGTAAATATCATGGTTGAAATCAAAGGTTTGTCAAAAACGTTCCGCGGCGGTTTCCGCGCCCTGGATAATGTCAGTCTGCGTTTCGCCCAAGGCGAGATGGTAGCGTTGATCGGTGCATCCGGTTCTGGAAAATCGACTCTTTTACGACATATTTCCGGATTGATGGCTGCAGATAACAGTGGCGGCACAATCTCTATCGATGGCCATGCAGTGCAGGAAGATGGCATTGTCGATCGCAATATCCGTGCGGTGCGCGCCAACGTCGGTTTCGTTTTTCAGCAATTCAACCTGGTTGGCCGTTTGCCGGTTCTGACCAATGTATTGACTGGCGGCCTGTCACGCATGCCGCTCTGGCGCAGCTGCTTCAAAATGTTTACCGCTGAAGAGAAAGCGCTGGGCCTGGAAGCGTTGGCGCGGGTTGGCATTTCCGAGCACGCCTATAAACGCGCTTCCGCACTCTCCGGCGGCCAGCAGCAACGGGCCGCGATCGCCCGCACCATCGTGCAGAAGGCGCGTGTGGTACTGGCCGACGAGCCGATCGCATCGCTGGATCCGGAATCGGCACGGCGCGTGATGCAAACGCTGGCCGATGTCAATCAGCGTGATGGCAGCACGGTCATCGTGTCGCTGCATCAGGTCGATGTGGCCTTGCGCTTCTGCCCGCGCACTGTGGCCTTGCACAAGGGCCGTGTGGTGTACGACGGCCCATCCAGCGCCTTGACGGAACCGATGCTGCGCGAGTTGTATGGCAGCGAAGCGGAAGACATCCTGGGCGGCTCCAATAGCCTGACCCGGCCGACAGTAGCAGTGCCAACACCGTTCGATAGCGTACCGGCGCTGGCAGTCGCGGCCTGAACGCACATCCCGTAATTGAACTTCATCCCTATTGTCACACCTATCAGTCATCCCTATCAGTCATCCCCATTACTCAGGAGTTTCAAATCATGTTTGCAAAATTATTTTCCGGCGCTGCAATGACAGTAGCAATGCTGGCAGCGACAACTTCCGTGGCTCACGCCGACGACGTCAAAGAGCTGAACTTCGGCATCATTTCGACCGAATCGTCGAAGAACCTGAAGCAAGACTGGCAACCGGTGCTGGATGAGTTAAGCAAGCGCACGGGTATCAAGGTGAATGGCTTCTTCGCCTCCGACTATGCAGGCATTATCGAAGGCATGCGCTTCGGTAAAGTACAGATGGGCTGGTTCGGCAACAAGTCGGCGATGGAAGCGGTTGACCGCGCCAGCGGCGAAGTGTTTGCACACGTGCTCAATCCTGATGGCAGCGCTGGTTACTATAGCCTGGTGGGCGTGCAAAAAGACAGCCCGAACAAGAGTATCGAAGACATCTTGAAAAATGCCAAGAGCTTAACCTTCGGTATTGGCGATCCAAATTCGACTTCAGGTTTCCTGGTTCCTAGCTATTACATTTTCGCCAAGAACAACGTTGATTCGAAGACAGCGTTTAAAGTGATCCGCACTTCCAATCACGAAGCCAATATCCTGGCAGTCGCCAACAAGCAGATCGATGCAGCCGTGTTCGCCTCGGACACCATGGACCGGATCGAAGAGCGTCAGCCGGCAGTCGCGAAGGAAGTCCGGGTAGTCTGGAAATCGCCGTTGATCGCCGCGGATCCGCTGGTATGGCGTAAAGACCTGCCGGCAGATGTCAAAGCCAAGGTCAAGAATTTCTTCGTCAACTACGGCAAGACCGGCCCTAACGCAGCACAGGAAAAGGCGCAACTGGCCAAGCTGAATTACAGCGGTTTTGAAGCGTCCAGCGATGCTCAGCTGAACCCTATCCGTCAACTGGAATTGTTCAAGCAAAAAGGCAAGCTGGAAGCGGATGCCAACCTGAGCACCGAAGACAAGAAAGCCAAGCTGGACGATATCAACCGTAAATTGTCCGACCTGGCCAAATCCTAAGCAATGACAAGTCCTGTATCTCTGAAAATGCAAAACACGCTCCCTTTGCCGCCCAAGCAATCGATTGGCCGGACCTTGTTCTGGGGCGTGTTGCTGGCGGTCCTGATTGCATCGTGGAAGGGCGCCGACATGCGTCCTCTCGAGTTGTTGCGCGACGGCGGCAACATGGGCACTTACGCCGCCAGTTTCTTCCCGCCTGATTTCCACGATTGGCGCACCTACCTGCAAGAATTGCTGGTAACCATACAGATCGCGGTCTGGGGTACGGCGCTGGCGGTGGTGTGCGCGGTGCCATGCGGCTTGCTGGCATCCTCCAATATCGCTCCAGCCTGGGTCAACCAGCCGGTGCGCCGTTTGATGGATGCGGCACGCGCGATCAATGAAATGGTGTTTGCGATGCTGTTCGTGGTGGCGGTTGGCCTGGGCCCGTTTGCCGGCGTGCTGGCGCTGTTTGTGGCGACTACCGGCACTTTGTCCAAGCTGTTTTCAGAAGCGGTCGAAGCCATCGATCCGCAGCCGGTCGAAGGGATACGTGCTACCGGCGCCAATGCACTGGAAGAAATTGTCTACGGCGTGCTGCCGCAGGTGATGCCTTTGTGGATTTCTTACGTGCTATATCGTTTCGAAGCCAATGTCCGTTCGGCGACGGTGGTCGGCATGGTCGGCGCCGGTGGCATCGGCGTGATTCTGTGGGAAGTGATCCGCAGCTTCGAATATGCCCAGACTTGTGCGGTGCTGTTCATGATCGTGGTTGCAGTCAGTGTGATTGATCTGATGTCGTCACGCTTGCGTAAGCTCTTCATCTGAGTAAATACTTCCAAGCAATCCGTTTCTGCTCACATAGCAATAATTGGCGCGCCGTCTGCGATTTATCGCAAGCCGGTTGCGCCATTTTTCTATGGACGGAATTTTCGGTATAGTCTTTATCCTCTCGAATCAATCCGACATGGAGTAAAGACCAATGACTGCCACCGCTTCCGATCATTCTTTGCCACGCGCTACTGTTACGGTGCGCCAGGCTACCCCTGACGACGCCGAGATCCTGATCGCGCTGCTGGCCGAGATGGACGACGAGCCGACGCGCGCCACGCTGGACGCCGCCGGCGCCCGCCAGATCATGGCCAGGATGGCAGCCTATCCGTATTTCCGAGCGTTCCTGGTTTATGCCGACGACGTTGCGGTGGGCACTTTCAGCCTTCTGGCTTTCTGCAGCCTGACCCATGAAGGTACACAGCAGGCAGTGATGGATGCCGTCGTCATCAGCCGCGCATGCCGTGGCCAAGGCATCGGCAGCGCGATGCTGGATCATGCCGTGCGGATTGCCGGCGAGGCTGGATGCTACAAGATTGCGCTGTCGTCCAATCTGAAGCGCATGGATGCGCATCGTTTCTATGAAAATTTCGGCTTTACGCAACACGGGATCAGTCTCGCCGTTCCGGTTCCCAGGTCAGCATAAGGTCAAGTCGAATAATTCCTCCTGCGTCTCGGCGACCCCGTCTAGGCGACCCCGTCATTCCCGCGAACGCGGGAATCCATTTTAATCAGTAACTTGGATTCTCCACCTTGGTGCCCCACCTTGGTGTCCGCGTTCGCGGAGATGACGGAGTTTCTGGCGTTCGCCATAAAGCAGGTTGGAGCATAATATGCATCTAGCCACAGGAGACATGATTTTGCCAAACTCAGAAAATCTGCAAGCGACCGACGATTTCATCATTGCAACTGCCGCCGATGGCACGCAGGTGGGAGTGACGCTGCATGGCGGCCATGTCTGTTCCTGGCGCACGCCGGATGGCGTCGAGCGTTTGTTCATGAGTCCGTTGAATTCATGGCTTAGCGACAGCGCCATCCGCGGCGGCATCCCGGTGATTTTTCCGCAATTCGCCAGCGAAGGACCGTTGCCCAAGCATGGTTTTGCACGCACCAGCGCCTGGACCTTGCTTGAGGCTTCGCGCCAGATAGACGGCAGCGGATTGATTCGCCTCGGCCTGGCCGATTCAGAGAAAACCAGGCTGGTATTTCCACATGCGTTTGCGCTCGAATTGCGCGTGCTATTTTCCGGCGAGATGTTGAATACCGAGCTGACGGTGACGAACAATGGCGATCTGCCTTTCGCATTCACCTGTGCCTTGCACACCTATTTGAATGCAGATATTGCCGATGCCGCTGTGTACGGACTCAACGGCTATCGTTATCGCGACTCTGTCGACAACCGACGGATCAAGATTGCGGATGAAGAAGTCCTGCATATCACCAGGGAGGTTGACCGGGCTTATTTTGCGGTCGATAAACCGATCACCCTAAGCGGCCGCAAGCAAAGCACGATTGCAACCCAGACCGGGTTTGCCGATGCTGTAGTGTGGAATCCTTGGGAAAACGGCTGCGAGCAAATTCCCGACCTGAGGCTGGACTCTTATCGTCACTTCGTGTGTGTCGAGGCTGCCACGGTCGAGCATCCGATTACGTTGGCGCCGCATGCGGTCTGGCGCGGCGCTCAAAATCTGGAATGCGTGTTGATCGCTTAGTCGAACTTCCCGCCTTGCATCGGGAAAGCCTTCAGAAACTCAGCCACCGGCAGGCGCTTGCCACCCGGTTTCTGCAATTCTGTAATACGCAATGCATCACTACCGCAAGCCACGATCACGCCATCTTGCGGATCGGCGCTGATGATTGTTCCTGGCGCGTGCTTGCCATCCGAGGCAACGACTTTTGCCTGCCACAATTTCAAGGTGACTCCGGCGAACGCGGCGGAGGCGGCGGGGAACGGATTGAACGCGCGTATCTTGCGCTCCAACACATCGGCTGGCAGTGTGAAATCGAGGGCGGCTTCTTCCTTGCTGATCTTGGCGGCATAGGTCACGCCTTGCTCCGGCTGCGGCGTCGCCGGCAGGGCGTTCTGCTCCAGACGGCGTAGGGCTTCGACGATCATGTCGCCACCGAGTTTTGCCATCTTGTCATGCAAGGTGCCGGTGGTGTCGTCGGCGCTGATCGCCATTTTTTCGATCAACAGCATGGCGCCGGTATCCAGCCCCTGATCCATTTGCATGATGGTGATGCCGGTTTCGCTGTCGCCGGTTTCAATCGCCCTGTGGATGGGGGCGGCGCCACGCCAGCGCGGCAGCAGCGAACCGTGGATGTTCAGGCAGCCGAGTGGTGGAATGTTCAAGACGCTAAGCGGCAGGATCAAGCCGTAAGCGGCGACCACCATGATGTCATGTGGCGTTGCCCGCAAAAGTTCATGCGCCTCTTTGGCTATCTCCGGATACTTGCCATCCAGCCGCAGCGAGACCGGTTGCGCTACCGGTATCTGATGTTCCAATGCAAATTGTTTGACCGGCGATGCATGCAGTTGCATGCCGCGGCCGGCCGGGCGATCGGGCTGGGTCAGCACCAGCGGAATCTGATGACCGGCGTCGTGCAGGGCTTTGAGCGCCACGGCGGCGAATTCGGGGGTACCGGCGAAGATGATTTTCATGGGGCGATAGTACAGCAGCAGGAGGCCAAAAACGATTGCGGGACAAGGTGCAAGAGTCGCCAGGCGTTTCTCACACTTTGTCCCGCAACATGGGGGAGATGCTTATCTGGTAGCGTATTGCTTGTCGCGCTTCTGCTCGCGTTCTTCCTTGAGCATCTTGGCCTTGATCCGGTTGCGCTTCAAAGGCGACAGGTATTCAACGAATACCTTGCCCATCAAATGATCCATCTCATGCTGGATACACACTGCCAGCAAGCCATCGGCGTCGACTTCGAACGGTTTGCCGTCGGCATCCAGGGCGCGCACCTTGACCCGCGCCGGGCGTTCGACGCCATCGTAGACGCCAGGCACCGACAGGCAGCCTTCGTCGTAAATCTGCTTTTCTTCACTGGCCCAGAGAATCTGCGGATTAATGAAAACGCGCAGGTCGTTGCCGGTATCGGACGTGTCGATGACCATCAGCTGTTCATGGACGTCGACTTGCGAGGCAGCCAGGCCGACACCCGGCGCTTCGTACATGGTCTCGGCCATGTCGGCGATCAATTTTTTGAGCCGAGTGTCAAAAACTGTCACTGGTTTGGCAATTTTGTGCAAACGAGCGTCAGGGTAACGCAGGATATTTAATAAAGACATACAAGGTTACGTAACAATTTAGGCGATTTGGAAGGGGTTTTCTCTTGCTAGTTCAATCGATTATGGGCAAAATTTGATTCACTATGGCAAGTTTTTTGCTTTGCCTCGATCAGCCGTGGCGATGAACAAGGAATCTGCTGGACTTAGGATGATCGGCTACAAAAATACCTGAGCGGTCCATATTTCACCGTGCTCTTGGTCAATAGCTAACTATTGACACTGCGAACCCGGCAAAATCTGTCCTCGCGCAGCTATTTTTTCGCTTCGATCCCCTAAATCCAGCAGACTCCTGGGGTGTAAGCGCCAATTTAACGCAGTATCCACCGGAAACAATATGAAAAAGTTTAGCACAGCTGCACTCCTTCTTGCTTTAAGCACCGGATTTGGCTTCTCAGGCATGGTTCACGCCCAGGCTGCCAAGACCACGCGTTGTGAATTTTTAGCCAACGCTCCGGATCAGCATGTGGTGGTGCGCGGCGATACGCTGTGGGGAATTTCCGGAAAATTCTTGCAACACCCGTGGTGCTGGCCGCAAGTGTGGGGCTTGAACCAGGACCAGATTCGCAATCCGCATTGGATTTATCCAGGCCAGATCGTTTATTTCGACCGCGCCAATGGCCGCCTGCGCCTTGGCAATACAACCAGCGGCGAACCCGGTGTCGTGAAATTGTCGCCGCAAACGCGCGTGCAAGGTATCGGACGCAATGCGATCACAGCCATTTCGACCGACGCCATCGGCCCTTTCCTGTCGCAACCGCTGATCATCGAAGGCGACGATTTGCAGAATGCGCCGCATATCGTGGCAGTCCAGGATGGCCATCTGAATCTGGGTAAGAATGATAAAGCCTATGTGCGTGGCGACCTGACCGACGCTACTGCGTTCCAGGTTTTCCGTCCCGGCAATCCACTCAGGGATCCGGATACCGGCAAGGTCATCGCCAATGAAGCGCTGTACCTCGGTACCCTGAAACTGGACCGCAGAGGCAAAACTCCCGACGAAGCTGCGACATTCAGCGTGGTCGACACCAAGGAAGAAATGCAGGTCGGCGATCGCATCATTCCACGGCCGGTTGAACCGATCCTGAATTATGTGCCGCATGCACCGGCCAGCGATGTCCAGGCTCGCGTGGTTTCGGTCTATGGCGGCGTGGCAACTGCTGCGCAGAACCAGATCCTGACCATCAACCGCGGCAAAGCTGACAATATCGATGTCGGCACGGTGTTGCAGCTGTACCGTTTCGGTAAAACCGTTAAGGATTCTGCCGATCATAACAACAAGGTCAAGCTGCCGGACGAACAATACGGTACCCTGTTCATTTTCCGCGTGTTCAACCATATTTCGTATGGCTTGATCATGGAAGTCCAGAACCCGGTCGATATCGGTGACATCGCCAGATCGCCAGAGTAAAGTAAAGGCCTTTGCCGCTGTTGACAACGATAAATAACGATAATCTTCATGACGATGGCGGCGGCACAAACCGCCATCCGCCTGCCGTAACCAAGACAACCGACGCAGACGAACTGACAGCCTGGTTGCGTCTCGAGCAGACTGCCGGGGTCGGCGCGGAAACCGCGCGCCGGCTGCTGGTTGCCTTCGGTCTGCCGGAAAATATCTTTTCCTCGTCCTTCTCGGCCTTGCACAAAGTCGTGCCGGAACGGATTGCCTACGCCTTGCTGGCGGCGCCGTCGGATGCTGTCCGGGCACTGACGGCACGCACGCTGGAATGGCTGCAGCAACCCGGCAATCAGTTATTCACCTTGGCCGACAGCGTCTATCCGCAAGCCTTGCTGGATATCTCCGACCCGCCGCTCATGTTGTATGTGAAGGGGCGTGCCGAATTGCTCACGCGGCGGGCCATGGCAGTGGTCGGCAGCCGCAACGCTACGGCGCAGGGCATTGCCAATGCCGATCGTTTCGCCGAAATCCTCAGTCAGCGTGGCCTGACCATCATCTCCGGCATGGCTTTGGGAGTGGACGCCGCTGCGCATCAAGGCGCTTTGCGCGGTGCCGCTGGCAGTCCCGACGGCGGCAGCACGGTGGCGGTAATCGGCACCGGCGCCGATATTGTTTACCCGGCGCGCAATCGCGGGCTGGCGCATCAGATTGCCGAGGCCGGTTGCATCGTCAGCGAGTACCCGCTGGGAATGCCCGGCATAGCGGCCAATTTCCCGCGTCGCAACCGCATCATTTCGGGTCTGGCGCGCGGCGTGCTGGTGGTGGAGGCCGCAGCACAGTCCGGCTCGCTGATCACTGCCAGGATGGCGGCGGAGCAGGGACGCGACGTGTTCGCGATTCCCGGATCGATTCACTCGCCTTTGTCCAAAGGCTGCCACCAGCTGATCAAGCAGGGGGCCAAGCTGGTGGAGTCGGCGCAGGATATCCTGGAAGAGCTGGGCCCCTTGCACGGGGCGGCGGCCGTGCAGGCCAGCATTCCTGCGACACAGGTTGCCGCAGCTGTGGGCAGCGCCAATCAGGGGTTGCAGGGGTTACTTGCTGTACTCGGGTATGATCCGGTCAGTTTCGACGTTCTGGCCGAGCGCAGCGGCAACGATGCGGCCAGCCTGAACGGCCAACTGCTTGAGCTGGAACTGGCGGGACTGATTGAGGTTTTGCCGGGCGGAATTTATCGCCGTATCGGCTGATATGGACCATTTTTGTCTTGATGGCAATTTGTCATTTCGGGCAGCGTTGCATAAATCCTGCGATACTTGTATACGTATACCGTGCAGTCAGAAGCGCCAGAAGCAGTCAGTTTCCAGTTGTTTTCACGGTTACGTTGTACTTTACCTGTCTTACCTTGTCATATTCTTACCTTAGCGATACAGTAGAACCATGTTTGAAGTCCTTGTTTATCTGTATGAAACTTATTATCGGCCCGACGCCTGCCCTGAACCGGAGGCTTTGGTCAAGAAGCTGTCAGCCATCGGCTTTGAAGAAGACGAAATCGCCAAGGCGCTCGGCTGGCTGACCGATCTGGCGGAAACCAACCACGAGTTCGCCGATAAATACCCGCAGCAAACCGCTTTTTCTTTTGGCATCCGCTTTTATGCTCAGCAGGAAATCGACGTGCTGGGCATTCCCGCGATTGGTTTCATCCAGTTCCTGGAGTCGGCCAAGATGCTCAACCCGGTGCAACGCGAGATTGTCATTGAACGCGCGTTGTCCGTCAGCGAGACGCCGGTCCCGCTCGATAAACTCAAGGTGATCGTGTTGATGGTGCTATGGAGCCAGGGCAAGGAGCCGGACGGCTTGATGTTCGACGAACTGTTTATCGACGAAGACGACGATCCTGAGCCACGCCAGCTGCACTAAACGCCGCTTATACCTGCCGCAGGATGGCCAGACCGCAGACCGGGGTCACGGCGCTTGCGATTTTTCCAACAACCCGCTTATCATTGGCCGCATTAATGCGGCGCAGGCTGTGAAATTTGTTGCGAGTTACTGCAATGAGTTTGCTGCGGGGTTTGCTGCTTGGTTTACTGATATATTACGGGTGATTTCCCGTTAGCAACTAAATTCACAGGCTGCCACTTACGTGCAAAAGCAAAACATGCGCTCTTTATCCTGCTTCTTATCCTGATTATGATGCGCGTAACTTTCGAGACAACACTATGAGCAAGACCCTCATCATTGCTGAGAAACCATCTGTCGCGAACGACATCGCGAAGACGCTCGGCGGCTTCACCAAGCACGATGAGTACTTCGAATCCGACGAATACGTCCTGTCCTCGGCGGTCGGCCATCTGCTGGAAATTGCCGTTCCTGAAGAGTACGACGTCAAGCGCGGCAAATGGACTTTCACCCATCTGCCGATGATTCCGCCGCACTTCGCGCTGAACCCGATCGCCAAGACCGAGTCGCGCCTCAAGGTGCTCAACAAGCTGATCAAGCGCAAGGATGTCACTGCACTGATCAATGCCTGTGACGCCGGGCGTGAAGGCGAGCTGATTTTCCGCCTGATCGCGCAATATACGAAAGCCAGGCAGCCGGTCAAGCGGCTCTGGTTGCAATCGATGACGCCGGGCGCGATACGCGACGGTTTCACCCACTTGCGTGAAGACAAGGACATGCTGCCGCTGGCCGACGCCGCCCGCTGCCGCAGCGAAGCAGACTGGCTGATCGGCATCAACGGCACGCGTGCAATGACCGCTTTCAATTCGAAAGAAGGCGGTTTCTATTTGACCACCGTCGGCCGGGTGCAGACACCGACCTTGTCGATCGTGGTCGAGCGCGAAGAGAAGATCAAGAAATTCGTGCCGCGCGATTTCTGGGAAGTGCGCGCCGATTTCGTCTGCGCAGCCGGTATCTACGAAGGCCGCTGGCTCGATACCGCGCACAAGAAGGATGAAACCGATCCGGAAAAACGTGCCGAGCGCTTGTGGAGCAAAGCTGCCGCCGAATCCATCGTTGCCGCTTGCCGCGGCAAGCTGGGCAATGTGCGCGAAGAGTCGAAGCCGACCACCTCGATGGCGCCGGCGCTGTTCGACCTGACCAGCCTGCAGCGCGAAGCCAACTCGCGCTTTGGCTTCTCCGCCAAGAACACGCTTGGCCTGGCGCAAGCACTGTACGAAAAGCACAAGGTGCTGACCTATCCGCGTACCGACTCGCGCCACCTGCCGGAAGATTACCTGAGCACCGTCAAGCAAACGCTGGAAACGGTCTCGGAGAACAATAACTATCAGCAGTTCGCTGCGCAGATCCTGAACAAGGGCTGGGTCAAGCCGAACAAGCGGATCTTCGACAACACCAAGATCAGCGATCACTTTGCGATCATTCCCACCACTCAGGCGCCGAAGAATCTGTCGGAGCCGGAACAGAAGCTGTACGACCTGGTTACCCGCCGTTTCATGGCGGTATTTTTTCCGGCCGCCGAGTTCCAGGTCACCACCCGCTACACCGAAGTGTCCGGCCATCAGTTCAAGACTGAAGGCAAGGTCATGACGAATCCGGGCTGGCTGGCGATCTACGGCAAGGAAGCCGCGGATGAGAAAGATCCGGAAAACAGCGGCACGCTGGTTGCCGTGGCCAAGGATGAAAAGGTCAAGACCGACAAGATTACCGCCAACGGTCTGGTCACCAAGCCGCCCGCGCGCTACACCGAAGCGACGTTGCTGTCGGCGATGGAAGGTGCGGGAAAACTGCTGGACGATGGCGATCTGCGTGAAGCCATGGCCGGCAAGGGCCTCGGCACGCCAGCCACGCGCGCTGCCATCATCGAAGGTTTGCTGAACGAAAAATACCTGCTGCGCGAAGGCCGGGAAATGATGCCGACCGCCAAGGCATTCCAGTTGATGACTTTGTTGCACGGCCTCGGCGTGGACGAGCTGACCGAGCCAGAGCTGACCGGCGAATGGGAACACAAGCTGTCACAGATCGAGCGCGGCACCATCAGTCGTGAAGAGTTCATGCGTGAAATCGCGCAGCTGACCCAGATCATTGTCAAGCGCGCCAAGGAATACGATAACGACACTATCCCTGGCGATTACGCTACCTTGCTGGCGCCATGTCCGAATTGCGGCAGCGTGGTCAAGGAAAACTATCGTCGCTTCGCTTGTACCAAATGCGAATTCTCGATGAGCAAGACACCGGGCAGCCGTCAGTTTGAAATTCCTGAAGTCGAGGAATTGCTGACCAACCGCACCATCGGTCCGCTGCAAGGCTTCCGCTCGAAGATGGGCCGGCCGTTTGCCGCGATCCTGAAAATCAGCCGTGACGAAGAGATCAAGAACTTCAAGCTGGAATTCGATTTCGGCCAGAACGACGGCGAAGGCGAAGATGGCGAGGGCGTCGATTTCACCGGCCAGACCGCGCTTGGCCCATGTCCGAAATGCGCCAGTGGCGTCTATGAAATGGGCTTGGCTTACGTCTGCGAAAAATCCGTAGCCAAACCGAAAGCTTGCGATTTCCGCAGCGGCCGCATCATTCTCCAGCAAGAGATCTTGCCGGAGCAAATGGTCAAGTTGCTCAACGATGGCAAGACCGATTTGTTGCCCGGCTTTATTTCGCAACGTACGCGCCGGCCGTTCAAAGCTTTCCTGGTCAAGGGCAAGGATGGCAAGGTCAGCTTCGAGTTTGAAGAGCGCAAAGCCAAGGCGCCAGCCAAGGGCAAGGCAAAAGCGGCTGTAGTCGAAGGGGAAGATGGCGAAGCAGCGGTGGTAGCGAAAAAACCGGCAGCCAAGAAGCCGGCGGCCAAGAAACCGGCAGCTAAAAAGGCGGCGCCAAAGAAAGTGGTCGCCAAGCGCAAAGCCGCATAAAGCTTGATCTACGTAGGGTGGGCACGCATGCCCACGCGTGACCGCGATAACCGGAGTACGGACCTAAGTGGCGCGGAAGCAGGGATGTAGGTAGATGGTGTGAGTTCCGCGTGGGCATGCGTGCCCACCCTACATCATCTTTCGGCTACACTTGCTTGTCGCTTTCGCTCACCGGATATTGCCATGCCTTTGGATCATCCTGCCGTTGCCCGCGCCGTGGTGCGCCAACTTGAAGCTTCGCGTATCCGCGAGGTCGCCAACGTCGGGATGGGCCGCGACGATGTATTGCCGTTCTGGTTCGGTGAGCCGGATCAGGTGACCCCGAGTTTCATTCGCGACGCGGCCAAGGCCGGGCTCGATGACGGTGACACGTTCTACACCCACAACTATGGCATCCCGCCTTTGCGCGCTGCTATTGCCAGTTATTTATCTGCTCTGCATCAACCGGTAGACGCCAGCAGGATAGCGGTTACTTCCTCCGGCGTATCGGCGTTGATGGTGTTGTCGCAGCTGATTATCAACCCCGGAGACCGGGTGGTGGCGGTAACGCCGCTGTGGCCGAACGTTGCCGAAATCCCGAAGATCCTCGGCGCCGAAGTCGTGCGGGTGGCCCTGCAGTTCGGCCAGACCTGGGAACTCGATCTGCAGCAATTGCTGGACGCCTTGACGCCGGACACCCGCGCAGTCTTGCTGAATTCGCCGAATAATCCGACCGGCTGGGTCATGCCGCGCGAGCAGCAGGAAATCGTCCTGGCGCACTGCCGCCGGCACGGCATCTGGATTGTTGCCGACGATGTCTATGAGCGGCTGGTGTATACCGAGCAGGCCGATGCGCCGCAGTGTGCGCCATCCTTCCTGGACATCGCCGCTGCCGACGACCGGCTGATTTCATCCAACAGTTTTTCCAAGTCCTGGCTGATGACCGGCTGGCGGCTTGGCTGGCTGGTGGCGCCGCCGACGCTGATGACGGATATCGGCAAGCTGATCGAGTACAACACTTCTTGCGCGCCGGGGTTCATACAACGCGCCGGCGTCGTCGCCATCGAGCGGGGCGATGAAATCATCGGCAGCACGGTGGCCCGTTATCGTGCAGCGCGCGACTTCCTGTATCAGCGCTTGAACGCCTTGCCGGGGATTACTGCGCCACGGCCCAAGGGCGCGATGTACCTGTTCTTCCGCGTCGACGGCGTCGACGATAGCCTGGAGTTGTGCAAGCAACTGGTGCGCGATGCCGGACTGGGCCTGGCGCCGGGCAATGCCTTCGGTCCTGAAGGCGAGGGCTATGTGCGCTGGTGTTTTGCCAGTTCCCTGGAACGTCTGGAAGATGGCGTGCAGCGCCTGGAACGCTATCTGTCGGCCTGATTACACCCGGCTTAAAGATCAAAAATTTATCCAAATGAGCCTCCCGGACAGTTTTATTATCGTTTTATTAAGCAATGCGGCGACCTTGAATTTTCCCCGGATCTGGTGCTATCATCAAAAAAACGCGCAAACGTTTGCGCGTTCCAAATGATGGCATGCCGATCCGAACGGATATGCCGTCCGACAACGCGTTTAATAACCGCAGTTAATAAACGCAGTTAATAAACGCAGTTAATAAAAACTCTCTGGAGACTGTCGATGAATACCCGTATCCGCCTCAAGCTGATTGCTGCCACCGTTCTCGTCTGTGCATTGCCTTCTCTGCCTGCCATGGCGCAGACCGCAGCCAAACCTAAAGTGGCACTGGTGATGAAATCGCTGGCCAATGAATTTTTCCTGACCATGGAAAACGGCGCCAAAGAACATCAAAAAGCCCACGCCGCGCAATATGACCTGATTGCCAACGGCATCAAGGACGAACAAGACACCTCGAACCAGATCAAGATCGTCGAGCAGATGATCGTTTCCAAGGTCAACGGCCTGGTGATCGCTCCCGCCGATTCGAAAGCACTGGTGCCTGTCATCAAGAAAGCTATCGACGCCGGCATCATCGTTGTGAACATCGACAACAAGCTGGATGACGCCGCGCTGAAGGAAAAAGGCATCACGGTGCCGTTCGTCGGTCCGGATAACCGCAAGGGCGCCAAGCTGGTCGGCGACTACCTGGCCAAGCAGATCAAGCGCGGCGACAAGGTCGGCATCATCGAAGGCGTGTCCACGACCATCAATGCACAGCAACGCACGCTGGGCTTCCAGGACGCCATGAGCGCAGTTGGCGCGAATGTGGTTGGCGTGCAATCCGGCCAATGGGAAATGGCGCCGGGGAACCAGATTGCGGCCGCCATGCTGAATGCGCATCCGGATATCAAGGCATTGCTGGCTGGTAACGACAACATGGCCCTGGGCGCGGTTGCTGCGGTCAAGGCTGCCGGCAAGACCGGCAAAGTGCTGGTGGTTGGCTACGACAACATCAACGCCATCAAGCCGATGCTGAAAGATGGCCGCGTGCTGGCGACAGCCGATCAGTTTGCTTCGCAACAAGCGGTGTTCGGCATCGAGACGGTATTGAAGGCGATTACCGACAAGAAAGCCCAGAACACGCTCGGCGGCACTGTTGAAACCAAGGTCGCGCTGGTGACGAAAGACAGCAAGTAATTAACGTAACTGCGCAACGTAATTGCGGGACAGGGTCAAGGAGCCGCCAAGCCAAGCGTGTGGCGGATCACCCTGTCCCCAATCAGCTTAAGTAAAGCTGTCATGGTGGAGGACAGAATGTCCAACGAATTCATTGCGGCGCACCAGTCTGAGGTGCGTGCCGCTGCATCTGCAGTTCCCTTATTAAGCTTGACCGGAATTGGCAAGACCTACGTCGAACCGGTATTGAGCGATGTCTCAATCAGCATCAGCCCGGGTCAGATACTGGCCCTGACCGGTGAAAACGGCGCAGGCAAAAGCACGCTGTCGAAAATCGTCTGCGGCCTGGTAGATGCAACCACGGGCAGCATGCTGCTTGACGGCCAGAATTATCAACCGGATTCGCGTAAAGAAGCCGAGCATCTCGGCATCCGCATGGTGATGCAGGAACTGAACCTGATTCCAACCCTGAGCATTGCCGAAAACCTGTACTTCAACCAGCTGCCGCATCGCTTCGGCTGGATCGACAAGACCGCGCTGGCGCAGGCTACGCGAGTCCAGATGGCGGCGGTAGGCATGGCCGATATCGATCCCTGGACGCCTGTCGGCGAGCTGGGCGTGGGTCATCAGCAAATGGTGGAGATTGCGCGCAACCTGATCGGTAGCTGCCGCTTGCTGGTACTCGACGAACCTACCGCCATGCTGACCAACCGCGAGGTCGAATTACTGTTCACGCAGATTGCGCGACTGCAGTCGGAAGGCGTCGCCATCATCTATATCTCGCATCGGCTGGAAGAGTTGAAGCGGGTTGCCGACCGCATCGCCGTATTGCGCGATGGCCAGCTGGTATGCGACGACGCTATCGGCGGCTACAGCACAGACGCGCTGGTGCAACTGATGGTCGGCCGCACTGCGGAAGCCGAGCTGGATCTTGGCCATCGCACTATCGGTGCACCCTTGTTGCGCGTGCGCGATATCGGCCGCGGCGCGGTGGTAGCACCTACCTCATTCGATTTGCGTGCCGGTGAAATTCTCGGTGTTGCCGGCTTGATCGGCTCTGGCCGTACCGAATTGCTGCGCCTGGTTTTCGGTGCGGATCGCGCCGATCAGGGTGAAGTATTCATCGGCGATCAAACGCAAGCGGCGAAAATTTCATCACCGAAAGAAGCCATCGCAGCCGGCATCGCCATGATCACCGAAGACCGCAAGAGCCAGGGCTTGCTGCTGTCGCAATCGATCGGACTCAACACCACGTTGGCCAAGTTGTCTTCCGTCAGCAAGCTCGGAGTGCTGGATCAACAGGCGGAAGCCGAGGTCGCCGACGATTACATCAAGCGCTTGCGGATCCGCTCGCGCAACGGCCTGCAGGCGGCGGGAGAACTTTCCGGCGGTAACCAGCAGAAGGTGGTTATCGCGCGCTGGCTATATCGCGATTGCCCGATCATGCTGTTCGACGAGCCGACCCGAGGCATCGACATCGGCGCCAAGTTCGATATCTACAAATTGCTGGCCGAATTGTCGCGGCAAGGCAAGGGGCTGTTGATCGTTTCCAGCGACCTGCGCGAACTGATGCTGATTTGCGATCGCATCGCAGTGATGAGCGCCGGCAAGCTGGTCGACACCTTCGAGCGTGGCGAATGGAGCCAGGAGAAGATTCTGGCGGCGGCGTTCAGCGGCTATGTGAATGGCAATGGAAACGGCAGCGGCAGCACTCCTGCAGATTCGACAACCGCGCAAACCGCCTGAAGCGCACAGCAATAGCGCGCCGCAATCAACATAATAGAAAATCATGACAACTCTCTCTTTTACCCGAAGCATGTCCGGCCTGAAGAATTACCTGGGCCTGATCGGCGCGCTGCTTGCGATGTGCGTGCTGTTCTCTTTCTTAAGTGAAAATTTCCTGACCGCTGCCACGTTTACTACTTTGTCGAACGACATTCCGACGCTGGTGGTGATGGCGGTCGGCATGACCTTTGTATTGATCATCGGCGGTATCGATCTTTCGGTTGGTTCAGTGATGGCGCTGGCGGCTTCGGTGCTGTCGATGGCAATGGTGCGCTGGGGCTGGCCTTTGTTTGCAGCCGCTGTGCTGGGCGTGTTCGTGGCCAGCCTTTGCGGCATGGTGACCGGTTTGATTTCGGTCGGCTGGCGGATTCCTTCGTTCATCGTCTCGCTGGGTGTGCTGGAAATGGCGCGCGGCCTGGCTTATCAGGTCACCAATTCGCGCACTGAATATATCGGTAGCGCAGTGGACGGTATCAGCTCGCCGATCTTGTTCGGCATGTCGCCGGCCTTCCTGTCGGCCATCGTGATCGTCATCGTTGGTCATCTGGTATTGACCAAGACCGTACTGGGACGCCACTGGATCGGCATCGGCACCAATGAGGAAGCGGTGCGTTTGTCTGGGATCAATCCACGTCCTAGCAAGGTGCTGGTGTTCGCACTGATGGGTTTGCTGGCTGGCGTTGGCGCGCTGTTCCAGGTGTCGCGGCTGGAAGCGGCCGATCCGAATGGCGGCGTCGGCATGGAGCTGCAAGTGATCGCGGCGGTGGTGATCGGCGGCACCAGCCTGATGGGCGGGCGTGGCTCGGTGATCAGCACTTTCATCGGGGTCTTGATTATCTCTGTGCTGGAAGCGGGGCTGGCGCAAGTCGGCGTCAGCGAGCCGATGAAACGCATCATCACCGGACTGGTAATTGTTGCAGCGGTGGTACTGGATACTTATCGCCGCCGCGGTGAGCGTTCTACGCACTAATCCAACCATAAGTTATGTAAGCTACGGCTCCGCAATCAGCTATTGAGTAAATAATATGGCAACCATCAAGGATGTGGCGCGCACGGCCGGAGTCTCATACACCACGGTTTCGCACGTCCTGAACCAGACCCGCCCGGTCAGCGACGATGCCCGCGCGCGGGTGCTGGCGGCGGTGGAGTCGCTGGCCTACGTGCCGAGCGCGCTGGCGCGGTCTTTGAAAAGCAAGGCCACCGGCAGCATCGGCCTGATTATCCCGAACAACACCAATCCGTATTTTTCCGAAGTGGCGCGCGGTATCGAAGACAGTTGTTATGCCGCCGGCTACAGCGTCATCTTGTGCAATTCCGATGACGATCCAGCCAAGCAGCGCGACTATCTGAACGTGCTGCTGACCAAGCGTTGCGATGGCCTGATCGTGGCTACGCTGGCGCAAACCGATGGCGAACTGCTGCGCAAGATGAAGGTGCCGACCGTGCTGCTGGATCGTGCGCCGAAAGACATGGCGATCGATCTGGTGGCGGTCGACAATGCGGCCGGTGGTGCGTTGGCGGCTGCGCATCTGCTGAGTTTGGGGCGCCGCCGCATCGCTTGTATCGGCGGCCCGCAAGACATCGCTATTTCCCGTGAGCGGATTGGCGGCTTGCGCCAGACTATGCTGGCTGCAGGAGTCGAACTTTCGGAGTCATTACTGGCCTACGCCGATTTCACCAGCGCCGGCGGTTATCTGGCGGCACGCAGCCTGCTGGCATTGCCGCAAGCACCGGATGCGATTTTCTGCTGTAACGATCTGATGGCGATCGGTGCTTTGCGTGCTGCGGCGGAGCGCGGCATCGCGGTGCCTGACGCGCTGGCGGTGGTGGGTTTCGATGATATCGACCTGGCGCAGTTTGTCCATCCGACCTTGACCAGTGTGGCGCAGAATACACGCAGGCTGGGACAAATTACCGCCGAATGCCTGCTGCAGCGGATTGCAACGCCAGACCGTCCCTTGCAACGGATTTCGATCGCTCCAGAACTGCACATCCGCGACTCGACTGTAAAGTCGTGACAGCTTGAATTTTAGTCACCTTTATTTTTAAGAATACACATGATCGTCATCATCGGCAGTATCAACATGGACCTGGTGCTACGCGTGCCGCGCATGCCGCATCCCGGTGAAACCTTGTCCGGCGGCCGCTTCCAGACCATTTCCGGCGGCAAGGGCGCGAATCAGGCAGTCGCTTGCGCGCGCCTCAGCGCCGATAGCGTGAAGGTGGCGATGATCGCCTGTCTGGGCGACGATGCATTCGGCGTAGAACTGCGCGCCGCATTGCGCAACGACGGCATCGACGACAGCCATGTCAGCACAATAGCAGGCGAAGCTTCAGGCGTGGCCTCGATCCTGGTCGATGCCAGTGGTCAGAACAGTATCGTGCTGGCCGCCGGCGCCAATGACGCGCTGAGCCCGGCTCATATCGACGCCGCACGCAATTTGATCGAACAGTCGCGTATCGTCGTGTTGCAGCTGGAAACGCCGCTTGCCACGGTGCGTCATGCAATCAAGCTGGCGCATGAACTCGGCAAGATCGTGGTATTGAATCCGGCGCCGGCGCCGACGCTGGCGTTGCCAGCCGATTTGCTGGCGCAAGTGGAATACTTGATTCCGAACGAAATCGAGGCTGCCATGCTGGCCGGCTTGAGCGCCGCCAGCCTGGATAACGATGCTGCAATCGAAGCGGCGGTCGCAAAATTGCGCACTAATGGCAGCGCCAACGTGCTGGTCACGCTGGGTGAGAAGGGCGTCTATGCGGCGTTATCGTCCGGCTCCATCCATTTTGCCGCGCAGCCGACCAAGGCGCTCGATACTACCGCCGCCGGTGATACCTTCATTGGCGGTTTTGTCGCCGCGCTGGCCGAAGGCCGCAGCGAAGCTGACGCCATCGCCTTCGGCCAACGCGCGGCAGCCTTGAGTGTGGCGCGCATCGGTGCGCAAACCTCGATTCCTTATCGTCACGAACTGGAAGCTTGAGATGAAAAAAAGCCCGCTATTGAATATCGCTCTGTCGCAACTGATTGCATCGCTCGGCCACGGCGAAAGTATCGTGATAGGCGATGCCGGTTTGCCGGTGCCGCCCGGCGTGCCGCTGATCGATCTGGCGTTGACGCGCGGGGTGCCCGGCTTCATCGTGACCTTGCAAACGGTATTGACTGAAATGCAGGTTGAACATCATGTGCTGGCCGACGAGTTGCCGCTGCACAGCCCGCAACTGGCGCAACAGATCGACGCACTTGGTCTCGCCGACAAACGCACGTTGTCGCATGCCGATTTCAAGCGTATGACGCAGAGCGCCAAAGCCGTTATCCGCACCGGCGAGTTCACGCCTTACGCCAACATCATCCTGGTGGCTGGCGTGGTCTTTTGAGGAGATGATGGTCGTATGGCAGGTAAAATACAGGTACACTCTAAAAAAATGCCGTCATCTCCCGCGAACGCGAGGATCCAAATTACGATATTAAATGGCAAATAATATGGATTCCCGCGTGCGCGGGAATGACGGGGTCGCCTAGACGGGGTCGCCTAGACGGGGTCGGCTAGACGGAAAAGAGTTTATTTGATATCGCCAAAGCCCATGAATATCTCAATGCCCGAACTGGAACAAGCGATTAATTACTGGCGCCTGCAACGGCCTGCGGTAGGGGAAGAATGCGCATTGTCACCCGAGGTCAATGCGCTGGCCGACGTATATGCGTTGATGATCATCAATCACAGCAGCAGCGTCGCGCTGGCCTCCATGGGCAGCGTTGCGCAGCAACTGATCGGCGCGTGGCGCCAAACCATGCTGGATGTCAGCACCAGCAACGTTACCAACCAATCAATGGGCTAGATGCCGTGCCTGGCGCTTAGGTGCAACCAGACCTTCAGGTTTGACCGCGAGCTGCGGTAACTCCGTTTGCTTGGGCGCTTTGCCTGCATAGTCGGTGCTGAGCACGGCGTTGACCGCACTCTCGCTCATTCCCTGCAAGCGCAGCCACTGGCCGACCAGGCCCGCCAGCCGATCCAGAGCGATCCGATGGGTGGCATCGGTCTTGCCGTATAGCCAGTCGGAAAACGCCATGAAATTATCGAACGGCGTCTCGCCCAGCAAGATCGGCAGCGTGTGGGCGAAGCGGCCTGAATTGGCCACCAGGTCCCAGTAACGCGAGAACCGTTGCAGGCGTTGCATGGTCGGGAAATCGATCTTGCTGGTCGCCAGGATGGTATAGGGCGGATGCGGATCGAAGATCAGGCCGTAGGGTTCGGTATGGCGAATGATCGGCGTACCGCGCAGGCGCTTGAGGATGCCGAACTGGATTTCATGCGGCTGCAGTTCCACCAGGCGATCGAAGCCACGGGCGAAACTGGCGACATCTTCACCCGGCAGGCCGGCGATCAGGTCGACATGCAGATGCGCCTGCGATTGCTGAATCAGCCAGCGAATGTTCTCTGCGGCTTTTTCATTGTTTTGCTTGCGGCTGACCAGCGCCTGCACTTCCGGATTGAAACTCTGGATACCGATTTCGAATTGCAGCGCGCCGGGCGGGAATTGCGCGATCGATTCCTTCAAGGCATCCGGCAAATGATCCGGCACCAGCTCGAAGTGGGCAAACACCGGATCGTCGGGATTGGCGGCCAGTTTGTCGAGAAAGAATTGCAGAATCTTGAGGCTGGTCTTGACGTTCAGGTTGAATGTGCGGTCGACGAATTTGAACAGCCGCGCGCCGCGCGCATACAGCGATTCCATCTCAGCCAGGAAATTATCGAGGGCGAAAGGCCATGCAGTCTTGTCCAGCGCCGACAAACAGAATTCGCATTTGAACGGACAGCCGCGCGAGGCTTCCACATACAAGGTGCGATGGGCGATGTCATGGTCGCTGTACAAGCTATATGGCAAGACGATATCAGCCATCGGCGGCTGTACGCCGACATGGATTTTCATCAGCGGCTTCGGGCCATGCAGGATCTGCCGGCATAACTGCGGCAAGGTAACGTCGCCCCAGCCGGTCACCAGGTAATCGGCGAGCTGGACGATTTGTTGTTCTGCAGATTCGTAGGATACTTCCGGTCCGCCCAGGACGATCACCATGTCCGGCGCCACCCGTTTCAGCATCGCCACCACCTTGGTGGTTTCCTCGATATTCCAGATATACACGCCGAAGCCGACAATGGTAGTGCCGGTGCTGGCCTTGTGCGCCAGCAGTTTTTCGACGATATCGGTGGTTTTGGCGCCGATGACAAATTCATGTAGCTGCGTGGCGTCACGCAGATCGCCCATGTTCGCTTGCAAATAGCGCAGCCCGAGAGAAGCGTGGGAGTAACGCGCGTTGAGCGTGGACAGCAAGATGGTCATAATTGGCTAGCGGAAAGATTGGCGGCGGAAACTGCAGAATGCGCCATTTTACGCCCCAATCTCTGCAGGCCGGCCAATCAGCAATTTCGCTTTGCAGCGAAATTGGAAATCTGATTGCTCAGCCGATAAGGAAATTAAAAACGGGCACGCAGCTCCAGGAACAGATCTCGTTGGCTCAATTTGCCGTTCAGCTGTTCATCGCGGGCAAATGCTACATTTTGGAAGTTGTTGTAGCCGGTCTTGATATTGCCCAGGTTGACATAGCGATAGCCGACGCCGAGCGTGACAGTTTTATTCACATGATAATCGGCACCCAAACCAAGGCCGTAGGCAAAGTTGGTTTGTGATTTCCGGTCGAACGGGCGTCCCGGATTACCTTGGAAACCATCGGCCTTGATCATTGCCAGACCAGCGCCAACCGTGCCGTACAGCGATACCTGGTTGTTCAGAGGGAAATCCTTGTAGCCGTTGATCATCAAACGTTGCGACGAGGTTTCCATGTGCTGGACGTTTGCGCTGAAAGGCGACCAGAAGCTGTTGAATTGTGATTTTTGCGGAGTCGTGTATTCCGCTTCGACGCGCCAGTTGTCTGGCAACGCATAACCCAGAGCGATAGAACCGCCACCGCTGCGATCGGTGCCTGGTCCGGAGAGCATTTGTTGTGCACGGACGCTATACGGCTGTAGATTCGTAAGGGACTGCTGCGCACTGAGAGCCTTGACGGATACGTAGGCATTGTCAAGACTGTTCGCGTGTACGGTGGAGGCGAAGAGGCCGGTTACGGTCAAGGCAAGTAGAATTCGGCGATGCATTATTTTCCTTAAAGATGTGATTATTAAAAAGACAATATTAAGTTTTAAATAATACATTGCTTATGATTGTTTTGACAAGTGCGGGGAATTTCGCGGGTGTTTTTAAGACGTTTCCTATTCGCGCCGGATTAATGCTTTAGTTACCAACAATACCGGGATCAGTCCCACCGCAACAATGGTCAGTGCCGGCAGTGCCGCTTCACCAAGCCGCTCGTCGCGCGCCAGATTGTGGGCGATCACCGCCAAGGTGTCGGTGTTGAACGGCCTTAACAACAGGGTGGCAGGCAACTCCTTGACGACATCCACGAACACCATCAGGAACGCGGTCGCCATCGAGCGCCACAACAGCGGTGCATGCAGGATGCGGGCGATGCGCCAGCCGCTGCTGCCGAGGGTGCGCGCCGCTTCATCCAGAGTAGCCGGGATGCGGGCGTAGCCAGCCTCGATCGATTGCACCGCAACCGCGCTAAAGCGCACCAGGTAGGCGTACAAGATACCGAGCGAAGTGGCCGTCACCAGAATCCCGACCTGGTTTTGTGGCGCAATCGCTTGCAGCCACGCCAACGGCAGCAGGATGCCCACCGCGATCACGGAGCCGGGCACGGCATAGCCCATAGCCGCCATGCGTGTCACCAGGCGCAGTATCCAAAGTTTGACTGGTGGCAGATGACGCGTTCGTTGCACATAGCTGAGCGCCAGCGCAACCGCTACCGCCAGTATTGCGGCGATGGCGCCGAAGCGGAAACTGTTCCAGGCCCAGCCAGCATAACGCAGCAGATCGACGCCCTGATTCAGGTAAGGATCGTCGCTTTGATGCAGGAATTCGCTCCACATCAAACGCAGCAGGATCAGTACCGGCAAGATGAAGCCGAGTACGATCGGCAAGCCGCAGATCAGCCATGCCAGCAGGCGCTGGCCGCCGCGCAAGGCAGTGAGCCGGGTTTCCTGCGCATCGCTGCGTTGTCCGCGCACGCTGGAAAAGCGCAGGCGCTGCTGGCCCTTGCGTTCGACCCACAGCAACAGTGCGACGATAGCCAGCAATACAGATGCCAGTTGCGCCGCCGCCATGTGACTGTCCATGACCAGCCACGCCTTGTAGATGCCAGTGGTGAAAGTGCTCAAGCCAAAGTAGGCGCCAACGCCATAATCGGCCAGCGTTTCCATCAACGCCAGCGCAGCGCCGGCCATCAGTGCCGGCCGCGCCAGCGGCAACGCCACGCGACGGATGCGTGCAGCTAAAGGCGTGCCGAGCAGGCGCGCGGCTTCCATCAGATGCACTCCGCGTTCGTTCAAGGCATTGCGCGCCAGCAGGTAGGTGTAGGGATAAAGCGTAAAAATGAACAGGAAGATAGCGCCGGGCAGGCTGCGTATTTCCGGCAGCCGCAAGCCCGGGATGAGTTGGCGCAAACTACTTTGCAGCAAGCCGCTGTATTGCAGGAAATCGGTATAGGCGTAGGCCGAGACATAGGCCGGCATCGCCATTGGCAGCAATAGCGCCCACTGGAAAAAACGACGGCCGCGGAATTCGAACAGGCTGACCGTGACCGCGGTGGCGGCGCCGACCACCACGACGCCGATAGTAACCGCCAGCGCCAGCCAGGCGGATGTGCCCAGGTAAGCCGGCAACACCGTCTGCATCTGTTGCGAGAGCAGATCAAGCGCCGCGGCATCCAGTTGCAGCCAGGCGACAACGATACCGAGTATGGGAACAGCGATCAACAGTGCGATTAGGGCTATCAGTGGCATGTGTACGGAAGAAGGGAAATGCTGGATTTAAATGAGAGTGCTGTAAACTAGTTAGAGAACTTCGACTTGAACGGCAGGCAAGCGTTCATCCCGAGCCAGCCGAATTGTAACCAGCACCTTGCACTCTATCCCCATGTTCCTTACTCTCGATCAAATCAATGTCAGTTATCCAGGCGCGCCGGCGCCGGCGGTGCGGGCCGTATCGCTGCAGCTTGCGGCCGGCCAGCTCGGCGTGCTGATCGGCCCCTCGGGCAGCGGCAAGACCACCTTGCTGCGTTCGATTGCGGGCCTGGAACAACCGCAGAGCGGCACGATCGCCCTGGACCAGGTCGTGCTGGATGGACCGCAAACCAGGGTCGATGCCGAACAGCGCCGCATCGGCATGGTGTTCCAGGATTTTGCCTTGTTCCCGCACCTGAACATTGCGGGCAACGTCGGCTTCGGTTTGCATAACATGCCGCGCCAGCAACGCGTGCGGCGGGTTGAAGAAATGCTGGCCCTGGTCGGCCTGGAAGGTGCGCAGGAAAAATATCCGCATCAATTGTCGGGCGGCCAGCAACAACGGGTGGCCTTGGCGCGGGCTCTGGCGCCGGAGCCGCGTTTGCTGCTGCTCGATGAGCCTTTTTCCAGCCTGGACATCGAGTTGCGCGAGCGTCTGGCGCAAGACGTGCGGCAGATTCTGAAGCAGGCCGGCATTACGGCGCTGATGGTGACCCACGATCAGCTGGAAGCCTTCGCCATCGGCGATGTGGTCGGTGTAATGCAGCACGGCCATCTGCAGCAATGGGCGACGCCTTACGATTTGTATCACCGTCCGGCGACACGCTTTGTCGCCGATTTCATCGGCCACGGGGTGTTGGTGCCGGGCCGCCTGGTCGACAGCGGCGGCCGGCTGGCGGTATCGACGATATTGGGCGATCTGCAGGATATCAGCGCGACGGTGTTGCAGGCGCTCCAGGTTCATGGGCGCGATCCGTTTGACGTATTGCTGCGTGCGGATGATATCGTGCATGACGATGCTTCCCCGTTCAAGGCGCGGATCAAGCGCAAGTCTTTCCGCGGCGCGGAATTCTTATACACGCTGCAACTGGCGAGCGGCCAGGAGTTTCTGGCATTAGTGCCGTCCCATCACGATCATGCGATCGACGAGTGGATCGGCATCAAACTGGATGTAAGTCACGTAGTGACCTTTCCCTTATCAATTGCATGACTTTTTGAATAGATAATCATCATGGCGCAATATATTGTGGTCGGTTTGGAGTTTAGCGTGGTACTGCTGGTAGGCCTGGCGATCTACATGATCAGGAAAAAATAGACCGTTCGCGGATAGGAAAAAAGGCCGACGCAGCGCGCGTCAACCTTATTGATGTTCCAGTCTTTGTATCTCCTTAGTGCCTTATTTGTAGCCGGCGCGGTCCAGCAATTGCTGCACCTTCTGCTGGTTGCGGCCAACTGCCGAGACGTCGATCACTTCTGCCTTATAAGGGCCGAGCGCATCCAATGCCGGATTGCCGCTCTTGACACCTTTGACTGCCGGCGATTCATTATTGCCTTCGGCGAAATAGCGCTGGGCATCGTCGCTGGACAGGTACTCCAGGAACTTGACCGCCGCTTCACGATGCGGCGCATGCTTGGCGACGCCGGCGCCGGCGATATTCACGTGGGTGCCGGTGGTTTTCTGGTTAGGCCAGATCACGCCGACCTTCTTCATCACTTCGATATCGTCCGGTTTGCTCGATTTCATCAGTCGCGCAACGTAGTAGGAATTCGAAATCGCCACGCCGCATTCGCCGGAGGCGACCGCCTTGATCTGATCGGTATCGCCACCGACCGGAGAGCGCGCCTGGTTGGCAACATAGCCTTTCAGAAGCGCTTCGGTCTTGGCTTCGCCGTGATGCTCCAGCAAGGAACCGAACAGCGACACATTGTAAGGATGCGAACCGGAACGGGTGCACAGCTTGCCTTTGTTCTTCGGATCGGCCAACGCTTCGTAGGTTTCGACATCTTGCGGCTGGATATTTTGCTTGTTGTAGACGATCACGCGAGCGCGGGTCGAAAAGCCAAACCATTGCGATCCCTTGCCGTCATCCTTGCCGCGCAGGTTGACCGGAATGCGTTCTTCGAGGATTGCCGATTTCACCGGCTGGAACAAGCCGTCGTTTTCTGCCCGCCACAAACGCGCCGCATCCACCAGCAAAATCACGTCTGCCGGGCTGGCAGCGCCTTCGCTTTTCAGACGGGCGATGGTGCCGGCGTCGTCACCGTCGACACGGTTGATCTTGATGCCGGTGGTTTTGGTGAAGTTGCCATACAGCGCTTCGTCGGTTTGATAATGGCGTGCGGAATACAGGTTCAGCACTTGATCCTGCGCGACGGCAGTGGCTGAACTGGCGGCCAGAATGGCGCTGGCGATGATAGAGCGCAAAAGCATGGAAAACTCCTCTTTTGATGATGGAAATGGTGGTTTATTGCCAGTAACAAATTGTTACATTTAAGGCGGGCTTACTATAACACAAATGAGAATCGTTACTGTTTATGGAGGCTTGATGACTGCCCGGTGACCACTCGATGACGGCTTGATGACATATGCGCAGCCGACGTTGCCGCTTGGCGCGATCGGTTAATATGGTTGCTCTTCCCAATACAAGATGGGTATCAAATGAGCAATAAGACCACTTCCAAAGTAAACATCCGCACCAAAACCAAAGCCGAGTCCGTCACTCCGCGGGTGGCGCTGGTGTTGCAGGGCGGGGGCGCGCTGGGGGCGTATCAAGCCGGGGTTTATCATGCGATGCACGAGAACGGCCTGACACCGGACTGGGTGGTGGGCACTTCGATCGGCGCCATCAACGCCGCCATCATCGCCGGTAATGAACGCGATCTGCGCTTGTCGCGGCTCAAGGAGTTCTGGGAGCTGGTCGGCCATGGCGACCTGATGGATATGAGTAAAGTCAGCGATAGCGCACGCCATTTCAACACCTGGTGGACTACGAACGACGTCACCACCCGTGGCGTGCCGGGATTTTTCTCCCCGCGCTCGCCGAATCCCTTCATGCTGGGCTGGCCGGTGCCGCCAGAGAAAGCCAGTTTTTACGATACCACCCCGCTGGCTGAAACGCTGGGACGCCTGGTCGATTTCAAATATCTGAATGCTCCCGGCGGCATGCGCCTGACAGTCAGCGCGATGAAGGTGGCTTGCGGTAGCCTGGTCAATTTCGATTCCCTGGAGCGGCCGATCGGGGTTGAGCACATCATGGCCAGCGGCGCCTTGCCGCCCGGTTTTGCGCCGGTACGGATAGACGGCGATCTGTATTGGGACGGCGGTCTGTATTCGAATACGCCGCTGGAGGTGGTGCTGGACGATGAATCCAAGACCGATGCCGATGGCAACACACTGTGTGTCATGGTGGATTTGTGGCGTGCAAACGGTCCTGAACCGGAGACCCTGGACCAGATCACCAATCGTCAGAAAGACGTGACCTTTGCTTCACGTTCAGAGCGTCATATCGAAAATTATTTGCGCATGTATCAACTGCGGCGAGCCGCGAAAGCGCTGTATGACAAGCTGCCGCCGGCGTTGCGCAGCAAGGCCGACCTCAAAGAGTTCGCGGGCTTGAACGACAACAGCACGATTCACATCGTGCGCCTGCGTTACAGCGGCCACGACTGGAACATGCCATCCAAGGACATCAATTTTTCGCGCGGCTCGATCGAATGGCGTTGGGAACAAGGCTACGAAGATGCCATGCAGGCTGGCGAGCGGATCCGGGCCAACGGCGAGACCTTTGGCAATTCCGACGCCGGCCTGGTGGTGCATGAACTGGTCATGCCACCGGTGAGCTGATGCCGATGGCGCCGCTGTCCATTCCTGCCGCTGTGTTGCGTCTGCCCATGCTGCTGGTGCTGCCGGTATTTCTGCTGCTGACCGGCCCGGTGCAGCATGCGCATGCACAATCCGGCGTTTCCGGGCTTGATGCCGGACAATGCGCGATCGTAAAGCAGCACGTGCTGCAGTCCGGCGCGCCGGTCGATTGTCCGCAGCTGCAAATAGTGCGTTTCTCGTATGTCGACTTTGAGCAGGTACCTCACGACAACGGCGAGATCATGGTGATGGCCGCAGTTGCGCCGCAGGTGAAAGCGCTGTTCGACGAACTTTTCAAGCGTCGTTTCCCGCTTGCGCAGGCCCGCCTGATGGAGCATTATCAAGGCAACGACGACGCATCGATGGCGGAAAATAATACCTCGGCCTTTAACGATCGGCCGATTACCGGCGGCGGCGCAGTGTCCCTGCATGCCTACGGTTTGGCGATCGATATTAATCCTTTGCAAAATCCGTTTGTGCTGCGCGATCCTCAAGGTCGGCTGAATTACAGCCCGCCTGCGGGTCAGGCATATGGCAAACGGGTCGCAAGCCGGCCTGGAAGCAGTGAACAAATTGTGGAACTATTCGCGCAGCATGGCTTTCTGATTTGGGGGGGCGATTGGAAAAAACCTGTCGATTACCAGCATTTCCAGGTCGGCCGCAAGCTGGCCGAACGGATGGCGAAACTGCCGGTACCGCAGGCGCGCCAGCTGTTTGAAAGTACGCTTGTTGCCTACCGCGCTTGCCGTACAGGTCATGGCGGCAAGCCGAAAGCCAGGAAGGTTTGTGCAGCAGCAGATAGTTAGAATATTGTCAGATTTGGCGGGAGGCAGAGGTACATTTTGCTTGTAGAATGTGCAATATTGCCATGTTGATAGCAATAGATGATTTGTTCACACAGGAGAAGGCCATGTTTTCGTTTCATGAAAAGTTTGCCGAAGCAACCAAAGCACATTTTGAAGCCCAGTTGGCATTGCTCAATACCCTGACCGCAAAAACTTTCGAGGGTGTTGAAAAAGTCATCGAACTCAATCTCAATGCCGCCAAGTCTTCAATGGGAGAATCAGGTGAGGCTACCAAGCAATTGCTGAGCGCCAAAGACCCGCAGGAATTCCTTAACATCTCGGCCGCGCAAGCCAAGCCGCAGGCCGAAAAGGCAGCAGCCTACGGCCGTCACCTGGCCGGTATCGCATCCGGCACCCAGGCTGAATACACCCGTGCGGCAGAAGCACAAGTCGCAGAAACCAGCCGCCGGATCAATGCCTTGATAGAAGAAGTCAGCAAGAACGCGCCAGCCGGTTCGGAAAACGCGATCTCGATCTTGAAATCGGTGATCAGCAATGCCAACGCAGGTTATGAACAGCTGACCAAGAACGCCAAGCAAGCCGTGGCGACCTTGGAAGCCAATCTGAACAACGCGAGTGAGCAAGTGGCCAAAGCTACCGCGCCCAAGAATAAAAAGTAGGGCAGGGAAACAATAAAGCAAAGGCCGCAAATGCGGCCTTTATTCATATTGGCAGAGCCCGGTCCCAAGCTGGCATTTCGCCGAATTGCTGCGCCAGGAAATCGACAAAGGTGCGCACCTTGGCCGACAAGTGCTGACGGCTCGGATACACCGCATGAATCGCCAGCGCATCGCCATGATAGTCAGTCAGGATCGGCACCAGGCGGCCGTCGCGGATCGCATCGCCGATGATGAAGGTCGGTTGCCGTATGACGCCCATGCCGGCAACCGCCGCCGCCAGCAGCAGATCGCCGTTATTGCAATGCAAGCCGCCGCTGATGCGTACCATGTGGATCTTGCCGTCGCGTTGCAGGCGCCATTCATTGTCCGGTAGCGTGTAAGCATAGGTCAGGCAAGTATGCCGGGCCAGGTCGTCGGGATGCTGCGGTATGCCGTGCTGCGCAAGATAGGCTGGTGCGGCGCAGGTCAGCACACGTGCGGGAGCCAGTTTGCGCATCACCAGGCTGGAATTTTGCAATCTGCCAATGCGTATCGCCAGATCGAAACCTTCCTCGACCAGATCGACAATCCGGTCCGATAAAGTCACATCCAGTTCGACATTGGGGTAGCGTTGCGCATACAGCGGCAGCAGCACACCCAGATGATTGACGGAAAAAGACACCGGTGCATTGATGCGCAACACGCCGCTCGGATTGGCGGCATGCATGCCGGCCGCCAGCGTGGCTTGTTCGAGATCGGCCAGCACCTGCTTGCAGCGCTCCAGATAAGCGCTGCCGGTATCGGTCAGGCTGATGCGGCGCGTGCTGCGATTCAACAGGCGCGCGCCCAAGTATTCCTCAAGGTCGGCGATATGCCGCGTCACCGACGGATTCGACAGGTTCAGGATGCGTGCCGCGCCCGACAGGCTGCCGGTTTCGGTCACTTTGACAAACACCTTCATGGCTTCGAACAGATTCATCGCAGCGCCTTATTATTCTGGATTCCGGAAATGGTATTTCAATAAAACTCTATTTTTCTTTCCATTGCAAGAATATATAGTCAAACAGGATCTACAAATTCTCCTGGTTTTTAACCATTTCTTGCGAAAGTACTATCATGAATACCACCAATCCAGGCAACCCAAGCATTTACGCCGCCACTTTGCTTAGACTTACCTTAGGCATCGCACTTTTGGCGCATGCTTACCTCAAGGTTTTCGTTTTCACTTTACCGGGCGCTGCCGGTTTCTTTGCCAGCCAGGGATTTCCGGCCTGGTCGGTCTATCCTGTGGTGGCGGTTGAAGTGCTGACCGGGATTGCCATGGTGCTTGGCCTGCAGGCGCGGATTGCCGCAGTAATTTCGTTGCCGGTACTATTAGGTGCATTATCGGTACATGCCGGCAACGGCTGGGTTTTCACCAGCCCTGACGGCGGCTGGGAATATCCGGCATTCATGGTGGTCACCGCCATTTCAGTTGCCTTGCTGGGTAATGGCGCGTTTGCGCTGGGCTCGGCCAAGGCCGACAAGTAATCTGAGAAGTAACCTGAGAAACACGCTTATAAACACGCTTATAAACAAGCTTATAAACAAGCTTATAAACAAGCTTATTGAAAGAGATCAAGATGAGCTCCAATGCCACCCGCATGCCGGCGATTTTTTTCGGTCACGGCAGCCCGATGAATGCACTTGAAGACAATCGCTACACTGACGCATGGGCCCAGTTGGGCGCCAGCGCAGCGCGGTTGCAGCCGAAAGCGATCCTGTCGGTGTCCGCACATTGGTACACGCGCGGCACCGGCGTCACCGCGATGGCGCAGCCGAAGACCATCCACGATTTCGGCGGCTTTTCGCAAGCGCTGTTTGATGTCCGTTATCCGGCGCCGGGCGATCCGCAGCTGGCAGCGCAAGTGCGCGATCTGCTGGCGCCGATAGCGGTTACCATGGATCAATCGTGGGGACTCGATCACGGCACCTGGTCGGTGCTGGTCAAAGCCTTTCCCAACGCTGATGTACCGGTGATACAACTAAGCATCGATGCGACTCAGCCGGCGCAGTTCCACTTTGACCTGGGGCGCAAACTTGCCGTATTGCGCGAACAGGGTGTGCTGATCATCGGCAGCGGCGACGTGGTGCATAACCTGCGCTTGATGAGCCGCAGCCAAGACGCGCCGGTGCATGGCTGGGCCCAACGGTTCAATGACCATATCCGCGAGAGCCTGGTGAGCGGCGATATGCAATCGGTGATCGACTATGCCGACCAGGGGCAGGATGCGCAATTGTCAGTGCCGACGCCAGAGCACTATCTGCCTTTGTTGTACGTCGCCGGCGCCAAGCAGGATGACGAAACGATTTCGATTGCGGTGGATGGCATCGATATCGGTTCTATCAGTATGTTGACCGCTGTGGTCGGCGCTGTCTGAAGCTAGCTGAGATCAGGCGCAAACAGGATTATTCCTTGCCCTTCACCGGTTTGGGGTAATCCTTCATCACATCGATCGGCTGCGCATATGCCGAGTCCCAGGTCTGCCGGTGCAACTCCGCGATCCGTTGCGCCATCTTCTCATTGCGCAGCACGATTTCCAGGTTGCGCGAATTGTCCAGATAGCCGCCACTCCAGTTACTAGTCCCGATCCATGCCAGTTGGCCATCGATAGCCATGGTCTTGCTGTGGATTACGCGGGCGAAAGGAATGAAGCCGGTACTGGCTTGCGGCAGTGTGACGATCCGGATTTCCATCCCAGGGAGCAGCGCCAGGCTTTTCAAATAAGCGATCGCCGGTTTTTCGGCATTCCAGTTCGACACCATCAGCTTGACCTTGACGCCGCGCGCGAGTGCCGCGCGAATCGCATTATCAATTACCGCGTAATAAGGACGTGTGCGCTTCGAACCGTAGCTTAACGGTGCGTAGTCGAGCAACTGGATCAGGACTTCGGATTTGGCCGCCGCCAGCAGTTTCGGTAATTCCGTTTCCGAATCGCCGACGCCGGGCGGGTTAAAAGCGTTCGGGCTGGCCACCAGGAATGTCGCTTGCCGGTCATTGGCTGCCACCGCGCCTTGATTGAGTTTTGGTACTTCCTTGCCCCGCGTAATCAGTTCCTGCGCACGCCAGTCGTGCTCGAAAATATTTTGCAACTGGCTGACAACCACTGCGTCAGTGATGCGCAAGCCGGTCTCATGAATGTGGACAAACGAGCGCCAGTCGAAATTCTGGCTGCCGACGTAGGCGGAGCTGCCATCGACCACCATATATTTCGCGTGGATGATGCCGTTGCCGGTCAGCTTGGAATAATCGAGATAACGGAATTCCAGATTGGGAATCTGTTTGAGCCGCTCGATGGTGGGCATATCGGAAGCGAATTTTCCTTTTTCTTCCATCAGGAAACGGATCTTGACGCCGCGCGCGCCGGCTGCGGCAAGCCGTGCAATCACCTGCTCGAATGCGGCGCCGGGCTGGCTCGCCACATAAAACTGGCCCAGCACGATCTGCTGTCTGGCGGCGTCGAACATCTCGCTCCAGACTTGCAGCGGTTCCCGCAAATCTGGCGTTGCCAACGTGGTTTCCACCGGGGCAGTGTGCACCAATTCATAACCGGGGATGCCGAATTCGGCATGGGCGCTGGCGGTGCAACCGAGCAGGATTGCTACCGATGCGATCAGCGAATTGTTCAATTTATGCATTTCAATCCTGGTCAGGCGAGATGTAATTTGCCGGATTCTGCCGGTGTCGGTTTCATGTCGCGTTCAATCACGCGGCCAACGCAGGCACGCAGCATCAATACTTTTAAATGATCGTTGATGCGTTCGATCCGTTCCTGGAACATATTAAAGAAAAACATGCCGACCACCGCGATGCCGATACCCAGCGCTGTCGCGTACAAAGCGGTGCCGATGCCCTGCGACACTTGGCCCGGATCGGATACACCGGATACCGCGAGTGCTTTGAAAGTATCGATGATACCTAGAATCGTGCCGAGCAGGCCGAGCAGGGGAGCTGCGGTGACGATGGTATCCAGGATCCACAACCGGTGCTGCACTTCGCCGCGGTTGGCGATGTACACCGATTCGCTGAAATCTTCCAGGTCCTTGTCACTGGTCAGCTGATGTTTTTCCGCCAGGATGTCGGACACCAGCGTCAGCGGCAAGCTGGCACGGGATGTCAGGGCGGCTGGTAGTTCTTGCACGTGCTGCACGGCGTGCGTCATGGCTCTTTCCAGGCCGATTGCCTGGCGCAGCGTGTAGTTGAAAAACAGTCCGCGTTCGACAATCACGAATATCGCCAGGGCGGCACAGGCGTACATCAGATAGAAAGCGAGCTCGTGGAATAATTGCATGTTCATGGTGACCTCTCTGCGCACGAATGCACGTTTGTTGCAGCGGCGGATCCGACTCAGGATCCGCCGCCAGGGATTGCAGTTCAAGAATTACTATTACCCGATTAAAAATCCGCAACCAGCGTCACGCTGAAGCTGCGTGGTGCGCTGACATAGAAAGTCGGCGGAACTGCCGGCGCGCTGCTGTTAATCGCGACAGCATTACTGGTGAACTGGCTACCGCTGCCGGCATTCAGATTCAGGTACTGCTTGTTAAAGATATTGTTGACGTTGAAGCGCACCGTCGGTTTCTTCAACCAGGTAGTGGACGGGAAGGTATAACCGGCGCCGGCATTGAACACCGTGTAGCCGCCCAGGCTGTCGTCGTTGACCAAAGTGGTGTAACGCTTGCCGGTGTATTTGCCTTGGCCGAATACATACCAGCTATCTTGTGCGTACTGCAGACTCAAGCCGCTCAACCAGTTCGGCGTATCCGGAAACTCTTTGCCGCCGGTTGGCAGATTGAAGTTGGCTGCCCAAGGCATATCCTTATCCATCTTGCTCTTGATATAGGATAGCGAGCCGTACAGGCTCAGGTTCTTGGTGAGCGAGTAGCCGGATTCCAATTCAAGGCCTTTGGAGGTCGAGTCGCCGACGTTGTAGTCGGTACGGTTACCGGTATCGGGATTGAACGAGCTGGCAATGCGATTTTTATAATCGACATAAAATGCCGATCCTGAAAACGTCCATTTGTCAGCCGCGTAACGGTAGCCGAGATCGTAATTCCAGGAAGTTTCCTTGTCCACCGGCACATTGCGCACTTTGCCGCCGGTATACACGCCGTTGACGAAATTGCCGCCCGAGATCAGATTGAAAAAGGAAAAATTGCCCGGCGCCTTGAAGTTTTTCGCAGCGTTGAAGAATACCGATTGCGCCTGATCGAGCTGATAACGGATACCGAGGCTAGGCAACAGGTCGGAATACGATTTCTGCACAGTATAAAAGCCAGGTGAGCTCTGGCTTGGATTGTTGGTGACGTTACGGTCTATGCTCGAATAACGTGCGCCGAGCTGCAGGTTCAGCTTGTCTTGCATCAGGCTGATGTTGTCTTGCACGAAAGCCGATTTGCCGGTACTGATGGTGAGCGTATCACGGTATTGAGCGAAAGAACCGTCTTGGTTCTTGAGCCAGACATCGGGATTGTTTAGCCAGACATCGGCGGCATTGCCGTTGTTGTCGATAGGTGAATAAGGACCGGTTTGCTGATGACGTGCGCGCTCGTACCAATAGCCGACCATCAGTTTGTGGTTGTCGATCTGCTGGTTGTACTTGACCGTAACGCCTGGACGATAGGTACGGGTGCGGCTGCCTTCATAGGCCAACACGGTATCTTTGGTATCGCCGTCGCGATTGACGTCGCGTACGCCGCCACCCAGCAACGTGCCGGAGTTACCTTCGCTGACTGTCTGCAACTGATTACCGCCAGTACCGAAGCCGTACCACATGTATGGATTGACATCCACGCTGGATTGTGGCGCCAGCTGGAAGTGTGCGTTCATGGTGGCAAGCCAGTTCTTGAACGGATTCAGGTTGTAGCCGTAGTACAGATCTTTGTTACCGGTATTGATGCCGGCGTTGGGTCCGTAGGTCGAGTCGTTTTGCGCGCCAGGGCCGCCCGGCTGATGTACCGGCGCCACGGTACCGAAATCCAGGTTGCGTCCGTATTGGGCGATCTGCGCTTTGGTCAGCGAACGATAATTATTATTCAGCGTCGAGTTGTACATGAAGCCGGTATCGACAAAACTGCCACCGCCCAGATCCAGCTTGCTGTTGAAGTCGACGTGTTCCTTGTCGGCGCGGCCGGTGCCCTTGAATTTGTCGGCCTGAGCCTTGGAGTAAGAGACGAAGAACTTGAAGCGATCATTGAACAGCTTGCCGGAATCGAGGCGCACGTAACCTTTCCACAGATCGTTCGAACCGAAAGTATATTGGGTGCGGAAACGCCGTTGGTCTTCCGGCGTACACATGGTCATGCCGATATTGCCGCCGGTGGCGCCAACGTGCGGTGCTTCGGTATCGGTGGAACCTTGCGTGACGAAGATGTCGCACAGGTTTTCGACATCGGTGTATTCCTGCGGATAGACGGCAAAACTACCGGAATCGTTGACTGGCGCGCCGTTGACAGTGAACCCGAGCTGGTCGCTGTTGAAGCCGCGCACCCGGACGTTGCCGCCGAACAGGCCGGTGCCGTCGTTATCGTAGCTGTTCACGCCCGGCAGCAGGTTGATCATCTGGAACGGATTGCTGGTGGTGCTTTGCTTGTCCATGTAATCGCGATTGACGGAGCTGCGCGCTTTCACCGATTCTTCCTGCTGGATCAGGCCGGTGTTCTGGCCGCCGTTGGCATCGCCTTGCACTGTGACCTTGCCGACTTCAGATGTATCGGCAGCGTGGACCAGCGGGCTGGCGGCGATGAATAACCCGGAGATCAGCAGTGACAGCCGGGTGACTTTGAATTGCATGGCAATACTCCCTGTACGTTTTTATGAAATGTAAAAACTAAGTAAACTAAGTATTCAGGCAGCCGAATATTCAAACCGCTGCCAGCTGTTGCTGCTGTGGCTGCTGTGGCTGCTGTGGCTCTATCCCGCGCCCGGGATGAATTCCAGTTCGGCGCTGAATCGATGTGTCGCTTCCCCAAGCCAGCTGGATTCGGGAAACGCAGAAAAAGTGGCTCGGTTGATGGTCTTGCGGGCAGCTTCATCGAGCAGCATGGAGTTCGATGAAGCTTCGATACCTTGTTCCGCCAGGGTGCCGTCGCGATTCAGCACGAACCAGACCTTGACCTTGCCTTGCGGCCGCTGCAGGCTGGCCTCGCGGCCTGTCGGATAGCGCTTGATACTGTTCAGATGCACCCGGACCTTGGAGACATAGCCGGCCTCCACACTGGCGCTGTTCGGTTTGGTTGCGGGCGGCGCCGGTTCTGGCGCCGGCGGCGCAATTGGGGCAGGTGCCGCGACGGCTTTTGGCGATGCCGGCGGGGCCGCCACTTCTGCGCTTGGGCTGTTGGTAGTCGGTGTGGCGCTAACTGTCTGCTGCTGTTGCTGCGGCTGCCGGATCGGCTCCCGAATCGGCTCCCGAATCGGCTCCCGAATCGGCTGCATCAGCGGTACCGGCAGCGGCTTCACCACTTGCGGGGGCGTCGGGGTCGGCGGCGCGGGTGCGGGCGGCGCCGGAGGCTCCGGTTCCATCAACGCGATCTGCACCAGCGAATCGTCGGAGTGCGCTTCAATCTTTGCCGCTTTCTGGATGCCGGCAAAGATCAGGACGGCGAGTATGAGTATCGATGGCAGCGTTGCCAACGCATCGCGAAATCGGTAGAAGAACGGCATGGTCGTCATTGCTTGCATCACGGCTTGCGGGTGGCAATGGAGATCGATTCGAAACCGTTCTGTTTCAGCGTGTCCATCACTTCCACCAGCCGCTGCACTTCGACTCCGCGATCGCTGTTGACGATAACGTTGAGTTTTTCACCGTTTTTCTTTGCCTGATTCAAGCGCGCCGGCAGCTCGGCGATTTTGGTGTCGACACCGTCAACCTGCAATGCGTCATTGAGACCGATCGTGACGACCGCCTTGTTTTGCGGTTTCAGATCCTGTGAACTGCTGGCCGTCGGCAAATGCGTTTTCATGCCGAGCGCAGGAATGACGTTGAGGCTGATCAGCACAAAAAACACCAGTAGAAACATCATCACGTCGATCATAGGAATGATTTCGACACGCGCTTTCCGCTTTTTTGGTTCGTCCCAACTACGCATTGCACTACCCCGATGAAAGATGCGCGGTGATAGCGTGAATTCGCTAACCGCTATAATTTCTATAACCGTCGGCAGAATAGCGAGAAATTATTTCGGCAGTATTACAATCGATAACGATTTGGTGGTGGCGCCACGTAAAGTTAAGCGAACGATCGGCGAGAGCTTTGGAGATGGGTGCGCTGTGGGTGCTGTGTGTGCCGTGCCTACTTGCTCAGTGGCGCGGCAACGGAACGAAAGACAGCAGGAGCTTGATCGCATAGACCACGATCAGAGAGCCGGTCAGGTCGCCGATAGACATCACGATCAGGCCCGACCAGAAATGATAGGAGACGCCGCGCAATACAAACCACATCAGCTGTAGCAGTGGATTGGCGAGACCATACAGCAGGATGCAGGCCAGCAGACGAGTCGTGGTCAGATTGATCAGCGATCGCTGCAGTCGCATCTCCTGCAATGTGAATCTATAGGCAAGATAAGGCGCCAGCGCCGAGATGACGCTGTAACCGACGGTGGTGACCGGATCGCCGGGAAAGAGAGAGTAGAGGCTGGAAGTCAGTACCGAGCCGATCAAGATGCCGAGCACGCCTGCCTCGGCAAATAGCAAAGTACAGATAAGCCGTATCCCCGCCGGCAGATAGATCCAGGCAATTCCCTGGGTAAACTCGATATGCTTGAATAGCCAGTCGTTGGTCGAGTACACCAGCATATAGACGATCACCGTGGCGGTGACTATCAGCAGGTTGAGACGAAGTTTCTCGACAGGGGACGGAGTAGTGGTCATGACGCGCGTATATTACCGAAGTATTTGCGCAGGTGCTGGAAGATACTTGCGATTGCTGCGAAATGACGGGTATGATCGATATAGAATTAACAGCGATTGAACAATAATTTAACAGCGTTAGCAGAGCATTTCTGATATTTCTGGCAACGACTTACAATAGTGCTATGGAAAAAAATAATCGACCTGCAGATATCTATGTGCGTTTTTTGCAACTGGCGAATGCGCTGCGCGGCTTGCCGTCGCTGCCATCGCTAGACCCGTTGGAAGATCGCATTTTGGCTTTTGTTGCGCGCGCAGGACAAGCCAAGGAGCGCTTGTCGGTACGTGACATGATGGCGCAAAGCGAACTCGGTTCGCCGGCCATGCTGCACGCGCGCCTGAAGTCGATGCGGGAAAAAGGCTGGATCATATTGACGGATACCGACGATACGCGCCGCAAGCAGGTGGAGTTGAGCCAGGCGGCCTGGCTGCATTTCGATAAGTTGTCGAAGTGCTTGCTGCAGGCAACGCGTGATGCCTGCAAATAGCCGTTCCGGCTGCAGACCGAAGCGCAGAAGCCTGTCATGAAAAATACGCATTCTGCGTATTTTTTTTTTGCTCATCCGATGTAACGACCAAGTCATATTTTCTTCTTATAATTTCTGGCTATTCAACATCATGACATTTGACCTCGGTGAGCCATATGGACGCGACAAAACAACTGCAGCGCAGCACACTTTCATTGGTCGCAGCAATGGGCATAGGGCTGGCAGTTGCCGGTTGCGGCGGTAGCGACAGCAACAGCGTTGACGCCGGCGTCAAGGCGGCCTGGGTTACTGTCGGCAGTAACAGCCAGGCTATCGTCAGGGTCATCACTACCGACGCCAATTGTCCCGAAATCCGTGACGGCGCCGACTACGTTGCAATGACTTTACGCGCCGCGCCGGCCACGGCAGCACTTCGCCCAACCGCCAGCGCGGCTGCCGACTCCAAGCCTTCAGCCTTTCCCGTCACCGCTTGTGAATACAGTGTGCCCGCTGACAGCAGCGGTATCACAGTAGGTTCTCGTTCTTTGCCGTTGCCCAAGAAGGAGCCGCAACGCGTAGTGGTGCTGGCCGATACCGGTTGCCGCATGAAAAAAGCTGATAATGCCTGGCAAGCCTGCGCCGATGGCGATGCCTGGCCATTCCCCGAGATCGCCAACGCTGCGGCCGCCATGCAACCGGATTTGGTATTGCACATAGGCGATTACCATTATCGCGAAAACGCCTGCCCTGCAGATATCGCCGGCTGTAAAGACAGCCCATGGGGTTACGGCTGGGATGCGTGGCAAGCCGATTTGTTCAAGCCCGCAGCGCCGCTGATGGCTGCCGCGCCGTGGATTATGGTGCGCGGCAATCACGAGGAATGCGCTCGCGCCGGCCAGGGCTGGTTCCGTTTCCTGGATACGCAACCGTTCGAAGCCAAGCGTTCTTGCGACGATCCGGCCAACGACGGCTTGGGAAATTTTTCCGATCCGTACGCGGTGGCGCTCGGCGCCGATACGCAAGTGATTGTGTTCGATTCGTCGAAAGCGGGCCGGGCAGCGTTGCCGACCAACGATCCGCAATTCATCAAGTACCAGGCGCAATTCCAGGCAGTCAACCGCCTGGCGGCGAAGGCGGGCGTCAACAGCATTTTTACCAATCACCATCCGATTCTGGGTTTTGCTCCATTGGCAGGCGCTGCGCCGGCCCCGGGTAACGCTGCTCTGTTATCGGTGATGCAAAGCGTCAATCCGACCGCCTTCTATCCGGCCGGGGTGAAGACCGCAATTCATGGGCACGTCCATGATTTCCAGGCCATCAATTTCTCATCCAGCCATCCCGCCACTTTCGTCTCCGGCAACGGCGGCGATAATCTGGATGTGAATTTTGCCGATCCGTTTCCCGCGAATATCAGTCCCGCTCCTGGCGTCATCATCGACAAGATTGCGCATACGAGCAGCTTCGGTTTCATGGTGATGGATCGCCAGAGCAATGGCACGTGGGCGTACAAAGCCTATACGCGTAAAGGGAAGCTGCTGACCACGTGCCAGCAAATCGGCAACAATATCCGTTGCGACAAGACCGGTTATCTGGCGCCAAACTGATGCGTCGCCTGTGGCCGGCACTGTTGTTAGCCAACTTGCTGCTAGCCTGCCTGGCGCCGTTCAAGCTGCATGCCGCGCCGGTGAGCACACCGCTCTATCCGGAAATGCCGGCGCCGGCAGCAGCGCCCGCTGATCCTCCCGGACTGGTGGCGCTCGGCCGGCAATTGTTTTTCGATACCCGGCTGTCGGAACCGCGCGGTACCAGTTGCGCCAGTTGCCACGCTCCGGAAAAGGCCTTTTCCGGCAATCACGGATCGCGCATCGGTGTCGCGCTCGGTAGTCGTCCGGCCAGCCTGGGTACGCGCAACACGCCCTCGGTTTTGTATCTGCGCTATACGCCGCCGCGTTTTTTCTATCAGGATGACGATGCACTGGCGCCGATTCCATTCGGCGGCTTCTTTTGGGATGGCCGGGCCAATACCTTGGCAGAGCAGGTTCAGGGGCCTTTGTTTAATCCTCTGGAAATGAATAACCGCGACGCCAGCCAGTTGGCGCGCAAGCTGCAGCAAGCGTATGCGCTCGACATGCGAACCCAGTTCGGCGCCGCCATCTTTCAGCGGCCGGCACAGGCGACCAAGGCCGCCAGCCGTGCGCTGGAAGCCTTTTTACGCAGTGACGAAATGACCCCTTTCAGCTCCAGATACGATGACTATATCCGCGGACGGGTTAAGTTGAGTACGGCAGAAATGCGCGGCTTGCGTTTGTTTAAAGACCCGGACAAGGGTAACTGTGCGTCCTGTCATAAATTCAATGACAGCTCTGGTAATCCGGCACGTTCGATGTTCACCGATTTTGGCTACGATGCGGTAGCGGTGCCGCGTAACCGCAGGATTGCAGAAAACCGTAATCCTGAATTCTACGATGTCGGCTTATGCAAAACCGCAGCCCAATTGCAATGGCCCGACAGCAGCCAATGGTGCGGCTATTTCAAAACCCCCAGCTTGCGCAATGTCGCCGTGCGCGAAAGTTACATGCATAACGGTACATTTGCCGAGCTGCGCGACGCCGTCGCGTTTTACGCAACACGCGCAACCAGACCGGGTGACTGGTATAAAAGCGGCGTTAAATTCGACGACGTACCGCCCGCCTATCGGGGAAACGTCAACATCAATTCGGTGCCATACAACCGGCGTGAAGGCAGCAAGCCTGCACTGAGCGACAGCGATGTGGACGATCTGGTGGCTTTCCTGAAAACGCTGACTGACGCCGCGTATGTCAAGCAGCAGGCTGAATCTGTAGACAAATAAAGACTCTTGCGCCGAAATTGGCTAAACCCTTCACGTTGCTAGCGCGAGATAGAAATTCAGCCAAGACTTACTGCATGCGTGCAAATTGGCCGCGAAAGTTAGGTCATGCTGGACTTTTTCGCGAGGTGGACGATATGCATGGAAGTACTATGAAAGATGCTATTATTGGTGCTGTTAATAATGCTTTTAAAAGTATTTCTATGGCAAACATGATTCTCGCCGAAACGACCGCAAGCGTTTCTGAGTTAAAAAAAGATCCTATGGGAACCGTTTCTGCCGGCGAAGGATTTCCTGTGGCGATATTAAATCGGAACCAGCCGGTTTTTTATTGTGTTCCAGCAAAAGCCTATGAAGTGCTGATGAACAAGCTGGAAGACATGGAGTTGAATGCAGTTGCAGACGCCCGGAAAGGTCAGGCTGTGGTCAAGGTCAAGCTGGATGCGCTTTGAACTAGCCTTCCTTGAGGAAGCATTGAGGGAATGGCGCAAGCTGGATCAAGACATGCGGGAGCAGTTCAAAAAGAAACTGGCAGAACGATTGCTTAGCCCACACGTTCCCTCGGCGCAGCTGTCCGGCTCCAGAAATCGATATAAAATCAAATTGCGCCAGGCGGGCTACCGGCTAGTTTACGAGGTGCGCGACAAAGAGTTGATCGTGCTGGTCGTGGCCGTGGGTAAGCGCGAGCGCAACGCCGTCTACAAGACCACAGAAAAACGTTAAGCCTATAGTCCCCCCATTGAGCAGGTTTACTGCTTGTTCAGCATGCTCAACGCCACAGCTTCAGCAACCCGGATCCCGTCAATCGCCGCCGACATGATGCCGCCGGCATACCCGGCGCCTTCCCCCGCAGGAAACAAACCAGTCGTATTCAAGCTTTGCAAACTGTCGTCGTGGCGCTTGATGCGCACCGGCGATGAGGTGCGGGTTTCGACGCCGGTCAGCACCGCGTCGTTCATGGCGAAACCGCGGATCTGCTTGTCGAACACCGGCAACGCTTCACGGATGGCGGCAATCGCGTAGTCGGGCAGGGCGGTGCTCAGATCGCCCAGATGGACGCCGGGTTTGTACGAAGGAATCACTGAACCGAGCGTGGTCGATGGCCGGCCGGCGATAAAGTCGCCTACCAGCTGGCCGGGGGCATCATAGGTGCCGCCGCCCAGTTCGAATGCGCGCGATTCCCATTGGCGCTGGAAGGCGATCCCTGCCAGCGGGTGGCCGGGATAATCGTCTGGTGTGATACCGACCACGATGCCGCTGTTGGCATTGCGTTCGTTACGCGAATATTGGCTCATGCCGTTGGTTACCACGCGACCCGGCTCCGAGGTGGCTGCCACTACGGTACCGCCCGGGCACATGCAGAAGCTGTAGACCGCTCGACCATTTGTGCTGTGATGGACCAGCTTGTAATCGGCGGCGCCCAGTATCGGATTGCCTGCGCTTGGGCCGAAGCGGCAGCGGTCGATCAACGATTGCGGATGTTCAATGCGGAAGCCGAGGGAGAACGGTTTGGCTTCGATATACACGCCGCGGTCGTAGAGCATCTGGAAGGTATCGCGGGCACTGTGGCCGATCGCCAACACGACATGGTCGGTAACGATCGTTTCGCCGCTGGCGAGCACCAGCGCACGCACCTGGCCACGTTCGTTTTCCCATTTGATGTCGATGTCCTCGACTTTTTGCTGGAAGCGGAACTCGCCGCCCAGCGCTTCGATGCTGGCGCGCATTTGCTCCACCATCTTGACCAGCCGGAAAGTGCCGATATGGGGCTTGCTGACGTACATGATCTCGTCCGGCGCATCGGCCTTGACGAATTCGGTCAGCACCTTGCGGCCGTAGTGCTTCGGGTCCTTGATCTGGGTCCACAGCTTGCCGTCGGAAAACGTCCCGGCGCCGCCCTCGCCGAACTGGACGTTGGACTCCGGCTGCAGCTCGCGTTTGCGCCACAGTCCCCAGGTATCCTTGGTGCGTTCACGCACTGCCTTGCCGCGTTCCAGGATGATCGGATTGAATCCCATCTGCGCCAGGATCAAGCCGGCAAACAGGCCGCATGGCCCGGTGCCGATGACCACCGGCCGCGATTTCAGCTGGCCGGGCGCTTGCGCTACAAAATGGTAGTTGGTGTCAGGCGTCGGCATTACGCTGCGATCGCCCTTCATGCGCTTGAGGACAGCGCTTTCGTCCTTGAGATCGATATCCACGCTGTAAGTCAGGATCACCGCAGTTTTTTTGCGGGCATCGTAACTGCGGCGGAAAATTGTGTAACCGAGCATTTCTTCGACGGCGATTCCCAGCCGCGCCAGAATCGCGGCTTGCAACGCGTCTTCAGGATGGTCGAGGGGAAGCTGTATTTCGTTCAATCGCAACATGGGTATTCCGGGAAATCAGGTGGGGACAGTGTGTGGTCGCATTGCGGCTGCACTATCCCGCAATTATTTTTATAAAACGACAATGCCGCGTGGCAGGCCGCCATTTTACCTTAGGGACGGCGCAATGGCAGCCCGGCAAGCCGTTCAGGCCCTTCAGTCCGTTGTGTATTCTGTATCTTTTAGAAACACAAAATTACAGGTATCTGCATATTTATCACCTATATTTTAATCGTCGTCCGGCTTTCTAAATGAATAAAGGAGGTATCCGATGAAGATCAAATCGATTTTATGCATCAGTGCCCTGGCGCTAGGCGCCGGCTTGATGACGCCGCTGACCCAGGTCCAGGCGGCAACCTATGTCGGGGTCCGGATTGGGCAGCCGCCACCGCCACGTTATGAAGTGGTGCCGCGACCACGCTACGGTTATGTCTGGGCGCCGGGATACTGGCGCTGGAACGGCTATCGCCACGTGTGGGTAAGCGGTGCCTGGATGAGAGCGCGGCCGGGTTACCGTTATGTGCCGCCACGCTGGGAACAAGGTCCGCGCGGCGACTGGCGGATGCGGCCCTACCGCTGGGATCGTTAAATAGTTGCTGAGGCGCCTATGGGGCACCCTTTTTATTGGTGCGGAAGTTTGCTGAGGCGTTGTTTTTTTAATAAAAACCGTGCCGGATCGAGCGCTGCGGCCAGATCAGCCTCGATCGGCAATGGTTCTCCATTGAGTTGCGACACCAGCAATTCCGCCGCCAGCGGCGCCCATATCAAGCCGCGCGATGCGTAGCCAAGCAGGCTGTACAAGCCAGGAAAACGCGCCAGGTCTTTCAATTTCGGTTCGCGCACGGCACATGCGCCGGTTTTATCCGGCAACGCGCCGATCAATGGCAGGCGATCGCGGGCGACACAGCGAAAGCCGACGCGTCCGGCCAGCGGCAATGCACCCGCCTGCCAGCCCGGCAAGATGTTGGCCAGGCGCGCCAGATTGTCGTCCTGGCTATCCTGGCGCAGCGTCTCCTGCATATCCTCGTCGTACGAAGCACCGGCGCTGCACATCCCCTCATAAGCCGGCGTCAGGTAGGCTTCGCCGCATAGCACCGGCGCGATGGCTGGCACTTGCCCGGCTTCGATGTAGGTGATCTGGCCGCGGATCGCGCTCAAGGGCAGCTCTTCTGCCTGAGTGAAGTGCCGGGCGTCGCAGGCATTTGCCAGAATCACCACTGGTGCGCTGGCTATCTCCGTTCCGTGTTGATCGCGTATGAGCCAGCCATCCTGCTCTCGTTCGAGTAGCGCCGCACGCTGTCCAAAATGGGTTTGCAGGCGATTGCCACAGCCATCCAGCATCGCCTGGCAAAGACTGCGTGGCTGCACCCAGCCGCCAGCGGGGAAGTACCAGCCGCCGGCGCTGACCGGGTGGCCGGCGAGGCGGCTTGCGGCGGCCTGATCCAGCCATTGCGCATAGTCGGCCGGGTAGCGCCAAAATTCCGCCAGTTGCTGCTGGCCATCGGCATGTCCGGCATCGCGGGCGATTTGCAGGACACCACAGGCAGCGCCGGTAAAGGCTGTGCCGATGCCGCCCAGCCGGCGCCAGACCTGCAGGGCAAACAGATAGGCGCTGCGGCTGAGGCGTGAAGCTGGGTTGTCGTCGCGCGACAGCAGCGGCATGAAAATGCCGGCGCTATTGCCGGAGGCTTGTTGTGCCGGCGCTGTATGGCTTTCGATCAGATCGACGCTCCAGCCGCGCTGCACCAGGCGCTGGCAAGCGGCGCTGCCAGCCAGGCCGGCGCCGATGACTATCGCGCGGCGGTCGCCATGAACAATGGCCGCTGTCGACCAAGCGGTAAAATGTGGTGCAAGGCGTGGTACAAAGCGTGGCGCAAAACAGGCACGTGAAATGTTCAATTCAGTGTCTGAATCAGACCCGTTATCGGCGTCATTTTCAAATACAAATCCGGCTTGCTGCAACTGCTTGCGCGCCGCCGTTTCCAATCCGCGGATATCCAGGCTGGCATGCTGTACAGCTAATTTTCCGAGGGTGCTTAGTGCAGCTACAGGCCATGTTTGCCAGTTGCGCCCGAGCATTCGGAATGCATCTACCTTGGCGACTATCTGACGCAGACAGGCCGCGCCATCGCCAATCATCAACGTCATGACCAGTTGTTCATGTTGCAGGAAAATCCGATGAAATCCCGGCACCGCGGGTGGCCATGCAGCGCACAGTTCGGCGTACAGGGTTTGCCACTCCAGAAATTTCTCCGCGGCTTTTTCCAGATCGTGAAGTGTAGCGAGTTGTGGCAGCAGCGCCAGATAGTGCAATTGCCGGGAACGATGCGGATCGTCGCGCCATGCTTGCCATGTCGCGAAAAAATGTTCGCCGCTGCCGAAGTCGCTATCGAGCAGCACGAAGCTGTCGCGCTCGCGCCAATGGGGCGCAAGGTCGGTATCGGTTGGCAAGGTAACTGGATTCGGGATCAAGATGGACTTAATAAATTCGGGTTACCGTATAGCCGCGCTGTCGCAGTATCGCCAGCACGCTGTTTTTGCCCACCAGGTGCAGCATGCCGATGCCGACGAAAGGATGCGGCGTCGTGCTCGCCAGTTTGGCGATGCCGTCTGCCAGGCCAGGATTACGCTCATCGAGCAAGGCGCGCTGCACGAATTTGCCAGTGAAAGTATCGTCGCTGGTCAGTTCCGCCAGCATGGCGGTCAAGCCCTCGACATCGCCATCGCGCCACAGCGTGATCAATTGCAGTGAACGTTGCGCTTTTTCGGGATCTTGTATTTCGTCGATGCTGTCTTGCAGGAACTGCAGCTGTTCGGTTGAAGTCAGTTTGCCTAGCAAGGACAATTGCCGTTCGGCGGTTTCCAGTTCAACCAGAGGTTTGCCGTGGCTTTTCGCAAAAGCCGCCAATGTGCTGTCGACGCCGTACTGCGGCAGGTAGCCCTGATAGGTGTATTCGCTGATGCCCAGTACGGTCGCCAGCAGCCATGGTTTCATGTTTGCCACGGCAGCAGGCGTCAGGCCGTATTTTTCCAGCAGTGGATTGAGTTGCTGCTGCAAAGGTTGCGGCAGTTCCTGCGTCAGCGATTTACCATCGGCATAGGTACCGTACCTGGTCATCAGGGCGGCTAATCCCTGCGTATTGCCCGGATCGATTTCCAATGCAACGGATGTAGAATGTTGCAACGCTAGCAAGACTTTGTCATCGAAGGGGTAAAAGTCGGCGCGGCCGACATGGATGGTGCCGAATACGTAGGCGCTTTGACCGGCGCGCTGTATCTTGAACATGGCGCCGCCCTGGCGCGCGGGCACAGCTCCGGCTTGCGCTGCAGCAGGCTCGACGGCGCCGGCCTGGCTGGCCAGGGCAAGCAGGCTCAGCGGCAACCAGCACAATGTCACTATAATCTGACGAAGCACACTTTCTCCTTGGTAATCCTTAATATAGCGAATGCAATTCTCGGCACAATGGTAACGAATACTACAGCGCTCTGGCTGTTCGATCTGGACAATACCCTGCACAACGCATCGCACGCAATTTTCCCGGCGATTCACGACAATATGAACGCCTTCATGGCGCGCACCCTGGGCAGCGGCGGCGTCGATGCCGATGCCGCCACGGTCAATGCCGCCCGCGAGGCTTATTGGCGGCGCTACGGCGCGACCTTGCTGGGCCTGGTCAAGCATCATCAGGTGCGGCCCGAGGATTTCCTGCGCGAAGCGCACCGGTTTGACGATCTGCAGAGCATGATCCGGGCCGAGCGCGGTCTGATCAATTTGCTCAAGCGTCTACCGGGGCGGAAGATCCTGCTGACCAATGCACCGTTGCGTTACTCGGGCGACGTCATGCGCCACCTGCGCCTGCAGCGCCATTTCGGTAAACATATTTCAATCGAATCCATGCATGTCCACCGGCAGCTGCGGCCGAAACCGTCTCGCCACCTGTTGCGCCAGCTGCTGGCAAGGGAAAAAATCCCGGCGCGGCGCTGCATTTTAGTGGAAGACACGATTGCTACGCTCAAGGCGGCCAAATGGGTCGGTATGCGCACGGCTTGGGTCACGCAATACCTGGCTGACCAGTCAAATGTGATAAAGCGCCCCAAATACGTCGATGTCAAAGTAAAATCGGTGCGACAGCTAGCACGGAATCTGCACCGCTTGCGTTGAGGCGATTTGCTCACGAAGGGCAGAAAGCGGCGGGGAAGCCGCGCTGTAGTAACTGAATCACGCAACTGAAACAACTGAAGCCGCTTGAGCAGGGAGCAAGCGCAGTTTTTTTCCATCATTACTAAAATAAAAATCATGGCAACTACAAAACCCGGCGAGCGCAAACTCCAGATTCTGCAAACCTTGGCCACCATGCTGGAACAGCCCAAGGGCGAAAAGATCACCACCGCCGCGCTGGCGGCCAAGATCGAGGTATCGGAGGCGGCGCTGTATCGGCACTTCGCCAGCAAGGCGCAGATGTTCGAAGGCCTGATCGATTTTATCGAGAGCAGCGTCTTCGGCCTGGTCAACCAGATTACAGAACAACAGGAAAAAGGCTTGCATCAGGCACAGGCGATTGCACTGATGCTGCTCAATTTTGCCGAACGCAATCCAGGCATGACCCGGGTCATGATCGGCGATGCGCTGATCAATGAGGATGAGCGCTTGCAATTGCGCATGAATCAATTCGTCGACCGCATCGAACTGGCGTTGAAGCAGGCGCTGCGGATCGCCGCGTCGCAAGGGGAAGCGAATGAAGCGGAAACAGCGTTACGCGCCAACATACTGACCAGCTTCGTGCTGGGACGCTGGCAGCGCTTTGCCAAAAGCCGCTTCCAGCACAAGCCGGGCGAGGACGCCGCGCAACAAATTGCGTTGATGCTGGTTTGACTAACTGGCCAGCTAACTAATCGACTAACACCAAATCGATAGCTATCACTATCGATATCTTTAAAAAAATGGAGCAGATTCAATGAAAAAAACATGGTTGAGGACCACCCTTTCCGCAGTAATGACTGTCGCGCTGGTGGCCGCCTATGGCAGCGCCATCGCCCAGATCAAGGTCGGCGTGAGCGTTTCCGCTACCGGGCCCGCAGCCTCGCTGGGCATCCCGGAAAAAAATACCTTTGCTCTGCTGCCGAAAGAAATCGCTGGCCAGAAAGTGCAATACTTCGTGCTCGACGATGCCACCGACAGCACCACCGCCGTCAAGAATGCACGCAAGCTGATCAGTGAAGAAAAGGTCGACCTGTTGATCGGTTCGACCGCGGTCCCAGGTTCGCTGGCGATGAGCGATGTCGCCGCAGAGTCAGGCACGCCGATGATTTCGATGGCAGCTTCGGCTTCGCTGATCGAGCCGGTAGACGCCAAGCGCCGCTGGATTTTCAAGACGCCGCAAAACGATTCGCACATGGCGACCGCGATCATCGCCCATATGGCCGACGCCGGTATCAAGAGCGTGGCTTTTATCGGTTTCTCGGATGCCTATGGCGAAGGCTGGTATCGCGAATTTTCCAAGCTGGCCGAGCTGCGCAAGATCAAGATTGTCGCCAACGAACGCTTCGCTCGTAACGACACTTCGGTCACCGGGCAAGTGCTGAAGATGGTCAGCGCCAATCCTGACGCGATTCTGATCGCTGGCGCCGGAACCCCGGCAGCCCTGCCGCAAAAGACATTGAAAGAGCGCGGTTACAAAGGCAAGATTTATCAGACTCACGGTGTCGCCAACAACGACTTCCTGCGCGTCTGCGGCAAGGATTGCGAAGGCACCTTCCTGCCGGCCGGACCGTTGCTGGTAGCCGAGCAACTGCCGGACAGCAATCCTGTCAAGAAATCGGCCATGGCTTATCGCAGCGCCTACGAAAAGGCCTACGGCGTCGGTAGCATTTCAACCTTCGGCGGACACGCCTGGGATGCGGGCATGTTGCTCGGTGCCGCCGCACCGTCAGCGCTGAAAAAAGGACATCCGGGAACCTCGGAATTCCGCGCCGCGCTGCGCGACGCTATCGAAGCCATCAAGAATCTGCCGGTATCGCAAGGCATCGTGAACATGAGCCCGACCGATCACGTCGGTTTCGATCAGCGTTCGCGCGTGATGGTAGAGATCGTTAACGGCAAGTGGAAACTGATAGGCGCTGCGCAGTAGACGCAACACAGTAGAATCTATGGATCTTTCAATTGCCGCCATCCTGGCTCAGGATGGCATCACCAGCGGTGCCGTGTATGCACTGCTGGCACTGGCCCTGGTGCTGGTATTTTCGGTAACCCGTGTCATCTTTATCCCCCAGGGTGAATTCGTTGCCTTCGGCGCCTTGACACTGGCGGCGATCCAGGCCGATAAATTCCCGTTATCGGCAACGCTGCTGGTGACGCTTGGCATACTCAGTTTTGTCCAGGAAGCTGCGACCGTAGCGTTCGGCCACAACGGCGAAAGCCGCAAAATCCGGCGGATCGGCGTGGCGCTGCTGAAGTTCGTGCTGTTGCCTGTGGCGATCTATGCCGTCACTCGCTGGTACGGCCATGCCACCCTGGCGATGCCATTGCAAGTCCTGCTGACTCTGCTGATCGTGGTGCCGATGGGGCCGATGATTTATCGGTTGGCATTCCAGCCGCTGGCGGAAGCCAGCACACTGGTCTTGCTGATTGTATCGGTAGCGGTGCATTACGCTTTGATCGGCATCGGCCTGCTGATGTTTGGCGCCGAAGGTTCGCGCACCACGCCGTTTTCCGATGCGCGTTTCGAGATCGGCGGCTTGACCATTTCCGGCCAGAGCTGCGTGATCATCGTCGTCTCGCTGCTATTGATTGTTGCACTCTACCTCTACTTCGAGCGCACCTTGTCCGGCAAGGCTTTGCGCGCCACTGCCGTCAATCGGCTCGGTGCGCGCCTGGTCGGCATCGGTACCACGCAAGCAGGGCGCCTGGCATTCACGCTGGCCGCTGCATTGGGGGCATTGTGCGGCATCCTGATCGCGCCGTTGACCACCGTGTATTACGACAGCGGCTTCCTGATCGGCTTGAAAGGTTTTGTCGGCGCCATCATCGGTGGTCTCGGCAGCTATCCGATTGCCGCTGCCGGTGCTTTGCTGGTGGGTTTGCTGGAATCGTACTCCTCATTCTGGGCCAGCGCCTTCAAGGAAGTGATCGTGTTTACGCTGATCATCCCGGTGCTGTTATGGCGTTCGCTGACCAGCAAGCACATGGATGAGGAGGATCAGTGATGCCAAAATTCTCTTCTTTCTCCCTTCATAATTTGCCGTTGATTGGTTTCGTGGCGATTCTCGCCTTGCTGCCGATCTTGCCGACACCGGAATTCTGGATCACGCTGGCTAACTACATCGGGTTGTACGCGATTGTGGCGTTGGGGCTGGTACTGCTGACCGGAGTGGGTGGGCTGACTTCTTTCGGCCAGGCGGCTTTTGTCGGCCTGGGCGCCTATTCCACGGCATATCTGAGCACCCAGTTCGGACTGTCGCCCTGGCTAGGCTTGCTGGCCGGCTTGTGCGTGACGACGCTGGCGGCGCTGGCGATCGGTGCGATTACGATGCGCTTGTCCGGCCACTATCTGCCGCTCGGCACAATCGCCTGGGCGCTGTCGCTGTATTTCTTGTTCGGCAACCTGGAGTTCCTTGGCAAATACGATGGCTTGAACGGCATCCCTGCGCTTAACCTGTTTGGCATCGATCTCGATAGCGGCCGCAAGATGTTTTATCTGATTTGGGCGATCTTGCTGGTGGCGCTGATCGGGTTGCAGAATTTGTTGAACTCGCGTTCGGGCCGCGCTATCCGCGCACTCAACGGCGGCGCCGTGATGGCCGAAGCAATGGGCGTCAACACGACCTGGATAAAAGTGCTGATCTTTGTGCTGGCGGCATTGCTGGCCAGCGTCTCCGGCTGGTTGTATGCGCATCTGCAACGGTCGGTAAGTCCGACGCCGTTCGGCCTCAACGCCGGTATCGAATACTTGTTCATGGCGGTGGTGGGCGGCGCCGGTTATGTGTGGGGCGCGATTCTCGGGTCGGCATTGCTGACCCTGCTGAAGGATCAGTTGCAATCTCTGCTGCCGAAGCTGCTGGGCGCCAACGGTAATTTCGAAACCATTGTCTTCGGTATCCTGATGCTGTTGTTGCTACAGCGCGCACGCGACGGTTTGTGGCCGTATCTGCGCAGATGGATGCCAGGCAAGCCGACAGCGCTGGCACCGCAAACGGCTGCAGCATTGCCTATCCGAGCAAGGCATGCGGATGCCGACGTGGTGCTGGAAATCGAAAGCGCGCGTAAGGAATTCGGCGGCCTGGTGGCGGTCAACGACATGAGCTTTAGCGTCAGGGCGGGAGAAATCGTCGGCTTGATCGGTCCCAATGGCGCCGGAAAATCGACCATGTTCAATCTGGTGACGGGCGTCCTGCCGTTGACCAGCGGCTCGATCAAATTCCGTGCGCAGAGTGAATTGCAGCGCATCTCCGGATTGCCGTCACGCCAGATCGTCGCGCGCGGCATCGCCCGCACCTTCCAGCATGTGCGGCTGATGAGCAGTATGACGGTGCTTGAAAACGTCGCCATCGGCGCGCATCTGCGGGATCATCGCAACGATGTGATCGGCATTGCGCGCAGCCTGTTGCGGCTCAATCGCAGTGAAGAACAGACTTTGCTGTTTGAAGCGAAAAAACAATTGGAGCGCGTCGGACTCGGGCATTTGCTGTATGAAGAGGCCGGCAGCCTGGCGCTCGGCCAGCAGCGGATTCTGGAAATCGCCCGCGCACTGTGCTGTGATCCGACCCTGCTGTTACTGGATGAGCCGGCGGCGGGTTTGCGTTATCAAGAGAAGCTGGCGCTGGCCGAATTGCTGCGCAAGCTGAAGGCGGAAGGGATGAGCATTTTGCTGGTAGAGCACGATATGGATTTTGTCATGAACCTGACGGACCATCTGGTGGTGATGGAATTCGGCAGCAAGATCGCACAAGGCTTGCCGGCCGAAATACAACAAGACCCGGCGGTGCTGGAAGCCTATCTGGGAGGCATCGATGAATAATTCTGCTGCCATTCCAGCGCCGGTGCTCGATGTGGTTGACTTGCATGTTGCTTACGGCAAGGTCGAGGCTTTGCATGGCGCTAACTTGCGGGTTGGCGCCGGTCAGATAGTGACCGTGATCGGCCCCAACGGCGCCGGCAAATCGACGATGCTGAATGCGATCGCCGGCACGATGAACAACAACGCGAACAACGGCAGCGTGCGCGGCAAGGTCAGCTTGCTGGATCAGGATCTCGACGGCGTAGCGATCGAAACACGGGTTGCGCGCGGCATGTGCCTGGTGCCGGAAACGCGTGAACTGTTTGCCAGCATGACGGTACAAGACAATTTACTGCTGGGCAGCTACCGCCGTTACAAAGCCGGCGACCGCGCTTATGCCGATCAGATGGCGGTGGTGTACGACTTGTTCCCGCGCTTGCAGGAACGGCGCAAGCAGCAGGCCGGCAGCCTGTCCGGCGGCGAACGGCAAATGCTGGCGCTTGGAAGGGCGTTGATGGCCAAGCCGCAATTGCTGATGCTGGACGAGCCTAGCCTCGGCCTGGCGCCGCTGATCGTGAAAGAGATATTCCACATCATCGTGCGCTTGAAACAGACCGGCGTAGCCATCTTGCTGGTTGAGCAAAACGCGCGCGCCGCTTTGCAGGCTGCCGACTATGCCTATGTGCTGGAAACCGGCGATATGGTGCTGCAGGGGCCGGCTGCAGAGTTGGCACACGATCCTAAAGTGATCGATACCTATCTCGGACTGGCGAAGAAAGCCGGTTGAGGCTGCACTGCCGGGATTTGGGCGGCTTCTGCAGCGCCGTCGCTTCTGTGATAAATTCTCTGCTCGCTCAGTAAATCAAGTAGTAAATTGAGTGATACGTTCTCAGGGCGGGGTGCGATTCCCCACCGGCGGTAATTGCGTGCAATGCGCATAGCCCGCGAGCGCTTGTTGCGGTATCCGCGGCAAGGTCAGCAGACCCGGTGTGATCCCGGGGCCGACGGTATAGTCCGGATAAAGAGAGAACAGGTTGCGCAGTAGTTGTCAGGAATTGATCAGTGTCTTCTGCTGAGGCAGCGGCAGCGCCGTTGCTATCGGCCGGCGATGCCGATGGATTCCGTATAAATTCTCGCTTCCTTTCGATCCGACACGCCCTGTTTTATTTTCTAAACAGGAGTCTTCAAATGCAACAGCAGCACAATCAAGCAGTCGATATCAAAACAAAAACGCCTGGCGCCGCAGCCGGTGAGCGCATCGCTTTCATCCAGGCCGGCTGGCATCGCGACATCGTGGATCAGTGCCGGATCGGCTTCATTGCCGAAATCGCCAAAGCCGGCTATGCCGAGCAAGACATCGATTTCTTCGAAGTCGCCGGCGCCTTCGAGATTCCCCTGCATGCCAAATTGCTGGCCAACAGCGGCCGATACGCTGCTGTCGTGGCTACCGGGCTGGTGGTGGACGGCGGTATCTATCGCCATGAATTCGTGGCGCAGGCGGTGATTAACGCTTTGATGCTGGTACAACTGGAAACCTCCGTGCCGGTGTTGTCAGCGGTATTGACCCCGCATCATTTCCACGCCGGTGAAGAACATCAGAAATACTTCTTCGAGCATTTCCTGGTGAAGGGTGCCGAGGCTGCCCGCGCTTGTGCGGACGTCATCCAGAAATTACGGGTTTTGAAAGCTGTGCCGCCTGCTGTGCGTGCTTTGCATAGCGCCTGACGGTAGTTGGGTATTTGGTCCCCGCCAGTGCGGGGATCTATTTAAGCGCAGTCGTGCTTCCCGCATACCGGGCAAGCGGCATCGCGGGCGACGCCGATACGGGTCCATTCCATGCTGCGTGCATCCAGCATCAGCAGGAATCCGGACAATGAAGTACCAATGCCGGCAATCAGCTTGAGCGCTTCCGCTGCCTGCATGCTGCCGATGATACCGACCAGCGGCGCGAACACACCCATGGTGGAGCAGGCAATTTCTTCGAACTCGCGGTCTGGCGGAAACAGGCAGGCATAGCAGGGCGAGCTGGCGTCGCGGGAATCGAATACGCTGATCTGGCCGTCGAACCGGATCGCCGCACCGGAGACCAATGGCACCTGATGCGCGACACAGGCCCGGTTGATTGCCTGCCGCGTTGCGAAGTTGTCGCTGCAGTCGATGACCACATCGGCGTCGCTGATCAACTGAGCGAGGCGCGCTGCGTCAGCACGCTCGGCTAATGCGATGACCTGGATATCCGGATTGATTTGCGTCATCGCGGTTTTGCCGGAGGCGACCTTGGCCTGGCCGACGCGCTCGCTGGTATGCAGGATTTGCCGTTGCAGATTGGTGAGGTCGACGCTGTCGTTATCCACCAGCGTGATGCGGCCGACGCCGGCCGACGCCAGATACATCGCCACCGGCGAGCCGAGGCCGCCGGCGCCGATGATCAGCGCATGCGCCGCCAGAAATTTTTCCTGGCCGTCTATGTCGATATCATCAAGCAGGATGTGGCGCGAATAGCGGAGTAATTGCTGGTCGTTCATAGGACGCTGTCAAATAGATAAAACTATATTCCGAAAATTTCACCGCGACGTCAAGCAAGCGCCCGGGGCCATAACGCGGGGACAAAAAAAGGCCGCATCGCTGCGGCCTTAGTGTAGCGTGAAAAACGATTATTTTTTCTCGTTCTTCATCAGGTCCTTCTTGATGACGCCGTCCTCGGCTGGCACTGGCTTGTCATCTTTGGTTGCTTTGTCGTCCTTGTCGGTTTCCGAGCGGATTTCCGGTTTCACCTTGGACACTTGCACCGGCAGGCCCTTCAACTGGTTCAGCGCCTGTGCCAGCTGGAAATCGTCCTTGCTACCGAATTCCAATGGCTTGCGCTTCTTTTCGGCTGCGGCAATGCGCTGCGCTTCTTCCAGTTCGTCGACCTTAGGCGTAGTCACTTCAGGGCGCTTGTCGGTATCGTTGCTCAGATGCTTGGTAAGGTCGGCTTCGCGCAGGCGCAGGCCGTTCAAGCCGTCACCGTCGGCATATTCATCCACCATCACATCCGGCACGATACCTCTGGCTTGAATCGAGCGGCCGTTCGGCGTGTAGTAACGGGCGGTGGTCAGCTTGACCGCGGTGTTGCGGTCCGGCGGCAAGGCGATTACCGACTGTACCGAGCCCTTGCCGAAGGTTTGCGTGCCCATGATGGTGGCGCGCTTATAGTCTTGCAAGGCGCCGGCCACGATTTCCGACGCCGAGGCGGAACCGGTGTTGACCAATACCACCATCGGTACTTTCTTCAACGCTTCAGGCAGGCGCGCCAGCGGGTCATTGCCGGGATTGGCGTAGTACTCGCGTTTGGCGTAGAACGAAGCCTTCGAGCTTGGCAACTGGCCGTTGGTGGTGACCACTACCGAATCCTTGGGCAGGAATGCGGCAGAAACGCCGATCGCGCCCGGCAATACGCCGCCCGGATCGTTACGCAGGTCCAGCACCAGACCCTTCAGGTTCGGTTCTTGCGCATAAATGGTGGCAATTTTCTTTGCCATGTCGTCGACCGTCGGTTCCTGAAACTGGGTCACGCGCAACCACGCGTAACCTGGTTCAATCACTTTCGCCTTCACGCTTTGGACGCGGATTTCCTGGCGCGTGATGCTGAAGATCAACGGCTTGTCTTCATTCTTGCGGGTGATGGTCAGGGTGATCTTGGTGTTAGGCTCGCCGCGCATGCGCTTGACCGCCTGGTCCAGCGTCAGGCCCTTGACCGGGGTAGCGTCGAGGCGGGTGATCAGATCGCCCGATTTGATGCCGGCGCGATAGGCCGGGGAATCCTCGATCGGCGTTACCACCTTGATGTAACCCTCTTCCATGCCGACTTCGATCCCCAAGCCTACAAATTTACCTTGGGTGCTTTCGCGCAACTCTTTGTAGGCCTTCTTGTCCAGATAGGCTGAATGCGGGTCGAGCGAGGCTACCATGCCGGAAATGGCTTCGGTCAGCAGTTTTTTGTCGTCGGCCGGTTCGACATAATCGGACTTGATCAGGCCGAAAACATCGGCCAGTTGCCGCAGTTCCTCCAGCGGCAATGGCGCCGCAGCGCTTTTTTGCGCAATCGCATCGAACTGGATGGAGGCGCCTATCCCTGCAATGACGCCTAAGCTGATTAGACCGATATTCTTGAGTTTACTGCCCATGTTTCACCTAGTAGTTACCCATCCGAGTGGGTCAAACGCACGGCCTTGATGCCGAATTTCAAAGTATAAACCTGATTGTTCATTGCCGCCGCTGTTGCCGGCGCTGGCAATCACGTCGCCGGTTTTGACCGCATCTCCGGGACGTTTCAATAATGCCTGATTATTACCGTAAATTGTCATGTACTGGTTGCCATGATCGACAATGATCAGGTTGCCGAAGCCGCGCAGCCAGTCGGCAAAGACTACCCGGCCGGCGGCAACCGCTTTCACTTCGCTACCTTCCGGGGTACGGATAAACAAGCCTTTCCAGCTCGGGCCGTCGCCTCGCTTGCTGCCAAAGCGTGCCATGACGTCGCCGCGCACCGGCAGCCTGAGCTGGCCGCGCAGGGAGTCGAACGGCTTGCCGTAGACGCTGTCGGCTTGCGGGGTCAGCTCGTTGCGGGCCAGCGGCGCCGGCGGCGTTGCTGCGGCCGGAGGCGGCTGATCGTCGTCGATTGCATCTGGATTCGGTACTTTCGGTGCGGCCGGGCCAGGTCCCGCCAGGTTAGGCTTCGCCTGGTTATCGGTGGCGGGTGGCTTCCTGGCTTGGGCCGCGCGTTGCTGCTCAAGCTGGCGCTGGCGTTCAAGCGCTGCCTGGGCCTTGGCTTGCGCCTGAGCCAGTTGCTGCTGACGCAATTTCTCGCGGGCCGCAGCCGCTGCTGCATCGGCTTTCTTTTGCGTTTCGATCAGTTGCGCCAGCTTGTCGACCAGGCCTGACAGGCGCTGATCGTCGCGTTGGATATTGCCGGCTTCCTTGCGCTGGCTGGCTAGTTTGCTGGAAAGCTGGGTCAGCAGGGTGGCGCGCTTGGCCTTTTCTTTTTCCAGCAGAGTCTTTTGATCGCGCTGCTCCTGGGCAATTTCGTCCAGGTCATCCTTGGCTTCCTGGGCCTCGGTCTGGTTGGCTTCCACTGCGGCAAGATTGGCACGTAGCGCTTCTAGCAGCTTGACTTGCGCCTGCGATACATAGCCCATGTATTGCAGATCGCGATTGATGCGATTCGGGTTGTCGCCCGACAGCAGCAGCTTGATGCGGTCTTCGTTGCCGGCAACGTATTGCTGGCGCAGCAAGTTAGCTAGCTGCGTTTGCTGCAAAGCCACGGTTTTGCTCAAGTCATCGTGCTGCTTCGCCAGTTTGGCCAGTCTGGCTTCGGTTTGCTGTTGTTCTGCGCCGAGATCGCGCAAAGAGCGGGTAGCCTTGGAGACCGCCGCTTCGGAGTCTGCCAAGGCGTCGCTGGCACTGTCTTTCTCGGTTTCAGTCTGGCTGATGTCGCGCTTGAGGTTGTCCAGTTTCTGGCGCAAGTCGGCGCGCTGCGCTTCGGCCGCTTGCTTTTGCTTGCTGCGTTCAGTGATTTTGGGGGCGGCGTTGGCGCCCGCCGGCAGCGCTGCAGCCAGCAAAAGCACCAGCGCCAACAGCCACGCTGATGGCGCTCGGCCAATGGCGTGACTGGATTTACTAAAGGTCAGGAGCTTCAGGAGCCTACCCAGCGAGATATTTATTTCGCTTTCCCCTGGCTGGCGACGGCGCTCATTGCCGCGGCTATCGCTGCCTGGTCGCCAAGGTAATAGCTCTTGATCGGCTTCAGATCGGCGTCCAGTTCATAGACCAGTGGCTGGCCGTTGGGAATGTTGAGGCCGACGATATCCTGGTCGCTGATGCCGTCCAGCATTTTGATCAGGGCGCGCAAGCTATTGCCGTGGGCCGAGATGATGATGCGCTTGCCGCTGCGGATGGCCGGTGCGATTTCATCATTCCAAAATGGCAACACGCGCGCCACCGTATCTTTCAGGCATTCGGTCAGCGGGATTTCTTCGCGCTTCAAGCCGGCATAGCGCGGATCGTTATAGGAAGTGCGCGGATCGTCTGCGTCCAGCGGCATCGGCGGCGTGTCGTAGCTGCGGCGCCACACCATGACCTGTTCATCACCATACTTGGCAGCGGTTTCCGCCTTGTTCAAGCCTTGCAGAGCGCCATAGTGGCGTTCGTTGAGGCGCCAGTGGTGCCGGACCGGCAGCCACATCAGGTCCATCTCGTCGAGCGTGCCCCACAGGGTGCGGATGGCACGCTTCAATACGGAAGTGTAAGCCAGGTCGAAAGTGAAGCCGGCTTGTTGCAGGAGCTGGCCGGCCTGACGGGCTTCGGCCACGCCTTTTTCGGTCAGGTCGACATCGACCCAGCCGGTGAAGCGGTTAGCCAGGTTCCAGGTGGATTCGCCGTGGCGCATTAGTACGATTTTGTACATGGTAAGTTTGCAATTTGCTAAGAGTGAGAAATCTGTTGTCCGCCATTGGAATTCAGCTAAGGGCTCCCCATTTACGCGACTCTGACGCGACTATAAGGTAAATGCGGGGCGCAAAGGTTTTAAAGGTTTTAAGTTTTTGTAAGGGACCTGATACGAATTGAATGGCGCCACAGCTTCTATTTTATAATGGCGGGATTAACTAATACCATTGGATCCCTGTGAAATTCTTGATTGATAACATTTTTCTGCTTGCAGTAGCAATTTTATCGGGTGGCGCGCTGCTGCTGCCTTTGTTGCAAAAGCGTGGTAACCGGGTCTCGACCTTGCAGGCTACCCAGCTGATTAACCAGGGTAAAACACTGGTGCTGGATGTCCGCGACAGCGCTGCTTTTGCCGCCGCTCACCTGATCGATGCCAAAAATATTCCCTTGAAAGACTTGCCGCAGCGCATGGCTGAGCTGGACAAGTTTAAAGCAAAGAACGTTTTGGTAGTGTGCCAGACCGGTAGCCAGTCGGCCAAAGCCGTTGCGCAACTGGGGCAGGCCGGCTTCACCCAGGCTTATAACCTGGAGGGCGGTATTGCCGCCTGGCAGACCCAGGGGTTGCCTACCGTCAAATGACGTAGCCGGGATCCATAGTCAAATAGTACAGCCGGGATCCATGGCAAGATCCGGCCAGTACAGTACAAGGAACAATCATGACCGCCCAAGTAGTAATGTATAGCACCGCTGTGTGCCCGTATTGCATTCGCGCCGAGCAATTGCTGAAGGCAAAAGGCGTGGAAAATATCGAAAAAATCCGGATTGATCTCGATCCGGCGCAGCGTGACACGATGATGCAAAAGACCGGACGCCGCACGGTGCCGCAAATTTATATCGGCGAAACCCATGTTGGCGGTTTTGACGACTTGCATGCGCTCGATCGTGATGGCAAGCTTGAGCCCCTGCTAGGAAGTGTCTGATAAGTGCCTGATTTTCGGCTGCCGGGTTTCCGCAACTAATCCTTGGCTACTGATTTTTGTCAATTCGCCCGCGATTCAGGTATTGTTGCAGACTGTCCTAGCGACCCTGAAAAACCGGCCAGATGGCAGTGTTTGTTATTTGGCTAATTTAAATTAACTGAAAGAGTGTCATGGCTGAAGAGAATCAACAAGTTGAACAACCACAACCGGTGTTCCAGATTCAACGCGTTTACCTGAAAGATTTGTCGCTTGAGCAACCGAATTCGCCGGCCATTTTCCTCGAGCAAGATGCTCCGCAAATCGAAGTAGCGGTTGATGTCGGCGCTGAAGCGCTGGCCGAAGGCATTTTCGAGTCGACCGTTACGGTTACCGTCACCGCCAAGGTGAAAGACAAGGTAGCGTTCCTGGTTGAAGGCAAGCAAGCCGGTATTTTCGAGTTGCGCAACATCCCGACCGAACAACTGGATCCATTGCTCGGCATCGGCTGCCCGAACATCGTTTATCCTTATCTGCGCGCCAATCTGGCAGACGCTATCACCCGTGCTGGTTTCCCGCCGATTCACCTGGCCGAAATCAACTTTGAAGTGTTCTACCAACAACGTCTGCAAGCACTGGCCGAGCAAGCGCAAAAGGGCAGTGGCGACAGCATCGCGGTTGACGGTACTACAGCGATTAATTAATTTCGCACAGCAAGCAGGGTGGATCGACGGTGTTTTGCCTTGCCTGGCGTCAAATAAATGGCGGCGGGCGTGAACGGCGCTGTCCACCCTGGACGTTTTACCGCAACTGGAGAGCAATAGATGAATTTTGCACGCGTAGCGGGTTCTACCGCTTTGTTGCTGGCAAGCTTGCTCGGTGTCGCCGGTTCTGCCCACGCACTTGACTTCAAGTCGGTCGGTGCGGCGCCGGTGGTGCTATACGATGCGCCATCTGAAAAAGGCCGGCGGGTAGCGGTTGCCCCGCGTGGCATGCCGGTCGAAGTAGTGTTGACTTACGGCGAATGGACCAAGGTGCGTGACGCCAGCGGCGATTTGTCGTGGTTGCAGTCCAAGGGCCTGGTCGCCAAGCGCAATCTGCAAGTCAGCGTCGCCAACGCCAAGATCCGGGCTAATCCGGACGATACATCTGCCGTCGCATTTACTGCCGACAAGGGTGTGTTGCTGGAACTGGTTGATCCGGTAGCATCGGGCTGGGCCAAGGTACGTCATCGCGATGGCCAGACCGGCTATGTGAAGGCGACCGAAGTATGGGGCGACTAAAAGGGCGACCAAGTTTTGCCTCGCCGATTTTTGTTTTACTCGTTTTTACACGTTTGATAGCCGCCTGTGCCCACTGAATCCACCGTCCCATCCATGCATTCATCCGTGCATCCAGCCATGAATGTCACCGTGCTCGGCGCCGGCGCCTGGGGTACCGCGCTGGCGATTGCATTGGCGCAGCGCCACAATGTGCTGCTATGGGGACGTAATCCGGAGACTATGGCAGCGGCAGCTGCGCAGCGCGAAAACGCTGCGTACCTCCCCGGTTTTGCCTTGCCCGACATGCTGACTGTCAGCGCCGATTTTGCGCAGGCAGTCGCACACGTGACTACCGAGGCCAAGGCGAGCCAGAGGGAAGCATTGCTGATTGTCGCTTCGTCAGTTGCGGGTTTGCGCGAACTGGCCCTGCAACTGAAGGCTTTCCCTATCCCGAATATCGTCTGGCTGTGCAAGGGTTTCGAAGAAAACACCCGTTTGCTGCCGCATCAGATTGTGCGCCAGGTGCTAGGCGATGCGATTCCGGCTGCGGCGTTGTCCGGTCCGTCTTTTGCGCAGGAGGTCGCGCGCGGCTTGCCTTGCGCCTTGTCGGTGGCCAGCGTTCACGCGGGACTGTGCGAGCAGGTGGTGGCAGCGGTTCACGGCGGTAATATCAGAGTTTATTCCACTGACGACCTGGTCGGCGTCGAAGTCGGCGGTGCGGTCAAGAATATCCTGGCGATTGCCACCGGCGTCGCCGACGGCCTTGGCCTCGGCTTGAATGCGCGGGCAGCCTTGATTACCCGCGGCCTGGCAGAAATTACCCGGCTTGGCGTCGCTCTCGGCGGCCGCAGCGAAACCTTCATGGGCTTATCCGGCGTCGGCGATTTGATCTTGACCTGTACCGGCGATCTGTCACGCAATCGCAGGGTAGGGTTAGGCCTGGCGCAAGGCAAACCGCTGGCCTCCATCGTGACTGAACTCGGCCATGTCGCCGAAGGAGTGCGTTGTGCCGCTGCCGTGCGCGCCTTGGCGCAGGAGTGCGGGGTTGAGATGCCGATCACTAACGCGGTGGCCGGGGTCTTGTTCGACGGTGATTCGCTGCGGACGGTGATGGAACTGCTGTTGTCGCGCAATCCGCGTGAAGAGGCTGTTTGAATCGGCTATCTGAATCATCCGATGGACCAACGCGGTCTGCAAGCTGTTTTATGCGTCGTTTGCAATCCATTCACGAATTAATCACGACGATGCAATGTTGTCTTACGTGTTTGAAGTAGTATCATTTCTTTGTGTCAAACCAGTGACAAAACCCGGATAAATACGCCAAACAGAATTAAGTGTGATTTTGTGTGTTTCTCATGCTTGTAAGCAAGGATTGCGGCATATAATCGCCCTTTCCAAAGATGCTCATGGTTTTTTTGATAAGGAAAGAAATGCATAGCCCAATGTTCCCTGCCGTTCGACGCCGCTCTGCGCTTGCCGTGCAACGCGGCTTCACGCTGATTGAAATCATGGTGGTGGTGGTGATCATGGGGATTCTGGCTGCTTTGGTAGTGCCCAAGCTGATGGGGCGTACCGACGATGCGCGGATTCAAGCGGCACGCCAGGACATCGGCACTCTGATGCAATCGCTCAAGCTCTACAAACTGGACAACCAGCGTTACCCGACCACCGAACAAGGTCTGCAAGCGCTGGTCACCAAACCGACCAGCGGCCCGGCCGCCAATGGCTGGAAAAGCGGTGGTTATATCGACAAACTGCCGAAAGATCCTTGGGGTAATCCATATCAATACCTGTCGCCCGGCATCAAGGGCGAAGTGGACGTATTCTCGTACGGTGCAGATGGTCAGCCGGGCGGTGAAGGCAACGACGCCGACATTGGCTCGTGGGATCTGTAATGTCTGCAATGGCGCATCGCAATTTGCTGCGCCAGCCCAGAGCCGCTGCCGTTGGTACCGTTACGCGCAATGGTTTTACCCTGCTGGAGTTGCTGGTAGTGATCGTCATCGCCGGCATCACCTTGGGTGTTGTCTCGCTCAACGCTTTTCATAGCGACCGCCAGGTAATACAGAACGACGCGCAACGGATCGCCTTGCTGCTGCAATTGACGCGCGAGGAAGCTATCTTGCGCAATCGTCCTACTGCTTTCGAAGCCGACGCCAATAGCTACCGTTTCCTGGTGCGTGAAGAAAACGGCTGGCAGCCTCTGGCCCAGGATGACATGTTGCGGCAGCGCGATTTCAAACGATCGCCGATGCAGCTTTCCATGAGTCCGGCACCGACCGAAACGGCAGCACCGAATACGCTGCGCATTACATTTGGCCGCGAGCCGGTCGACAAGCCATTTGCGTTGACCTTGGCCAGCGGCGACAACAGCGTCGTCATTCGTGCCGATGGCATCGGCCATTTCTCGGTCGAATAAATGCCTATCCTGCGCGTGCTTCCCCGTCGTCATAGTGCGGGTTTTACCTTGCTGGAAGTGCTGGTAGCGTTAGTTATCGTCGGCACTGCGCTGGGCGCCAGCTTGCGGGCGGTCGGCAGCCTGACGCAAAACAGCAGCGGCTTGCGCGCCGCCATGATGGCGAACTGGTCGGCAGAAAACCGGCTGACCCAAATCCGTCTCGGGCATGAATGGCCGACGATCGGCAATCGTTCCTTCGATTGCCCGCAAGGCGACTTGCCATTGCATTGCGAAGAACATGTCTCCGGTACGCCCAATCCTTACTTTCGGCGGGTTGAGGTATCGGTGTTCGATAATGCCAATTCGGAGCGACGCATAGTCAACCTGTCGCAGGTGGTGCCGAATGCGCGCTAGCAGCTTGTCGAAAAAAGATGCGTCCGGCTTCACTCTGGTCGAAATGATAATCGCGATCACCATCCTGGCGATGGTGGCGATACTTGGCTGGCGCGGGCTTGACGGCATTGTACGGTCGCGCGTCGCGTTGACTAATGAAATGGAACAAACGCGCGGCATGCAATTGACGTTTGCGCAACTGCAAAGCGATTGCGCGCAAATCGCGCCCGTCAGCCTGATGTCGGCACGTCCCACCCTGCTGGCATCATCGGGCCGTTTGTTGATGGTGCGGCTGGTGTTTGCGGAGCAGCAGCCGACGCGCGTCCAGATAGTCGATTACCGTTTGCGCAACGGCCAGCTAAGGCGGCAGGAATCGGCGCCGACGCGCGACTTGAATGTGCTCGACGCGATGTGGCAGAGCGCCCTCGATGACGCCGCTGACGGCAGCGGGAATAACCAGTCGGTGCTGTTGCAATCCGATATCGCCAGCATGCAGATGCAGTTGTGGGGCAGCGATGGCCGCGGCTGGCGGCCGTCAGCCGCGGCCAATGCCGGCAACCAGGACGCCAGCGGTGTCAACACCAGCGCCAACCATTGGACCGGCTTGCAAGTCGCCTTGCAACTGCGTGGCCACGACAACACCATGGCCAAGACTTTCCTGTTGGGGGCGTCATGAGCAAACCGCTACAGATGCGATGTGCGCAGCGCGGTGTCGCAGTGGTGACAGCCCTGTTGCTGACGACATTGGCGGTAACCATCGTCGCCAGTTTGTTTTGGCAACAGCAAGTGCAGGTGCGTTCGATTGAGAACCAGCGCCTGCAATTGCAGAAAGACTGGATCATGCGCGGCGCGCTGGATTGGGCCAGCATGATTTTGCGCGCCAGCGCCAGGCAGTTCAACTACGATCACCTGGGCCAGCCGTGGGCCACACCCCTGGCTGACACGCGCCTCGATCAATATGCAGAAGATGGCAAATCTGCCAGCGACGCCGGTGACGCCATTCTTTCCGGCAGCATTATCGATGCCCAGTCGCGCTATAACTTGAATAACCTGAGTCTCAACGGCAATCCGGTTGCGGATGAGGTGGCAGGGTTCAAACGCCTGCTAGGTTTTTTGCGGCTGCCGACTAGCCTGGCCACGGCCGCCGCACAAGCCATCGCAGACGGTCAACCCACCACGGCATCCACCACAGCGTCCACCGGGCCGCAGACTGTTGCCAAGCCCGGCAGCGGCACCTTGCCTATGCTGCAGGTGAACGACCTGCTGGCAGTACCTGGCTTCACGCCGGATATCGTACGTAAACTACAAGATTATGTCGTGGTCCTGCCTCCGGACGCCTCTGCTACCCCGATCAATGCCAATACAGCATCAGCGGAAGTGCTGGCGGCCTGTTTCGACAACTTATCGTTGGCTGAAGCCAATACGGTGGTGGAGATGCGGCGCACGGCGCCATTTCGGGACAATGTACAGGGGCGGATGGGAGAGCGGCTGAACAAAGCATTTTCGCCAACTGCAAAAATAGGGCCCGCCAGCAATTTTTTTTTGGTGTACGGCAAGATTCGCATGGGGCGCGCTGCACTTAATACCGTATCCTTGATACGTCGCCCTGCCAACAACCGCGCCGGCAGCGAAATCGTGTGGATTAGAGAACAATAAATGGAAGACGCGTTTTGAGTACCTTATTTATCCGCTTACCCGCCAGGGCCACGCTCGACAGCGCGGCGGCAGTTGCCATGCCCGATTGCCGCTTCGCGCTGGTAGCAGAGAGCGGCCGCATTGAACGGCAGGGAGTTGAACAATTATCCGGTCTGGCCGACGCCATCGCTGCCGCAGCGCGTGTGGTGTTGATACTGGCCGCTGCCGACGTTAATTTGTTGCAACTGCAAGTGCCGCCGCTATCCGACGCCAAGCTGAAAATGGCGTTGCCGAATCTGGTGGAAGAACAGTTGCTGGCCGATCCTTTCGACTGCGTGATCGTCGTCGGCCGCAAGCGCGACGGCGCTGCCGGCCTTGGCGCTGCGCAGGCGGCAAATAAGCTGCGCCTGATCGCTGTGGTGCAAAGAGACTGGCTGGAGTTGCTGGTCAAAACCTTGCTGGCGCTGGGCGCGCGCAATCTGCAAGCATGGCCGGCCCAACTGTGCCTACCCTTACGTGAAGCGGATACGGCAGTCGCCGCCATTACCGATCACGGCGGCGATATCGATGTCGCATTGCGCATCTCCGCAGAGCAGGGCATGGGCTGGTCCTTATCGCCGGCTTCGGGGCAGTCGGTAGCGCAGGAGGTGCTGGAGGGCATCGCGGCCATTCTGCCGCAGCAGCCAATCACCTTGTATGTACCGCAATCCAGCCTGGCGCTATATCAAAACCTTCTGGATCTTGAGCAAGGGCAAGGAATAATCACAGTGCTGGCTGACGACTGGCCGCACTGGATTGCCGGTGCACAGGAGCTGCCGCGTAGTGGCATGGATTTGATGAGCGGCCTGACGGCAAGCGCGGCTGGTACCGAGTTCAGCTGGCGCCGTTGGCGCTGGCCGTTGGGATTGGCGGCTGCTTTGTTATTGGTGAATATCGTCAGCTTGAATTACGACTGGTTGCGGATGCGGCACGAAGCCGCCAGCCTGCGGGCCGGCATGATGCAGAGTTATCGTGCGGCCTTTCCGAAAGAAACCGTGATCGTCGATCCGATCGCCCAGGCCAAGCAGAAAATCGCTGCCGCACAACGCGATGGCGGCCAGCTTGCGGCGGATGATTTCCTGGCGTTGTCAGCTGTCTTCGGCGCCGCCTGGGCCGGATCGCCGCAGAGTGCCGACAGCACGGCGATCAGCAGCCTGGAATATCGCGACCACCATTTGCTGGTGCGTTTGAAAAATGCCGCCGATGCCGACGGCGCGGAAGCGCAAGTCAAGAGTGCGCTGGAGAGCAGTCAACTAACGCTGAGCAAGCCGGCTACCGGCGTGTGGCAAATCGGAGGTCGTAAGTAATGAAAGTAATGTCGACAAGTAATCCGATACAGCAAACCTGGCAAAAAATCAGCACGCCAGCCAGCCTCTACTGGGCGCAGAGGAATCAACGCGAGCAGCGCTTGCTGGCTGCAGCCGGAGTATTGATTCTGATCACCGTGATTTATCTGCTCTTGCTGGATCCGGCGCTAAGCGGGCGTGCCCGCCTGCAAAAAGACTTGCCGGCACTGCGCCAGCAAGCCGCCGAATTGCAAGCCCTGACTGCCAAGGCAATTTCCTTGTCTGGCCAGCAGGCAGAGCGGCCAGCCTCGCAACTCAGCAAAGAGGCGGTTGAGACAGCATTGAAAAGCAAGGGTTTGAAACCGCAAAGCGTGGTGCTCAACGGCGATATGGTGAAGGTCCAGTTATCGGCGGTGGCGTTTGCCGGCTTGCTGGACTGGCTCGACGATGCGCAAAAAACCGCGCATTGGCAGGTCGTCGACGCCAATGTCACTGCACCGGGTGGAACCAATGCGCAACCGGGTATTGTCAATGCCACGGTCACCTTGTGGCAACAAAAGCATGAGTAATTGCTTCGCCAACGGCCTCGCCAACGGCCACGCGAATCGCCCCGCGCAGCAATCGCAACTTCGGGAAATTTGATGCGTGGTTTGAGCAGAGTGTTTATGTGGGCGGCAGCGGCGCTCTTGAGCGTGCTGATCACAATGTCGGCGTTTTTGCCGGCCGCGTGGCTGGCGCCGCTGGTGGAAAATCGTACCGGTGGCAGGCTCACGTTGGGCGATGCGCAAGGCTCGTTGTGGCGAGGTTCGGCCTTTATCGGGGCCGCGCCAAGCGGCAAAGATGCGGTGACGGCTTTGTTGCCGGGGCGGTTTGCCTGGCGGCTGTCGCCGCTGGTTTTATTAGGACGGGTCGAGGCGACACTGGAGAATGCGGAGGTGCTGTCGAACGCGGTCAGTATCCGCGGCAGCTGGCGTGCATGGACCATCAGTCCGTCCAGCATGGCTTTGCCGGCTGAGCGTTTGGCGGCGCTGGGTGCGCCTTTGAACACCGTGCAGCCGTCGGGCCAGATGAAGCTGGGCTGGCAGCAATTGACACTGGCTCGCAACAGTATCGGCGGCGTCGATTTAAACGGTGTCATGACACTCGACTTGCTAGCGATGGCATCGCGCTTGTCGCCGGTCAAGCCGCTCGGCAGTTATCGCATGCGGTTTGACTGGCAGGGCCGCCAGGCGAGCCTGACGCTGGCGACGCTGGACGGGGCGATGCTGTTAAACGGCAGCGGCAGATTGCAAGACGGTCATTTACAGTTTTCGGGTACCGCGGAAGCGGCAGCAGGGCAAGAGGAAAAGTTGGCGACTTTACTGAGTTTACTCGGGCAACGGCGCCAGATGAATGGCAGAAATGTTATCGGACTAGAGTTCAAATCATGAAAGATAAAATGTATTTCGCACCACTTTCAAGCACAAGCAACTGGCGCAGCGCTGCGGCGATCGCCCTGCTGACCTGCGCTACTGCCGCTGCGGGACAGCAAATGCAGCCGGTACAGCCAGTGCCGGGAAGCGGCACCAATGCCGCTGGCGGTGCGAGCGGCCAGGCCGTGATGAATTTCGTCGGCGCCGACATTGAGTCGGTGATCAAGGCTGTCGGCCAGTACACCAATACCACTTTCATCGTTGATCCGCGTGTCAAGGGCAGCATCAACCTGGTATCGGAAAAGCCGTTGAGTAAATCCCAGGCTTTCGATTTGCTGGCTTCGACGCTGCGTTTGCAAGGTTATGCGGTGGTACGCGGCGATGGTTTCGTCAAAGTAGTGCCGGAAGCGGATGCCAAATTGCAAGTGGCGCCGACCCGGCCGGCCAGCGTCAGGGGCGATCAGATTGCAACCCAGATCTTTTCGCTGAACTATGAGTCGGCGACCAATATCCTGCCGGTGCTGCGGCCGCTGATTTCGCCGAACAACACGATCAATGCCAACCCGGGCAATAACACGCTGGTGATCACCGATTACGCAGAAAACCTCCAACGCCTGGGGAAAATGATAGCAGCCCTCGATGTGCCGGCGATCAACGATCTGGACGTGATTCCAGTGCGTTACGCGGTCGCCAGCGATATCGCCGTGATGGCGAGCAAATTGCTGGATTCCGGTTCTGCCGCGCCCGGCGCCGGCGACAGCGCCCGCACCATGATCATGGCCGACTCCAGGACCAATTCGGTGATTGTCCGGGCGCCGTCCGCAGGCCGTGCAAACCTGGCCAAGTCACTGATCGCCAAGCTCGACCAGCCGACTGCCAATGCCGGCAATGTGCATGTGGTTTATCTGAAAAACGCCGATGCCGGCAAGCTGGCAAAAACCTTGCGCGCGATTGTTTCGCAGGATGCTTCGGCCTCAGTCTCCAGCCAATCCGGCAAGAGTTTCAGTGGCGGTTCCGGCAGCATGCTGCAAGGTTCCGGCACTGGCGGAGCGCTGAATTCCAGTAATTCGACGTCGCCCTCGTCACCGCCTTCATCATCGTCGTCTTCCGATACGTCGTCCCAGCTTTCCGGCGGCAGCGGTGGCGCCGGCTTTATCCAGGCTGACGACGCCACCAATACCTTGATCATTACCTCCAGCGAACCGGTTTACCGCAACATCCGCGGCGTCATCGACCAGCTCGATACCCGTCGCGCCCAGGTGTATGTGGAGGCCTTGATCGTCGAAGTCACGGATAGTGCGGCCAGCGAGATCGGCGTGCAGTGGCTGGCGTTGAGCGGCGATAAAAACAGCAATTACCGGGTCGGCGGCGGTACCGGATTTAATGGTACCAACACCGGTCTCGGTGGCACGAATCTGTTCAACGCGGCGATCGGCCAGGCTGTCAATACCGGAACCAGCACTACGGTGCCGACGGTCGGGAGTGGTTTGCAGCTCGGCATATTCCGCCAGATTGCCGGCAAAATCGGTTTGGGTGCCTTAGCCAGCGCCTTGAATTCCACTACCGGCAGCAATGTATTGTCGATGCCGAATCTGCTGACGCTGGACAATGAAGAGGCCAAGATCATCGTTGGGCAAAACGTGCCTTTTGTCACGGGTTCTACCCTGACCACCGGCGCCGGCACCAGCAGCCCGTTCACCACCATCGATCGCAAGGACGTTGGTACCGCATTGAAGATCAAGCCGCATATTTCAGAAGGCGGCACAGTGCGTCTGGAAATTTCGCAAGAGGTGTCGGCGGTGATTGCGAGTACGGCAGGCGCTGCCAACGGACCGACCACCACCAAACGTTCCCTGGATACGAATGTCTTGATTGACGACGGCGAGATCATCGCCTTGGGCGGCCTGATTGGCGACAACAACCAGAACGGCGTACAAAAAGTGCCGCTGCTGGGCGATTTGCCATTTATCGGTAATTTCTTTAAATATCAGTCTGGCTCCCGCGAGAAAACCAATTTGATGATATTTTTGCGCCCGGTTATTGTGCGCGACAAAGAGACCAGCAACCTGCTAGCCGTAGATCGCTATGACTACATGCGCAAACAACAAATCAAAGTGCAGCCTGGCAGCAGCATTCTGACCAATTTCGGTTCATCGGTGACATCCAAGCTCGAAGATGGCGGTCCGTTCGTCGATCTGCGCAAGCAGCAGGACGGATCAGACGGCCAAGGCACGCAACATCAGCCTGCGTCTGAACAATCGCAGTTGCCAATGCCGAAACCGGTGACCGCGCCGGCGCCAGGCTTTGTGAATGACAGAGCGCCATGAGCGACCCCCGAATGACTGACACGCGTCTGCTGCCTTACGCTTTCGCCCGCAATTTTTCATTGCTGGCGCAGCGTACCGAGGATGCCAACGGTGCCGACAATGCGGTGGAGCTGTGGATTTCCGAAGCCACCCAGCCTAGCGCCATTGCTGAAGTCAGCCGCCGTTTTGGCCGTGTCAAATTCCGCAAGCTGTCGCGCGATGAACTGGACGCGGCAATTGCCAAAGCCTATGCCGGCGCCGGCGGCGACGCCGCGCAAGTGGTGGACGAGTTTGAATCGGATCTCGATCTCGCCAAGCTGATGCAAGACATGCCGGCGATCGAGGATTTGCTGGAATCGTCCGATGATGCGCCGGTGATCCGCATGATCAACGTGTTGTTGACCCAGGCGTTGCGCGAGGGCGCTTCGGATATCCATATCGAACCGTTCGAGCAGATTTCGGTGGTGCGGTTTCGTATCGACGGCAGCTTGCGCGACGTGGTGCGGCCAAAGAAAGCCGTCCATGCCTCGCTGATCTCCCGTATCAAGATCATGGCGCAACTGGATATCGCCGAAAAGCGCCTGCCGCAAGATGGCCGCATCACGCTGCGCGTCGGCGGCAAACCGGTGGATGTGCGGGTCTCGACCTTGCCTACCGGTCATGGCGAACGCGCGGTGCTGCGCCTGCTGGACAAGGAAGCCGGCCGGCTCGACCTGCAGCATCTCGGCATGAGTCCCGCGATGTTGCCGCAATTCGATCGCCTGATCGCACAGCCGCATGGCATCGTGCTGGTCACCGGGCCGACCGGCTCCGGCAAGACCACCACGTTGTACGCCGCGCTGTCGCGCCTGAATACCAGCAGCACCAATATCCTGACGGTGGAAGATCCGATCGAGTACGAACTCGCCGGGGTCGGCCAGACCCAGGTCAATGCGCGTATCGACATGACATTTGCCAAAGCCTTGCGGGCAATCTTGCGGCAGGATCCGGATGTCATCATGATCGGTGAAATACGCGATCTGGAAACCGCCCAGATTGCAGTGCAGGCGTCGCTGACCGGCCATCTGGTGCTGGCGACCTTGCACACCAACGATTCTGCCGCCGCGGTGACCCGTTTGCTGGACATGGGCATCGAACCGTTCCTGTTGTCGTCTTCCCTGCTGGGCGTGGTGGCGCAGCGCCTGGTCCGGAAGCTGTGTACCCATTGCCGTCGTCACGACGGCCAGTTGTGGCATGCGGTCGGTTGCGAGCAATGCGGTCATACCGGCTATCAGGGGCGGGTCGGCATCTATGAGTTGTTGCTGACGACCGATGAAATTACTGCACAGATCCACAACCGGGCATCGGAAGCCGAGATACAGCAGGTGGCGCAGCGCAATGGCATGCTGACCATGCGCCAGGATGGCGAACGCTGGCTGGCGGATGGCATCACTACCCAGGCCGAACTGTTGCGGGTCACCAAAGAGTAATAACTGAAGAACAAGCGAAGAGTAGAGGAGCAGCGTGCCAGCATTTCGTTACGAAGCGGTAGATGCCGCCGGCAGCACCACCAAGGGCGTGGTGAATGCGGACAGCGCCAAGATGGCGCGTGCCGACCTGCGCGCCCAAGGTTTGCTGCCGCTGACGGTAGAAGCGATTGTGCAGCAGGTGGACGCTGCCGGCAACTTGAAACGGCGCGGCTTTGGCGAGCATTTGTCTACGGTAGAGATCGCTTTGTTTACGCGCCAGCTAGCCAGTCTGCTGGAGGCCAGCCTGCCGTTGGAGCAAGCCTTGACGGCGCTGCTGGAACAATCCGAACGCAGTTACCAGCGCGATTTGATCGCATCGATCCGATCCGATGTGATGGGCGGCGCCTCGCTATCCACTGCGCTGGCCGGGCATCCGCGCGATTTTGCCGAAATCTATCGGGCGCTGGTAGCTTCGGGCGAGCAGATCGGCCAGTTGTCGCGTGTGCTGTCGCGGCTGGCCGATTACATCGAACGGCGCAACTCGCTGGTGCAGAAGGTGAAGCTGGCCTTCACTTATCCGGCGATCGTCACCGTGGTGGCGTTTGTGATCGTCATTTTCCTGCTGACCTACGTGGTGCCGCAGATCGTTTCCGTGTTCGCCAACACCAAGCAGAAATTGCCGATGCTGACGGTAATGATGCTGGCTACTTCCGATTTTGTCCGCAACTATGGCTGGATAGTCCTGATCGCGGTGATCGCGTTATTCTACGCATGGCGCACGGCACTGAAAAATCCCGCTACCAAGATGCGCTGGCATACCTGGCTGCTGAGTGCGCCGTTGTACGGAAAATTCGAGCGCAGCTTGAATACCGCGCGCTTCGCCAGTACGCTGGCGATTACCACCGGCTCTGGCGTGCCGATTCTGAAAGCGCTGCAAACCAGTCGCGATACCTTGTCCAACGTCGCCATGCGGCAGCAGGTCGATACCGCAGCCACCAGCGTGCGCGAGGGTGTCGGGCTGGCGCGCGCATTGTCGGCCCACAAGCATTTTCCGCCGATGCTGATTCATATGATACGGGCCGGTGAAGTGACCGGTGAATTACCCGCCATGCTGGAACGTGCAGCCAGCGCCCAGGAACAGGATCTGGAGCGGCGCGCCATGACCATCGCCGGTTTGCTGGAACCGGCCTTGATTCTGGCGATGGGGGTGGTGGTGTTGCTGATTGTGCTGGCAGTGTTAATGCCGATTATTGAAATCAACCAGTTAGTGCGCTAGAACGAAGTCAGGAAAAAAACGTGAATTTACCATTAACTAAAAAACTGGGACGGCAAAGCAAGCGTCTGCCGGAATTTCTCAGCCTGCTGCTGTTCATGCTGTTGTGCGCCTGCACGGCATACTGGGTGATGCAGCTGATCAAGCCGCCAGTGCGTGCGGTGACAGCACCGCCGCAAGCAGAGCAGGCGCAGGTCGACGTTTCCCTGGCGGCAGGTTTGTTCGGCGGCCGCGGCACGGTTACCGTTGCCAGCAATTACCAGCTGTTGGGCGTGGTGGCGGCTAAGAAGGATGAGGACAGCGTGGCGATCCTGAGCGCCGACGGCAAGCCGGCGCAGGCGGTGCGGCAGGGTAAGGAATTACTACCGGGAACCAGCGTCAAGGAAGTGCATGCTACTTACGTCTTGCTGTCTGAAGGTGGGGTTTTAAAGCGTGTGATGCTGCCGGAAGATGCGCATTCCAAGCCGTCGGGAATGGCCAGCCTTGCGCCGATGCTTGCGCCGGGCCGGATAGCGCCGGTCGCTCCCAATCAGGATTTACCGCCGGAACAACCGGCGGTGCCGGTGCAAGATAAGTAGGGTGGGCACGCCTTTGTGCCCAGCACGCCTATTGAGGCCCCGCATCGGCCTGCTCTCCGGATATCGCAGTAACGCGTGGGCAAAAAAACTTGCCCACCCTACTTTCTAACCCTACAGTACGTAACGTGACAAATCTTCGTTGACGACCAGTGCACCCAGGCGCTCATCGACATAAGCAGCATCGATCACCATGGTTTTCTCCGTGGCGTTAGTCGCCGAAAACGAGATTTCTTCCAGCAGCTTTTCCATCACCGTGTACAGCCGGCGGGCGCCGATGTTCTCAGTTTTTTCATTGACCGAGAACGCGATTTCCGCGAGCCTCTGCACCCCTTCTTTGGCAAACTCCAGCGTTACCCCTTCGGTCGCCAGCAAAGCTTCATATTGCTTGGTCAGGCAGGCGTCGGTGCCGGTCATGATTCTTTCGAAATCGCTGATCGACAACGAGTCGAGTTCGACCCGGATCGGGAACCGGCCTTGCAATTCCGGAATCAGATCGGACGGTTTCGCCAGATGGAAGGCGCCGGATGCGATAAACAGGATGTGATCGGTCTTGATCATGCCGTACTTAGTGTTGACCGTGGTGCCCTCGACCAGCGGCAGCAAGTCGCGCTGCACGCCGGCGCGCGAAACATCGGCGCCGCCGTTCTGCGAACGGGTAGCGATCTTGTCTATCTCGTCAAGAAACACAATGCCGTTTTGCTCGACGTTGGTGATGGCTTTCTGCTTCAGCTCATCTTCGTTGACCAGTTTGGCGGCTTCCTCTTCGATCAGGACTTTCATTGCATCCTTGATCTTGATCTTGCGATTTTTCTTGCGGTTGCTGCCGATGCCGGAAAACATGGATTTGATCTGCTCGGTCATTTCTTCCATGCCGGGCGGTGCCATGATTTCCATTTGCGATGCCGCTTCCGACAATTCGATCTCGATTTCCTTATCGTCGAGCACGCCTTCGCGTAGCCGCTTGCGGAAAGTCTGGCGGGTATTGCTGCCTTTATCCGAATTGCTGTCAACGTCTCCGGAACTCTGCTCGGGATGGAAGCCGAAATCGCGCGCCGGCGGCACCAGGATGTCGATGATCCGGTCTTCGGCGGCATCTTCCGCACGGGTGCGGACTTTGCGCATTTCAGCTTCGCGGGTTTGCTTGATGCCGATGTCGATCAGGTCGCGGATGATGGTGTCGACGTCGCGCCCGACATAGCCGACCTCGGTGAATTTTGTGGCCTCGATCTTGATGAACGGCGCATCGGCCAGCTTGGCCAGGCGTCGTGCGATTTCAGTCTTGCCGACGCCGGTAGGTCCGATCATCAGGATATTCTTGGGCGTGATTTCGTGGCGCAGCGGTTCGGCCACCTGTTGCCGGCGCCAGCGGTTACGCAAGGCAATCGCCACCGCACGCTTGGCGCGATCCTGGCCGACTACATGTTTATCCAGTTCTGAAACAATTTCTTGGGGAGTCATGTTCATGTTTTTTTCCGCTTTTGATAGGTGAGCTCGCAAGCCATGCAGGGCCGGATTTTTTTGCAATCAGGCAAATGTCTGCCCAGGCTTGCCGGGCAGAGCTGCGGTGAAATCTTAGTCGAGGGTTTCGATAATGTGCGACTGGTTGGTATAGATGCAGAGATCGCCGGCAATCACCAGCGATTTCTTGACGATATCCGCCGGCGACAACTCGGTGTTTTCTTGCAGCGCCGTGGCTGCCGACTGGGCGAAAGTACCGCCCGAACCGATCGCACCGATGCCATTGGTAGGCTCCAGCACGTCGCCATTACCGGTGATGACCAGCGTGGTTTCGCGGTCGGCCGTCAACAGCATGGCTTCCAGGCGCCGCAACATGCGGTCGGTACGCCATTCCTTGGCCAGGTCGACCGAGGCCCGCATCAGATTGCCCTGATGTTTTTCCAGTTTTGACTCAAACAGATCGAGCAAGGTGAACGCATCGGCCGTGCCGCCGGCGAAGCCGACCAGTACCTTGCCCTGATATAGCTTGCGGACTTTGCGGGCAGTGCCCTTCATGACGACATTGCCGAGTGTTACCTGACCATCTCCACCCAAGGCGACGCTGTTGCCGCGTCGCACTGAAAGGATGGTGGTGCCGTGAAATTGTTCCATTTTTGCTAGCCTCAGAAAATGCGGACAGGATTATGAGTGACCGCTCATGCCGGGTGCCGGGCACCCTTGCTGCATGATGTGATTCGCTATCGAATAATAAATCGATACCGTCCCAAAAAAATGGGGACGGCTGACGTGATTACAAGCGCTGAATTACGTAGATTTAGCGTTGTTTTTTTGTTACTGCAGAGATTTGATTTTATTGAAACTTAATTTCTTAAGCCTAATTCTTTAAGTTTAATTTTTTAAACTTGGTATCTGAACTTGATTATTAATTCTTGCGCGGCACCACACGTACCACTTCTTGTATGCCTACGACCTTGAACAAGGCTGTCACAAGGTGGTTGACGCTATGGAATTCAATTGCATTGCCGTTGCTGACGAGCATCGACAAGCCATTCAACAGTTCGCCGGCTGCGCTGAAATCCACCCGGACCAGCCGCGAACAATCCATGATCGCAGGGTTGTAGGTATTGGCATGGGTTTGAATCTTGGTCAGCAACTCCTCGGTTCGGCCTTCGATCAGTATCGGCATGAGCAAGCTGTTGTTGCTGCTGCTGCCGGTACTTGCACTGAGGGTATTGTCTTCGGCAGCGGTAATGACCTTGGCGTGCGGTTTTACAAATGGCGGCGGCGAAACTTCAAATGTAATCGAATAATCTATGCTGGCGTCTTCGTAGGCTTGTTCGAGATTGAGCAGATGCAGGATTTCCAGCAGCAATAGCCATGGCGCGGCGGTTTCGTCGCGCCGTCCGACCAGCAGGATCTCGCGGATCTTGCCGGCCAGTTCATCGGCGCCGACCAGTACCAGGTCGAGCCCGGACTTTTGCAGTTTTTTTAACATGCGCAACAACAGGCCGCAGCCGATCGGGTCGACCGAGCTGACCCGGGTAAACTCCAGGCGCACCGCCGGATGGGTGGCGCTCAGCTTTTGCGCGCGTTCCAGTTGCTTGCCGATGTTGGCGTCGAGCTTGCCGGAGAAGGCTACCGCCGGCAGCGCGCCAGGTTTTTCCTGATTCTTTGCCTGCGGATCGAGCGTCATGATATCGATCCAGGTCGGCGGCGAAGTTTCAAATTTGTTAGCGAAATCGACCGACAGATTGTCGAATTCCTGTTGCTTGCCGGTGATCTGATACAGATCCAGCAGCATCCACCAGACAATATGCGTCGATGAGCCGAGATCGTTTTCAGCAATCGCATTCAACAACAGCGCTTCGGCGATGTCGCTCTGATCGCTGGCGAATAATACCGCTGCCTCTTCAATCACTTCCGGTGTATCTGACACGGACACTTCGATGCTGCCGCTTCTCGATTGATCGTCCAGATATTCGGTGGTTCTGCTCATCACCGGCAGCGTCATCTGGGTGGTGTTCGGGCCCTGCGCAGTCGTGATCGGCGACGCGCTGTTGGTATCGAGGGATGATTTGGAAGCGGGCGGCAGATGGACGAATTCGGACGACATCTCCGACTCGATCGCATCGATCTTCATGGACGTCGTAGCACGCGCCGTACCATCGCGCAGCGTGGTCGAGTTGGTCAGCCGCTCCTGGCTTTCGCCAAACAGAACCGGCGCTTGATCGTCTGCCGCGGCTGGTACTTTTTCATCCACCGGTGAAGCGCCGTTTGGACGATTATTTTTGCCGAAGAGCGAGAAAATCCCCACGTGTCAATCCCGAAAGTAAGTTGCTGTTAAAGCTGTATGAGTAGCTGTGATTCTTATTGAAAACCGGGTTGCGTAATACGGCGCAATACGGTTAACTGGCCGATACCTGTTCCGCAAGTTTTCAGATGCGCATTTATCATCGCTTTGCCATTGCTTTGCTATGTTTATGGCCACATTTTTGTTTTGATGCCGTTCTCGCTTTTGCGCACTTTTACATATTCTGAAGAGTAAAAAAGCACGATCAATCGATACCTCTAAAGGTAACACAAAGCAACACCGGAAGTATGTCTGGAACACCCTAAGTTATGACATAAATGTGTTGCGATATTTGCATGTCGAACATGGAAAATAGACATTTTGTTCATAAACATGCACTCGAAAGCAAACCGGAATTGCAACGCCCGCATGCTTTTGCATGCATGATTTCCTTGCTTTGCAATCCCGGTTTTCCAAGCCAGGAATTTAGAACCTGGTGCGTACGCCAAGGATCAAGCTGCGGCCAGGTTGTGGTGCAACATCTTTCAACACAGAAGTTGCCAGGCGGATGTCTTGATTCAACAAGTTCTTGGCCAAAGCAAACCAGGTGAGCTGGTGCGAACCGAGCTTCTGGGTATATGAAAGATTGGCGTCAATCTTGGTGTATGCCGGCGTCGCGCTGTTTTCAAAGGTTGCCAGCCGATCTTGTTGCAGCGCGCGCAAGATGCTGACACCGCTGCGCCATGGCCCCTGCGCATAACCAAGATCGATGCCGAAACGGCTAGCCGGCTGCAATGGCAGGTTACCCATTTGCTTGAGCTTGCCGCGGGCAGTGTCGGCAAAGCCGCGCATGGAAAATCCCTCGCCGCGCAAGTTGTAGCTGATCTCTGCTTCGGCGCCGCGGATGATGGCGTCGGCTTGCGACCAGAACCGCTCTGCGAAATCGCCGTGGTCGTGATCGTGGTCGCCTTCAACGGGTTCGACCATGCGGCCATAAACGAAGTTGTCCACATGGTTTTCGAACAAATTGGCTTTCCAACGTACCAAGCCTGTGGTTTTCTGCAATGTGAGCTCGATGTTGCGTGAGGTCTCTTTTTTCAAAGCAGGGTCGCCGATGTCGAAAGTGGCAGTCGCTTCATGCGGGCCATGCGAATACAACTCTTCTGCGGTAGGTGCGCGTTGTGCAATAGAGATTGTCGGGCCGAAACTGTAGCCGGAAGCGAAGCGCCACAAGCCGCCTACGGAGTAAGACGCCAGATTGAATTTGCGGTCAGGCAGCCTGGCTGTTTCATCGGGTTGACGTTTCAACGATTCTAAACGCAAGCCGGCGCTGGCGAGGATGGGGCCGAATTCACGCTCTTCGACTAAAAATGCGGCAAATGAGGTGGATTTTGTTTTAGGGACCGTGTCGGGTAAGCCGCTTGCCGCACCGAGCGAGGAGAAGCGCGTGTCTTCGGTTTGCATGCCGACAGTGCCGTGCCACCCGGCCACCGGTTTGTGCGCCAGTTCCCATCGGCTTTCAGTCGATTGATTAGAGAAAATCGTGTGCGGAGTGCCGTCTTCCTCTTTCTCGGTGTGTGTGTAGTCGGTATGGCCGAGCTTGAATGTGAATTTTTCGAAGCCGACGAAAGGATCATCGATCTGGCCAGCGATGTCGTAACGGTTTTGATGCAGATCGATGAACGATTTTTCCTCGGTGGGAATGCCGTAATGGTCAGCCAGGGTTGCCACCGATGCCCCTATATGACCCCAGGAAGCGATATACGAGGCACCGATGCCGGCTCCGGTTTCGTGGGTGAAAGAGTTAGGCAAGCGCCCTGACGCTGAACCAGGATCGTTCTGGGTGGCATGTCCCGGGATTTTGTAGTTGCCGGTATCGCGCCAATTGCCGTCCAGATGCATCCCTATCGGTCCGGTAGAGCCGTCCAGGGTCACGGATGTACTTCTGCCGTTGTCGCCGCTGCTATAGCGGGCCTCGGCTTCGCCGCTGAGCTCTTTTTGCAGCTGCGTCGGAATGCGGTCATTGACGACGTTGACCAGGCCGCCGATGGCACCGGAGCCATACAGCAATGCGGCCGGGCCGCGCAGAATTTCAATTTGACGCGCGGTTGCAGCTTCGGAGGCTACCGCGTGATCGTTGGACAGGCTGGAGACATCAGCCACCGACATGCCGTTTTGCAGAATCTTGACGCGCGGACCCTCCATGCCGCGAATGATGGGGCGGGAAGCGCCGGCGCCGAAGCCGGATGCCGATACGCCGAGTTCTTGCGACAAGGTGTCTCCTAGCGACGTGCCGGTCTTGTTGCGTAATTCTTCGCCGGACAATACTTTGGTCGGACTCAGGATCTGGGTGTCGACATGGGGATTGAGCGGGCTGGCGCTGACCACGATCTGTGGCAAAGGCTTAATCTGCTCCGCGGTGCCGGGTTGAACATCTACGGCAGATGCTGCGGATGAAAGAACGGTTAACGCGGACAGAACCGCGCTGGATAACAGCGTACGTTGGACAAGCATGATGATTCCTGGACAGGTAATGGCCGTCGCTGTCCGAGTCGATGCGGAATTGATGTGGTTTTGATGCGATATCGATGCAAAAGCTATGCAAAATCGATACGCAGCGCAATCAATCGCGCACGATCAAAGGCGACGGCAACAAATAATGATTTGTTTCGAATGATTTGCTTCGGAATGAGCGAAGCCGGTAACTGCGTCCTGTCAGGAGCGGGGTGGTGCGCGAGGTGAGAAATGGCAGGAGAAAGGGGCATCCCAGGAGGCGAATGCCTGCCACAGCGCCAGCACATGTTTGCCGGGCAGTGGCGGTAATGTCAGCGGCGTCGAGTAAATCGTCGCTGCCAGGGTGGCGTCGTCGAATGCCGCGCAAGAGTGATGTGCTTTGCCACTACCTTCGATGGTGCGTTCGATTACCGACGTCATGTGCGTCAGTCGGGTCGATTGCTTGTTTTCCCAGGCGGCATGGACGATGCTATGCGTCAGACCCAGCCATTGGGCGAACAGGATCGCACATATCAGCACCAACGCCAGCACTGGCGCATGCGCGGCGTGCTGGCGTCTTGAGCGGAGTACCTGGGCGGACATCAAGGAGTCTGGTAGCGTGGAAATAACAACGGCGCAACAACGGCGAAAGCGGGTAACGATCCAGGATCAAAGATCAAGGATCAAGATCGAGCTGAAGGCTACAGGAAAGCCAACCAAGGCTGCAATGCTACCTTGGCTTAAATTTTCCCACAGCCTCCTGGCCGTTATCGGTGATCAATCGCCGTAAAGCTTTTGTTTCAGTTCGCGGCGTTGTTGCGCTTCCAGCGACAAGGTTGCAGTCGGGCGTGCCAGCAAGCGTGGAATGCCGATCGGTTCACCGGTTTCTTCGCACCAGCCGTATTCGCCGGCGTCAATCGATGCGATCGATTGCTGTACTTTCTTCAGCAATTTGCGTTCGCGATCGCGGGTACGCAATTCCAGCGCATGTTCTTCTTCGATGGTGGCGCGGTCTGCTGGATCCGGCACCAGGACGGTTTCACGCAAATGCTCAGTGGTTTCTCCAGCGTTCTTGAGCAGGTCGATTTCTAACTGCTGCAAACGCGCTTTGAAGAAAGCCAGTTGCGCCTCATTCATGTAGTCCTTTTCGCTCATCTTGAGGATTTGCTCTTCGGTCAACAGAATGGATTCGGAGGTTGGTTTGGTTGTTTTAGTAGCCACTTCGCTTGCTTTCGATACGACGTTTTTTTCAATTTTATCCGTTAATCCGGCACTTGCGGGCTTGTCGCTGGTGCTGCTAGCGCCGGATCTGGCCGTTGGGGAACTCAGTTTCTTTGTAACAGAACTACTGGCTTTCACCGATGTATCTCGAGTTATATCTCGTGTTACCTCATTACGCGTTGCCTTCTCTGCCGCCGGAGCGGAGCTGGTAACAGATTTGGCCGTCGCCGTTTTCTTGGCTAAGGATTTTACAACAGGTTTGGGGCTGGGTTTGGCAACTTTGGACGCAGCCTTACTTGCGGTTGCAGCAGGGGACTCAGTCTTTAGTGGCGCCCTGGTGGAGATTTTTGCTGCTTTTTCAGCTATTTTTGCGCTGCTGGTTGCGCTTTTAACTGCGCTTTTAACTGCTTTACTGGCGGGAGCACTAGCCGGCCGGGTTTTCGGCGTCAATTTGCCTAGCGAGGCCGATGCCTTGTTGGCAACGGTCTTTTTAACGGTCAGGTTCATGGTCCTCTCCCTTAAATCAGCAGCCAAGCGACGATGCGATTGGCACGCTATCCAGTGATTTCCCAGCGCAAAACTGCCATAGTTTATACCAAACATTGCTCCAAACCGCGAATAAAGATGTCTTTCGGCAGATTCTTGCCAATGAAGACCATTTTGCTGCCGCGTGTCTCATTTGCATCCCATTTGCCGCCGACATCGCTGCCCATGATCTGATGCACGCCTTGAAACACAACTTTGCGGTCGGCGCCATCCATCAACAATACGCCTTTGTAGCGCAACATGCGCGGTCCGTATACTTGCACCAGGCCACCAAGGAATTCGTCCAGGCGTGCAGTATCGAAGGGCCTTTCACTTTTGAACACAAAAGCGGCTATTTCATCATCGTGATGTGCGTGGTGGTGGTCGTGATGGCTGTGGGCTTCGTGCGCGTGGGAAGGATGATCGCAATCGTCGCCGCTGTGCTCATGAGCGTGCTCTTCCGTTGCCAAAAAGTCAGGATCGATTTCGAGCTTGGCGTTGAGATTGAAACCGCGGATATCCAGGATTTCGTCTATCGGTGTGTGTTGCGGATCCAATGTAATGATCGGTGCGCGCGGATTGATGCGTTTCAGGCGGCTGGTCAAGGAAGCAATTTCTTCTGCGCTCACCAGGTCGGTTTTGGAGAGCAGCAATTTGTCGGCAAAACCTACCTGGCGTTGCGCTTCTTCCTGTTGGTCGAGCTGCGACATGGCATGTTTTGCATCGACCACGGTAACAATCGCGTCCAGCATGAAGTGCATCGCCACTTCATCGTCGACAAAGAAGGTTTGCGCTACCGGCCCCGGATTGGCCATGCCGGTGGTTTCGATAATCACCCGGTCAAAATTCAGTTCACCGGCGGCACGGCGCCGCGCCAGCGTGGTCAGGGCAACGATCAGGTCGCCGCGCACGGTACAGCAGATGCAACCGTTGTTCATTTCGACGATTTGTTCGGTACTGTCCTGAACCAGGATTTCATTATCGATATTTTCCTGGCCGAATTCATTTTCAATCACGGCGATTTTATGGCCATGCTGCTGTTGCAGGATACGGTTGAGCAGAGTGGTTTTGCCGGCGCCGAGGAAGCCGGTCAGGATCGTGGTGGGGATGAGTGCCATAGTGGGATTCGGAAAAATATAAACTAAAAAGGATAGAAAACCAGGTGGAAATTCAGCTTAGCAAGCTATGGCTATGAACGCTGCGGATGCCATGGGCTAATGCGCGCAATCGGCGCACCAGCCTTTGATGGTCAATTCGATCTCATGACCTTGAAAGCCCTTGCCCAGCGTGTCTTGTAAAGCTTGTTGCAGTTGTTTGTGCAGCTTGGCCGGTGTAGTTGTGCCGGCATGGCTGTCGCCAAGCGCCAGTATGCTGTCCAGGAAGCCGGCGTCGCCGCTGCCGTCCAGGCAAAATACCTTGGCGCAGCGGGTGCATTTGAAATGCCCGTGCTGGTGTTGGGCATGATGCGTTGCGCCGCCGTGGGGGCTGGAATCGCCGTGCTCGGCGCCGGCGCTATAGCGGAACACACGATCGTCGCCGGCAATCTTGTGCGCCAGGCCGGCATCGGTCAGGCAATCGAGGGCGCGATACAAGGTTACCCGGTCCATCTCGGTAAACTGGTCCTGCATGTCCTGATGTGAAAAAGCGCAACGCGCCTCCAGCAGGGTCGCCAATACCTTGATGCGTGCCGGTGTGATGCGCAGTGCAACGTCGCGCAACTGCGCCTCGGCCAATGCCGCCGCATGCTGATGGGTGTTGCCCTTGGCGGTTGCGGCGGTAGCGGCAGATTTCAATTTTGGGCCTGGGTTCATAATGCAGTATGGGTGGGTGAGATTTCAATTATGCCTGAAATGCAATTCAGTTGCATATTTGATGTGATGGTGGTTCGAACTAACCAGTCCAAAAGATTACATTTACCTGTCTGTGCATCTGGGGATCATGTATCCGAGATTTTCTTGGCGCGCGGGTGGGCGGCATCATAAACCTGCGCCAGGCGCTGGAAATCAAGCGAGGTGTAGACCTGGGTAGCGGCGATCGACGCATGCCCCAGCAATTCTTGTACCGCGCGCAGATCACCGGAGCCCTGCAACATGTGCGAGGCGAATGAATGACGTAGCACATGAGGATGGACATTGCTGGCGATGCCAAGCGATTGCGCATGATGCTTCAGGCGCAACTGGATCACTCGCGGCGATACGCGGGTGCCGCGTTCGCTCAGGAACAGGGCAACGGCATGCCCGTCTTTGTCAATCTGATCATTTTTCAGTAGCGCCTGGCGTTGCGGCAGCCACGCCGCAACCGCTTGTATTGCCGGTTGGCCAACCGGCACGCTGCGTTTCTTGTCGCCTTTACCCGTGACGGTCACTTCGGCCGCGTCGAGGTCGATCCAGCCGGCCGATTCATAACCTGCTTGCTTGCAATAGCGCAGGTCCAGCCCTGCCAGTTCCGAGACTCGCAGTCCGCTGGAATACAGCAGTTCAAACATCGCGTGATTGCATAACGCCATGCTGGATCCGGCGTCGGCCAACGGGTTGCCGCTAGCGACCAGATGAATCGCGTCATCGGCGGCCATGGCTTTCGGCAGCGGTTTGGCGCGCTTTGGCGCTTTCACGCCTTCGACCGGATTGCTGGCGAGCGTGGTCTGTTCTGCCAGCCATTCGAAAAAGCCGCGCCAGGCCGACAGCTTGCGCGCAATCGAACTTGGATTCAAACCGCGGGAGTGCAATTGCGCGGCAAATTTACGGATGTGAAAGTGCGTGACGGCGGCGAACTCCCAGCCGTCGCCGAGTGCCTGCGTCAGGCTCGCCAGTTCCTTCAAGTCGCGCGCATAGTTGCTGATCGTATGCGCTGACAGCTGGCGCTGACCTGCCAGGCTATCAAGGTAGCCGCTGAGGCAGGTCTGGTTGGCGTCGTCGCTCACGATGGGAGGGATGAGTTGTTTACTCGAGCAGACAGGCTAGCGCAGCGCTTGCGGTTTCGCCAATTTGCACCAGGAAATCAGTCGCCATGTCGGCGCTAAAGCGTTGTGGATCGGGAGAGCCCAGCACCAGCAGGCCGAAGGTTGCCGAGGCGGTGGCGCTGCTGCTGGTGCTACGCAAGGGCAGCATGGCGACGGACTGGATATCCTGCTCAAGCCAGGCGGCAGCTTCGAAATCATTATTGCTGCCGCAAAACGGCAAACTCAAGCCGTTGGCGAAAATCTTGGCGTCCTCGGAGGCCGCTGCCGCAAACCAGGTGTGTGAATATTCCTCGGCGACGCCCCACAACCGCAAGGTGGCCTGAGGTACCGCAAAACCGGTGCGCAAGCCATCGACCAGCGTGTGCGGCAGGTCGACGTCGTTGCGGGCCAGCAGCAAGCTGCGGGTCCAGCTGTGCAGTTTGTGCGCGCTTGCATCATTTTCCTGGGCATTGCGAATCATGTCGGCCAGGCGCAAATCCTGCAGTTTGATTTTTTCGCGGAGTACTTCCATTTGCCGCTCTTGTAGCGACACAGCCCGGCCTAACAGAGGGCTGGTGAGACGGATCTTGGCCAGCAGTTCGGCATGTTCTTCGAAAAAATGCGGGGAGTCGATCAGATATTGGGCGATAGTATCGGGATCAAGTTGAAGGGTCATGTGTGTCTGTGATGAATAAAAGGAATGATCAAGAGTACACCGCTATGTCGGTGCGTGACAACTTTGGAGTCTTACGCTAATCGCCGGGCAATAAAAAAGGCCCACATGGCAAGCCATGTGGGCCTTTTACATCTCTAGTCAAGCAACCTTGCCCGCTTGTTGCTGCGGGTTCGGTCAGCTTAAATTAGAACTTGTGGCGGATACCAACAGCAACTGCTGTCTGGTTGCCAGTGTTGCCGAGGCTGTCGCCGAACACGCCTGGATTGACAGCATCCTTAGCGCGCAGGTTCGACACGAATGCGTACAGGTCAGTACGCTTCGACAGGAAGTAGTCAGTACCCAGGTTGATTTGGGTCAGCTTGCCCTTGGCGGAACCTGCATCAGCAAATGTCAGCTTGTTGTATTGAACGCTAGCCAACAGGTGCAGAGGTGCAGTAACAGCGTAGTTCACGCCCAGTTCGAAGATGTCAGCCTTGGTGTTGTTGAAGCTGCCAACTGTGAAGCTGCCTGGTTGCAGAACGCCAGTAGTGCCCAGAGTCGACGAGAATGCCAGAGGTTGCTTGGTACGCGACCAGTTACCGTACAGACGCGCAGGACCGGCTTGGTAGCTAGCGCCCAGGCTGAATGTCTTCAGAGCTGTGTCGCCGGCAGCGCCGTGACCAGCGAACGATGTGTTGCCCAGGATCGAAGTGTCGCTGGCGTTAGTGCCGCCAGGAGTGCCCAGTTTCGATTGGTAGTAAGCAGCGAACAGACCCAGTGGGCCGTTAGCGTACTGACCGCCCAGACCGAACGATTGACCGTTCGAAGTTTGGCCAGCTGCTTCGCCGAAACCGTAGATTGCGCTAGCTGTGAAGCCGGACAGATCTGGTGTGTTGTAACGGATCGAATTGTTGGTACGTGTACCTTCCAAACGATTGAAGTTGTGGCCAACGGAACCAGTTACGCCACCGAAATCTTGAACCGAAGTCCATTGGCTGACGTCGTCCAGGACGTCAGTTTGACGACCCAGCAGAACGGAACCGAAGTTGCCGCCCAGACCGACTACCGATTTACGACGGAACAGGTTAGTTGTGCCCTTGTCTTGGCCGTTCAATGCGCCAGTGTCGTTGTTGAAACCAGCTTCCAATTGGAACAGAGCCTTCAGACCGCCGCCCAGATCTTCAACGCCTTTGAAACCCAGACGCGAACCTTGGATGATGCCGGAGTTAACGCTGAATTTGCTGCCTGTGCCGCCAGCTGGCGAGATAGCTTTGCTTGTGTAAACGAGGCCAGTATCAACGATACCGTAGATGGTTACGGAGCTTTGAGCTTGTGCTGCACCTGCGATTGCGCCGAGTACGGCCAGTGCGATTAGTGATTTCTTCATTTGACGTCCTTTATTTAGAAAACTGTCTTAAGGATCCGTACATCTTGCCGGATGGATGAACATTAAGGGGTCTCGCTGGCAATGCTGGCGGTTTGGTTTCCTGTGACGCTATAAATTGGTCGAAATTGAAGAAGATTGTTAATTGTGTTGTATTTTTGTGACAGGCAGGGAAGGGCTTTGGCTGTGCTTGCAGCGGCCCGGATTTGCGCAAACAGATGTATTGCGGCGTGTGCAATTTGGCACTTGCACATATTACGTAACTAATTACGTAACTAATATTAGGCTTATTGCGAGGGCTAGTGAAGGGTTCCGGTTTGTATTTACCGCTCTTGTCTATTGCAAAAACAGGATATGGGTTGCAGTGCAGGTGGCACAGCCAGCCGAATAGCTGTTACACGCATCGAAGACTTCATTTTTTAAAGAGCAGAGTGGCGTTAGTTGGCTGAAATTAAGCGATTTTGATAATTTTTGGCCGATTTTTCGTGATTTCTTTGTTGGTCTTCGAGAGCGGCACCGCACAACGCTGTCATCGCATAAGTTTTTTTGTCGGCCGGGAGTTGATGTTGCGTAAAAGATCCACATATCGTAAAAACCAAGCAAAAATAAAATTCCATCCATTTATCGAGCATAATTTACGTTTTGGTAATGAGTACTTATGGCTAAACGTGAAGACTTGGCGATTATTCGCGCAGCGCGCGCCGGGCAGGCGGCTGCGCAGTTAGCCCTGGGCAAGCGCTATTTATTCGGCGGTAACGGCTTGCCGCAAAGTTTGTCGACGGCGCTGCATTGGCTGGATCGGGCCGCGCAACAACAGGAATCCGAAGCCTGGATGCTGATTGGCAGCCATATTCCGCTTGAAGTGGCGCAAGCTGCCAGCGACCCGCTGGCACTTTGCGTTTGGTATGAGCGTGCTTTTGATGCGGGCCTGATGCAGGCCGGCCTGGTGTTGGCGCAACTGGTATTGCGCCGCGAAGGCAGCGATCCGAATGTGTTGCAAGGGCTGCGTGGCAAAGTCATCAAAGTACTGGAGACCGCTGCCAATGCCGGCATCGCCGAGGCGCAATGGTTATTGGCGCAGCATGCCGACAGCGTGCCGGCTCAAGCTTCCAATCGCGCGGTCGTGTCGAACGAGCAATTGGCCGGGATCCGGCGTGCCCCCATGCCTGAACAGGACGCAACATTAAAGTGGACCGCGCGTGCCGCCGATGCCGGCGTGATGCAGGCACAGCAATCGCTGGCGCAACTGGCCTGGGAAAATGCCGACTGGCCGGTTTTCCTGGAACGGGCGCTGCCGCTGGCCAGGGCGCTTTCCGAGCAGTATGTAGACATACTGGCGCAACTGAATGTGCCGTCGGAAACCCTGGCGCGACAACTGGGTGAAGAAAACCTGTCTTTGCTGGTGCGGTGTGCCCAGGTGCTGCAGGCCAGCGATACCTTCGATGCCGCCGAAGTGCAGCAGTTTCTTGAATTGGCCGCGTATGGCGATGACAAAGCCGCGCAGCTGGCGCTGGGCCTGTGGCATGCCCGCATGAACAGCGACGGCGAGCGCTTGCTGGTAGGGAGCGGTTCGGCCAACTACAAAAAAGCCATCCGCTGGCTGACGCTGGCAGGCGAGGCCGGCTTGGCGGATGCCTGGTATGCCTTGTCGCGGATTTATCTGAAATCCGAGTTTTCCCAGCGCAATCTGGTGGATATGCAGCGCCATCTGGAGCATGCCGCTGAAATGGGGCATTGCGCGGCGCAACTGGAGTGCGGCCTGAGTGCCTGGCGCACCCGGAGGGAGAAGCAGGCTAACGACGTGCGTGCGGTGTATTGGCTGCAAAAGGCCGCTGCCCAAGGCAGTAACGAGGCGGCGGGATTGCTGGCGAAAATTGCCGATAGCGCGCAGGTGGCGCCATGGGCCGAGGCGGCCAGGCAGCAATTGACGCGCGAACAAGTCACGGCGCATCCGTTTCTGGCGGCGCGGATCGAACTGGCGACCTTATTCGGCTTGAGCCGGCCGGAAGCGCTGTTGCTGGATTTGAACCTGGCCGATTGCGGGCACTGCCTGGTGGTCGATATCCGCACCCAGTACGCGCGCAGCAAGCGGCGCCTGATCCAGATCCAGACCGGCGACGAGCGTCAGGCGCTGAGCCGGATTGCACGCTTGTTCGAAGATGTCGATTGCGGCCCGGACGGACCGGAAGGAAATTACCGGCAACGCCTTTACCGCTTCAAAACCGCGGTGCCGGCAGCGGCGCAGGAAGCCGAGACTGAGACCGGCTGATAAAATCAGTTGAGACTACTTTGCTTCAGCGCATTAGCCGATTTCTGATTCAGTCGATTTCAATCTCACCCTCGAATACCGACACTGCAGGACCAGTCATCAATACCGGCTGGCCGTTCCCAGTCCAGGCAATCGATAATTCACCGCCGTGGGTTTGCACCTTGACCGGGGTGTCCAGCAAGCCGCGTCGAATGCCAGCCACGACCGCCGCGCAGGCGCCGGTGCCGCAAGCCAGGGTTTCACCGGCGCCGCGCTCGAATACACGCAACTTGATATGGTGGCGATCGATTACTTGCATGAAGCCTGCATTCACCCGTCTTGGAAAGCGGGGATGATGTTCTATCAACGGGCCGTCGATCAAGACCGGCACCGCTTCACTGTCTTCAACCACTTGCACTGCGTGCGGATTGCCCATCGACACCACTGAAATCCAGACTTGTTTGCCTTGGATATCCAACGGCCAGAGCGCATCCTCGCCCATCGTCTGGCTGCTCAGATTACTGGCATCAAACGGCACTGCGGCGGGCGCCAGGATCGGCGCGCCCATATCGACCGTAATGCGACCGTCGTCTTCCAGCCTCGGCTCAATGATGCCGGACATGGTTTCTACCCTGATCGTGCGCTTGCCGGTCAGGCCTTTGTCGGTCACGAATTTGACGAAGGCGCGGGCACCGTTGCCGCATTGTTCGACTTCGCCGCCGTCGGCGTTATAAATCCGATAGCGAAAATCGACGCCCTCCGCCTGCGATTTTTCAACCACCAGCATTTGATCTGCGCCCACGCCAAAGCGGCGGTCGCCCAATTGTTGCCATTGCGCTGCAGTGAAATCGATCCGTTGGTGAATCGCGTCAATCACGACGAAATCATTGCCGGCGCCGTGCATTTTTGTGAATTTGAGTTTCATAAGAACATTATGCTGGAAACAGTGTTAGCGCGCAGCACTGTCGGTATGGTCTGGCACTGGTGGCGAATAAACATCAGCCTGCCCCGGCGGCCGTGTCTTGAAGCGTTTGTGGGCCCAAAAATATTCAGCCGGTGCTTCCAGGATACGGTCTTCGATAAATGCGTTCATGCGGCGGGTTGCCTCTGTCATATCGTCGCCCGGATAATTTTCCCAGGCCGGATAAAAGGTGACCTTCCAGCCTTTGTAACCGGGCAAAAAGGTCGCGATCATCGGCACCACCTTGGCTTTGGTGGCAGCGGCAATCCGCGCGGTGGCGGTGAGAGTCGCGGCCTGGATGCCAAAAAACGATACGAATTCGGCGTCCTTCATGCCGAAGTCCATATCCGGCAACATGATAAAGGGAAACCCTTCGCGCATTGCCCGGATGATAGGTTTGACACCCTGTTCGCGGGTAAACAGTTTGACCGGGCGAAAACGCGAGCGCCCCTTCAGCAGCGCAGCATCGATCACGCCATCTTGCTGGCGTGTATAGATAGTGCAAATCGAAGTCGACGAATTCAGCACCAAGGCAATGCCAGGGATTTCCAGGCAGACGAAATGCGGGCACAGCAGAATGGTCGGGCCAGCCGCCAAGGTGCTGAGCGGCAGATCCGATTCAATCTTGATCAGGCGCCGCAAACGGTTTTCCGAAGCCCACCACAACACACTGCGTTCGAGCACGCTGCGCGAGTAAGCCTGGAAGTGGCGGCGCGCCAGCACCACGCGCTCAGCTTCCGGCATGTCAGGAAAGCAAAGCCGTAGATTGGTCAGCGTAATATGCCGCCGTGGTTTCATGATGATAAACAACAATGAGCCCAAGGCTTCGCCAACCGGGCCCAGGATCCACAGCGGTAAAAAATGCGCTAGCCACAACAATCCGAGCAACGCCCTCATGCCTGCGGCTCCCGGGCGGATGGGGCGGGAGCCGACGGTGCGGCGACTCCGGGCGGGGTCTTGTAACGGTTGTAGCTCCAGATATATTGCGCCGGACAGCGTGCGATCAGCTTCTCCATGGCCAGGTTGATTGCCAGCGTGCGTTGTTCCGTGGTGTGACCCGGGGTTTCATCGAATGGCACAAAGCGGATCACGTAACCGCGGCCGTACGGCAAGCGTTCGGCGTACGACAGGATAATCGGCGCGCCGCTCATTTGTTGCAACTTGGCCGGCAAGGTCATGGTATAGGCCGGACGCCCAAAAAAATCTGCCCATATCCCTTCGCCGTTTTGCGGTACCTGATCCGGCAGCAAGCCGATTGCCTGGCCCTTCTTGAGTGCCTTGAAGAGGGTGCGGACACCCGCCAGGTTAGCGGGCGCCAACAGCAGGTTGTGGCGGCTTCGCGCACCTTCGATCAAGGGCTTGAGAGCGGCTTTGCGAGGCGGCCGATAGAGCGCGGTAAGAGGGGTCTTGGTGGCGATAGCCTGGGCGATGATTTCAAAACAGCCCAGATGCGGGGTCAGGAAAATCACGCCGGTCTTGGCGTCCAGCGCTGCCTGCGCCAGTTCCCAGTTTTCGATAGTGGCGGTACGCAGCACACGCTGCGGCTCCGCGCACCAGATAAATGGCAGCTCGAACATGCTTTTGCCGGATTCACTGATGGCTTGCGGCAAAGCCGTTTGATAACCGGCCCGGAACAGGTTGTCTTTTAATTTGTTGCGATACGCGCCAGAGGCCAGGTACACCAGCCAGCCGCCCAGCGTCCCTATTGCGTGTAGGAAAAATAGAGGTAGTGCCGAGAGCAGGCGAAAGAGCGTTACAAGCATTAGCAGAGCTCGAAAAGAGCTAAAAGAGGTTAGGTTTTGCCGATTTTTTTCAAGAGGCGTAAAATAGCACAATAGTCTGAAAACCGAACGGCGTTGTAAAACGCTTTTGGAAGGCAGGCAGATTGCCGGTAGGAATCGTTGAAATTATCGGAATCATCATAATCGAATTATCTTAATATATTTAATATATAGTAATTGTAGCAATCAGCATCATCCGCCGAGTTAATAGACAACTTGCGAGGCGGCATACAAATTTCGCTAAAGCGTCGCAGGCTCAACAGGTTTGACTGCGACATGGTCACCACTTGTTTTTTGTTGGAGCTTGCAATGGCACATGAATACCTCTTTACCTCGGAATCCGTTTCCGAAGGTCACCCCGATAAAGTCGCTGATCAAATTTCCGACGCGATTCTCGACGCGATTTTCACCCAGGACCCGCAAGCCCGGGTCGCTGCCGAAACCCTGTGCAATACCGGCCTGGTGGTACTGGCAGGTGAAGTCACTACCTTTGCCAACGTCGATTACATCGCCGTTGCACGCGAAACCATCAAGCGTATCGGCTACGACAATGCCGACTACGGCATCGACTACAAAAGTTGCTCGGTGCTGGTCGGCTACGACAAGCAATCGCCGGATATCGCCCAAGGCGTGGATGAAGGCAAGGGCCTCGATCTCGATCAAGGCGCGGGCGACCAGGGATTGATGTTCGGTTACGCCTGCGATGAAACGCCGGAACTGATGCCGGCTGCAATTTATTACGCCCACAGAATCGTCGAGCGCCAGTCGCAATTGCGCAAAGACGGCCGCCTGCCATGGCTGCGTCCGGACGCCAAATCGCAAGTTACGCTGAAATACGTCGATGGCGTGCCGGTGGCGATAGATACCGTGGTGTTGTCGACCCAGCATGCGCCGGAAATGCAGCACAAAGCGATTGAAGAAGCGGCGATCGAAGAAATCATCAAACCGGTAGTGCCGAAGGAATGGCTGCAAAATACCCGTTACCTGGTCAATCCGACCGGCCGTTTCGTCATCGGTGGTCCGCAAGGCGATTGCGGCCTGACCGGGCGCAAGATCATTGTCGATACCTACGGCGGTGCTGCCCCCCACGGTGGTGGCGCATTCTCCGGCAAGGATCCATCCAAGGTCGACCGTTCGGCGGCCTATGCCGGCCGTTATGTGGCAAAGAATATCGTTGCTGCAGGCTTGGCCTCGCGCTGCCAGATCCAGATATCGTATGCAATCGGCATCGCCAAGCCGACCTCGGTGATGGTGACCACTTTCGGCACCGGCAAGATCAGCGACGAAAAACTGGCGCAGCTGGTGCTCGAACATTTCGACCTGCGTCCGAAGGGTATTGTGCAAATGCTCGACTTGCTGCGTCCGATTTACCAAAAGACTGCCGCCTACGGCCATTTCGGCCGCGAAGAGCCGGAGTTCACCTGGGAACGCACCGACAAGGCTGCAGCCCTGAAAGCTGCTGCGCTGTAATTGCTCGCTGTAATTGCTCGCTGTAACTGCTCGCTGTAACTGCTCGCTGTAACTGCTCGCTGTAACTGCTGTATAGGTCAGGCAGGGATATCCTTCCCTGCCTGGCCAAATCAAGCCAAATCACCGGCGATGCCAGAATCGTGCTTTTCACGATGGTAACGACTTGCTACACTGACCACTTCAGTGACTCCCTAAAAGAATGATCCGGCAGCAGCACTTGATGTATTGCGCTTGATTTAACCAAGTCCCCACATGGCCTCCGCCCCCAAACCTGCCCCTGAATTCGCTGTTGAGTCCGCTACCGAAGCGCCATCCGATCCTGGTCAGTTGCGGCCGGTGATCACCGCTTTGCCACGCTTTCGCCTGGCAGCCTGGCTGGTGGCGTTAGCCGCACTGTTCCTGGTGATGAGTCTGCACATGCTGACGGCGCTGCTGGCCGGTTTGCTGGTGTATGAACTGGTTCGCACCTTGACGCCATTCGTTCAGCGTCGTCTCACCAGCCAACGAGCCCATTTGATTTCCGTGGTGTTTCTGTCGGCGATTATTATCGGACTGCTGACGCTTATCATTTTCGGATTGGTAGCCTTCTTCCACGGCGGTCCCGATCGCCTGCAAGTGCTGCAATCCAAATTATTGGTGGTGGTGGACCAGGCGCGTACCCAACTGCCGGCCTGGCTGCAGGAATACCTGCCGGACGACGTCGAAGATATCCGGCAAATCGTCAGCGACTGGCTGCAATCCCATAGCGGAGAAGTGCAACTGGCAGGCAAGGAAGCGGTACAGGTATTCGTGCATGTGCTGGTAGGCATGGTGCTGGGCGCCATGGTGGCCCTGAATGCGGCGCACCCGATGCCGTTGCTGCAACCGCTGGCCGGCGAATTGCTGGGACGGGCGCAGTTGCTGGCAGACGCTTTTCATCGCGTGGTGTTCGCCCAGATCAAGATTTCCCTGTTGAATACGACACTGACGGCGATTTTCCTGCTGGTGGTGCTGCGGCTCGGCGGCGTCCACCTGCCATTGACCAAGACCATGATCATCGTCACTTTCCTGGCGGGTTTGCTGCCGGTGATCGGAAACCTGATTTCCAACACGCTGATCGTCATGGTGGCCCTGTCGGTATCGGTCTATGTGGCATTGGCGGCGCTGGTGTTCCTGGTGGTGATCCACAAGCTGGAATATTTTCTCAATGCGCGGATTGTCGGTTCGCAAATCAACGCCCGCAGTTGGGAGTTGCTGCTGGTCATGGTCCTGGCCGAGGCGGCATTCGGTTTGCCAGGGTTGGTAGCCGCGCCGATTTACTATGCTTATATCAAGAGCGAGTTGCATGAAATGGGCTGGGTCTGAGGGTGAGCTGGTTATTTGCTAACCCGGATAGCCGGAATATCTACTTCAGCTAGCCGAAACCCTGCCGTTTTGCTTTAAAATAGCGGCTCGTATCCAAGGAGCGTTGCGACAGACATGGTCTGCCAGGCTTGGTACAGTCATTTTGCAACTGCGCTCACGTTACTTTTTTTCTAACGAAAGGAGGGCGTGATGAACGCCGCAGTCATGAACGCACCTACAAATTCCTCTACCCACGATTACGTGGTTGCCGATATCAGCTTGTCCGCCTGGGGCGACAAGGAAATCAAGATCGCCGAAACCGAAATGCCGGGCCTGATGGCGATCCGCGAAGAATTCGCCGCTGCACAACCGCTCAAAGGCGCACGCATTACCGGTTCGATCCACATGACGATCCAGACCGCCGTGCTGATCCAGACGCTGGAAGCATTGGGCGCCAAGGTACGCTGGGCATCTTGCAATATCTATTCGACCCAGGACCACGCCGCCGCAGCGATCGCCGCTGCCGGCACGCCAGTGTTTGCCTTCAAGGGCGAATCGCTGGATGACTACTGGGACTTCACGCACCGCATTTTCGAATGGCCGGGCGAACAGCAAGCCAACATGATCCTGGATGACGGCGGTGATGCAACACTGTTGCTGCACCTCGGCACCCGCGCAGAAAAAGACATTTCGGTCTTGAACAATCCAGGCTCCGAAGAAGAGATCTGCCTGTTCAACGCGATCAAGAAAAAGCTGGCGACTGCGCCAAACTGGTATTCGACGCGCCTGGCCCAGATCAAAGGCGTGACCGAAGAAACCACTACCGGCGTGCACCGCCTGTACCAGATGCACAAGGAAGGCAAGCTGGCGTTCCCGGCAATTAACGTCAATGACTCCGTCACCAAATCCAAGTTCGACAATCTGTACGGTTGCCGCGAATCGCTGGTCGATGGCATCAAGCGTGCCACTGACGTCATGATCGCCGGCAAGGTTGCCGTGATCGCTGGTTATGGCGACGTCGGCAAGGGTTCGGCGCAAGCCATGCGCGCATTGTCGGCGCAAGTCTGGGTAACCGAAGTCGATCCGATCTGCGCCTTGCAGGCGGCGATGGAAGGTTATCGGGTCGTGACCATGGAATACGCTGCTGAACATGGCGATATCTTCGTCACCTGCACCGGCAACTACCATGTGATCACCCACGCCCACATGCAAAAAATGAAAGACCAGGCAATTGTCTGCAACATCGGTCACTTCGATAACGAAATCGAAGTCGCCGCGCTGAAGCAATACACCTGGGAAAACATCAAGCCGCAAGTCGATCACATCATTTTCCCGGACGGCAAACGCATCATCCTGTTGGCAGAAGGCCGCCTGGTTAACCTGGGTTGCGGTACCGGCCATCCTTCGTACGTGATGAGTTCTTCGTTTGCTAACCAGACCATCGCCCAGATCGAATTGTTCGTGAACACGAAAGCCTATCCGGTCGGCGTGTACACCTTGCCAAAACACCTGGACGAAAAAGTCGCGCGCCTGCAGTTGAAAAAACTGAATGCGCAACTGTCTGTATTGACCGAAGAGCAAGCCGCTTATATCGGCGTCAAGCAAACCGGTCCGTATAAGCCGGAACACTACCGCTATTAATCGCGTTAATCGCGAGACTGCTATCGGCGCGTATGCATATGTATGTGCCGACCGCAGTTCTTTCATCACCAAGAGGAACACACGATGCGTTTACTGATTACCTGGCTGATTAATACCCTGGCCTTGCTGGCGGTGCCGTATTTGATGCACTCGGTGCAATTTGCCAGTTTCGGTGCGGCGCTGATCGCGGCGCTGGTGCTGGGTTTCGTCAATACCCTGATTCGTCCGATCCTGTTGCTGCTGACTTTACCGGCAACTTTGCTGACGCTGGGCTTGTTCATCTTCATCATCAACGGCTTGATGTTCTGGCTGGTGTCGCATCTGGTGAGCGGATTCTACGTGGCCAGTTTCTGGTCGGCGGTTGGCGGTGCCATCTTGTACAGCATTGTTTCGTGGGCACTCTCGACGCTGCTGTTGAAGAAAAATTGAATAAATGATTGAATGATGCAAAAAATGGCAAAAAAGAATTTCAGCATTGAATTTTTCCCGCCCAAGACCCCTGAAGGCGCAGAAAAATTACGGGTAACGCGTGCCAAACTGGCCGAGTTGCACCCCAAGTATTTTTCGGTCACCTTCGGCGCCGGCGGTTCGACCCAGAAGGGTACGCTGGATACTGTGCTCGACATCCGTAGTGAAGGCCTTGAGGCGGCGCCGCATCTGTCGTGCCTGGGCAGCTCGCGCGAATCGTTGCGCTCGATTCTGACGCAATACAAGGATAACGGCATCAAGCATCTGGTTGCGTTGCGGGGTGACTTGCCAAGCGGTTACGGCGCGATGGATATTTCTTCCGGCGAATTCCGCTATGCCAATGAACTGGTGGAATTCATTCGCGCTGAAACCGGCGACTGGTTTCATATCGAAGTCGCGGCCTACCCTGAAATGCATCCGCAAGCCAAGTCGCCGCAAGACGACGTGCAGCGTTATGTCAGCAAGGTGAAAGCCGGCGCCGACGGCGCCATTACGCAATATTTCTACAATGCGGATGCTTATTTCCGCTTTGTAGAAGAGGCGCAAAAGCTGGGCGCGACGATACCGGTAATTGCCGGCATCATGCCGATCACCAATTATTCGCAGCTGATGCGTTTTTCAGATATGTGCGGTACCGAGATCCCGCGCTGGATTCGTCTCAAGCTCGCCAGCTACGGCGACGACACGGATTCGATCCGCGCCTTCGGCCTGGATGTGGTGACCCAGCTTTGTGAACGTCTGCTGGCAGGCGGTGCGCCCGGTTTGCATTTCTACACGCTGAATCAATCGGCTGCGACTATCGCGATCTGGCAGCGGCTTAAGTTATAAATTCACGCATTTATAACAATTGTTTCGGTGATGATTGCATCCAGCGCCACATCATGCGCAGCGCCGTCAAATTCGGCCAGTCCGCAGGCATAGGCAATGCCAATTGCCTGCGGGCGCGGCAATGACGACGGCGCCAGCGTCCGGTCATAAAAACCACCGCCGTAACCCAGCCGTATTTTGTGCCGGTTGAAGCCCACGCAGGGAATCAACAAGGCCTGTGGCGCTACCGTTACGTCGCTTGCCGGTATGGCAACGCCGAATCCGTCCTTGGCCATGGCTTCACCCGGAGTCCAGCTGACAAACCGCAATGGACTATCGCTGCCGACCACCACGGGCAATGCCAGCCGCATGCCGCACGCCGCCAGTTCGGTATAGGCCGGGCGCAAATCCGGTTCGCCGCGGATCGGCCAATAGACGCCGAGCGTGCCGCCCGGATGCGTATCAGTCCACAGCGTGGCCCAGGCGATTACCCGCCGCCCAAGTTCTGCGTCCCAATCCTGGCGGCAGGCCGGGCTGATCGACTTGCGTGTCGCCAGCAAACTACGCCGCAGCAGCGTTTTGTCCGCGCCCGGTGTTGCATCACTGGCATCACATGCTATGCTAGACATCATCATCCGCATTCGTAAAATTAAGGTTGGCAGTTATATGTTTAAAAAGAAATGGCTTGCTGTGATCGCCGTCGCCGTGGCTTCTTCCGCTGTGATAACAGGCGCGGCTTACGCGCAAAAACGCTCTGCAAATGGCAACACCGCTGCTGCCAGCTATGCCAGTCAGGACGACAACTTCCTGGCTCTGCGCGATGCTTCACGTGCGAACAATGCAGATAAGGCAGAGCTGCTGGCTTCTACTTTAAGTGATTATGACATTCCTTCGTATGTCGATTATTACCGCTTGAAGCCGTTGATCAAAGACCTGGTTGCTCCGCAATCCCAAATTCGCGAGTACCTGGCGCGTTACGATGGCAGCGCCATTGCCGACCGCTTGCGCAACGACTGGCTGCTGGAGTTGGGCAAGGCCGGCGACTGGACCACTTTCGATGAACAATATCCGAAATTCGTACTCGACGACGATACGCAATTGAAATGCTACGCGCTGACCTCGGCTGCGTTGAAAGGCACGAATGTCGCCGCCGAGGCGCGCGCCTTGCTGACCACGCCGAAGGATTTCGGCCAGGGTTGCACCGATCTGATCGGTACGCTGGCGCAAAATGGCCAATTCACCGCAGATGATGTCTGGTTCCAGATCCGGCAAGCGGTAGAGGCCGGGTTTGGCGGCGTTGCACGCCGCATGACGCCGTATATCGACGCCGACGATTCCCAGGTGGTGCAAGCCATCGACAAGTCGCCGCTGGTTATTGCGCGTGGCGCGGGGACAGACCGGGTCAGCCATGAATTATTCATTCTCGCCTTGGGGCGGGTAGCCAAAACCGATACTGGCAGGGCGGCTGCAGCGTTGAATGCATCCTCGGATCAATTGACATCCTCCGAACGATCCCTGGCATGGGCGCAGATAGCGCTGCAGTCGGCGCTCAAGCTGGAACCGCAGGCCGTTGATTATTGGCGCCAAGTTAAAGATAATGCGGGCAACGCCGCATTGTCGATGGATGCTTATCAGTGGCGAGTCCGTTCCGCTTTACGTGCCGGCGACTGGAAGCTGGTTCGTAGCGGTATCGTGGCAATGCCGGCGGCGTTACGCAGCGATCCGACCTGGATCTACTGGATGGGCCGGGCAGATCAGTTGGAAGGAAAATCTGGGCAAGCGCAGCAGCAATTCCAGTCGATCGCCGACCAGACCAATTTCTACGGTCAACTGGCGCTGGAAGAGTTGGGGCAGAAGATCATTGCGGTTTCCTCCACGCAGGCATTCAGCCCGGCGGAAATGGCGCCGATGGCAAATAATCAGGGCTTCCGTCGCGCGCTGCGGTTTTTTGACATGAATCTGCGCTTTGAAGGGGTGCGCGAATGGAACTGGGAATTGCGTTCGATGACCGATCGCCAATTGCTGGCGGCGGCAGAATTCGCACGCCAAAACAACGTTCTGGACCGCATGGTGAATACTTCGGACCGCACCAAGGTCGAAGTCGATTTCAACCAGCGCTTCCCATCGCCCCACCGCGATGTCATGACCACCAATACCCAAAGCCTGGGACTCGACATGGCTTGGGTCTACGGCGTGATCCGGCAAGAATCGCGTTTTGTCAGAAGTGCGCGCTCGCACGTCGGCGCCAGCGGCTTGATGCAGGTGATGCCGACGACAGCGCGCTGGGTCGCAAAGAAAATCGGCTTGAACGGTTTTACCAACGACCAGATATCCGATGTGAATACCAATATCCTGCTGGGTACCAATTATCTGAGCATGGTGTTATCCGATCTGGACGGTTCGCAAGCGCTGGCCTCGGCCGCCTACAACGCCGGCCCTGGCCGGCCGCGTGCCTGGCGCTCGACCTTGCCTGGCACGGTTGAAGGCGCGGTTTTTGCGGAGTCGATTCCGTTCAGCGAAACCCGCGGCTATGTAAAAAATGTATTGTCCAACGCAACCTATTACGCCGCCTTGTTTGACGGTAAGCCGCAGTCCTTGAAGGCGCGGCTGGGCACAGTCGCTCCCAAGGGTTTCGTCGAATCGGCACTGCCTTGAGTTGAATAGGCGAACCCATGCTAGGCACACCCATGCAAACCACAGAACTTGATCCCAGTCTTTCCGCTGCTCTGCAAAAAGCCGGGGCAGATGGCTTGGTACTGGTGATCGCCAACAAGAATTATTCTTCCTGGTCGATGCGGCCGTGGGTGGCGATGACGGCATTCGGGATTCCGTTCAAGGAGCACAAGATCTTGCTGCGGCAAGCGGATACCGCGAACCAGATCGGGCGCTATTCCGCCAGCGGCCGGGTACCGATTCTGTTGGTAGGCGACAGGCCGGTCTGGGATTCGTTGGCCATCTGCGAATATCTGGCAGAGCAATTCCCCGATCTCGGCATGTGGCCGCAAGACTCCATGGCGCGCGCCACTGCCCGTTCGATATGCGCTGAAATGCATTCCGGCTTCGCCTCCCTGCGTTCGGCGATGCCGATGGATATCCGCGCAAACAAACCGGGCCAGGGCCGCACTGCCGGCGCCCAGGCCGACATCGCCAGGGTGATCGAAATCTGGGAAAGCTGTTTATCCGAATTCGGCCATCATCAATTCTTGTTTGGCGCGTTTTCGATTGCCGATGCTTATTTTGCGCCGGTGGTGATGCGCTTCCACAGTTATGGCGTGTCGCTGGCGCCGGCATTGGAAGCCTATGCCGAGCGGGTCCGGGCGCATCCCGCGGTGGCACGCTGGGTACGCGAGGCGCTGGCGGAAACTGAAGTGTTGCCAGACTAAATTGCCAGACTAACCAGGTTCAATCACAGCCATGAAAGTTTTTGAGGTGGGCGGCGCGGTACGCGACGAGTTGCTCGGGTTGCCCGTAAAAGACCGCGATTACGTGGTGGTCGGCGCTACGCCGGAAGACATGCTGGCCAAAGGTTTCCGGCCGGTCGGCAAAGACTTCCCGGTATTCCTGCATCCTGATACGCACGAAGAATATGCGCTGGCGCGCACCGAACGCAAAACTGCGCCCGGCTACAAAGGCTTTGTATTTCATACCGATCCGGATGTCACTCTGGAACAAGATCTGGTGCGCCGCGACTTAACCATCAACGCCATCGCGCGCGCTGAAGACGGCACCGTGGCCGATCCGTTTAACGGCCGGCAAGATTTGCAGGGCCGCGTATTTCGCCATGTCTCCGATGCTTTCGCCGAAGACCCGGTACGCATCTTGCGCGTCGCCCGGTTTGCCGCGCGTTTTACCGACTTCACGGTAGCGCCGCCGACCAATGCCCTGATGCAGCGCATGGTCGCCGCCGGCGAAGTCGATGCGCTGGTGCCGGAGCGGGTATGGCAGGAATTGGCGCGCGGCTTGATGGAAGCACAGCCGTCGCGCATGTTCGACGTCTTGCGTGCCTGCGGAGCGCTGGCGCGCATCCTGCCTGAGGTGGATGTCTTATGGGGCATACCGCAACCGGAAAAATATCATCCGGAAATCGATACCGGCGTACACGTGATGATGGTGGTGGATACCGCCGCACGTGAAAGCCATACCTTGCCGGTGCGCTTCGCGGCACTGATGCATGATCTGGGCAAGGGCGTCACGCCGGCCGCCGGCTGGCCTAGCCATCACGGGCACGAAGGGTTTGGAGTGGAGCTGGTGGAGCGGGTTTGCCAGCGTCTTAAAGTGCCGGGCGAGGCGCGCGATCTGGCGCTCATGACCGCACGTGAACACGGCAATGTCGGCCGCGCATTCGAGCTACGTGCGAACACCATCGTGAATTTGCTGGGGCGTTGCGATGCCTTTCGCAAACCACAGCGATTTATCGATATGCTGCGCGCCACCGAGTGCGATTATCGCGGCAGGACCGGATATGAGGAGCGTCCGTTTCCGCAATTCGCTTATCTGCAGGCAGCGTTGCAGGCAGCGCAATCGGTCAACGCCGGCGTAATCGCCGGCATGTTCCAGCAGCAGCCGGAACGGATACCCGAAGCCATCCATGCGGCGCGTGTCGAAATGGTTGAGCAGATGATGCAAGCGCAACGACCATGATCCGAGGTAAGCTTATCCGACAGGAGAGCCGGGATGACAGCGACAGATGCAAAGGTGGGTTCCGCAAACGAGGTGCCGGGCAAAACCGGCGGCGTCGGCTCGGATAAAACCAAGGCATCGCGGCCCGCAATTTTCGTCAAGGAATTGTCCCGCCGTGCCCGCAAACGCTTGCTGCGGCACTTCCTGGCGTTAAGCAGCGGCGATCGCCTGCTGCGCTTCGGCTCGGTGTTGTCGGATGATCTGGTCAGCCGCTATGTCGAAAATATCGATTTCACGCGTGATACGGTATTCGGTGTCTACGACCGCAAGTTGCGCTTGCTCGGTGTCGGTCACTTGGCATTTGCGCCACGCGAGGCACTGCCATCGGTGAGCGCTTCTACAACCAAGGAACGGGTGGCTGAATTCGGTGTCTCTGTCGCCGCTTCCGCGCGAGGCTTGGGAGTCGGCACGCATTTGTTTGAGCGCGCCGCGATACGCTGCCGCAACGTCGATATCGACACCTTGTACATGCATTGCCTGTCCTCAAACAAGGTGATGATGCACATCGCCAAGAAAGCCGGCATGGCGATCCATCGCGATTACGGTGAAGCGGATGCTTATCTGAAGTTGCCGCCGGCCAATCCGGCCAGCGTACTGCAAGAAGCAGTCCAGGAGCAGGTGGCGACATTGGATTACACCATCAAGGCGAATCTGCGGGCTGCGCTTAAATGGCTGGGCAGTTTGCCGGGCATCAAGCGTGACTAATTAAGCGCGACTTATCAAGCGCGACTTATCAAGCCAGCCCTAGCCCTGGAGCAAAGGCAGCGCCGTCGTATCTTTAACCCGCTGCAAGGCAAAACTTGATTTGACGTCAAGCACCGCCGGATGGCGCAGCAGGGTCTCCATCATGAAGCGCGAAAAATGCGCCATGTCTTCCACGTGCACCCGCAGCAGAAAATCCATCTCACCCGTCATCGCATAACAGGCAACCACCTCTTGCCATTGTTCAACCGCCGCTGAAAATGAAGCGCGCGGAGACATTGCCTGATGCTGTGCTGCAGCCTTGGTGCCGCTCAGGTACTGCGGATCGCTATGCTTTTCCAGGCGCACATTGATGTAAGCCAGCAGGCCCAGTCCGATTTTGTCCGGCTCCAGCAGCGCCACGTATTGCCGGATCACGCCAGCCTGTTCCAGGTGCTTGATGCGGCGCAGGCACGGCGACGGCGACAGGTTGACTCTTTCTGCCACTTCCTGATTGCTGAGGCGGCCATCCTCCTGCAAGATTGCCAGAATTTTACGGTCTGTTGCATCCATTGCAATTGTTGGCATAAATCACCTTAAAGAAACTAATTTTTATTATATTATTGCGCAGATTTTTATTTGCGGGGCGAATTTTGCAATTAACTGCTGCCAACTCGGCCCTATACTGTAGGTGCCAGAGAAGCAAACGCGTTTAGTCCAGGACAGAGAAAATGAATGCAAAAGTGATGGAAGCAAGCTTGAGGTCGGACTTAAACTCCGCCGATTCGAACACCGACGATTTTTTTGCCGCCGTCGCCGAGAAATCGGATGGTACCGTATTGCGTGGCGATTACAGCAAGATCGACGCCCGATACGTGGTCAAGCAGGACTGGGATGCTTATACGCCGGAGCAGCACGCCTTGTGGCGCCGCCTGTATCAACGGCAAGCCAAGCTGATCCCGGGGCGCGCTTGCGATGTGTTCATCGAGAGCCTGGAAATGCTGAACATCGGGGATGGCATTCCTCGCTTCGAGGAGTGTTCGGCCTTGCTGTCCAAGGCTACCGGCTGGACGCTGGTGGCGGTGCCTGGCCTGGTGCCGGATCAAATTTTCTTTGAACATCTGGCAAACCGCCGCTTCCCGGTCACCGTCTGGTTGCGCGATCCGGAAGAGTTCGACTACATTGTCGAGCCCGATGTGTTCCATGACTTTTTCGGTCATGTTCCGCTACTGTTCAACCCGATCTTTGCAGACCATTTGCAAGACTACGGCAAGGGCGGCTTGAAGGCGATGAAACTGGATGGCCTGAGCATGCTGGCCCGCTTGTATTGGTACACCGTTGAATTCGGCCTGATCCAGAGCCCGGTAGGTTTGCGCGTATATGGCGCCGGGATCTTGTCTTCCGGTGGTGAAATCGAACATTGCCTGACCAGTCCGGCATCGCTACGGTTGCCGTTCGATGTCGAGCGCGTGATGCGCACTTTGTACAAGATCGATTCTTACCAGGAAACTTATTTCGTGATTAACGATTTCCAGCAACTGTTCAATGACACTGCGCCGGATTTCACGCCGCTATACGAACGACTGAAAGCGCTTGAACCGTTGCCGGCGAACACCTTGTTGCCTGGCGAAACAAACTTGCCGCTGAAGTAAAAGACAATAAAAAAGCGGATTCTGCCGGGGAGAGCAGAATCCGCAAACTAGTGATAATGGGAACACTAGAGGGAGGAATGCCCGACATGGCTGGTCCAGGGGAGGTATTCAGCCACATCAGACAAGTTGCCATTACACGCCTAGTTGATTCCCATTCCTATTCGATTTACCAGTTGTTACAGTTGTTACGTCCGCCACGCCGCGGCCAATTGCTGCGGCGTGCATTGAGTCAGCTACCTGCATGTGATAATGTGGCGCTGCTTTCGTTGCGACGAATAGTGGTAAAAATAGCAGTGAAAATAGTAGTGAGAATAGTAGTACAACACAGGACGATTTGCCCACAAGGCAAAGACGTTTTACCGCGTAGGTAACCCCCACGCAGTGCAAGCAAAAACATAATTTTTGGCACGGAGACTGAATGAACGCACCACTCAAATCGGCGCAAGCCTTGCTGCCCACAGAAACGGCGCAAGCGTCTGAAGCTGATGGCATTTCCCTGGATGACAAATATACACTGGAGCGTGGCCGTGCTTTCATGACGGGCACACAGGCCATTATTCGCTTGCCGATGTTGCAACGGCAACGTGATGCCTTGGCAGGTTTGAATACCGCCGGTTTCGTTACCGGTTATCGCGGTTCACCGCTAGGCAGCGTCGATATGACTGCTGCCAAGGCAAAAAAATATCTTGACGCGCATCACGTCAAGTTTCACCCCGGCATGAACGAAGACCTGGCCGCTACCAGTGTGTGGGGTACGCAGCAGGTCAACTTGTTCCCGGGCGCCCAATACGACGGCGTATTCGGCATGTGGTACGGCAAAGGCCCCGGCGTCGACCGTTGCGGCGATGTCTTCAAGCACGCCAATATGGCTGGCACCTCGAAGAATGGCGGCGTACTGGTGCTGGCCGGCGACGATCACGCGGCAAAATCGTCGACTACCGCCCATCAAAGCGAACATATCCTGAAAGCCTGCGGCATCCCGGTGCTGTATCCGTCCTCGGTGCAGGAATATCTCGATTACGGCATGCATGGCTGGGCCATGAGCCGCTATACCGGTCTATGGGTATCGATGAAATGCGTTACCGACCTGGTTGAATCCGGCGCCTCGGTCGATCTCGATCCGGACCGCGTCAAGATCGTTTTGCCGACCGATTTCGAACTGCCGCCGGATGGCCAGGGCTTAAACATCCGCTTGCCGGACACCGTGCTGGGCCAGGAAGCGCGGATGAACAATTACAAATGGTATGCGGCGCTGGCCTATGCGCGCGTGAACAAGCTGAACCAGATCATCTGGGACAGCCCACGCGCCAAGATCGGCATTATCACCGCCGGCAAATCGTATCTGGATACCCGTCAGGCTTTGGCCGACCTGGGTATCGATGAAACCGTAGCGCGCGATATCGGCATCCGCCTGTACAAGATCGGCATGACCTGGCCGCTGGAAGCGGAAGGCGTGCGCGAATTTGCCCAAGGCCTGGAAGAAATCCTGGTGGTCGAAGAGAAGCGCCAGATCCTGGAATACCAGGTCAAGGAAGAGCTGTATAACTGGCGCGACGACGTGCGCCCACGCGTGGTCGGCAAGTTCGACGACACCGGCGAGTGGAGCAACCGATGCGGCGAAGGCCATGGCGACTGGCTGCTGCCGGCGACTTATGAATTGAATCCGGCACAGATCGCCAGAGCGATTGCGACCCGCATTTCGAAATACTTTGCCGGCCATCCGGTGGCGCAGCGGGTGCAGCAACGCGTGGCCTACCTGGAAGCCAAGGAAGCGTTGCTGAATATCAGCAGCAAGCCTGATCCAAACAAAGACCGCGTGCCGCATTTCTGCTCCGGCTGTCCGCACAACACATCGACCAAGCTGCCGGATGGCAGCCGTGGCCTGGCAGGCATCGGTTGCCATTACATGGTGTTGTGGATGGATCGGGAATCGTCGACGTTTACGCATATGGGCGGCGAAGGCGTGACCTGGGTGGGCCAGGCGCCATTCACTTCGGAAAAACACGTGTTTGCCAACCTCGGCGACGGTACTTATTTCCATTCCGGCCTGTTGGCGATTCGTGCCTCGGTCGCGGCCAAGGTGAACATCACTTACAAGATTCTGTTTAACGATGCGGTGGCCATGACTGGCGGCCAAGCTTTTGACGGCCCGCTGGATCCCGCCATGATTTCGCGCCAGATTGCGGCCGAAGGCGTGACGCCGATTATTGTGGTGACTGACGAACCCGAAAAATATGGCTCCGACATCAACTGGGCACCGGGCGTAACGATCCGTCATCGCAGCGAACTGGATGCCGTGCAGCGTGAACTGCGTGAGATCGAAGGCACATCGGCCATGATTTACGATCAGACCTGCGCCTCGGAAAAACGTCGCCGCCGGAAACGCAATGAATATCCGGACCCGGCCAAACGCGCCGTGATTAACGAAGCGGTGTGTGAAGGTTGTGGCGATTGCAGCGTGCAATCGAATTGCTTGTCGGTGGAACCGCTGGAAACCGAATTCGGCCGCAAACGGCAGATCAATCAATCGTCATGCAACAAGGACTTTTCTTGCGTGACCGGTTTTTGCCCGAGTTTCGTTACGGTCGAAGGCGGCAGTTTGAAAAAGCCGGCGAAAGTGGTGGCAACGCCAGCTACCGCCGCAGCACCGATTGCAAGCTTGCCGTCGCCTGTCTTGCCAAATACGATAAAACCGTTTGGCATCCTGGTTACGGGTATCGGCGGCACCGGTGTGGTGACTATTGGCCAGATCCTGGCGATGGCAGCGCACGTCGAAGGTAAAGGCTGTTCAGTGCTGGACATGAGCGGCCTGGCGCAAAAGGGCGGGCCGGTGATGTCGCATGTGCGATTGGCCGATCATCCCGACGATATCTATTCCACTCGTGTCGGCACCGGCGATGCGGACCTGGTGATCGGTTGCGACTCCATTGTGAGCGCCAACCGCGATGCCTTGTCACGCATGGGCGAAGGACGCACTTACGCAGCGATCAATTCAACCCGCACGCCCACTGCCGCTTTCGTCAAGAATCCGGATTGGCAATTCCCCGATGCAGGGGCTGAGCAGGATATACGCGCAGCTTGCGGCAGCGATCGCGTGGAATTCATCGATGCCGGCCGTATCGCCACTGCTTTGATGGGCGACGCCATCGCAACCAATATGTTCATGCTCGGTTACGCCTGGCAAAAGGGTTGGGTGCCATTGCAAGAGGCATCGCTGATGCGGGCGATCGAATTGAATGCCTTGCAGGTCGCCTTCAACAAGCAGGCTTTCGTCTGGGGCCGCACTGCTGCTTGCGATTTGGCTGGACTGGAAAAGCGTACCCGCCTCAGCGATACGCCGGCGCAGGTGATCGAGTTCAAGCGCGCACCTGATCTGGATGAGTTGATCAAGCGTCGCGTCGCCATCCTGACTTCTTATCAGGATGCAGCATATGCGGAGCAATATCGCACCTTTGTCGAGCAGGTACAGGCAGCCGAAGCGCAATTGCCACATACAGAAAGCGGACGCACAGCGCATCGGCTGAGCATGGCGGTTGCTACCTATCTGTTCAAGCTGATGGCCTACAAGGATGAGTACGAAGTCGCACGCTTATATACCGACGGTGCTTTCAAGGCCAAGATTGCGGGTATGTTTGAAGGCGACTACAAGCTTAAATTCCATCTGGCGCCACCGCTGCTTGCCAAGCACGACGCGCATGGCCATCTGATCAAACAGGAGTTCGGTCCTTGGATGATGCGTGCTTTCGGTCTGCTGGCGAAACTGAAATTCCTGCGCGGCAGCGCTTTGGACATTTTCGGTTATACCACCGAGCGCAAGGAAGAACGCGGACTGATCGTGCATTACAAGGAAACCATCGCCTCCTTGTTATCGCAATTGACTGCCGATAATCTGGCCACTGCAGTGGCAATCGCCAGCCTCCCTGAGGAAATTCGCGGTTATGGCCATGTCAAGGAACGGCATCTGGCTGCAGCCCGCATCAAGGAAACGCAACTGCTCAATCAGTTCAAGCATCCCCCGAAAGAACGCAAGGCGGAGTTGCCAGGATCGATCGCAGCTTAATTGATCGCGATAAAAAACGGCCGGTAGATGAATGTCTACCGGCCGTTTTTGTTTGTGTGTCGCTTGTGTGTCGATTAAGCCTTCATCAAACACCTGCCGTTTGCTTGAATTGCTGGTATCCCCGCGCGCGCAACGCACAAGCAGGGCAAGTGCCGCAGCCATAACCCCAGTCATGCAGCGCGCCGCGCTCACCGAGATAGCAGGTATGGGTATCTGCCCGGATCAGGTCGACCAAAGCATCGCCACCTAAATCCTGCGCCAGTTTCCAGGTCTCTGACTTGTCTATCCACATCAATGGCGTTTCCAGTTTGAGCTGGGTCGCCATCCCCAGGTTCAACGCCACTTGCAAGGCTTTCATGGTGTCGTCGCGGCAATCTGGATAGCCGGAAAAGTCGGTTTCGCACATGCCGCCCACCAGCACATTCAAGCCGCGTCGATAGGCGACCGTTGCCGCTACCGTCATGAACAGCAGGTTGCGGCCTGGCACAAAGGTGTTCGGCAAGCCGTTTTCCTGCATCACGATTTCAACGTCTTCTGTCATCGCGGTCGACGATATTTTCGAAATCAGCGACAGGTCGATCATATGGTCTTCGCCCAGCTTGCCGGCCCATTGTGGAAATTGGGCGCGGATCTTCTGTAGCAAGACCGGGCGCACCGTCAGTTCTACCGCGTGCCGCTGGCCGTAATCGAAGCCGATCGTCTCAACCCGTTCGTAGCGTGACAAAGCCCATGCCAGGCAAGTTGTAGAGTCCTGGCCGCCGCTAAACAGGACGATGGCGCCGTTTGGTGTAGTCATATGATTTACTGTTCAGAGATTCAAGAAGAGATTGTATGCCTTGGTTGCTACTTAGTTGCCACCCTATTTGCTGGCCTTATTATTTACCTGTTGCAGGGTTTGCTCCACAAAATCCTTGTTCGGATCGGTAAACCGCAAGCGCACCGGATACCATTCCAGAGAAGGCGCCAGCCAGATATCGAGCTGCTGATCCTTGGCGTCCGGCGGCGGCGCCTTGAAAATATGGACAACATCCAGATCGCCCATTGGCGTCTTGATTTTTTCCGTCTTGATGACCTTGAACGTCCACGGCTCCGCATCATGCATGCCGGCCACAAAGAAGGTCCAGTCCGAACCCGGCTTGAACAGCTGCGGCGCTGCACGCGCCACCGAAATCAGCTGCCAGATGATGCTGGTGCGATCCTGCTCGCCGCCTTTCAAAGGATAACTGTTGCCGGATTCGGAAAAGCCGATGGTGCCGCTATCGCGATGGAACGTGGTGGTGGTGGCTTCCTTGCGGAAGCGCTTGTTGATGAATTGGGTAGGCGCCAGGCCGAAACTGTCGATGGCGCCTTCACTCGTAGACTCAAGGATTTTTCCAAACAGCATGGCGCGGGTTTCCGACTTGACGCTGAAGTGCTTATCCTCCACCAGCCATTTGACGCTGCCCTCGCCACCGAGCGTGATGCCGCTCTGTTTGGCCTGGATTGCATAGCTCAGGTCGGCCGAGGGCGGCAGGTCTATCTTGTACTTGGTCGCAGGGTGATCGGTGGTGGCTGCAGATGCTGTCAGCATGCTGCAGCAAAGTGCGGCGGCCATGGATAGGCGGAGTAAAGATAATTTCATGGTTTTCCAAAAAAATGATGCTGTTTTCAAAAAGCTTGATTCAGTGGTTCAGTAATACAGGAAGATCAATTTGCCGCTGCCGTATTCAATCGTTTCATCTTGGACAGCGCCATATCCAGATAGTCGCCGTCGGTTTCGGTAAACCGTAGTTTGACGGGATACCATTCCTGTTGTGGCGCCAGCCAGATATCCAGCCGCTGCTCGTGAGAACCTGCCTGCGGCACGCGAATAACGTGCCAGGTATCGAGATCGTCGCCGCCAACCGAGATCTTTTCCTGCCCGATTACTTGCATGCGCCAGGTTTCGGCATCCAGCGGGCCTGCGACAAACAGGTCGATTACCGCGCCCGGAGAAAACTGCTTGCTATCACCTCGACCGATGCTGGCCAGCTGCCAGACTACGCTGGCGCGGTCTTGTTCGCCGCCGCTGCGCGGATAGCTATTCGGCGAGGATGAGAAGACGATGGCATTGCGCTCGCGATGGAAAGTGGTCTGGGTGGCGGGCTTGCGGAAACGTTTTTGGGTATAGGTCACCGGTGCCACGCCAAAGTCGTTGATTTCACCTTCGCTCTTGAAATCGAGAACGGTAATGAACAAAGCACCGGCCTCGCCGTTGATGGTGTAACTGCCGCCATCGGTTTGCCAGGTGATTTTACCGCTGCCATGATAATTCTGGCCTTTTTGCAAGGCTTCCACATCGTACTTCAGCTCGGCCGACGGTGGCGGATTGGTCTGGTAGTGCTTGCCGGCAGGAGGCGTCGCGTCCGCCTGCGCCACCGGCGGTGTTGCTGCTGTTGCCGGGTTTGTGGCAGCGTCGGCCGCAGCTGTGCTGGTCGCGGGAGGGCCGGCCGGCCCGTTGTCGTCCAGCGGTGTAACAGTCTCCCTGATAGGTGTGTCCGGGACTTCCACGGCAGGCGCCGGCGCCGGCCGCGGCTTCGGCGTCGCCTTGGGGCGCGCCTGGGTATCAGGTTTCGGTTTGGGGGCTTGCGGTAGCAGTACGGGCTTTTCAACTGGCGGCAGCGGCACGATAGTGGCCATGATCGCGTGGTCAGGCCGATTGACCGGCGCCGGTGCCTTGAATTGGCGGCTACCCCAGCTAAACAGGAGTATATGCAGCAACACGGTAAGCAGCAGCGCCCACAGCCACCGACGGCGGCTGGAGAAGGTATAGCGCGAAATTGAAGGCGGGACGGAGGAAGACAACATCCGCATAGTGTAAACGCATCTGCCACGTGTTTGCCGGGATTAGGCTTGGCAAGAGTGGCGGCGGCGATAAACCACGTAAAATATTGCATTTACATCAAACAAGAATAGTCGCCGATGCAGCATCGATACCATCACGTCGTCAGCATTGCGCTGGCATGCACGTTGACCATAAGCGCCTTGGCGCCGGCAGCATTTGCTGCACCTGCCGCGGCTAATTCAGCGCCGATCCGGCTTGGCATGATCGAGGGCATGTCGGGTCCCTTCGCCAATGCGGGTGAAGCCGTGGAACGCAATATCCGGTTTGCGGTGGAGCAGGTCAATGCGCGCGGCGGTGTGCGCTTACCGGATGGCAAGCACCCCCTGAGCCTGAGCGTATTCGACAACAAACAGGGCGTAGAGGACGCGCTATTGCAGCTTAAGCAATTGACTGACCGGAAAATCCCGTTTGTGCTGGAAGGCAATAGCTCCGCAGTTGCCGGCGCGCTGGTCGATGCCATCAACAAACACAATGCCAGGACCCCGGACAATCGGGTCTTGTTCTTGAACTATTCTGCAGTCGATCCGGTATTGACCAATGAAAAGTGCAGTTTCTGGCATTTTCGTTTTGACGCCAATGCTGACATGCGCATGCGCGCGCTGGTGGATGTTATCAAAAACGACAGCAGGGCTAAAAGTGTTTACCTGATCGGCCAGGACTACAGTTTCGGCCAGCAGGTTGCCAAGGCTGCGCGCCAGCAGTTGCAGGCGGCACGGCCGGATATCAGGATTGTCGGCGACGAATTGCATCCGATCGGCAAGGTCAAGGATTTTGCCCCCTACATTGCCAAGATTCGTGCCAGCGGCGCCGATACGGTAATCACCGGCAACTGGGGCAACGACCTGACGTTGCTGGTGAAAGCCGCCAAAGAGGCTGGCCTGCATCTCAAGTTCTATACTTTTTATGCCAATAGCCTGGGCGCGCCGGCGGCCATTGGCGACGCTGGCGTAGGCACGGTGCGTGCGGTCGCCGAGTGGCATCCGAACGCGGTCGATGGCAATGCCGCCAGCGATGCGTTTTACCAGAGTTTCCGTCAACGTTATCCGCAGCCGAAAGATGACTATCTGTTTCTGCGTATGGATGTCATGATCGACATGTTGGTGACCGCTATCGAGAAGGCGCAAACGACCGACGCCGTAGCCGTCGCGCGCGCGTTGGAAGGCGCGCAATACAAGAGCAAGTTTCACGAAGCAAGCATGCGCGCCAGCGATCATCAGCTGATACAACCGTTGTACGTGGCAGTAATGCAAAAGCTTGCCGATGGCGGTATCCGGTTTGATAATGAAGGCAGTGGCTATGGCTTCAAGACCGAGCGTTATCTAGCGCCGGCGGCGACGGCTTTAGCTAGCACGTGCAAGATGCAACGCCCCTGACGCCGGAGATTTTATTCTGTCACGTGGATTACCCTGAAGGAGATGTGTGATGAGCAGTTCAAATATTCCAGGAGTCGATGCAATGCAGGACAGTCTCGAATTTATCAAAAAAATGTGGGGTGGCCTGGGTGTGCCGGGCATGGTTGTTCCAACCCTGTCGGTGGAAGAAATCAACAAGAAAATCACCGATCTGAAGGCAGTCGAATCCTGGCTGAGCCTTAACCTGAACATGTTGCGCACCACCATACAAGCGCTGGAAGTACAAAGCGCGACTATTTCTGCGTTGCAGGCAATGGGCGCGGTCAATCAGGCCGGCGGAGAGCATCAAGGCAGCGCCGAGTCTGCAGCGAGTGCATGGGCGATGCCGTCAGGGTTTCCATTTTCATTCATGAATCCAAGCCAAAACGCTGATGCGCCTGCCGCCGCGCCAGAAACGCCGAAATGGCACGAAACAGTAAAACAGGCTACTGCGCCCGCGCCAGAGAATGAAGCAGAGAATGAAGCAGCAGGAGCCGATGCTGCCGCAACGGGGAGCGCAAACGCCTGGTGGGATTTATTGCAAAACCAGTTCAAGCAAGCCGTCAATAGTGTGGCCGCTACAGAGAAAGCGATTCGTCCGGCAGCAACCACAACTCGTAAGAGTGGCGCTGGAGCCAAGCCGCGTACCAAGGCCGCTCCGAAGCCGGCCGTTAAAAATGCCGGTAGCGGTGCAGGAAGAAAAAGCGCATCGGGTTCTGGCAAGGGCAAGACAGTACCCAAATAGTTGCGACGATTTCCGGCACGGGCGTTAATGTTGTGCAGCCCGCTTCAATACCCGCATCATGCCGCCTAACAACGGCATTTTTTCATACAGTTCTTCGGCGACGTCCCAATAGTCGCGGTGATAGGTGATTAGGCCGCTTGCATCGAAATGCAGGTGGGTGGCGCCGTGAATCGATTGTTCTGCCGTCGAAAATCGTTTCATCCGAAACTGGAAATCCCAGGTCAGGAAGGCGCTCTGATCTTGCGCCATTTGGCTGGTGACGATAAAGCGCGGCGCATCTACCTGCACAAACATGTGGTTGAATATCTGAGTGATCGCGGCCAGTCCGCGCACTTCATTGAACGGATCCTTGAACCAGGCGTCAGCCGCATATATCTGCGGCATTTCAGCCAAATTGGCGGGCGCCAGATTTTCAAAAAAATGCACGATCCGCAATAGATGCTGTGATTGGCTATTGTTCATAATCCGGTCACCTTGTGAATCAACGCAAAATATACGCGATAGGGCAACAGGCGCGCCAGCCGCAGCCAATTGGTGAAGCGTTTGGGAAAATGCAGGTGAAACTCACCGCGTTCCAGGCCTCTGATCAGTGTCGCCGCGGCATCTGCGGCAGGCATCAGCGCCGGCATCTCGAAATCATTTCCCGCGGTCAGCGGCGTATCCACGAAACCGGGATTCACCAGGTAAACACCGATGCCGCGCGGGCGCAGATCGAGAAACAGGCATTCCGCCAGATTGATCAAGGCCGCTTTCGACGGACCGTAGACCATCGCTTTCGGCAAGCCGCTGTAGCCCGCGACCGAGGCCACGATGCCGATTGCGCCCGCGCCTTGTGCCAGCAGAAGCGGCAAGATCGCATCCAGGCAATTGAAGACACCGCGCAGATTGGTATCGATCAGCTGATTGGCGATGCGCAGATCGAAATTGTCGGCGCGCATTTCGTTGTAGGCGCCGGCCACGATCAACATCAGGTCGATTCCTTGCCAGCGCTGGAGGATGATATCGCGCGCTGCGAAGATGCTGTCCGGGGCGGTGATATCCAATGCCAGTTCTAGCGCTTTCGCATGATCTCCGGCGATCCTGTGCAAGGCGTCGGCATTGCGAGCCGACAATGCGACACGGGCGCCCTTGTGCAGCAGCTGACGCGCGGTTTCGGCGCCTATGCCACTCGAGGCGCCGATGATCCAGACGCGTAAATTGCGCCAGTCCGTGATGGGAGAATTCAAGGGTTTCATCGCAGAGGTTTCGTCGCTAAATGTCTCGTAACGGTGCGCGCCACAATATCAACGCCGCCACTAACTTGAGCGCGCAAGGCAGCAAGGCATACGCGCATGACAGGGCGCGAGTGCTTTGCTGGGCAATGCTGCCTGGCTGATAAGCAAGATATTGCAATAGCGGCAGGGAAATGCCTGCGGCCAGCGCCAGGTTCATTTTGCTGGTCCAGTTCCAAATACCGAAATAGGCTCCTTCCCTTTGATTACTATGCCCGGCATGTCCGATGACTGCTGCCAGCAATGCTGGCGGCAAGGCGAGGTCGGCCCCTAGAGCCAGGCCGGAAATCACGCAAATCGCGGCGAACGGCAGCAAATCGCCCGCCGATAGACAGTAAGCCCAGATAAAAGCGGCAATCGCCAGCAGCATTGCCGCCAGCCACACGCGTGCTTCGCCATAACGTCGTGCCAGGAGATGCCAGCCCGGCATTGAAGCCGCGCCGGCAACGAAATACAGTACCAGCAACGGGCCGCTGTAAGAGGCAAGCCGCAAGCGGTCGTCGACAAAAAACAAAAACAGGGTCGCCGGAATTGCCGCGGCAATGCCGTTCATCAGGAATACAGCGAACAGCCAGCGGAAACGTCTGTTGCGGAAAGGGACAGACGCGGCGCCAATTGCCGAACCGTATTTGTCCATCGGCCGCACCGGCGGGCGGGGCGCACCGCGTAATAGCAAAGCAGTGGCGAGCAGGACCGGTGCAAATATCAGGGGTAACGATTGCAGCCCCAGCAGACTCGGCAGGATAGCCGCCAGGATGACGCCAGACAGGCCGCAGGCTTCGCGGGTTGCCGTCAAGCGCGTTCGTTGCGCCGGAACCTGGGTCAAGGCGGCGCCCCAGCTCTGGTGGGCAATTGTCGCCAGGCTGAAACCGACGTAGACCACCAATAATGTGCCTAGCAGCCACGGCAACGCAAAGTCGGCGGCAAATGCCGGCGGTGCAAGCAAGCCGCCCATCCCGGCCAGCAGAAACGGCAGCGACAAGACGATGGCGCGGCCATAACGATCCTGGCTATTGGAGCGATCAAGCCAATTGCCAAGAACCGGATCGAGAAAAGCATCGAACAGGCGGGCGGCAAGCAGCACACCGCCAATCGTGGCTAGGGATAGGCCGAAATGCCGGGCGTAAAAATGCGGTACGTAGACATACACGGGCAACGCAACCAAGGCCAGCGGCATACCGAACAGCCCATATGTCAGCAGCACCGGAAATCGATAGCCGTCCATCAGTCATGTCCAATATCGACCAGCAGCTTCTTGCGCAGTGCCGCCGCGCTGGTTTTCGGGCTGAGCCAGATGGCAAAAAAAGCATGGGCAAACTGCGGGTCGGGAATGTCGCCCAGGCCTTTCCCGTCGAGGAAAAAGCGGGCGCCATAGTTAGGCAGATATACACCGGTGATGTGGGTGCCTTTCACTACATCCTTGAACACGCCCTTCATTTGCCGTAGCCATTGGCTGTATTGCGCATCGCTGGCGCTGCCGGTTATTTTCATTTCCTTGATGCTGGTCTCGGCGATGCTATCGCTGTCGAATGAACGGGCATAGCGTAAATCAAGTGCAAAGGGCGCATTGTCGGGAGCCGCTACCTGATAACCTTGCGGTCCGACCCAGAGCTGCGCATCGTATATCAGCAGGCCGAACCAGCGAAAGCTGCCTTGGCCGGCAAGGTGTGCGTCGGCAATCGCCCGTTGGATATGCGGAGGAGGGCTGATATCGGGATGGTTGCCGCTATCGCTGATCGCATTGGCGCTGCCGACGCTCAATAGTGTCAACAGACATGCTGAAAATATCCGGATTGCCATATGTCGCCTGCCAATCAGATTTTTTGTAGCGTGAATTGCGCCACGTTGATGCTTCCGGCACGGAAGCCAGCTTCGCAATAGGCCAGGTAGAAATCCCAGGTGCGCAGGAAACGATCATCAAATCCTTGCGTCAGCAACCGTGGCAATTGTTGCTTGAAGGCCTGCCGCCATTCCGCTAGCGTGCGCGCGTAGTCGATGCCGAACAACAGCGTGTCGACCACCTTCAGGCCATGCTGCTCGGCGTGTTGGCAAAAAATGGAAGGCGACGGCAACATGCCGCCGGGGAAAATATACTGCTGGATGAAATCGGTGCCTTTGCGATAGCGCTCAAATAGTTCGTCGGCAATGACAATGCTCTGAATGCATGCGCGGCCACCGGCTTTCAAGTTTCGCGCAACACAGGAAAAATATCCTGGCCAGTATTTTTCGCCGACCGCTTCGAACATTTCGATTGACGCGATGGCATCGAACTGGCCGTTGATGTCGCGGTAGTCCTGCAGCAGCATCTGGGTTTTGTCGACCACGCCGGCTTGCTGCAGGCGCTGGTTGGCGAATTGCAGCTGCTCGGTTGACAAGGTCAGTCCGGTGACGTGCGCCGCGGCTTCGCGCGCAGCAATTTCGGCAAAGCCACCCCAGCCGCAGCCAATCTCCAGGATGCGGGCGTTGCCGCCGATATCAAGCTGTTTCAGGATGCGCTGGTACTTGGCTTGCTGCGCTTCTTGCAGGTTCTCCACGTGACTGTCTGAAAACAGCGCACTGGAATAGGTCATGGAAGGATCCAGCCATAGCTGGTAAAAATCATTGCCTATGTCGTAGTGCGCGTGGATGTTCTTGCGGCTGCCGGCCTTACTGTTGTTATGGAAAAGATGTTTGACGCGATATAGCAGGTTGCCCCACCAGGTACCGTATATCACCGACTCGACCGCTTGCCGGTTGCGGACGAATAATTCAATCAGGCCCGGCAGGTTGTCGGTCGTCCAGTGCTTGTCGATATAGGTTTCAGCAAAACCGATGTCACCGGATTTGAGCGCCGCATGGCACACATCCCAATTTTTCAAGGTCATCGTCAAAGCCCTTGGATAACGATCGTCGACCTTGCCGAAGGTGGCGCTCCGGCCGTCGGGGAATTGCATGGTGAGCGCGCCATGCTCAAGCTTGTTAAGCATTTGCAATATGAATTTCGCTGGCGCCGGATAACCATCGGCAGATAGATATTCCGTATGCGGATTGAGGCCGAATGCGGTTGAATGAGTGGAGTCGGAATTCATCTTGTCACCTCGCGGGATGGCGGAACGGGTTTGTTGAAAAAAGGAATGTGCTTGCACCATAATTTGAGTGCTTGCCAATGAATTCGCAGGATCACGCCGAAAGTCATCAATGGATACGCCAGCATCGCTTTGGCGACGCTGCGATTGGAAACCGGTTCGCCGCTCAGTGAGCTGCCGCAGACACTCGTCAGCAGCAAGGCGCCGGTGGCGTCGTCGTATTCGATCCGTGCGGTAGTGTGTTCATACTGTTGCTGATCGACTGTGCGGTCAGTGCGCATGAAGCGGAAGCGATAGACGCCTTCGACGCCACAGAACGGCGATACATGGAACACTTTATTGGCGCGCAACTCAGTGCCGAAGGCAATGTCAGCTCCCGCGGCGCCTTGCAGCAGGTAGTAATGTTTTTCACCGAAAGTGTTGTGCACCTCGCACATGACGGCGCGGAGGGCGTTGTCGGCAGCATGGCAAAACCAGAACGAAATGGGATTGAATGCGTAGCCGAATACTCGTGGAAACGTTTGCAGCCAAATCTCACCGTCGGCGTCGTGTATGCCTTCTGCCTTGAGCAGGGCATCGATACGGTCCAACGCAGATTGCGTGCCGTCGCCATAGTCCTTGTCGTGGAAAGACAAGAGATTGAAGCGGTTACGCGACAAAAAGATGTTGTCGAAATCGCTTTCGGCTAGCGTGCGTAGCGGTAGCCGCAGGTAATACACGCCATAGCTGAAGGCATTGCGCTTTGGCTTCAGCCGTACATGACGAACTTTGCCAAAACATAATTGAACCTGGTGCGGGGCTGTTTGCATGACTTGTCCGATAGGCCGTTGATGGGATCAGGCCGCCACGCTGCATACTTCAGATGCCGGCGCCGCGGCGATTTCTTGAATCGCCTGCGCCACCGCCTGTCCGGATTTCAAGCCATCTTCGTGAAAACCGTAACCCAGCCACGCGCCTGCAAACCAGGTGTTGCGTTGTCCCTGAATGGCAGGGAACTGACGCTGGGCGTCAATCGCGCCGGCATCAAAGACCGGATGCGCATACGCGAAACTATCGATCACGGATGCCGGCGCAGGTGCTTCAATCGGATTAAGTGAAACCATCAGCGGCGTCTTGAACGGCAGCGGCTGCAATTGGTTCAACAGATAGTGAACACATACTTCTTGCCGCTCGCTGGAGGAACTTTGATAGTTCCAGGCCGACCAGGCTTTGCGTTGCTGTGGCAGCAGGCTGGTATCGGTATGCAGGACTGCCTGGTTCGGCTGGTACTTGATCGATCCCAGCAATCTCTGTTCTTGTGCGCTTGCATCCTTGAGCAGAAGCAAGCTCTGGTCGCTATGGCCAGCCATGACCACGTGGTCGTAGAGCTGGCTGCCGTTGCGGGTTTCTACGCTGACTTGATAGCCGGCGACGTGGCGCAGGCGCGACACTGCGGTAACCGGGGTTTGCAAATGCTTGCGCGGGATTGCAGCCAGCATTTTTTCGACATAGTGGCGAGCGCCGCCCTGCACGGTTTGCCATTGCGGCCGATTGCTCACTTGCAGCAGGCCGTGGTTATGGCAAAAGCGGATAAAGCTGGCGACCGGGAACTCCATCATTTTCGCGGTCGGGCAAGACCAGATGCAACCGGCCATCGGCAACAGATACCAGTTGCGGAATTCATGGCTGTAGCGATATTGATCCAGAAAATACCCCAGCGGCATCAGACTGGCCATTCCATCCAATGCCAGTGCCGTGGCTTGCCGATTGAAACGCAGGATGTCTCGCAACATGCGCAAATAGCCGGGACTGAGCAAATTGCGGCGTTGGGCAAATACGCTATTCAGGTTGGCGCCCGCCCACTCCAGCGTGCGAACGCCGAAAGCGCCGGCAATCGGCATTTTCACGGAAAATGACATGGTTGTTGCCACTGTGGCAATTTCAAGTTCTTCGAACAGCTTGACTAGCGTCGGATAAGTGCGATGATTAAAGACTAGGAAACCGGTATCGACACCATAGGATCGGCCCTCCAACGTAACCTCGACGGTGTTGGTATGGCCGCCGAAATAGCTGTTGGCTTCATACAGCGTGACTTGCTGTCCTGAGATGGCGAGCCTGTATGCACAAGAGAGGCCAGCGATACCTGAGCCAATGACCGCGATTTTCATCTGCCTGCTTTCTGCTGAAAAGATCATCCGATGGTCGGCCCAGGAAATTCTCGGGGCCTGCAGAGTGATACGCGGCAAACTGATGATCGGATTCAAAAGCAGGATTCAAAAGCAGGGCGGCAGGTTGGATGTTTTTAGTTTGATAATTTTTCTGTTGGTTGCATCTGAAACCCGTTGATATGCGTAAAACACAGATCAGGAGACAAATCGGTATCCGATGGTGTGCTCTAAGCGACAACTTGACTTTGTCCGGATTTAAGACAGTTTTTTAGCAAAAAATTGGTTGTCAGCAGGTTTATAAACGGGCTTGTAACAAATTCTTGGTAAAATCGAATAGTTAACTCACTTGCTTAAGGTATGTATGCTGTATCCAGAACTGTTTAAATCGCTTGAACAAGTCCGCTGGAACATGGAGACCGATATTCCATGGGACAAGTTTGACGCCACCCAACTGTCCGATGAACAAGCTCAAACTATTCGTATGAATGCGATTACGGAATGGTCGGCGCTGCCTGCAACCGAGATGTTCCTGCGCGATAACCACGGCGACAGCGATTTTTGCGCGTTCATGTCGGTATGGTTTTTTGAAGAACAGAAGCATTCCCTGGTGTTGATGGAATATCTGCGCCGTTTCCGGCCCGAACTGGTGCCGACCGAAGCCGAGCTGGACAAGGTCCGTTTCGAATTCGACCCGGCGCCGCCGCTGGAAACGTTGATGATGCATTTCTGCGGCGAGATTCGCCTCAATCACTGGTACCGTTGCGCCTCCGATTGGCATACAGAGCCGGTGATCAAGCAAATTTACAAGATCATCAGCCAGGACGAAGCACGTCATGGCGGTGCTTACCTGCGCTACATGAAGAAGGCTTTGAATGAAGTGGGTGATGGCGCTTCCGCCGCATTCGCCAAGATCGGCGTCTTGATGGCTTCGGCGCGCCGTACCGAAAAGCCGCTGCATCCGACCAATCTGCACGTGAATCAGTCGTTGTTCCCGAACGATACGGTGCAGAGCCGTCTGCCGGATCCGGAGTGGCTGGAGCGTTGGCTGGACGAGCAAATCAAATTCGACGGCGTCTGGGAAAAGAAAGTGGTCGATCGTATCCTGCACAATATGTCGTTATTGTTTGAACGTACCTTCGATACAGTGCAAGAACTGAACCGCTATCGCAAGGAAGTTGTCGCCCGCCTGGCCTCGACGGCGGCCCCAGCTCCATCTCCAGCAGTCTGATGTGAGCGACGCTAAGTTTTTAGCGTCGCCTGTAACTGCTGCAAATTGATTGAATCCAAGCCGCAAGCGCAAGTATTGCGGTTTTTTTTATTGTGACCTCTTATATTCGCCATGCCTAAATTTGAAACCAAGCTTTGTACCCGCGCTGAATTGAAAGCTCGCGTTGCCGCTTTGCCGCAGCCGGTGGTATTGACCAACGGCGTATTCGATATCCTGCATCGTGGCCACGTTACCTATCTGGCGCAGGCACGTGAACAAGGCGCGTCGCTGGTGGTGGCGGTGAATACCGATGCCTCGGTCAAGCGACTGGGCAAGGGCGATGACCGGCCGATCAATATCTGTGCCGACCGCATGGCCGTATTGGCGGCGCTGGAAGCTGTCAGCCTGGTGGTCGAGTTTGATGAAGATACGGCGCTGGAAGTGGTGCAGGACGCGCAGCCGGGGGTGTACGTCAAAGGCGGTGACTATCAGATGGATGCGATTCCGGAAGGCCAGGCCGTACTGGCGTATGGCGGCCAGGTGGTCGCGATTCCGTTTGCCCATGATCGCTCGACGAGCAAATTGCTGAACAAGGTGCGAAATGTGCGAGAGGGCTCCTGATCTTCACGATCAGCCACGATCAGCCAGGCAATAAAAAAGCGCGGTTTTCTTCCGCGCTTTTTTATTGCAGAAACCGTTTGTATTTAGTGTTGATGCGCCGCGCCGGCTTATTTTCCGCTCAGATCGGTGACGACTACAGACACCTCGATCTTGCCGGCTTTCCGGAAAGTCAGTGTCAGCGGAAATTTGTCGCCAGCCTTCAATGGCTGGTTCAGGCCCATCAACATGACGTGGTAACCGTGGCCCGGCTTCATGTTGACAGTGCTCGCCGGCGGCAGATCGATCTCGCCGACTTCGCGCATTTTCATGACATTGCCATCCATGGACATGGTGTGGATCTCGCTGCTCTTGGCGACCGATGAGCTGACGCCGATCAGTTTGTCTGCTTCCTTGCCCTTGTTCTCTATACTCAGAAACGCACCGCCGCCAGGCTGGCCCGGGACTGTGGCGCGCGCATAGGGATGGCTGATATGCAGGCTGCCAAGGTCGTACTCCTGAGCATAAGCGGAAACGCTGATGGCGAGAGAACAGAGAAACAGGGACACGGAACGCACGGACATGATGATCCTTCGATTAAATTGGGTAAATACCAACGGCAGATAGTGGGGCTGGTTTTTTTTACAGACGACTCGGGAAATACATCATGCTTATTTGCAAGACGATGAATTATAACAATCAGGCTCCGCCGCTATAACCATTTTGGCGCCACGCCTCATACACCACGACTGCCACGGTATTGGATAGATTCAAGCTGCGATTATCCGGCCGCATCGGCAAACGGATCCGTTGCGAAGCCGGAAATGATTCGCGCAGCGCCGGATCGAGGCCGCGGGTTTCCGAGCCAAATACAAATACGTCGCCTGGCTGGAACTGGAGGTTAGCAAAGGGCGTCGAGCCATGGGTGGTCATGGCAAACATGCGGCTGGGATCATAGTTGCCGGCAGCACGCATGCTGGCGATGAAGGCGTCCCAGTCGGCATGCACCTGCATGGTGGCGTAGTCGTGGTAATCCAGGCCGGCCCTGCGCATTTTGCTGTCATCCAGTGGAAAGCCAAGCGGTTCGATCAAATGCAATTGCGCACCGGTATTGGCGCACAGGCGGATGATGTTGCCGGTATTCGGCGGGATTTCCGGTTCAACCAGTACGACGTGGAACAACTTGATTCTCCTTATGATATGTATAGGTCGATGTATAGATCGATGTATAGATCGATAAATCACGGATCGCGAGGACGGTTATGGCGTCCTCGCAAACACGAAATTGGTGATGCGCCGTGCACCATGCCGGCGTAGCGTCTTTGCCAGTGCGTGCAACGTTTCGCCGCTAGTCATGACATCGTCGACCACGCCTATGTGGCGGCCCTCTATATGTTGCGCGGCTGCCGGCGGCACGGCAAACGCCTGGCGCAGATTGCGACGTCGTTGCTCCAGCTCCGGCACTTGAGACTGGGGCAGGGTATCGCGTTGCCGCAGCAGCAATCCGCGCTGCAAATCAAGCCCGAGCATACGCGACAGAGGTTTGGCTATTTCCAGCGCCTGATTAAACCCGCGCTGTTGCAACCGTTGCGCGCTGAGCGGCACCGCTGTCAGGATATCAGGCAAGTCCGCCGGTAGCATCGGCTCAGTGCTGCTTGCCTGGCGCTGCATCACATCGCATAGCATTTGTGCAAACATCGGCGCCAACGCCAGCCGTCCACCGAATTTTAGCGCGAGAATCAACTGGTCAGTTGGCGCCCCATAGTCGCACGCCACGATGGTGGTATCGAAGGCACGAGGTTGTTTCAGGCAGTTGCCGCAGAGTGCCGGGCCGGGGTCGGGGCTGTTGTCGGGACCACTGAGCCGAGGAAGTGGATTCGCACATTGTCTGCAGCGCGGCGGGCAATCGGAAAAATAATGCTGCTTGCAGCCGCCGCAAATAATGTGCTTGCCGCTTTGATTGCACAACGCGCAGCACGACGGCATGCTCGCCAGGATACGGGCAAGTTGCAGTTGCGGCCAATGGCGTAGCAGGGGAAATGGCAAAGGGTAGGTCTCGTTCTTATCAGATGTGGGAGAGAAGGATGGCGGCACTCCCAGCCTACAGGCATTCAAGCGTGTAAACTACTGGCGATTATCGCATTTCATTTCATTTGCCGGATTCTGATGCCTACCTCACTCCCCCCTCTCGAAACCAGCCAAAGTGCGCCGATCGACTTGCGCCGGGTGCGCCAACTGTTTGCGCAACCTGCGCTGGTACGCGAATCCGAGTTCATGCGTCGCGAAATTTCAAGCCGCATGCATGAGCGTCTTGCCCTGGTGAAACTAGCGCCGCAACGGGTATTGGATGCCGGCTGTGGCGCCGGCCCTGATATATATACATTACAGCAGCGCTTTAGCGAAGCCGCCATTATTGGACTGGATGCATCCGCCGCCATGCTGTCGATGGCAAAAGAACAACGTCAGACGGCGCAGCTATCGGTCAATCGCCTGTTGAAGAAGTGGTTGCCGTTCACCGGTAAAAGCGATGAGTTGGCATCGGCCCTGGTATGCGGCGATTTCGCCCAGCTGCCATTGGCGCCAGGCGCGGTTGATCTGGTCTGGTCCAACCTGGCCTTGCACTGGCATCCGCAGCCGGATCGTGTGTTTGCCGAATGGCGCCGTATATTAAGAGTGGATGGCTTGCTGATGTTTTCTTGCTTCGGCCCGGACACATTTAAAGAACTGCGCAATGCGTTTGCGGCTATTGATAACGGCGCACATGTATTGCCGTTTGTCGATATGCACGATTTTGGCGACATGCTGGTTAATGCCGGCTTTTCGACGCCGGTCATGGACATGGAGACTATTACAGTGACTTATGACACGGTGGAGAAATTGTTAGCCGATGTCCGCGCCTGGGGCGGTAATCCGTTAGCGACTCGCGGCCGTGGCTTATTAGGGCGTGCCGCCGGGACCCGTATCAAGGCTGCGCTGGAAGCTACGCGCCGCCCGGACGGTAAATTACCGCTCACCTTTGAAATTATCTACGGTCATGCGTTCCGGCCGGTACCTAAAACTACGAGCGGCGGCGAGTCGATCGTGCAGTGGGATTTAGGTAAAAAGAGATAAATCGAAATATTTTTAACAAAGTACTTGCGGGGATGTGAGAGGGTTGCTATAGTTCGCCTCCCGTTGAGAACGACGCGAAAGAAGCGAAGCAGCTGAGAGGTAAATAGGCTGTTTTTGCGGGCGGAGTTTGAGGGGGAAAAGCGGGTTAGGAAGTTGTGGTGGCAGTAAAAAGTTTTTCGGTGAGTAGTAAAAAAGTAGTTGACGAAAAACTGGAAACGCCACATAATCTCATCTCTCTGCTGCTGACAAACAAAACGATTTGACGGCGACGCGAACCCGGGTTTGGGTGACGCGAAGTGGCAGGTTCTTTAACAATTAACAGTCGATAAGTGTGGGCGTTTGATGGAAGTGCAGCGTCATTCATGTAAATGGATGGCGTATAACTTAAAACATTAAATGTTCACAGAAGAAGAAAATAGGCGCTTTCG
>NZ_JAGQED010000080.1 GCF_018304965.1 Collimonas antrihumi
ACATCCTGGTGCAGGCGGAACGTCCGGTGGTGCTGTACGGCGGCCAGGTCTGGTCTTCGCGTGGTCACAAGGAAGCGATCGACCTGGTGCGCGGCCTGGATATCCCGGCGTACTTCAACGGCGCTTCACGTGGTTTGCTGCCGCCAGGCGATCCGCACCATTTCGACCGTACCCGGCGCGAAGGTTTCGATAAAGCCGATGTGATCCTGATTGTCGGCACCCCGTTCGATTTCCGCATGGGCTACGGCAAGCGTCTGGGCTTGAATGCCAAAGTGATCCAGATCGACCAGGATTACCGTACGGTCGGCAAGAATCGCGACATCACGCTGGGTCTGGTGGGCGATCCCGGCACCATCCTGGGCGCGGTATTGCAAGCGGCCAGTGGCCGTATCAACAAGAACGCGCAGGAAAAGCGGCGTGCCTGGATGAAACAGCTGCAACTGCAGGAAGCGATTGCGACCGAGAAGCTGATGCCTTTGTTCAAATCGAACAGCTCGCCGATCCATCCTTACCGTGTAGCCTACGAA
>NZ_JAGQED010000081.1 GCF_018304965.1 Collimonas antrihumi
TTACGTTGGGTAGCGCGAATCTGAATCTGCGCAGCATGGCGGGGGATAGCGAGATCAATATTGCGTGTATGGATAAGGCGTTGCCGAGGGAGATGCGGCAGCAGGTGTGGGCGAATTTGGCGGGGGAGGATTTGGATGGTAGTCGAAAGAGCATGAAGCAAACTCACGGGGATTGGGCCGTCAAAATGCACGACAACGCCAATGCAGTAAAGAACGGAGATAGGCTTAATGATTTCATCGTCACGTTCTCCGATTCGCGCGGCGCTACCGGGTTGGGTATTCGTTTGGCACAAACTCCTGCTGCCGCTGACGATCGGAAGGTCGCCACCGCATGATCCTATTTTTTGCATCGTCAAGCAGATATAACGACGCATGGCGTCGCTGCCTTTCCGTGTCGCTTCTTTGTCTTTCACTTTCTCAAACGGCCTGTTCCATGGATAACGATCTACCTCGCAACCAGATTCCTGAATTGTTCCATCCGCATCGCACCGAGTTCACGTGCAAGCACGAGTTGACGGTAGCG
>NZ_JAGQED010000082.1 GCF_018304965.1 Collimonas antrihumi
GGCGGCGGTGCCGGAATGACTGGCTTGGCGGCGTTGATCAGGTCTTCCGGCTTGCCGCTCCATTGCGGGAGTTTGGCTGGTGGCAAGGGTAAGACTTTGTCGAGGTTGGGGAAGCGCAAGTCGGGGTTGTGATCCAATGCATCGCCAAACACTTCATAGCGATCAGCGCGAGCATTGTCGATGCCATGGGGAGCAAGTCCGCCGTTTTCTTGAAATTTGCTACGCAAATAATTTGCTGATCCAGCGCTTCCAAATTTGACGCCTTCGTGCAAATAGTTAAGTGCGCGTGGCTTGTCCTTGTTTCGAAATGTCACACCAAGCTCCAACGCGGCATCGCCATTACCTTGTGCAAAAGCGCATTCGAGCATCTTGATGCCGATGATCGCATTCCTCCAAAATGTATGGTTGGGATCATCAAAAATGGCATTCAAACTGCGTCCAAGCATGAATTGCGCATAACTGTTACCCATGTCTGCAGCCTTTTGCCAGAATGCCCAGGCAGC
>NZ_JAGQED010000083.1 GCF_018304965.1 Collimonas antrihumi
TGCATCGTGCACCTGATCCGCAATTCCACCACGCTGGCCTCCTGGAAGGACCGTAAGGAATTGGCTGCGGCCTTGAAACCCGTCTACCAGGCCGCCAACGCGGACCTGGCAGCCGTGGCGCTCGATGAGTTTGCGGAGGGGCCGTGGGGCACCAAATTCCCGACCGTGGCAGCCATGTGGCGGCGCCAGTGGCAGCAGGTCATTCCGTTCTTTGCCTATCCGCCGGAGGTGCGCACCATCATTTATACGACCAACGCCATAGAGAGCCTGCATATGCGTCTTCGAAAGATCGTCAAGAATCGCGGCCACTTCCCCAGCGATGACGCTGCAACAAAATTGCTGTTCCTCGCCTTGCGCAATATCGAAAAAGATTGGAAGATGCCACAGCGAACATGGAAGCTGGCAGCCAACCAATTCGCCATCATGTTCGGCGAACGCTTTACCAACGCAATTGACTAACTATGAAATTCTGATCCCGCACACAGAATTCCTGACAGGTCC
>NZ_JAGQED010000008.1 GCF_018304965.1 Collimonas antrihumi
AACTGGCGAAATACGGTGAAGAACGCGGCAATGTCGGCAATCTGCTGAGCGATATCCCTTACGGCAAGTTTGCCGAGATGCTGGGTGGTCATGGCGAAGAAGTGCGCGATCCGTCGCAGATCGCCGGTGCTTTGCAGCGGGCCCGTGAAGCGGTGCAGAAGACGCGTCGTTGTGCCGTGGTCAATATCTGGGTCGATCCTGCGGTGTATGCCCCGGGAACCATGGCGCAGACCATGTACAAATAAATTGCCAGGCCAAAATAATAAATTCAAAAATAGATTCGCAAATTGCACAAAAAGATTCGATCAAATGAAACAGGAGATTTGAAATGACCAAGGAAACAAGCAAGGCAAAGCCACTGGACGGCATCCGCATCATCGACTTCACGCACGTGCAAGCCGGTCCTGCATGTACGCAAATGCTGGCATGGTTTGGCGCCGACGTGATCAAGGTTGAGCGTCCCGGTTCAGGCGATGTGACACGCTCGCAACTGCGCGACATCCCGGATGTCGACGCGCTGTATTTCACCATGTTGAACAGCAACAAGCGATCGCTCACGCTGGATACCAAAAAGCCGGAAGGCAAGCTGGTGCTGGAAAAGCTGATCAAGGAATCCGACGTCCTGGTTGAAAACTTCGGTCCGGGTGCGCTTGACCGCATGGGCTTCTCCTGGGAGCGCATCAACGAACTCAATCCAAAGATGATCGTCGCTTCGGTAAAGGGCTTCAGCGACGGCCATCACTATGATGATTTGAAAGTCTACGAAAACGTCGCCCAATGCGCCGGCGGCGCGGCTTCCACCACCGGTTTCTGGGACGGCCCGCCAACCGTCAGCGCCGCTGCCCTGGGCGATAGCAACACCGGCATGCACCTGGCGATCGGCATTCTCACGGCGTTGATCGGTCGCGACAAGAGTGGCAAGGGCCAGCGGGTCGCGGTCTCGATGCAAGATAGCGTTCTGAATCTGTGCCGGGTCAAATTGCGCGACCAGCAACGCCTGGACCGGCTCGGCTTCCTGGAAGAATATCCGCAATACCCGCACGGCACGTTCAGCGATGTCGTACCGCGCGGCGGCAATGCCGGTGGTGGCGGTCAACCGGGCTGGGTGCTCAAGTGCAAAGGTTGGGAAAACGATCCGAACGCCTATATCTATTTCACCATCCAAGGCCATGCCTGGGCGCCTATCTGCAAAGCGATCGGCAAGGATGAATGGATCGACGATCCGGCCTACAGCACGCCAAAGGCGCGCCAGCCGCATATCACCGAGATTTTCGACACCATAGAAGTGTGGCTGAAGGACAAGACCAAGTTTGAAGCAGTCGACATCTTGCGCAAATTCGACATTCCTTGCGCACCGGTGCTGACCATGAAAGAACTGGCAAACGATCCGTCGCTGCGCGCCAGCGGCACCATTACCGAAGTCGATCATAAGGAACGCGGTAAATACCTGACTGTCGGCAGCCCGATCAAGTTCTCCGATCTGACCCCGGAAATCACCGGATCGCCATTGCTGGGCGAGCATACCGATGAAGTGTTGGCGAGCCTCGGCTACAGCGCCGGACAGATTGCAGAATTGCATGGTTCGCAAGCGGTCTGATACTCTCGGAATAGCAGTATGATAGGTGGATAATCGTCGTGTTGACGATTGACGGCGTCCGCCTCGGACGCCGTTTTCACATGCAGGCGGTTTACTCGACACAGGAGCAGGAATATGTCATCCACACTCGATCTCAAGCAGTTGGTAGAGGCAATTGGCGATGCCATCGTGATTTCCGACGCCAGGGGCGCCATCACCTTATGGAATCCAGCAGCCGAGCGCATGTTTGGTTTTACCCAGGAAGATGCGTTGGGGAAGTCGCTGGATCTGATCATCCCCGAACGGCAACGCCAGCGTCATTGGGACGGTTACCAGAAGACCATGGATACCGGCATCACCCGCTACGGCAACGATGTGCTACGGGTGCCTGCGGTACATAAGGATGGACACACCTTGTCGATCGCGTTTACGGTGGCATTGCTGCATACGCCGGACAACAAGGTGGCGGCCATCGTTGCGGTCATCCGCGATGAAAGCAGCCGCTTCGCCGAAGATCGCGCCTTGCGCAAACGTCTGACAGAACTTGAAGCCAAACTGGCTACGCAAACAGCCGAGTCCAGTTAGTATATTGATGGAACCGTTACCGGGAGTCGTTACCGGGAGTCGTTACCGAGAGTCGTTACCGAGAGTCGTTATCGAGAGACCGATATACGGTTCGATCAATATAAATATATAAATATAAACAGGAGATTGTAATGAGCAAAGCACTGGATGGCGTGCGCATTCTTGACTTCACCCATGTCCAGTCAGGGCCGACCTGCACGCAGCTGCTGGCCTGGTTCGGCGCCGACGTCATCAAGGTCGAGCGCGCAGGCGAGGGTGACGCCACACGTGGACAATTGCGCGATATTCCCGGGGTCGACAGCCTGTATTTCACTATGTTGAACCATAACAAGCGTTCAATCACTCTGGATACCAAAAATCCCAAAGGCAAGGAAGTACTGGAAACACTGATCAAGGATTGCGATGTGCTGGTAGAGAATTTCGCACCCGGTGCGCTCGATCGCATGGGCTTTTCCTGGGAACGCATCCAGGAGTTGAATCCACGCATGATCGTCGCCTCCGTCAAAGGTTTCGGTCCCGGCAAATACGAGGATTGCAAGGTGTATGAAAACGTCGCCCAATGCGCGGGCGGTGCGGCTTCCACCACTGGTTTCGACGATGGTCCGCCGATGGTGACCGGCGCCCAGATCGGCGACAGCGGCACCGGCTTGCACCTCGCGCTGGGGATCGTCAGCGCACTGTTTCAGCGCCACACTTCAGGGCGCGGACAGAAGGTGCTGGCGCCGATGCAAGACGCCGTATTGAACTTGTGCCGCGTCAAGCTGCGCGACCAGCAGCGGCTGGAACGCACCGGCACCATGCACGAATATCCGCAATACCCGGACAGCAAGTTCGGCGAGGCAGTGCCGCGCGCCGGCAATGCTTCCGGTGGCGGCCAGCCAGGCTCGATCCTGAAATGCAAGGGCTGGGAAACTGATCCCAACGCTTACATTTATTTCATCACCCAGGGTGCGGTCTGGCCTGCGGTGTGCAAAGTGATCGGCGAAGAAGGCTGGATCACCGACGAGGCCTACGCCACGCCGGCGGCGCGCCTGCTGCATCTGAAGCCGATCTTTGCCCGCATCGAACAATGGACCATGACCAAGACCAAGTTCGAAGCGATGGATATCTTGAACCAGTACGACATTCCGTGCGGACCGATTCTGTCGATGAAGGAAATTGCTGAGGACGCTTCGCTGCGCCAGACGGGCACCATCGTCGAGATCGACCATCCGGCACGCGGCAAGTACCTCACGGTAGGCAATCCGATCAAGATGTCGGACAGCCCGACGGTGGTCACCCGTTCACCTTTGCTGGGAGAGCATACCGAAGAAGTGCTGGCGCAACTTGGTTATGGCAAGGACTACATTGCGGCACTGCGCGAAGAGAAAGTGATTTGAATCAGGCCTGGGCTGACGACATGGCTGCGGGATCAAACGACAAAGCGCCCCATTCTGTCGACGGCTCAGTCGTGACATCTGCCTCGGATTATCCTGGCGGCCACGTCATCCCGCTGCACCGGCATGCCTGCGCGCAGCTGCTGTATGCAACCAAGGGCGTCATGACGGTGGATGCAGCAGCCGGGCGCTGGATAGTGCCGCCCGGCCGCGCCGTCTGGCTGCAGGCGCATGTCGATCATCAGGTCCGTATGCATGGCGAGGTCGGGTTGCGCACGCTGTTGCTTGATGTCGATGCTGCCATGGCGCGGCGCCTGCCGGCACGCAGTTGCGTGTTGAATATCTCGCCTTTGCTGCGTGAGCTGATTGCTGCGGTTCATTGCAACCCGGCAGCGGACGATGGCGCCAGGCGCAACTGGCATATGCTGCAACTGTTGCTGCACGAATTGGGTTCGGTAACGGTGCTGCCTCTTTTTTTGCCCTTGCCGCTGGCTGCGCGGCTACGCAGTCTTTGCGAGTTGCTGATGGCGACTCCCGGCAAACAGGTGACAATCGAAACCTGGGCTGGCCAGCTCGGTATTTCCACCAGTACCCTGCATCGCCTGTTCCTGCGCCAGACCGGCATGCGGTTCGGGCAATGGCGACAGCAAGCGCGGCTGTTGCTGGCTCTGGAACAACTGGCGCGCGGTGGCAAGGTTGCCGCAGCAGCGCAAGACCAAGGCTACAGCAGCCAGAGCGCATTCAGCGCCATGTTCAGAAAACACTTCGGCAGCACCCCCAGCGCTTTCTACCGCTAAATCCCCGCAGACTTTTCTTCAACACCGGTGTCGCAGCGTGGGCAAGCTTTTTTGCCCACGCTGGCGGGCCTCGGAATTTTCTATTACTTGCGTTTTTCAGCGATCAACGGCCGAACATCCGGCGCTTGCAGGCGAGGGCGATCCGGCTCGATCGCGGCCAGCGGTAACACTTCGATCATTGTAGCCAGGCAGCGGCGCGTCAGATCCTGGTAGGTCAGCGTTCCTTCCTGTTTCCAGGCAATTTCTTCTTCGCTCAGCTCGCGTATCACCTTGGCAGGAACCCCGGCAGCCAGGGAGCGCGGTGGAATTTTCATGCCGGCACGCACAAATGCGCTGGCAGCTACGATGGCGTGCTCGCCGATCTCCGCCTCATCCATCACCACTGCGTTCATTCCCACCAGCGCGCCACGCCGCACCAGGCAGCTGTGCAACACGGCGCCATGGCCAATGTGACCGTTTTCTTCTATCACCGTGTCGGCCGACGGGAAGCCGTGGATGACGCAAGTGTCCTGCACATTGGCTCCGCGTTGCAACACGATGCGCCCGAAATCGCCGCGCAGCGAGGCACAAGGGCCGACATAGCAATCGGGACCGATGATGACGTCGCCGATCAGCACTGCGGTCGGATGCACGTATGCGCTCGGATCTACTACCGGCGTGACACCTTCGATGGCATAGCAGGGCATAAGGATTCCTTTGTTTTACCGCTTTTTTATTGTCTAAGAGGCATTTAAATACGCCTTGCTTTTATCTTCAGGCTTAAAATATAATTTAATCCGACCGGTCGGTCAATAATGTTTTAATGGATCAGACAAATGGCACGTGGACGTTCTCCCGGATACGACGACCAGCGCGAGGCAATTCGGGCCGGCGCGGCGCAATTGTTCGCATCGCGCGGCTATCCGGCTACTTCAATGAATGAAGTGGCCGACGCTTGCGGTATGTCGAAACCCTCGCTTTATCACTATTTCCGGGATAAGGACGCATTACTGGCCAGTATCGCCGAAGACCATGTGTCGCGGCTGGAGGCGGTAGTCGAGGCTGTGCAGAAAGAAAGTCTCGATCCGAAAGCGCATCTGTATCGCCTGATTAACCGCTTCGTCGAGGAATATGCCGGCGCCCAGCATGCGCATCGGGTCCTTACCGAGGACGTGCGTTTTCTTGGCGAAGAAGACCGTGAACGCATCCTGGAAGGGCAACGCAGAGTCGTCGCCGCATTTGCACAAGTGATTGTCGCTTTGCGTCCGGAACTGGGCGAGGCGCAACTGGCCAAGCCGCTGACCATGCTGCTGTTCGGCATGATCAACTGGATGTTCACCTGGCTGAAACAGGATGGCAACCTGACGCATGAGGCGATGGCGCCCATCGTCGCCGATTTATTCTTTGGCGGTTATCCGGCGGTGCAATTGCCGGCGATCGCCGCTGGCGCTTAGCCGAGCTTGTAAGTGCGTGTTACCCATACCCGTGATGCACGCCTTTTAACGAAATCCAGATAAAGAGAGTTTTCATGATGAATGTGCCTACCTTACAAAGTTTCATCGGCGGCCGCTGGCTCGGCAGTCAGCCGGCGCAGGTGCTGGCGAGTGCAGTCAACGGCCGCGCCGTGGCGTACACCCATGCCGAGACCATTGATTTCGATGAGGCGCTGGCTCACGCGCGGCGCCAGGGTGTGCCGGCGTTGATGGCAATGGATTTCCAGGAGCGCGCGGCGCGCCTGAAAGCGCTTGCAGCTTACCTTGCGGAGCGCAAGGAGCAGTTGTATGCGATCTCGCAGCATACCGGCGCCACGCGTGCCGACAGCTGGATCGATATCGAGGGCGGCACCGGTACGTTGTTCGCCTACGCCAGCATGGGATCGAACGAACTCCCTTCCGGCAACGTATTTCACGAAGGGCCGCCGATCCAGCTAGGGAAACAAGGCAAGTTCTTTGGCACACATATCTTGGTGCCGCGCGGCGGCGTGGCTGTGCATATCAATGCTTTCAATTTCCCGGTGTGGGGCTTGCTGGAGAAATTTGCGCCGAGTTTCCTGGCCGGCATGCCATGCATAGCCAAGCCGGCGACCGCGACCAGCTATTTGACCGAGGCCATGGTGAGGCTGGCGCACGAGTCCGGCCTGCTGCCCGAAGGCAGTTTGCAACTGGTTATCGGCAGCAGTGGCGACTTGCTTGATCGCCTGCAAGGGATGGACGTCGTGACCTTTACCGGTTCGGCCGATACTGCGGCCAAGTTGCGCGCAAATGCCAATCTGATCAGGCAATCCGTACCATTCAATGCGGAAGCGGATTCGCTTAATTGCGCCATCCTGGGACCGGACGTGATGCCGGATGATGAAGAATTCGATCTGTTCGTCAAGGAAGTGGCGCGAGAGATGACCACCAAGGCAGGGCAGAAATGTACCGCTATCCGCCGTGCCATCGTACCGCGCCGGCATCTGGATGCCGTGGCGCAGCGGCTGCGTGAACGGCTTGCAAAAACCGTTGTGGGCGATCCGGCGCGTGATGGCGTCAAGATGGGTCCGCTGGCATCGCATGCGCAACAGGCGGACGTCGCCGAGCGCCTGGCATTGCTGGCGCAGGGCAATGAAATTGTATTTGGAGGCGGTGGCAACGCTTTCCGGCCGGTCGGCGACGGCGTGGCTGAAGGTGCGTTCTTTGCCCCGACCTTGCTATTGTGCCGCGATGGATTCAAGAACGACAAAGTGCACGAGATCGAAGCATTCGGTCCGGTGAGTACCCTGATGCCTTATGACGAACTGGATGAAGCGTTGGCGTTGGCGGCGAAAGGGCGCGGCAGCCTGGTCGGCTCGCTGGTGACGCGCGATCCGAAAGTCGCGGCGCGAGCGATTCCGGTAGCGGCCATGCATCATGGGCGCATGCTGATATTGGAGCGTGAAGCGGCAATCGAGTCGACCGGCCATGGCTCGCCATTGCCAGCCTTGAAGCACGGCGGCCCGGGACGTGCCGGCGGCGGTGAAGAACTGGGCGGCATTCGCGCAGTCAAGCATTATCTGCAGCGCACTGCGGTGCAGGGCTCGGCCACCATGCTGACGGCGGTTACCGGCGAATACCTGCGCGGTGCGGCAATCAACGAATCAGAGGTGCATCCATTCCGCCGTCATTTCGACGACTTGCAAATCGGCGATTCTCTGCTGACGCATCGCCGCACCGTGACCGAAGCGGATATCGTGGCCTTCGGTGGCTTGTCGGGCGACTATTTTTATATGCATTTCGACGAAATCGCCGCCAGGGATTCGCAATTCGGGAAGCGTATAGCCCATGGTTATTTCGTCTTGTCGGCGGCTGCTGGCCTGTTTGTTTCGCCTGCGCCGGGGCCGGTACTGGCCAATTATGGCTTGGACACGTTGCGCTTCGTCAAGCCGGTTGGCATCGGCGACACAATCCAGGCGCGCCTGACTTGTAAACGCAAAATCGATCGTCGCAGGAAAGACGACAAGGGCGTCGGCCAGGGCGTGGTGGCGTGGGACGTGGCGGTGACCAACCAGCATGGCGAGCTGGTGGCTACTTACGACATTCTTACCCTGGTGTCGAAACGCGCTTGAGTGGTCATGGCCTGAACCGGGCGTTCGTCAGCCATGTCTGATTACTACACTCAGTTCAGACCGCCGAAGCGCTGGTAAAAATAGGGTGCCGCAGCCGGTACGTCGTCGCTTTCGCGACGCAGGGTTTCAAGTATGTATTCTTCGGCGCTGGCCTGGGTGGCGTTATACACCTGATGGCAAAGATCATAGGCCGTCTTGCCGGGCCAGTTGGCCGGTAATAGTTCCAGCGGCAGTTGCGGGTCGTGCAATTGCACGCGGCGGAATTCGTGGATCGCCAAGGTCCGCAAGACGAATGCCTGTTCGGGATCAAGTATCTTTTTTGCGTTCAGGAGTTTTGGCAGCGACGCAAAGCACGTCAGGTAGTGCTCGTAATCGGCCATTACCGATTCCAGTTGCCAGCATTGCTCAACCAGGTCGCTGAGCGGCCGTCCGGCCACCTCTTGTGCTTCGGTTGCGCTGCACACAAAAACTGTATCGTGTACATCGATGCGATCGAGAATTTCCCGAAGCGTCTGCGGATCGGCGTTGGGATGTCCGAAAATCGCCGGCGCGATGGTGCCGAAGCCTTCCCACAGCAATTCTTTGCGTAACAAGGCACGCTGCTCGGCAGTGATGCCGTCGCCACTAGCGAACAGCAATGTCCATTTTCCTTGCCATGGCTGGTCCGAAGGCGTGTACACCCGCTGATACGCATGCTCAAAGCGGGTGGCCGCCGCCGGATTCAGTGCGTACAAGCTGCGTCGGCCCTCGCGCTTGGCGTCCAGCCATCCTTCTTCTGCGAGGCGGAATACACTGGTACGGACCAGGCGGTCGCTGATGCCGAAGGGCGCGAGCAGCTCGATCAGGCTGCCTAGCCATACTTCGCCGCCATGCGGCGTAATCGTATCGCCGAAAAGTGTCATCACCACGGACTTCGCTCTTGGCGGATTGGTCGCTATAAACTGCTCAATCCATTTCTTGATTGCCGGGCTTGGAGTTGAATTCATGATCGAGAGAAGATAGTCTTTGCAATTCAGAATAGCAGGCTCGCCAAAAAATGGGTGCACTGCCGAATTGCTGGATGATACAGGCATCGGCACATTTTTTCACTTCTGGATCATCTGCAAGCGCCATAGGGTGGACACGCCTTTGTGCCCACCCTACGAGGTTGATAAGCGATTTGCGCGAGGTAATAAAAAAAGGCGAGGTGCATTGGATCGCCTCGCCTCAGCATTACTGTCTCACGTAAATGTCACGACACTAAGCTGCTCCTTCTTCCTCTTCCGCGAGATATTTTACCTGTTCGGATGGAGCTGGAACTACGTTATCCAGCGATGTAAACAATTTTCGTGCTTGCAGATTCAACTGCGCCACGCCTGATTCGCCGCCGCCGTTGGCAGCCACGACAATTCCCGACACCGCGTTAATCGCACTCATGAAGGCGCCTTCAAGCCAGCCGCCTAAATGACTGTAGCTGTCACAGGCAAGGAAGAAGCGATTGCCCAGAGCAGCATCTTTCGCGTGCGTGTGATAACGGAAGCAGAAATTGCTCTGATAGTAGTCTCCGGTGACATCCAACTTGAAGCCGCCGGCGGTCTGATTGGTGGTCCAGTCGAAGACAAATCGATCTTCCAGCGTGACCTTGCTCAATACGTCGGCGAACCACCAGCGCGTGTAGAACCCGGTTAGTGGATCCTTGATGTCCCGGCTGGCGCGATTGATCATGGTTCTGAACATGTCTTCAGCCGACAGCGCCTTTCCTTCCGAAACATTCTGCGGATACATGCCAAAATCACGTTGCAAGCGGGTCGAATCATCGTTCCAGGTATAGCTGACCAGCAAAGTCGAATATAGAGAGTTAATCGAACTAGGCACAATGTAGCTGGCAGCCAGGCCGCAGTCAGATACCACCGCCTTGATTTTTTGCGTCACGATCGATGATGGATCGTCCTGATCGGCCTGATAAGTGAATGACGGTACGCCCGGTCCCTCGACGTCGGAAGTCAGGATTTTTCCGAATACCTTGGAAGATCGCACCATGGTCAACATGCTTACCGCCGTGACGGCACGCGCATTCTGCGCTGCATGCGTTCTACTCATCAATAGAGGTGGCAAGGCACTTGCATAGTCCACTGTAGCGTAGCCAAGGCCGATATCGCCAAATTTAACGGTTCTGTCGCCATGGACCGCGTAGCCGGCACGCGTTACCATCGGTATCAACTGGTCCTGTGGAAGCGCCAGGATGGCGTAGTCGAAATTTTTCTGATGCAAAGGGCGCGCTGCAGGATCTTCTGCGTCCTTGTGTTCGTAATAGAGAACCGTAGCCGGGCTATCCAGCCGTGGATCGTGAAATACATCCGATACGCGGCCCAATACGACGCTGACTTCGAATTTGGCTCCGCCGGGATCCGTCTTGAGCGCCAGCTTGCAAAGATCTTCGATGAATGTAACGTTTTCGTCAACTGGCAGTGAATACTCTCGGGAATAATCCCATAACACCAGGCGCATAATCTCCGGCAAGGAAATATTGTAGAGAGGTTTGAAGCCGCCGGTGCCGAAGCCGAAACGGCCAAATAATTCAACGTAATAATTTTCCTTTTCGGCAGTACTGGACAGGCCCGGAATCTCCGGCAGGATGTCCAGCCGGAAGCGTACGCACTGACGCACTGCGGATTCCAGGGTGTGGCCATCCCATTGGTGCACAAAGTCCTTCCAGTTCTGGCTGATGTGGGTCAGTTGGTCTGCCGGGGTGTCTTCCTCCTTCAATTTTTGTAGCACTTCGTATGGCCGTTCGTCGCCAATCATGAACAGAGAATCGTGCTCGCCAGGCAGGTAGCCAGGCTCGCCAGGAGTGAATCCGGGGTCGCCGATGAAGCCAAAAATCACAGCGTCCTTCACCGCCAGTGTGGGTGAGGACTCGTCATGCCAGGTGTCCCGCGCATAACGATCGACCTGGTCGCCGAACACGAATTCCGTGGCTACAGTACCGGGATTAGGGAAAATCTTAATTGGTGCATCTTCGTCAAAAACTTGTGCCGCATAGTGCCATGTCAAACCGGCGATAGTCGGGAAGCGCATCGCACCAACTTCATAAACGGTTTCGGATTCGCCGACGCGTGCGGCTGAAACGCGGCCGGCCTTTTTGCCAAAAACATCGACAGCTTTTCCGGCCGGTTTGGCCAGGAAGCTGTTCGGGTCTGTTTCGAAGATCGTTACGGTGATATTGCCGGAACTGCGCTTTGCAGCGATTCGGCTCAATTCATACAATGCGCTGATGCCCGCAGCGCCTGCGCCGACAATGCCAATATTCAGATCGCCGCCGTCGGGTATGACGCCAATTTCCGGCTCCACTGCAAGAGGGTATGAAATTTCAGCAGAGTCGGGGTGGCGATAAAACTTTCCTTCCTCAAGCACATCGCCAATTTTTGTGAAATCGGGGATTTTCATCCCTCGCTTAAGTTTTATCTTGTCCCGCAAGCCCAGCATTAACGTCACACTCATATAAGCCTCTGTCGGTTGAAATACGCGGATTCTTTGCCTGTGCGGCGAACTATCTGCAATGTCGCCTGCCGTCACAAACCTTGCTTCGCAGTTTTGCATTCGCTCCTCAAAAAAAGCGCGCTCGCCCGGATGCAAAATAATTGTATTTTTTGATAACTTGAGATGCAAGTAAGTATTTCACCTAAATGTGCTTCGAACATTTTTTCATGAGGGTGCTGATTGCATTAATCTGTAAATTGATACATGGAAATAACGTGATACCGAAAAGATGTTTACAGATTAAATTTAGTATCATATTATTTGATTCGTCGACGCACATGACTTCCCCGGACAGACGCGATGCAGTTCATCGCGTTCTTACTGCAACGTTGGAGCATGCGCTGTAGCAAATCGAACAAAAGAGATTGCATAGGAGAGAAACGCCATGTACGCGCAATTGGTTGAAACTGGCAGCAAGTCGCTACGATCCCTGGATGAGATGACGCCGGAAGAGCGTGCGTTTCAGGAGCGGGTGAACGAAGGTGTGAAGATCGAGGCTAAGGACTGGATGCCGGAGGGTTATCGGAAGACTTTGATCCGCCAGATTTCACAGCATGCGCACTCCGAAATTGTCGGGCAATTGCCGGAGGGTAACTGGGTAACCAGAGCGCCAAGCCTAAAGCGGAAATCCATATTGCTGGCGAAGATCCAGGACGAGGCGGGCCACGGTCTTTACCTGTATAGCGCTGTCGAAACGCTCGGTGTATCGCGTGACGAGGTGCTCGCCGACCTGCATTCAGGCAAGGCAAAGTATTCCAGCATTTTCAATTATCCGACCTTGAACTGGGCCGACATGGGAGCCATCGGCTGGCTGGTTGACGGCTCGGCCATCATCAACCAGGTTCCGCTTTGCCGCTGTTCTTACGGCCCATATGCCCGTGCCATGGTACGCGTTTGCAAGGAAGAGTCTTTTCATGCGCGCCAGGGCTACGACATCATGCTGGCATTGTGCAACGGCACGCCGGAACAAAAGCAGATGGCGCAGGATGCGTTCAACCGCTGGTGGTGGCCGGCACTGATGATGTTCGGCCCGTCTGATGCGGAATCGGTCAATAGCACGCAGTCAGCCGCATGGCGCATCAAATTGTTTTCGAACGATGAACTGCGGCAGAAGATGGTCGACCAGACCGTGCCGCAGGCAGAGTTCCTGGGCTTGAGCGTGCCCGATCCCGATCTCAAATTCAATGCTGAAACCCAGCATTACGAATTCGGCGAAATCGACTGGAGTGAATTCAATAACGTCATTAAAGGCAACGGTCCATGCAATCGCGACCGTTTGCGGACCCGCGTCAAGGCGTACCAGGATGGCGAGTGGTTTCGCGATGGCCTGGTGGCGCACGCGGATAAACAGGAACGCCGCAAGGCACAGCAGGCGCCACTGGCGGCCTGATCGAAGGAGAAATATTCCATGAGTAAAGAATGGCCTCTGTGGGAAGTATTCATTCGCAGCCAGCACGGACTGGCGCACAAGCACGTTGGCAGCCTGCATGCGCCGGATGCCGAGATGGCCGTCAATAATGCGCGTGACGTGTATACGCGGCGCAATGAGGGCGTCAGCATCTGGGTAGTGCTGGCCGGCGATATTACCGCTAGCAGTCCTGCCGATAAGTCGGTGCTGTTCGAACCATCCAACAGCAAAGTATATCGTCATCCAACCTTCTTCCCGATGCCGGAAGAAGTCAAGAACCTGTAAGTCAGTCCGGAGATTGAAAATGGCCGATTCTAACGTCGCCGATCCCAAAATCGAATTCCTGTTGCGTCTCGCGGACAATTCCCTGGTGCTGAGTCAACGCCTGTCCGAGTTGTGCGGCAAAGGTCCTGCGCTGGAAGAAGATATAGCGCTGACCAATGTTGCTCTCGATCTGCTGGGGCAAGCACGGTTCTGGTTCGCGTATGCCGGCGAACTGGAAGGCGCCGGCCGCGACGAAGACCGGCTGGCATTCCTGCGCGATGCGCACGAATTTCGCAACCTGCTGCTGGTCGAACAGCCGAACGGCAGTTATGCCGATACGCTGATGCGCCAGTTTTATTTTGACGCCTGGCATTACCTGCTGCTGGAGCAGCTGCTGACATCCTCCGACGAGCGGATTGCCGCGATTGCCGAAAAATCGCTGAAGGAAGTGCGTTATCACCTGCGCCGCAGCGGTGATTTGATCGTACGCCTGGGTGACGGCAGCGAACTCAGCCACAGCATGATGCAACGCGCTGCCGACGACTTGTGGATGTTTACCGATGAAATGTTCCAGGCTGACGCGGTGGAGCAGGCCATGGCGGCGCAGGGCGTGATGCCTGAACTCGGTACGTTGCGGACTCCCTGGATCAATCACGTGGCCGAGATATTCCGCGAGGCGACGCTGGTGCTGCCGCCGCTCGACGCCTGGATGCAAAAGGGCGGAAAGCAAGGGCGCCATGGCGAGAGCCTGGGATATCTGCTGGCGGAAATGCAATTCCTGCCGCGCGCCTATCCGGACGCGGTCTGGTAGATCTGGCAAAGGCGATAGCGATGACGATGACGATGACAAGCGTAGAACAAGTCTGGGCCTGGCTGGAGGAGGTCCCGGATCCGGAAATTCCGGCGATCTCCGTCGTGGACCTGGGAATCGTGCGCGTCGTTGAGCTGGATGGCGCCCAATGCACTGTCACCATTACGCCGACCTACAGCGGCTGCCCGGCCATGCAGGTGATTGCCGATGCTATCGAAACCGGACTGAAAAGCCATGGCATTGCGCATCTGACGATCAAGACGCAACTGTCACCGGCCTGGACCACGGATTGGATGTCGGCAGAGGGTAAGAACAAATTGAGAGCATACGGTATAGCACCGCCGGCACAGCAGGTGATCGATATCAGCCGCATCACCGGTTCCGTGGCGCGCAGCAAAATCGCCGGGCCGCAAGTGGCGTGCCCTCATTGCGGCTCAGGCAAGACGCGTTGCAGCAGTCATTTCGGTTCTACGCCATGCAAGGCGCTGTATCGCTGCGACGATTGCCTGGAACCGTTCGATTATTTTAAGTGCCATTAATTGGATTTGGAGAGTAGCCCGTCATGAGCAAATTCCAGGCGCTAACCGTTGCCCAAGTGAGCAACGAGACGCGCGATACCATTGCCGTAACTTTTGCCGTGCCGCCGGCATTGCGGGAAACCTATCGCTATACGCAAGGCCAGCACCTGACATTGCGCGCAATGATCAATGCGGAAGATGTGCGCCGCTCATATTCCATCTGCTCCGGGGTGCAGGAAGACACGCTGCGAGTTGCCATCAAGCGCACCCCGGGCGGCGTATTTTCCACCTGGGCCAACGACACGTTGCAACCCGGTTCCGTAATCGAGGTCATGCCGCCGATGGGCAATTTCAACGTGCCGCTGGCGCCTGACCATCGCAAACATTACCTGGCGTTCGCCGCCGGCAGCGGCATCACTCCCATGCTGTCGATTATCAAGACCACGCTGGCTGCCGAGCCGCACAGCAGATTCACGCTGTTTTACGGCAACCGCGCATCGTCTTCCGTCATCTTCAAGGAAGAACTGTCGGATTTGAAGGACCGCTATCTGGGCCGTTTCAAGCTGGTCTACGTGATGAGCCGCGAGCAGCAGGATATCGAACTGTTCAACGGCCGCATCACCAAAGACAAGTGCCAGCAATTATTCAAGCACTGGGTCGCGTTGGACGATGTCGACCAGGCATTCATTTGCGGACCTGAGCAGATGACGCAAGAAGTGCTCGAAGCGTTGCAGGTCCACGGCCTGGCCAAGGAAAAAATCAAGATCGAGTTGTTTGCCGCCGGCGCTCCGCGGCGCCAGCATGTGCCGAATGCGCAGCCACAGCCCGGCCAGCGGGAATGCGAGGTTACTTTGATTGTCGATGGCGCGCATCTCAGTTTTACGATGGAAAAGGACCGTGAATCGGTACTCGATGCGGCACTGAAGCAAGGCATCGACATGCGCTACTCATGCAAGGCCGGGGTCTGTTCCACCTGTCGTTGCAAGGTATTGGACGGCAAGGTCGACATGGACGCCAATTACGCCCTTGAAGACTACGAGATTGCGCGCGGTTTTGCGTTGTCCTGCCAGAGTTTTCCGGTATCCGACAAGCTGGTGATGGATTTCGATCAGGATCATTGAACTGCCGGTCGTTGCCGGAATCATATTGCATTAGATGTTAAATAATTAATATATTGGAGATAGCGCCGTGTCCCATCCTCTTTTTGAGCGTCATCAGGAACTGCTGCAGCAGGCCAGCGAAGCAATCGAACAGCGTGGCTACTGGAGCGCGTATACAGAAATGCCTAGCCCCAAGGCGTATGGCGAAACCGCCAATGACGATGGCAAGGCAGCCTATGAGGCGCGCCTGGAAAAGCCGTTTGGCCTGACCCAGGTAGCGACTGTCGGTCAGGTCGGAAATGAGATGTCGCCGTACGGCTTCAAGCTTGGCGTCAGCTACCCGAAGGCGGATCTGGATCAACTGTTTGCAGCCGTCAAGGCTGCATCTCCGGCCTGGCGCAAGGCGGGGCCGGAAGCATGGGTTGGCGTTTCAATGGAGATATTGCAGCGCCTGAACCGGCGCAGTGTCGAGATTGCCTATGCAGTAATGCACACCACCGGCCAGGCATTCATGATGTCGTTCCAGGCTGGCGGTCCGCATGCCCAGGATCGTGGACTGGAAGCGGTGGCGTATGCCTGGCAAGCGATGCGCAAGATCCCGGCGCATGCCTTTTGGGAAAAACCGCAAGGCAAGAACCCGCCGCTGAAAATGGAAAAGCACTATAGCATTGTGCCACGCGGCATCGGGCTGGTAGTCGGCTGCTGCACTTTCCCGACCTGGAACAGCTATCCCGGCCTGTTTGCCAGTCTGGCGACCGGTAATGCCGTGGTGATCAAGCCGCATCCGGGCGCCATCTTGCCGCTGGCGATCACGGTCCAGGTGGCGCGCGAAGTACTGGCCGAAGCCGGCTTCGATCCGAATATCGTGACGTTGGCAGCGCACGAACAGGACGACGACACGGCTACTCAACTGGCGCTCCGTCCGGAAGTACGCCTGATCGATTTTACCGGCAGCAGCAAGAATGGCGACTGGCTGGAACAGCATGCTCGCCAGGCCCAGGTATTTACCGAAAAGGCCGGGGTCAACCAGATCATCATCGACTCCACCGATGATTTCCAGGGCATGGTGCGCAATATCGCGTTTTCGCTCACGCTGTACTCCGGGCAAATGTGCACTGCGCCGCAGAATATCTATATTCCAAAAGACGGCATCGCCACCGCTGAAGGGCATGTCAGTTTCGACCAGGTTGTCGCCGCCATCGGCGAGAGCATCGCCAGGCTGACCGGCGATCCCGCCAAGGCGGTTGAATTGCTGGGCGCGATCCAGAATACCGGCGTGCTGGCGCGCATCGATGCAGCGCGTGCCATCGGTACAGTCGTAATTGACAGTAAACCGTTGCAGCATCCCTTGTTCCCGGCGGCATGCATACGCACGCCGTTGCTGATGAAGGTGGCGGAAGCAGAACAAGGCAAGGTCATGCAGGAGTTCTTCGGGCCGGTTTCTTTCGCCGTTGCCTGTGCCGACATGACGCACTGCATCGCCTTGGCGGAGCAGGCCGCGCGCACACACGGGGCTTTGACCTTGTCAGTGTATTCCAGCAACTCCGCGGTAATTGCCGCAGCGCGCGATGCCGCAGAGGAAGCAGGGGTTGCCTTGTCGATCAATCTCACCGGCGGCGTGTTTGTGAACCAGTCCGCGGCATTCAGTGATTTCCACGGCACCGGCGCCAATCCGGCGGCAAACGCGTGCTTGTCGGATACAGCGTTCGTTGCCGGTCGCTTCCGCGTTGTGCAGACTCGCGCACACGTATAACGAGACGTGCGTAGAGCACATTTCCGCCAAAAATACATAGACAAATCCGGAGCAACGAATGCCTTATCAAAACATTCTGCTGGAGATCCAGGACGGCATTGCGCGACTGACGCTCAACCGTCCTGAAAAGCTCAACAGCTTTACTGTCGCCATGCATAACGAAGTGCGCGCGGCGCTGGAACACATCGAGGCCGATGCTTCGGTCCGGGTGCTGGTGTTGACCGGCGCCGGACGCGGCTTTTGCGCCGGCCAGGACTTGGGCGACCGTGCCGTGGCGCCCGGTTCTGCCGCGCTCGACCTCGGCGAATCGGTGGAGCGATACTACGCACCGCTGGTGCTGGCGCTGCGTAATCTGCCGTTCCCGGTGATTTGCGCAGTCAATGGCGTTGCTGCCGGTGCCGGCGCCAATCTGGCGCTCGCCGCAGATATCGTTATCGCCACCCGCTCGGCATCATTCGTCGAAGCTTTTTGCCGCCTCGGCCTGATCCCTGATACCGGCGGTACTTATTTTCTGCCGCGCCTGGTCGGCAACGCGCGCGCGTTGGGAATGGCGCTGCTGGGCGAAAAATTGACGGCTGAACGGGCCGAAAGCTGGGGATTGATCTGGAAATGTGTGGATGACGATCAATTCGGCGCCGAGGTCGAGCAACTGGCCCGGCATTTCGCCAGTGCGCCAACCAAAGGCCTGGCCCGCACCAAACAAGCCATTTATGCGAGCCCGGCCAATACATTAGTGCAGCAACTCATGCTGGAACGCGATTTTATGCGCGAACTCGGCCACAGCCGGGATTATCGCGAAGGCGTCAGTGCATTCATTGAAAAACGCGCACCGCAATTCAAGGGAGCGTAGCAAATGACAAATTCCATGGCAATCGCACTCAACACCTCGCGGCTGGTTGCGGTGATCGGCAGCGGCGCGATGGGTGCCGGCATTGCACAGGTGGCGGCCGCCGCCGGCCATCGCGTCAAGCTGTACGACACGCGTGACGGTGCCGCTGTCAAGGCTGTCGCCGAAATCCGCAGGAATTATGAAAAGCTGAGCGCGAAAGGCAAAATGACCCCCGCAGCGGCCGATGCAGCAGGCGGAAATTTGCTGGTGGCCGGTACACTGGAAGAACTTGCCGATGCAGCACTGGTCGTGGAAGCGATCGTCGAGAATCTGTCGGTCAAGCGCCAGTTGTTTAGCGATCTGGAAGCGATCGTCGCTGACGATTGCATTCTTGCCAGCAATACCTCGTCGCTTTCGATCACGGCGATTGGCGCCGGTTTGCGCTTGCCGCAGCGGCTGGTTGGCATGCATTTCTTCAATCCGGTGCCACTAATGGCGTTGGTCGAAGTTATCAGCGGCCTGGCAACCGAGCGCTGTGTCGCCGAGATCGTCCACGCCACCGCCATCGCATGGGGCAAGAGCCCGGTGCATGCTGCCTCCACGCCAGGTTTCATCGTCAACCGCGTGGCGCGTCCGTATTATGCCGAAAGCCTGCGTGTAGCCACCGAGCAGGCGGCAAGTCCGGCAACACTGGATGCAGTGATGCGCGAGGCCGGCGGTTTCCGCATGGGGCCATTCGAATTGATGGATCTGATCGGGCATGACGTCAATTTTGCTGTAACCAGCTCGGTATTCGCGGCTTGCTTCAACGATCCGCGCTTCACGCCGTCGCTGCTGCAGCAAGAGCTGGTCAACGCCGGCTTCCTGGGCCGGAAGAGCGGACGTGGCTTTTATCACTATGGCGAGAATACCGACGTACCCGAAGTACACACCGAGCCGGCATATCCGATGCAGCGGGAAGCGGCGCTGCCTGTGGGTTCCGCGATGGCCGATATGCTGGCTGCGCGGCTATCGTCTTCCGGGATACATTTGCGGCGCACTTACTTTGAGCACGGCGACGACGCGCTGCTGGAGTGCGGCAACGCAACCATATTCCTGACCGACGGCCGCAGCGCTACTCAACGTGCCCACGACAATGCGATTCCGAACACAGTATTGCTTGATCTGACCCTGGATTTCTCAAGTGCCAAGCGGGTCGCGCTGGCACGCGCCGATCAATGCAGCGATGCCGCCTACCAGGCGGCGGTTGGATTGTTCCAGGCCGCCGGTTATGCCGTTTCACCGCTCGCCGATGTACCCGGAATGGTGGTCATGCGTACCGTAGCGATGCTGGCCAATGAAGCCGCCGATGCTGTCAACCAGGGCGTATGCAGCGCACCGGCAGTCGATACTGCGATGCAAAAAGGCGTCAATTATCCGTGCGGCCCGCTGGCCTGGGCGGACAGCATCGGCCTGGACCGCGTGCGCACGGTACTGCGCAACCTGACTAACGTGTATGGCGAGGACCGCTACCGCATTTCCCCGCTGATCCAGCGCAAGGTCGCTGCCGGGAGGACATTCCATGGGTGATTTGCAAATCGTTCCGGCCATGCCGGGCATGCAAGAACTGGCCGAAGCCACTGCCAAAACGATGTTCGAACGCGACCAGGCGTCGCAAGCGCTTGGCATGCAGATCGTCGGCATGGGACCTGGATCTGCGCAACTGACCATGCGGGTGCGGCCGGACATGCTGAACGGCCATAGCACCTGTCACGGCGGTTTCATTTTCGCCTTGGCCGACAGCGCCTTTGCCTTTGCCTGCAACAGCCATAACCGCAACACCGTGGCTTCCGGTTGCAGCATCGACTACCTGGCGCCCGGCTATGCAGGCGACATCCTGACCGCACAGGCGGCAGAGCAATCGCGCGCGGGCCGGACCGGCGTCTACGATGTCACGATATGCAACCAGTCCGGCACACGTATCGCATTATTTCGCGGCAGATCCTATCAGATAAAAGGCGAGGTTCTGGAAGAGCCTATGCCTGCTAGCCAACCTGCCGAATCCTGACTGTCACATTTGCCGAATATTATTTGAAGGAGACACGTATGCCGCAACGTAAACATGATCGGAGTGATCTGGAACCGATCGAACTGGCCAGCAAGGATGAATTACAGGCGTTGCAATTGGAACGCATGCAATGGTCGCTCAAGCACGCGTATGAAAATGTGCCGCATTATCGCGCTGCCTTTGATGCCGCCGGCGTTCATCCGAGCGATCTCAAGTCGCTGGCCGACCTGGCACGTTTTCCGTTCACGACCAAACAGGACTTGCGCGATCAGTATCCATTCGGGATGTTTGCCGTGCCACGTGAAAAAATCTCCCGGATCCATGCGTCGAGCGGTACTACGGGCAAGCCAACGGTGGTCGGCTACACCCGCAACGATATCGATACCTGGGCCACCGTTGTTGCGCGTTCGATCCGCGCCGGCGGCGGACGTGCCGGCGATATTATCCATATATCGTATGGCTACGGCTTGTTTACCGGCGGGTTGGGAGCGCATTACGGCGCCGAAAAACTTGGCTGCACCGTGGTGCCGATGTCCGGTGGTCAAACCGAAAAGCAGGTCCAGTTGATCCAGGATTTCAAGCCCAGCATCATCATGGTGACGCCATCGTACATGCTCAACATCATCGAGGAATTTACACGGCAGGGGCTCGATGCGGCGGAAAGTTCGTTGAAAGTGGGGATATTCGGCGCTGAACCGTGGACCGATGCAATGCGCTCGGAAATCCAGACCCGTGCCGACATCGATGCGGTCGATATCTATGGCTTGTCCGAGGTGATGGGGCCAGGCGTGGCCAGCGAATGCATCGAAAGCAAGGACGGTCCAATTATCTGGGAAGATCATTTTTATCCCGAAATCATTAACCCGGATACCGGCGAAGTGGTAGCCGATGGCGAGGAAGGAGAGCTGGTGTTTACCTCGCTGACCAAGGAGGCATTACCGATCATTCGCTACCGGACCCGCGACCTGACGCGCTTGCTGCCGCCTACCTCACGCTCGATGCGGCGTATCGGCAAGATCACCGGCCGTTCCGACGACATGCTGATCATCCGCGGCGTCAACGTGTTCCCGACGCAGATCGAAGAACTGATCCTGAAAAACCCGCGACTGGCGCCGCACTACCAGCTGATCGTCACGCGCGACGGCAACCTGGACAAACTGCAGGTGCTTGCCGAATTGCGCGGCGAAGCCAGCAGTCAGCTGCCGGCGACGGAAATCGAATCGATCGGCAATGAGTTGCAGCATGCCATCAAGACCTATATCGGTATCAGCACACGGGTATCCGTGCTGGCTTCATCCGGCATCGAACGGACTTTGACCGGCAAAGCCAGGCATGTGATCGACAAACGTCCGAAGGTGACACATGAACAGCCGGTCGGCGCTGTATAGACGGTCTGGCATGTCTGGAGCATAGAAGTATAGAAATATGAAAATAAGAATATAAACAGGAGACTTTGCATTGATATCCGCTAAAAAAATAGCATTGGTGCTGGCCATCTGCGGTATCGCGGCCAGCTTGCCTTCGGTACAGGCACGGCAACAGCAACCGTCCATCGTCCACATAGCGCCGCATGGTGCCGTCACGATCAAGCGCGATACATACGGCACGCCGCATATCTATGCCGATACCACGTTCGGCCTGTTCTACGGTTACGGTTATGCGGTAGCGCAGGATCGGCTGTTCCAGATGGAAATGGCGCGCCGTACATTCACCGGGAAAGTGTCAGAGGCATTGGGTGCCAAGTATCTTACCTCGGACCAGGCGGTGCGCAGTAACTATAAGCCGCAATCGCTGCTACGCCAGTATGCCGCTTTGCCTGCGTCGGACAAGGCCATATTTGAAGGATATGCCGCAGGTTTCAATGCCTGGGTCCGGCAGGTCGAGAAGCAACCTGAGCAACTGATGCCCAAGCAATTCAATGACATGGGTTTCAAGCCGGTCAAGTGGACAGCGATGGATGTGGTGATGATATTCGTCGGCTCGATGGCCAATCGTTTTTCCGATTTCAACACCGAACTCGACAATCTCGGGTTGTTGAACGCGCTCGTCGAAAAACACGGCAAGGAAGACGGTTCGCGGATTTTCGATCAATTGAAATGGGTCGACGATCCAGGGGCGCCGACTACCATTCCATCAGGTCCGGCCGAACGCAAGGTGACTGGCCCGGCGCCGGCCGAGCAGGCAGTTGATAATCGGCAGCAACTGGCAGGGTTGGCCGCGCCTTCCAGGCAAACCATGCAGGCCATTGCTCGCATGCCAAGGGATGCGGGCAATGGCCGCCTGTTGCCGATGTCGGGATCGGCGGCGCAGGACCACCTCGATGCTTTGCTTGCCAGGGATGGTTTGAGCGGTATGGGTGGTTTCCCGCAGGCCAGCAACATATGGCTGGCAGGCAAGGGCAAGGCCAAGGATGCCCAAGCAATTCTGTTCAACGGCCCGCAATTTGGCTGGTTCAACCCGGCCTATGTTTATGCGGTCGGCCTGCACGGCGCCGGGTTCAATGTGGTCGGCAACACGCCGTTTGCCTATCCCAGTATCCTGTTCGGACATAACGGAAAAATCGCCTGGGGCGCGACCGCGGGGTATGGCGACGGCGTCGATATCTACCAGGAACAGCTCAATCCGGATAATCGCTACGAGTACCTGTATAAGGGCAAGTATCTGCCGATGATCAAGCGCACCGACATCATCAAGGTCAAAGGTGCGCCAGATCATAAGCTGGATGTTTATGGCACCACGCATGGTTTGGTAGTCGCCTTCGATATGGAAAAAGGCGTGGCGTATTCCAAGAAGCGAACCTGGGACGGACACGAAGTGGAATCGTTGATGGCCTGGATACGGCAGACGCAGGCGCAAGACTATGACCAATGGATCGGCCAGGCCGCGCATATGGCAATCACCATCAACTGGTACTACGCCGACGCCAAAGGTAACATCGGTTATGCCTATACAGGGAAATTCCCGCAGCGCAAGCCGAACCACGATACCCGTCTGCCGGCGCTCGGCACCGGCGACATGGAGTGGGATGCGGTGCTGCCGTTCAGCAGCAATCCGCAGATGCTCAACCCGCAACAGGGCTGGATCGCCAACTGGAACAACAAGCCGGCTGCCGGCTATCCGAGTCCGGATATGTACTGGTTGTCATGGTCTGCCGCCGATCGCGTCGAAACCATCATGGATCACTTCAAGCCGGATGACAAGCTGACTCCGGCGGCGATGGCCGGGATCAATCAGAGCGCGTCGTTTGCCGATGTCAATGCGCGCTATTTCCTGCCGTATCTCAAGGAAGCGGTGGCCCGGCTTGCAGAAAACGACCCGCGCCGCCAGGCGGTAACCCTGTTCGACGGCTGGGATTTGCAAACTGTCGACAGCAGTACCGCCACGCACTACAAGGCGGCTGCCACCCTGATGCGTACCTGGCTGCCGATCATGCTGAAGAACACTTTGGCCGACGTTATTCCGGCGGAATACTTCAAGTTTTATTCTGCCGCAGGTTACCCGGTCGCCGGAACGCCGGTGGTCGGCTCGGTCAATATCCAGCCTGGCACTAAAGTGCTGTATCAGGCACTGAGGGGCAAGCACGCGAGCATCCCGCAGCGCTACGATTTATTTAACGGCAAGAAGCCGCTGGATGTGGTGTTGGCAGCATTGAGCGAGAGTGTCGAGTCGCTGCAAACCCGTTATGGCAGCGATATGCAGAAGTGGCTGGAACCCGTGGATGAGCATGTTTACCTGTCGAATAACTTCGTGGGCATTCCGCAAGCGAATGGCAACGAGCGGTTGAAGACACCGGTCATGATGAATCGCGGCACCGAAAACAACCTGATTTCTTTTACGTCTGACGGCGTACGGAATTGCGAAGTTCTGCCTCCTGGACAAAGCGGCTTCATCGCGCCCGATGGCGCCAAATCAAAGCACTATGAGGATCAACTGGAGCTATACAAAAAATTCGAATGCAAGCACACGTGGCTGGAGCCGGCCGATGTCGACCGGCATCTGGAATCGAAGACGGTGCTGGAGTATTGAGTCGGTTTGTTCAACCCGACGCGGCATTTTCGTGTGGCATGCGGCCCTCTACTGAACAACTTCATCTAAGGATTTAATTAATTATGGACGCTTTTATTTGTGATGCCATCCGCACGCCATTCGGCCGTTACGGCGGCGCATTGTCAACGGTGCGCGCCGATGATCTCGGCGCACTGCCGATCAAGGCGTTGATTGAGCGTAATCCGTCTGTGAACTGGGCGGAAGTGGACGATGTGCTGTACGGGTGCGCTAACCAGGCAGGGGAAGACAACCGCAATGTCGGTCGCATGGCCGCGCTGCTGGCTGGCCTGCCGGAGACGGTGCCGGGCAACACCATCAATCGGCTGTGCGGGTCGAGCATGGATGCGATCGGCCTGGCTGCCCGCAGCATCAAGGCCGGCGAGGCCGGATTGGTGATTGCCGGCGGCGTGGAAAGCATGAGCCGCGCACCTTTCGTGATGGGCAAGGCAGAAAGCGCTTTTTCTCGCGCCGCGAAAATCGAGGACACCACGATTGGCTGGCGCTTCGTCAATCCATTGATGAAGGCGCAATACGGCATTGACTCCATGCCCGAAACAGCAGAGAACGTTGCCGCCGATTTCAATATCAGCCGCACGGACCAGGATGCATTGGCGCTGCGCAGCCAGCAACGCTGGGCCGCAGCACAGGCGGCCGGTTTCTTTACATCGGAAATCGCGCCGGTTTCCATTCCACGGAAGAAGGGCGAACCGATGCTCTTTTCCAGCGACGAACATCCTCGCCCTGAAACCACTTTCGACACGTTGCAGAAGCTCAAAGGCGTGGTTCGTCCCGATGGCAGCGTGACTGCCGGCAACGCTTCAGGCGTCAATGACGGTGCTTGCGCGGTGCTGCTGGCCTCAGCCGCTGCCGTCGATAAATATCGGTTGCAGCCGCGCGCCCGTGTGCTGGGCATGGCGAGCGCCGGGCTGGCGCCGCGCATCATGGGTTTCGGCCCCGCGTTAGCCAGCAAAAAGGTACTGGCGCAGACCGGCCTGACGCTGGCGCAGATGGATGTTATAGAACTCAACGAAGCGTTCGCGGCACAGGCATTGGCGGTAACGCGCGAACTCGGTCTGGCGGACGATGCCGTGCATGTCAATCCGAACGGCGGGGCGATCGCCATCGGCCATCCGCTCGGCGCCTCCGGTGCGCGCCTGGTCATGACGGCGCTCAACCAGCTTGAACGCAGCGGTGGCCGGTATGCGTTGTGCACGATGTGTATCGGCGTCGGCCAAGGTATCGCCTTGATTATCGAACGCGTCTGAGTACTAGCATTCGGCACGGAGGAGTCAGCCGGCATGGTTTTCCTCATCTCATCTTTCTATGGAACGCAAGCGCATGAATGATTTTCAAGATATCAGTCTGGCCCAGCCAGGCAATGGCGTGCTGTTAATCGTTGTGCAACGCCCGGAGGCGCGTAATGCACTGCGTAACAACACCTTGCGCGAAATTGCGGATGTCCTGCGCAGTACGGCGGACGACAGCGCGGTGCGCGTAGTCGTCATTACCGGCGGGCCGAAAATTTTCGCGGCCGGCGCCGACATCAAGGAAATGGCGCAGTTGGGGCCGATCGAGGCTTTGACTGATGTGCGGCCGGAATACTGGAAATGCATCGCGGCCTTCCCCAAACCGCTACTGGCAGCGGTCAACGGCTACGCCCTTGGCGCCGGCTGCGAACTTGTCATGCATGCAGACATCGTGATTGCCGGGGAGGGCGCGAAATTCGGTCAGCCGGAGATCAACCTGGGAACGATCCCGGGCGCTGGCGGCACGCAACGCCTGATCCGCACTGTCGGCAAGCCGCTGGCAATGAAAATGATATTAAGCGGGGAAATGATAGATGCGCAGACCGCACTGACAGCCGGTTTGGTTGCAGAAGTTACAAGCGACGACAAAGTGCTGGAACGCGCCACGGAGCTGGCTGCGGTGATTGCGGCCAAGTCGCCGTTGGCTGCGCGGCTGGCCAAGGAAGCAATATTGCGTTCTTTCGAGCTTGGTCTCGAAAGCGGACTAAACCTTGAGCGCAAGTCATTCTCGCTGCTGGCGGCAAGCAACGACCGCAAGGAAGGTATTGCTGCATTCATGGAAAAGCGACCCGCCGAATTCAACGGGAAATAAAGAAAGTCACAGAAGAATAATTACAGAAATAACTACGGCGATAGCCGCCTTGCTGCATCGGAAGATGCCGGGTGTCATGTCGTTTAATCAACCAGGAGAGAGACCAGCATGACTACCAATGTATTGGCCGCCAGCGCAGCCAGCCCCACAGGCGCAACCCAAGGCGACGACGCGTTATACCGCAAGGTATCAATGCGTATTTTGCCGTTTTTGTTCATCTGTTACGTTATTTCATTCCTGGACCGGATTAACATCGGCTTCGCGCAATTGCACATGCAGAAGGATCTCGGCTTCAGCGACGCGATGTATGGCCTGGGTGCCGCGGTGTTTTATATCGGTTACGTCCTGTGCGAAGTGCCTAGCAATCTGCTGCTGGAAAAATATGGCGCCCGCAAGACATTCTCTCGCATCATGGTGCTATGGGGCCTGGCGTCGGTCGGCATGATGTATGTATCCACTCCCACGCATTTTTATGCCTTGCGCTTTTTCCTTGGCGTATTCGAGGCAGGATTTTTTCCCGGCATCGTGCTTTACCTGACCTACTGGTATCCGGTGAGGCGCAGGGCCGCCGTGCTGTCGATCTTTTTTGCCGGTGTGGCGGTCGCGGGCGTACTGGGCGGTTTGATTTCCGGCTGGATCATGGAAGGCATGGCCGGCGTGTACGGCATGTATGGCTGGCAGTGGATGTTTGCGATCGAAGGGGCGCCCGCGATTATCCTGGCAGTGGTCGCCTGGTTTTATCTGGACGATCACCCAAAACAGGCGAAATGGCTGAGCCCTGCAGAAAAACAAGCGATTGAAGACAATCTTCTGAATGATCCCCGTCAATTGAAGTCGCAAAAAGGCCATTCTTTGGCAGATGCGTTGCGCAATCCGCGTGTCTACCTGTTTTCCTTTATATATTTTGCACTGACTTGCGCCGTTTTAATGCTGGTGTTCTGGATGCCGCTCATTATCCGGGATCTCGGCATCAGCGATGTCCTGCATATCAGCCTCTATAGTGCGGTGCCGAACGCGATTGGCGCAATCGGCGTGATACTGATCGCTTGGCATTCGGATCGGAAAGCCGAGCGGCGCAAGCATTTCGCTTTTTGCGTGATCGGCGGCGCCACCGCACTGTTGATGCTGACCCTGCGCCTGGATAGCTTCGTTGCCATGATGGCGATACTCTCCGTAGCGGCGGCCTTGCTGTATGCGGCGATGCCGATTTTCTGGGCTTTGACGACTAGTTACCTGTCGGGAATGGCGGCGGCCGGCGGCATTGCCCTGATCAGTAGCATCGGCATCACCAGCGGCATTATCAGTCCGTGGGTGATTGGCTTGATCAGGACGCACACGGGTAATATGGATTACACCTTATATATCCTTGCCGTTTTGCTGGTAGCCAGTACCGTCGCAGTGATGGTTGGTACCAAGGCCGACAAGGGATAATGTGCAAAAAATCAATAGCTTAGCGCATTGACCAGAATGTTCACCGATGTCCGCCATGCCAGATCGAAGCGTATCGCAGTATCATGCAAACCGTTTCGGTCGTAAAATCCGAATAAGTAATTTGAATATCATGGTTTTTTATAAAGGAGATTGGCATGGGTCAGGTGAAATATACCGTCGAGCATGAATGGTTACGCGTTGAGGACGACGGTCTGGTGACAGTCGGCATTACCGATTTTGCACAAGGACATCTGGGCGATCTGGTTTTTGTGCAACTGCCGGAAGTCGACAGCGAAATTGCCCGGGGCGACGAAGCCGCGGTGATTGAATCGGTCAAGGCCGCAAGTGAAATCATGATGCCGGTAGCCGGCAAGGTAGTCGAAATTAACACCACGTTGACAGACGAACCAGGCAAGGTCAATGACGATCCGTTAGGCGCTGGCTGGTTTTTCAAAATGAAAGTCAACGATATCGCTGAGTTGAACAGTTTGATGGATGAAGCGGCTTACGCTGCGATGATCAAAGGCCAAGCGTAAGCCACAAGCTAACGCCGCCATTTACTGTTCACAATATGAAGGATGCACCCATGACACAATCGCGGCCTGCTCTTGAAGATCTGGTACAACATGCCGATTTCATTGAACGCCATATCGGTCCGGATCACTCCCAGCAAAAGGCCATGTTGTCGATGCTCGGTTTCGATTCGATCGACGCATTGATACAAAAAGTAGTCCCGGCCGCTATCCTGGAGCGGCAGCCGCTGAAACTCGGCTCCCCGCGCAGCGAAGCGGAAACGCTGGCGGCATTGCGCCAGATTGCCAGTAAGAACCAGTTGTTCAAATCACATATAGGCATGGGGTATTACAACTGCCATACGCCGACCGTGATCTTGCGCAACCTGCTGGAAAATCCGGCCTGGTATACCGCCTACACACCGTACCAGCCTGAAATTTCGCAAGGGCGGCTGGAAGCGCTGTTGAATTTCCAGACCATGGTGACCGACCTGACCGGCATGGAAATCGCCAACGCTTCCCTGCTGGATGAAGCCACCGCGGCAGCCGAAGCGATGACTTTTTGCCAGCGCCTGTCGAAAAGCAAGAGCAACATATTCTTCGTTTCGCAAGACTGCTATCCGCAAACCATCGACGTGCTGCGCACCCGCGCCGCGCCGATCGGCGTCGAGGTGGTGGTCGGCGATCATCTTAAAGACCTGGAGCGGCTCGACTGCTTCGGCGTGCTCCTGCAATATCCGACGCTTAACGGCGAGATCAACGACTATACCGCCACCGCGCGTCTGGCGCATGGCAAGCAGGCATTGGTGGTGGTTGCCGCCGATCTGCTGGCATTGACTTTGCTGACGCCGCCGGGCGAGTTCGGCGCCGATGTGGTGGTCGGCAGCGCCCAGCGTTTCGGCGTGCCGCTTGGTTATGGCGGTCCGCACGCGGCGTATTTCGCTACGCTGGATGTACATAAGCGCGTGATGCCCGGACGATTGGTCGGCGTTTCGATCGACAGCCGCGGCCAACCGGCCTACCGCCTGGCGATGCAAACCCGCGAACAGCATATCCGCCGTGAAAAGGCCACCAGCAACGTGTGTACAGCGCAGGTGCTGCTGGCCAATATCGCCGGCATGTACGCGGTTTACCACGGTCCGCAAGGCTTGAAGACGATCGCACAACGGGTACACCGGCTGACCGCGATCCTGGCCGAAGGCTTGCGTCTGTTGCACCATCCAGTGCCAACCGCCAGCTTCTTCGATACCATCACCGTGCATACCGGCGGCCATACCCAGGATATCCACGCGGCTGCGCGCAGCCAGTCGGTCAACCTGCGGCTGATCGACGATGGCAGCGTCGGCATTGCGCTGGATGAAACCAGCACGCGCGCGGATGTGGAAGCGTTGTGGAGTATCTTCGCAGTCGGCAAGCCGTTGCCGTCGTTCGATGCATTGGAAGCCAGCGCCGCAGAACGGATTCCGGCGCCGCTGATGCGCAACAGTGCTTTCCTGACGCACCCTGTATTCAACAGCCATCACTCGGAAACCCAGATGCTGCGCTACTTGCGCGCGCTGGCAGACAAGGACCTGGCGCTCGACCGCAGCATGATACCGCTCGGCTCCTGCACCATGAAACTCAACGCGACTACCGAGATGATTCCGGTCACCTGGCCGGAGTTCGGCGCGCTGCATCCGTTCGCACCGCTTCACCAGGCCCTGGGTTATCAACAACTGGTGGCCGAACTGGAAGAAATGCTGTGCGTCTGCACCGGCTACGATGCGGTATCGCTGCAGCCTAACGCCGGTTCGCAAGGGGAATATGCCGGCTTGCTGGCGATTCGCGCCTATCACCAGAGCCGTGGCCAAGGCGAACGCAATATCTGCCTGATCCCGAGTTCCGCGCATGGCACCAATCCGGCTACTGCTCATATGGCCGGCATGAAAGTGGTGGTGGTGCAATGCGACGAACAAGGCAATGTCAATGTCGCCGACCTGCGCGCCAAGGCAGATGAACACGCCAACGATCTGGCTGCCTTGATGATTACCTATCCATCGACCCACGGTGTGTTTGAAGAAGCCATCGGCGAGATTTGCGAAATCGTCCATGCCCATGGCGGCCAGGTGTATATCGACGGCGCCAACATGAATGCGATGGTCGGTTTGTGCGCGCCAGGCAAGTTCGGTGGCGACGTGTCGCACCTGAATTTGCACAAGACCTTCTGCATTCCGCATGGCGGCGGCGGGCCCGGTGTCGGCCCGATCGGCGTCAAGGCGCATCTGGCGCCTTTCCTGCCGGGTCACCGCATGCTGGAGAAAGGCATTGCGCCGGTCTCCGCCGCACCTTGGGGCAGCGCCAGCATCCTGCCGATTACCTGGGCGTATATCACGCTGATGGGCGCGCAGGGCTTGCGGCAAGCGAGTGAGTTGGCGATCCTGAACGCCAATTACATCATGCATCGGCTGGCACCGCATTATCCGATCTTGTACAGCGGCAGCGACGGCCTGGTGGCGCACGAGGGCATCATCGACCTGCGGCCGCTCAAGGACAAGACCGGGATTACGGTGGAAGACGTCGCCAAACGCTTGATCGATTACGGTTTCCATGCGCCCACCATGTCGTTCCCGGTGGCCGGCACCCTGATGATAGAGCCGACCGAAAGTGAATCCAAGGAAGAGCTGGATCGTTTCTGCGACGCCATGATCGCGATTCGCGAAGAGATCAGGGCAGTCGAGAACGGCGATATCAAAGCCGAGCAGACGGCGTTGCGGCATGCTCCACATACTGCCCAGGATCTGACCGATGAGTGGGCGCGAGCGTATTCGCGCGAACAGGCTGTCTTTCCGTTGAAGTCGCTGCGCCAGAACAAATATTGGCCGCCGGTAGGACGGATCGATAACGTCTACGGCGACCGCAATCTGGTTTGTTCCTGTCCGCCGATGTCGGATTACGAATAAGGTCGCATGTACACAAGTAGGGTGGGCAAGTTTTTTTGCCCACGCGTTACCGAAGCACGCGTGACGTTGAGTTTGAGGTCACGCGTGGGCACAGGTGTCCACCCTACAAACTGATAAAGGACATTTTTCATGAGTGATACCGGCAACGCCGCCCCAGCGGCCCGTACACCGCTGTACCAATTGCATCTCGAACTAGGCGCCAAGATGGTGCCGTTCGCAGGCTACGAAATGCCATTGCAATATCCGAGCGGCATTCTCAAGGAACACAATCACACCCGCAGCCAGGCCGGCCTGTTCGATGTTTCGCACATGGGCCAGTTGCGCCTGAGTGGCGCTGGCGCTGCCGCTGCATTGGAATCGCTGGTGCCGGTCGACATTGTCGATCTGCCCGTGAACCAGCAGCGTTATGCGCTGTTTACCAACCAGCAAGGCGGCATTCTCGACGACTTGATGGTTGCGAATGCGGGCGATCACCTGTTCCTGGTGGTGAATGCCGCCTGCAAGCAGCAAGACACCGCGCACCTGCGGGAGCATCTGTCCGGCCTCTGTCAAATCGAAGAATTGAGCGATCGCTCTTTGCTCGCCTTGCAAGGGCCGGCAGCGGCGGCCGTGATGGCGCGCCTGGCTCCTGACAGCGCGCGGATGGTTTTCATGCAGACTGCCAAATTTACTTTGGCAGGCAGCGAATGTTTTGTCAGCCGCTCCGGTTACACCGGCGAAGACGGCTTTGAAATTTCAGTGCCGAATGCCGCTGCTGAAGCCTTGGCGCGGCTGCTGCTGGCGCAACCTGAGGTGGCGCCTATCGGTCTTGGCGCGCGTGATTCCCTGCGCCTTGAGGCCGGATTGTGCCTCTACGGCCACGACATGGATGGCAGCACCACGCCGGTCGAAGCCAGCCTGAGTTGGGCCTTGTCCAAGGTGCGGCGCGCCGGCGGCGCTCGTGCCGGCGGTTATCCTGGCGCCGAGGTGATCGCCCGCCAGCTTGAACAAGGCGTCGAACGCAAACGGGTCGGCCTGCTGTTAAAGGATCGCATGCCTGCGCGGGAAGGCGCGGAACTGGTCGACGCCGATGGCAAGCAAGTGGGCAAGGTCACCAGCGGCGGTTTCGGGCCGACGCTGGGAAGCCCGGTGGCAATGGGGTATGTCGATAGCGCACATGCGCCAATCGGCACACTGTTGCAGGCCATGGTGCGCGGCAAGGGGGTGCCAGCCGAAGTCGTCAAGACGCCGTTTACCCCAGCGCGTTATTTCCGCGGCTAAAGGACTGACGGATAAGCATGGATGCCGGTCGGCGCTCAGACCGGCACATCGCCTTCGACGGTGGTGCGGTACAGCGTACGGCGTAAATGCTGAGGCGTGATCGCCGCATAATGCACCGTGCTGCGATTGTCCCAAAACACCATGTCATGCGCGCGCCACTGGTGGCGGTAGACATTCTCGGCGCGTATCGAGTGTTCATGCAAATACCGTAGCAAGGCGTCGCTTTCAGCCTTGGGCAAGCCGACGATGTGCGAGGTAAATCCTTCGCTGACAAACAATGCCTTGCGGCCGCTTTCCGGATGCACCCGTATTACCGGGTGCTCGACTTCAGGCACTTCGTCGATTTGTTTTTGCGTCAGGTCGGCACGCCAGGGCGACAGTTTCTGCAGGCGGCGATAACGATAGACATAGGAATGCACCGCACGCCGTCCTTCCAGGGCTTGCTTGACATCGGCGGGCAGGGTTTCATAAGCATTGAACATATTGGCGAACAAGGTATCTCCTTGTTCGGCCGGTAATTCCTGCGCATGCAGCAAGGAACCCAAACTAGGTTTGGGCATGTACGACAGATCGGAATGCCAGTCGGCGCCGGCGTCCACAAGGCCGATCGGCTTGCCGTTTTCGATGACATTGGAAACGATCAGGATTTCCGGATGGCCTTGCAGATGAAAGCGGTTCAGCACATGGACTTGCAGCGGACCGAAGCGGCGGCTGAATGCTACGTGTTGCTGCGGTGTGATACGTTGTTCGCGAAATACCAGCACGTTGTGCTTAACCAGGGCTGCGCGTATGCGCGCCAGATCCTGTGCGGATACCGGCAATCGCAAATCGAGACCCAGGATTTCTGCGCCTAACGGCCCTTCGATGGGGCGGATCTCGAATGACTGGGCGACAGGAGGTGGCGACAGGGTGCTGGCGTTGGGCATGAGATGGCTCGAATATGGCTCGAATATGGCTCAAATATGGCTCGGTAAGACTCGGATAACGGAGCGGCGCGCCTGTAATGACATCATTGAACAGGTGCAATACCGTCCTAAAACGACATTACACCTGTTCCCGCATCATCACCGCAAATAATGGATTCTCATAACCATATGTGTTTTGCGGCGCAACGCCGCTGCGCTACCTGGCTATCTGTCTAGCGCTGCGTCGAGACCAAGGCAAACATGGCGCCTTGCGGATCCAGTCCCTGGACAATCCAGCTGCCGCCGGGAACCTGATGCGGGCCCATGAGGACCTTGCCGCCACCTTCGTTGATGCGCGTAACAGCAGCGTCGATGGCTTCGACATTGATGTAATACAGCCAGCAGGTGACGGGCATGTCCGGCGTTTTGGTCATCATGCCGCCGATTGGCGCGCCGCCGGTGGCGAACGTCTGGTAGACGCCCATCGGACCCATGTCGATCGCTTCGGCCTTGGTCCAGCCGAACAGGCGGGCATAGAAAGCAAATTCGCTTTCCATATCGCCGGCATGCAATTCGTGCCAGCCGATATGCCCCGGCGTTCCAGCTGCCGCCGGCGCCGGCTGGTCTTCGCTATTGCCTTTGAATAAGAAAAATCCTGCGCCGTGCGGATCTGCCGCGACGGCAAAGCGGCCGACTCCTGGAATGTCTTCCGGAGGGCGACGGATGGTGCCGCCTGCAGCCACGACGCGCCCGGCGTAGTCATCGACATCGCTGACGGCGATATAACCGTTCCAGCCAGGCCGCGCGCCCATGGCGCGTGCTTCTTCCGGGATTTGCATCAGGCCGCCGACCATGATGGTCCCGGCAGACAGTATGGTGTAAGGAGGGCCGCCCATGTCGGCGTCCTGCATGTTCCAGCCGACCACGCTCTTATAAAAAGACTCGGCGGCCTTGGTGTCGCTGGTCATGAGGTCGTACCACACAAATTTTGCTTGATTAGTAGACATTGCGTTTGACTCCTTCGCTTGGATTTGATGGAACAGAACAGTACTGCCAGGTGGACACATTGGGGATAGGGGATTCGGCAACCTGCAGCCAGCCGAAACCCCCGAATCATGCGTCCTTGAAAAAACACATTATGCACCCGCCAGCATATAGGAAAACCTGATATCGACGCTGCAGCGCAATAACCAGCAAACGTTATCCAACTAACCAGTCATGCGCTTTCCATATTGGATAATTTCAGCCCATGCGCTACAGTACGAGGCATGATACTACTGCCTGAAGACCTGGAAAAAATTGCCGCTCTTACCTTGGAGCATTACAACCAGCATGCCGAAGATTTCCGCGAAGGCACCCGCGATCACGACGTCAGCCAGAACATTGCCGCACTGCTGCGCCATATCAAAGGCACGCCGCCTTTCTCGATCCTGGATGTCGGCTGCGGCCCGGGGCGCGACCTGCGCACATTCAGCAAGCTCGGTCACGTTGCTGTCGGCGTTGAAGGCGCGGCGCGTTTCGTTGAGATGGCGCGGGCGGACAGCGGCTGCGAAGTCTGGCATCAGGATTTTCTCAAACTCGATTTTCCGGACGCTCGTTTCGACGGCATCTTCGCCAACGCGGCACTGTTCCATATCCCCGGCCAGGAACTACCGCGCGTCCTGCGGCAATTCCATGCAACGCTGAAGCCTGATGGCGTATTGTTCAGCTCCAACCCGCGCGGCAGCAATCAGGAGGGCTGGAATAGCGGACGTTACGGCAGCTATCACGATCTCGCGGCATGGCGCCATTTCATGTCCGACGCCGGCTTCTCCGAACTTGAGCACTACTACCGGCCCGACGGTCTGCCGCGTGAGCAGCAGCCATGGCTGGCCAGTGTCTGGCGCAAACAATCATGAAAAATTTGAGCGGCGACTAAATGGTTTCCGGTGCAGGTGATATTTCAAGCCTGACAAATTGCCTTGTCGCTTCTATCACGCCCGGGTCTTTCAACAGCCGGCGATGTCCCAGGTTGCGTGTGCTGAGCAGTTGCCCATCGGGCAATTTTTCCATCAGCAACTGGGCTGAGCGAAATGGCACGATGTTGTCGTCGCAATCATGTATCACCAATGTAGGCGTGCCTATCCGCGGCGCGACATGGCCGGCGCCCATGCGTTCGAAGAGCATCCCTTCGCGTGCTTCGAGATAGGAGACCATGTCTGCACGAACGCTTTCACGGATGCCGAAGGCGAGAGCGTAGTCACGCGTTGCCTGCAGCATGGAAACCGGTGCCGCAATCAGCACCAGTTTGTCCAGCGCCAGCCCTAATCCCAACCCGTTCGCCGCAGCAATATATGCCGCAGCGCCGCCCATGGAATGCCCAACCAGCGCCCGCACTCTGCCAAGGCGCGCGGCTGCATAAGCCAACGCCCGTACAAACTGCGGCAGCGTGCTGCTCCACGCCGAACTGCGCCCGTGCGCCGGCTGGTCTATGACAACCACGGCCCAGCCGGCGGCGCTCAAGGCGTCGGCCAGGGCGGTCATTTGCAGACCCCAGCCGGCCCAGCCATGAGTCATCAGCAGTTGCGGGGCATTCTCCGGCGCCGGCCAATGATAGAGGGTGATCGAGGCGCGCTCAAAAGAGAGGGACTCAACGCGCACATCAGGCGGTGCTGTCAAATTGCGTGAAGCCAGCTTACCCGGAATCGGCGTGCAGAATAAGCGGGCGGCGATGCGGGGAGTCAGGTTAGGGGCGACGAATTGCGACAGGCGCATGCCAGCCCTCAACAATTTGAACAGATTGCCGACCGGAGTCTTGTTAGCTGCTTGAGCCTTCGCGGCGAGCGGCTGGCTTGAGGCGGGATGCATATCCATGAAGACTTCCCTATAAGGTATGAGGCTGCGGTTGGGGTACAGTCAAAAGAAGATGAAATCGTCGTTGCAGTCAGGAACGGATTGTCCTGTCAGGAAGATCAGGCGCCATACAGTCAGGCCGGCAGCGGCAACGGTAATCAAAGCGATGCATCCGGTAATAATCAACATGACAATCCTTTATCGCACAGTCGTGCGAAAGTTGTTTGGTAAAAATCGCAAATCCAATCCAGGCATGGCGCTATTTATGCGTGATAGTTGAAACTGCGATAGGTCGAGGTCAGGCGCTCATAGGCGTTGCGCACCCTGTCATGCGCCTTGGGGTCACGCAGAAAACGTGCGTCATGCATCAGGCCGACCATCAGGCTGTAGATTTCGAATACCAGTTGCTCCGGGTCGGTATCGGGCCGCAAATGACCGGCATCCAGCGCCTGGATGACACAGCGGCGCAATACTGCACGCCATCGCAATACGTTATGTTGCAGCCGCTCGCGCATCGGGCTGTCAACATCGTCGTATTCAAAAGCGCCAGCAACATAGATACAGCCGCTGACATTGCAGGCGCGCGAGATCCAGTTCATCACCAGCGCGTTGAGGCGGGGCAGGCCGCGCGGCTGCCTCATCGCGGGTTCGAACACGTCGGCGGCAAAACGCCGGTCGAATTCATTCAGCACTGCTTCGTGCAAGGCTTCACGGGAACCGACGCGCGAGAATACGCCGCTTTTGCTGATACCTAGCCGCTTCGCGACCTCCCCCAGAGAGAGACTTTCCAGTCCCTGCGTGGCAACCATATTCAATGCCGTATCGACAATGGCTGCCAGGGTGAGTTCGCTTTTTTCGGTATGGGTATCCATGTGTCGCAGTTTAGCACTGTCGTGCGAAATGTCCAGGGTAATTTTTGCACGGCAAAAAACGGCGCCGGCTCAATACGCGGCGCCGTCTTGAACATTAGACATCGTTCTTATTCGGTTGGCATCTTCCGGAACCCGACAGCCAGCCGATTCCAGCTATTTATAGTGTTGATGGCAAGGCTCAGATTGACCATTTCGGCAGGATTGAATTGCGCGCTCAGCATGGCGTAATCGGCATCCGGCGCATGGCTTTGCGAAATCAGCGTGAGTGCTTCGGTCCAGGCTAATGCGGCACGTTCACGGGCACTAAAGAACGGCGCTTCGCGCCAGGCCGTGACTGCGTACAGGCGGCGTTCGCTTTCACCGGCCTTGCGTGCATCTGCAGTATGCATGTCGATGCAGAAAGCGCAGCCGTTGATTTGCGAAGCGCGCAATTTGACCAGTTCCAGCAGCGATGGCTCCAGGCCCAGTTTGCCGACCGCGCCTTCGAGCGCAATCATGGCTTTCATGGCGTCGGGGGAAGCTGTGTAGAAATCGATACGGTTTTCCAAGATACTCTCCTTGTGTGGATCATGTGTGAGCTGAGAGCTTGCATCATAAGAGTTGGCGACACGGCATTGGATAGCCAATTCGGCCAAAAAACAGGAGGCCACTCAGCTTGTGATTTGCACTGGACTGGCAGGCATGCTAAAACCGCATGGTTTCATTTGGGAAAGCAGGGGCGTGCGGCCTGCATCGCTGATCGTTTTTTGGAGCTGTTATGGAATTGCATGTCGTCATCGACGGCGATAAGGATCTGGCGGGGCAGGTCTATCGGCAAATCAAGGAAGCCATTCAATCAGGACGGCTGGCGGCCGGCGAGCAAGTGCCGCCGTCGCGCTTGCTGGCGCAACAGTTGCAGGTATCGCGCAAGACGGTGTCGGAAGCCTACGCGCGATTGACCATGGATAAATTGCTTGCCGGCCAGATAGGTACCGGCACCTTTGTTACCGCGGCGACGCAGCCACAGCCAAGTCCACGCCGCTTCGCAGCTAAGGATCTGGCGGCTGGCGCCACGCTCAAGAACTGGCTGGGCCGTTCAATGCCGTTGCAGCCGCCGGAACGACGCTCTGCTTATGATTTTTTTGGCGGCGGCGCCGCAAAAAGCCATTTCCCTCAGGCCGAATGGCGCCAGTGCATACTGCACGGCTTGCGCAAGAGCCAGGCTGCGCGCGGCTATTATTCGGAACCGCAAGGATTGCCGGCGTTGCGCGAAGCGATCGCCCGCCATAGTGCGTTTGCCCGGGGAGTGCAGTGCGGGCCGATGGACGTGCTGGTCACCAACGGCGCCCAGCAGGCGATCGATTTGGTGGCGCGGGTGCTGATCGAACCCGGTTGCACGGTGGCGGTTGAAGATCCCGGTTATCCACCGGCGCGGCTGACGTTTGCCAGCCAGGGCGCGCGTATCGCCTGCATCCCGGTCGACGCCGAAGGAATGATGGTTGCGCACATCCCCGACGATACCCGTCTGATCTATGTCACACCCGCCCATCAGTTCCCGCTCGGCATGCCGATGAGTCTGGCGCGCCGTAAAGCGTTGCTGAAACGCGCCGGCGAACTTGGCGCGATCATCATCGAAGACGACTACGATAGCGAATTCCGCTATCAGGGGCGGCCCACCGATTCCCTGCAAAGCATGGATAGCGAGGGCCTGGTGGCCTTTGTCGGGTCGTTTTCGAAAGTCATGCAGCCGGAACTGCGTATCGGCTATCTGATTGCGCCGCCTGCGATACGGGAAGCCGTGACCGTCGCCAAGCATCTGTGCGACTGGCACGCGCCGACCATGATGCAATGGGCGCTGGCCAAGTTCATCGACGATGGTTATTTGCAAAAGCATATCCGGCGCTGCCACGCGATGTACGCCAGCCGCCGCGAAAAGCTGTTGTCGCGTTTAAATGCTGATCTGGCGCCGTGGCTGCAGCCGATAGCGGCCACCGCAGGCTTCCATCTGACAGCATTGGCGAGCAAGGAGGTCGACATGCGCCAGCTGTTACAGCTGGCGCGACGGGTCGATGTCGGTTTGTATGCGATCGATGTGTTTTATCATGAAATGCCCCCGGTACCGGGACTGTTCTTCGGCTACGGGGCGATAGAAACACTGGATATCGAGCCGGCGCTGGATCGGGTCAAGGCGATCCTGACGGAGATCGCCTAACAGCATCGCCTTTACCTCTACCTTAATGAGCTTGTTTTGCCGGCTTTTGGCGGAAAAACAACATGCAGGTCAGGATGAATGCAAACAGCGCCAGCGATGCGGAATAGCGGCTTAACGCCAGGCCGCCGGCACTGAGCGGTTTATCAAGGAAATCGCCGACTACGGCGCCAAGCGGACGGGTAAGAATGAATGCGGCCCAGAACAACGCGGTGCGCGATATGGCAGTCCGGTAATAGGCGACAGCCAGCACCGCCAGAAGGCCGCCGAAAACCAGCGCGGCGCCGGTATAGCCGAGGCCGGCGGTATCAGCCGTCCAGTCGCCCAGCGCCGTACCCAAGGTTTGGGAAAACATGATGGTCAGCCAGTAGAACATTTCGGCCTTGGGCGAGTTGACGGTGTCGACCGAAATCGAGCCGAGCGAGCGATACCAGATTGCCAACGAGCCCATCAGCAAGACAAACAGCAGCGAACTTCCGCCTGCATAGCCGATGCCAAGCGAACGGTCCGCGAAATCGGCCAGGGTGGTCCCGACTGTTGTGGTCGCAATGATGGTTGCCCAATAAAGAGCCGGGTTGAATTTCTTCGCTTTGATTTGGGCAAATACGGCAACCAGGAAGATTGCGGCGAAAATGGCCGTCGCCACGAGGTAGCCCAGGTTCATCGACATGGATACGGCGTCGCCACCGGTTTCACCCAGTGTCGTGGCGGCTATCTTGATGATCCAGAAGATCAAGGTCACTTCTGGAACCTTGCTCAAACGATGTGCGGTAGTTGAATTCATGCGAGTTCCTTTTTTGCTGATCAATGTGTTCACGATGTGTTCACTGCGGCCGGGAGGCGGACGGATTTGAATGAAACGCTGCTGACAGTCTGAATCTCGAGACTTAGCTGAGCCATAGCAATGTATTTGCTATATTGCCAAGTTCTGAGTGGGCATGCTGTTGCCATGTTCACGTGTTCATGCCTCACGTTACCATGGGGAAACGGTTTGCTGATCTGCGATCTGAGTTGCCGGTCGGGAGCTAATTGCCGGATTCGGATTCTTCACCGTTGCGATTCGAAGAAAGTATGCTGATCACTTCGTCATCTTCGACCTGGCGATAATCTCGATAGAATTGCTGAACTGCAAAGAAATTTGTAGAGGAATGGAGACAGCACACTTTATCGGCCAGCGGCCTGATTTGTTCGAGGCTCTCCGACGCTGCCACAGGCACCGCGCAGACCAGATCGGCAGGTTGTTTTTCCCGGACTGCATGTAATGCGGCAATCATGGTCGCGCCGGTCGCTATCCCATCGTCAACGATAATGGCGGTACGACCGCGCGCGGAAATCGCCGGTCTGAGCGGCGTGTATCGCGTGCGGCGTTGTGTTAACGCCTGCAGTTGCCGCGACTTTTCTTCTTTTAGATAAGTTTCTGTTTCGCCGAATTCTTCGGAAAAAGGAAGGACATAAGTCCAGCCGCTCTCGTCAATGGCGCCGATCGCGCGTTCCGGATTCAAGGGCGCGCTAAGCTTATGCACCAGCACAATATCCAGCTCCCCAAGCAGCAAATCGGCCATCACTTTTCCCATGGGGACTGCACCCCTGGGAATTGCAAGTATCAACGGCTGGCGCCCTTTGTATTCAAGCAAATGAAAAGCAAGGATTTCCGCCGCCTCTGTCCGATTTGCAAAAATATGCGGTCTATCCATTTTTTTCATCCGTGTTTTCACCCATTAAAGGGCAAGCCACACAGCCTTAAGCCTTAGCGAAATACCAGCACCGGTTTCTTGCCATGAGTCAGCACTTTCTGGGTCTCGCTGCCGGCCAGGATCCCTCGCACGCCTTTCCTGCCATGCGAAGCCATGGTGATCATGTCGCATCCCTTGTCTTCGGCCATTTTGAGGATTGCTTCATAAGGATGGTCGCTCACCACATATTCCGTGTCGCATGGAACCCCGGCTTCTTGTGCGGCCCGTTTTATGGCGTCAAGGAACTTGTCAGCTTGCGCTACGCCTTCCTTGTCGAATTGCTCTTTGGTTTCGGTCAGCGTCAGCAGGTGCCGGCTGAAAACATGATATTCGGGGATTACGTGCACGCCGGTTACCGTGGCGCCGGTTTCTTTGGCGAACAGGATGCTTTGCCGAATCGCAGCTTCGGAAGCTTCTGAACCATCCGTGGGTAATAGTAGATGCTTGAACATTTTTGTCTCCTTGAGTTTGGTTTCCCGACACAACAAGACTGTCTGGACAGGCATATTTTCAATCTCGTTTCCTATGGCGAGACTGGCGTTATCCTGATTAAAGGATATGTAAAATATTGAGGAAATGCCAGTTACGTATTTCGTGCAGGATCGGCCTGCGCAGCCTTCGCGACGCCGCTGATCGAGTCGGTCGAGCCGGTCGAGGGCGGCCGGGATTCACGTAAAATTTGTTAAGAATTGATCTAACTGTGGTGGGTCAGTTTTCGATGCAAATTAACAAACACAGGGCATGTCTGGCGATCCAGGCGCTGCGCAGGTTCTTACATCGAGAAATATTGCAAAAATATTAATTATGCAAATATAATGTTCAATAGATAACTCTAAGGAATCATTTTGATTGAATGCCGCTTTGCACTGAATGACAAGCCGATGAGCGCCTTTTCGATTGGCGGGTTATCTGTTCCGGCGTTTTCTGGAAAAGGGACAGATGTAAATAGACGTATGGCGATGTGTAATCGCAATACAGGGCCAATACCTGCCGGAACGTACTACATTTTTGACAGACAGTCTGGTGGGCTACTCGGACCATTGAAAGAAATACTGAATTTAAACGGTAATGACAAAAGAAACTGGTTTTCACTCTACGCCATTGATGACAATATCGATGACGACAAAGTCATTTGCAATGAAATTATTCGGGGCGAATTTCGCTTACATCCTAAAGGGCCTTTAGGACTAAGCGAAGGTTGCATCACCATTGAACATCTCGGCGATTGGGGCCGTATACGCTCTCCCTTAAAACGCGGGGAACAATTCTCTGTTCCAGGCTCTGCCCTTAAAACCTATGGCAGAGTTACCGTTCGATGAGCCAATTTTATCGATTTCTTTTAGTTGCATTATGGTTGGTGCTGGGGACTTTAGGTATTGCCATTTGGTGGATTTACCATCCAGATACCGCCCTAAATTTTTCTGGCGCTGCATGGATGTGGCTAATAGACATTTGCGGCGCAAAGACCGCCGCAGAAATAACCGACGTCGCGTTTGTTTTGTCGATTTTTTGCCTTGGCGTTTTAACGTTGATTTTTTTGCGCCTCTTTCACAGCGTGTTTACGAAGAAATGAAGACGTTTCCCCAATTTTTGGTCATCACACTGTGGCTGCTGCTGGCTACATCAGGTCTGGCGACCTGGTGGATATATCACCCGGAAACTGCTTTAAGTTTTTCCAACCCGGTATGGGAGCGGGCTCGTGATATTTACGGCGCGAAGAACGCTGATCAGGACACTGATTTAGCATTTCTCATGTCTGTCATTTGCCTTTGCGCGTTGACGTGGTTTTTTTTGAGGCTCTGTCGCCGCTTATTCGCGAAGAAATGAACAGTCGTCATTGCCTGTCATAAGCTCAGTTCGCACCCCGCCCGGCAGGCTTGTCCGGACCAGAATAGTGTCCTATATTAAAAACAACAAAGTTGTTGATGAGTACGCAAGTACATTTGCCGATTCTGCACGAAATGTTGATGTATTGGAAAATGCGAGAGTTGCAGCATCGGCTTTATGGCCCATGGCCTGTCCAGAAGGTGATCTTGGCTCCCATGAGAACGCGGTCAAGCTACAACCGGCAAGGTTGGCAACCATAGAAGGAGAACAAAATGGGCGATCACACAGCAATCGGCGACAGGCAACGGAGGACGGTTCTCAAGGCTGCGGCGGCGGCGGGCATTTTGCAAGTTGCTGCCCCATTCATTGGCAAGGCCTACGGTGCGGAGCCGATCAAGTTCGGGCTCAACGATCCTCTTACAGGAACTTACGCAGAACTCGGCAAAAACGAGCAAATCGGCTGCGAACTTGCTGTGGAGCAGATCAACGCCAAAGGCGGTATTCTCGGGCGTCCGGTGCAACTTCTGGTGGAAGATTCAACCAGCGCCGACACCGGTACGGCGGTGCAAAAGGCGCGCAAGTTAATCGTGCGCGACAAGGTGGATTTTCTGCTGGGTAATGTCAATTCAGCGATGGCGCTGGCTATCGGCCAGGTCTCCAACGAACTCAAGACATTGCATATTGTTACCGGTGGGCACACCGACCCCGTAACCGGCACCGATTGCCACTGGAATGTATTCCGGGTCTGCAATACCACGCGTATGGAAACCAATGCCGTATCGAAAATCCTGTTCGAAAAATACGGCAAAAAATGGTTTTTCATCACTCCGGATTATGCGTTCGGGCATACCCTGCAACAGGGCTTCGAGGTCAGTCTCAAGAAGTTCGGCGGAATAGAGGCCGGCGCCGCATTGACTCCGCTCGGCACGAGCGACTATTCACCGTACCTGATCAAGGCACAAGCGGCCAATCCGGACGTGATCATCTTTCTGACTGCGGGAGGCGATGCGGTCAACTCTCTCAAGCAGGCCGTGCAATTCGGTCTGGACAAGCGCTTCCATATCGCCGGTGCCCAGCAGGAACTCGAAGTGCTGGAAGGGTTGCCTCCCAATGCCCGTATCGGTACCTGGGTGTTCGAATGGTACTGGAACCAGCCGAATGTGCCGCATGTGGCCGAATTCGTCGCCGCGATCAAGAAAAAGGCAGGCCGGGTGCCAACGGCACGGCATTGGTTCGGCTATACCGCTGCCTGGACTATCGCACTTGTCGCCAATCAGGAAAAAACCTTGGATGCAGTTAAACTTGCCAAGGCCCTGGAAGGATTCAAGTTGCCGCCCGAAGTGGGGCTGATGCCCGACACCCCGTTCTATCGGGCCGGCGATCATCAGCTGATGCCGAACTTGTATGTCGGACACGCCGTCGAGAAAGGATCCCAACCGGAAGATCTGTTTCATGTGGATACCGTCGTCAAGGGTGTCGATGCCGCATTGCCGGTCGAACAGACGGGTTGCAACATGAAATGGTCCTGAAAGCGCTCCTGAAACGTCGGCCAGGATCCTTAAAGACGGCATATCTGGGAGCGCGCTCTTTCATGCCGCGTCTGGCGGACAGGAAGGAATCGCCGAGCCACCCGGGCCACATTTTGCAGCCCACGCGACCAGACGAGCGGACTGCATCGGCGAGGCGAGCATGACCCAACTTATCCTGTTCAATATCTTCAACGGGATCATCATCGGCGCGTTCTATGCGCTCATGGCGCTCGGCCTTTCCTTGATCCTTAACCTGAGCGGCGTCATCAACTTCGCGCATGGCGGTTTCCTGGCGCTGGGTGCCTATATTGCCTATACGTTGATGCCTTACATCGGCTTCTGGACTGCCTTGCTGATTGCCCCGGTGTTAACCGCCGTGTTGGGATTAGCGGTGGAACGCGTCCTGATCCGCCGGCTTTATGGCCGCGACCCCGTGTACAGCTTGTTGCTGACTTTCGGGCTGGCTTTCATGCTCCAGGACGGCACGCGCTATATCTGGGGGCCACAGACCCTGCCTTACGAGATACCCGCTGCGCTCGCCACGTCGCTGAACCAGACCTTGTTTTTTTTGACCGGATACCGCTTGCTCATGATGCTGCTGGTGACAGCGGTGGTGATCGGCCTGTTCCTGATTCTCAACCACACCCGGCTTGGCATACGGATCCGCGCCGGGACTTCCGATCTCGACATGGTGTCTGCGCTGGGAGTAAATGTACGGATACTGCGTAACCTGAACTTCGGCCTGGGCATCTATCTGGCCGGACTGGCCGGCGTGCTCGCCGCCGGCATGCTCGGGCTTGAGCCGACGATAGGCGACGCCCTGATCATGCCAAGCTTCGTCACCATCATCGTGGGTGGCCTCGGCAGCCTGCCTGGCACTTTGCTGGCCGGGATATTGATCGGGGTGGCATCGAGCGTGACCTCGGTATTCTTCCCGTCGGCGACCGAGGCGGTGATGTACGTGATGATGGCGCTCGTGCTGCTGTTAACGCCGCGCGGCTTGCTGGGCGAAGAAGGGAGGGTGCGGTGAATAGCCGATACAAATTCGCAAGTGATTTGGCGATCTGGGCCGTGTTGTTCACCATGCCCTTCTGGATGGGCTGGATCGGCGGATACACGGCGTTAGGAAGCCGCGTCCTGATCATGGCGCTTGCTGCCATATCGCTTAACTTCCTGCTGGGCTTCACCGGCGTGCTTTCCTTCGGTCATGCCGCCTATTTCGGTTTGGGTGCATACGGCGTAGGCATGACGATCAAGTACCTGACCCCCAGTACACCGCTTGGCATCCTGGTCGGCGTGGCGGTCGGCACGGCGGCGGCAGCCGTCATCGGCGCACTGATCGTCAAGTTGCGTGGTGTCTACTTCGCCATGGCGACGATCGCTTTCGGGCAAGTGTTCTATTTCATCGCGTTCCGCTGGAATGCCGTCACCGGCGGCGATGACGGCCTTTCTGGCTGGCACCGCATGCCGATCGACCTGGGGTTTCGGACCATCGACATTTTGGGCAATGACAAAATATTCTATTATCTGGTGCTGATCTGCTTCGTCGTCGCGATCGCCATCATGGCAGCTTTGCTGCGTTCGCCGTTCGGCCGCACACTGCTGGCGATTCGCGAAAATGAACGGCGCGCTCGGTTTCTCGGCATTTCCATAGAGCGGCACATCTGGTTGTCTTTCATGATCTCCTGCGTGTTCGTAAGCCTGGCCGGCACGCTCTACGCCTTGCTCAACAATTTCGCCGATCCGCACGGCCTGCATTGGAGCCAATCCGGCGATTTCGTCATCATGACAGTGCTCGGCGGCATGCGTTCACTATGGGGGCCGCTGCTCGGCGCGGCAATCTTCGTTGTCTTGCAAGACTACATTTCCAGCCGAACCGAGAACTGGATGTCATTCATCGGCCTGCTTTTCATTTTGGTGGTCCTGTTTTTTCCACGCGGAGTCCTCGGCATTATCCGCGGAAAGGAAAATTCATGAGCTTATTGACGGTCGAAAACGTCTCCTGCCATTTCGGCAGCCTGTGTGCAGTCAATAACGTATCGATGAGCATCGAAGCTGGTGAGCTGCGCGCGGTGATCGGCCCCAACGGCGCCGGCAAGACGACTTTCTTCAATTTGATCAGCGGCATGTTTCTCCCCACTACGGGACGGATCCTGTTTGACGGGCAGGATATTACCGGGATGCCTCCCCATCTGCGTGTGACGATGGGCATGGCGCGCACTTTCCAGATTACGGAGGTGTTTCCGGAACTCTCAGTGCGCGATAACCTGCGCATTCCGGTGGAAATCGAAGCGGGTTACCAGCTGAGTCCGTGGTTATCGCGGACCGCGAAGGGGAGAGTACGGGAGCGCGTCGATGAACTGCTCGCGATGGGAGGGCTGGATGCAAAGGCCGATCGTCTCGTCGGAGAATTATCGCCGGGTGACCAGCGTTCCACCGAGATCATGATGTCTCTCGCACTTAAACCCCGTCTGCTTCTGCTTGATGAACCGACCGCCGGCATGGGCGACCAGGAAACGTACGATATCACTCAACTGATACGAAACCTGCACAAGAATCTTGCGCTGTCGATGGTTCTTATCGAACACGACATGCGCGTCATTTTCCGGCTGGCCCAGCGCATCATGGTACTCGCGGAAGGCCGGGTGTTGGCCGATGGCACACCCGGCGAAATTGCCGCAAGCGAGGACGTGCAAGCCGCTTATCTGGGGAAAACCAAGTGACTATCCTGGAAGCCGAAGGCTTGCACACGTTTTATGGCAAGAGCCATATTCTCCACGCAGTATCGCTTCAGGTAGGCGAAGGGGAAATCGTCGCGCTCTTGGGACGTAACGGCGCGGGCAAGACCACCACGCTACGCAGCTTGATGGGATTGACGCTCGCCCGTGAAGGTACTGTGCGCATCCTGGGCAAGACGACAACTGCCTGGCCGCCTTACCGTATCGCTGCCCTGGGTGTTGGATATGTTCCTGAAGGGCGGCGCATTTTTCCGAATCTGACAGTTGAAGAAAATCTCATGGTCCCGCTAGAGCGCCCGGGTCCGTGGGCAATCGAGCGGGTCTACAAACTGTTCCCGCGATTGAAGGAGCGCAGCGCGAACCAAGGCCGGCAATTGTCGGGGGGAGAGCAGGAGATGTTGGCAATTGCACGGGCGCTGATGCTCAATCCCAAGCTTCTGTTGCTCGACGAACCGTCGCAAGGACTGGCGCCGCTCCTGGTTCAAGAGGTATTCGATGTGATCGCGGCGATGCGCCATGAAGGTATCTCGGTGCTGTTGGTCGAACAAAACGTGCGTGCCGCGGTAGAGATTGCCGACAACGCTTGTGTGCTTAGTGACGGACGTGTGGTTTTCCAGGGTGCTGCCAGCGAATTTGCAAGCGACGAAGCGCGGGTGCGTTCTCTGGCCGGGGCGAGCGTTGAAAATTGGGAAAATACGGAATAACCACGATAATAGTTAAGCCCAAACCACGGAAAGCAGCATCACGGCAGCCACTTCCAGCAGGTCGCCGACACCGTGAGCAATCATTGGCGCCAACAGGCTGCGCGAGCGTCATTATTTACCGTATATCGTGGCACAACATTGCTCATAGGCAACGTTGCGTAACGCTGTTGCCTTGTGCTGGATTGCGGCGCATTCTGGTGATGGCTCGCAATTACTTATTGCAAAGCTAAAATTTAACCATTATTATTGGTCCAACCAATGGACCTATGGACCGATGCCGACAGAGATCATCCAGATTCCTGACAAAATAATTTGGAGGCGACTTTAATGAGACTACAAGGAAAGCGCGTTTTGGTGACCGCGGCCGGGCAAGGCATAGGACGCGCCAGCGCCTTGATGTTTGCAAGAGAGGGCGCGCAGGTCTTGGCTACCGATATAAACCAAAGCACATTGGACGAAACTGCCGCGCTTGCCCGCGCTGACGGCGTCGCACTGGTCACGCAGCATCTTGACGTCACCGACGCCAAGGCGGTGGCCGCACTGGCGCAATCAGATTCGCATTTCGACGTGCTGTTCAATTGCGCCGGTTATGTCCACCACGGCAGCATCCTGGATTGTTCGGAACAGGACTGGCAGTTTTCCTGGGATCTCAACGTCTCCTCCATGTATCGCATGATTCGCGCGCTGTTGCCGGGAATGCTGGCGCAAGGCGGTGGTTCCATCATCAATATGGCGTCGGCTGCATCAAGCGTCAAAGGCGTACCGAACCGATTCGCCTATGGCACGACCAAGGCAGCGGTTATCGGCTTGACCAAGGCAGTCGCAGCAGATTTCGTAACCAAAGGCATCCGTTGCAACGCAATTTGTCCAGGCACCGTGGAATCGCCCTCATTGGAAGCGCGGATCAAGGAGCAGGCACGTCAGCAAGGCGTCGATATTGCCGAAATCCGGGCGGCGTTCGTCGCCCGCCAGCCGATGGGAAGGGTAGGCAAGGCCGAAGAAATCGCTGCCCTTGCGCTTTACCTGGCATCTGATGAGTCGGCCTTTACCACCGGCGCCATTCATCTGGTCGATGGCGGCTGGTCGAACTGATTCTGACACTGATACTGATACTGATACTGATACTAATCCAGCCTGAAGGCGACCGCGTTAACTGTGAAAGAGAATCCATGAAATTGTTGAGATACGGCCAGAAAGGCCAGGAAAAACCCGGCGTACTGGATGCACAAGGACGTGTGCGTGATTTGTCGGGTGTGATCGCGGATATTGCCGGCCGCCACCTGTTACCGCAAGAACTGGACAAGTTGCGCGCCTTGAATCTGGATAGCCTGCCGCTGGTTGCAGGTACACCGCAACAAGACCTGCGTCTCGGCCCGTGCGTGGGCGCAGTCGGCAAATTCATTTGCATCGGTTTGAATTACTCCGATCATGCCGCCGAATCCGGCATGGAGGTACCGGCGGAGCCCGTGGTGTTCAATAAATGGACCAGCGCAATCTGCGGCCCGGACGACGACGTCGAAATCCCGCGTGGTTCCTTGAAGACCGATTGGGAAGTGGAGCTAGGCGTGGTGATCGGCACCGGCGGGAGTTATATCGATGAAGCCGATGCGCTCAAGCATGTCGCCGGCTATTGCGTCATCAACGACGTATCCGAACGCAAATACCAGCTCGAACTGGGCGGCACGTGGGACAAGGGCAAGGGCTGCGACACCTTCGGCCCGCTCGGACCGTGGCTGGTAACCGCCGACGAGGTGGCGGATCCGCACGCACTCAACCTGTGGCTGGAAGTGGATGGCCATCGCTATCAAAACGGTAATACCGCAACCATGGTATTCCAGGTTCCGGCGCTGGTCAGCTATCTGAGCCGTTTCATGAGTTTGCAGCCGGGCGATGTGATTTCTACCGGCACGCCGCCAGGTGTCGGCCTCGGGCAAAAGCCGCCGGTCTATCTGCGCGCAGGCCAGGTGATGCGGCTCGGGATTGACGGCCTCGGCGAGCAACGCCAACACACCATCTCACTTTGAACTAGAAAAAAGAAATATACGATGACCACAATTCGATCGATACGCGTATTGGATGTGCGCTTCCCGACCTCGCAAATGCTGGATGGATCAGATGCGATGAATCCGGATCCGGATTATTCCGCCGCCTACGTCATTCTGGAAACGGATAAGCCGGGCCTGGAAGGCCACGGCCTGACCTTCACCATCGGCCGCGGCAATGAAATATGCTGTGCCGCGATCAAGGCGATGGAACATCTGGTGATCGGCTTGAAGCTGGAATGGATCAGCGAAGACATGGGGCGCTTCTGGCGCCACATCACTTCCGATAGTCAATTGCGCTGGATCGGCCCCGATAAAGGGGCAATTCACCTGGCCACCGGCGCGGTAGTGAATGCTGTCTGGGATTTGTGGGCCAAGGCGGAAGGCAAGCCATTGTGGCAGCTGGTGACCGACATGTCTCCCGAGGAATTGGTGCGGGCGATCGATTTCCGCTACCTGACCGACTGCATCACGCCCGATGAAGCACTGGCTTTGCTGCGCGAGCAGGCGCCGGGCAAAGCCGAACGAATTCGCTCATTACAGGAGAACGGGTACCCGTGCTACACCACCTCAGCCGGCTGGCTGGGTTATGAGGACAAGAAATTGCGCAGGCTGTGCCAGGAGGCAGTGGACAGTGGCTTCAACCATATCAAGCTAAAGGTCGGCCGCGATCTGGCGGACGACATTCGCCGGGTCACCATCGCCCGCGAGGTTATCGGCCAGGAACGGCAACTGATGATCGATGCCAACCAGGTGTGGGAAGTCGACCAGGCGATCGACTGGGTCAAACAGCTGGCCTTTGCCAAGCCTTGGTTTATCGAAGAACCCACCAGCCCGGACGACGTTGAAGGACATCGAAAAATCCGCGAAGGCATCGGTGCGGTCAAGGTTGCCACCGGCGAGATGTGCCAAAACCGCATCATCTTCAAGCAATTCATCATGCGTGGCGCGATCGATGTGGTGCAGATCGATTCCTGCCGTCTTGGCGGCGTCAATGAAATTCTGGCAGTGCTGCTGATGGCGGCAAAATACAAATTACCGGTATGTCCGCATGCCGGCGGCGTCGGCTTGTGCGAATATGTGCAGCATCTGTCGATGATCGACTATGTGTGCATTTCCGGCAGCAAGGCGGGGCGCGTTACCGAATACGTCGATCATCTGCATGAACATTTTGTCGACCCGTGCGTCATACGGAATGCCAGCTACATGCCGCCAACCGCGCCGGGATTCTCGATTACGATGAAACCGGAATCGCTGCAGCAATACCGGTTTCGTGGCTAGGCACAACCAGGCAAGTAGCTCGTTGTGCCTGAAGCTGGTCTATAAAGAGTAAGTGCAAATAATAAGTAAAAGCAAATACAAGAAAATACAAGCAAATGAAAATGGAGACGGCAAGATGGATCTGCGTTTAGCTGGAAAAGTGGTGATCGTTACCGGCGGCGGAGCGGGGATCGGCGGCGCGATCTCGCTGTCACTGGCGGCTGAAGGCGCGATTCCTGTCATTTTAGGTAAAAGCCAGCCCGCGCCAGAATTCCAGGCGGCGTTGTTGGCGCTGCAAGACAAGTCGCGCATTATCCAGCTCGACCTGATGGATGACGACAAGTGCCGGCAAGCTGTTGCGCAAGCCGTCGAAGAATTCGGCCACCTGGACGGCCTGGTGAATAACGCCGGCATCAACGACAACGTCGGGCTCGGCGCTGGCCGGGCGGCCTTTGTGCAATCGCTTGAAAAAAACCTGATTCACTACTACACGATGGCGCATTACTGCGTACCACACTTGAAAGTCAGCCGTGGCGCCATCGTCAATATATCTTCCAAAACCGCCGTAACCGGCCAGGGCAACACCAGTGGCTATTGCGCCTCCAAGGGCGGGCAGCTGGCGTTGACGCGTGAATGGGCCGCCGCGCTGGCGAATGACGGCGTGCGTGTCAATGCCGTGATTCCGGCTGAAGTGATGACACCGCTGTATCGGAACTGGATCGCCAGTTTCGATCATCCTGAAGAAAAACTCGCTGCCATTACCAGCAAGATACCGCTCGGAAAACGCCTCACCACGGCAGAGGAAATTGCCGACACTGCCGTGTTTCTTTTGTCGCAGCGCGCTGCCCATACGACAGGGCAATGGGTGTACGTAGACGGCGGTTATAGCCATCTTGACCGTGCCTTGACCTGAATGCATCTTGAGAGTGGACATGCAGCAATCAGAAAATTCCAGAGACGACGGGCAGACGCACGGAACTGAGTCGGCATCGGAAACCATTATTTCCCTGGAAAATGTCACCAAGCGTTTCCCGGGCGTGCTGGCGCTCGACAACTGCCGGTTCGATCTGCGGCGCGGAGAAGTCCACGCGCTCATGGGGGAAAACGGCGCTGGAAAATCGACGCTGATGAAGGTATTGGCAGGCGTGTACCCGAAGGACAGCGGTGAAATCCGTATCGAAGGGCGCCCGGTTGAGATTCCCACTCCGCGTGCTGCACAAATGCTTGGCATCGGCATCATTCATCAGGAACTCAACCTGATGAACCACCTGACTGCCGCCCAGAATATTTTCATCGGCCGTGAGCCACGCGGCCGCTTTGGCTTGTTTCTCGATGAAGAGGCCCTGAACCAGCAAACCAGGCTGATCTTTGAACGCATGCGGCTGGATCTGGATCCCGGCACGCTGGTGAGCGAGCTGACGGTGGCCAAGCAGCAAATGGTGGAAATCGCCAAGGCCCTGTCATTCGATTCGCGCGTGCTTATCATGGATGAACCCACGGCGGCGTTGAACAACGCTGAAATCGAGGATCTGTTCCGCATCATCCGGCAATTGCAATCGCATGGCGTCGGCATCATTTACATCTCGCACAAGATGGACGAATTGCGGCAGATATCCAACCGCGTCACGGTCATGCGCGACGGCCAGTACATCGCCACGGTTCCTACCGCGACCACCTCCATGGAGACCATCATCGGTATGATGGTGGGCCGCCAGCTCGACAATAGCGGAACGGAAATTCCGGATACGTCCGGCAACGACATCGTACTGCAAGTCAAAGGACTGGAGCGGGGGGCAACTATCAAGGACGTGAGTTTCACCTTGCGCAAGGGTGAAATCCTGGGTTTTGCCGGTTTGATGGGTGCGGGGCGTACCGAAGTGGCGCGTGCGATTTTCGGCGCCGACCACCTTGATGCCGGCGAGATCCTGGTGCATGGCACCAAGGTATCGATCAAGTCGCCAAGAGATGCGGTGGCGCACGGCATCGGTTACCTGTCGGAGGACCGCAAACACTTTGGCCTGGCCACCGGGCTTGACGTCAAGACCAACGTCGCCTTGTCCAGCATGAACGGTTTTCTTAAACAAGGCCTATTCCTGGATCAAGCTGCGATTCGCGATACGGCCCAGGGTTATGTCCGGCAACTGAGCATCAAGACGCCGTCGGTCGATCAGCCGGTGCGGCTGCTGTCTGGCGGCAACCAGCAGAAGATCGTGATTGCCAAATGGCTGCTGCGGGATTGCGACATCCTGTTCTTCGACGAGCCGACGCGCGGCATCGACATCGGCGCCAAGAACGAAATCTACAAGCTGCTCAATACTCTGGCGGAGCAAGGAAAAGCGATTGTCATGATCTCCTCAGAGCTGCCCGAAGTGCTGCGCATGAGCCATCGCATCCTGGTCATGTGCGAGGGTCGCATCACCGGTGAACTTGCCGCCGCCGACGCTTCGCAGGAAAAGATCATGCAGCTGGCCACCCTGCGCGAAGCTGCAGTGGCCTGACGATTGATGATGGATGCTAAATACCCGAATAACTCACATTCAATGAAGACGAACATGGCAAATATCCAGAACCCCCTGGCGCAGGTAAAGCCGCCCATCAGCGGACAGGGCGCACTCGCCGCTCTCAAGGCAAAGATATTCCATCCGGCCACGCGGCAGAAGCTGTTGGCGTTTGCCAGCCTGCTGGTATTGCTGGTGTTTTTCAGCTTTGCATCGTCGAATTTCCTGCAGGTCGACAACCTGGTGAGCATCCTGCAATCCACCGCCGTCAACGGCGTGCTGGCGATTGCCTGCACCTTCGTCATCATCACCGCCGGTATTGATTTGTCGGTAGGCACATTGATGACATTCTGCGCCGTGATGGCCGGGGTGTTCCTTACTTACTGGGGATTGCCGATCTACGTCGGAATTGTTGCCGCGATCGTATTCGGCGCCTTGTGCGGCTGGATTTCCGGCGTGCTGGTGGCCAAGTTCAAGATTCCTCCCTTCATCGCGACGCTTGGCATGATGATGTTGCTCAAAGGCTTGTCGCTGGTGATCTCTGGCACCAAACCGATTTATTTCAATGACACCCCGGGATTTTCGAGCATCTCGCAGGAATCGCTGATCGGCAATTTGATTCCCGCCTTGCCGATTCCCAACGCGGTATTGATCCTGTTCCTGGTAGCGATTGCGGCTGGCGTCGTGCTCAACAAAACCATATTCGGCCGCTATACCTTTGCCTTGGGTAGCAACGAAGAAGCGCTGCGCCTGTCTGGCGTAAATGTCGATTTCTGGAAGGTCGCTGTATACACGTTCAGCGGCGCCATCTGCGGTATTGCCGGCTTGCTGATTGCGTCGCGCCTGAATTCGGCGCAGCCGGCGCTGGGGCAGGGTTACGAGCTTGATGCGATTGCCGCGGTAGTCATTGGCGGCACCTCGCTGTCGGGCGGGACCGGTACCGTGCTCGGTACGATTATCGGCGCCTTCATCATGAGCGTGCTGATCAACGGCTTGCGCATGATGTCCGTCGCCCAGGAATGGCAAACCGTGGTGACCGGCGTCATCATCATCCTGGCGGTCTATATGGATATCTTGCGTCGCCGTCGGCAATGAGGTGGGTCGGAATAAAGTTTAAAGGTTCTGTAGGTGCATATGAGGTACACATGAGGTTCCGGGCATTTGCTTCAACGCCCACTGTTTTATAACCAAAAAAAGGAGACTTGAAATGATAAAGAGAAGAGCAGTCAATATTGCCGTCGGCCTTGCTTTTGCGCTTGGGTTCAGTGCTGCTGCAAGCGCCGAAGACACCTATATTCCGCTGATCTCGAAGGGCTTCCAGCATCAGTTCTGGCAAGCGGTGAAATCCGGCGCCGAACAGGCGGCCAAGGATTTTAATGTGAAGGTATCGTTCGAAGGCCCGGAGACAGAAGCCATGGTCGACAAACAGATCGACATGCTGTCGGCAGCGCTGGCCAAGAAACCCAAAGCCATCGGCTTCGCCGCATTGGACAGCAAGGCAGCTCTGCCATTGCTGAAAAAGGCGCAGGCGGCGCATATCCCGATTGTCGCCTTCGACTCGGGCGTGGACAGCGATATCCCTGTGACCACGGCCACCACCGATAACAAGGCCGCCGCGGGATTGGCAGCGGACAAGATGGCAGAACTGATCGGCAAAGAGGGCGAAGTCGCAGTGGTGGCGCACGACCAAACCAGCCGCACCGGCATTGATCGGCGTGACGGTTTCGTCGAGCGCATGAAAGCCTATCCGAAGATCAAGATCGTCAGCATCCAGTACGGCGCCGGCGATCAGCTGAAATCGACTGAAATCACCAAATCCATCCTGCAGGCCTATCCTCATCTCAAGGGCGCCTTCGGCACTAATGAAGGCTCGGCAATCGGCGTGTTGAATGGCGTCAAGGAAATGAAACGCAAGCTGGTGGTCGTCGGTTACGACTCCGGCAAGCAGCAGAAAGACGCGATTCGCGACGGCAGCATGGCCGGCGCCATCACCCAGAATCCTGTCGGCATCGGCTACAAGACGGTAGAAGCTGCCGTCAAGGCACTCAAGGGCGAGAAATTGCCTAAGGTGATCGACACCGGCTTCTACTGGTACGACAAGAGCAACATCAGCGATCCGAAGATCGCAGCCGTGCTTTACGACTGATCCAAAGTTTTTTACCCCACATGCGACGGGTAGTCGGAACTAACCGGGGGCAGAGTCAAGTTTCGCGACAAACCCTCCGAAAATTGACTCTGCCCCCGGATCACTTATGTCGTCGATGCTCATCTGAGCAGACCAAGCCGCTGATGCCATTCAAACAAAGATTCACGCGGGAAATCGGCAAACTGCTTGTCCTTGCGACCTGCCTTGACTTCTACCCACGGCGCTTTGTAAGCTAACAGCAGATGGGTGTGTTCAGGCGGCGTCGGCAGCGGCGTATCGATGGCAGAAGCAAAGGGGTGCACCAGCTCAGGCCATTCCGGATCGTAGAGCCAGAGCGCGCTGCCGCAGCGCCGGCAAAAATGCCTTTGCGCTGTGCTGGTATGGGCGCGTTGTTCGCCTTTGCGTTTGAGTTTGGCGTGATAGACGCTGACGTCGTCTTGCCCCAGTACCTTCAAGGTCTTGGCGTCACCGCCGAGATTGATGGCATATCCGCCGCCGCCTTGGGTCTTGCGGCAAATCGAACAATAACAGCGCTGATAAGGGTACGGCGAGTCGCTATTCAGACTGAAACGAACTGCGCCGCAATGGCACGATCCCTTGAGCTTCATGGTTCTCTCCTGGTGGTTGCTGCCCGTCAGCGTCCTGGCTCATAGGTGCGCACTTCGAGATTGTGCCCATCAGGGTCATAGAAGTACCAGGCGTCGGCCATGCCGCGCGCGCCCAGAGACTGCTCCAACGGTCCACCGTTGCGGTCGAATGGCGTGCTGCCGAACGCTATCGATCGTTCGCAAAGATGGCGGTGTACCGCGTCGAAGCTGACACGGTCAAGACAAAACGCCAAGTGTACCGGATCGCGCGGGGTCTCGCCCATCAGGTCGAGCGTCAAGCTTTCGTTCACTCGCACGAGTTCGAACGGCCCCGCGCGTCCTTCGTGACGGAAACCGAGTACTTCCTGATAAAAATTAGCTGACGCCACCGGATCGCATACCCGCAGGATGATGTGGTCAAGAGTTACCATGGTGTTCCTTTCAATGTGCTGACAGGGGCGTTCACGTCATGACGCGGCCACCCGCGACATCCAACGTGATGCCGGTGATCCATGACGCCGACGCTGACAGCAAAAATAGTGCTGCCGATGCAATGTCGTCAGGTTGACCAAGCCGGCCCAGCGGAAACGCCTCCAGCATACGTTGCTGCTGCTCGAACGGCATGCGTTGAGCGGTGCGTTCGGTCAACACAGCCGATGGTGAAATGCAGTTCACACGCACGCCGTGCCGGCCAACCTCGTTAGCGGCGTGACGTGTCAGCATGATCACACCGGCCTTGGCTGCCCCGTAGCCGGCCGGCGCTCCCGAAGCGACGCGTCCGCCCGCCGAAGCCATGGTGACGATGCTGCCGCCTCCACGCGCTATCATCGCCGGCAGGAAAGACTTGAGCGTGAAGAATGTTGAAGTCAGGTTGTTGTCGATACTTGAGCGCCAATCCTGTTCGGTGATGTCGGCCAATGCGACGGGGCGTCCGCTGCCGCCGCCGGCAAATGCCAGCAGCAACTCTGGCGCACCGAAATCGGCCTCGACGACCTCGCGCATGCGTTCGACAGAGGCCAGGTCGGCACAGTCGGCTATCGCCGCGATAGCTTCGCCGCCATGTGAGCGGATCGCGGCCACCGTAGCGTCTACGGCATCGCGGGCGCGGCCGTTGACGGCGACCCGTATGCCACAGCGGGCTAGCGCCAGGCAAGTGGCAGCCCCGATCCCGCGCGAACCACCGGTAACAAGGGCTACCTTGCCGCGCAGATCTGGGTAGGTCGGAACAAGGCTGTTTGATTCGGTCATGGCAGGTCTCCAGTGAATGCTTGACGCCAGATTACAAACTGATTAGGCTAAAATCAAATCATCAATTATTGGTCAATCCATCAAAAAAAAGATGTCTTACCTACTTCATCTGCGCAGTTTCATCAGCGTCTACAGGCACAATTCGATCTCGCGCGCTGCGCTTGCCCTGCAGTTGACCCAGCCTGCGGTATCCCGCCACATCAAGATATTGGAAGCACGCCTGCAGTCACAGCTGTTCACCCGTCTTCCGCGTGGATTAGCGCCGACGCCAGCCGCCATCGAACTGGAGCGGCAGGCCGGACTGCATTTGGACGCGCTCGAGGCCATCATCGGCAGCGGCGCGGGCCAGCGTGACGCCCTTGCCGGTGTCGTCCATGTGGGCGCGACCAGCGGCTTTTCCAGGCTGTTGCTGTCCGCATTGAGCATGCTGCCGCGCTACGCTATTCGACTTGACCTGCGCGCGATGCCGCCGCCGGCCTTGGTGAAGGCGCTTGTCGACCGCGAACTCGATGTGGCTGTCACGCTAGCGCGCATACCGCACAAAGGTGTCGACTATGAACTGTTGTATGAGGGGCGTCTGCAAATGGTATGTGCTCCGACTTTTCGGGACCGCCTGCCCAAGTCGGCTGCACCGAAAGGTCTGCCGCTGATCGACTTGCAGGGGCCTGTGCCGCCATTGGCGAGTTTTTGGCGCGAGGTGTTCGGCTGTAACGCTGAGCAGTGGGGGGATGTTTAGATTGATCCAAATAGAAAAGATAAAAAAAGTCCGTAAATGCTTGATTAAACAGGATTTAACGGCAATTTAAGGAATTATCAACAGACGTTTGATTTGATCCGATTTTTGATAAAAATGTGGTCTATTTATCAAAATAAATGACGGCAATGTGTTCGTTCCCTGTTCAAAAAAAGCGACAGCCGACATCGATACAATCAACACCGGCTATAATTGGTATCAAGATAAGTCAGTGGACTGGAAAAGGCCCAGCTTCCGAGCTTGCAAAAGACCGTATTATGAGGATTGCCGCACCTCCTGACTTATCCATCTAATCTAGCTTACCCGCCACCAGCGTAAATTGCGCTTGCTTCAAATTCGGCAACTCTGCCGTACCCAACGACACCACACTGACCACCGCCTCACCCCGATATTTCTGGTTAGGCCGCAACGCTACTTTGGGCACCCGCTTATTAAACGAACCTTTGGGAATGACAATCAGCGTCTTATTCTTGGTATCCCAAAGCACCGCACGATAATCACCCATCAATTCTGGCAAGCGTGCTATCCAGTCGGACGGCCACGCCTGCGCGGAGGCCGTTTTGTGCGCTCCTTCCAAATGAATCGTCTTGCTATCAAAGACCCCGATGGTCAGCGACTTCAATTGCACGTCTGGGAATGCTTTTGCCAGCCCCATCGTTACACCGTCCGGCAGATAACCAATAATTTGTGCTACGCCACGCGGCTTGCCATCTTTGCGGGTCGACTTGTACCAACTATGCCAGCGCTGTGACAGCACCTGTCGATAATCCGCATTGATTGATTGACGCACCGCCGTGCCTTGCAATTCCATCGGCATCGTCGCCAGCTTTTGACCAAGCGCCAACTCAGGCGATAACCAGGATTCACCAACGTTATGGTCCCAGCCCGCATCGACCCCGATAGGCACCACGTCTGTGACTTCGCCATCCTTGTCTTTGACGTCGCGCTTTTTGATTACTGGCGACTTGGATGGCTTCTTGCCTGCCGCTTCCAATTCCGCGAGAGAATAAGAACGCACCGTACACCGGCAATTCCAGCCGTTAGGTGGATAGTGCGTTTTCCAGAATGGATCGTCTACATGAAGAATCAGACCATCCCAGGCCAAATGCTCTGGCCGTGTGTTCTCATCCTTGACGGCGCGGTATTCCAAATAAGGTCGCCGATCCTTATTGCTCTCAATCTGCTGCCAGCGCCCGGCCATATAGGCACTCTGCATATTGGTGTTAAAGATCAACGCGGTGCGCCAACCTCGCTTGCCCTTGTACGTCCAGCCATTGCGCTGTACGGTATCGTCAAAGTCTCGCCGAAACTGGCTTAATGTCTGGCCGTCATCCAATGCCTTAAGCAGTGAGGTATGAATATCTCTAACCACATCCAGCGGCGCGCCGGCCACCGTGAACTGTTTCCCGTGAACCGGCCCGAGCAAGTCATTCCAGCGTTCGGTCGCCACCGGCACCTTGCCGCGTAGATTGGCAATCGCCTGATCCGCCTTGACGCCGAACGGATTAACGCTGGGCGTTGCCATCGGCGGCCCCTTTGGTAAAGGACCACATCAGAGCCTTGTTGGTCACGTCTATCAATTCCGCATTGTCGATATTACCCAGCAATTTCCCCAATTCTTCCCGCATGTCGGCGAGGCTTTTACCGTCCTTTTCACCTTGCGCCAGCATCCGCGCTATAGGTTCCAGCACATGCGCCTCCAACGCCGCATCGGCTGCTGTGGCCGCGCTGGCGATAATCTGGTTTTCCTCGTCTTGCCCCTTAAATACGGACGCTTTGTCCCCGCTGGAAAACTGTACTGAGCTGGAAGGCGTGCCTGGCAACAGCGCGTCGTCGTCATCTAAGGCCATCGGCATATTCAATTCTTCCAGCATGGCCTTACGTGACGGCTTAGCCCCCATATCCGCAGCCAGTTTATAGGTCTCAGCACGGCTTTTTCCTGCCTGGGTTGGTTTGAAAAACTCCAATTCGGGCGACGGCACATCCGCGCCAAAGTTAAAAGTCGTGATGTGCCGGAAGATGCGCGAGAACGACGATGCCGCAATGGCACGGTCGGAATCATTAATGCCAGCCTGCCGCTCCGCTGCCGTCTCGCTGGCCGCACGTGCCCCAGTGTTCTGCAATTCGGCCACCATCGCCTGGCCAGTCAAGACCTTCGACATCTCCCGATTACAAGCATTGATCAGTGACTCTTGCGGCAGGTGATTGCCGGCAGCGGGCACGATAAGTTCAACACCGTCACCTTTCGGCACCACGGCATAGCCACTTTCAACCATGGTTTCGATTGCTCTCGACAGATCGGTGATGTCCTTATCACTTGCACCCTCGGCGTAACGCCCCACCGGCCACGGCAAACCATGTCGTTCGCAGTATTTGACGAAATACTTCCAGCCGCCAGTTTTGAACGTCCACGGCCAGAAGCAGGAAGACAGCAGAGCCTGCCCGTATGGATTCGTCACCTTTGCCATGTGGCGAGAAATGACAAAGCGGTGCGGCTCAATGATGTCGCCGTTACGGTTGGCCTTGGTGATCAACAGCGGCACGGCATCGTAGTCAAAGCCGAAGCGGTGTAGCGGCCTGTCTAATACCCGCACGGGCACGATGTAACCATCCCAATAGTCCCAGACCAGTTCATGCGAGGTATAGCCGGTAAAGATCGCCGACATCATCTGCCACATGACCTCTTCCCAATCTGCCGCATCATTCGGACTCAGGCTTTGCATCCATACCTCGCACAGTTCCCGTGCCGCCTGGGCGCGTGGATCGTCCTCGGCCCAGGTCACGACCCGATAGTCCATATCCTTGAATTCACCACGGATAGAACGCACGTCACCCATCACATGGGCGTCGGCCAGGATGGACGCGTAGATGCTCTCGGCGATGCCCATGGAGCGCAAGATTGGATCGGGATTAGGTAGCATGTGCAGATTGCCGAAAAAGCGCGGGTCTGTATCTATCCCCGCCGCCTGCTTACCAAAGGTGTTTTTAACTGAACGAACCAGCTTTTTAATGTCGAGTGCCATAATGTTTTCGTGGACCTGTAATAATTCGTGGAACCGTGCCGGTGAAGGTGCTGAACGCCAGCATGAATAACATTTGTAGCGCGTCAGGACCGTCGTCGTGATCGGCTTCAGGATAATGGCGTAACTGCGAATTCAACACCGTGTGGCGCTGATGAGAGCGCACTGTACCGTTAGCGATATGCGGTTGCATCGATAGAATCCGCAAATCCTTATCGGTGCCCGGCACAATCCCCCTTGCTGGAATCGGAACACCAGCTTTGCGGGATTCCTTGACGATTTCATCCTTAAAGAACTCCTGGAACTGCACCGATTCGATGCCCCACACCAGGCAGTTATATTCGCGTTGCAATTCAATTAGCGTCATGGTCTGCAAACTTGGCACCATCCGCGCAATGCGGGCCTCGACCACGTCCAGGACACCGTGATTGCGATCCAAGCCGCCGACCAGAATGGCGCAAGGATCACGTCTCTTGTTTTTTTTGCCCATGGATGGATCGTGCGCGCCGAAGAATACCCAGTCACGGCTTGGCTGCACCCAAAATTCAATCACTTTAAAGGGGGCGTTTTCGTCGTTATCGGGATCGTTCTGATACTCGGCGTCGAAAGAGGCATGGTCGGCAGCGCGGATTTTCATCAACATCAGCAACGGGCGCATCGATGGCCAACTCACGATGGCACCTGCGTCCATCTCAGTCCGGCGCAACGTATAGAACACGTCTGCCGCAGTTTCCCCGTCGTTGATATAAACCTCTTCCCATTGCTGCCACAAATCCAGGCGGGCTGGGTATTCGATGATGGCTTTAAATTTAACCGAGGTCCAACGAACATTTTTATGCGTCCGATTGGCGACTGAGTCGTAATGCAGAATGGTGTTGAGATAAATAATGTCCATGCTGCCATCGGGTGGCCCCAGCGGCAACACAGTGCGATTGAGCCATTTTTCCAGCTTGTCGCGCTGCTCTTTTGACATCACATTTTCATCATTCTCGATATCGTCCAGAATCACCAGGTCCGGGCGATATGGCCCGTGGCGCAAGCCACGCATGCGCTTGCCAGAACCGAATGCCTGTATCTTGACGTTCGTCTTCGTCAGCAGTACGCCGACGTTCCAGACGCGGCCAGCGCCGCAGGCATCGGGAAAGTCCATCTGCAAGCGCGGATTACTTTCCAATTCGACTTTGATGGCTTCCAGCATGGATTGCGCCTGGTCGAGCGCATCCATGATTATTGGGATAAAACGCTTGCGTTTGGTGACGACGCACCACAAGGGTAGCAACTGCGTCACCAAGGTCGATTTCGCCTCACCACGCGGTGCAGAGACATCAACTTTCTGTCCAACGGCAGCGTCCAGTTTCTTCGGCAACTGGTCGAAGACCCACTGGTGAAAGACTGACGGTTCTGCCTTGATATAGTGCGGGAAATACGTTTGTACAAAGAACTGAAAACTGTTCTGCACGCGACTGACGCGCACATCCCGCGCCGCTGCATCGACAGGAAATGCAGCGCACGCGGTCTCGATCAGATTGCGCTGTTCCTCCGCAAATGCGGCCAGTTCGGCAATAAACTGTTTCGACGACAATGAGTTTGATTTCTTACCCATACTTTCTCGCTATCTCAGGGCCATAACCTTCGATCACTTCGAGAAATGGCTCACGCAATTGCGGGAATTTACCGCCGATGTAGTGCGACAGATCGCGCAAGAGATCCATTGCAATCGACAGTTCTGACAGCCGCGGATTGCCGCGTGCTGCAGCATTGACTGTTTTGACATAGCTGTCGGATAGCTGCGCAAGAATCTGCGCTTTCTGCGCTGGTGCCATGTCTTTTTTGACTTTGACATCCTCCAACGTCGCCAGAAATTGAACGGCCATTTCTTCCAACACCTGGCCGGTCAATTCCTCCATGCCGCCGCCCGACATGCGTCTGGCTGCACGTGCAATGTCCCAATCGTCGCCATCAGCCTTGGCCTTGCGTTTCCAATTACGCGCCGACTGATACGATGCGCCGCCCAGTTCGGCAGCGGTCGCCAGCGTCTGGCCCTGCACGTACTTGCTACGCACTTCAGCTCTTACCTTGTGGTCAATAGCCATTCAATTGCCGCCGAGTTTCATCCGAATGAATTCCACCGTCACTGCGGCGACAATAGCTGCCGCGCTGCCGGTGGTCGCACTCTTAAGCATCAAGGTGCGTTGTCCACCTTCCAACGTATGCACGCGAGATTCAACACTTTGCAAGCGCTGGTTGTTGGACTGAGTCATATCGTCAATGCGCCGATTTAGTGCGGCGTGATTGTTCTGTACTGCAGAACTCAAGCCTTTGAGTTCACCCATGATCTGGCCTAACAGCAGGCGCACTTCTTTATCGTCCACGGTGTATTCCTTCATGACGTTGTTGGCATCCGGCACAGCGTTGCGCGTTTCGGACGGCAGCGCGGCGGGCGACTGGGATCGGTTCATCGCAAGCGATGCAGAATTCCGCGCCCTTGCCAGCGCAGGCTTGGCGGCTTTGTTCGATACCAGCAACCCGTGCCGCTTCTTCCATCTTTTGCGCGAATTCAAATTGTTTTTCATTCATGTTTATCTTGCTCGTCGATATAGATCAAACATCCGGCCCGTTCTATGCCAAGCCGTCTCAATAGTCCGCAGGTTTGCGTAGCCAGCAGGTGATACAGGTGCGCTACGTCCCGGTGGTTTTCTTCCAGGTCGCGTAGTTCACCGCTGGCCGGTTGCGGCAGCATCGGCGGTGCTTGGGTGAGATTCGCGGGTGGCAGCACCGGTATCGGAACTGATGCCGGCATTCGCTGCACGCCAGCGCTGCAAGCGCTCAGCAGGTAACACACAAAGATCAACAGCATGCGGCGCATCATTGGAAGCCTCCCTGTCTAGTTTTTTAAAATTGGCGTGGATTTTCTGGCGGTTGATCTCGACGGCATGTCCCGTTTCCTGGTTCCGTTCCAGCTGATGCTCTACCCTGACGAACTCCGTCCGGTATCCGGCCAACGCTGCCTCCCTGCGTTCTGCGTCGCACTTGCCTTTCGTCCATTCGGTTGCCATGTAGCCGCCCGTGGCAAAGCCCAGTGCGCCAGCAATCAATGAAGCTAGTGCCAGGCGTAGTATCAGAATCATGAGCAACTCCCATTGCCCCAGCCCGCTCTCACGTAATGCGGTTCATGGCGATGCAAAATGCGGCGGGGATAGTCGGCGTTTTCGGATTGATTGGCGGCTGTAATACCTGGGTTGATCGCACACGTGGCACCTATGCAAACCAACGGCGTGGCGGATTTAGCCTTGCGCTTGTTGACCCATCCCAACCCACCGTTATAGGCTGACAATACAAAGGCCATGCGCTCACAGTGGTTTGTTGCAGCGACGCGGTCATAGAGAAATTTGTCATACCGCACCAGGGCGCGCATCGCCCATACAGGATTGGTCGGCGCATTGTGGGCGAGATCGGGGTAGACACCGCTAATCCAGTCGGCAGTACCAGGCATGAACTGCGATAGCCCTTGTGCGCCCACTCGACTACGTGCCGTCGCATTCCAGGCGCTCTCCTGGTGTATCTGCGCTGCGAAGGTCGCTGTCGGCGCTTCCAGTCCCCACACCAGATGCGCCTGCTGGCGCAACTGATGCTTATACTTGGCCGCGTCAGCAGGCACCTGCGCTTTGCATTCTTTGCTGACCAACATCGACATGAGCAACGATGCAATCAGTATGCCCGTGCACACCTTACTTGCCTCGTAGATGGCACCAGCTAACCACCTCAGAATGCGCTTGAAATTGATTTGAATCATGCTGCTAATCCAGCGCAGATCAAGCTGGCACCGATGATGATTGCGCGCCGAATGAAAGCGGCTTGCAGCAGCTGCGCGGTGGCGGACGGCAGAATTTCCAGCGAATAGCCGTCAACATTCGCCGCTTGTGTATCGGATGGCTGATCGATATGGCACACGCCATCCCGCTCCAAATAGACATGCGGCCGCGCATATGGAAAAACGGCGCGGTCAATCCAGTAGCCGCCCCAGCCGCCAAGCGACAGCAGATGAGCTTTATAAAAAGAAATCGACAGCAGGGTTTCCGATTGACGGAAGAAATACGCCAGCAGCATCAGCACAAGACTGACGACCAGGCACAGGGTCAAACGTGGGGTTTTGTGATGCATCACGCACTCCTAAACAACCAGGGTGCGCTTGCGGTGGCACCCGTAACCATGACAAGGTCAGGTTACGGGTTGGGGACTTTTATGTACTTATGAAATGCTTCACAGGATGAGCGTGACGGTAGTGACGCTCATTTATCGTTTGGAGAAGAAATTACTTGGAAAATGGAAACCGATTTTCTTTCTTCAATTCTACAGCGCCCTTTCCAAGGATACTATAGTGCAGGTTTCCATTTGGCATAACAATCGCAATCTCACCAGTATCGGTTGGACGCATTGCGTAATAGCGCTCACCGGTATCTGAGTATTTTTCAAAAAATACTGTGTAGCTACTGATTTTTTCTGCACCCCAATCATTCGCACTTGGGTGCGCATAAGATCTTTCCACCGTCCCATCAGGATGTATCACCCATTTGATCCACATGAAAACATATTCGTTTTTTGGATCAATGGGGCTCGTATATGTCCAAGTCCCAGAGAAATATCGTGTTGCATCTTCCACGCTTTGAATCGACGAAGGTAGCTTTTTGTGCTCTTCGTTCGCAGCTATCATGAGGCCGTATGCGCACAAACAAAAGAAAAGACTGCCGCCAAGTAATGCAATAACAGTTTTCCCTTTGCTAGGTACCGACTGCCCGCGCTTTTCCAGCGTTTCCGTGTATTTGGAGTAATTAAACTTAACTAGCAATAACTGGTAAATCCCGAGGACTGCCATGCCCGCGCTCAAGAGCGCGCCAGCCCAATAAGCGAAATAGATCAAGAGGATTTCCCTCTCCAGTGCTCAGCCCACGAACTCATCGCAAGGGCCAAAACACAGCGCATTCTCCAATAGTCCAAATCTTTAAGCGTCGAGGTTCCGAACTGACGCAAAGAAAACTGCTCCACTTCTGTTTTCAGAGTAGGGATAATTACCCACATGCGTATTACCTGGGCGATCATCGCGGCCTCCTGCTGCGGTTCTCCCAGGGCACAGGAACGCCATCCCGCCAAATAAGTAACAGCCTTGCGGAATATGTCGGGCGTCATTTGTTGTACGCCTTTTACATCCATTTCCTTATTCAATGCGACGCGAATGTGCATTTGGCTAATGATGGATTTTTCAGCCTGTTCCACCTCTACCACTAATTTCGTCAATTGTTGGCGCTGATCCCAGTTCAATGTTTGCTCTGGCGGAATTGGTGTCGTCACATTGATGATATGTAGGTCACCGCTAACTTGAATAATGCCGTTTCCCTTTGCTGACTGTTTGATACCGTCCTCCGTTCTTAGCTATTGTCATTTTCCCACTGGTGCAGGCAATGCTATGTTGGCAACGCTCTCGTGTCAATAACATGGTTCAACTCATATTCATTTGGACTTCAATTTTTTTGCACTAGAAATGCGGGCTGCGCCGCCTACCTGCACGATTCCATTCCCCTGCGCGACTTGTGCTTTGCCACTGATTTTTTTTGCGACGTTTTTTTCTTTTGCTGGTTTTTCTTTCGCCTCAGCCTCTTTCGATGCAGTGGATAACGTCGGCAACAAGGCCATAACCATGTTTGCAAACTGCTGTGGCGTGACTGTTATTCCACCTGATTCAACCATTTTGAACGCCGACTCCGCAGCAAGCGATACTGCTTTGGGATCAGGTTGCCGAATCCCAGTAATTATGTACTGAACATCCGCTCCAACACTGGCAAAGCGTTCTAGCACGAATGCATTCGGAAAGGCAGCACCTTTTTCCCATTCAATTTGCGTGCGCTTTGAGGCCTCTCCTAGCAGAGAGAAATCCTCCTGCGTGTAGCCGAGTCGCTCCCGTTCTTCCCTCAATCGAATGCCAATCATAGTGAACTAAATCCCGTAATTTTTTAAAAATGTGCAATTTATCTCTTTACAAGTGCAGTTTTCTGCACAATAATGAGCCTCATCTAATCATCAGATGATGTTCAAAAAAGAGAGGGAACTATGACAGGCGATCAGGTAAAGCGCAAGTTGCGTCAACAAGGAAAGACCCTGCGGCAATGGGCGCAAGAGAACGATTTTGATTACATCTTGGTATCCAGAATCATTCGTGGTGTTCAAAAGGGAAATTTTGGCAAGGGGCACGAAGTTGCTGTCGCTCTTGGTATGAAACAAGAGTCAGAAACCATTTGAATCAGATTTTAAGGAGCAAAAAGTGAAGAAAAATATGATCGTCATCAATCCGTTGGACGAAATGCCTGCTGCAAAGCCAGTAACGACGGCCAAAGCGCTTTCCAAGCAGGACGAAAAATCAAATCGGACAACCGTTGTCCGGTTTACAGAAGTGCAAATACGTCAGTTGGCGATGAGTTTCAATCTGGATTTTGATTTACCCAAGGATGTTCGGATAGATCGTGCTGTACAGCATATGAATCAGTCAGCGCGGTACATGCTTGCCGCTGGCATCGATTTTTTAGGATTAAAAGAAGAGTGTGAGCATGGCGAGTTTTTGAGCATGCTGGAATCACGCGGGATAGAGGAGCGATCTGCGCGCCGTGCCATGCAATATACCGAGTTCTTGTTGTCGCGCACCGAGGCCGAACGTGAACAACTCCTGGATTTGCCAAAAAGCCACGTCCTGGCTATCGCCAGCGCAGATCCAGAAGTTATCGACGACCTATTGCACACACCAGATCAAGAACTAAAAGATCTGTCCGTGCGCGAACTGCGCAACACGATCAAGGACTTGTCGTCCCGCAAAACCGATATGGCGGTGCAACTGGAAACCGCCGATCAAAAGATCGCGCATCTTGAAAAAATCATCAAAGATCTGCGCGAAGCGCGGGTTAAGACTGGCGGCAATGTGCCGGTAGTGGTGCAGGACATTCGCCTTGAATGCGCCGCCCTGCATAAAAAAGCAGCGTTATCGCTGGACGATATGGAGCATTTAATTATTGGCTTGCATTCGGGAGAACTCTCAGTAGGTGCTATATGGCACGACCCGACATTGCGCCATGTGTTCGCTTCCATTACAGCGTTACATGCCCACACCGGCAGCATGATTGCCGCGCTACAGGAGCACTTCGGCGACGCATCAGGTGGCGAAGTCACGGTTATGGATGTCTTCAGCGATGAAGAGGTTTTGCGCTGCGCCCAGGAGTACAAGCAACTGATCGCGGAACACGAGCATGAGAAAAAAGCGCGTGAATGGGATAGAGAAATGGAGCGCCCACGTGGCAAGGGGCGTCCGTCTAAACGACCTGAATTAGAGGTGTGAAATGGCTAATCCATCACGCCGACAATCGGATAATCTAGCTCATAGACCGGCCAGAGAGGAGATAGTAATTCCGATTCTAACTGCTCCAGAAAATTCGTCGCATCCAGAATCGCATCCTTGTAAGCCTGACCAACCAGCAACGGCGGTTGGCTTACCAACAGGCGCAGCAGTACCTGCGCTTCCTTTGCCAAGCGGTACATCACGCAAAGCACAGATAGCCGCTGAATTGGTGATGGAAAAGAGGCGGCAGGAGAGAAAACAAATTGCTTTGAGGCGGTTTTCGCGAGCTGTTTCCGAGCAATCGGTATCGCCTCATGTACAGCAAGTCGCCATTGCTCCACAGTCACCGCCGCGAACGCGTTTTGGTGCTTTTCTAGTAAATCTTGAATGGCCTCTTTGGCGCTTGCAGCGACGTCTGCTGCGTAGTGCGAATACTTGTAAGACATGGTTCATAACCTTTTCTAAGCGTGGATGACTGATATGGCTTTAACTCAACTTCGTATTGTGCCAGACGCGCAACTGCCCGCATTGCTGCATAGCGATCCATGGCTGGCTGCTTCGGAAGATCAACGCCGCGTCGCGCAATGGCGGCATCAATTAATTGCTCCTGCGCTGGCCCTGATGGATCAAGGCGCGTCCCTGAACCATGCGGCGGAACTGCTGGCTGTGAAGATCGTCGTCGGCAACCTGGACACGGAACAGCGTTTGCTGACCGCACAGCTTGCCAGCGATGCCAGAAAAATCATTTCCATGCCAACTATCAAGCGCTGGATAGCTGCCTACAAGCGCGATGGCAAGACGGGATTGTTGACCAAGCACACCGGGCGGGTGCGCAAGGATGCAGGCTGGGAGGCGCAGGCGACAGCCCTGTTTAACCTGCCAAGCAAACCGAGCTATGCAGCAGTGGCGTTGAAATTGCGTAAAGAAGGTTTCGAGACAGCGACGGATTCGCGAGTAAAGCGCTACCTGAAATCGTTACCCGCCACCCTGGGACAGAATTCGCCGCAACGTGTCGGGCGCAATCTGCACAAGCTACAACGCAGTATCTGGAAACAACGTGACCGCACCAGTCTTGAGGTCGGCGAGGTATATGCAGGCGACGGTCACACCATTGATTGCTACGTGGCGCACCCCAATACGGGTGGCTTATATCGGCCTGAATTGACCGCGTTTATTGATATCCGGTCTGCTTATATCACCGGCTGGTATTTGAGTGAGGCTGAATCGGCGCTATCGACGTTGTTTGCGCTGTCTTCATCCATGGTCACACATGATCATGTACCCGCCGCACTGTACCTGGATCGCGGCGCTGGCTATCGCGGCAAGTTGATGAACCACGAAACCACGGGGTTCTATGCACGCTTTTCGATGTCGGTGATTGCGGCATTGCCTGGCAATCCGCATGGCAAGGGCTGGATAGAGCGGTGGTTCCGCACAGTGCGCGAACACCATGACAAGTTCTTTTACGGCGGCATGGTCTATTGCGGTGGCGACATGGCGCAGGAAGTCAATCGTCGGCTCAGCGTAGACATCAAGAACGGCAAGCGGAAAGTGCCATCGCTCAAGGACTACGAACAGAGCTTGGCGAACTTCATTGACGAATACAACCATACACCGATGCCAGCCTTGGACGGCAAGACACCCGCCCAGGTATGGGCCGACTTACAAAAGGTCTCGGTGGAACTGCCTACCGAAGCGATCATCCGGCCTCGCGAGATTCGGAAGATTCAGAAGCGCCACATTGTCGAACTGCACAAGCGCATTTACTGGCATGAATCCCTGAGTCTGTATGAGCAAGGCACGGATATTCACATTGAATACGACCTGCATAACGATCAACAGGTATGGCTGTTTGAATCGTCAGGCCGCTTCATCTGCGCCGCGCAACTGCAGGAAACACGCGGCATTGTTGATGCCTCCCGCCTGGAGGAAATGCGCACCAAGCGACTGAGCGGTCAGGTAACGCGCATTGCGCAAAAACATGATGAAGCGCTTGCCAGGGCACAGGACTGCATCACGGTAGATGCCCAGCTCCAAGGGTTGGCCTCCATGACATCCGCGCCGCGCCTGGCAGATAGAAGCTGCAACAAAAAACGTAACGACGAAATAGTACTCAATCTTTTGGGAGACGACTAATGGCTAAGCCAGCAACCAAACAAGCAGCACCGTTATCCGTGCCAGTAACCTGGCCGGACAACTACGACGAAGACCACCAAGCAACTGTCGGACAGATTGTCCACTGGCTCAATGACAACGCGATGACGCAAAGCTGGCTGGCACGTTTGTCGAGGATGTCGCCATCGACGGTGTCGCAGATCCTGGGCGGTAAATATCCGACCTTGCCTAGCAAACAGTTGCGTGAAATGCAGGCCGCTATTGAAGCGCACGACAATCGCGCCTCCATTGCTACCGTACCGTTCGTGCCGACATCGGTCTATCAGATGGCGCGCCTGGTGTGTGACCGTGCCCGAAAATATGCCAACTTCGGCGTGCTGGTTGGATCCGTTGGTGTAGGCAAGACCGCCGCCCTAAAGCAGTATCAACAGGACAACGAACACACCACGGTCATCGAAGCCAATCCGAATATGACAGCCGGTGTATTGCTGACGGAACTACTGTCGGCCCTGGGCGCACCTTGTCCTAATTCGATGGACAAGAAGTTCAGCGCCGTAGTGGAAGCCCTGGCCGACAGTACTCGCCTGCTGATCATTGATGAGGCCGAAACCATGATGCCGCAATGTCTGCATTACCTGCGCCGTATTCGTGACAAGGCTAATGTCGGCATCGTACTAGCTGGCACCGAGCGCCTGATGCAGTTGATCAAACCAGCACGTGGGCAGTTCGATCAAATCCGCAGCCGAGTCGGCTTTTGGCCTAGTGCCATTCAACGCGTCGAGCGAAACGATGTCGATGCGATTGCCCAGGCCGCGCTGGCTGACCAGGGCGAATTGTCCGGCGAAGTGCTGGACGCGTTGTGGCATTACTGCCAGGGGTCCGTGCGGATGCTGGTTGAGAACATGATTCCGGCGCTGCGCGATTACGCGTTGTCCAAATACGACATTTCCGCCGAGGTCATCGACAAGACGGCAGAAAAAGTCCTGTTCCTGCCACCGCGCCGCGCTGCTTGATCCATCTTCAACACGTCCAAACAGGAGAAACCATGATGCACATCATTCAACAACTGAAACGCAAATGGCGCGAATTCCGCCTGCAATGGCTGATCAAGCGGCAGGAAGCAATCGATGCGGTATTGAACGAGCAAGAACGCGCCTATGAGGACGGTTTGCAGGAAGTACGCAATGTCCACGAAAAAATTACCAACCGCCTGGCGGCCAAACGCACCGCCATCCGTTCCGCGCTTATCCGCGGTTAACTTTACGAATAGGGAAACAGCATGAATCACGATCAACTCATAACGAAGTTAGCCAATATTGAAGAGTGCGCCACCTTGACCGTTGGTGAAGTGTGTCAAGCCATGACTGCGCTCGGCGCTGGTTACCACAACATGACGTTTACCGACAATGATGGTGAACCGGTATTGGTGATTGCCATGGCCCACGGTGTCAGCGCAAGGCGCCTCGATCGCACCTTGAAGTTCGTGGACACAATGACCGAGAAAGAGGAATAACTCGCCATGCCATTGCCTACCGTTTCCTGTCCTAACTGTCGCGCCGTGATGAGCTTCGATTTGTTGCTGACAGACGACGCGCCACGCGAAGCCCTGGCGGCGATTGTCGCGGCGCATCCGGCGGGCAAGACGTTTATTAAGCCGCTGCTGCGTTACGTCGGTCTGTTTGCGCCTGAGAAAAGTCAAATGAATCATCGCCGTATGGCAGCCCTGATTCTGGAGCTGGTGCCAGGGATTAGTGCGGCGCAGATAGAACGTAATGGCCGCAGCTGGGCTTGTCCCATCACTTACTGGCAAATGGCCTTTGAGCAGGTGCTGGCGCAACGCGATGCGGGGCAACTGCGGCTGCCGCTCAAGAGCCACGGCTATCTGTATGAGGTGCTGGTCGGTTTCGCTACGCGGGACGAGGGCAAGAAAGAGCAACGCCTGGAAGACCAGCGCGCCGGTGTTGCTGGTGCCGGATTGTCGCCATCGCGGCAAGCCGTGACCAGCACAAGCAGCGCCGGTCCGGTAATGCTCAATGCCGGGCTCCAGAAAAGCGAGATGCCGCAAAGCGTCAGGGACGCCCTGGCGATAGTGCGCAAGCCGAAAGACCCATAGCGCCACGTCTTCACAACAGGTTTGAAAGTTCATTCACATTAGGAGTCACAACATGCAAAACAACACACAACAAACCGCCGTACCAGCAGGTTACAAGAAAGATGCGCGGGGCCATCTGGTACCGCTCGAATTGATCAAGCCGATCGATCTGGCCCGCGACGACATTGTGCGAGAACTGATCAGCGCGGCGCGTACGCTCCAGGGCAATCTAGCCAGTTTCAAGAAAACGGCCTTTGCCGACGCCAATGCTTTTGTATCAATGAGCGCCGAACACTACAACGCCAAGGTCGGTGGGAACAAGGGTAATGTCACTCTCGCCAGCTTTGACGGCCAATACAAAATTCAGATTGCCAAGGCCGAAAACGTCACGTTCGACGAGCGGCTGCAGGCGGCCAAGGAATTGGTCGACGAATGCATCAATGAATGGTCTGCCGGTAGCGATCCCAAAATCCAGATGCTGGTACAGCAAGCCTTTGAGACCGACAAGGAGGGAAATATCAACACTGGGCGTGTGCTGGCCCTGCGTCGGTTGAATATCGAAGATGGCAAGTGGCAGCAAGCCATGACGGCCATCAGCGAATCGGTCCAGGTGATCGGCACCAAAACCTATATCCGCTTTTATGAGCGCGTGGAAGATAGCGACCAATACGTTGCCATCAGCCTGGACATGGCATCAGTGTAGTCAGGTGGTCCGCCCAGCCGACGGTGGCGTGGTCATGAAACAGCGGCAGATTGTGCCTGGACTCCTTCCTGTGTGAACAATCCGGCTGACCCACGATACGGGTCACCTTTATCTTTATCCATTACTTACGGAGTCACAATGAACAAAGCAGAACTGATTAAACATATCGCGGTACAAGCCGAAACCACCGCCACCGCAGCCAACAAGGTGGTCGACGCATTGATCGCCACGGTGGCCGCCGAACTTGCCGCTGGCAACGACGTGATGTTGCCTGGCCTGGGTAAATTCTCTGTCTCTGAGCGGGCTGCACGTATTGGCCGCAATCCGGCTACCGGCGAGGAATTACAGATTGCAGCTAAACGCGCCCCGAAATTTAGCGCCGCCACAGCCTTGAAAAACGCCTTGTCCTAAATCTTGCGAAACTGCCCAGTCGGGCAGTCTGCCAGGCGTCGCGCCCTGGCACTGATGAGCAGCGACAATCCCGCGTTTTGGCACTTTATAGAAGAGAAAACACCATGGATCAATGGATCAGATTTACGATGACGTATGACGACACCTATAGCGATGTAGTGGTAGATGTGTTGGAGCCGACTAGCGACAAGATGATCGCTTTGTGCACACAGATCAATGAGTTTTGGTACGCCGCAGATTGGCGTCTCAAAGAAAGCGATGGCGACGTAGTAAAAGCAGTCATGACGTTACTTTGCCGTAGCGCGTTACTGGAACATATGATCAACCCGTTGGGCGCGCTACACGCCTTTTCCGTTGATGGCATGGAGGGCTGGCCAAAACTCGATGGATCAGAAGGAATCAAACTGATTAGTGTCGAGAATTTTGATTTTGTTGGCGATGTTTCTGTCGCATGCGCGCCGCTTTCACAGTGTGAGCAACTGCAGGCCGAGGCTTAATATGGCCCTCTCCACCGATCCCGTCAAACGCGATTGCCAGGTAATCCGCTACAAAGCGATCAAAGCTGGCATGACCGAAGAGCAGTACAAGGACTGGCTGAACGATCAGTTCGGTGTGGCTTCGGCCACCGAGTTGACAGCGACAAAGCGCAAATCGGCCCATGGTCGATTGAATGCGCTGTTGCTTGCCACCGGCAAAGAACGCCCCAGCGAGACTGCCTGGCGCGATCCGCAGATTCACAAGCTGGAAGCGTTGTGGAACGCCTTGGCCACTGCAGGCGCGGTGCGTGTGCGTGAGCGCGCCGCCTTGGAGGCCTGGTGCAAGCGTCAGCAGCCTGCCATGTCGGCTTTGCGCTTTGCCAGTGGCCAGCAATTGTCCGAACTGATCGAAGCCCTTAAAAAATGGGAGCGCCGCGTCATGGCGAACCAACCCCAGGAAAAAACCAAGCCATAACATGGACACCCGCATCCACAATCCGCTAAAACTGCCAGAATCGCTACGCACCCTGATTGAGTGCATCGGCGAAGAGGCAGCGTTGCGCCTGATTGAATGGCGCGGCGGGGCGTATATCTGCGTTCCAGGCAAAGTCGATCCAGCCCATCCATTGCTAGACCATATCGGCGGCATCGCGTTTGCCAAGCTGGTCTACCGGTACTCTGGCGAGACCATCACCCTGGTCAAAAATGACGCTGTCGTGCGCCAGATCAAACACGCCTTGATACGGGAAATGCGCTACCAGCAGAATATGCAAATCGATGACATCGCTATCAAGGTCGGTTATTCGATGCGCCGCGTATTCCAGGTGCTGGCCGAAGAAGATGCGCCGATGAACGGTACATTGTTCTAACCGACCCTCTCCAATATCCCATACCCGATTTAAAAACGATCAGAACCGCTTTAAAAACCGCAACCGCTCCCGAGTTGCTAGCAGCGGCAAGGTTGTGATGCAAAACCGCTTACAGCGCGTTTTAAGAACTCTTCCAACTTGTGAAATACTTCACCATGATTTTGTGATCCGTCTCGCGCACACTGCGCAGCATGGACCCTACACAAAACACCCCAAAACCGACCTTACGCAATCGCTGGATCGAAGTATTCAAAGCAGGCACGAATACCGACGCCAAGGGCAACGTCTGCACGTTCACCCAGGCCGACCTGGATCAGATCGTCGTCAATCATCAACTCGGCGCTGCGCCTGCGGTATTGGGGCATCCCAAGCATAACGATCCGGCCTATGCCTGGACCGAAGATGTGAAGCGCGAAGGCGATCTGCTGTTCGTCAAGTTCAAGGATATCCATCCGGCCTTCGAGGCCGGGGTGCAAACCGGCGCATATCGCAATCGCTCCGTCTCCCTGGTCAAAGACAAGGAACACGGCTTTCGCCTGCGGCATGTCGGCTGGCTTGGTGCAGCAGCCCCTGCCATTGACGGCCTGACGCCAATCCAGTTCTCTGCCGATGGCGAAACGATGGAGTTTGCATCTTCTGCTGTATCCAGTGCGAGCTGGGCGTTAGAAAATTGTGCCCGCCTGTTTCGCGGCCTGCGCGAATACCTGATCGCCGAAAAGGGCCAGGAAGAAGCAGACCGCCTCATTCCAAATTATCAAATCACCAGCATCGAAGACGCTGCCGATGACGTCGGTCGCGACAACTCAGGTGCGCCCACTTTCTCAACAGGAGCAGATGCCATGCAATTTACCCAGGAACAAATGGATGCCGCGACAGCGGCGGCCCGAACCGAGGCCACCCAGCAGGCCAGCCAGCAATTGACCGAAGCGACAAATCGCGCCAACGCTCTGGAAGCGGAACGTCGTACCGAACGCATCACCGGCCAGATTGAGCAATGGAAAAAGGACGGCAAGGTACTGCCTGCCGAGGCCGGTGGTCTGTCGGAATTCATGCAGGCGCTGGAAACCGCGCCACAGACGTTTGAATTCTCGGCCAATGACGGCAAGCCTGCCAAGAAAACTGGTCCGGAATGGTTTGCCGACTTCATGGCAGCGCAACCGGCCAAGATCAAGCTGGGTCCCCAGGGTGGTGCTGGTGACACCCTTCAAACCGGAGCCAAGCGGCCGGAAGAAATCGCCGCCGACATCCGCGAGTACATGGCAACCCACGGCACGGTGTCGTATGCCGATGCGCTGGCAAAAGTCACCGCAGCGTAGTTCGCAGACGGCCTTCGATAACCGTTACTTCAATTTCACATACAGGAGCAAGACATGAACAACAAGCCAGGCTTGATCGCCAACTATACCGCTGTAGGCGTTATTGCCGCCCATACCTTTGCCTCTCTGGTGACGGTCGGCGAGGACGATACCCAAGTCGCCACCGCCAACGGCACTGGGTTGGTGCTGGGCGTTACCGCTGATGTCGGTGCAGCGGACGGCGGACGCGTTGATGTTGTTCTCACTCAAATCACCCCCGTGATCTACGGCGGCAATCTCACCCGAGGCGAACCGGTCAAGAGCGACGCGAACGGCCACGCGGTCCTGGCCGAAGACGGCGATGCAGTATGCGGCCAGGCGTTGCAAACCGGCCTGGCTGGCGAACTGGGATCGGTGCTGCTGCGCTAACGCATCTCTGCACGCAAGATCAGAACATTCACTCACCCATTTTAAGGACTTATCACGATGGACAGCCCATTTCCACAAGATCCGCAATTAACCGCCATTGCGATCGCGATCAGCAACAATGAACTGATTGCCGACCTGGTATTGCCACGCACCACGCCCCTGGGCAAGAGCAGCTTTAAGTACCAAGAATTTGAAACGGCGCAATTCTTTACCGTGCCCGATACCAAGGTTGGCCGTCGCTCCCAGGTCAACGAGGTCGAATTCCATGGCGAAATGAAAACGGAATCTACTGAAGACTTCGGCCTGGAACATCCGCTGCCGTTCGCCGACGTCCGCGATGCGCCAGACAACACCAATTTGGAAGTTCTGACAGCGCAGTGGCTGACCGGCCTGGTGCTGCTGGACCGCGAAGTACGCACGGCCCGCAAGGTCTTTGACCAGGATACCTATGGCGACAACAGCGAAGTCGTCGGCGCCACCGACCGCTTCGACAATCCCGATAGCGATCCGTTGAATCATCTGCTGGATGTATTGGACCGCACCATCTTGCGCCCCAACATGATCACGATGGGCCAAGCGGAATGGCGCGCTCTGCGCACTCATCCTGCCATCGTCAGCGCGGTGCAACGCAATAGCGGCATTAAAGGCGCTGTATCGAAGGAAGCCGTGGCCGAATTGCTGGAAATTAAGCAAATTCTGGTTGGTCGCTCCCTGGTCAACACCGCCAAGCCAGGCACCGCCGCAAAACTGAAACTGTGCTGGTCTGGTGGTATCTCGGCGATCTATCAGGACGAAACCGCCGCCAAGATTTCCGGCGTGGTCGATGGTGCAAACGTCACTTTCGGTTTTACGGCACAGACCGGTACGCGCTTTGGCAGTTCCTGGGACGACCGCAATATCGGCCTGACTGGTGGCCGTCGTGTCCGCATCGGCGAAAGCGTCAAGGAAGTGATTTGCGCCCCGTCGCTGGGCTATTTCCTCAAGGATGTGATTACACCGCGCTAACCATCGGCGGGGCAAGCAAACGTCTTGCCCCGCCCAACCAGTGCAACAGATCAACGCAGGAATCACTATGAAAACCAACTACACGGTAACGGCCAATCTCCGCATAAATGGCCGCAGCTTTATCACTGGCGACAGCGTAGCGATTGGCGATGGCATGGATGTTGATGACCTCATTAAATCCGGTCTGCTGATCGCAGATGCGACGGACTCTATCGACAAGCTGGATGCAGCCGAAGAAAACACGCTCACACCCGCAGCGGATGCGCCAACAGAGACAGCGCCGCCAGTTGCGTCAACGCCAGCCAAAGCACCTGTCGTCACGCCTCAGAAGGCGACAGCAAAGGTCGCGCCTAAGAAGGCGACAGCAAAGCAATGACAGCCGCACGTCTTACTTATGCGACAGCGGCCCAGTTTATCCAGGAATTCGGCCAGGAAGAAACGTGCCATCTGCTGCGTGATGAATTGCCGCTGTTGACTGAAGAACTGCTGCAGGAAGCATTAGAGGGCAAGTTCTCCGATGGACGTTCAGAGGAAGAGCAGCAGCAAGCCATTGCCGCCGCCAAGCGCCTGGACGATGCGATTATCGAGGCGGCCAACTGGATGGATGGCTATTTGATGAGCGCTGCGCCGTTGCCGCTCACGGCGCAGCAGATCGCGGCGGCACCCATCAAAACCTGTTGCCTGGAGTTGACCCGTTGCCAGTTGATGGATGACGACGACAACGCCACCGAGGGCACCGAGAAACGCTGCAAGCGCTGGATTAGCTGGCTGCGCGATGTAGCCAACCGCACTGTGCGCCTGGTGGCTGAACAGAAAGGCAGCGGCGGCGTAATGTCCGGCAAGTTGTCCAGTGCCTATAACTGGGATGCCTTTGATCGCGGCCAGTGGGGGCGCAGGAAGTGAACGGCACCTCCATCCAGTGGGATTTCGGCGATGCCGCCTTGCAGCAGCATTTGCAGCGCCTGGCGCATGCCGATCTGAGCGGCCTGAAAGAAAACATCGGCGAATACCTGGTGGGGCAGATTCAGGATCGTTTCGATCAGCAGCGACTCTGGGACGGCAGCGCCATGAAGCAATCGGCCGCGGCTAAGGAACGCGGCGGCCAGACCCTGATACGCAGACGGCTGCTGTACAAAAGTTATGTCTACAACGTCACCAGCGACGGCGTCGAGGTCGGCAGCAATTCCGCGTATGCCCGCATTCATCACTTCGGCGGTAACGCTGGGCGCGGCGGTAAAACCAAGATCGACGCGCGACCTGTGCTGGGCATCAACGATGCAGATGAGATATGGATAGGCGATCTGATGATGAATGAACTACGAGGTCTGGAATGAACGACACCAATAGCGCCAGGTTACTGGATGCGATTAAGGACCGCATCACACAGCACACCGCCGCGCTGTTTAAGCAGGTTGAAGACTACGGTGGCCAGTTTAGCGCCGAAGAGATGGACTTCAAGAGCTTTACGGCACCGGCGGCCTTTGTTTCGTGCCTGGGCTGGCAGAAAGTCGACCGAGGAAACTACCTGGGCGGCAAACATATCTGGCGCGGCCGCATGGCGATTTTCATCGCTACCAAGGATGTAAAGCGGGATTCCCGCATGCGGGAGGCGATGCTCCGCGCTGACGTGCTGACATCCCTGTTCTCCGACTGGAAACCGGACATGTGCGCCGGTAAGACCGAGAACATCGGTGCCGAAAATCTCTACAGCCGCAGCATAGACAAAAAAGGATTGGCGCTTTGGATGGTGGACTGGTGGCAGGAAATTGAAATGAAACCGCCGGTTCTGCCACGCCCTGACCTGGAGACCATTGCAGTGCATTCAACCGCCAGTACAAACGCCGATTCCGCGCTTGATCCGGCACCGAAAGAAATTACCGTTACCCATGAATTGGAGATGAAAGATGGCCAAGACAACTAATGCAACACCCGACATCGTTGCTACTACCGATGTTACACCCGTCGCCAAGACGCCACGCCTGGGCGAAATCATCAGTGTGCGGGCTGGCGCTGACCGCACGGTTCCCAACAACGAAGCGGGAGATTATTTCAGCGAGAAAGACGCTGTCGCAGTGACTGTCGATCTGCGCATCTTAAAACTATTGCGCGACGGCGATCTGCTACCAGCGACGGGCAAGAAATAGACCGCTGTATAGCTCTGCCAAATACCCTTTAAACCGACTTTGCAGCAATTTTATAGGTGGATTCCATGATTCCAAATTTACTCTCCCTGAATTTCCTGATGCCCTTTGTGGCCCACAAATTCGACGCGTCTAATGCGATCCGCAATCTGCGTGGCATGCCGCGCTGTGTGTTGCTGATCGGCCAGGCCAAACCACCGGCCACCCTCAATCTCAACCGTCGCCACCGCATCAGCACCGAGAGCGACGCCATCGGCACGCTCGGCGAAGGTTCGATGCTGCTTGCCATGTGGCGCGGTGCCCGAGCCAATGCAGCCCTAGGCATGCCTATCGACGTGATCATCCTGCCGGATGACGACACGGCAGTAGCAGCCACCGGCAAGGTCACGCTGTTGCTTGATGCGGCGCATGCGTCGGGCGAGCTGCCGCTCTATATCGGTGGTGAGCGCGTACGGGTTGGCGTCGCCGTGAACGACACAGTACAGTCCCTGACAACCAAGCTGATCAACGCCATCAACGCCGCCGTAAAACTGCCGGTCACTGCTACGGAAGGAACGCCGGATGGAGAAATTGTGCTGACCTGCAAATGGGGCGGCGCCACCGGCAATGATATCGATTTGCGCACGGTGTTCGCCCAGGACGATCTGCTGCCGCAAGGCTTGAGCGTGACAGTGACGCCAATGGCAGGCGGTGCCGTCAATCCCGACATTACCCCTGCCATCGTCGCCATGAAGGGCTACCGCGCCACAGAGATTGCCATGCCTTATACCGACAGCACCAATATCGGCATGTTGGAACTGGAAATGGAGGCGCGCTGGGGCTACGACAATATGCAGGATGGGCAGGTAGTGACCGTCATGCGTGGCACCGAGGGGCAGGTCACGACCTGGCTGACGCCGCGCAACAGCCTGCTGTTCCATACCATTTGCGTCACCGCAGATCGTTCCAGCCCGTGGGAAACCGCCGCCATGGCAGCCGCAGCCATTGAGAGCCACTGCGCCATCGATCCGGCCGTGCCGTTCACGGGCGTGCAACTGGTCGGCTACAAGGCAGCAGCTAAGGAAGACGACTTCGAAGACATGACCCAGAAAAACAACCTGTTGAATGCCGGCGGCTCGGTGCTGGAAGTGGCCGACGATGGCACGGCCAACCTGCTGCGCATGGTGACCAACTACACCAAGCATCCGAGCGGCGCTGTTGATCCGAGCTGGCGCAATCTGAACTGGGTCAAAACCTTGAGCTACTACCGCTGGTTCACCGTCACCGAGATGCAGATCCGGTATCGCGGATTCAAGCTGGACGAGTACCAGATCGAACCCATCCCAGGGCAAAAGATCATGACGGTGGATTTGATGAACGACATCATGCTCAACAACTACCAGCAGTTTATTGACGCAGGACTATTTACCAACATGGCGTATTACAAGGACACGCTGATGATTGAAGTCGATGCGCCGAACGGCAAGGTCAAAGTGGTTGATAGTCCGGTATTGATTACCCAGCACTACCAGACCGAAATCACCAGCCAGTTCGCCGCTGGGCACGTTTGACGGCCAGGCCAGCGCCCCATACCCACCTAACACGCCATCGCGAAAGGAATCATCATGGCTGGATGTAATAGCGAATTATTCAGAGTGGACACACTCACCATTGACGGCGAATCGATTGCCATTGAAGACAGTAGCGCCACGATTGAGGGGGCCATGGGTTTTGAGACTGAGGTAGTCCCTGCCTCCGTCGGTGACGATGGCACAAGCCGCAAGCGCGTGCCGCGTGTGATCAAGGCCAAGCTGTTGTTTATGGGCGGCGTCACACCCGATAAGTTTGCCCAGATATGCGAAGCACAGATTGTATTGACCAACCTGCACACCGGCAAGCGGGTACGTGCTGGCAAATGCCGCATCAAGTCGATGGGCGAAATCGGCAACGGCTCTGTCGATATCGACTTTAACTGCCTGTCGCCGTTTCAGTGGTTATAGCCGCCGCGCCCTAAGCGCCCAGGGCGTTGCCTTTCCCTTTGTGCCGGTCAATGCGATCCGGCATTTTCTTTAATTTGATCGCTGGAGAAACCCTATGAATGACTCAATTTTTATTCTGCAATTACTTGACGGCCTGCCGTCCAATGTCGGCGGCAAGCCGGTCAAGTACAAAACCGTGCATCTGCGTGAAACCAATGTCAACGACGAACTGACCGCCGTACAACTGGCAGAACGCATCAAAACCATCAACGGCAAGCCGACCTTGCTGGTGTCCGATGATCTGTATCGCACGGCCTTGACCATGCGCCATGTCGAAAAATTCACTTGTAGCGGCCTGGATGATATCGGCCAGGACGTGCTGGACTTGGAGATGTTCGGACGCCTGACTACCTACGATCTGCAACGAATTGAAGAGCGCTGCCTGGTCGTGTCGATGGCCGCGCAATTGCGCTATGGCTTGATCACCGAGGCAGAGTTCGACCAGATATTTGCCGGAACCACCAACACCACAACGGGACAAATCGGCCCGCGAGCCGAGGGCCAGGCTGCTGCAGTGGGAGCTGATCGCGACCAAGACCAGCCTGGCCCAGCAATGCTCACCGACTTCACTGCGACAAACACCTAAAAGCCTGCTGATGCTGTGGATTAAACAGATCGGCGACGCCAACCGAGCGAGGAACAAATAATGGGTAATCTCACTCTGCGGTATCACATCAGCCTGGCTTCCAATATCGCCAAGAACGCCGCCGCCAATGCCAAGGCGTTCGAGCAAGCCAGCAAGCGCCAGAACAAGGCAATGAACGAAACCGACAAAGTCGCTGCCAAGACTGACAAAACCATGTCGGCAGTCGGCAAGAAAACGGAGATTGCCAGGCTTGAGCGCGAAATGCGCCGAGCTTCCGTAGTACTGGACAGGACCGGTGAATCTGCCAAGCGGCTTCAGCGCGAAATAGACCGGCTCGGCACCGGCACATCGATTCAGCGCACCAATATGTATCTGATGAGCCTGGGGCGGCGCATGGAGACAGTACGTGAACAGGCGAAGAAGATGGGCGAAGCGATCAATAAAGGCAGCGAAGTGGCTGCAGGTGTTGGCGCAGGGGTAATCGCTGGCGCTGTAACGACCGGCGCAATCGCAAAGGCACCAGCTATCCGCGCCAACCAATTGACGATGGATGCAAATGCCGAGGGGCGCGGCAGTACATCCGAAGACTATAAATTGCTTGAGAAAAGAATCAAAGAATCAACCAATAAGACTGCCCTGGACTATTTCGGAAGCATTGATGAAGTACGCGCCATGCGTGCAGAGTTGGTCAGGACCACTTCGGCAATGTCCAGTACAGATGCGGAAATCATGCAAAACAGCATCCAAAAAACTGCCACTGCCACCGGTTCGTCTGTTGCTGAAGTGACTGCCGTAGCCATTGCGGCTATTAAGAGTTTCTTGCTGCAGCCTGATCAAATTTACGCCGCGTTGTCAAAAGCGAATCTCGCCGGACAGATGGGAGGGTTCGATTTTAAAGAGCAGGTAAAAGTGCTCCCTCAGTTGTTGGCAGACCTCAATAAAGACTTAGGCATGGCAGGAATTGATGACTTTAATGAGGTTATCACCTACATGCAGGGTGCATTTAAAGGGGCTGGTGGCGATGCCGGCATTGCCGCTATGAACGTACGCATGCTGGCGTCACGACTAGCGGCTCCAGAGACTAATGAAAAATTTCGAGAGCGTGGTTACACATACGATAAAGATGTGAGCGAGAAAATGGATCAAGGGCTATCGCGCCTTGCTGCATCAATGCAATACATGGAAGAGGCGCTGTTGAAAGATCAACAGTATGCCGAACTCAAAATCAAAGCTGCGGCTGAAACTGATGAACTAGTTAAAGAAGCCATCATTAATAAGATGATCGATCGTATGAAGGGTAGCGTTATTGGTGAAATTTTTACAGATCGAAAAACCCGCAACGCACTAGTTACGTCATTGGTTGAGAAGGAAACGGTTAAAAGCATTCGCAACGAGACGAATAAAGATAACGGCCAGCAATCTGATGAATGGTTCAACCGCAACAAGGAAACCACTGTCTCGAAAGCAAAAAGGGCACGGACTGAAGTGGAAATTGCCTCCAGCAACGTTTTTGAAAAAGTCGAGCCAGCTATACAAAGCATGATCACCGGAGCGACGCAATTGGCTGCGACCTATCCTGGTGTTACCACAGGTGCTTTCGGGGTAGTGTCGGCATTTGCCATCTTCAAAGCCGCGATGATGGGTAGCGGCATTCTGAAGCTACTTAGCGGCAAAGCTACCGGCCCAGGGGTGCCGGTGCGTGTCACCAACATGACTGCGGGCTTGGGCGGCTTACCCGATGCCCCTGGCGGTTCTGGAAAAGGCGGAAAGGCGGGCAAGGCCGGTGGGTTTGTTGCCCGTAATGCCGGATTGCTTCGCAAACTGGGATGGATGGCCCCAGTTGCGATGTCCGCCTACGAGGTCGGATCAGCTTTAACCGATAGCGATAAAAGCGCTGCTGAAAAAGCCAACGCTGTGGGGCGCACCGCCGCCGGTGCTGCCGGTGCCTGGAGTGGCGCAAAAGTCGGGGCTGCTGTCGGTACTCTCGGTGGCCCCGCAGGCACCGCTATTGGTGGCCTTGTTGGCGGCGGCCTGGGTTGGTTGGGCGCTACCTCTCTCGGTGATCGTTTAAACCGGCCGCATTACTCGGACCATCCGGCACTACAACCCGATGCCGCCTACAAGGCTATCAGCGAAATTCCCTTGCAGAAGACCGAGGTCGACCTCAAAGAGGGCCGTTTACGCATAGGTCTGACCGTCACCGACAGCCGAGTAGAGAGCAATCTCACCGTTTTGCAGCAATTCAATGGCGTCCATATGGACCTTGGCAACACCAACCCAGGAGGCTTTTAAGATGGATATCGAATGGCTGAAACAACTGCGGCAGGCAAGCTGGCGCGGCGTGCCGTTCCAGGTTGATACTGTCGATACGACTGCAGGACAGAATACGGTATTGCGCGACTATCCGTTCCAGGACTTGCCGACAGTGTTTTCCATGGGTGCGACAGCCGAAGAGTTTAAATTTTCGGCTTACGTGATCGGTGACGACTACCTGCAGCAATTGGACGCACTGCGTGAAGTGCTACAAGGCGACGGCATCCTGATCCATCCCACGCAAGGCAGCATCCGGTGCTATTACCACGGAAAATATACGGTCAAGGAAGCGCCTGCCAGTGAAGGCGGCATAGCACGCCTGGAACTCAATTTCGTGCGCGGAGAAGAACGCCGCTATCCAACCGGCACACAAAACACCACAGAGGCACTGGAAGAGGCCAATGCCGAGGCCAAGAAATCTGTCATCGACACTTTTACCGATCAGTTCAAGATAGACGGCCTGCCAGGCTGGTCGCTGGATAATCTACGCAACGGCCTACGCGGTGCCCTGGATGCGGCATGGTCCGTCATCTCTACCGTCAATAGCGGCGTCAACTATTACGACAACCTGGTGCAGCAGTTCATCATCAGTCCCAGCAATGAGCTGCTTGGCATATCCGGTGTGTTGGGCAATACGGTCGGTTCTATCATGCGCGTGCCGCAGAATCTCCCGACTTCGCAGGCCACCGCCATATTCGGGCAGATGCGCAATCTGTGGCCGATATCGTCCAGTCAGTCGGTGGCCAACGCCTATAAAACCAGTGGTGTGCCGCCCGTAACAGACGCCAACGTGCAACTGGCACGAGCGCTAACACCCCCTTACACGCCATATGCGACCGAGGCACGCCAACGCGAGGCCGAACTGTTTACCCGCTTGGCCGTGCTGTTTGAAGGTTTGGCGACGGTGGCCGCTGCCGAAGCAGTCGCCCAGATAGAACTGGACAATATCGACCAGGCTGCAGCGTTACGACAGGACTTTAATCAGCAGTTATCGCGCTTGCTGCGCCTGAGTGTCGCCGATCATGGCGTACTCATGCGCTTGCATACAGCCGTATTGGCGGATTTACAGGAGCGCTCAAAGGGATTGGCACGGATTACGAATTACACGCCGCAGAGTTGGCAACCAGCGCTGTATATCAGCTATCGGCTGTTCGGCACGGTGCAATGGATGGATGAAATTTTGCGAATGAATCCGCATATCCGCCATCCCTTGCTGGTTCCGCCAAATACCCCATTGCGCGTCATCAAACACAACCAGGATAACTGACATGCAACGTTATACCAAAGACCAGGCCAAGGTGGTCGTCACCGTCAACGGACGCAATTACGAGGGCTGGATCGAGTCAAGCATTGAGCGGTCGATAGAGAATATCAGCAGCCGTTTTACTATTCCGGTCACGTTCGTGCCCGGCAGTCCACCGGATATCCAACGCCAGGACGATATCAAGGTATTAGTCAATGAAACCTTGGTCGTTACCGGCACTGTGCTGGCGGCGGAACCATTTTATAAGCGCGATGATTGCGGTTTCAAGATCGAAGGCCGCAGCCGCACTGGCGACCTGGTGGGTTGTTCGGCCATGTATCAAGGTGGTCAGTGGAAAAGTGCCAATCTGGACCAGATTGCACGGGATTTATGCACGCCATTCGGCATTGAGGTGGTGGCCGATACGAATATGGGCGCGCCGCTGTCGGATTTTAAGATTGAACATTGCGAAACCGTCGTGGCGACGCTGTCCCGCGCCGCCCGCATTCGCGGCGTTCTGATGACGACCAATGCCCGTGGCCAGCTGTTGCTGACCAAGGCTGGCAAAGCCAGAAGCCACGGTGCTATTGTGCGCGGTCAGAACGTGATCAGCATGGAGTCCATCGGCACAGATGCCCAGCGCCATAGCGAATATATTGGTTATGGCCAGAAGAAATCGACGGGCAATTTTGAGGACGCGGTACAGCAAAAGGCCCGCGTTACCGACCCGGAGATGCGGCGCTATCTGCCGTTGATCATCGATGCCCAGGGCAATACCGAGACCGAGGACATGAAACGCCTGGTCGAACATACCATGCGGGTACGGCGAGGTCATGCTTATGGCTTGAAGTACCAGCTTGAGGGCTGGACCTGGGAAGGTAAGCCATGGGAAATCAATACGCTGGTGCCGATCTATGACGACATCGCCGGTCTGAATGGGGATCTGTGGCTAATCACCGATATCAATAACAAATGCGACATCAAGGAAGGTGATGTTAGCAATATCACGGTGCGGCCGGTCGACGCCTATGACACTGTGCCGATCAAGCCACGCCAGAACAAACACGGCAAAGGCGACAAGAAGAAACCAGAGATTACAGGCCCACGTTTTAATATTAGGAGGAGAGATCTTGAGTAAGCAAACCATGATCCGGCGCGCCAGGATGCGTGCCTTGAAAGAAGGTCAAATTCAAACTGTGCGCGTGGAGATATTCGACTCCAACGCCCGCGACGCAGTAGAACGCTTCCAGGACTACGGCCTGGCCTCCAATCCGGTAGATGGCCAGGGGCTGGCGGTGGAATGCGATGGCCATGTTGTCGTGTTGCGCATGGACCGCCTGGCCGAACGGCCGCAATTGGCCGCGCATGAAGTATCTGTATGGCACAAGGATGGGCACCGCATCACGCTGACCGATGGCAAAAAAATCATCGTTGATTGTGATGAATATATCGTTAATGCTAAAACCAAGGCGGCATTTAACACGCCGTTGATTGAAGCACCGAGTGCCATTATCCAGGCCAAAAATGTGCAGGGCAGTGAAGGCGGCACTTTTGGCGGCGTGGATTCGGTCACTCACGCGCACGATGGTGTTCAGCGCGGGAACGACCAATCTGGTGGTCCTGTCAAATAAGGTCAGCGCGGGCAGCGATAATTTCATCCTGCCCGCGCTATAGCATCGTCGCCACTTATGAAATGCTTCACCTTTAGCTAATCCCGCCTTTCCTAGATCATGGCTCCATGATCGATACCCGCACCATCACCCCACCAGCAAGTGACACGCTTGCATTGCCGTTTGACTGGCAATGCAAGCGTGTCTCCAAACAGTCGTCATTTCCCCACCACGATTACAGCAATCCGTGCGCCGCTCCTGGTCGTGGCGCGGTGGTACTGCAGGAGTACGCCCTGGGACTGGACGACACCTTACAAACAGCAGTCATCATTTCTTTGTTCTCCGACCGGCGTGCTGGCCGAGACACAGTGCTGCCACGCGGTCAGACAGATCGTCGCGGCTGGTGCGGCGATGAGTTTGCCAAGTCCCCCGATCCGTGGGGGTCTCTGCTGTGGACCTGCTATTTCACTAAATCGACGGTCGACAAATTGGAGGAAGCCCGCTTTGCGGCGTGGGAAGCACTGCAGTGGATGGTAGCCGAAGGCTTGGCCCAGCGCATCACGGTGACAGCGCAGTGGACCGGAGAAAACGCCGACCGTCTCGCACTGCGGCCGCAAATCTGGCAGGACGATGGCGAGACGCCCATTTATGACGTGCTATGGGGCACGACGTTACGCAAATCGTTGTAATCACACTGGAAAGAGCAATTAATGGCAACGCAGCAACCGAACATCCCGACGATTGATGAACTGCATCAGAACGCGGCAACCTTGCTGCAGCAAGCCTTGGTCGATGCCGACACCAGCGGCAACACCTTGTCGGCCAGCGATATCGCCCTGGTGCGCTCCAATACCGAGGCCCAGGCATTTGTGCAAGCGGTTGGTATCTATGGCGCTTATCGCTACTTGCGCGATTTTGTTGCCAAACAAGCGATCCCGACCAAATCGGCCGGCGAATTCCTGGACGAATGGCTGCAAGCATACGGCATCCCGCGCAAGGAGGCCACGCCATCTGGCGGCATCGTGCACGGCACGGGTGTGCCGTCTACACCGCTCAAAGTGGGCGGTACGCTGCAAGCCGAGACCGGCGTGGAATTCTTGCTACGTGCCGATGGCGTGGTCGATGCGGATGGTGTGCTGCAATTGTCACTGGTTTGCGCCACGGCAGGTAAAAGCGGCAATCTGGCACCAGGGACGACGTTGACCCTACTGGCAACCGAACCGGGCATCGACGCCGAGTTTGTAGTCGGCGCAGATGGTTTCTCCGGTGGTACCGAGAGGGAAACCGACCCCGAGGCAATTTATCGCTTGCGCCAGCGTCTGGCGAATCCGCCACGCGGCAGCGCACCCAGCGATTATGAGCGCTGGGCCTTGTCGATACCCGGCATTACCCGTGCCTGGGGCGTACGCAACCCCAGCGGCCCGACCTCGGCAGGCGTCATCATCATGGCCGACAACAACGTGCCGTATGGCTTACCCACCGAAGCCCAGCGCCAGGCTGTATATGACTATATCCGAGATCCCGAGCGCGGACCTTCGGACGAATTGTTCGTAATCGTGCCGAAGCCAAAATTTGTCGATGCGGTGCTGGGGATTGACCCCGATCAGCCGGATACTCGGACCGCGATTGAATTGGAACTCAAAGACCTGTTTTATCGGGCTGCGGTGCCAGGTGGTCGTATGCCGTTGTCACATCTGAGCGAGGCTATCTCCACTGCGCCAGGCGAATACAACCATCAGATGTTCGAACCTGAACCGATATCAGGTGGCTTTCTATTTGCCGGTCTCTATGAGTTGCTGATATTGCGTTCAACAACGTTTCAGCCAATGACTATTGGATAACCTGATGAACAAATTTGTACAGGCGCTTAGCCATTTGCTGCCAACCGGCTGGGCCTTCCCGCGACATCCGAAGTCGGTTGTCATGCGCTGGCTGAAGGCCTTTGCCGGTGTGCTCGAAGAGCATCACGACTTCACCAGCCAAACGATACGTCAATGGATGCCGCACCGCACCTGCTCCCGTATAGAAGAGTGGGAGGATGCGCTGGGCTTGCCTGATCCATGTTTTGGGGAGAACCAGGACATCGAGCAACGCCGCACCACCATGTTGGCGCGGTTTCGAGGCGGCGTGACGCTGGCTTATGACGATAGTTCAGCCGACAGCATCGGCGCCATTCAGCGCTATTTACGGCTTCATGGGTATGAGATTGAGGCCTGGTACAACACCCCGTTTCGTGTGGGCCGCAATCGTGTCGGGGAGAAATTGGGAACGCTTAACGGTGTATTGCACATCCGCGTACTGCATATTTGCAGCCCTTTTCGGACTGGCGCTAACCGCGCTGGCCAGCGCCTGGTGAACTGTAGCAAAAACAGCGAAGCCGTTGAGTGTTTGCTAAAACGCATCGTGCCAGCCCGCTTCGCGATCCATGTGATTTATTTTTAAGGTGAGGACACGATGAATTACACAGACAGCCTTGACCGGGTTATCCATCTCCCTACAGGTCAACCCATGCATACGGACAAGGCAGCGACCTGCACCGTCCAGTCGGCCAAGGACACCAATATGCCCATCTGGAGCCTGATGGAATTAGTCAAGGCAGCAGGATTTGCAGGACGACCATTTAATCCCGATGATCCGGGGACGTATACGTTGCTGAAAAGGGCGATAGACGCCATTTACGCCCCCCTGAAAAGCCCTGAATTTACCGGCGTGCCGAAGGTGCCAACGCCGAATCAGGGCGATAAAAGCAAGCAGGCGGTCAACTCCGAATTTGTAACGCTAGCGCTGGCCGACAAGGCGATCGGCGAAGGTTTCAATATGGAGTGGGCTGGCCTAGAAGGTCAACCTCCTTGGGTATTGGGTGGCCCCGATCCGGCGCGTATTAAAGTCTACGACCCGCGCAATTTTCACGTCAGTAAAGCAGATGACGCAGAACATGCCGGTGACGCTAGATATGCGACGAACGCTGGATATGCAGATGGCACCGGATACGCGGTGTATGCCGATAATGCGGGGAACGCCGGATTCGCAACGAATGCCGGTAATGCCGACACATTGGGGGGTATCCCAATGCGCCATCAAGAAAACCCCGGTCAGCCTTATTACCTCTATGGACGGAGTGGGGACGCCGCTGAAATTACGCTTTTTACCCGTAGCTGGTTGGCGGTGGGGTCCGCGGATTTCGCAACGACTGCGACCTATGCACATCAGTTGACCGGTCCGGGCTTGGTGGGCGGTAACGTCGGTTCTTACCTTCTCAACAAAAATCACACAACATCGGAGGCAGCAGGCGCGTGGGAATTGCGAGGATTTGCCTATGATTATGGATCATTCAATGATGGGCAACTTGGTTCGAGAGCAGCTTTATGGCAAAGGGTGGGATGATGAAAAAGACGAATGTGAAAGAGATTGGCACAACTTCGGCGGACCCGATGGAGGCCCATATTACCGGTAATGGTTTGCCACAAATCGTCATACCCGAGATGCTGGAGCCAGTAGAAACACCAGATCCATTTACTGTGATTGATGTTCGCAATCCAATGCGTAAGCCATCGGGGATTATTTGCGAAGTGAAGTTTGCCTCAAAAGACAAATATTTGACATTCCTGGCCAGACCAGACGACGTCGAGCTACATGGACAACAAATTTACAGGGATTGTGACGAAGGTGTATGGGGCGACGTGCCGAATTACGTGCCATCCGAAGAAGAGTTGTTGGTCGAAGCGGAAAACAAGCGTAGCGAGGCACTCACCGAAGCTGGCACAAAAATCTCCGATTATCAGGATTTGATTGATGTTGGCGAAGCAACCGGCGCGGATGCCGCCATGCAAAAGGAATGGAAAAAGTATCGGATAGCTGTCACTCGCGTACCGTCCCAGAGTGGTTACCCCGGCTCCATTGATTGGCCCGTCAAGCCTGAATAACGTTTGTGAAGCGGTTAGACAGTGCGACTACCCCTGTTAAACGCGTCATACCCCACGGTTTGCGATCAATGTGATTTTTTTATGATGAGAGTGAAATGAACTATACGGACAGTTTGGACAGGGTGACACATACGCCCACTGGCCATACCATGCATTCGGACACAGAAGCTATTCCCACTGTGCAATCGGCCAATGATACCAATATGGTAATTTGGTCTTTGATGGAGCTATTAGGGGCGGCAGACATCCCTGGAAAATCGTTTAATCCGGATGACCCGGAGAGCTATACGCTACTGAAAAAGGCGATGGATTCGGTTTACGCAAAATTGGATGGCCCCGAGTTTTCAGGCCCACCAACAGCCCCGACGGCTCCCGCATTCGACGACAGCAGAAATCTGGCAACGACGGAGTATGTCGAACGGGCTATTGAGCTTCACACGGTTAATCTACTTAGCCACATGACGCCTCAAGAACGAATCGATTTTGCCACCCGACCACAGCCGTTAGAGTTGGATTTGCAAGCGGCATTTTCCCGTGCGCAGGCGGCATTGCCAAATGGCGGGTATGTTGAATTGCCTGTTGGCGTGATGCCAGCATCGCGTATCACCATATTGCGCAAGTGCGTGTTGCGCGGCAAGGGAGTGGCGTCTAGCATTATTAGGCAGCGTGCCGGTAGCAATCAAGATTTCATCATTTCAGAAAATTTTCAGGTTTTGACAGGGTCGAAATTAACTATCAACGACCCTCGCGTGCCATCGTGGTTTGGCCTGGTGGATTTACATGTGGACGGGAATAGGTTTAATGCAACGACTAATCCGACTGGAAATACTGTTGGAACCGGTGTGAGTTTCTATGGCCCGGCTCAAATTCTTGGCGGTAAAGTGATGGTTCGAAATTGTGCTGGACGCGGCATTTATACAGAAGATTCAAGTATAGCTTCAGCAGTCTGGGAAGGGCAGGAAGAGGGGCAGTTCGAAAATATCATCGTGCGCGACAATACCGGCGACGGATGGCTCTCGCGCGGTCCGCACAATTCGCTTTGCAAGTCCATTACCTCCGGCTTCAATGGCGGGTGGGGATTCAAGTCAGAAGAAAGCGACGAATATAGTGGTAGTTTCGATGCTATTGGCAGCCTACATACCTACGGCAACGGCCGGGCGATTTTGCCGTCAGTTCGCACAGGCGCATCTCTTGGCGCAATTTGTCGCATTGGCAAGCTCATCACGGACGGCGACAATCTGACAATCGAAGCCAGCCGCGTCCAGATTCAAACCTATCGTTGCTACAACATGGGGGCTGCGCGTGACGGCCTGGTGTGGAACGGGCACGAGGGCTTTATCGGTGCCATGAATGGGAACATGTGGAGTAATTCTGTCGGACGAGCGGCAGTCGTGATTAATGGTAGGCGCAACCGTATTGGAGCTGCCCTTATCAGTACTAATAACCCGGACAATGACGGATTTGTTATCAATGGTGTTTCTACTCAAATCGATGGAATTAATATTTCGGGATTTAATGCCGCCGGACGCACGGCGTTGAGTCTGAATAGTTCCAAGTGCAGAATTACGGGCGAAATCACCAACAGTTCAATCGCGTTTAACTATGTCGGGGGAGCCAGCAATATCGTCGATCTGGAAATTTCCACCGATAGAGAAGATCAAATTGCCGTAACTGGAGGTAGACCGGGCCAGAGCGATCGCTTTAGCATTAGAAGCACTGGATATAACAGCGGGGGAACAAGCGCTTCAATTATGTCAGGTGCCATAGCAATGGATACGACAGCGCCACAAATCGTAACGATCCCACATTCCCTTCTTTACACGCCAGCACGTGAGCAATGCGCAATGTCTTTGTTGGGAGGCTCCCCGACAAGCACGGCATATGTGATTGCGTATATGCAAATTACCTCAACCAGTCCAACGGCTATCGTTGTGAATTATCGGTTGGTTACTGCTGGCCCGCCAGGAACGGTGGCGCGTATTGGTATCCGTGTCGCTTTGTAAGTTCTAAATTCTTCATTGAAAGGAAGTTATGCCTATTTTTTTAAAAAAAGTACCGCTTGATAAACTCCTGCATTTTTTGGTTGGCGGTGTTATTGCAGGCGTTGTTTATGCACTTTTCTTGAACCAGTGGCTTGCACTCATTGCTACCGTAGTTGCTGGTGTAACCAAGGAAATCTACGATTATTTCCATCCTGATCAGCATACAGTCGAGTGGCTTGATGTGGTTGCCACGGTGGTCGGCGCTGCACCGGTGCTGCTGGCAGTTGGCATTCAATATGTCATGTGGGAATAGCCTGCCCGGAAACGCCAGAGTAAGGAAGTAATAGACAGAGCGACCGAATCAGTGCGTCAACACCGGTTCGGCCACTCGGCAAACAGCGTTAACTGCTTGCTCCGCCAAGACTCTGCCACCCCGATCGGAGGCGGCAAATATTATCACGGAGAACTACCATGCAAGAAATACGCTGTGGAAATTGCCATAAAAAACTAGGTGTTGGGACATTTCAGCAACTCAACATGAAATGCCCACGCTGCAAAACAATGAATAATCTCCGTGCCACGAGCACACCACCAGCATGCCCTAGCGCATCCAATCTTAAGGATGCCCAGGAATGTCAAATCACAAAATCGACCGACCATCGGTAGTCTGTCCGCAAGTTATGGATTGAATCGCCTGTAACTTGATTCGGGTATTAGGGGCTTAACGCCACATAGAGTGCCCAGTGCACCGCACCAGTACGCCCTGCGCGTCTTATTCACTCCCTCACACATGAAAACCAACTATTTGCACCAGGGCGACTGTTTGCCATTTCTGGAAGGACTACCCGACAGCGCTATTGATGCGCTGATTACCGATCCACCCTATGCCAGCGGCGGCCTGCACATTGGCGCAAGGCAGCAATCACCCACGATTAAGTATACGTCGTCAGGCCGCAATCAATTGCATAGTGATTTCACTGGCGACCATCGAGACCAGAGGTCCCACTTGCGGTGGATGCTGTTGTGGCTCAGTGAATGTTTTCGCGCACTTAAACCGGGTGCACCGATTTGCTTGTTCACCGACTGGCGGCAACTACCAACCACCACAGACGCGCTACAAGCCGCCGGATTTACTTGGCGCGGTATCGCGGTATGGGATAAGACGGAAGGTGTGCGCCCACAAATGGGGCGGTTTAGGGCGCAATGTGAATATGTAGTCTGGGGTAGTAAAGGAGATATGCCGATTAAGCGGGATGTAGGTGTGTTACCTGGCGCAATCCGTCAAGTGATCAAACAGACAGATAAGCATCACATTACTGGCAAACCGACCGAAGTTATGCGCCACTTCAACCGAATATGTAAACCAGGTGGGATTATCCTTGACCCGTTCGCCGGTTCTGGCTCAACATTGGTGGCGGCTCAGATGGATGGCTATGAATGGATAGGTTGCGAACTGTCCGACCATTATCACGAAATCGCACAGGCCAGATTAAACGGCCTTTAATCGCTCTTTAACAACCCATCACACAATCGGTAAGCCTGGCTGGAATCACACGATTTTAGCCAGTTAATTGCTGGTTCAAATCAAACGTTCGGCTGGATCAATTTAAGCGTCGCGCTACTTGAGCTGCCATCCGCCATCGTACCTGACTATCACACGGCACTAGAGGCGGCGGCAGCGGGTGGCGGCTTGGCTGTCCTGCCGGAATGCTTATGCCGGCCGCTGCTTCATGCCGGCCAACTGATAGCGCTGCCATTGCCGAAACGCGCACCGCAGTTTTCGCTCTATCTTGCACGCGGCAAGGGAGGCAGCTCAGTTGAACGGGTTGACCTTTGCTGCCAGCAGTTGACCGATGCTGCACGTAACTGGTAACAAAAGCGTCACCTTTCAGTCAACGCCAGCTTAACCGCCAAGGCGCCAAATGCCGCGGCGAAGCTGCGGCGCATCCAGGCCATCACATTCGGCCGCGATATTACCCGATCGCGCATGACGGCCGCAAACACGCCATAGCCTGAAAAAATGACGAAGGTGGCCAGCATGAAGGTACCGGACAATTCCAGCATGCGCAGTAGCGGGTGCACTTCCAGAGGGCTGACAAACTGCGGCAAAAACGCAACGAAGAAGATGGACAACTTCGGATTGAGAATGTTGATGAGGATGCCATCGGCGATCACGCGAAAATCAGTCCGCTTGTCGTCGACTCTGTCTACCCGCAATGCGCCTTTTTCTCGCAAGGAATTCCAGGCCATGAACAGGAGATAGGCTATACCTGCGTATTTGATGGTGTTAAAAGCGAGCGCACTGGCATGCAAAATTGCGGCTAGTCCGAACATGGCGGCGCCGAGATGCGGCAAGATACCCAAGGTACAACTGAATGCGGCGAGGATGCTGGCTTTTGCTCCGCGCGAAAGGCCAGCGGACAAGGTGTAGATCACTCCTGTGCCGGGCGACGCGACAATGATCAAGGTTGTTAACAGAAATCCGAGTGTCATGGGTTCACCCTCAAAGGTTTGTAATGTGCGTAGATACAAAAATGGCGGCTGATCTTGCGACCACCGCCATTTTATATCTTCGGCGCTGTTGTGACAGCGTTGTTAATTATGCTGGTTTAGGCCCCTTGCGATGGGGTTTGGCAGGTCTGGCTTTGCTGGCATCGGTACGGCCGGCAAAATCGCTTTTCCCTTTGAAAGGCGGCTTTTTAGCACCATCCTTTTCAAATACTCTTCGATCGCCACCGGACTTTCCCGGTGTCAGCTTGTCGGCAAATCTTTTGACAGGCTGATCACCATGCGACATGGTTTCATCAGCGGCGCTAATCTTCAACTGCTGTCCGGAGACCCATACTTTTTTCAGATGCTCCATCAACTCTTTCGGCATGCCTGCAGGTAAATCCAGGGTGCTGTAGTCATCAAAAATTTCGATGCGGCCGATGTGCTTGGCTTCCAATCCTGCTTCATTGGCAATTGCGCCGACAATATTGCCGGGCTTGACGCCGTGGCTGTGACCGACTTCGATGCGAAAGTGCGCCATGTCAAAATCGTTGCTGTGGCCGCGATCTTTTTTAGGTGAAGCCGGACGTTCGCTGCGATCACCATGCTCTGCACGTGCCGGACGCTCGAATTCATCTGGCCGTAGTGCTCGTTCAGTGCGTTCAAAGCGTTCTGACGGCGCCGGTTTTTCAAAACGTTCGCCACGTTCAAATCTGCCACCACGCACAGGTTTTTCATCTGACCAAGATTTGGCAGTTGCTGATTTGCGTGCTTCAAATGGCTCAGGGGTACTTTGCTTTTTATCCAACAATAATGGCTCATTGCCGCGCGCCATTTTTGCCAGTGCCGCCGCAATTTCTACTGCCGGTATGTTTTGTTCGCGTTCGAAATCTTCAATGATGGAAGCGTATTCTTCCAATGCACCTAGAGCCAAGGTGGCGCTGATCTGTTCTTTAAATCTGGCGATGCGGACGTCGTTGACGGCTTGTACGGTCGGCAAAGTCAATGGCGAGACGGGTTGACGGGTCGCACGTTCAATCGCTTTCAGCAGATTTTTTTCACGTGGCGTGATGAACAGAATCGCTTCACCGCTACGACCGGCACGGCCGGTCCGGCCGATACGGTGGGTATAGCTTTCCGGATCGTGTGGCACGTCGTAATTGATGACGTGACTGATGCGTTCAACATCCAGGCCGCGAGCAGCAACATCGGTGGCGACCAGAATGTCGATCTTGCCGTCTTTCAGTTGCTGAATGGTGCGTTCGCGTTGTTGCTGATTTATATCGCCGTTAATCGCCGCAGCGGAAAATCCACGTGCCTGCAATTTACCCGCCAATTCTTCCGTGCCCATTTTTGTGCGCGAAAAAATGATCATGCCGTCGAAAGTCTCGGCTTCCAGAATGCGCGTCAAGGCATCCAGCTTGTGCATGCCGCTGACCAGCCAATAACGCTGGCGAATATTATCGGCCGTGCCGGTTTTGGCGGCGACGGTGATTTCTGCCGGATCACGCAAATACGTTTTGGCGATGCGCTTGATCACCGATGGCATGGTCGCGGAGAACAACGTGGTCTGACGGGTTTCCGGAGTCTCTTGCAAAATCCGTTCGACATCGTCGATGAAACCCATGCGCAGCATTTCGTCGGCTTCATCCAATACCAATGTCTTTAATTTGGACAGATCCAGCGAACCTTTATCCAGATGGTCAATCACGCGCCCCGGCGTTCCTACCACCACATGCACACCACGGCGCAAGGCACTTAATTGCGGACCGTAACTTTGGCCGCCGTAAATCGGCAATACATGGAAACCCGGAATATGGGTGGCATAGCGTTGGAAGGCTTCCGCGACTTGAATCGCCAGTTCGCGGGTTGGCGCCAATACCAGCGCTTGCGGCGTGGTTTGTTTGAGATCGATGCGAGACAGGATAGGCAGCGCAAAAGCGGCAGTCTTGCCGGTGCCGGTTTGCGCTTGTCCCAGCACATCGCGATTGCTGAGCAAGATCGGAATGGTCGCCGCTTGTATCGGTGATGGTGATTCATAACCGACTTCCTTGAGCACGCGTATCAACGGCTCGCTCAGGTTTAAATCGGTAAATAACGGGATTGGTTTTTCAGACATGACATCACTCGCTGGTTTGTGCTTGTTGGCTCGAATCGCACTACGCGAAACAATGACAGGATGTACGCAAAACAGAGCCCGGGGGGCTCCATTTTTGCGTAAATCTCTAATGAGACGCGTAGTTTACTCTGTTGTGATGCCAAAGGCGGCGAATTGATGGATATTGCTCAGCAGCGCGCGTCAAAGCATGTTGAAACACCAGTATTTCAGTATAGCAACATGTTTTTTTCGTAACATGGCTTTGGCCTCATGCGGCCTCGGCTTCGCGCATGGTCGGATAATCGGTGTAGTCCTGCGCCGTACCGCCGAAGAAGGCGTTGCGATTAGCGTCGTTCAGAATGGCCATCCTGTCAGCGCCGATTTCCTCGGCGATCGCAGTGGCCACCTGGATGGCAAAGCGGGAAACTGCGTCGCATCATGCCCGAATGGTACGGCGCGCCGGTGCCTGTCTATGCCATTACCGAAACCCGTCTGCTGCCGGCAAAGACGCAGCGATTCATCGAGTTTCTACGCGAGCGCCTGGGGCGGCGCTGACCGCTGGCGTCCAGCGCTGTGACAACAGATCAAACAGCTGATCGGCCACAATCGCCAGCAGCGCAACCAGTAACGCGCCCTGGATCACATAGGCAGTATTGAATCCGCTAAGGCCGACGATAATCGGCAGTCCAAGTGTTTTGGCGCCGACGGTAGAGGCGATTGCCGCCGTGCCGATATTGATCACTACCGAGGTGCGTACGCCGGCCAGTATCACCGGCGCCGCCAGCGGCAGCTCCACCCGGTAAAGAATTTGCCAACGATCCATGCCGATGCCGCGCGCAATTTCCAGGATCGAAGGCTGGATCGATGACAAACCAGCTATCGCTCCTTGCGCCACCGGTAGCACACCGTACATGACCAGCGCAATCAGGGCAGGGGTTTCGCCGAAGCCGATTAGCGGTACGGCTACTGCCAACACCGCTACCGGCGGAAACGACTGGCTGATGGCGAGTACCGTTTCCAGCGAAGAACGGAACGGCCGTCCCGCTGGCCTGGTGACCAATAAGCCCGCCGCCACGCCACCCAGCACCGCGATCACGCCAGAGAGCAACACAATGCTCAGATGCGCCAGCACCAGCGTGGCAAACGAATCTTGCCGATACATAGGGCGGGCCAGTTCGGGGAAGGCTTTGGCGAATAACGGCGCTGTCAGCGGCATGCCGAAGGTGAAACCCAGCAGTAAAAGAGTGCTGACGGCAAGCCAGCGGTGGCGATAAAACCGTCTCATTGCGGACTCTCCGAAGGACTCTCCGGAGGACTCTCCGAAGGACTCTCCGGAGGACTGCCCACCAAATCGGCGAAATGCAGTACCCCGGCAGGTCGGCCGTGTTCGTCGACAACGGGCAAGCTGTGTTCTTTACGGGTGATGAAGACCGACAGTGCCTCGCGCAGCGTGCTGCTGCTGCGAATCGGCTCGCCGGGTATGGCGGGTTGCATCCGTACCCGGTCGGCGATCTTGTCCAGCCCCAGCAGACGGACGCCGACATCGCTCTGTCCGACGAATTTGCGCACAAAATCGTTCTCGGGCGATAGCAGGAAATCCCGCGGCGCACCCTGTTGCACGATGCGTCCATGATCCATCAGGACGATGCGTTCACCCAATGCCAAGGCTTCGTCGATGTCATGCGTCACCAGCACGATCGTCTTGCCGGAAAGTTTGTGGATATTGGCCAGTTCCTGCTGCAGGCTGGCGCGCGTAACCGGGTCAAGCGCGCCGAAGGGTTCGTCCATCAGCAGCACATCAGGATCGGCCGCCAGCGCGCGCGCCACTCCCACCCGTTGTTGCTGGCCGCCGGAAAGCTGGTCCGGATAGCGGTGGCGGAATTCTTCGGGAGGCAGATGCAACAAGTCCAACAGCTCGCCGACGCGATCGCGGATGCGTGCTTTCGGCCATTTCAACAACGCTGGGACGGCGCCGATGTTTTGTTCCACCGTCCAATGCGGAAACAGACCGACCGATTGGATCGCATAGCCGATACGGCGCCGCAGCTGTTCCGGCGAGTGCTCGATAATATTCTTGCCGTGCAACCGGATGCTGCCGCTATCCGGCTCCAGTAAGCGATTGAGCAGTTTCAGCATGGTCGACTTGCCGGAGCCGGAAGTGCCGATCAAGACGGCGAACTCGCCACTGTTGATCGTCAGAGACAGCGCATTGACCGCGTGCGAGGCGTTGAATGATTTGCTTACCTGGCTGATTTCAATCATGGCTTTGCCCCCTGAAAATAGAGATCGCCACCTTGAATAGCGTATCGACACCGATAGCCAGCAAAATTACCGGGATTACCCCCAGCAGCACAAGATCCAGCGCGCTGCTCGACATGCCCTGGAACATGAGGACGCCAAACCCGCCGGCCCCGATCAACGCCGCCACTACGGCCAATCCAATCGCCTGGACTGCGGTGACACGGATGCTTGCCAGGAATATCGGCAAAGCCAGCGGCAGCTCGACACGAAAGAATATCTGCCGCGGCGACATGCCGATGCCGCTCGCTGCGTCGCGCACGGCGGGCGGCACTTGTTCCAGTCCGGCCAGGGTGCCGCGGGTCATCGGCAGCAGTGAATACAATGTCAACGCCAGCAACGCCGGCGCCTGGCCGATGCCGCCAATTCCAGATTGTGGAAGCAAACTGCCAAGCAGCGCCAACGGGGCGATGAGCAAGCCGAACAGTGCGATCGAGGGGATGGTTTGTATTGTGTTCAGCAGTGGAAACAGCAGCTTGCGCGCTTGCCGGCTACGAAAAGACAGCATACCGAGCACAGCGCCGATTAGTACTGCGGGTAATACGGAAAATGCCACTAACTGCAGGTGCCGTAACAGCGCCAGGTCGAATGCTTCCCGATGATTCTGGTATTCCTTCAACAGTGAAAGACTGTCCAGACGGCCCGATATGATCAGTGCAGCGACGGGTATCAGGGCTGCCAGTATTACCACTACTCGCATCGGCAGCGACAGGGCAAGGCCGTGCAGCGCTTCTGCCAGTTGCAGCCAGGCGGTCAGCAGCAATAACCAAAAAGCCCCGCCGAACGAGACCCGCACCAAGGAATCGATTTCCCCGGTGCGAAGCCGGGCTTCATGTCCGGCAAACGCCAGCAGACCGATGCTCAGGCACGCTGCCGCAATGATCACGATAGTGTGGCTGGCCCGGGTTGGTGGCAGCCAGGGAGCAAGCAGCAACGGCAAAGCAGGAATCGCCAATAGCCAGAAGCGAGTGTTCAATTGGTAAAGGAGGATGCCCTGGCCGCTGAGCAGGCGGTTGGGGGCGGTGGTCAGCAAGGGCAGGGCGGTGCAGGCGAAGATTGCGACGAAGATCAGCAGCAGGTGCACCGGGTTCTGCAGTTTGAATAGTGTGACGAGTTTAACGAAGCGCAGCGCGCCCTTGCCAGGTCGCGACGGCAGTTTCGCCGGCTGCGTCACGGTCATTTGATAAAACCTTTGCTGCGCAGGTAATCGCCGGCGATTTTGCGGGCGTCGCGGCCTTCGATAGCAATGCCGGCGTTGAGTCTTTGCAGGGTCGGACTATCCAGCGAGATGAATACCGGTTTCAGCAAAGCCGGGATGTTTGGATACTTCGCCAGCACCTCGTTGCGGATGACCGCGGTTGGCGCATAAATCGGTTGCACCGCTTTCACATCGTCGAGTGCCACCAGTCCCAGTGCGGCTATGGCGCCGTCGGTGCCATACACCATCGCGGCATTGACGCCGGAAGTCTGTTCCGCGGCAGCTTTGATCGTTGCCGCCGTGTCGCCGCCGGCCAAGGTCAGCAATTGATCCTGTTTCAGCTTGAATCCATAGCTGTTTTCAAATGCCGGCAAGGCGTCCGGGCGTTCAATGAATTCGGCCGAAGCCGCCAGCTTGAAGCGGCCGCCCTGGTTGATCCAGCGCCCCAGATCAGTCAGCGTCTTGAGCTTGTTGGCCTGCGCGATTTCCTTGCGAATCGCGATAGACCAGGTGTTGTTGGCTGGGGAAGGGGTTAGCCATACCAGTTTGTTCTTTTCAAAATCCAGCTTTTTCACCAATTGATAAGCATTTTCGGCATTTTTCCAGGCCGGGTTCTTTTCATCGGAAAAGAAAAAGGCGCCGTTGCCGGTGTATTCCGGATAGACATCCACCTCGCCGGAGATCAAGGCGCCGCGTACCACCTTGGTGGTGCCGATCTGCAGACGATTGACGGTCTTGATGCCATTAGCTTCCAGCACCAGCTGGATCAGATTGCCCAGCAAGGCGCCTTCGGTGTCGATCTTGGAACCTACGCGAACCGGTTCGGCCGCCTGCGCGCAAGGGGATAACAGGACAGCGGCTAATGTGGTTACCAGTACGGCACCGAGCAGGCGGCGGTAGATACGCATGTTGACTCCGTTATGGCGCGATGACGATTCAGGTAAAGCTATCTTATATGCCCTAGAGATCTGCCGCCGCCATTTCAGACAAAACTTCTTGCGCCGCACGGAATGCATCGACCGCCAGGGGCACGCCGCAGTACACGGTTGCGTGCAGCAGCACTTCCTGTATTTCTTTCACCGTGGCGCCGTTGTTGCGGGCGCCGCGCACATGTCCTTTGAGTTCCTGTGTGCGTCCAAGGGCGGTCAGCATTGCCAGCGTAGTCAGGCTGCGGGTCTTCAGGTCCAGGCCATCCCGGCACCAGACCGTGCCCCAGGCATTGCGGGTGATGTATTCCTGCAGCGGCCGCGTAAAGTCATCGGCATTGGCGAAAGCCTTGGCCACGAATTCCTCACCCATAACCTGTTTGCGTATTTGCAAACCATCTTCATATTGCTCGTCCATGCACTTCCCTCCGTTGGCGTCATGCGTTTTGTGTGATTTGTGGGTGCACTACAAATATAATGTAAAACATGATAAATAAAGCATAATCGATTGTTTATAAAGGTATTTATACATTTTATTGCAAGTTTAAGTGAAGGAGTTTGCAAAAAAACAAAGCGTGCTCTTGTCTTGCCCGGATATCGCAAGAATCGACTAGATAATAAATTGAAAGCTAATTGCAAGCTTTGGAAGAGTATTGTCCAACGAAAATAATTACAACCAGGGAGACAACAATCATGAGAACGCTTATTGCAGCGTCCGCCGCGCTTTTTTTCTTGGCATCCGCAGCAATCGCCAATGCACAGGAAAAGATCGTCATTGGACAATCGGTAGAGTTATCGGGCGAAGCCACCGGCAAGGAAAACATGGAGGGCGCGCTGGCTTACTTCGCCTGGGTTAACGCGCAGGGCGGCGTATACGGGCGGAAGATCGAGCTTAAGTCCTATGACGATAAACGCAAGCCGGAAACCACCAGGCTCAATACCGAAAAGCTGTTAAAGGAAGACAACGCGCTGGCTCTGTTCGGCTATCGCAGCACGCCAACGGTAGAAGCCGTGCTGCCGTTGTTATTGGCGGAGAAGGTGCCGATGATCGCGCCGTTCTCGGGCGGACAAAGCTTGCACCAGCCATTCAATCCATATCTGTTCAATCTGCGCGCCAGTTATCAGGCCGAAACGGCGAAAATGGTTGAATTGTTCGGTTCATTGGGAATCCGCAAGGTGGCCATCCTGTATCAGGACGACAGCTTCGGCAAGGATGGGCTGGCAGGGTTCGAACGCAATCTGGCGGCACATAAGCTAAATGCCGTGGTAACCGCGAATTATGACCGCAAGGACCTGAAAATCGACAAAGCCGTCAACGCCATAGTGGCGGCCAACCCGCAAGCGGTGCTGATGGCTTGCACGCCCTCTGTCTGTGCCGACTTTGTCAAACAAGTCCGCAAGCAGGGATTTCATCCGGCCTTCATGATGCTGTCCAATGTCAGCTCCGATACCTTCTTCGAATCGCTGGGCGACGACGGCCGCGGCGTGAGCGTGATGCAGGTGATGCCTTACCCGAAAAATTATGGTGCAGGCGCAGCACGGGAATTCCAGAGCGTTTTGAAAGGAATGGCTAAACCGCCGCCAGCTTCTTATTCGACATTCGAAGGCTTCGTGGCCGCAAAGCTATTGACGGAAGGACTGCGCAGGGCCGGCCCCAATCCAACCAGGGCGAAACTGATGGCGGCACTGGAGACATTACGGGATTTTGACCTGGGCGGGGTGAGGGTGTCATACACCCCAACCAATCATGACGGATCGAAATTCGTGGAAATGATCATGATCGGCAAGCATGGGTCGATTCTGCGTTGATGCAGGATCGGGGGGAAGTGAGGTTTGGTGCGTAAGGAAAGCTAGCGAGCGCCTGCCTGCCCAGATTTGCGAGACGAGCCAAAGGAGTATTCAGGATCACGCCGAATCCACGCCGAATCCGGCGTGGATTCGGCGTGATCGTTGCCGGGCGCATCATTGCCGAGAGCCGCCACGCGTTAACCCTTGGATATTGCCATGGCGCATTGAAGCTCGCCGGTTCCAACCATGTACCGCACCATGGCGGTCGCCTGTCAAATTATCCGTAAGCGGCAACGTGTGAGGAAACCATCGATACTTTGCACGGTACCGGCGTGGCGACGGATAATAGCGGTTACATCATTTTAGAGTTCCCCCATGGAAATTAAGGTCAACTTTCTCGATAAACTACGTCTTGAAGCCAAGTTCGATGACTTCACGGTAGTGGCCGACCAGCCTATCCGTTATAAGGGCGATGGCTCGGCGCCTGGTCCCTTCGATTATTTTCTGGCCTCATCGGCCTTGTGCGCCGCTTACTTTGTGAAGTTGTATTGCGTAACTCGCAATATTCCTACCGAAAATATCCGCCTGTCGCAGAATAATATTGTTGATCCGGAAAACCGGTATCAGCAGATTTTCAAGATTCAGGTTGAGTTGCCGGCGGATATCTCTGCCAAAGACCGCCAGGGAATTTTGCGCTCCATCGAGCGTTGTACGGTGAAAAAAGTGGTGCAAGCCGGACCCGAGTTTGTCATTGAAGAGGTAGAGAATCTGGATGCCGATGCGCAGTCGTTGCTGACCTTGAAGCCGGCTTCTGACGTCAGCACCTATATTGCGGGCAAGGATCTGCCGTTGGAGCAAACCATCGCCAATATGTCAGGCGTTTTGGCGAACTTGGGCATCAAGATTGAAATCGCTTCGTGGCGCAATCTTGTTCCCAACGTGTGGTCGCTGCATATCCGCGATGCGCACTCGCCGATGTGCTTTACCAATGGCAAGGGAGCGACCAAGGAAAGCGCGTTGGCGTCGGCGTTGGGAGAGTATATCGAGCGACTGAATTGCAACCATTTCTACGCCGGCACGTTTTGGGGCGAAGACATCGCCAACGCGGAGTTTGTACATTACCCGAACGAGCGCTGGTTTAAGCCTGGCCGTAAAGATGCGCTGCCGGCTGACATTCTGGATGAGTACAGTCTGCAAATTTACAATCCCGACGGCGAGTTACGTGGCTCGCATCTGGTCGACACCAACTCCGGCAATGCTCAGCGCGGTATCTGTTCGCTGCCGTATGTGCGGCAGTCGGACGGCGAGGTGGTGTATTTTCCGTCCAACCTGGTCGAAAACCTGTACGTCAGCAATGGCATGAGTGCCGGTAACACGCTGGCCGAAGCGCAGGTGCAATGCTTGTCGGAAATTTTCGAACGGGCGGTAAAACGCGAAATTCTGGAAGGTGAAATCACATTACCTGATGTGCCGCAGGAAGTGCTGGCGAAATACCCTGGCATTCTGGCTGGCATTCAGGGGTTGGAAGAGCAGGGCTTTCCGGTGCTGGTGAAGGATGCGTCGCTGGGAGGGGTGTACCCGGTGATGTGCGTCACCTTGATGAACCCGCGCACAGGCGGTGTGTTCGCCTCGTTCGGCGCGCACCCAAGCCTGGAGGTGGCGCTGGAGCGTAGCCTGACGGAACTGCTACAGGGTCGCAGTTTTGAAGGCCTCAACGAATTGCCGCGGCCCACCTTTACCAGTGAAGCCGTGACTGAGCCAAATAACTTTGTCGAACACTTCATCGATTCCAGCGGTATCGTGTCATGGCGCTTTTTCAGTGCCAAAGCGGATTTCAATTTTGTTGAATGGGATTTTTCGGGCCAGGGTGAAAACTCCAATGCCGAGGAAGCCGCGACCTTGTTCGGTATTCTCGAAGAAATGGGCAAACAGGTGTACATGGCGGCGTATGACAATTTAGGCGCCATAGCCTGCCGGATTTTGGTGCCCGGTTATTCGGAAATTTACCCGATAGAAGATTTGATCTGGGATAACACCAACAAGGCGCTGTTGTTCCGCGCCGATATTTTGAATCTGCATCGCCTTGACGATGCCAGCCTTGAAGCGCTGCTTGAGCGTTTGGATAACAATGAGCTCGATGAACATTCCGACATCGCTACATTGATCGGTATCGAATTTGACGAGAATACGGACTGGGGGCAACTAACCGTTCTCGAGTTGAAGCTGCTGATTCACCTCGCCTTACAGCAATTTGAGGAGACGCAAGAGTTGGTGGGAGCCTTCCTGCAGTATAACGACAACACGGTCGAGCGCGGATTGTTTTACCAGGCATTGGATGTGGTGCTGGAGGTGCTGCTGGATGACGACCTGGAGCTGGATGATTACGTGGTCAATTTCCGCCGAATGTTTGGCGATGCTCGGATGGACGCGGTAATGGGCTCAGTGGACGGCAGCGTGCGCTTCTTCGGGTTAACGCCAACGAGTATGAAACTGGAGGGTCTGGACAGGCACCAGCGCCTGATCGACAGCTACAAAAAAATGCATAAAGCTCGGGCCAATGTGACGGCGACAGCCAGTTAGGGTTACGAGTCATGGCTGGATGCGCTTGAGATTGGAGATGCTGTCGCGCCTGTTTTGCGCCTGTTAATACAGCGTGGAGGACCTGCCTTTAAGTTTAACGCAGGCTGACACGTCGCCTCTGCAGCGCCAGCAGGAACATCCAGGAAGCAACGCAGAATGGCGCGCTCAGCGAGGGCAAGCCGGCGAATCGCGATAATGGCATCATGGCGCCGGTAGCGATCGCCGCGACTGCCGAGCACAGGAGCGCCGTAACCACGGGCTTCCAGCCGGGTTTTGGAATCAACGTCGCTACGGCAAGCGCGCTAAGCGTGGCGTTAAAGCCGTATAAACCATGGAACACAGCCGAGTCCGGCGCACCGATGAGCAGGGCGACGATGGCCCCGGTCAAGGAACCGGCTGCCGCCAGCATGGCAGCCCTGGCCGAGCTCGCAGATATGCCGAGCAAGAAGATGCAGCCGGCGATGAGGTCGTCCTGATAGAAAATCTGGCTGACTCCTCGCAGCGTTCCATTCAGGATCAGGCTGAAGGTATAGTGACCGTTGGTGAATTGATCGGTCCATGCCCGCGCCGCATCCGGTAGCAACTGGCCGCTGATTCCTACGGCCGGGCCCTGGGCGTAAGCCAGGCGCCCCATATGCACGACCGCCAGCAGAATCAGCCAAAGCACACAAACGAAAGGAGCGCTGAGCGCGGGCAGGCGCATGCGGCCCAGCAGTCGCAGGAAAGCGTAAGTCAAGACGGCCGACAGCGCACCTGCAAGCGCCACGACAACCCAGAGTTCCAGGGTTGGACTGAAGATGGAGCCCAGCGCGATACCGGTGAAAAAGCCGTTGAAGCCGTAGACCCCGGCCAAGATAAGGCTGCGCTCGACGCCGATCGCCCATGCAGCCGAGGTGCTGGTGAGTACGCCCAGCAGCGCCGCCAGGCCGACCCAGGGCGAACTGAGGAAGACACCGGACAGTAGAATCAGCCCTGTGTATCCGTTCTGCTGGAACACGCTCTGACTGACGCCGAAAAATGACGCCGAAAAAAGGGCTCGCAAGCCGTCCATGGCGTCCTCATTCGGCGCAGATATCGGTCCAGATACCGGGCACCACTATTCGATCTCCCCAATGCAGGATGTCCTGGGCATCGGGCTCAAGCGGGCTCACTTTTACTTTCAGGACAGCGCCGTAGCCATCGGTCTGAACCGGCTGTATCCACCAGCCGTTGGTGGCATCCCAAATTTGAATCCGGATTCCGTCAAGGCTGACCGCCACGGCTTCGTGATATATCTTGTCTTCGGCCAGCCAGTTGAGGTAACCGGGGCCATCGCGCCATATCTTGCGCAGCTGGCTGATCGCGTGGCTGGACAAACGCTGGATCAGTTGCACCGGTGCGGCCCTTACTCCCCGCGACAGGTAGACTTCGCGGGAAAACGCCGCCAGGGCTCCGCAGTCGAGTTTGTACATCGCGATAGCGTCGCACCAGAACAGCGGCCAGGAATTCGGGCCCCATTCATAACGTTCGGGAATCCAGCGCGGCGCGGACAACAGCTGGCCGTCCCCGCTTACGGAATCGAGATTGTAGTCCTGGTTGACCAGCCAGTTTTTCGCGATGTGGCAGCAATCCTGCCCATGGTGCGAAATGTAAGAGGCCGGATACGAGTGCCAGAAATCGATGGTGACCTGGTCGGCCAACGGCAGCTTAGAGTCCATTGCTTTTACCTCGTCCAAAAGTGTAGGCCATGCTGCTTTCATAAGCGCCGGCATCGCAGATCGCCAGTAGTTCACCTTCTTTGATGTCCGCCCGCAGCTGGACATTGGGAGCGACGATATCGTCCTCCATGCAGAGTCTTCCCAGTATCCTGGCCATGCCGCGCGGCATTGGCTGCCAATCGCCGGTTTTGCAGTCCCGTTCCAGGATCCGATGCGGGAACTGCCACGCGAGCGGCAGCTCGGCTATCGATCCGTCGACGACGATATCTTGCGGGAATCCCATATATTTCCGTACTTCGAGCACGCGCATCGCCACCGCCATCGAATGCTGGACCATGGCCCGGCCCGGTTCCAGTACGAACACACGCAGGTTCGGCAGCGCTTCGCGCGCCTGCCGGACTGCATCGCCGAGCTTCGGCACCAGTTCGCTCTCGAAATCGTCCGGGAACCAGCCGCCACCGATATCCACGCACTCCACCGAGCGGTCCGTACAGGATTCGATGGATTTCGCGCAGCGCAATGAAGAATCGTAGAGCCGCCACCATTGTCCAATCCCGAAATTGCTGCTGGCGATGTGGAAATGGCAGCCAAGCCGGACGTGCTGCGGGAGCTCCCGCAGCAGTTCGATCATTTCGTGGAAAATCAAACGCGAATAAACCGGGATGCCAAAGCGGGAGATCAACTGCGGACCGCGCAGTCTGACACCGATGAATTCCGCGAGATCCTCGCCACTCGCTATCCGTTGTACCACTTGCCGTAATTCATCGACTGAATCGCAGAAGATCGCGTGCACCGGGTACGCCACGGTCGGATTCGGCCACGCCTTGGCAGGGCCGTTGAGAATGATCTGCTCGGGGAGAAAACCCTGATTAAGCGCCTGGCCGACTTCGAGTTCGCTGATCGCCTCCGCCAGAAAACCCGCATTACGGGCAAGTTCGATCAGACGTTCATCCGGATTGGTCTTGATGCTATAGGCGGCCCGCACCGCGCAAGCGGAGGACGATGCGGCGCTTGCCGCTACGGCAAGCTGGTTGAAACTGCGCGCGGCGGTGCGGGGAAGAAGAATACGGTGTGGCGTCTGGACCTTATCGAGATCGGCGCCCAGGATGTCTTCGATGAAACTGGCAGGTACGATTGCAGGCGTGGACACGGGCTCCGGGTCCACTGTGACCGCGGGGCGCTCGTGATTGCGCATTGCCTGGAGCCGGTGCGCCAGCATCGGCATCCCCGACGGATATTTTCCTGAATGATGCTGGCTGCCGTTAAGCGGCTCTTGCAGGGGAGGGATCGGATAGCCGGCGCGCACTGGCATTTCGACCACGATGCGGGCGAACTCGTTTGATTGCCGCTCCGCCGCGCGCATGGGAATGCCACTCGCAGCTTCGACCAGGCGGCCCACCAGGTTGCGCCCGGCAATGGTCGCCCCGTGGATCCAGGCGGGAAAGCGCGGGTTCATCTCCATCAGCCAGAGCTCCCCGGCAGGACTACGGATCATCTCCAGCTCCGCGCCTCCAGTCCACTTCAACGCGCTGACGATGTCTCTGAGAGGATTGAGAAAATCCGGCACAGGATCTTCGATATGTCCGCCCCAGGTCTTGCCCTCCGGGGTGATATCGCGCTTGACCATATGCACCGCGTCCAGAAGACGTCCTTGGTAGGCGCTGAAGCTTACCGACTCTTCCAGTCCGCGCACATGTGCCTGCAGAAACAGTTTTTCAGTTCCCCAGGTTGATTGGAAAGCCGCACGTAACGACAAGAAAGAAGGCCACCAGTTAATCTGCACCGCATCGTAGTACGGCCCCTTCAGCCAAATCTTCCATCCGTGGCGGCGGCAGAAGGCGTTCAGCGTCCAGTCCTGCTCGGTGGTGGAAATGAAAGGCGGTATACCGACGGGAAGTCCCTCATGGGCGGGGACGGCGGGTTTGGCAATTCGATCGAGGGCGTCGACAGACGGCGTAAGCAGCCTCGGATGCGGGCCCAGGACTTGCGCCATCCACAGGATCTCCAGGTCCAGGCACGAGATCCAGAAAGAATCTTCCGGCTCAAGGCGGTCGCGGATACTGGCGGCGTAAGCGTCCAGATCAAGCCTGGCCCATGGCTGTTGAATCCAGACATCGTCAAAGACTGGCGCGTGGATGCCACTGCTGCGGCTTGAGTAATCGACGCCGATGAGGGTGGCGTCGGGATAGGCCAGCCGCAAGGAACGCGCCACACCGACGCCTGAAGAAGGATTCGGGCCGCAGTACAGCCCACTGATATATATTTTCACGGCTGGAGTCCCCCTGAGCATCAACAGGTTGCTGAAAGGCACGAATGCCTCCGGACTCTACCGATACATAGCGCTAGCGCCCGGAGTTTCTCCAATCCGATGAGTCGCCCGCTGCACAGTCCCCCAACCGTTTTGCTCCATCCAAAACATCTTTTCGGCCAACTTGCGCTTTTTCAATCACTGTCATGTTTTCTTTCCCTACGACTGCAGAGTAGGCGACGCCAAAAAGTAAAACTAGGGATAATAAAAAATATATGGATTCCACGCGGAAACATCGCTTCATGGCGCGGGTGCCGGATGATTTTTTTAATGGCTCGCAGGGTGTGGGCACAAAGGCGTGTCCACCCTGCGGATTACTATCGTGCAGTCGTCCGAGGCTGCAGCAATTGCCTCAGCGTCGCCACCGTATAGTCGATTTCCTGCTCGGTTGTGTAGCGGCCGAATGAAAAGCGGATCGCGCTGCGCGCCAGCGCATCGGATCGCCCCAGGCTGGACAACACGTAGGACGGCGCGGCGTTGGCCGAGTTGCAGGCGGAGCCGGCCGAGACTGCGATATCCAGTAATTGCGCCGAGATCGGCGTGGCGCCGTCAAGCTCGAAGCTGAGATTCAGATTGTGCGGGACGCGTTGCAGGAGGTCGCCGTTGAGCACGACGCCGGGGCAATCGCTCAAACCATTCCACAAGCGATCACGCAAGCTGCTGATCCGCGCACTTTCGCTATCCAGCAACTGTGCCGCCAGGTTGAATGCCTCACCCATGCCGACGATTTGATGGGTTGCCAGGGTGCCGGAACGCATCCCGTTCTCGTGGCCGCCACCGTCGATCTGGGCCTCCAGTTTCAACGCCGGATCGCGGCGGACGAACAGCGCGCCGATTCCTTTGGGGCCATAAATCTTGTGCGCGCTGAACGACATCAAATTGACTTTCAAGGTACGCAGATCGATCGCAACCTTGCCCGCCGCCTGTGCCGCGTCAACGTGAAACACGATATTCCTCTCGGCACAGATTTCTCCCAATTCGGCAATCGGCTGGATCACGCCAATCTCGTTGTTGACCATCATGACCGAGGCGATGATGGTGTCCGCGCGCAGTGCCGCCTTGAATGCCGCCAGATCGATCAAACCGTTTGGCAACGGCTGCAGATAAGTCACTTCGAAACCTTCACGCTCCAGCGTGTGCATCGTGTCGAGGACTGCCTTGTGCTCGATGCTCATGGTAACCAGGTGGCGTCCACGGCCGCTATCACGCAAGGCATGGGCGGCGCCTTTCAGTGCCAGGTTGTTGGATTCCGTTGCGCCAGAGGTCCAGACGATCTCGCTGGCTTGCGCACCGACCAGCGCAGCTACCTGCCGGCGCGCTTTTTCGACAGCCGCCTTGGCTTCCCAGCCGAAGGTATGAGAACTGCTGGCCGGGTTGCCGAATTTTTCGGTCAGGTATTCACACATCTTGACTGCAACCGCAGGATCGACCGGGGTTGTGGCCGAATAGTCGAGATAGATGGGGAGTTGCAGGGGAGGGTGTGGGGCGGCAGTCGCCGCTGCGCCGCTGTTGCTTGCCGCGGCAGAGTCATCGGGTACTACGGTGGTACAGGCACTGGATGCGTTCATGGCGTGAAATCCGGAAAAAAAAGGAATTGACGTTACCTTACGATGAAAATGTTATTTGAAAAACAAATATTATTTAATTTCTATATGCATTTATCGTTGCCTGGAATGCCGGTGGCTCGCGTGGTCCAGGCGCCGTAGAACGCCATGTCAACTATTGCGGCACTGAATTGACGGCGTTCATATCGATTTCTTTTGCATTTGCTTATGCGAAATGATTATACTTAAATCGAATACATAGCGTCATATAATTCGATAAACATATATAGCGAATCCCTATGGACTTGAATCAGCTGGAAGCATTCTCGGCAGTGATGACGATCGGTAGCGTAACCGGCGCCGGGCGTAGCCTTGGCCGTTCGCAGCCGGCTGTCAGCAAGGCGGTTCAAGATCTGGAAACCGAACTCGGTTACGCATTGTTCGACCGCAACGGCCCGCGCGTGACACCGACCGACAAGGCGTTCCTGCTATATGAAGAGGTTGAGCGTTCACTGGTAGGCTTGCGCACGATACGAGAGCGGGCGTCGGAAATCGGCCGCGATGAACAGCAGCCGATTCACGTGGTCGCAACGCCAGCCCTGGCGTCGACGATTGCACCGGCGGCGCTGAAACTGGTGGAATTCCAAGGCCTGCCTGAACATATCCATCTGCGCAGCGCCTCAGCCGAGCAAGTCGTGCATTCGGTTCTACATAGAACCGTCAACCTCGGCCTGACCAGCCTGCCGGTCGCGCATCGCGGACTGGATTTGCACTGGATAGGCGAGGCGCCTTGCGTGGCGGTGATGCGCGCCGATAGCCCCCTGGCCGATTGCAGCGTGGTTACCGCTGACATGTTGCGGGGCCAACGGCTGATCACGATGTCGAATCGCTACCGGCTGCGCCAGCGCATCGACGGTGCGCTTGGCAACGGTAGCGCATTGGATGTGGCGATAGAAACCAATACCTCGTTTAACGCCATCATGGCCGCCCATGCGGGTCTCGGCGTGGCCCTGGTGGAGCCCATGACTGCGCTCGGCATGCCGATAACCGGCCTGACGGTCAAACCGCTGGCGGTGAATATCCCGTTTTATTTCGGCGTCGTCACCCCTTACGGCAAACCGATCGATGGCGTGACGCAAGCATTGATCACCGCGCTTGAGAGCGCCGCCAGGAGTATCTTGCACGGTTTCGTCAAGCGCGATGCCGACCAGCATGACGATTTGTTATAAGCCAACCGATTAATCCGTACCGATCTTGATCTCTGCACCGACGCCAATGTACAAACACACAATACTTCCACAAGCTAACCAGGAGGTGCCTCGGTGAGCCAACTTAACTCTTCTCCGGAAACGCGGCTGGCGGCACTGGAAGCACGGCTACAGCAAGATCTCGCCTGGCTGGATCTGCCGGCGAAATCCTGGGTGCCGTCGCTGACGCTTGGCGGCGAACCAGTACTGGACGTGGCCATCATCGGCGGCGGCCAGGCCGGCATGGCCGCGGCAGTATCGCTGAACCACCTGGGGATAGGCGCAGTGATTTTCGATCAGTCCCCAGCCGGTTTCGAAGGGCCTTGGGCGACCACGGCGCGCATGGAAACACTGCGCTCACCGAAAAAACTCACCGGTCCGGCGCTAGGTTTTGCCGCGCTGACTTTCCGCGCCTGGTACGAAGTGCAGTTCGGACTGGAAGCCTGGGATGCGCTGGACAAGATTCCACGCCTGCAATGGATGGATTACCTGCGCTGGTACCGGCGCGTCATGGCGCTCGATGTGCGCAACGAACATCACGTCGAGGCCATACTGCCGCGCGCCGACGGCGTGGTGGAACTGCGTATCTTGACGCCTGCCGGCGTTTCGACGGTATTGGCGCGGCGAGTGGTACTGGCCACCGGGCGCGATGGCTTGGGCGGGGCGCATTTGCCGCCGCTGGCCCTGAACTTGCCACGCCAGCGCTGGGCGCATTCTGCCGACGATCTTGATTACACCTCGCTGGCTGGCCTGCGCGTAGGCGTAATCGGCGCCGGCGCTTCGGCGATGGACAGCGCGGCGACGGCGCTGGAAGCTGGCGCCGCCAAGGTCGACCTGTTGATCCGCCGCCAGGAACTGCCACGTGTCAACAAGGGCAAGGGCGCCGGCAATCCTGGACTGACCAACGGCCATCTGTATTTACCTGATGAATGGAAGTGGCGCATCCGCCACTACATCAATATCCAGCAAACGCCGCCACCTGGCGCCAGCGTGCAGCGGGTATCCAGGTTTCCCAATGCACGTTTCATTTTTGGCGCAGCGATCAACGATATTACCGTCGGCGAAACCGGCATGCGTGTAGCTACCGCCCGCGGCGTGTTCGATCTCGATTTCCTGATTTTCTCCACTGGATTCCGTATCGACTGGACCGAGCGGCCCGAATTTTCCACCATTGCGCCGCACATCCGTAACTGGAGCGATCGTTATACGCCGCCGCCTGGCGACGAAGACGAGGAACTGGCGGATTCGCCGGATCTGGGCGCAGCGTTCGAATTCCAGCAAAAACAACCGGGCGACTTGCCGGGCCTGGAACGTGTCCATTGCTTCTGTTATCCAGCCGCACTCAGCCACGGCAGCCTGTCCGGCGACATCCCGGCGATCAGCGATGGCGCACAACGGCTGGCCCAGGGCATCGCCGCTTTGCTGTATCGCGAAAACATCGACACTCACTACCAAAATATTCAGGCATACGACGAACCGGAGCTGTTGGGCGACGAATGGACGGCGGCCGAACCAACGCCAGAGGAACGGCAATGAGCGGTGCGATCTTGCGTAGCCTGTTGCAGGCGTTGATGGTGGTGTTGCTGATGACGGTGATCGTCTTTTTCGGTTTGCACATGATCGGTAATCCGGTCGACATCCTGATCGGCCAGGATGTCGATCAAGTCGACCGCTTGCGCATCATTCACCAGCTTGGTTTGGATCAGCCGATCTGGCGCCAGTACCTGAGCTTTCTGAACGGCGCCGTACATGGCAACCTGGGCAACAGTTTCGTCTACAACGAGCCGGCGATTTTGCTGATTTTCCAGCGGCTGCCGGCGACCCTGGAGCTGGCTTTCGCGGCATTGATCATGGCAGTGCTGATCGGCATTCCGCTCGGCTTGCTGGCCGGCCTGTTCCCTGATCATCCCTTGTCGAAGATGGTGATGACCGGCAGCATCCTGGGGTTTTCCCTGCCGACCTTCTGGATCGGCCTGATGCTGATCATGGCCTTCAGCGTCTCGCTCGGCTGGCTGCCCTCCGGTGGCCGCGGCGCAACGGTGACGGTGTTCGGCGTCAAATGGTCATGGCTGACTGCCGACGGCTTGCGCCACCTGATCCTGCCGGCGCTGAATCTGTCGCTGTTCAAGATTTCACTGGTGATCCGCTTGACGCGCGCCAATGTGCGCGAGGTGCTGCCGATGGATTTCGTCAAATTTGCCCGCGCCAAAGGTTTGTCGCCGTTACGCGTGGTGTTGTCGTACGTGCTGCGTAACACCATGATTCCGCTGGTGACCGTACTCGGCCTGGAGCTGGGATCGACGATCGCCTTCGCGGTCGTGACCGAGAGCATTTTCGCCTGGCCCGGCGCCGGCAAGCTGATTCTGGATAGTATCAATGCGCTCGACCGGCCGGTCATCGTGGCTTACATGATGGTGATCGTCTGCCTGTTCGTCACGCTCAACCTGCTGGTCGACGTCTTGTACAAGCTGCTGGATCCGCGTGTGCGGGTGGAGCTCAAGGCATGAGCGCGTCGACCAAAGAAGTATCACAAGCGTTGCCGGACGCGCTGGCCGAGATACAAGCTCTGGCGACGATGGTGGCGACGCCTGCGCCGCGCCGCGAATCGCCCTGGCGCCGCATCGTCCGCGATTTCCTGTCGTCGAAGTCGGCCATGCTGGGATTGTCGGTGGCGTTGGCATTGATGATTGCGGCCCTGGCCGCCCCCTGGCTGACACCGCAAAACCCCTACGACCTGATGCAGCTGGATGTGCTCGATGCCCGGCTGCCGCCCGGCACCGCCAACGGTCTCGGCACGTTTACCTATTGGCTGGGCACCGACGGCCAAGGCCGCGACCTGTATTCCGGCATCCTCTACGGCTTGCGCATCAGCGTCGGCATCGGCGTCGGTTCGGCCCTGATTGCCGGTGTGATCGGCACCTTGGTCGGTTTGCTGGCGGCCTACGCCGGTGGCAAGGTCGATACCTTGCTGATGCGCCTGGCTGACCTGGTGCTGTCATTCCCGTCGATACTGGTGTCGATGCTGATCCTGGCCTATCTGGGCAAGGGCATCGTCAATGTGATGGCGACGCTGGTGGTGCTGGAATGGGCGTACTACGCCCGCACCGCCCGCGGCCAGGCACTGGTGGAGCGGCAAAAGGAATATGTCGAAGCCGCGCGTGGATTGGGAATCTCCGGCTGGCGCATCATGGTGCACCACATCTTGCCGAATTGCCTGCCGCCGCTGATCGTGGTCGGCACCTTGCAGATTGCGCGCGCCATCATGCTGGAAGCGACGCTCAGCTTTCTCGGCCTGGGTGTTCCGATTACCCAGCCATCGCTGGGATTGCTGATTGCCAACGGCTATCAATACATGCTGGCGGGTGAATACTGGATCAGTTTCTATCCGGGCATCGCCTTGCTGATCGTGATTGTCGCCATCAACCTGGTCGGCGACCGCTTGCGCGACGTGATGAATCCGAGGTGGCAGAAATGAGTAAGCAGTTGAGCACGCCACCGACACTCGAAGTGCGCAACCTGCGTACCCATTTCTTTACCCGCGAAGGCGTGCTGCCGGCGGTCGACGATGTCTCGCTGCGCCTGGAGCGTGGCCGCATTCTGGGCCTGGTGGGTGAATCCGGCTCGGGCAAGACCGTCACCGGTTTCTCCATATTGGGCCTGCTGGATCCGCCGGGACGCGTAGTCGGCGGCCAGATACTGTTCCAGGGACAGGATTTGCTGACACTGGATAAGCGCGCATTACGTCAGCTGCAAGGCAACCGCATCGCGATGATTTTCCAGGATCCGATGATGACCCTCAACCCGGTGCTGCGGGTCGAGACGCAAATGATCGATGCCGTACTGGCGCACAGCAAGTGCACCCGGGCGCAAGCCTGGGAACTGGCGCGCGAGACCTTGGGCATGATGGGCATCGCCAGCCCCGAGGAGCGGCTGCGCGCCTATCCGCATCAACTTTCCGGCGGCATGCGCCAGCGGGTGGCGATTGCGATCGCCATGCTGCACAAGCCGGACCTGATCATCGCCGATGAGCCGACCACGGCGCTGGATGTGACTATCCAGGCGCAGATCTTGTCTGAAGTGCAAAACCTGGCACGCCTGCATGGCACGGCGCTGATCTGGATTACGCACGATTTGTCGGTGGTAGCCGGTTTGGCCGATGAGGTCGCCGTCATGTATTCGGGTCGTATTGTAGAGCAAGGCAAGGTATCGGAGGTGCTGGACCAGCCTTTGCATCCCTATACGCAGGGGCTGATCGGCAGCCTTCCTGGCAATAACCGGCGCGGCCAGCGCTTGCGCCAGATTCCCGGCATGACGCCGAATCTGCTGCATCTGACATCGGCCTGCGCCTTCGCCGCGCGTTGCGAACGGGCCAGCGAGCTGTGCTTGCAACGTCCGGAAACCACCGAACCGGTCAGCGGCCATCTGTTGCGCTGTTTCCATCCCGCGCTGGCAACCACCACGGAGCAGCATTATGGATAAACAGACACCGTTGGTGGAAGCCAGGCTCGTCAGCAAACGCTTCGGCGAACGCAAGCCGCGGCCGTTTGAATCTGTGCTGCAGGCGCGCGGCTGGATGCGGCCCGCCGCCGTTACCCAGGCTCTGGATGCCATCGACTTGCAGGTCATGCCCGGCGAGGTGGTTGGCCTGGTCGGTGAATCCGGTTGCGGAAAATCGACGCTGGGGCGCATCGTCAGCGGTTTGCTGCCGCCGTCGGCGGGGCAGGTGCTGGTCGACGGCGAGGATCGCCACGGCTTGAGTGCCCGCAGCGAGCACGATGCCCGGTTGAAGATTCAGATGATTTTCCAGAATCCCTACGCCAGCCTGAATCCGCGGCTGCGAGTCGACCAGATCGTCGGCGAAGCGGCGCTAATCCATGGCAAGGTCGACCGCGCGGGACTGGACGATTATGTCTGCGCTCAATTGCAGCGAGCCGGTCTCGACCCGCAATTGCGCGATCGTTATCCGCACCAGTTCAGCGGCGGCCAGCGCCAGCGCATCGGTATCGCCCGCGCTTTGGCGGTGCAGCCGCAGATGCTGGTGTGCGACGAAGCGGTGGCAGCGCTGGATGTGTCGATCCAGGCGCAGATCCTGAATCTGTTCATGGATTTGCGTGAGCAGCTTGGATTGACTTATTTGTTCATCAGCCATGACCTGGGTGTGGTCGAGCATGTCTCGGACCGGGTCGTGATCATGTATCTGGGCCGGATTGTCGAGGCGGCGCCGGTCGATGACTTGTTTACGCGTCCTAATCATCCGTACACCCAAGCCTTGCTGGCCGAAGTGCCAAGGCTGCAGGCGCGCAACAAGCTGTTCACTGCGATCAAGGGTGAAATTCCGAGTCCGTTGCACCCGCCATCCGGCTGCCACTTTCATCCGCGCTGTCCGCATGCGATGCAACGCTGCCGGGAAGAAGCGCCGGTGCTGAAAGAGATCGCGCCCGGGCACCGCAGCGCCTGTCATTTGAACGATGTGTGAGACCTGACCGATCAACCGATTACTTCCATGAACACCAACCGAGGATGATGCAAATGAAAAAAACGCTTCTTTCCAGCCTGCTGGCGATTGCCTTGCTAGGCGCAGCCGCCAGCGCGCAAATCCAGGCCCAGACGCTGAATATCGCTTTCGCCGATCCCTTGTCGTCGCTCGATCCGCAACTCAATAATCATGCGGGCGACCGTTCCGTCGACCTGCATTTCTGGGATTTGCTGGTAGAGAATAATTACAACAAGCTGCAACCCGGCCTGGCAGTGAGCTGGAAGAATATCGACCCGAAGACCTGGGAATTCAAGCTGCGCAACAACGTCAAATGGCAGGATGGCACGCCGTTTACTGCTGCCGACGTGATTTTCTCCTACCAGCGCGCACGTAGTGTGCCAGGTAGTGTGGCGACTTTCGCTGGTTACCTGCGCACGGTGGAATCGGTGACCGCCAAGGATCCGTTGACGTTGATTATCAAGACCAACATCCCCAATCCCGATCTGCCGCTGAATCTGGCGTCGGTGCATATCGTCAGCAAGCACATTGGTGAAAAATCGAGCACAGAGAACTACAACAGCGGCGTTGCCGAAGTCGGTACCGGTCCGTATAAATTCGTCGCCTACACGCCAGGCGACCGCGTCGTCATGGAGCGCAGCAACGACTATTGGGGCGCCAAGCCGATATGGGAAAAGGTTAACTACCGCTACATCAATAACGCGGCTGCGCGCACCGCGGCATTGCTGTCCGGCGATGTCGACGTGATCGACAAGGTCTCGGTATCCGACCTGGCCAAGCTCAAGCAATCGCCGAACGTCAAGGTTTTCCCTTATAACGGCTTGCGCGTGTTGCTGTTGCAACCAAGTTTCCATCAAGGCGCTAATCCATACATCACCGATAACAACGGTAAACTGCTGGAAAAGAATCCGCTGCTAGACGTCCGCGTGCGACAAGCAATGACGCTGGCGATCAATCGCAAGGCGCTGGTCGACCGTATCCTGCAAGGTGCGGCTACCGAAGCCAATCAATGGATGCCGGCCGATACCTTCGGCTACAACCCTGACATCAAGAACATTCCCAACGATGTCAATCAAGCCAAGAAACTGCTGGCCGAAGCCGGTTTCCCGCAAGGCTTCAAGCTGACCATCCATGTGCCTAACGACCGGTATCCGCAAGCACCGGAAACCGCCCAGGCGATCGCCCAGTTCTGGACCCGTGTCGGCATCAAGACCCAGGTTGAAGTTTTGCCTTGGTCATCTTACGCGGCACGCGCCAACAAGAACGAATTCGCCGTCAGCATGCTGGCATGGGGCAATGGCACCGGCGAAGCCAGCTACGCGCTGGTGAACGTGCTGGCGAGTGTCGATGGCAAGAAGGGATTGGGCGCTTCGAACTGGGGCCATTACAGTAATCCCGCAATAGACAAGGCGCTGGCCGATTCGACCGCTGAATTCGATAGCGCCAAGCGTGAAGCGATCCTGCGTCAGGCGGCCAAGATCGTCTCCGACGATGCCGGTGTGATTCCGCTGTATCACTACCAGAATATCTGGGCAGCGAAAAAAGGCCTGAAAGTGACACCGGTCAGCAGCGATCGCACCACCGCCATGATGGTGACTCAGGACGGGAAGAAATAAGATGCTTGAACTCAGCGTCAGTCCGTCTGACGACCTGATCGACGTCCCGCGCCGCATCGTCGTCAGCGGTGCGGCGCCGGGCGAGTCGGTCGAAATCAGCAGTCGCACGCTGCGCGCCGGCATCCCCTGGCGCAGCCGCGCCCGCTTTGTAGCCGACGCCCAAGGGCAGTTGGACCTGACGCTGGCCGAAGCGGTCGAAGGCGACTATCCTGGCGTTTCGGCGATGGGCTTGTTATGGTCGCAAGTGCCGGAGCTGGCCGGACGCCGTGAAGTGTTCAACGCCGACGTCCGGCAACCGCTCGTTACCGTCCTGCATGCCACGGTGGCCAGCGGCAGCGTCTCTGCCGAACTGGTACAACGCCTGTGCAGGGAAGGGGTGACACGCAGCGATTTGCGCGAGGAAGGACTGGTCGGCACGCTGTTCCTGCCAGCCGGTGACGGCCCGCATCCGGCGGTGATGATACTCAACGGCTCCGGCGGCGGCATCAACGAGGCGCGCGCAGCTTTGTACGCATCTCGTGGCTATGCGGCTTTGGCTCTGGCATATTTCAAGGCGCCCGGTTTATCGGACTATATCTCCAACACGCCGCTGGAATATTTTCAGGCAGGCCTGGACTGGATCCGGCGCAACCTCAAGCCGCAGTCGGATTTCGTCGCCATCAGCGGTCAATCGCGTGGCGGTGAACTGGTATTGCTGCTCGGCGCGACCTTCCCGCAACAGGTATCGGCGGTGCTGGCATACGTACCGAGTGCGCTGATACATAGCGGCCAGAACGCCGCCGACCCGGCAATCGGGCGTGAAGGACCAACCTGGCTCCTGGGCGGCAAGCCCTTGCCGCACCAATGGGAAAGCAATCGCACGGCTAGCTGGTTACCGTTCGACCAAGGTCCGCCGCCGCATCGTCACGCGCTGGCGATGCTGACTGCCTTGCAAGACGAGGAGGCGGTACAGCGAGCCCGCATTGCTGTGGAAAATATCCAGGCGCCGGTATTGCTGTTGTCAGCCGGCGATGACGGTTCATGGCCGTCCAGCACGTATGCCCGGATGGTCAGCGACAAACTGCAAGAGGTGGCGCATCCGTATCCGGTCGTATGGCAGGACTACCAGGATGCCGGACATGCAATCCTGTTTCCGTATGTCCCGACCACCCAGCTTAGCTATGCCCACCCGGTCTCGGGACGGGTCAGCACAGGCGGCGGCCAGCCGGCGCCGAATGCCGAAGCGGACCGAGATTCCTGGCAACAGGCACTGGCGTTTCTGGAGCACGCAGTCGCTGTACACACATCTAAAAAGGAAATCTCATGACGATGCAAACATACGACATCGAGAATGATGTCATCGATCGGCTGGTCGGCTTGCAGCCGGGTGGCAGAACCCACGCTTTGCGTCATCAGCGTGAAAAGGTTGCCGCTGCGACGCAAGGCAGCTACGACACGCTATTCGATCCGGCATTGGCAGACATCGGCCTGGACGAACGGCTGCTGGTGGCGCTGTACGCCTGCCGGCTGAGCGGCGCTAGCGATCTGGCAGGGCATTACCGTGAACGGCTGGTGTCGCAGGCTGTAGACGTACAGGAATTGACAGCCGCATCGGAAGGGCAGCCGGAGCAGTTGCCGGCCGGCCGCATGCGGGCCATGTTGACCTATACGCGTGCGTTGACGCAACGGCCGGTCGAGGGAGATCAGGAAGCACTGCGGAGCTTGCCCGCGGCCGGCATCAGCACGCCGGCAGTGGTGGCGCTGTCGCAACTGATTGCCTTTATCTCATATCAAGTACGTGTGGTTGCCGGTTTGAAAGCGATGGAACTGGCCACGAAATCGGCCACACCGTCGTTGCGCAAGGAGCACGCATGAGCACTATCATCAAGTCGCATGGATTCACCAATGAAGTGCTGGACTGGAAAGCATGGCTGGATGTGATCGATATCGAGAACGCCACCGCCGACCAGATCAAGGTGCTGGAAGAAAGCCATCCCAAGGCGAAGGTGTCGGATTATTACCTGTTCCTCGGTCATCAGCCGGACATCTTGCGCCAACGTTCGGCTGCTTTCAACGCCATCATGTATGCACCTGGCGGCATGTCGCGCGCCGAGCGTGAGTTGGGGGCGATGGTGGTGTCGCGCATCAACGGCTGCGTCTATTGCGCCTCGGTCCACGCGCAACGCTTCGAGCAGTTGGCGAAACGCAACGATACCGTGCAACAGGTTTTTGACGATCCCTACGCAGCCGGGATCAATGCGCGCGAACAGGCGATTTCCAAATTTTCAGCCGAACTCACCGATGCCCCTGGCGAATTGAATGCCGCTAGTATCCAGGCCTTGCAGGAGGTCGGTTTGACCGAACTGGAAATCCTCGACCTGATTCACTCGGTAGCCATTTTCGCTTGGGCCAACCGGTTGATGCTGAATCTGGGGGAGCCTGTGTTTCCGGCTGCCGCCGCGACGCTGGAATAAGCTAGCCGGCCATTTAATAATTGAGTCTCAAAGTCAGGCGCAGCTGGCGCGGCTCGCCGGGGTGCACTGTGACGCCGCTTGGCACCACGGCACTGCCGGGCGATACCTGATAGTCCTGCTGATAGGCGATATCGTAGTACTGGCGGTTGAACAGGTTGAGTGCGTCCAGCGATATCGACATCCGTGGAGAAATTTCACGCTGTATCCGAAGATTGGTGACGATCGCCGATTGCGCTGTCAGGCTGCCGTCCTGCGCCAGCGGATAAGGGCCTATATAGCGTGTTTCCAGTCCTGCCGACCAAGGCCCCAGGTGCTGCAGCGTCGCCCGTAACAGTGCGACCTTGCTGACCGCATTAGGAATCATGTTGCCCATGGTGCCGTTATCGTTCATTTTCGCGTAGCGCGCATGGGTCCAGGCGAAGTCGGCGTCGAGCAGCAGCCAGCGATTGACGATCCAATGGTTGTTCCACTCGATGCCATGGCGTTTGCTGGCGCCGTTGGGCGCCGTACTGCCTATGGCGGAGTCGGCAGAATAGGTAATTTCGGAATCGCTGTTCAGGCTCCAGAGGGCCAGCGAGCTTTGCAGCCCGTCGATGATTTCAGTACGCACGCCGAATTCCTTGCCGGTACTGCCGACCAGCGCCGGCACCGCCGACGACGGCGCGCCGGTGGTTGGATCTATCTTGTCGATCACGCCGCGCGCATCGTTGCTATGAAAGCCCTTGCCGACATTGACAAAAAATTCGGTCTTCGCCCATGGCCCGAGGATAATCGACAATTTGGGAGACACCCGGCTGCCGGACCCCGAACCGGAATTTTGCGACAACGAATACGATGTCATATTCATGGCGACACGGTCGACACGGGCGCCAGCCAGCGTGCGCAGCCAGTCGCTCCAGATCGTCGTGTTTTGCAGATACAGGCCAGCCATGGTTTCACTGACCTTGTCATCGGTAACCGTCTCAAAAGGAATGCGGGCCTGGGTGTTCTGCAAGCTGACGTCGATATTGTCATGCCGCAACTGCAAGCCCAGCTCCGTCGTTGAGTCATGTCCCAGCAAGCCATGCGTCCAGCCCTTGACGGCCTGGGCGCCAAGGATATTGCGGCTCTCAGCTTGCTGAAACTGGTCGCCTGTGGCTGGGCGCAATTCAAAGAACGTAAAATTCGACCAGAGTTTCAGGCGGTAATGCTCCGCGTAAGCCGAGATCCTGCTATAGCCGCCGTCGCCGTCATGGCTATGCCACTCTCCTGACAGAATCGCCCGTCCGCTATTGCCGCCGTCGGTCGGGTCGAGTGCGGAAAAGCGTCCCAGTTGCCCCGAATTGATCAGTTCCAGCGGAATCTGGTCGCTTGAATTCCATTTGGCGTCGTAGTAAATTCCATCGATTGACCAGCCGCTTGCCTGACTACCGTCACTGAGTCGCACCAGCGCATTCGTCTTGCGCAATTCTTCCTTTAACGCCCACGGCCCGTTATTGCGCATGACTTCAAGCGCACCGAGTAAAGCCGGTCCTTGCTTGATTGCATCTACCCCGCTTTCAGGGCTCTGCTGTGGTTGTGAGAGCATAATGGAACCGGCGACCAGTGCCCGCCGGTAACCATATGCGCCTCCAGTTAAATCGATGATGTTGTGGTCAAGACTCTTGCGATACTGGATGTCGGCCGAGCCAGCCGAGGAGAAATCGCCAGTGTGGGCGAAGTAGGGGCCTTTGCGGTAGTCGATGCGATCGACCAGTTCGGGAATCAGGAAGTTCAGATCGGAATAACCCTGGCCGTGGGCGTGGGTGGGCATATTCACTGGAATGCCGTCAACGCTGGTGGCGAAATCGGTGCCATGGTCAAGATTGTAGCCTCGCAGAAAATATTGATTGGCCTTGCCATCGCCGGAATGCTGGGTTACCACCAATCCGGGTACCGTCTCCAACACCTCACCGGGCCTTAGCAACGGCAAGTCCTGCAATAACTCGCCGCGTACAACGCCCTGAGATGCGGCGTTCGAGGTGCCGACAGCATTTTCATAGTGACCTTCGACCGTCACGGTGGGCAACATGACGTCGCCGCTACCCGGTTGAGATGCCTGCGGGAACGTTTCCTCTACGTGCCGATTCTGGCCAACCTGAGCCAAGGCCGCGTCGCCACACAAGCATAGGAAAACTGCGGTTATCCACGGTATTGCGCGCATGTCGTCCTATCTCCTCGAAATAGTTTCTTTTTCGTCATTTTCATGCGGCAACGGCATAAAACCGCATTCATTTCATATACGCAGTTTTTCTTGAGACGGATTCTTTTTCTTTTACCTGATTCGGACGGCTACAAATATGCAAGATAATTCCATTTTGACAATGAATTTCTTGGCATATTGTTCGTGCTCAAACATCTTCTGAAAATAAATCTCAAATTTTTGCATCCAGTTCAAAGTCGCCTGCGTAAACATGCAAGGCGCTACAGAAGCGATCGTTGACGCCCTGCAACGTCGAAACTTCACATGTCATTCAACCGGAGAATAAGATGAAATCAGTAGCGAGATCGGTAGCGAGTACTGCGCTTGGGATAGCCGCCGGATGTTTGCTGATTGCCGGAAATGTTTCGGCATCCAGTCATAGGGAATCCCCATTTGTGACCCAGAACCCGAAAGTCGATGGCACAGACTTTTATATGTTTCGCAGTTATGAAACGGGGCGTAGCGGCTTTGTCACCATAGTCGCCAATTACCAGCCTTTTCAAGACGGCTTTGGCGGCCCTAATTTTTTCATGATGGATCCAAAGGCGTTATATGAAATTCATATCGATAACGTCGGCGATGGACACGAACATATCACCTATCAATTCCGTTTCAGTAATAATCTGCTTGATCTTGCCGTGCCGGTGGGCGGCAAGAATGTTTCGGTGCCGTTAATTAATATCGGCGCGATCAACGCTCCTAAGTCCGCAACACTCAATGTTCAGGAGAGTTACACCATTACCATGGTGACAGGCGATCGCCGCACAGGTACGGCTGCATCAATCACCAATGCCGCCAACGGCAGCACCTCATTCGACAAGCCGGTTGACTACATCGGTAACAAGTCGTTGCCTAACTACGCTGCCTATGCCGCGCAACACATCTACAACATCAATATTCCAGGCTGTAGCACGCCGGGTAAGGTGTTTGTCGGTCAGCGCAAGGATCCGTTTGTCGTGAATCTGGGAGGCACGTTTGACCTGGTGAACATCACTGCGCCGGCAACGGCATTTGATCCCCAGGCGGAAAATAAAGGGTTGGACAACCTCAAGCTCAAGAACGTCACCGCCATCGAAATGGAAGTGCCTATTTCTTGCCTGGCGACTACTGCCGACCCGGTTATTGGCGGCTGGACGACTGCCAGCGTGCGTCAGGCGAGGCTGATTAATCCAGCGCCTGGCGCCGGTGTGGGCCTGGCTAGCAAGGAAGGTGGCGCCTGGTCGCAAGTCTCTCGGCTGGGTATGCCACTGGTAAATGAAGTGGTGATCGGCCTCAAGGATAAAGACCGCTTCAACACCAGCAAGCCTTCTGACGACGGCCAATTCCTGAGTTACGTGACCAATCCTACGTTACCGGCGCTGCTGGAAATCCTGTTTAGCAGCGCTGGCGTCAAAGCGCCGACCAATATCCCGCGTAATGACCTGGTCACCGCATTTTTAACCGGTGTGCCTGGCATCAATCAGCAAAAAACGGTGACGCCATCGGAGATGTTGCGTCTGAATACCAGCACTCCAGTGGCCGCTCCGGCTTCGCAAAGCCGTCTCGGCGTGATCGGCGGAGATTCTGCCGGCTTTCCGAACGGCCGTCGTCCGGGTGATGACGTGGTTGATATTGCATTGCGCGTGGTCATGGGCCGGTTATGCACTTTGAATATCGGCTGCGCACCGGCGAGCGCACCTTCCGGCGCGATCGATTTTACCGATGGCGCCTTCGTGGACTCAACATTCTTCGACAGCACCTTCCCGTACCTGAAGACCCCGGTGCCCGGCGTGTTTAACTAAGGAGCTTATGATGAAACGCCTTATGACATCGATATTGATCGTCGGCGCGGGACTGGCTTTGAGCGCTTGCGGCGGCAGCGACGGCTCCTCATCGAATTTGGGAGGAACTCCGACGCCTGCGCCGGCGCCAGCTCCGGCTCCAGCGCCTGTTGCGGATGCATTCACGCTGCAGGTTGAACAAATTGCGAATACCACGTCGGAAACCACAACACCGGTATCGACTGATTCGATCGCGGTAACGCAATCAGAAACCACGAGCCCGGTTCCCATCAATTGAAGACCGGCAGCACATCCATCCGCCGCTGGCGAGTGGATGTGCATTCAAGGAGTATCGCGATGAATATCCGCATGTATTTGTTCGCCTTCGCGCTCACGGCATTGACAGCGACTGCGCATGCCGCAAAACCTTCGCCGGAATATATCAATCAGTTGGGCAAGGTCTATTCAGGTATCCGCAGCGCGCGAGATCAGCGCGACATCTGTAAAACCATGTACCCGCAGCAGCACGCCAGTTACGATCAGGCGTGGCAGAGCTGGCAAAACAAAAACCACGATCTGGTAACAGAGTTCGATCGTCGCTTCGACCGCTATCTGCGCGACCTGGCCGGTGGCAACATGGTTAAGTACAAACAATACAAAGTGATTATGGAAAACAAGTTTTCTGAATCGAAGATGGCTCGTGCCAGTGCCTTGCAACACGCAAGCCCGGCCCAAGTCCAGCAAACGTGCCAAAGCTATGCCACCAATTTAGCGGGTAGCGCCGACCCTGCTCATGTCTACGCACGGGAAATATCCGATAGCCGGCGCTTGGTCCCCCAAGTTTGAATTGTCTTGGCCTGATGCCGGGCAGGTCAAAAATAACAAAAGGGAGATAAATCGTGTTGCATAAAGAATTGAAACTCGCGATGCTGTTGCTGCTGTCCGTCATGGCAAGCGCTGCCTCCGCACACATCGGACAGGGCGACATGGCGGGTGGTTTCAAGACCGGCTTTTTGCACCCGATTTCAGGGCTGGATCATGTGATTGCCATGGTCGCAGTCGGTTTGTGGGGAGCACAATTGGGCCGTCCGGCGATATGGGTACTACCTGTCACATTTCCTCTGGTGATGACCATCGGTGGCGTGATGGGAGTACTCGGCGTTCCGCTGCATGGAATCGAGGTCGGCATTGCGATGTCGGCTCTGGTACTTGGCGGCATGATCTCCTTTGCAGTTCGGCCGCCGCTTTGGATTGCAGGTTTGATTGTTGCCGGCTTTGCGATTTGCCACGGTTTTGCCCACGGCGCCGAATTGCCGTCGTCAGCCAATCCGCTGACGTTCGCGATAGGTTTCGTACTAGCCACCGGCTTGCTCCATGCCTGCGGGATCGTTCTCGGGCTGTTATACAAATGGCGCGCCGGACAATATGCATTGCGAATGGGTGGTCTTGCGATAGCACTCGGAGGCGCTTATTTCCTCAATCTGGCGATGACAGGGTGAGCCATGCTTAGCCGATTTTATCGTGCCGGAGGTTCATTTACAGTCATCGCCCTTAGCGCGTGGCCGTCACTTGCCCATGCGCATGCGGCATTTGTCGGCATTGGCGATTTCTACGCTGGCGTGCTGCATCCGATCACCTCCCCGGAGCACATCATGCTGCTGCTGGCATTGGGCTTGCTGGCGGGGCAAAACGGCCGCCAGCGCTGCTGCTTCCTGTTGGCCGTTTTTCCTGTGGCAGTCCTGGCCGGGGCAATCGTCTCGCGACACTGGATGGTTCCGCAAAGCATGTTCGCCATCAATGTGTCCACCGTGATTGCAGCGGGTATCTTCCTGGCGATCGGACGACAGCAGCCGCGCTCCGTGCTGGGCCTGTTTGCGGCGTTTGCCGGCATCACATTCGGCATGGCCAACGGCTCGGCGATAGAAGGTCAGATGGCGCCCGCCGCATTCTTTTCCGGAATGACGGCTGTCGCTTTTTTGACGCTAGCCTATGTGACGGCGGCAGGAGATAGTTTGCTCAGACTGCGCCAGGGATGGATCAATATCGGTTTGCGGGTGGCCGGCAGCTGGGCGATTGCCATCGGCGTGCTGGTACTTAGTCTGGCCAGCCGTCAGTGGCTGCCAGGATAATCCAGGGAGAAATTGAACATGCGGCCAGTTTTTATCCTTGCGGGTGCTTTAGCCGCCATGCTGCTGGCGCCGCTTGCGCGCGCCGAACCGTTCAAACCTGTTGACGACGCCATGGTGCTGGAAATGCTGCCCCGCCGCGACAACGACGCGCTGAACGCGCGCATCGCCTGGCTGCGTGGGCAACTGAATGCCGCACCTGGCGATTTCAAACTCGCCAGCAAACTGTCCGAGCAACACCTGAGCCGTTTCCGCCGCGATAGCGATCCGCGCGATCTGGGGCAAGCCGAAGCTGTCATCGCCCCTTGGCTGAACACGGCAGAGCCACCGGCGCTGGCACTCATCCTGCGGGCTAGCGTACAACAAAGCAATCACCAGTTTGAGGCCGCGTTGAGCAACCTGGATCGCGCCATGAATAAAGCGCCCGGCAACCCGCAGGCTTTATTGATGCGAGCCAGCATTTTGCAAGTTCAAGGGCGTTACGCACAAGCAAGGGAAAGCTGTGGCGCGCTGATTTTTCAAGATGCCGTCTTCGCCGGGATTTGCCTGGCGAACGTCATGGCAGTGAGCGGCCAACCCGATCAGGCCATGGCGCTGTTGCAACGGTTTATCGCCCAGGCGCCGGTAGAGCAGGGGATACAAGCCTGGGCCGCGGTCAGCCTGGCAGAAGCCGCCGCCTCAATCGGCCAAGATGGACAAGCCGAAACGGCGCTACGTCTTGGGCTAGCCGCCAACCCACGAGATGCGTATCTGAAGACAGCGATGGCCGATTTTTTGCTGGAACACCATCGGCCGCGCGAAGTGCTTCCTCTCCTGGCGGATGATATCCGTAACGACAATCTGCTGTTGCGGCTGGCAATGGCCGAACAGCAGCTGGCCAGTCCTGATGCAAAGAGCCACATCGAAGACCTGCAAGCGCGTTTTGCGGCAGCGGCGGCGCGCGGCGATCGCGTGCATCTGCGTGAGGAAGCCATGTTTCGGCTGACCTTGCTGAATCAGCCGGAAGCCGCATTGCAGCTGGCACAGGCTAACTGGATAGTACAAAAAGAGCTGGCAGATTGCCGTATTTTGCTGGCCACGGCGGCCGCAGCACATCAGCCCGGCGCTGCCAAACCGGCCCTGGACTGGCTGACAGCCGCCCGTCTCCGGGCTCCTTCATTACTCACGTTAGCGCAACGCGTCCAGCAACTGGCTGCACGCTAGATACCGGCAAACAAAGGCACAAAGATGAACCACGGATGGAAAACTCTGCTGATATGCTGGTTGCTCGGCCTTTCATCTCCGGCCCTGGCGCATAAGCCCAGCGACAGCTATTTGACCATAAGTGTCGATGGCAATGATCTGCGCGGGCGATGGGATGTCGCCTTGCGAGATCTGGATACCCCGCTGGTGCTGGATACCGACGGCAACGGCAAGCTGACCTGGGGGGAACTCAAGCCACGGCAGGCTGACATCATCCGCTACGTGTTTACGCATATTTCCCTGTCCTCGGCGGGGCAAACCTGTCCGCTGCAGCCGAAAGACATGCTGATCGACCATCATACCGATGGCGCCTACGCCGTATTGCTGTTCAATGCCAGATGCGCGGTACAACCGGCAAAACTGGAAATCGACTATCGATTGTTTGCCGATATCGATACGCTGCACAAAGGGCTGATCAATGTGATTAACGATGGCGCCATGGCGACGGCGATACTGGGGCTGGATCATCCGCAGGAAGTTCTCGACCTGCGTGGCAAGCCGCTTCACAGCGTCTTCACCGATTTCATGTTGGACGGTATGTGGCATATCTGGCGGGGCTTCGACCACGCGTTGTTCCTGATTGCACTATTGCTCCCCGCATCATGGGTGGCAAGAGGGCACGGCTGGGAAGCCGTGGACTCACCCAGGCCCGTCGTCCTTGAGTTGTTGCGCATAGTAACTGCATTTACCGCGGCGCATGCAATCACGCTCACGCTGGCAACTTTCCATCTCGTCAGCTTGCCCGCGGCCTTGGTGGAAATCGGGATTGCCGTCACCATTTTACTTGCCGCAGTCAACAATATTTACCCTGTCGTCCAGCGACGCTTGTGGCTAGTCGCATTCGCGTTCGGATTGATACACGGTTTTGGCTTTGCCAACGTACTGATCGACATGGCGTTGCCTCCACTCCATCTGGCGGTCGCGCTTGCCGGTTTCAACCTCGGGGTTGAAGCTGGTCAATTGGGTATCGTCATATTGTTGCTGCCGGTGTTGTACATGTACCGGCAACAACGGTGGTTCAAGCGCGTGGCGCTGTATGGCGGATCGGGAGCGATATCGATATTCGCCGTAATGTGGATCATGGAGCGCAGTGCAATGTTGACTGGATAAGTGCGGGGGAATGGATGGTGAAAATACACTATTCCTGTTCCGGCTTAAAACAAATCCACACCAGAGCTTAATGCCGTTAAGTCAAGGTTACCGGTTATAGCGCTTGGCACGTCATTCCCGCGAACGCGGGAATCCATTTTAACCACCATACTGTGCAACATGGATCCCCGCGTTCGCGGGGATGACGGAGTGACCGCACTGGTCCATCTAAAGAATACCGTTCGTGGCTTAACTTAACGGCATTAACACCAGAGTTTCCTTTGACTGTCACGCCGATGCCGTCAGCATCGACGTCATCGGTTTGAAACAAATCGGAAAAGTCGCAGCACTCCTGGGTCAGCATGACGATCGATGAAATGAAAACGCTTTTAATTGTTTCATCAGCCAAGCTGCTGATACAACCCGGTAACGCCGTCCATCACCTCCAATATGCGCTCGCTGGTGGTGGCGACGTTGATCGCATATTGCTGACGGTTTCTTTGATCTCCGCTTTGACGCAGCGCTCCATCAAAAAACATCCATTGTTGCTGCGCCAAGAGCAATTCATCACGGATTCTTGCCGTGTTGCCGGCCGAATTGCTCAGTATTTGCATGCCGCTTGTGAATTCCTTGCGCGCCAGTTCCAATTTGCCCGTGGCATCGGCCGGCGCCACATCCCATTGCAGCGCCTGATAGAACTTAGCCATTCTTTGCGACAGCATGCGTTGGCGTCCGGAGATGTTTACCAATTGACCGCTGGTACTGCCGGAATATTTTTCCAGTTGTACCGTGGCAGTTTGAGCCATCGCCAGCAGCTCCTCATTGATGACCATGATGTTTCTGGCATCCTGTTGATTAGGCGTTTGCCCCACCAATGCCTGTTTGTAGCTAAGCCAGGTTTTCTCCATTTCGGTTAATACCAGCTTGTTATCGTTGGTTGGAGCAAAAATGCGAAGCTCAGCAAGCTGCCGTTCAAAAAGGTGAAGGGAGGCATCCAGGATTTTCCTGGAACGCTCCGCATCAATTGTTTGCCCTAGTTGCAAATAAGCCTTGGCCAAGCGTTGCGACAGCATCCTTTGTCGCCCTGACTTGTTGATGGCGTCGTTGATGTTGAGAATCTGCGCCAACGTATAGGAAAACACTCCCAGGCTACCTGCAATGACAATCGTCTTGCCGAGAAAACGTCTTCTATCCATTTTGTTGTTCTCCGTTGTTAAGTTAATCCATGTTTGTTTCCAATTGCAAATTTCATGCCTGATCCCGTCACCAAAACAGGGCATGCAATCATCAAAACGTCATCATCAGGTGATGTCCTGCGCGGCTGAAACGGCTTCGGTCTGTTACAAAATCTTTGTACCGGGTAGTTTACTTTTTTCGGATTTAAACTACACTGTGTAGTGTAATAATTCTTTGCTACCCGGCAGCAGCAAGGAATCGTTAACCAACCAGCATCAATAGGCAGGAAAAGTAGTATGGCAAGTGAAACGCTCAAGGCTTTCGATACGCATATTCAGCCGCAATCTTCACAGTGGCGGGATGGCAAGTTCAGGAATCGTCTCCCCATGCACAAGAACGGCTTGTGGGGGACATTGCAAATCCTGTGGCGCTTCGCTTTCGATAAGCCAGCCGGAACCGTGCCGGCCAAACCGATCCCGGTCCAGGCGATCAGCCGCGCACAATTGCTGGCGGCGCCGGATCGTTCCCTGTTTCGCCTGGGTCATTCCACCATGCTATTGAAGCTACGCGGCGAATTCTGGCTGACCGACCCGGTGTTTTCCGAGCGCGCCTCTCCTTTTCAATGGATCGGCCCTAAACGCTTTCACCAACCGCCAATCAGCATCGCCGAGCTGCCTCCCATCAAAGGAGTGATCTTGTCGCATGACCATTATGATCATCTGGATCATCAGGCGATCCTGCAACTAGTCGGCAAGGTACAGCATTTCCTTACGCCGCTGGGAGTAGGGGACACGCTAGTCAAATGGGGTGTGCCGGCGCAGAAGGTGCAGCAACTGGACTGGTGGCAAAGCACTCGGGTGGATGGCCTGCAACTGGTGGCGAGAGCAGTCAGTCTGACCTGAGATCGAGCTACGATTTTGCCAGAGGAAAAAATAGATAAATCCATTGTTTGCGAGAGTGAATACCTCTTGCTCGTGACTGAATTCGATTTTTTGTGGGGACGTAAGACAACCCTGCTGGAGCAAGCTCGCATGGAACGCATTGTCAGATTGATAAATGCTTTTGAAGAGAACCGCCGGTCAGAAATTTTCTCGGAAGAATAGCTGGATAGCCATACCAATTTGCCCAGCTAGTCTCACCTCAATTCTCACCCCAATTTCATGAATAGTTGATTCCGAGCATGTTAGGATTACCTTGCCATCAAGGAGGGCGGTCATGACAGGTGAATTTGAATACAAAGGCATCCATTACTCGGTCACGGTCTATGAAGAAATAAAAGGACGATGGACCTGGTCCTTTCAAATCGAGAATGGCGTAATTCGCAAATGTACCGACTTGCCAATGGAGCACGAGGAAATCGCGCGCAGAGAAGTCATGCGCAAAGTCAAATGGATGATCGACCATAAAAAATGGCTCCCGCCCTCCCACTTAGCGTCGTAACGCGTGGCTAAGCAGCTAACAATGAGAGGAGTGAAATGCCAGGAGATGCGGCGGCTACGGCCGGCAAGATCATTTCATCGGGATCGACGTGACGCGTCAGTATTGCTGGGCGATGTCAATGGCCGAGGGGCGTTCACCCACACCGCCATCCAGCGTGCGATGCATATTCATCCGACTGTCTCCGAGTTGATACCCACGCTATTGGGCGATCTGAAACCGTTGCAGCCGTGACCTAATAACCGTAGTTTTTGGCGACCGTATTACCCAGGTATCCACCGCCAACAACGCCCGCCACTGTCGCCAGCGTACGGCCGTTGCCGCCACCGACCTGATGTCCCAGCAAGCCGCCGATTACTGCACCGGTAGCTATCCCCAACGGGCTTACCTGCGGTGCCGGGCGAGCTTGCTCGACCGGGGCCTGGTATTGCGGCGCCGGTCCTGCTTGCGCATAACTGGTGTCATGATTGCGATAGACATGATGCACTATCGTTTTTTGCCTGGGTGCCGGGCGAGCCGGCTCAACTTGATATCCGGCGGCCGTGGGCGCTGTCAGCGGCTGCATGTACTGATAGCCGTTCGCGGTTTGCACCAATACCGGTGCGGCGGTTGCCGGCGCCATCGGTGCAGCGGCATTTGCCATTGGCTGCTGCACGGCAGAGGTTGCCTCGGGAGCCTGAGTGCCAACCGTATTACCGTGAGAACTCGGGAGAAAACCGGTCATCGCTGCGATGCCAAGCAAGCTCGCCAAGGTGACGGTTGCGGCTGCGCCGGCGACCAAGGGGTGCAGACGGGCGGTTGTTTGGATGGCTTCCATTTGATTCTCCTTCTACGTTGACAATGATTTGATTGTACAAACGTAGCGGCCGCCAACCCACCCGAATTGTGTATCAGGTGTTTCGAATTGAAACACAGTATTGATTCATCTGATGACGATAAAGAGCCTGCCAAAACAGTCCGTTCTGCCTGTTTGGCAGCGCTCCGGCATGCATGTCCATCGAATCAAAGTAATTTGCATGCCTCGTCAAAATCGAGGCGAGGGCTGCGTGGAAATAGTTTGTCCGGGTCTCCGTAGCCAAGATTGCACAGGAAATTGGTTTTGATGTGACTGTCCGGGAAATATTCATACTCGAAATTCACTGGCTTCGTCACCGGGAAAAATTCGTGATCCACTTTCACCTGGTCGAATCCCGACATCGGGCCGCAATCCAAGCCGAGGGCGCGCGCCGCCAGCATGAAATAGGCTCCCTGCAGGGAACTGTTACGCCTGGCGGTAACTTCAGCAAGTTCCGGCGTGTCCGCGAACCAGGCGCGGGCGTCGGCATGCGGAAACAGCTTTGGCAACTGCTCGTAGAATTTCCCGTCGTAGCCAATGATCGCCGTGACCGGGGCTGCCATGGTCTTGTCCACATTTCCAGGGGCCAACGCCGGCCGCAGACGTTCCTTGGCTTCCGGCGTACGCAAGAACAGAATGCGCGCCGGCGAACAATTGGCGCTGGTCGGCCCCCATTTCATCACGTCATAGAGGCGGCGCAGAATGTCGTCGCTTACCGGCTTTTCCAGCCACGCGTTATGTGTGCGGGCTTTAAAAAACAGAAGGTCGAGTCCGTCGTCGCTTAGTTGCTGGCTCATGTTCATCACCTCATTGTTGGTTAGATTCATCGGGTTAGATTTATTGATGCTGTCGACACACCAGTATAGTTGGCAGGAATTAAAATGAAATGGTTTTCTAACTGTGTGAAGCAACGTGCTCAATGCGGAAAATCAATGTATCTCGGCTGGCGCCGCAAATCCAACTTCACCAGGCCCCGGCGGCAGGGGCTTTCGTCCGAATAAAATGCTTTGCGGTTGCTGCTCGACGCCTGACAGCACGCGATCCAGCGCGTGGGAATTATGCGAAAAATCGTTGATCATGACGTGTAGTTGCGGCAAGGTATCCTTCAAATCCTGGCTGGTCTGGCCCAGATTGTCTGCGGTACTGCCGATGCGGTCCAGGGTATCCACGCGCGTGCGGACTTCTTGCGTGAGACTGTTTAAATTAGACAGCAAGGGATCCATGTGCGCCAAAGCTTTGTCGGTGCGGGCGCTGATGGCAGGAAGCTTTTTGAGCGTCGGCTGCAGTTCGGCGGCGAGATCGGCGATCCGGCCCGAAGCGGTCTTCAGGTTGACGATCGTCAACGACAACTGTTCCAGATTGTCGTCATTGAGCAGTTTGTTCAGCCGTTTTGCTGCCTGGCCCGTGTCGCGCAGCAAATCCTGTCCCGAATTGCCGATCTGATCGAAAAACGAGGGCCGCATTTCGATGCGGCCAATTTCATCTGGATTGAGCACGAGTTTTGCCGGATTGCTGCCGTCGTCGTCCAGTTGCACGAAAGACAGTCCGGTGATGCCCAGGTAACTCAGTTGCGCATAGGTCCCCTGGTTGACAGGCGTTCCCTTGTCGACGCCGATCTTGATCAGGATGACATGCGGGTCGGCCGGGGAAAACTGGATATCCTTGACCTTACCTACATCCACGCCGCGCAGCCGCACTGGAGCATTGCGGTTCAGGCCTGATACCGGCGTCCTGGATAACAGCAGGTAATCCTGCTGATCGACGGCATCGCCGTTCAACCGGATCGCCACCAGCACCAATCCGATGCAAAGCAGTACCAGGAACAGGCCGGCAGACAGGGCATGGGCGCGGTTTTCCATTGACCATCTCCTTATACTTCATGCAACGTGCAGGCCGACGGCCAGCTTGTCGCGGAAATCCTTGACGTTTTCCTGCTCGCAGCGTTTGATGTGACCGAGGAAGAAATTCTGCACGAATGGATCGGCGTGGTGCACGATATCCCACAGCGGACCGACCGTCAGCAGTTGCTGGTTAGCCAGCACGGCCACCCGGTCGGAAAGCGCCAGCAGGGTGTCGACATCGTGCGTCACCATGACCACGGTGAGATTCAGCGCGCGGCGCAGTGATTCGATCAGCTGTACGAAACCGTGGCTGCGCTCAGGATCCAGGCCTGCGGTCGGTTCGTCGAGGAACAGCAGTTCCGGATTGAGCGCCAGCGCGCGGGCCAGGGCGACCCGCTTGACCATGCCGCCGGACAGTTCGGCCGGCATCTTGTTGGCGCTCATGGCCTCAATTTCGACCAGGTCGAGTTTCATCATCACCAGTTCACGGATCACGTCTTCGGGCAACGCTTTGAGTTCGCGCAGCGGCAGGGCGACATTGTCGAATACGCTCAATGCCGAAAATAACGCGCCTTCCTGGAACAGGACACCCCAGCGGTTGCGGGTCTGGCGCAGGTCGGCAACCGGGCAGCCCTGCAGGGGGACGTCGAACACTCTGATATTGCCGCGGCTAGGAGCTTCGAGGCCGAGCATGAGGCGCAGCAGGGTGGTCTTGCCGCTGCCCGAACCGCCGATGATCGCCATCACTTCGCCGTAATTCACGCCTAAGGTGAGATCGCGATGGATGACGGTGTCGCCGTACCGGGTCCATACGGCGTTGATGTCGATGATATGGTCTGTTGTGCTCACGTTAGAACCTGCATGTTCATTTTTGGCCGATATTGTTCACTGATTACTGATTGTTCCAGCTTGCGTCTAGAAACCCACATTCGAAAAAATCACGGCAAATATGGCGTCCACAATGATCACGATAGTGATCGAAGTAACGACCGAATCGGTGGTGCTGGCGCCCAGGCTTTCTGTGTTCGGCTGGATTTGCAATCCGTAGTGGCAGGCGATTAATGCGACCAGCATGCCGAATACGGAACCCTTGCACAGGCCTAGCCACAGGTTGGCGATCGGCACTGCTGCAGGCAAGCCGTGCAGAAACTGGCGATAACCGATGTCTAGCTGCAGATAAGCCGACAACATGCCGCCGAGCAGCGCGGCCATGTCGCTCCAGATAATCAGCAGCGGCAAGGTGATGGCTAGCGCCACGACCTTTGGCAGCACCAGGCGCTGGGTGTGCGAAATGCCCATGGCTGACAAGGCATCGAGCTCGCGGGTCACGCGCATGACGCCGAGTTGCGCCGTCATCGAAGAGCCGGAACGTCCGGCTACCAGGATGGCCGCCAGTATCGGCCCCAGTTCGCGCACGATGCCCAGTCCCAGGATATTGATGATGAAGACGTCGGCGCCGTAGTTTTTCAATTGGATCGACGACAGATAGCTCAGCACTACGCCGACCAGAAATCCAACCAGCGCGGTGATGGCCAGCGCCTGGCTGCCGGTGCGATGGATGTTGGCTGAGATTTCGCGCCACGGGATATCATTCGGGTGACGCAGCAGATACAGGCCGTCCAGCAGCAGATTGCCTGCCAGGATCGTGATGAGGCGCAGGCTCTTGCAGAACGACAAAAAACCTTGCCCAAGTCTCACCAGCAGTTCGAGCCGATCGCGCGGCACCGGTGGTGGCGGTGAAAATGGTTTCTCCGCCAGATGAGCGAACATCTCTTCGTATTCTGGCTTGAGCAGGATGTCCGGCCGCCGCCGGCCCCACATGCGCCACAGGAACAGCGCGCCGGCGGCATCCAGTTGCTGGATCGCGCGCAGGTCCCACCTGGCAGTGTGGTCTTTAGCGTATTGCGTCAGCTGCGGCCGCAAGGTGGCGACATCCGGCAAGATGACACGCAACAGCCAGGTGCCGCTGACTTCAATCCGGTTGATGCCGTCGGTATCGGTCACACGCAGCAAACGTGGCGGTGTCATGGTGATGGCCATGTCTAGAGAAGCGCTGCAATAAAGTAGATCGCTCTCGGCATTGAAAGCCCGCGTTTGGGTGAGATATCACGAAACATAGCGGTGACTCCATGCTGCGATCATATTTGCCACATAGGTCGCGTCATGCTTGCGCGTCAGGAGATGATCGGCATCGTCGAGCGATAAAAAACTCTTCGGGTGTTTTGCCGCAGTAAAAATATGCATGGCGTTCGAGATGTCGACGGTGGTGTCGCGCGGCGCATGCATCACCAGCAATGCTTTCCTGAGGTGGGCGATCTTGTGGTTCAATTGCTGTTCCCTGGCATCCTGCAGGAACTGGTGCTTGATCTTGAACCGGCGGCCGGACAGCTGCACTTCCGCTTCGCCGTCGACTTCTATCTCTTCGATTTTATCCCGGAACAAGCCGGTGACATGGGTCGGATCGCTGGGAGCGGCGATGGTGACGATTGCGCGGACTTCCGGTATATCGGCTGCAGCGGATAGCACAGCCGCGCCGCCGAGGCTGTGACCAATCATAAGCGCCGGAGCGCGATAAACCTGACGCATATGGTCGGCTGCGGCAATCAGATCCGCTACATTCGAGGAAAAATTAGTGTTGGCGAATTCACCTTCGCTGGCGCCGAGGCCGGTGAAGTCGAAACGTAGTACGGCTATGTGATGGCTGGTCAGTGCCTGCGCAATGCGGCTGGCAGCGAAAATGTCCTTGCCGCAGGTGAAACAATGGGCAAACAGGGCAAAGGCGTGCGGGTCTCCTGACGGCGCATCGAGCCGCGCCGCCAACTTTTGTCCGTAAGCGCCTGTAAAATCAGTGCGTTCACTTATCATTCGCCACTCTCCACCAATCTGAGTTGGGTCGGGAATTGAGTATAAATTCGTTGAATATAAACTCGTCGAATATAAACTCGGGTGCTATGGCACGATATTACGCCTCAACGCTCATAATTTCTCGAAATGATCAAGATGGGACGATCTCGCACCACACGCAATCAGTGCCGATCCATCGCAAAAAATCAGTCAGCAAGACATTGACGTCAAAAGAGATGACGATAGCCAGGCAGAGAGCAATCAACGTCATAAAAAATCTCAGTACCTTTTGCCAATTGCCCATGCCGTCACTGTAGGGAATCCAATAGTCACGAAGATGATGATGTTTCATTCCGGTAGACATCGCACTATCTCCTTATTCGATGAAGCGCCACGAATAATGCATAAACGCAACATATTGATATGCGCCAATCCTCAACAATTCCTTTGCCGCAGATTCATATTAGACGAGCGATAACACTACTGATAGCGAGACTATCCTTTTCTGAAACCACGGAACATTCAGTTCTTTTGTGTTTTCTGAGGATGGAGGCCAATCAACAACCATGCGCTCAAGGCACTGCCCAATGCCAGGAGCGCGGAGAGTAACATCACACAACGGAAGCCCGATACGTACGACTGGCCAATTGCGCTTTTGAGGGCGATCTGTTCCTGTTCGCTCACCTCCGCCGGCACCGCGATTGCAGCAAGTTTGGCACGCTGCGCTTCTACAGTATGCAACGTGTCCGGCGCCGTATTCAAGGTCTTGAGATGGCTGTCCAGGCTGGCATTGAACGCCAGGTTCATCACAATCCCGAAGATTGCGATGGCCAGCAAGGCGGCAGTACGCGAGACCGCGTTATTGACGCCTGACGCCGCGCCGGCAAGACTTTGGTCGACCGCATTCATGACCGTCGTGGTCAGCGGCGCGACACTGATCGACATGCCGAATCCAAGCACCAGCACCGCCGGGAAATAATTAGCCCAATAACTGCCGCCCAAGCCGGGAACGGCGAACAGGGCGAATCCGACTGCCGCAATCGTGGGACCAATCACGAGCGGCCTCTTGGCGCCATATCGGTCAACCAGTCCGCCGCTCCACCTTGACAGGGAAAACATCAGCAGCACAAACGGCAGCAACGCAGCGCCAGCGGCGACGGCAGAATACCCTTGCACCAGAATCAGGTTCAGCGGTAGAAAATACAGGCCGCCGCCAAGCGCCGCATACAGCAGGAGCGTCAGCAAATTCGCGCCGCTGAAATTACGGGAATGGAACAGGCCAAGTGGCAGCATCGGGGCTGGATGCCGTAACTCGACGCCGATGAAGATGGTGAGCATCAGTGCCGCCAGAACCAGCGTTGCAATCACCGTCACGTCGCCCCAGCCTTTGTTCGACGATTCAATCAAACCGTAGACCAGGCATCCCAGCCCGATGCTGGCCAGCGCGGCGCCTGCCCAGTCCAGGCTGCCCGAAGCGCGCTGGTCGCGGCTTTCGGGTACGTACCGGAACGCGAGGGTAATGACTAGCAAGGCGAGTGGAACGTTGATCAGGAACGCCATGCGCCAAGAAACATGTTCGATCAGAAAACCGCCGATCACCGGTCCGATCGCGGCGGTGATGGCGCTGTAACCGGACCAGGTGCCGATCGCTTTGCCGCGTTCGCTTTCGGGAAACGATGCGCTGATGAGGGCGAGGCTGCCCGGGACCAGCAAGGCGCCGCCGATTCCCTGTATCGCGCGTGCGAAAATCAATTGCATGACGCTGCCAGTCAACCCGCACCAGATGGAAGCAACAGCAAATAGCGCGACGCCAATGGCAAAAACGCGCCGCCGCCCGAACCGGTCGCCCGCGGCGCCGCCCACCAGCAGCAGCGCAGCCAGGAAGAGGGCGTAGGCTTCAACCACCCACTGCGCATCGGTAGCGCTGGCGCCGAACGCGCGCTGCAAGGCAGGCAGAGCTACATTGACCACGGTGCCATCGATGAACACCATGCTTGAGGCGAGTATCGTGGCCGCCAGCACCCACGGTCGCGCGCTGCGCTTGCACAGTGAATCCGTCGCCGCATCGGCGATGGCGTTCTTGTCACGCGGGCGGGCAGGCGATACAGTCATTGGCATCACTCCAGCGGTGTTTGCCAAGCATAGCGTAAATTGCAAGGGAGATGACGGAATCAAGCTGATGGAACAGGATCGTTGGTCGGCGCCGTTTCCCGATGAGTTGCGCGACGCACCGTCGCAGCAACTGCAAGCTAGCCTGGGCGCCGTCATCAACTGGACGGTACAGCGGTCTCCAGATCACAAAATGGTATCAGGCCATATTCCACAGCACGCTGCTCCATCAAGGGATGGTGATTGTCGGCGTGCCTTATTCTGAGCAAGGGCTGCTCAACATGGACGAGATCACTGGCGGTACGCCCTACGGCGCTTCTACGCTCACCAAAGGTGACTGATCACGGCGGCCGAGCGCCAACGAACTCGCCATCGCGCGCTTCCAGGGCCGGCACGTGGCTGGGATCGCGCAGAAATTGGCGGCGAAGTAGCACACCTGGACGCAGCGATCGAAGGCGCGTTGCATGCCAGGAAGCCGATAATGATTTTAGAGCTCGCTTGACCAGGGACGGAGTTCTTCTGGATGCTCTTCCAGAAAGACAAGCAGCGGCCGACGTTTTTCCACACCCCGGGCGGCGCCCGGGTTAGCTGCCGGCGCGTTGCCGAATATTCCAGGTAACGCATCTTCGGCGCGCTGAAAGATGTCCCCCCAACGCTTGCGAACAGTGTTCCAGGCGATGCCCAGTTCGGCCGCAATCTCCTCATCCGGGCAGCCGCGCAAAGCCAGTTCTAACTGATCCTGTTGAGCCGGTGTCAGGCCGATGCCCCCCGTGCCAGAATAGATGTCGCCTCGATAGGAAATTAATCAACGGGGGCGCAAAGGAAATGAAGTGGCAAGATACAGTGAAGCATTTAAGAACAGAGCAGTAGCCAGATTGTTACCACCTGAG
>NZ_JAGQED010000009.1 GCF_018304965.1 Collimonas antrihumi
GAGAATCGAACCACGCGCCATCAAGCGAAGACCAAAATCTTACCCTCTACTGACCGAAACTCGGCCTGTAGCAAGAGCGACGGTGCAAAAATACGGTCATCCGAAAAAGGTTAAGTAAGTGCCATTCAACTCTGACCCCATTTAACTATTTTCGTTGAAATTGGATATGAAAAAGACTGAATTTCTGGATGCTTGCAGTGGTGCTATTGGCGCTGCACATGTTCTTACTGATGAAGCCGACAAGGCTGCGTATCTGACCGATCAGCGTCAACGCTACACCGGCACTGCGCTGGCCGTGGTTAAACCCGCCGACACCACCGAAGTAGCCGCCATCGTTAAGCTCTGCACACAATTCCAAATTCCCATCGTCCCCCAAGGCGGCAACACTGGCCTGGTGCTTGGCAGCGTCCCAGACCAAAGCGGACAAGCAATCGTACTATCGCTCAAACGCCTAAACAAGATTCGCGCCGTCGACCCGCTCAACCACACCATCACCGTCGAAGCCGGCTGCATCCTGCAACACATCCAGGAAGCCGCCGCCGCCGCACAATGCCTCCTCCCCCTATCGCTCGCAGCTGAAGGCAGCTGCACCATCGGCGGCAACCTCTCAACCAACGCCGGCGGCACCGCCGTACTCCGCTACGGCAACACCCGTGAACTCTGCCTCGGCCTGGAAGTAGTCACCGCCCAAGGCGAAATCCTGCACGGCCTGCGCGGACTCCGCAAAGACAACACCGGTTACGACCTGCGCGACCTGTTCATCGGCGCCGAAGGCACGCTAGGCATCATCACTGCAGCCGTGCTAAAGATATTCCCGCAACCAAAAGGTCAATTGACCGCGCTGGCGGCAATCCAGACCCCGGCCGATGCCCTGCGCCTGCTAAGCCTCGTACAAGAGCGCTGCGGCGCCACCCTGACCGGCTTTGAACTGATGTCCGACCTGTGCCTGCAACTGGTCGCCAAACATTTCCCGCAATTGCAATTCCCATTCGCCGAGCACCACCCCCACTACGTATTGATGGAACTATCCGACAGCGAATCCGCAGCCCACGCCAACACCTTGCTGGAAGCCGTAATCGGCGCCGCGCTGGAACAGGACATTTGCCAGGATGCCGTGCTCGCCAGCTCAACCGCCCAGTCACGCGCCCTATGGCAACTGCGCGAAAGCATATCCGAGGCACAAGCCAAGGAAGGCAAAAATATCAAGCACGACATCTCACTGCCGATTTCCCGCATCGCCGAGTTCATCACCGTCACCGACGCCCTGCTGCAAGAGCATTTCCCCGGTTGCCGCAACGTCACCTTCGGCCATCTGGGAGACGGCAATCTGCACTACAACGTATCGCCACCCGTCGCCACTTCCGCCGACCAATTCATAGAACGGCAAGCCGACATCAACCGCCTGGTGCATGACAGCGTCGACCGCATGAACGGCTCGATCTCGGCCGAACATGGGCTAGGCGCCCTCAAGCGCGATGAAATCCTGCGCTATAAATCTCCGGTGGAGATTGCGTTGATGAAAACCATCAAACAGGCACTCGATCCGTTGAACCTGATGAATCCAGGCAAGGTAATCTGACGCGCCGAACAGCACCAGGTCTGTCGACATTGCCACTTTACAATCTGTTACACCACCCTTGTATGCGCAGACCGCTAACCAAGCGTTAATTACCGGTATAAACGCAGCGGTGTAAGCCGAAAATTGCATAAGGTGGAACATGTCGACTATAAGAAAACCCGGTTTGCTATCGATCGCCTCGCTGCTGGGCTGCCTGGCAATGACCAATGCCAATGCGCAAAGTGCCCAGCCACCTCTGAACGACTCGGAAAAAGCGCTGCATGTCCTGAACCGGCTAGCCTACGGCCCACGTCCCGGCGATGTCGATGCAGTCAGGCGCATCGGCATCAAGCGCTATATCGAGCAGCAATTGAATCCCGACAGCGTGCCGATGCCAGCCGACCTGACGGATAAACTATCAGCCTTATCGACTTATCAACTGACACCGCCTCAGCTTTACCAGCAGTACGGCCCGCCCTCCTTCCCTCCCAATACCGCCACTCCCGAAGAAAAGAACATGGCGCGCCAGCGCGCCAACAAGGAAATCACGCCTCAGGTGCATTTCGCCCGGTTATGGCAAGCCACCGAAAGCCCGCGTCAATTACAGGAAGTGATGACCGAGTTCTGGTTCAATCATTTCAATGTCTTCGAGGGTAAGGAGTGGGTGCGCTACTGGGATGGCGAATATGAAAAAGACGTATTGCGCCCCAACGCGCTCGGCAATTTCCGCCAGTTGCTGGGCGCGGTTGCCCATCATCCGGCGATGTTGTACTACCTTGATAATTGGCTGAGCAGTGGCGTCAATACGCCGGAAGCCAAAGGCCGCTTTAAAGGACTCAACGAAAATTACGGCCGTGAATTGCTAGAGCTGCACACCATGGGTGTCGACAGCGGCTACACTCAGGCCGATGTGATTTCCCTGGCGCGCATCCTGACCGGCTGGACCATCGATGAAAAGGGCATGAAAGACGGCCATCCGGGATTCGTCTTCAACCCGCGCCGCCATGATTTCGGCGATAAGGTATTCCTCGGCCAGACCATCAAAGGCAGCGGCTATCAGGAAGGCGAGCAGGCGCTCGATATCCTCGCGCGTCATCCCGCCACCGCGCACTTCGTTGCCGCCAAACTGGTCCGGTATTTCGTTTCCGACCAACCTGAACCGGTGTTGACCGAGAAACTGGCGCGCCGCTTCCTGAGCAGCAACGGCGACATCAAGGCGGTACTCCATACCTTGTTCGACAGCCCGGAATTCTGGGCCCGCAGCAATTACCAGACCCAGTTCAAGACGCCGTATCAATACGTGGTGTCGTCGCTACGTGCAACCGCGACGCCGGTACTCAATGTCAAACCGATTGACGGCGTGCTGAATCAACTCGGCCAGCCGCTATATGGCTGGCTGACCCCGGAAGGTTATAAATTCTCAGAAGAAGCCTGGCTCAATCCGGATGCCCTGCTACGCCGCATCAATTTCGTCAACAGCCTGAGCAACGGCAAATCGCCGATAGCCCGCGGCGAAATGCCGGCTCCGGCTGGCACCATGCCGAACGCCGTCGGCCCTGCCGACCCACAGCAACTGATACAAACCCTGACCCCGACGCTGGCGCCGTACAGCCTCAGCACCATCGGCGCCGCACCGGCCAACCTGCAGGTCGGCCTGATACTCGGCAGCCCGGATTTCATGAAAAGATAGCCCATTGGAGCCCTGTTATGAACCGTCGTGATTTCATCCGCCATCTCGGCTTGAGCACCAGTGGCGCGATCCTGATTCCAGTCGGCTTGTCCGGTTGCGTGGTGGCGCCTGCCGCCAAACCGCAGGCAAAGGCCAAAGCTCCTCCGGTCGCCGCTGCCGTCGTCAGCGATAGTCCGCTGTCGTATGGCAGTCCGTTGCAGCGCGCCCATGCCGCCGGCGACGGCACGCCGCGCATGATCGTGGTGTTCCTGCGTGGCGCGGTGGATGGTTTGAACGTAGTGGTGCCACATGGCGATCACAATTACTACAAGGCGCGGCCGGGAATTGCAGTATCTCGTCCGGGAACGCAAAACGGCGCGATCGACCTGACCGGCTATTTCGGCCTGCATCCGGCCCTGCAAGCGCTGCAGCCATATTGGGATGGCGGCCAGCTGGCCTTCATTCACGCCTCGGGATCACCCGATATGTCGCGTTCGCATTTCGAAGCGCAGGATTACATGGAAACCGGCACTCCGGGCCGGCACAATACACGTGATGGCTGGATGAATCGGATGCTCGGCGTCATGCCACCGTCATCTTCGCCGATGCAAGCCCTGACGTTGGGCGAATCGGTGCCGCGCATCCTGACCGGCAAAGCAGTGGTCGCCAACATGCCGACCGGCCGCGATGCAACCCGGCCGATCCTGATCGACCGCCCCGAAGTCAACCAGGCTTATGCCGCGCTCTATGCGCAAGATGCAGTCCTTGGCAAAACCTATCGCGACGGCGTTTCGGCGCGCAAGGAATTGATGGCAGACGCCAGCAGCACGGAACAAAAGGCGGCCAACAACGGTGCGCCACTGCCAAATGGCTTGTCGATCGACACTTCCCGCCTGGGCCGTTTAATGCGCAGCAATCCGGACATCCGGCTCGGCTTTATCGCCGTCGGCGGCTGGGATACCCATGCCAACCAGGGTAACGGCAACGGCCAGCTAGCCAACCGGCTGCGACCGCTGGCCGACGGCCTGACTACACTGGCACGCGAACTCGGGCCGGCTTTTAACGATACGGTGATTGTGGTCATGTCGGAATTCGGCCGCACCTTCCGCGAAAACGGCAACGGCGGCACCGATCACGGCCACGGCAACGCCATGTGGCTGTTAGGCGGCAATGTTCGCGGCCGTAGCATCTACGGTCAATGGCCAGGCATCGACGACAAATCCCTCAACGAAGGCCGCGACCTGGCTGTCACCACCGATTTCCGCGCAGTGCTGGCGACGCTGGCGGAAAAACATATGCGCATCGGCGACCCGGCCATGCAAAAACTGTTTCCGCAATATGCCGCGGGCAATGCCCATGCATTGAATTTTCTGGTGTAAAAAGCAGGGGGATTAGCGCACCAGCGCCTTGATCTCCGCTAGCTGGCGCCGTGAAATCGGCAGGCGATGATCGATGTCGCGCAAGATGACTTGCCAGATTTCCTGTGGCCTCTCGCCCTCGCTGTCGCTATCCGTGATGTGCATGACGCGTTCGACGCCACTGATGGCGTTACGCGCCACCAGCGCATTGCGATGCACGCGCACAAAGTGCACAGCCAGCTCTTCTTCGATCGACACCAGCGAATCTTCGATCAGGTATTCCTTGTTCTTGGTACGTAGCGTGACGTATTTCAATTCGGCTTTCAGATACAGCACTTCCGCCATCGGCACTAGCGACATGCGGCCGCGCTCCTGCACGGAAAAATGCTGGCGCGGCAAACCTGCGACGGCCGCCGGTGCAGCCATCGCCGCCGCTTGCGCCTGTTGCCGCACGCGGCTCGCGCGCGTGATGGTTTGCGCCAATCGCGTTGCGCGCACCGGCTTGACCAGGTAGTCGAAAGCCTGCACATCGAATGCGCTCAAGGCGTAATCGTCATAGGCAGTCACGAAAATAATCAGCGGCGGCTCGGTGCTGCCGGCATTGCGGATCAGTTGCTCGGCCAGTTGCAATCCGCTCATGCCGGGCATTTGCACATCCAGCAAAATCAAGTCCGGCGCGGTAGCCCGTATGCCTTCCAGCGCGGTCTCCGCATGGCCGGCTTCGCCCACCAGGTAATGCGGACAGTCAGCCACGATGTCGGATAGCAGCGTGCTCAACCTGGCACGTGCAGGCGCTTCATCATCGACGATAAATATGCGAGGGATCATGGAAATAGAAAGGTATCGGCGTTATTGATTTATGTTGGTCTTTTGTTGATTTTTTTATCTGCTGCCTTGCGGCTTGGCCAGGGCCGCTTTGACATACGGAAAACTGGCGCGCACCTCAAACTGCCCGAGCTTGGTGGTGGTAGTCAATTGCGCTTCGACATCGTACAGCAACGACAACCGCTCGCGAATATTCTCCAGCGCCATCTGATTCCCTTCAGGCAGTGCGGCGACACCTTTGCCGCTGTATGGATTGTAAGGATTGGTGATGATGATTTCAATCCGTTCCAGCGAATGACTTAACTGAATCCGGATCAAGGCCGGCTCGGTGCTCGGTTCAACGCCATAGTGAACGGCGTTTTCTATCAAAGGCTGCAACAGCAAGGTCGGAATCTGCGCCCGGAAAATCACTTCATCGCTGATGCCTGCACGCTCCCACTGCACTTTCAGGCGCTCGCCAAGACGTATTTTTTCTATCGACAGGTATTGCCGGCACAGGCGGATTTCCTTTTCCAACGTGGTCATGGCACGGCCATCGCGCATCAGGACCCGGATCAGATCCGCCAAATCTTCCAGCGCGGCCTCCGCCCGGCGCGGCTCGGTCCGGATCAGCGACAGCACCGCATTCAGGCTGTTGAACAGAAAGTGCGGCCGGATCCGTGCCTGCAACGCTTGCAACCTGGCTTCCACCAGCACCGGGGAAAATGCTTTGGCGCGCAACTCGAAATAGTGTTGCAGCGCGCCGCCGAACAGCGCCGCCACAAATGCCGCAAGCGGCGCGCCGCCGGTTGCGCTCAGATGAGAAAAGCCGCTGAAAAACCAGTCGAAGCCAGACAACAGTTTGATTACCGCAATCGTCACCAGCGCCGGCACGAGCCAGCATGACAAACGCTGAAGAAATAAAGAAAAGCGCAAAGGAAAGCGATCGGCAAACCGATGCAAACCGCACAATATCGACAATGACAGAAAACAGGCGGGCTCGATCAACATGGCCGACTCGACAAAGCTGTTGAGCGCGGCCATCACGCTATCGCTGTGCAGCAGCAACGCCGCCATGACGGCCAAGTTGACCGCAATCAGCACGCGAAATACCACGCCCAGGTTGCAGCCATCGGGAATCACAACGGTATTCGGCCGTTGCGTTTGCGCGTTGTCTGCGATCTGGTCGTTGGGCATGAAGGAAAATTAGTTATTGGAACAGCAATTAACAATTATTTAAGGTTTTCCCTGGGACTGGAAAATGCTTGCGACATGCTTCTGCGCGCCGAGATTCAACCATAAAAGCAGGTTTTCAGGAACGGTGATTTATAATCGCATAATTCATTGCTATCCCAACGCACGATTCAATACCCGATTCAATACTTGGTTCAATACATAATTATGACAGCACAACTCTCCAAAAAAGGCGAAGCCTGGTCGGCTCGTTTCTCCGAACCGGTCTCTGATCTGGTCAAACGCTACACTGCCTCGGTATTTTTCGACAAGCGCCTGGCCGCAGTCGATATCCAGGGTTCGCTGGCCCACGCCGAGATGCTTGCATATCAAAAAATCATCAGTGCCGACGACTATGCGGCCATCCAGAAAGGCATGAGCCAGATCCAGGGTGAAATCGCCGCCGGCAAATTCGAATGGCTGCTGGATCTGGAAGACGTCCACCTGAACATCGAAAAACGCCTGACCGAACTGGTCGGCGACGCCGGCAAACGCCTGCATACCGGCCGTTCGCGCAACGACCAGGTCGCCACCGACATCCGCCTCTACCTGCGCGGCGCCATCGACGACATCAGCGGCTTGTTGCGCGAACTGCGCCTGGCCCTGCTGGATCTGGCGGAACAGCACGCCGATACCATCCTGCCCGGCTTCACGCATATGCAGGTAGCGCAACCGATCACTTTCGGCCATCACGTGTTGGCCTATGTGGAAATGTTCGGACGCGACGCCGAACGCATGCAGGATTGCCGCAAGCGCGTCAACCGCCTGCCGCTGGGCGCCGCCGCACTGGCCGGCACTACGTTCCCTATCGATCGCCAGCGCGTGGCAACCACCCTCGGCTTCGACGACGTCTGCCGCAATTCTCTGGATGCAGTCTCGGATCGCGATTTTGCGATTGAATTCTGCGCCGCCGCCGCGCTGGTGATGACCCACATCTCGCGCATGTCGGAAGAACTGGTGATCTGGATGAGCCCGCGCATCGGCTTCATCGACATCGCCGACCGCTTCTGCACCGGTTCCTCGATCATGCCGCAAAAGAAAAATCCCGACGTGCCGGAACTGGCGCGCGGCAAGACCGGCCGCGTCAACGGCCATCTGATCGCCTTGCTGACCCTGATGAAAGGCCAGCCGCTGGCCTACAACAAGGATAACCAGGAAGACAAGGAACCGTTGTTCGACACCGTCGATACACTGACCGACACGCTGCGCATCTTCGCCGACATGGCGCGCGGTATCAGCGTCAAGCCGGAAGCAATGCGCGCCGCAGCCCTGCAAGGCTACGCCACTGCCACCGACCTGGCCGACTACCTGGTCAAGAAAGGCCTGCCGTTCCGCGATGCCCACGAAGCCGTGGCACGCGCCGTGCGCAGCTGCGTCGACCAGGCTTGCGACCTGAGCGATTTGTCGCTGGATCAATTGCGCGCATTCTCGCCGTTGATCGAGGATGATATTTTCGAGGTGCTCACACTGGAAGGCTCGGTGGCGGCACGCGACCATATCGGCGGCACCGCGCCGCGCCAGGTGCGCCTGGCGATCCAGCATCTGCGTGAGCAGCTGGGCTGAGTCAATCTCCGACTCAAACGCTGATTTAATCTTCAAGATGATGGAAAGCACAATGCTTTCCATCATGCCAATTTGGCATAAGGTACCCGGCAGAAATTCTCAACGCCGAGTATAATTGCCCAAAAACACGCAATATCTCTCCATAACCGACCAAAAGTCGTCACCCCTCCGCGTAAAACATCCGCTTTACCTGGCTCGTGAGTAATATGTGTGCCAGGAATTTCTGACCGAATATCCCTTATACTTTGTTCACTTTTGGTGCGTCCACCCAGCACGCGCCGAAATAAAAACGCTAGCTGCTAGCTGATCTCTTACTTCATAATGCTTTTCGGCTGTAGCTGATCTTTATCCGCTGCCGCCTGGAGACATGTTGTAAGTCGTCGCTCAAAAAAAACGGTACCTGGAGGATTTATAAATGCGAGTCAAAACACTCTTGAAAACACTTCCTTTGCTGATGCTTGCCGCCGGCCTCGGCTTGGCAAGCTCCGCGCATGCAGCTGACGTCAAGCTCGGCCTGGCCGCGGCACTGACCGGACCAGCCGCCAAATACGGCGTCGCCATCAAGAACGGCTTTTCGCTGGCCGCCGACGAAGTCAACGCTGCCGGCGGCGTTAGCGGTAACAAGCTGCAACTGATCATCGAAGATGAGCAAGGCAAAAAAGAAGAAGCAATCAACGTCTTCAAGAAACTGATCTTCAAGGACAAGGTCTTGCTGGTATTCGGCCCTACCCTGTCCAACTCGGCATTCGCTGCCGACCCGATCGCCAATGCCGCCAAAGTAGTGGCATTCGGCACCAGCAATACTGCTGACGGCATCACTGCCATGGGCCCGTTCACCTTCCGCAACTCCGTCATGGAAGCCGACGTTCTGCCGGTCACCACGCGCGCTGCGGTCAAGCATTTCGGCATCAAGAAAGTTGCCATCATCTACGGTAACGACGACGCCTTCACCAAGAGCGGCTACGACGTTTTCAAGGGAACCCTGGCGGATCAGAAGATTCCAGTCACCACCACTGAAGCCTATGCCAAGGGCGACGTCGATTTCAAGGCGCAGCTGACCAAGATCAAAGCGTCGAATCCGGATGCCATCGTTTGCTCCTGCCTGACGGAAGAAGCGGCCAACATCATCCTGCAAACCCGCGCGCTGGGCATGAAGCAGCCGTTCATCGGCGGTAACGGGTTGAATTCGCCGAAACTGTTTGATATCGCCAAGGGCGCTGGCGACGACACCATCATGGGCAGCCCATGGTCGTCGGAAAACATGACGCCGGCCAACAAGGCATTCATGGCCGCCTACAAAGCCAAGTTCGGCAGCGATCCGGATCAGTTCGCTGCGCAAGCCTATGATGCTTTGCATGTGGTTGCCGCCGCTTTGAAGAACGTCAAGCTGAGTGGTGCGATTGACAAGGATCGGATTGCTTTGCAACAGGCTTTGCCGGCAGTGACGATTGATGGCGCGACAGGTAAATTTGCGTTCCGTAAAGCGCCGGCAGTGGCTGGCAAGGAAGTCGGCTATGACGCGCAACAGGACGCGATTGTGAATATTGCCAAGGGTGGCAAGTTCGTATTGCTGAAGTAACAGAGTTAATTGGGGACAGAGTTTACGAGTCGCCGTAGCGCGACAAATTGCTCTGTCCCCTATTAACGGCGTCCGGAGAAAGAACGCCTTCGTCGCATTAACAAAGTACTACACAGACCGCAAAGACCTGTACTCCGTAGCCCGTTAACTGGGGTCAGAGTAATTTACGATGATAAAACTATCGTAAAAAAACTCTGACCCCACTTAACTATATTTGCGGCTGAATTTTAGAAAAAACCTCCATGCTTGAACAACAACTTATCAACGCCCTTTCGCTGGGCAGCGTCTATGCGCTGTTTGCATTGGGCTTCACGCTGGTCTTCGGCGTGCTGGGCGTGATCAATTTATCGCACGGCGCCATTTTCATGCTTGGCAGTTACGCGGCGTTGCTGCTGGTGGAACATCTGGCGCTGCCGCTGTGGCTGGCGATGCTGGCGGCAATGCTGGTGTCGGGCCTGCTCGGCTTGCTGGTCGACTATCTGGTGCTGAAACCACTGCGGGCACGCAACGCGCCGCATCTGGCGCCCATGATCGCCACTATTGGCGTCGCCACCATCCTTACCAGCCTGGCGCAAGGTATGTTTGGCGCTGAAAACAAGCGCTTCCCGGTCGGCACCATTCCAGAAGACAGCTATAACTGGGGCCATCTGCATGTCACCGCGGTGCAAATCGGCATCGTCTTGATTTCCTTCATCCTGATGCTGGTGCTGCTGGCTGTGATGCGCCGCACCCAGCTTGGCCGTGCCTTGCGCGCGATTGCCGAATCACCGAAAGCAGCATACCTGCTCGGCATCAATGTCGAGGGCCTGTTCTATCTGACTTCGTTCGCCGCTGCCGCCCTCGGTGGCGCCGCTGGCGTGCTGGTCGGCCTGTCGTTCAACGCGATTACGCCATTCATGGGCCAGCCGATGCTGCACAAAGGCATCGCCGTCATCATCCTGGGCGGCATGGGCGACATTCGCGGCGCCATGATTGCCGGCCTGTTCCTCGGTTTCGCCGAGGTGCTGACGGTTGCCTATATTTCCAGCGATTTCCGCGACGCCGTGGGATTCGGATTACTGTTTCTGATTTTATTGGTCAAGCCTTCCGGAATGTTTGGCAAAGTACTGGAAAGGAAGGCCTGACATGACCGAACTGCTTACAACTGTCGGCGCTGCCGGCTTCCTGGACTGGTGGGATGGTTTCTGGTCGACCTACAACACCGTCATTTTCAGCCTCGGCGTCAACGCCATGCTGGCGCTTTCGATTTACGTTACGTTGTCATGCGGTCTGCTGTCGCTGGCCAACGCTGCGTTCATGGGCATCGGCGCTTATGCCGCCTCGCTGATCAGCATGCAGACCGGCCTGCCGTTTCCGGCAGCGCTGGCAATCGGCGGCGCATTGCCGGCGCTGGTGGCGCTGATCATCGGCATTCCGACCTTGCGCCTGTCCGGCGTCTATCTGGCGATGGCGACCCTCGGCTTCGGCGAGGTGGTTCGCGTCGTGGTGCTCAATATGGATATCACCGGCGGCCCGCTCGGCTTGAACGGCATCCCGTTGAAAACCGAATGGTGGCACATAGTGCTGCTGCTGGCGCTTACGCTGTACATCCTGGCGCGCATCCGCCGCTCCAAAATCGGCCGCGCCTTCGAAGCTATCAAGGAAGATGAAGTTGCGGCGCGCCTGATGGGCGTCAATGTCGCCGGCTACAAGCTGCTGGCGTTTGTCATCGGCGCCGCCATTGCCGGCGTGGCCGGCGGCCTCAACGCCCACTACACTTTCACCATCGGCCCGGGCAACTACGCTTTCGAAAACGCCGTCGAAATCCTGACCATGGCCGTGTTCGGCGGCACCAGCAGCCTGATCGGCCCGACCATCGGCGGCATGGTGCTGACGATGCTGCCGGAAGTGCTGCGCGATTTCAACAGCTATCGGTCGGTCGTCAACGGCCTGATCCTGGTGCTGGTGATCCTGTATCTGCCCAAAGGCATCTGGGACCCACGCCGGATTCGTGCATTTTTCCAGCGCAAGGCGCAGGCTGGAGGAAGTAAATAATGCTGCAACTCAAAAACATCAGCAAGAATTTTGGCGGCCTGCAGGTTTTGCAAGACGTCAACTTCAACGTCCCGCAAGGCGGCATCTTTGGCCTGATCGGCCCTAACGGCGCCGGCAAAACCACCGTATTCAACCTGATCACCGGTTTGCTGCGCGCTTCCGGTGGCGCGATTGAATTCGACGGCCAGGACATCGGCAAGGTCGCACCGCACAAGATCACCGAACGCGGCATCGCCCGCACCTTCCAGAACATCCGCGTGTTCAAGGAAATGACCTTGCTGGAAAACGTCGTGGTCGGCATGCACGATCATATGCATTACGGCTTCGGCAGCCTATTGCTCAATCTTGGCGGCTTCAGAAAGATCGAAGCCCAGGCACGCGAGCGGGCATTGGAATTATTGTCCTGGGTACGTTTGGATCATAAGGCGCAGATGCTGGCCGACAGCCTCTCCTACGGCGAGCAGCGCAAACTGGAATTCGCCCGGGCATTGGCAACCAAGCCGAAACTGTTGCTGCTCGACGAACCGGTCGCTGGCATGAATCCCGCCGAGAAAACCGAACTGATGACGGAAATCCTGAACATCAAGCAGCGTGGCTTCAGCATCTTCATGATCGAGCACGATATGCGTTTCGTGATGGGTTTGTGCGACCGCATCGCGGTCCTCAACTTTGGCCGCATTATTGCCGAAGGCAGCCCCGATCAGATCAAGAACAACCAGGAAGTGATTGAAGCCTACCTGGGCAAGGAAGACGCAGAATGAAGGCCGCAGCAACCATGAACAAGACACCGATTCTGCAAGTGCAGGACCTGGCGGTTTCATACGGCCATATCGAAGCGGTCAAAGGCATCGACCTGACGCTCAACGAAGGCGAAATCACCGCACTGGTAGGTGCTAACGGCGCCGGCAAAAGCACCGCCCTGCTCGCCATCTCCGGCCTGCTGAAGCCAACCCGCGGAGAGGTGCTGTTCAATCAGCAGGACTTGACCAGGCTGTCGCCGCACAAGATTGTCCAGAGCGGCGTGGTACAGGTCGCCGAAGGCCGCGCCACGCTTACCACCCTGAGCATTGCCGAAAACCTGGCGCTGGGTGCATATACCCGCAAGGACAAGGCGCAGATCTCCACGGATCTGGACTGGGTGTATTCTCTGTTCCCGGTGCTGCAACGACGCAAGGATGGCCTGGCCGGCAACCTGTCCGGTGGCGAACAGCAAATGCTGGCCATCGGCCGCGCGCTGATGGCCAAGCCGCGTGTGCTGTTGCTGGATGAACCGTCGATGGGGTTGGCGCCGTTGCTGGTGCAAGAGATTTTCCGCATCGTCAAGGAAATCAACCGCACCGGCCTGACGATCTTGCTGGTTGAGCAAAACGTCCGGCAAGCGCTACGCATCGCCCAGCGCGGCTATGTACTGGAAACCGGCAAGATCGTGCTGGCTGACAGCGGCAGTAACTTGCTGAACAATCCCAAAGTGCTGGAAGCGTATCTCGGAGGCTGACCTGCTCGGCAGTGCCAGCGGCGCGCATTAAACCCATGTAGCGATCAAATTCAAGGCCAATATTCATATTGGCCTTATTCATTTCCGGCATACCTGCATACAGGTCAAACCGGTATCTTCCCTGCAAGCTCGGAAAATCCGACAAAACACTCGATCGTCTTGCAGAAGGAAATAAACCATGTTGGGCATTGCTCTACTGTTCATCGGCGCAGTGCTGGTCGTTAATGGCGTCGGCTTGACCGGCCGCATCGAGGCGCGTGAAAACGCCGTTTTCAACTTTCTGGTCGGCATCCTGGCGCTGTTCATCAGTTTGCTGGGCCTGGTCCGTAGCGTTGATAATGCGGGTTACCTTAGTACTGCAGCGGGCTTGTTGTTTGCGTTCACGTACCTGTATCTGGCAGTGGTGCAATGGAAAGGCATGAACGGCAAAGGTTTAGGCTGGTATTGCCTGTTCGTCGCCATCAATACCTTGCCGATGGCGTGGCTGGCAGTGAACCAGGATATCCGCTCTACCGTAATGTGGCTGGCATGGGGCGCACTGTGGTTCTTGTTTTTCCTGGCAATGGCGCTTCAGAAAAGCATTCGATCCCTAGGCCCCATCACCGCGATTATCGGGATTTTCTCATGCTGGATCCCGGGCTTTTTAATGCTGACCGGCCGCTGGTAAAGACACAGTTACTGCAGGCTGCCCCAGCGTTCTACCGCTGGTTCCGCCACCGCCCACTTCCAGATATCATCGCTGCGGCAAGCGCTACCGGTATACCAGGCACGCTTCAACTGCGCGCCCTCACCCGTGTCGACCGACAGCATCATTTCCTTGCACAGAGCAAGCGGGGTGTCTATCAGGCGCGTCACACGCACTTCTCCCTGCTCGTTACCGTAGCCGATCGGATTGACGTATGCCCAGCGCCGCGACTGGCCCACATTCAGCTGGCCGACGATGGCCGCGATTTCATCCTGTTCGGCTTTCTGCCAGCTACGGTATATATATTTGGTGGTGGCGTCGGTCGCTGCCTGCACGCCTATGCCAACGGCATAGCCGACTGCCGGATTGGAGCTGACAGCGCCGCTGGCGACACCCGCCGCCGCTCCGGCAAAACCGCCGATGCTGTTACAGCCGCTCAATACTACTGCCGCCGTCAGCAAGCAAGCGCCGCCAATAACGCTGCGCGAAAAACCACCGCGCGGCATCACTGCAATGCTCCCCAGCGCTCAGTCGCGGGTTCCGCGGACGCCCACTTCCAGGCTGGCCCCGCCTGGCATATGGTCGCCATGTAGAATTCACTGGTCGGCTTGCTGGCCTTATCCACCAACCCGTCGACGGAAAATACAATTTCCTTGCAGCTCATGCCCTGGCTGGCAATAACCCGGCTGACCGTAACCCGGCCGCGTTCGTTGTCCTGGATTGGCAGCGAGTGGATGACCTGCCAGCTGGCGACCGCGCCGACCGCCAGGCTACCGGCCGCGATGGCGATGGCATCCTGCGCCTCGCCATGCACCTTGCGCTGCTGATACTGCACACCCGCGCGTGTCGCCGCTTGCACGCCGAGACCGATACCGGTCGCCACCGCCGCATTATTGGTGAGCTTGCTCGCCAACGCAGTACCGGCCACACCGGCCGCAGCCGAACTGCCTTCGGTCACGACGGAACTACAACCACTCAATATCACTACACTACCCAACACCAGCCAACCACTTATCTGCTTTAACTGCATTACCGAATCCAATATGTAAGCACCGGCCAGGGAGGCATCGGTAGACATCAGCCAAAACAGCTGCAGACATTTAGAAGAGAAAACTTCGGTTCAGTTCGATAGAAAAGTGATGAATTTGCAAATTCTTGTTAAATCATTCCTGACAAGAAAATTTCCAATAAAAAAACGTGGCGTGCAATTACATGCCGCTGCCGTTTGCCCCACCCATGCCGCCCATGCCTTTACCATGTCCCTTGCCGGATGGTTTGTCCTTGCCAACCGTTGAGCTGGGCTCGCAAGATACCTTATCTACGCGCACCAGGCGATCTGCCAGAAACAAACGAACCGCCTGCCGTTGCTGATCGTCAAGCGCGTCATTCATGGTCAGCCACAGTTCGCGCAACTGGCGCCCTTCCTGCGCAGCCAATCCGGATTCGTTATCAATCGCCGCCGACAACTGCCGCAAATCGATTGCCGGATCCTTGAGACCATTACTCATATTGGCTTGCAGATCGTGTTGCCGCTTTTCCCTGTCGCTGAGGATGGTGCGCGTCTTGGTTTCCAGCTGGCGCCATAAAGTCTGTTGATTCGCGTTCAGATGCAACTCGTCCTTCACCCCGCCGGCCACCGACAATACATCCTCAGCATGAAAATCCATCACTGGTGCTGCCAGCGCCGAGGATGCCAGCCCCACGCTGAAAAGGGCTGCGGGCGAACCCAGCTTCAAAGCGGACAACAGCTGCTTGGTGTGCATGACAATCTCCAGTAGATAAATCAGCTATTTAACCGGAGTTGCCGCGCCAGCGAGACAGGTGAATCATTTGGTAACAGCTGGCCACGGTTTGATACACGATGTTGCGGGGCGCAATTTGTCGCGTATTCTTTCCGCACATTGCTTTATTATTAGCAGCTTGCATTGCTGTCATGCTCCCTACGTCACCTTATTGACTGCTTATTGACTGCTTATTGACTGTTTAATGACTGAATAATGGATCGATTCAATCACATGATAAAAATCTCCGGCCTTACCTTCGACTACCCCGGTCACCGCGCTTTGCATCAGGTCAGCCTGCAGGTCGAAGCTGGTAGCGTGACTGCGCTGGTCGGCTCTAACGGCGCCGGCAAAACCACGCTGATGCGCTGCATTGCGGGCCTGGAAACACCGCTCTCAGGTTCGATCGACGTGGCTGGCATGGATGTGCTGGAACAGCCGCGTGAAGTACATCGAATCATGGGTTACCTGTCCGATTTCTATGGCTTGTATCAAGCGCTGACAGTGGCGCAATGCTTTGAATATGCGGCCGCCGCCCAAGGTTTGCCGGCATCGGCGGTCCCGCAGGCGATCCAGACTACCGCGCAGCAACTGGGACTTACAGAACGCCTGCAACAGACCTGCGACAAGCTGTCGCGCGGCTTGCGCCAGCGCGTCGCCATCGGCCAGGCCATCATCCACAGTCCGAAAATCCTGCTGCTGGACGAACCGGCGTCCGGCCTCGATCCGGAAGCGCGCGCCAGCCTGGCCGGACTGTTTCGACAGTTGCAAGCGCAGGGCATGACGCTGCTGGTGTCGTCGCATATCCTGGCAGAACTGGATGAATATTCGACCCATATGCTAGCTTTACGCGATGGCAAAGTGCTGGAATATCGCGCGCTGGCGCACGACAGCACCGAACTCGCTCGACACAAATCGCTGCGGATCACTCTGGCTCAAGCCAATCCCGGCTTGCGCGCGCAACTGGCTACCGAGCCGTCCGTGCAGATAACCGCCAGTGACGAACGTAGCGCCGATTTCGTCTTCAGCGGTGACGAGCACGCCCAGGCGGCATTGCTTGCGCGCCTGATTGCTGGCGGACTGGCGGTTGCCAGCTTTGCAGATCAAAAGGAAAACCTGCAACAATCGTATCTGCGCTCAGTCGCCAGCTATGAAAATAACGGTCAAATCGCCAGGAGCGCATCATGATCAATCCTGAATTCAAACGTAACCTGTGGCTGCAATTCTCCTTACATCGCCTGATCGCCATGCCGGCCATCCTGGGATTGATTTTTTTCACGCTCAGCATCGCCAGTAATAATTTTCCTGACGGCCTGCCGCTGGACAGCATAGCGTTGATCTTGTTCGGCGGGATCGTCTGCCTATGGGGAACCCGCAGCGCCAGCAGCGCCGTGATCGATGAAATCCGCGACAAAACCTGGGACCAGCAACGCATGAGCGCGCTCAATCCCTGGACCATGACCTGGGGCAAGCTGTTCGGCGCCACTGCTTTCAACTGGTATGGCGGCCTTCTTTGTCTGCTGGCATTCGTGATCGCCGCACTGACGCGAGAGGATGCCATGACATTTACCAGCGGCTTGACGCTGGTAGCCCTAGGCATACTGATGCATGCGGCGACGATTGCCCTGAACCTGCATTTGATGCGCAGCGACATCCGCGCCGTGCAGCGCGGCGGTATTGCCTGGGCTGTGGTGCTGATGGTTTTCCTGTTTGCACCACGCTTGCGTTCCGGGATCGACGCTTCCGTTCTCTGGTGGGGGCAGCCGTTTGCGTATAGTGTATTTCTGCTGGCCAGCACGGTGTTCTTTGCCGCCTTCGCTGTATTTGCGGCATGGCGCAGCATGAGCAGCGCATTGCAAATCACCACCATCCCCTGGGCCTGGCCACTGGCTTGCTGCCTGCTGGCAGCCTATGTTGCCGGTTTTACCGACGGCGCCGGACTGTTGTGGATAGCCCTGCTGTTCGCAATGGCCATGACCTATGCTGCGCTATTCTCGGAAGAAAACGACATCGCACTCTGGCAGCGTGTCACAGCCAGGGCAAAGGCTGGCAATTGGCATGGCCTGTTCCGCAATTTACCAATCTGGCCCACAACACTAGTTTTGAGTTTTTGTTTTGCGCTGCTGCTGCAGTTCAGTAATGGCGAAGACCTGCCATTCAAGCTACCGGCAACCATCGCCAGTCTGTCGTTCCTGGCCTTGACGCTGGCTCTTATGCTGTTACGCGACTGCTGCGTCTACCTGTTCTTCGCCTTTTCCGGCAAGAGCAAGCGAGTCGGCGCCACCACCATCTTGTATCTGGCGCTCATCAATGGTTTGCTGCCGTTCCTGAGCAAGATGATGGGATTGAAATCCCTGTCCATATTCTTCATGCCGCTGCATATCGGCAATGGCTGGGTCATGCTTGGCATAGCAGCGCTGCACGCTCTGCTGGCTTTAGCGCTGCTAGGCTGGCGTTGGCGCCAGCAAGCCTTGAAAGATGACTCGCTGCCGCAGGCGGCTTAAGCTAAAACACGCGCCGATGCCAGCAACCCCTCGATGATCTTATCGAGCTTGATCGCATCGGCGGCAAAACCACGTATCCCTTCGGCCAGTTTTTCAGTAGCCATTGCGTCTTCATTGAGCGCATAGCGGAAACTCGCTTCGTCGTAACTAACGGCTTGCAAGTCGGCGCCGGCGGCAGCGTTCTTATCCAATGCACGCGGCAATGCAGCATCGCTGGCTTGCAACTGCGCCAGCAAATCCGGACTGATGGTAAGCAGATCGCAACCTGCAAGCGCAGCAATCTGACCGACGTTACGGAAACTGGCGCCCATTACTTCCGTTTCAATTCCGAAGCGTTTGTAATAACTGTAGATCTGCGCCACCGACTTGACGCCAGGATCGTTCGAGAGCGTGTTGGCGGACTCATCCCAGGCGCTGCCGGCGGATTTCTTGTACCAGTCGTAGATGCGGCCGACGAAGGGTGAGATCAAGCGTACCTTGGCAGCACCGCAAGCAACCGCCTGGCAGAATGCAAACAGCAAAGTCAGGTTGCAACGGATGCCTTCGCGCTCCAGGATGGCTGCGGCCTGAATCCCTTCCCAGGTCGAGGCGATCTTGATCAGCACCCGCTCGCGGCCGATACCGGCAGCTTCATATAAAGCCATGATGCGGCGCGCCCGGGCGACCGTGGCAGCCGTGTCGAAACTGAGTCGCGCATCGACTTCGGTAGACACCCGGCCCGGCACCACTTGCAGAATTTCCAGGCCAAACCGCACCAGCACCTGATCGACGATCTGGTCCGGCGCGCTGCCGGCATGGGCCGCGACTGTCTCCGCCAGCAACGGCGCGTAATCGGCTTGCTGGACTGCTTTCAGGATCAGCGACGGATTAGTGGTAGCGTCGCGCGGTTTGAATTGCGCCAGCTGTTTGAAATTTCCGGTATCGGCCACTACTGTCGTGTATTGCTTGAGCTGGTCCAGCTGATTCATGGTTCATGTCCTTGTAGAAAACAGATTAAATAACTTGCCAGAATTTAGTCATGCAAGGCTTGCGCCGCCGCGAACAATCCGCGGAACTTCTGGTAACGCGCTTGCAACATCTCCTGCTGCGCGACTGCGGGAACGAAGCGCTCCTTTACCGGCATGCCCTGGCCCGGCAAATCGCGGCCGCTTCCATACGCCAGGAAACCGAGCTTGGCGGCGCCGATGCAGGCGCTGAGTTCGCTGCCCGACAAGGTGCAAATCTCACGGTCGAGGACGTTCGACAGCAGTTGCGCCCAATAGTTGCTGCGCGCTCCACCGCCGACCAATGAACACTGGCCTACCACTGCGCCCGCCGACTGCACCGCATGCATCGCATCGAGCAAGCCGAAACCAACCCCTTCCAGCACCGCGTAGCCGAGCATCGCCGGTGTCGTGTCATGCGCCAGATTCATGAATCCGCCGCGCAGCAACGGATCGTTGTGCGGTGTGCGTTCGCCGGCAAGGTAAGGTAAGAACAAGGGTGTCGCGGCCGGAACCGGTTGCTCAACCGGCAAGTGTTCCTGCACCATCTGCAGCAAGGCATGTTCATTAGCCAACCCCAGCAACCGGGTAACCCAGCGCAGGCAGCTGGCGCCGGCCAGCATCGCGCCCATGGTGTACCAGCGCTGCGGCAGCGCGTGGCAGAAACTATGCACCGCGCTGGACGGATTGCCGGCGACCCGATCGGTAATGGCGACAATCGCGGCGCTGGTGCCAAGCGTGACAAACGCCTGGCCTGCGTCAATCGCACCGATGCCGACTGCCGATACCGGATTGTCACCGCCACCGCCCGCCACCACCACCGGCTGCTGCAATGCCAATAACGATGCTGCAGCGGCGCTCAAGTCAGCCGACGCCGCCGAGCCCTCCACCAATCGCGGCATCTGCTTCAACTCAAGCCCGGTGGCTTGCAGCATCGGTTCAAACCATTCGCGCTTGCGCACATCCAGCCAGAGCGTACCGGCGGCATCCGAGACATCGCTGATGCGCTCGCCGGTCAAGCGCAGGCGCAAATAATCTTTGGGCGACAACACGCAGGAAATCTGCTTGAATATTTGCGGTTCATGCTCACGCAGCCATAGCAGCTTGGGCGCAGTCAGGCCCGCCATCGGCAGGCTGCCGGTGATATCGGCAAACCCGGGATGTTCATGGCCCAGCAATTGCGCCTGTGCCATGGCACGCGAATCGTCCCAGAGAATCGCCGGACGCAACACCTGGTCGCTTTGATCCAGCAATACGGCCCCATGCATCTGCCCCGACAAGCCGATGCAACGGACTCTGGCATACGCATCCGGTTGCTGCTGCCTTAACTGATGCAAGGCCGTCAGGCAGGCCTGCCACCAGTCTTCCGGGTTTTGCTCGGACCAGCCGGCTTGCGGCCGCGAAATGCTCAATCGGACTCCGGCATGCGTTAGCACCGCGCCGCTCTCATCCAGCAATATCGCTTTCAGTTCCGAGGTGCCAAGATCTATCCCGAGTGAGATGGGACTACTCATAAATATCCATATCTAAATTTATAACGCTGATTCAAATCAGGAAGGCATCAAAGACAGCCGCAGGAGTTACGGACGCGCAGCGTCGGCGCTAACCGCACCGTTTGCTTTTTCCCTTCAGGCGTTTCAATCCGCTTCATCAACAGCTTGACCGCCCGCGTTCCCAATTCCTTGACCGGCTGCGCCATCACTGTCAGGCGCGGAATAAAGAAATCGGCCCAGTCGAAATCGTCGAAACCGACCAGCGCGATCTGCTCCGGCACATCAATCTTGGCGTCGCGCAAAGCATGCATGGCGCCGATGGTCATCAGGTTATTGGCGGTCATGATAGCGGTCGGCGGCTCTGCCAGCGCCAGCAGCTGGCGGGTTGCCTGCCGCGCCGGTTCGCTACTGGATTCGCCGCTGACCTGCAGCGCCGGATCGAACGGCAGGCCGGCAGCATCCAGTGCGGCCCGATACCCTTCAATCCGCTCATCGGTAGTAGGCAGGCCGACGCTGCCGGAAATCAGTGCGATGCGCTTGTGTCCATGCTGGATCAAGTGGCTGACCAGTTCCTGCGACGACTTCTTGTTTTCCACGCCGACCTGATCGAATCCCTGCGTCACCAGCCGGTCGACCAGCACCGCCGGGATTTCGTTAGCACGCAGGTACTCCAGCGCCAGATGCTGCGGATCGGCGGACGGCGCCAGCAGGATGCCGTCAACCCGCCGATGATGCAGCGCCTTGACCGCGCGCAGCTCTTGCTCGGGATCGTCGCGGGTATCGACATACAGCATCATGATGCCGTGCCTGGCGCATTCGGTTTCGATGGCGTGCACGGTTTCGCTGAAATAGTGATTGGAGAGCGCGGAAATCGCCACGCCGATGGTGTTCGATGTCGAGCGCGCCAGCGAGCGCGCCAATGTATTGGGTATGTAGCCGAGCTCCTGGATTGCCGCCTCCACCGCGCGTACAGTAGCCGGCCGCACTTTACGTGTACCGTTCAAGACATGCGAGACCGTCGAAGTCGATACCTTCGCGATTCTTGCGACATCATCCATCGTAGCCAATTTTCGTCCCCTTTTTTATGCTTTAAACCGGCGGCTGCGAATATCCAGGTTATCACCCCGCTTCGACAGCCGCCTCGTCAACATTACCGCTGACTGGACCATCCTTTATAACTAGCGACATTATCATGGGTAATCAGCATCGGTGTCAGCAGCACGACAGGCTTGACCGGGCGTTTGCCGTTCAGGATGTCATAGCCGATAGCAACCGCATCCTGCGCCTGGGCCCAAGGATCCTGGCTGGAGGAAGCCTGGATCGAGGTTTCCGACTTCAGCGCCGCTTCGATATCCGGTGCGCCATCGACCGAAGTGATGACGATGCCCTTGCGCTTCAGCTGCCTGGCGGCGAGATCGCTGCCGATCGCTTGCGGATCGTTGATAGTGAACAGGCCGTCGATTTTCGGGAAGCGTGTCAGATAGCCTTGCATGGCATTCAGCCCGCCTTCACGCGAACCCTTGCCATCTTGATCATCCGACAACACCTTGATGCCTGGCGCTGCTGCGAACACGGTCTTGCACCCTTTTACTCTATCGATCACGGCAGTGACTTGCGGCCCGTTCTGGATGATCACGTTGCCCTTGCCGCCCAGTTTGTCGACCAGGTATTTGCAGGCCAGTCGGCCAGCCATTTCGTTGTCGGTCTGGATCGTGGCGTCAACGCCTTTGGCGCCGACATCCACCGCCACCACCACAATCCCAGCCTTCTGGGCTTTCTTGATGGCCGGTTCGATGGCGACCGGATCGGTGGCGTTCAGCAGAATCAGGTCAACCCCGGCTGAAATGAAATTATCGATCTGCGTAAACTGCTTGCTCAGATCATAGTCGGCCGAGACCGCGGTAACCTTGGCATTGGGATTGATTTGCAAAGCTTTTGCCTTGGCGCCGTTGGCCAGCGTCACAAAATAAGGATTACCGAGCGAACCGACGGTGATGCCAACCGATTTCAGTTCACGTGCCTGCGCCGGAGCCGGCAGGGTCAGAGCCAAAGTGAGTGGCAGTAATGCCGCGAGAGCGATTTTTTTCATGATGCACTTATCTCCTGTTACTGGTCATATGAAAATCCCGGCACAACGACCAGCTTGTCGCACCCGGTGGTCTGTTAATTTCAAAACTTTCGTGGATGCCTTAAGTACGCGCACCCGATTGCCGATAGCGGTCAAGCGCCACCGCCCCGATAATCACGATGCCCTTGATGATGTATTGCCAGATATCGGACACGCCCAACAGCACCAGGCCGTTGGTCAGCACGGCGATAATCAGCGCACCGATCAAAGTGCCGCCGATGGAGCCGACACCGCCGGTAAAACTGGTGCCGCCCAAAATCACCGCCGCGATCGCATCCAGTTCATAGGATTGCCCCAGTTGCAGGCCATTGGCGGCAGACAGGCGTGACGCCGTCATCACCGCGCCCAGGCCGGCCAGCAAGCCGGACACCGCATACACGAACAGCAACACCTTCCACACCTTGATGCCGGACAGGCGCGCCGCCTCGTGGTTGCCGCCGACCGCATAGATCTGCACGCCGATCACGGTACGGCGCAGGATGAACCAGGAAACCGCCACCACCAGCAAAGCGATGATGACCAGCCACGGCACACCGAGTACCGAGTCGTTCCCGATAAATGCAAACGGCAACTCAGGATTGAAGACGGTTTTGTCATCTGCCAGCAAACGCGCAAGGCCGCGCATTGCAGTCAAGGCGCCGAGCGTGACGATGAACGGCGGCAAACGCATGAAGGCAATCAGCACGCCGTTGGTCAGTCCGAGCAGCAAGCCGAAACCGATACCGGCGACAATCCCCAGCATGCCGAATTGCGGCGAGAGCGAAGCCAGCATGGCCACCACTGCCGACGCCGCCAGGATCGCGCCGACCGACAGATCGATACCGGCAGTCAGGATCACAAAGGTCATGCCGGCGGCGAGAACGATATTCACCGAGGCTTGCTGGGTGATGATCGACAGATTCTGCACCGTGAAGAAATTCTCGCTCATCAGGGCAAAACCCAGGACCAGCAACAACAGCACCGGCAGCATGCCGACCGTACGTAACAGATTGCGCAATTGTTCGCGCTTGCCGACTGCAATGGCGGCGCCGCTATTACTCGCTAATTCCATGATTTTTGTCTCCTTGCCATTCTGATTCATGATGTCAATGTGCTGCAGGTATTCTGGCTGCCTGCGGCTCAACCTGTTGGGCCCCGGTCGCCAGTTCAATGATGTTTTCCTGGCTGATTTCACGCCCCGAATGGCCGCCCAGCTCCGCCACCAACTCGCCTTCACGCATCACCAGTACGCGATCCGAGGTACCGACGATTTCCGGCAACTCGCTGGAAATCACCACCACGCCGATACCGGCTTGCGCGAGTTCATTGATGATCCGGTAGATCTCCGACTTGGCACCGATGTCGACGCCGCGCGTCGGCTCATCCAGGATCAGCACATGCGGCTTGATTTCCAGCAGGCGCGCCAGCAATACTTTCTGTTGATTGCCGCCCGACAGCGCACCGACGTTGATATTCGGTGAGGCAACCCGGATCGCCAGCGACTTGATGGCCTCGCTGGCACGTTGCGCGCCGCGCCGGCGATCCAGCACACCGCCATAACTGGCGTCAGGCACGCAGGCGCAGACATTGATGTTGTCGCGTACGCTCATGTCCAGGAACAGCCCCTGCGATTTGCGATCCTCGGTCAGGTACACCACGCCGGCGCGGATTGCATCGACCGGGCCACGCAGTGAGGTTACCGCCTTGCCGGCCACTTCAAGCGTGCCGGAAATCCGTGGATCGGCGCCAAAAATCAGGCGCGCCAGTTCGGTACGGCCGGCGCCAACCAACCCGGCAATGCCCAGCACTTCGCCCGCATGCAGATCGAAACTGCAGCCCCTAACCCGACCGCCATCGGCCATCTCGCGCACCCGCATGACGACATTGCCAGGATCGTAAGGCGCATGTTCCTTCTTGTAGAAGCCGGACAGATCGCGCCCCACCATCATTTTCACCAGCGCATCCGCCGACAAATCCTCGCGCGCCAGCATGCCGACGTGCTTGCCGTCACGCAGTACCGAAACCCGGTCCGACAGCTCATAGATTTCAGCCATCCGATGGCTGATGTAGACAATGGCCAAACCCTCCTGGCGCAGCTGCCTGATCAATGCGAACAAACGATCAGTCTCACGCGAAGACAATGGCGTAGTCGGCTCGTCCATCACCAGGATCCTGGCGTGGGCATGGATCGCGCGCGCAATTTCCACCAGTTGGCGCTCGGCGATCGATAAGGTGCTGACTTTGGTCTGCGGCTTGAAATCGGCGCCTAGGCGGTGTAATACATCGACACAACCCGCCTCCATCGCCTTGCGGTCGACGGTCCAGCTGCGCCCGCGCAGTTCCCGGCCGAGGTAGATGTTCTCCGCCACGCTCAGGTTGGGGCACAGGCTCAGTTCCTGATAAATGACCGCGACGCCGTGTTCCTTGGCGGCACGCGGACCGTAGCTGGCCACGCGCTGGCCATCGATGCGGATCTCGCCGCCGGCATCGGCCTGGTGGGCACCTGACAAGACTTTCATCAACGTCGACTTGCCGGCGCCGTTCTCGCCCATCAAGGCATGGACTTCGCCGGCAAATACGGTCAGGCCGACCTCTTTCAACACCTTCAAGCCGCTGAAGGTTTTGGAAATGCCACGCATCTCGAGAATCGGTGTTGCGCCTGATTCAGGTTTCATGAATAACCCCTAAATTTGACTGATCATTCGTTTTTTATAAAACGATCGCATCGGTAAAACAGTTTGTAAGTAGGAATCCGTAAATCGCTTTAACATCGTCGTCATTCCCGCGAACGCGGGCACCAAGGTGGAGAATCCATGTTGCACATAAAATAGATCCCCGCGTTCGCGGGGACGACATGGAGAGCCCACAGGGAGTCGCTGCGACCAATCAACATGCGATTGAGGGTGAGCATTCAATACAAACATTGAGCGGGGTGCGGGAGGAGGCCGTAGCGCCTCTGTGGAATGCGGGATGTTCATTTGTCTCCTTGCTTATTTGTTTTTACCTAGGTAGCGCAACTGCCGACAACTGCCGAACTAGCTTCAACGACCTGATTTGCGATCAATATTAGATGAAAGCAAGCGCTTGCGCAAGCGCTTGCTTTTTTTGATATTTACACAATACAAATGATGAAGACAAAAAAACACCTCCACGAAGGAGGTGTCGGATACTGCTCCGGATACAGCTAAAACCGCTTGGCGCAGAGTATCGGGACGCTCCCGGTCAGTTCCCGGCCACGGTCATGCTTTCAATCAGCACCGAACCGGTTTGCTTGGTGCCGCGAATCAGCGTATCGGCGCCGATCGCAACGATTTGCGCCAACATGTCTTGCATGTTGCCGGCAATCGTGATTTCCTCGACCGGATATTGGATCACCCCCTTTTCAACCCAGTAACCGGAGGCGCCGCGCGAATAATCGCCGGTGACGTAATTGACGCCCTGCCCCATCAGCTCGGTCACCAGCAAGCCGGTATCGAGCTTTTTCAGCATCGCCTTGAAATCATCCGAGGATTTGGTGAGCGAAGAAGTGATGCTCAGATTATGCGAGCCGCCGGAATTGCCGGTAGTTTTCATGCCCAGCTTGCGCGCCGAATAGGTCGACAGGAAATAACCCTGCACTACGCCATCCTTGACCACATCGCGGCGCTGCGTCTTGACGCCCTCTTCATCGAACGGCGCCGAACCCACCGCGCCGATCACGTGCGGATCTTCCACAATCTGGATATGCGGCGCAAATACCGACTTGCCCAGCGAATCCAGCAAGAAGGTCGACTTGCGATACAGCGCGCCGCCCGACACCGCTTGCACGAAAGCCCCCAGCAAACCTGCCGCCAGCGGCGCCTCGAACAACACCGGACACTTGCGGGTATCCAGCTGGCGTGCGTTCAGCCGCGCCAATGCGCGCTCCGCAGCGTAACGACCGATCGCTTCCGGCCTGGCCAGCTGCTTCGGATCGCGCATCGACGAATACCAGTCGTCGCGCTGCATCTTGCTGCCCTTGCCGGCGATAGGCGCCACCGAGATGGTGTGCCGCGAAAATGGATAGCCACCCATGAAACCACGCGAATTGGCGCTGACAAAGTGCGATTGCTGGGCGTAGACGCCGGCGCCTTCGCTATTGGTAATACGTTTATCGACGGCAAATGCTGCCGCTTCGCAACGTTTTGCCAGTTCTACCGCCTCTTCGGCCGAGATCAGCCACGGCGAGCAAAGCTTCAAGTCCAGCGGATTCATTTCCAAAGTATCAACATCCGGCAAGCCGGCGCAATCGTCCTCGGCGGTAAAGCGGGCGATGTTGTAGGCGGCTTCGACCGTGTCTTGCAGCGCTTTTGCCGAAAAATCGGAGGTGCTGGCATTGCCGCGCCGGGTATGGCCTTCCTCGCCGATATAGACGGTGACGCCCATGCCCTTGTCCTTGTTTTGCTCGATGGTTTCGACGCTGCCCTTGCGCACGCCCACCGACAAACCGCTGCCTTCGCTGATTTCAACGGCGGCGCCGGAAGCGCCTTTTTCCCGTGCATAGCGCAAAACGTCCTGCGCAAGTTGTTGCAATTGCTCTTGGCTATGTATGAATACGGAGTCGCTCATGGGTCGGTTTTCTTCGAAAAGGGTATAAAACGGTTATCATAGCAGTCGTTTACAGTATGGAAGTACCCTTAACATCATGCCAAATCCCAATCGTGGCTCCTGCGGCTTTCAGTCCAGTGAGTTCGAACAAGAATACGATCGTCCCTCCAAGTCCCAGCTCAAGCGCGAGATGACTGCATTGCAGAAGCTCGGCGAAGAGCTGATTGCCGAATCGCGCGACCGCGTCAAGCGGGTGCCGATGCCGGAGGATGTGCGCGACGCCATCCTCGAATGCCAGCAAATCAAGGATCACGAAGGACGCCGACGCCAGACCCAATACGTAGGCAAGAAGATGCGTACGCTGGAGCCGCACGAAATCGCCGAAATCCAGAAAACCCTGGATAGCTGGAGAGGCTTGTCGAAAGCCGATACCGCCGCCATGCACGCGCTGGAACGCCACCGCGACCGCTTGCTGAAGGACGATAACGCGCTGACAGAACTGCTGGCGCAGCATCCGGAACTGGACGTGCAGCACATCCGCACCCTGATCCGCAACGGCCGCAAGGAACAAGCCGAGAACAAGCCGCCTAAGGCTTATCGCGAAATTTTCCAGTTGCTGAAACAATTGCAAAAGCCGTCTGCTGGTCAGGATGGCGAGGACGATAGCGAGCACAATGACGACGGCGATGGCGACGAAGACCAGCACAATTAATACGATGGGCGCGACTAATCCTGCATCGAAGCAAAGCTTGAAGATCGGCCTGGTCTCGATTTCGGACCGCGCCAGCACCGGCGTTTATCAGGATCAAGGTATCCCTGCCCTGCAAGACTGGCTGGCGACGGCGCTCACCAGTCCGTGGGAAGTCGAGACCCGCCTGATTGCCGACGAACGCGCGCTGATCGAGCAAACCTTGATTGAGTTGGCAGACCAACATCAATGCGATCTGGTGCTGACCACCGGCGGCACCGGCCCTGCCCGGCGCGACGTGACGCCGGAAGCCACGCTGGCGGTCGCCACCAAGGAAATGCCGGGTTTTGGCGAACAGATGCGGCAAATCAGCCTGCAATTCGTTCCTACGGCGATCCTGTCGCGGCAAGTCGCGGTGATACGCGAAAGTGCTGATCACGCGGCGCTGATCCTGAATTTGCCAGGTCAGCCGAAAGCCATCAAAGAAACCCTGGAAGGTTTGAAAGATGCCGACGGCAAGCAGAAGGTGTCCGGTATTTTTGCTGCGGTGCCTTACTGTATCGATTTGATCGGTGGTCCGTATATTGAGACCAACGACGCTATCTGCAAGGCGTTTCGGCCGAAATCGGCGGTCAAACCAGCGTAGCCGGCGCAGGCAAACCCTCCTTACCCAACTTTTTTGCGAACAGCATCCATGTTGCCAGCGGTCGCCTCCAAACTCTGCATTGCCCGAGCCTTGCTCCTGCCGCTGGCGACGCTGGCGTTGAGTTCGCCCCTCCCCTTGCTGGCGCAAACCCAAACCCTGCGCCTGATCAACGAGTATCCGGCGACCTCGATCACTGCCGCCGCCGACTTGCAGTTTGCCGCCAACGTCAAATTGCTGGCGGGCGAGACACTCGTCATCAGTACCGAGCAGGAAGCGCTGAACCCGTTCAAGGGTAACGCCCAGGTCAGTGCGGTGAGCGACGGCAAGGTTGAAATTGCCACGCTGTTTGCCGGCATCATCGGCGCCAGCGATCCTTTCTTCCTGTTATCTTCATTGCCGTTCACGGTAAATAATTTTGACGATGCCAAGGCGCTCGCCAGTTGCTCACAGCCTGCGGTTGAGCAGCATCTCAGCAAACTCAACGCGCATCTGCTGTACGTTACGCCATGGCCGCCGTCCGGCATCTGGTCGGCGACGCCACTAACCGATCTGGCGGCGTTGAAAGCGCTGCGGATTCGCACCTACGACGAAAATAGCCGCGCTGTATTTGAACAGGCCGGTGCGCAAAGCGTGAATTTGCCGTTTTCGGCGGTTCCACCCAAACTGGCTGCCGGCGAGTTGAACGCCGTACTGTCATCAGGCGATGGCGGCGCCGGCAACCGCCTGTGGGAGCAACTGGGTAATTTCAGCGCTGTCAGCTACTCAATTCCGCTGAGTTACACCGTCATCAACCAGGATGTCTGGCAGCGGCTAAAACCGGAACTGCAGGCGATACTGACTGAAGCCGCCAAACGTACCGCAGCCAGCTCCTGGAGCAACGTCAAGGATCGCAATGCCAGCAATTACGCACGCATGCGCGAGCATAAAATGACGTTGAATCTGGCGCCTGCGCAAGAGATACGAGACAGTCTGCGCAGCGCCGCAAGAAGCCAGGTTTCGGCCTGGCAGCAAAAGGCCAACGCCACCGATATCGTCGGACTCTGCCTTACGGGGGCGCAGCAAACATCACAAGCATCAAAATAAGCCGGCAACCGGCATCGATTAATCATCCACTTCCTATCCGGAACACCTAATGTCAAGCACTCTCGAAACCCTGGAAATCGCCACCTCCGAAACACCGACCGCCGCCGTCATCTGGATGCACGGCCTGGGCGCCGACGGCTCCGATTTCGTCCCGATCGTGAAAGAACTGGATCTGACCGGCTGCCCCGGCATCCGCTTCGTGTTCCCGAGCGCACCAGCGATACCGGTGACCATCAACAACGGCTACGTGATGCCAGCCTGGTACGACATCCTGACGACCGACCTGATCCGCCGCGAAGACGAAGCCGGCCTGCGCAAATCGCAAGCTGAAATCGAAGCCTTGATCGCGCAGCAGATCGCGCTCGGGATTGCCGCCGACAAAATCGTCATTGCCGGTTTTTCGCAAGGTTGTGCGATGGCGTTGCAAACCGGTTTGCGTTATCCGCAAAAGCTGGCCGGGCTGATGTGCCTGTCTGGTTACCTGCCGCTAAGCGACAAGACGGCCGCAGAGCGCAATGCAGCCAACCAGAACACGCCGATTTTCCAGGCGCATGGCCGTGGCGATCCGGTGGTGCTGATCGACCGCGCAGAAAAATCGCGCGACTTGCTCACGCAACTCGGCTATCAGGTTGAATGGCATGAATACATGATGCCGCATTCGGTTTGTGCGGAAGAAGTTGCCGATATAGGTAACTGGTTGCGTCGCGTGTTGGCATAAAACACGCTGCTGCATCACCCCCATAAAAAAAGCCCGCATCGCATGCGGGCTTTTTTCTGTCGGCAACATTTATTTCACCTGCGGCGTATAACCAGCATCCTTGATCGCTTCAGCAAGCTCATCCGCAGTTGCCCTGCTCTCAATCGACACGGTCCGCCCTTCTATCTTGATATCCACCCTGGCGTTTGCGTCAACGCCATTGATGGCTTTGGAAATGCGGCCGGCGCAATGGCCGCAAGTCATGTCCTGCACATTGAATTCGATCATTTTCATGCTCCGTCTTGAATTGATTGGTTAGGTACTGACACCAACTATAGACCTTCCCATCATGGCAAGGTCAAGCCCTAATTGACGCAATACAAAAACCAAACGATCCAAACCTGCCACAGAGAATCGCGAACGACTTAGTTCAAGCCGTTCTTGCCTTCGATTTCATTGGCTTTCAAACCACCCAGGCGCGCATGCAGGCGGCCACGTGTCGCCACTGCGAATGCCACCACGATTTCGTCGGCATTAGGTGCATCGAAGAACTGGGTAGTCACGGTGTCGTAGTGCGATGGCACATACAAAGCATTTTTGTGCGCCAGTGGAATATCGAGTTCAGTACCCGGTACACCACGCTTGCCGGACGATGGGATCCAGGCCTTGCCACCACCTATGGCTTCGCGGATCGGCATCACCATGGCTGGCGTCAGGAAGGCATTACCGTGTTCGTATTCACCGCCAATGCCGACGATGCAAGCCTTGCCGTAGCTTTCCACCTGATCCTGGCCCAATGCGGCGACAATGCGACGGCCGAATTCATGGCCGAGTGCAGGTGAATTGGCCAGGATCAGATCCAGGCTTTCGCTGAAACGCCCGGCGTAGGGATTGTGGATGGCCGCGGCGATCACAATCTTGCGCAGCAAGCTGCCATCCGCCAGCACGCCATTTTCATTGGCCAGGGTGTCGTCGATCTGGGTGTACCACTTGCGGATATGATAATTTTCGAAATTGGCTGGTTTGGTCATGATGTTTTCCTGGCAAGTTGATAGATTTGAAGAAATCTGATGGACAGGAATCCTAACTTGCCTGTACCCCTCGCCGTATAGCGCATTACGTATATGCAGTAGAGCTTTTGGCAGCGCAAAAGGCGAACTGTTGAAGTTGCGCTTACCTTATAGCCCACAAGGATATATTAATCACTACACACAGAAGCTGCGATTGGCATAGACATATTCTTCTCGCTCCACCTTCTCAAAACCCATTTGGACGAGGACGCAACGTGCGTGATATCACATCCCAGAACGCCATCGCTTCACCCACACTCAGAGAGGCCTTCACGACATTGGTGACGCCCGTTTCCTTATCCTCCGTATACTTGCTTGACGCCCCATTTTCCATCTCCAGAGTCACCGCAGGAGTTTTTGTGCTGCCAATCGTGGCGTTCGCCTCCAACATAAAACGATGCCCCGGTATGTCTTTTGGCAGCAGAGGCATGGCAAGCAACCATTCTTCGGCCTTCAGGCCCGGCAGATCGACCACACCTTTGCGCAGCGTTTTCATATCGTCATTTTGGGAAATAACCGCGTTGATTTCACCACCGCGCTGCAACAGTGATTTTGCATCAGCAATATCGGTATCTGTTCTAAATTCAATCGTCACATCAGGCGTCTTGCGTAATCTAAAGACGCGTTTTATTTCTTCCCCGTCTCCTGTCTTCCCCGGTACAAACCCGCCATTAAAGCAAAATCCCGGCTCGCTTGGAATTTCATCTTCGCCACGCCCACGAATTCTTTGCAACAATGCGAAAACCGCATAGGTATTCTCACGGACGTTGTTTCTCAAAACTTTAGGTCTCGGATTTTCGCGGACATATACCGATGTCTCCTCATCTGTCGCCGGCGCCTCTACCTTGATCAGATAGCCGTTGTGCCATTTATATGCCTCGATCACTTTCCGGACATCGGTGAGTGCATTATCTCGTAGACGAATAAAGTAACGCGATCCTTCATCCCACGCCTTACCATTTGCCGACAGGAAGGTCCAGCCGGCCTGCGTCTTTCTGGCCTTCAATTCCTTTTCACGGGCTGCGATGGTCTCCACATACTCTTCCTGCGACATAGGGTGCGCTTCTACCACAATGCCTTGTACTTTTGTTCGCCATTCGTCGACAAATACATCTGCAGGTACATCAATCAGGTAACGGCCGATACAGCGGGTCTTGAGATTGGCGGTCATGTCACTCACGGTTTGTTTCTCCTGGAAGGTTAGCGGCGCGGCGCGGTACCCGCAAGCGCTCAGGCTCAGCAGCAGGCACACCACACCGGTTATTTTTGAAGGTCGCATCAACCCAGATACTCCAACGATGTGCCCTTGACGTTCTGTGCAATCTTGGTGATCGCCCACAAGGTAAAGCGTCGCGTGGTATTTGGGGTATAGGCAGGCTCATGCTCAACACCGAGATATGGCACGCATGCTTTCACATTCTTACTGGACGCAGGCGCTTTTCCTGAACGCACGGAGACGGTGCCATCGCCCGCCTCTTCAGGTTTGGCGAGGTGGAACTGCGCTGTTCTCGATGCTCTATCTGGTGGAGCGGCCGGGCGCAGTATATGGCTCCCTTTCTGCAAATTTGACGCTTGCGCACTCTCGCCTGTGCGGTAGTCGCTGAATAACGATGACGAAGAATGTGTCCATCCAATGTTGCCATACGCTTTGTACATATCGCTCGCGCCATAAAAGGCGTAGGTCTGCGGATGATATTTTCCACGCATAACCGTGTGAAATTTCGCAACCTGATCCCAAATTATGTCCTCAAATTCCCGCCAGTCATTTTCTAGCGTTTTCTTTTCAGGATCGAGCGGATTAATCAGTTGGTCATCAATCAGACCCCACCATTCCTGGCGCTCGGTATAGATTTCGCTATATGGATCTTTTGCAGGCAAACTCATCGTCTTGTTACCATCCTTGATCTTGAGCCAGCCCATGCCGTATTCGGAGCTCGGCAGCAATTGCAATGGACCGGGAGCGCTGCTCAATACGGCAGTCACCTTTTCGGCATTGCTGCCAGCAACAAGGCCGGTGGTTCCCTCTATTCCCAATTTCATTCGTTTGTATATGGCGGCGGCGCCGATAGTCGGCATCACACCGTGCACGATACCGAGCACTTTTTCTCGCAAGCCAAATGCCTGGAAGTCCGGGTCTTGACTTAACACTTCCGAGTAGTAGCGTGCCACCAGCCCGCCCATCGAATGGGTGACAAGTATCACCTTCTCGCAACGAAACTGAAGTTTGATGTAGTGGTTAACAAATTCCTGGATCTTGGCATGCAAATGTTTGGCTGAATCTTCATTTCCTTGCAGCCAGTTATAGCCTACCGCATGAACTGGGAAACGGTATTTGTATGACAAACCGACCTCATCGTGCGTCAAGGTTTCCACGCCCGGCGCCTGCGCAACCAGTTGACTGACCAGTTCAGAACGCACCCCTGTTTTGCACGTATCAAAATCGTTGAGCGCATTTTCCAGCCACACCAATGATTCACCGTAGCTCATATAGCTAACGGTTCCCCATCCCCTGCGACGTAATTCGATCTCGCTATGCCGGGTGCCGGTTGGAATGATGCCGCCGTCGTGGACTTTTGTGTTGTTCGGATCGAGAATCATCTTGCGAACTGACGCATCCTTTCCGACCCAGTCTCTGGCCATTTTCCCAGCGCTGTCTAGCAGCCACACCGCCTTATTGTCCAAAGTCGTTAAATTAGACCCCATCACCCCCGGCACAAAAATCACCGGAATCACACGCGTCGGTATCATGTAGCACACGGCGGTGCTGTCATCCGGTGGTGACGTAACAGAGTGAAAGGACACATGTCCGTCCTCGTCATAAGTCGGAGGAATAATTCGTTCAATAGTCACCATATACGGTTCCTTAACTGTTTCTTTTTATATTTTTTTGCGGTTTCTTATCTGCATGCCAGTGTGGACCGGTATCGTCCACGAGCGAGCGCCGGCATGCCTGTCATGACTCTTTACCGATGAATAACTTGACAGCCTCAACCGCCACGCTCTTTTGCAGAGGCGTATTACCCGCGGCTTCCGTCGCGCCCCGCAGAAAAGTCTGGCCCTCCCGCCCCAGCGTGAATTCTTTGCCGCGGACCGGTTCGTCGTTGTAGGGCCATTTCAGCGAGAACTCTTCGTCGAATGGCGCGTGCTTCCAACTATTCATGGTTTCCGCCAGCGAACTCGGTCCCTGGCGCCGGAACGAAGCAGATTTAACCACCCGATCACCACGCGTGCCATCTTCAATGCCGGTCGCCGACATCCTGAAATACGATCCCCCGCACTTGAGCAGCAGTTCTTCCTTTGCCTCAATCGTGACCCGGCCATTGACGCTGGTCATGGTCATATTCTTGTCCGACAGGAGATGCATGTCGTCGCTTTGCGCTTGGATTTCAACTTTTCCTTTGCCAGCGAATAACTTCATCCCGAGCTTCTGGGCAAAAAGAGACACGGCCTCTCCAGCCGATACGGTGAATTTCTTCAACACGCCGATATCGGCACTTCCCTTCGCACTGGCAATCAAATTGCCTTGCGCAGCAAGCTGCAAATGATGACCGCTGGTGAAAGCCATGCCAGCTGGCGCGCTTGCCAGCAGGACCGCCTGCTGTAACTGATCCAGGCGACTCTCCAGCAATTGCTTCTGTTTGTCTACTTCAGCGATATGAGCTTGTGCGACCCGCGCTGCCTCCGATAAAGACTGCATCAAAATCAGTGCGGCATCGAGCTGCGCTTTGGCTTCCGACATATCCAGTTGCTGGCCGTTGGCCTTTGGCTGCGCATCGGCGGACAAAAATAATCCCTTGCCGCCACGGACACTCGCATGCAAATCGGTGCGAATTTCCAAACCTTCGCCACGCATTTTCCTCTTGGAATCGACCAGATGCCCAAGATTCAATTGGCTCTTACCGTATTCGGTGGCCAGCTTGACGTGCTCTTCGCCTTCCCAGTCTTCCAGCCGCAACTTGTTGTTACTCTGGGTTTTAATTTCGTTGCGGCTCATCCAGCGTCTCTGATTGGTGATCAGATCGCTGTAATGACTGTTATGCATTGCATGGGAAATAAATGGCGAATCTGGATTTCCGTCGTGGAAGCTCACTGCAACCTCGGTTCCGTCCAGCAACGGAAAATGGAAGCCAGTCTGTTTGCTCCCAGCAAAAGGTTTCGCCAGCCGCATCCAGCAACTGTTCAGGCCAGCCGTCCTCGGATCACGGTCAAAATCGAACTGCACCATGTAATCGCCATCCTGGTTCATGTAGGCGTACGGATAGCGGTTCGGGGTGGCGATACGGGCGCTGACGGTGCCGGAGATTTTCGGCCAGTCCGCTTCATTAAGCGGCAGCCGATATATCCGGTCGGAAGGAATCGCTGTGTAGCTGTTGTGGTAAGCGGTATCCCGCGCGCCGTAGTGCGTGACTTTGGTGATCAGCTGGCCGTATTTGGCATCCGGCAGGATCTTGTTGGTCATCCGGAAGACCGCGCCCGGCGCTAGGCCAAGGACATTGCTTTTACCCAGATAAACGATTTGCGCCGACAACGCCGCTTCATGGCGCAAGCGGCCTTCCCACTCTGCCTGCTCCTTATTCAAATGCTGCGTGCCCCAGGAATACGATTGGCCGTAGGTGCCCTTGTCGTTACGCGCCAGATTGATTTCGGTTTCAACCGTTGCCGGTGCGGCCAGTCGGTTGTAGTCTCTGACGATAATCGATTCCGGGATGCTGGTGGTATGCGTTTCAAGCGCCTGCACTGCCTCTGCGCCGACGCTTTCCAGCCCGGCGTGTGCGCTCATCGGCGCGGTCAAGGCCGGCTGACGCCGGTAATGGCTGAAATCATCGCCAAAATGCACGACCTCGCCCCACTCGCCGGCATCGATCCTGAACCATATGCCGCTACGACGACACAGCCGCTGAATGAACGCCAGATCGGATTCGCGCCACTGAGTAATGATCGGGCGTTTTTCGTATTGCCGTAATAAGGTAAAGCTGAAATGGCTGTTGTCGCCGGCAAAACCATGTTCGCGCAGAATGCTTTCGACGATTTCCGGAAAAGTCTGCTCCAGGAACAGGCGGCAACGCTTGACGTTGCCCAACAGGGCCAGGCGCGATTCCAGTATCACTTCATAGGTAGTGACGTCTTTGCTGCTGTCGATCTGGTTGAAACCGGTGATGACGCCTTGAATCTTGCGGCCCGCGCCTAAACTCGGCAGCCCGGGCAGTGCCGGCGGGCTAATCGAAAATACGCCTGGCATGCCGAGGAAACTGGCACGCGGCAAATCAGGAAGTGGATGGGTTAAGCGAATGACAAAGCGATTGGGCTGGCCCAACTCTTCAATGCCTTCAAAACTGACAACGCTAAGCTCTTTGGCAAGAACGCCGGCACGCCTGACTTCCAGATAATAGGGTTGCTGGATGCTACTTCTCAGCAAAACAGACATATTACTGCTGCCATAATCATTCACTCCGCGCTCCAAACAATTATCTTTAATACAACAATCTACGTTGATTTAAAAACAGTGTCAATGAGTTAATATTTTTAGCAAAGCAAAATGAATTCTCTAGAGTTGCTCAGCACAGAACAGCAAGAAACAGCTCTGTTAAAATTGTGCTTGACCTTCCCATCATGGGAAGGATGATCATGCACTATCCCCACTCGTCAAATTGAGTCCATCATGAGCAGCACTGGCGCCACCCAATCACTCCAAGCGGCAGAATTCCAATTAGCGATAGACGGCATGACCTGCGCATCGTGCGTCTCCCATGTCGAAAAAGCATTGCGCAAAGTTGCCGGCGTGCGCGAGGTCAGCGTCAACCTGGCGACCGAACTGGCGACCGTGCAAACCGATGGCGCAAGCACCATCGGGCCGCTGGTTGCCGCGGTGGAAAAAGCCGGCTACCAGGTCAGACAGCAAGAATTAACGCTGGATATCGAGGGCATGAGTTGCGCTTCCTGCGTCAGCCGGGTGGAAAAAGCGCTGCATAAAGTGGCTGGCGTGCAAACCGTTGCCGTCAATCTGGCCAGCGAGAAAGCCACGTTGACCACCGTCGGCGCGGTACCTGTCGCCAAATTAATAGCGGCGATCAAGACTGCAGGCTATGAAGCCTCATTACCAAAAACCACGCTAGAAGCATCGGCAAGCAAGCGCCCGTTGCCGAGCTGGTGGCCAGTCGCCGCTGCCGCATTATTTACCCTGCCTCTGGTCCTGCCGATGCTGCTGATGCCCTTCGGCGGCAGCTGGGCCCTGCCCGGCTGGTGGCAACTGGCGCTGGCGACGCCAGTGCAGTTCTGGCTCGGCGCCCGTTTCTATCGCGCCGGCTGGCGCGCGCTGAAGGCTGGCACCGGCAATATGGATTTGCTGGTAGCACTGGGCACCAGCGCCGCTTATGGACTGTCGCTGTATTTGCTGCTGACGGCCGCACATGGCGCGATGGCGCATCTGTATTTCGAAGCATCGGCGGCGGTGATCACGCTGGTGTTACTCGGGAAATGGCTGGAAACCCGCGCCAAGCGCCAAACCGCCGATGCCATCCGGGCCTTGAATGCATTGCGTCCGGAACGCGCCACCGTGCGGCGCGACGGCGTTGACAGCGAGATCGCCATCGGCGACCTGCAGATCAACGATGTGGTGGTGGTGCGTGCCGGCGAGCGCATCGCAGTTGATGGCCTGGTGTTGGAAGGCCACAGCCAGGTCGACGAATCCTTGTTGACCGGCGAGAGCCTGCCGGTAGAAAAACAGCTACACGACCGGGTGACCGCCGGCGCGATCAACGGTGCAGGTTTGCTGCTGGTGACCACCACCGCAATCGGCGCCGAAACCACGCTGGCCCGCATCATCCGCATGGTGGAACATGCACAAGCCGCCAAAGCGCCGATCCAGCGCCTGGTAGACCAGGTCAGCGCGGTCTTCGTGCCGGTAGTGTTGCTGATCGCCGCCGTCACCTTGCTGGGTTGGGGCTTGAGCAGCGGCGACTGGCAGCAAGCCTTGCTCAACGCAGTGGCGGTGCTGGTGATCGCCTGCCCATGCGCACTGGGACTGGCGACGCCGACTGCAATCATGGCCGGCACCGGGATCGCTGCCCGCTTCGGAATATTGATCAAGGACGCGGAGGCGCTCGAAATCGCCCATCGCATCAATGTCGTGGCCTTCGATAAAACCGGTACCTTGACGGTCGGACATCCGGCGTTGCTGGCCTTGCTCCCTAGCGCACAAAGCGCCACCGCCAGCGATGACTTGCTGACACTTGCCGCTGCGGTACAACGCGGCAGCGAACATCCGCTGGCGCGCGCCGTTATAGCCGCCGCAGAGAAGAAAGTATCGCTGCCCTCGCTCAACGCCAGCAACGTGCAAAGCGTCGCCGGACGCGGCGTGCAAGCCACTGTCGGTGATCGACGATGTTATCTGGGCAGCTCGCGCTGGATGCAGGAACTGGGAGTCAGCCTCGATGCACTGGCGAACGAAGCCAAGATGCTGGAAGCTGAAGGCCGCACCGTTTCATGGCTCGCCACCGAAGAAAATGGCAAATTATCGCTTGCCGGTCTGCTGGCTTTCGGCGACGAAATCAAGCCGACGGCCAGGGCCGCGATCCAGCAACTCCAACAGCGTTCGATCCGGGTTGCCATGCTGAGCGGCGATAACCGCGGCAGCGCCAACGCCGTCGGCCGGCAGTTGGAAATCACCGAGGTCCATGCAGAAATCCTGCCGGGTGAAAAAGCCAGGGCAATCACCGATCTCAAATCCGGCGCCGCCGTAGTCGCCATGGTCGGCGACGGCATCAACGATGCGCCGGCACTGGCTGCCGCCGACGTCGGTATCGCCATGTCGACCGGCACCGATGTCGCCATGCAAGCCGCCGGCATCACGCTGATGCGCGGCGATCCGGGCCTGGTCGCAGATGCTATCGATATCTCGCGCCGCACTTATAACAAGATTCGCCAAAACCTGTTCTGGGCTTTTATCTATAACCTGATCGGCATCCCGCTGGCAGCGCTGGGGTATCTGAATCCGGTGCTGGCCGGTGCGGCGATGGCGTTCAGCAGCGTCAGCGTGGTCAGCAACGCCTTGCTGCTGCGCCGCTGGCGGCCGTTATCTTTCAAGGAAACTCCACATGACGACTAATGCAATGAATATCGGCGACGCCGCAATGGCTTCAGGCGTCTCGGCCAAAATGATACGGCACTATGAGGAAACCGGCCTGATCCCGAAAGCCAGCCGCAGCGACGGCGGCTACCGCACCTATGCCGAACGCGATATCCACCTGCTGCGGTTTATCCGCCAAGGCCGCGTGCTGGGATTTTCGATGAAGCAGATTGCCGAGCTGATCGGCCTCTGGCTGGATCAGTCGCGCCCCAGCAGTAAAGTCAAGCAACTGGCGCTGGACCATATCGCTGAATTAGACGAGAAGATCAAGGAGTTGCAAGCCATGAAAGCTACGCTGGAACAATTGGCCTGCCATTGCCACGGCGATGCGCGGCCGGATTGCCCGATTCTGGAAGGTCTTGCCAAACAACAAGGCGGCATTAATTAACAGGAATCAATGCTAGAATCCCGTCCATGTCTGCCATGAACCGACTCAAGAACCTGCTGATTTTATTGCTGGCGCTAACACTCCCAATACAGGGATATGCAGCGGCGGCGATGGTTTTTTGCGGCTCTGAAAAAGTGACTGTGGCAAGCGCCGTCGGCGCTGGCGACGCCACCGTGCATCATATGCATGCGCAAAATGCGGACCTGCCGGCCAAGGTTCAGCACGGCAATCATGAGCACTCGTCGCACGACAAGAACTCAAGCTCCTGCAGCTCCTGCGCGGCTTGCTGTGTGGGTGCGATTCCGGTGGAATTGGCGCTGTCGGCAACGCAGCCGCTACCGGCCATGCATTTCACGCAATTTCCAATTTCAGGTTTTGTCGGCTACACCCCGGAAAACCCCGAACGACCTCCCTCAATCCTCGTTTAACACTCCTAACTCAAACGTCTTGCCGCCCTATCGGGATCGGCAAGTTTGATTGATGGGCTATGCCCTGGCTACGTGCGCCGCGTGTCTTTGACCGTGGCCGTACAGCAACCGGGCAGCGCTCCATGGTTCAGCTAACGAGGACATCATGTTCATTTTTTTACGCAGGCGCATGCTGCCTGCCGCATTGCTGCTCGCCTTGACCGGTTGCGCCAGCTTGAGCGCCGATCACGGTTTTAGCGAAGTCAGCGAGATTACCAAACAGCGGCTGGGACAAACCCCGGTTCAGCAGCGTTCCGAACAGGAACAAGGCGAAGCCCGGGAGATCGTTCAGAAATTGCTGCAAAAACCGCTCACTGTCGATGCTGCGGTACAAATTGCCCTGCTCAACAACCGCAGCCTGCAAGCCGAGTATCAAGAACTGGGGATTGCCGAAGCAAATTGGGTGCAAGCCAGCCGTTTGCCGAATCCAGGCTTCAGCTTCGGCCGTACCCGCAGCGGCGACGACCTCAAGATAGTCCGCAGTTTTTCGATGGCGCTCATGGGCTTGCTGACACTGCCGCTGAGCTCGAAAATCGAACAGCGCCAGTTCGAGATCAGCAAACTGAAGATCGTAAATCGTATCCTGCAGGTAGCCGCCGAAACCCGCAGCGCTTATTTCCAGAGTGTCGCGGCGAACCAGAGCATTGTCTACCAGGAGCAAGTGGAAAGCGCCGCAGCAGCCGGCAGCGAACTAGCCGGAAAGATGGCTAAAGCTGGCAATTTCAATCAATTGGAGCTGGCGCGCGAACAAGCGTTTCACGCCGACGCTGTAACGCAATTGACGCGCTCGCGCCAGCAAGTAATGGTCGCACGTGAACAATTGGTGCGGCTGCTGGGCCTCAGTTCTGCGCAAACTGCAATGCAACTGCCGCCGCGTTTGCCGGAGCTGCCGGCCCAGCGTCCGTCTTTGCAAGATGCGGAGAGCCTGGCCATGGCGCAGCGGCTGGACATCGCCGCCGCCAAACTGGAAGTCGAAGGCTTGCAGGCAACGCTGGGATTGAATCAGGCTACCCGTTTCATTAATGTGCTGGACCTGACGTACCTGCATAACTCCGAACCAGGCATCCCACACGAAACCGGCTATCAAATCAGCCTTGAAATCCCCTTGTTCGACTGGGGTGGCGCGCGCGTCGCCAAATCGGAAGCGATCTACATGCAAGCTGCGCATCGTCTCGCGGCGACTGCTGTGGATGCCCAATCGCAGGTGCGCGTGGCGTATCACGGTTACCAGAGTGCCTATGATCTGGCACGGCATTACCGTGATCAGGTGGTGCCTTTGCGCAAGCGGGTTTCGGACGAATATCTGCTGCGCTACAACGGCATGTTGTCGAGCGTATTCGAACTATTGGCCGATGCACGCGAACAAGCCAGTGCGGTCAATGCGGCCATCGATGCCAACCGCGATTTCTGGCTGGCAGACAGCGAGATGCAACTGGCGCTGGGCGGCTCCTTACCACCTCCCGCACCGGCATCTTCATCGTCGCCTGCGCCTGCAAAATTACAAGGAACACAACCATGAAACACTTGTCACGACGCGCCTTTTTGCAAGGCTCGGCGCTGGCGGTCGGCGCTACCGCCGTCAGCCGGATCGGCGCCGCCAGCCTGCCTGAAGCCGTATTGCAAACCCAGGCCAGCACTCAGCCTCCTCTCAACCCTGCCAACGGCCGTCCCTATCAACCGGTCGTCACCTTGAATGGATGGACGCTGCCGTGGCGCATGAACAATGGCGTCAAGGAATTCCATCTGGTGGCGGAGCCGGTAGTGCGCGAAATCGCGCCTGGCATGAAAGCCAACCTGTGGGGTTACAACGGCCAGAGTCCGGGGCCGACGATCGAGGTGGTGGAAGGTGATCGGGTACGGATTTTCGTGACGAATAAACTGCCGGAACATACCTCCGTGCACTGGCACGGCCAGCGTTTGCCGAACGGCATGGATGGCGTTACCGGCCTGACCCAGCCTGGCATCCCGCCTGGCAAGACTTTCGTTTATGAATTCGTGGCGCGTCGCGCCGGCACATTCATGTACCACCCGCATGCCGATGAAATGGTGCAGATGGCGATGGGCATGATGGGCTTCTGGATTACCCATCCGAAAGATCCGTCGCTGATGCGGGTCGACCGCGATTTCGTGTTCTTGCTGAACGCCTATGACATCGAACCGGGCGCCGCTACGCCGAGAGTCAACGAAATGACCGACTTCAACCTGTGGACCTGGAACAGCCGCGCCTTTCCCGGCATCGATCCGTTGGTGGTGCGGCAGCATGACCGGGTCCGGATCAGGGTCGGTAACCTGACCATGACCAACCACCCGATCCATCTGCACGGTCACGAATTCGTGGTGACCGGTACCGACGGTGGCTGGACGCCGCCGGCCGGGCGCTGGCCGGAGGTCAGCACCGACATCGCCGTCGGTCAGATGCGCGCGATTGAATTCGACGCCAGCGAACCTGGCGACTGGGCGCTGCACTGCCATAAATCACATCACACCATGAATGCCATGGGCCACGGCGTGCCGACCATGATCGGCGTCGACCAGAAATCGGTATTGAAAAAAATCAACCAGCTGATTCCCGACTACATGGTGATGGGCGACAAAGGCGGCTCGATGGGCGATATGGAAATGCCCTTGCCGGACAACACTCTGCCGATGATGAGTGGCGCCGGCCCGTTTGGCGGGATTGAAATGGGTGGCATGTTTACTACGATGAAGGTACGCAAAGGCATCGCCAGCAACGATTACAAAGATCCCGGCTGGTACAAACATCCTGCCGGCACCGTCGCGTATGAGTGGAAAGGCGGCGATGCCGCCATGCCAGCCGCCGCGCAGGCGCCTGACGCCAGGCGCATGGCTGGCAAACCGGGCGAAAAGATCATGAACGCAGTCAAGGGAGGCTCACATGCCGACCACTAATCAAATCACAACATTTTGTTTTTAATCAAAAGGATATTTCCATGAAATCCATATTAATTGCATCAACTCTGGCGTTGTCGCTGTTATCCGTCAATGCTTTCGCCCACGACGAACCAGAACACAGTGCGGCCGCTGACGGACATGCTGCGGCATTGGGTAAGCCCGGGCTTGCCAGCAAGGTATCGAAAACCATGACCATCGACATGAACGACACGATGCGTTTCACACCGGCGACCATCTCGGTCAAACGCGGTGAAACCGTCAAATTCATCGTCAAAAATTCCGGCAAGCTAAAGCACGAAATGGTTCTGGGCTCTATCAATGAACTGAAGGAGCACGCGGCCTTGATGGCGAAATTTCCGGAAATGGAACATTCCGACCCAAATCAGGTATCGGTTGAACCCGGCAAAACTGGGGAGCTGATCTGGCAGTTCGGCAAAGCCGGCACGTTTGATTTCGCCTGCCTGGAGCCGGGACATTTTGAAGCCGGCATGCGCGGAAACATCATCGTCAAATAATATTTTTCAACCGAAAACACAACACAGGAATTCTCATGAAAACCAGTTCCATTCTATTTGCAGCGTTCGCTTTGACGTTAGCCGGGTCGTTCAACTTTCCGTCTTCGGCGATGGCTGCCGAGGAAATCGAAAAGTCCGATGTAGTAGCGGAAACGAAGCCTGCAGATGCCGCCGCCATGTCAACCGGGGAAGTTAAAAAAATCGATAAAGAGGCGGGCAAGATCACTATCAAACATGGGCCATTGGTGAACCTGGATATGCCAGCAATGACGATGGTTTTTCGTGTAAAAGATCCGGCAATGCTGGATCAGGCAAAGCCTGGCGACATGATCAAATTTGTCGTCGAAAAAGCTAACGGCGCTTTGACTATCACCCGGATGCAGGCTGGCAGCTGAGATTTATCGGCAAGTGCATCCCGATCCAGTCAGAGTGAATATAATGTTCTGCATCACATCGCAAGTAAGGCTGTATGCCCCGTGCCGACAACGCCACAGAACAGGAAATCATGAACACCACTTACAAGATCGCTTTGAAGGCGTGCGCAGCCCGCTGGCGGGGCGTGCCGCGGGCGACATCGACATGATGATCGTGCGTGAGAACACGGAAGGAGAATACTCATCGGTCGGCGGCATTTGGTTGGATGCAAAGAACAGGCCGAATATTCCAGAATATTCCAAAGTAATATCAATTCGGCATTTCGTAACGAGCTGTAAAAAGCCGGTACTTTTTGCCTGCAGTAATGGAATATCAACATTTCCAGGCGAAGCATCTGCACTGCTACGCTTGATATGCGCCCCAAATGCCCCCATATTCATCAAATCATCCTGGAAAGCCCCATGCCATCCAAGTAACGGATATTGATTCACCCAGTTTGAAAGGACTCTGACCATGCAATACCTGCAGATAATCGTCATCCTCACCACATTAATGATTGGCCTGCCCCTGAGCAGCATGGCGGCCAATAGCGACAACACCGAGATGCAAACCACGCCGGCAGACCAGACCGCGCTGCCGATGGTGGCCGGTGAAATACGCAAGGTAGATACAGGCACCGGCAAGATCACCATCAAGCATGCGGAAATCCCCAACTTCGGCATGCCGGCCATGACCATGTTGTACAAAGCTGGCGATCCGGTCATGCTGGAACAGTTCAAGGCCGGCGACAAGATCGAGTTTGCCGTCGACAAGGTTGACGGTGCGTTGACTATCGTCAGCCTGGAATTGGCCGCCCGATAGGTGACAAAACTGCCGACAAAACTGCCGACGAAACCGTCGACAAGGTTGCCGTCGTCACTGACGGCGGTTGACGATCCTGATCTCCGCCTGCTCGCCGCTTTGCGGCACCATTTCCAATAAGACTACCGGCCCTTTGCGTGGATCATGCTGGAACGTGATGCGGATTTTCTGCGCGTTCTCTATCCCTGCAAAATCGCGGACCAGTATCCGCGTCACGTTGGGCAACTCTTCCGAACCAAGCGCGAAAGCATCGCTCTCGTTTTGCTGCTCCGAAGCGATGTGGCCGTTTTTATAAACGCAGACGATGGCTTGCGCCGGGTCGATGCCGTTGCTCATCAGGAATGAGTCGTTGACCAGAAACAAGGCCGGCGGAATCCTGGCGATGTCGATCTGGCTGACATCGGGCCAGTCGTTCTTGGTGATCACTTTGCCGCCGGCATAATACTTGGCGACAAATTGATCGCCCATGCAGGGCAGATGTCCGGTCGCCGCTTCTGCATGTTGCAACAGCTTTTGCACGTCGCCGGGTTCGAACTCCACTGTGATTGTCGGTGTAAGCATATTTGTCATGCCCGGATTATCGCATTGCGGACGCCGCCGCGGCCACTTAGCGATACACCGCCCACCCTACCCGCTGCCCCCCGTCATTTCCCCTTATAATGTGCGGCATGGAAAATCCCAATGAATTCGTACAATGGCTGCGCTCCGTCGCGCCCTATATCCATGCCTTTCGCGGCAAGACCTTTGTCGTCGCCTTTCCGGGCGAACTGGTCACCGCCGGCGCGTTGCCGGTGCTGGCGCAAGACTTGTCGCTGCTGCATGCGCTTGGCATCAAGGTGGTTATTGTGCACGGCTCCCGACCACAGGTTGAAGAACAGCTGGCGCTGCGTAATGTAGAAGCGCGCTTTCACAACGGTTTGCGGATTACCGATACGGCTGCGCTGGAATGCGCCAAGGAAGCCGCCGGCGAACTGCGCCTGGATATCGAAGCCGCCTTCAGCCAGGGGTTACCCAACACGCCGATGGCGCATGCTGCGATTCGTATCATTTCTGGCAACTTTGTCACCGCTCGCCCGCTGGGCGTAATCGACGGCGCCGACCTGCAGTTGACCGGCGTAGTCCGGAAGATCGACTACGACACCATCCATCCGATTCTCAACGCCGGCGGCCTGGTATTGCTGTCACCACTGGGCTTTTCGCCGACTGGCGAAGCGTTCAACCTGACCATGGAAGACGTGGCGGTCTCGGCGGCAATCTCGCTGCGTGCCGAAAAGCTGATTTTCATCAGTGAAACACCGTTGATGAAAGACGCCGGCGAGACTGAAATCCGCGAATTGTCCTCTCACCAGGCGCAAGCAGTGCTGGACAGCGGCTGCCTGCCGGCTGACTCGGCCTTCTATCTGCAGCACGCGATCAAGGCCTGTAACGCCGGCGTGCCGCGCGCGCACGTCGTGCCTTTCGCCACCGACGGTTCGGTCTTGCTGGAATTGTTTACCCACGATGGCGTGGGTACCATGATTTCCTACGAAAACCTGGAAAGCCTGCGCGAAGCCACGATTGAAGACGTGGGCGGCATCCTGAAACTGATCGAACCGCTGGAAAACGATGGCACCCTGGTCAAACGCGGCCGTGAACTGATCGAACGCGAGATTCATTACTTCTCGGTGATCGAGCATGACGGCGTGATCTTCGGCTGCGCTGCGTTGTATCCTTTCCCGACCGAAAAAATGGCGGAAATGGCTTGCCTCACAGTAAATCCGGAAGTCCAGGCGCAGGGCGACGGCGAGCGTATCCTGAAACATATGGAAAGCCGGGCGCGCGCGGCAGGCTTCAGCAAGCTGTTCGTCCTGACTACCCGCACCTCGCACTGGTTCCTGCGGCGCGGCTTCGTCCACGCCACCGTCGACGACCTGCCGAAGGATCGCCAGCACATGTATAACTGGCAACGGAAATCGCTGGTATTGATCAAGACGCTATAAAGTCAAAACCTTAAGTCAAAACCTGGCTCCAGTCGAACTATCCCCTTTTCAATTGATCTTACAAGCGAGCCTTGGCTACACGGCTCGCGACATCTACAAGGAAAAACCATGGCACGTACCATTCATTGCATCAAACTGGACAAAGAAGCAGAAGGTCTGGACTTTCCGCCCTATCCGGGCGAGCTGGGCAAGCGCATCTATGAAAGCGTTTCGAAAGAAGCCTGGGCCGGTTGGCTCAAGCACCAGACTATGCTGGTCAATGAAAACCGCCTGAACCTGGCTGATGTGCGGGCCCGCAAATATCTGGCGGCGCAAATGGAAAAACATTTCTTCGGCGATGGCGCCGATGCCGCTACCGGCTACGTGCCGCCGACCGAATAAGCAATCGCTCCGAAATACCTCTCTTCCGATCTGCCTCTGTGGCAAAATAAGCAAGATTCATTTTGTCTTTTAAGTAGGGTGGGCAAGCTTTTTTGCCCACGCTACGCGCGTATATTTGTCTGTCCATTTCTCCACAGATCGGAAATTCCATGCATCTATTCCGTAACCGCCCTTGGTCCAATCGCCTGTTGTCTTGCTTGCTGGCCGCCGCCTGCGGCCTCAGCTTCACCGGCGTCACAGAAGCGGCAATCGTACTCCCGGCCGGCGTGACCCAGGGTCCGTCCGCTGAAGGCATCACCGAATATCAGTTTGCCAACGGCTTCAAAGTCTTGCTGTTTCCTGATGCCTCCAAGCCTACCGTAACCGTCAACATGACTTATCTGGTCGGATCGCGCTTCGAGAATTACGGCGAAACCGGCATGGCGCATTTGCTGGAACATCTGATGTTCAAAGGCACCCCGACCCATCCTTCGATTCCCAAGGATTTCAGCCAGCGCGGCATGTCGTTCAACGGCACCACCAATGTCGACCGCACCAATTATTATGAAATCTTCCAGGCCGGCGACGACAACCTGAAATGGGCGATCGACATGGAAGCCGATCGCATGCTGCATTCGTTTATCGCCAGGAAAGACCTCGATAGCGAAATGACCGTGGTGCGTAACGAATACGAACAGGGCGAGAACTCGCCGTTCGGCGTCCTCATCAAGCGGTTGGAAGGAGTGGCTTACGATTGGCACAATTACGGCAAGCCGACTATCGGCAACCGCAGCGATATCGAAAACGTCAAGATAGAAAACCTGCAAGCCTTCTATAAAACCTACTACCAGCCGGATAATGCGGTGCTGCTGATCGCCGGCAAATTTGACCCGGCCAAGACCCTGACCTGGGTCAGCCAGGCCTTCGGAAAACTGCCGAAGCCGACCCGCAAGATGCGCGACCTCTGGACCGTGGAACCAACCCAGGACGGCGAACGCAGCGTGACAGTGCGGCGCCAGGGCGACGTACAGATCGTCGCCGTAGCCTACAAAATCCCAAGCGAGTTGCATCCCGATAGCGATGCCCTGTCCTACGCCGGAACGATTCTGGCAGACACTCCCAACGGCCGCCTGCACAAATCGCTGGTGGAAACCGGCAAAGCAACTGCCGTGTTCAATTACGAGATGAGCGGTTATGCGCCAGGCCTGGAAATCATTGCCGCGATAGTCAAGAAAGGCGAGCCGATCGAACCGGTACGGCAAGCCTTGATCGACGGTGTCGAACAATTTGCAAAAAACCCGCCCACGCCGGAAGAGATGGAACGAGTCCGCCTGGCGAATGCCAACAGCTTTGAAAAACTGCTGAACGACCATCAGAAAGTCGGCGTTGCCATGTCCAGCACGATCGCGCTCGGTGACTGGCGTTTGCTGTTCGCGGGCCGCGACCGTTCCAACAAAGTTACCTCGGCACAGGTAGCGACAGCCGCAGCACATTACTTCACCCGCGACAACCGCACCGTCGGTATATTCTTGCCGGAAGATCAGCTACAACGCGCCGATGTTCCGGCAGCGCCAAGCGTGGCCGAACAGCTCAAAGACTACAAGCCGCAGCAAGCAATCGCTGACGGTGAAGCGTTCGATCCGTCGCAAGCCAATATCGACGCCCGTACCCAGCGCTCGCAGGTCGGTGGTTTGAAACTCGCCTTGTTGCCGAAAAAGACGCGCGGTGAAACCGTCTCGGTCAAGCTGAACTTGCAATGGGGTGATGAAAAATCCTTGTTCGGTAAAAAGACCGCATCCGAATTGGCCGATGCCATGCTGATGCGCGGCAGCAGTACGCTGACGCGTGAGCAACTGGCCGACGAGTTTTCCAAACACAAGATCAGCGGCAACCTGACGCAATTCCAGACCACGCGCAGCAATCTGCCCGCCGCCTTGAAACTGGTCGCCAGCGTACTCAAGCAACCGCGCTTTGATCCGGCTGAATTCGATCGTCTGCGCAAGGAATCCCTGGTCAACCTGGAAGCATCGCGCAACGAGCCGAACACGTTAGCCGCAGAAGCCATCGCCCAGCACTTCAACAAATATCCGCAAGGCCACTGGCTGGCAGCGCAAAGCGTGGATCAGCAAATCGCCGCTGTCCAGGCCACCACCCTGGCCGATGTCAGCGCCTTCCATCACGATTTCTATGGCGCCTCGCAAGGCGAACTGGCTATAGTCGGCGATTTCGACGTCGCAGCGGTCACCAAGGTAGTCCAGGACGAATTCAGCACATGGAAAAGCGCAGCGCCGTACCAACGCGTAATCCGCCAGAACTTCGACGTAACGCCGCTGCAGAAAACCATCAATTCGCCAGACAAGGAAAATGGCTTCTACGTAGCGCGCCAGAACCTGGACATGCGTGACGACGATGCCGATTATCCGGCGATGATGGTAGCCAACTACCTGTTTGGCGGCGGCAGTTTGAAATCACGATTGATGGACAGAGTACGTCAAAAAGAAGGCCTCTCCTACGGCATCGGTTCATCGGTAGACATCAGCGCCATCAGCCGCGCCGCCAGGTTCTCGGTACAAGCCATCGCCGCACCGCAAAACCTGGGCAAGGTCGATGCAGCTGTCAAGGAAGAGCTGGCACGCGCACTCAAAGACGGTTTCAGCGCCGACGAACTAGCCCGCGCCAAATCCGGCATCCTCCAGGAAAACCAGCGCGCCCGCGCCCAGGACAGCGCCCTCAGCGCCGGCTGGGCCAGGCTGCTAGACCTCAACCGCACCTTCGCCTGGAGCAAACAGATCGAAGACAAGATCAGCGCCCTGACGGTAGAACAAGTCAACGAAGCCTTCCGCAAACACATCGACCCCGCCCAACTGAGCGTGGTGATTGTGCGTGATGAAGCAAAGGCAAAAGCAAATGCTGTGGTGGTGGCAAAACCGTAAGGTCTGGCAACCTGAAAAAAACCGCTGTCGAGTTCGTAATAAAATCCGCGAACACGGCGGCGGCTTTTGACGTAAATTCCGCAATGAAACGTTGCCAAATACGCGCCGGCGCCACATGTAATCGGTCTTTTCCACGAATTGCTGATGAAACCATTTTCCGTGCTATGGGACATTATGTCCGCAGCATTCGCGATCCTGTGCAACATCGTCCGGAAAATGCAAATTCAACTGCGAGGCGATGAAATATGAGCAAAAATGACAACGGATCGACTACTAAAGCTAGTAGCCGATCCGTCTTTTTTGGTTGCGGGGGCAGGATTTGAACCTACGACCTTCGGGTTATGAGCCCGACGAGCTGCCAGACTGCTCCACCCCGCGTCTGAATATAAAAAGCCTTAAGCGTTTTCCACTTAAGGCCCGATGCGTAAGAATAGCGTTGTATTGCTAGCCTTCTTACTGTAACTGGTTGCGGGGGCAGGATTTGAACCTACGACCTTCGGGTTATGAGCCCGACGAGCTGCCAGACTGCTCCACCCCGCGTCTGAAGAATGAAAGTATATAGTGTATTGCAGTGCAATGCAACCAATACAGACAATCGGATTAAGAACGGTCGTAACGATTAGGCGATGCTAAACTCCCAAACTACCCGGTTATCCTGGGATATGCTGAGATATGCCGAGACATTCCAATTCGACACGATCGGGAATGCGTTTCTCGCCTGTCTAAACCATCTATTTAAACGGCATGTTTAAATTGCCTATGTTTAAATTGCCTATTAATACTATTTATTGCTGCCTATGAAATTTTGTTCCGAATGTGCGCATCCCGTCAGCCTGCAGATTCCGCCGGACGACAACCGCATGCGTTATGTCTGCAGCAACTGCGGCAGCATTCACTATCAAAATCCGAAAATGGTGGTCGGCTCTGTCCCGGTATGGGAACGAGACGGCGAACTGCGCGTGCTGTTATGCAAACGCGCCATCGAACCGCAATACGGTTACTGGACGCTGCCGGCCGGCTTCATGGAAAACGATGAGACCACCGACGATGCCGCCCGCCGCGAAACCCTGGAGGAAGCTGGCGCACGGGTCGAACTGCATGAACTTTTTTCGCTGCTGAACGTACCGCATGTACATCAGGTGCATCTGTTCTATCGCGCCACCTTGCTCGACCTGGATTACGCAGCCGGCATCGAAAGCCTGGAAGTCGGCTTGTTCACCGAGGCCGAGATCCCGTGGGATGAAATCGCCTTCCCTACCGTCGAAATCACCCTGCGCGCGTTCTTTGCCGACATCAAGAAAATCCGTCAGGAAGATGGTCATTTCAGCTTACATACACAAGCCATTTTCAAACCCATGCGCGCTGGCTTAGCGCCTAAATAAGACGCCAGCGAGGCCGCGATGATCCCCTGGCTTGAACTGGACAGCCCATTTCCCGATGTCTGCACTGCACTGACCGAGGAGGACGGCGCCGCCGGCCTGCTGGCTGCTGGCGGTGATTTGTCGCCGCGACGCCTGCTGGATGCTTATCGACATGGCATCTTCCCGTGGTTCTCCGAGAACCAGCCGATTCTCTGGTGGAGCACCGATCCGCGCATGGTGCTGAAGACGGAACAATTTACGGTTTCGGCAAGCTTGCGCAAAACCTTGCGCAAGGTGCATCGCAGCATGGCTACGGACCGGCGCTGGCAGATCCGCTTCGACTTCGCTTTCGAGCATGTGATGCGCGAGTGCGCGGCGCCACGCCGCGATGGCGCCGGCACCTGGATCTCGGAAGACATTGTTACCGGCTACCGCGCCCTGCACCGGCTCGGTTACGCGCACTCGGCTGAAGTATGGCTGGACGGCAAGCTGGTTGGCGGCGCGTACGGCGTCAGCATCGGCCATATGTTTTACGGCGAATCGATGTTTACCCGGGTCAGCGATGCCTCCAAAATCGCCTTGGCCTACCTGGTGCATTTCCTGCGCCAGCACGGCGTGGCAATGATCGATTGCCAACAGCAGACCGACCATCTGGCCTCGCTCGGCGCCCAGGCGATAAGCCGCCGCGAGTTTCTGCTGCACCTGAAGCAAGCCATCGCCCACCCACAGATCCACAACTGGCGTCCGCTGCCTTTGTTTGCTGATTAAGACTCTTATGCAAACCGTAATTACAGTGTAAATTATCAGTTATAAGTCATCAGCCGGAATGCACATGACGCACTTAAAAGATCTGCCTTTTTCGACCCTGCAGTTTTACGCCACTGCGCCTTATCCATGCAGTTACCTGGATCATCGCCAGGCGCGTTCGCAGGTGGCGACGCCGTCGCATCTGATCAACGCCGATGTCTATTCGGAGCTGGTGAAGAACGGTTTCCGGCGCAGCGGCATTTTTACCTATCGGCCGTATTGCGATGGTTGCCAGGCTTGCACGCCGGTGCGTACGCTGGTGGCATCGTTCCAGCCGAATCGCAGCCAGCGCCGCGCCTGGGAGCGGCATAGCCATCTGACCACGCTGGTCACCAACCTGGCTTATGTGCATGAACATTACGATCTGTACCTGCGCTACCAGACCGCGCGCCACAGCGGCGGCGGCATGGACCAGGATAGCCGCGACCAGTACGCCCAGTTCCTGCTGCAGAGCAAGGTGAATACCCGCCTGGTCGAGTTTCGGGAAGCGGACGGCACCTTGCGCATGGTAAGCATTATCGATGTGCTGAACGATGGTTTGTCGTCGGTGTACACCTTTTACGATCCCGACGTGCCGGGCGCCTCCTACGGCACCTACAACGTGCTGTGGCAAATCGGCCAGGCCAGGCAGCTCGGCATGCCTTACGTTTATCTTGGCTACTGGATAAAAGAAAGCCCGAAAATGGCTTACAAAATCAACTTCCAGCCGCTGGAAGCACTGCGGCAAGGGGAGTGGAGTGCGCTAAAATAGCCACCGCAGTTTTTGCTGCGCCTGTTTTCGATTGTTTCATTGACTATTTCATCCTGATTGCGTCATCTTCACCACCTTTATCTTCACCACCTTCATCTTCACCATTTTATATAGCAGCCCACCGTGCCAGCCAAACTTCTGTACGCCTTCGCCCGCCCCGCCCTGTTCTCACTCGATCCGGAATCCGCCCACAATCTGACCCTGCCGGCATTGCGCCGGGCCGCAGCCCTGGGGCTCACTTCGCTATTAGGCAAGACGCCGGCCGATCCGCGCACGGTGATGGGCATCACGTTCCCCAATCCGGTCGGCCTGGCAGCCGGGCTGGACAAGGACGGCGCCTACATCGACGGCCTGGCGGCGCTCGGCTTCGGTTCGATTGAAATCGGCACGGTGACGCCGCGGGCGCAGGCCGGCAATCCCAAGCCGCGCATGTTCCGCCTGCCGGCCGCCAACGCCATCATCAATCGCATGGGTTTCAATAATGGCGGCGTCGATGCTTTTGTCGCCAATGTCCAGGCGTCCAGGTTTTACCAGGAACGGCAAGGCGTGCTGGGGCTGAATATCGGCAAAAATGCCGACACGCCGATCGAACGCGCAGCTGAAGACTATCTGCACTGCCTGCAAAAAGTCTATCCGTACGCCAGCTACGTCACCGTCAATATTTCCTCGCCCAACACCAAGAACCTGCGCCAGTTGCAAGGCGCATCGGAACTCGACTCCCTGCTGTCGCAACTCAAGCAAGCGCAGCAAAAGCTGGCGGACCAGCACAAGCGTTATGTCCCTATCGCTTTGAAAATCGCACCGGATATCGATGCGGAACAAATCAAGACCATCGCCGATGCCTTGCTGCGGCATAAGATAGATGGCGTAATCGCCACCAACACCACCATCAGCCGCGACGCCGTCCGGGGCCTGCAACATGAGAACGAAGCCGGCGGTCTGTCCGGTGCACCGGTATTGGCGTTATCCACCAGCGTCGTGCGGCAGTTGCACGGCAAATTAGGCGACGCGCTGCCTATCATCGGGGTCGGCGGGATTTTCAGCGGCGCCGATGCGCAATCAAAAATAGCTGCGGGAGCGTCGCTGGTGCAGCTGTATAGCGGCTTGATTTATCGCGGTCCGGCACTGGTGCGGGAATGTGCGGCGGCGCTGCGTCAGAAAAGCTAAGGCGAGCTGCCGGCGCTGATGCAAATTGACCGCTGCGCCGGCTCTGGCTGAACTACCGTGCCGGGCCATGCTGATCTATCCTGCTGACGTTGACCTTACGGTTCATGAATGACCGCAAGATGCGTGTTGCGGCAGGCGGAAAACGTTAAGGGTTGTACGATGCCTGCCCACAGCCGCGGGTCGAGCAAGATGTGGGGGCGCTTGCTGGGCGGGCGTCGGATAAGCCTTAACGAACTACGCCATTAGCGAAAAACAGAGTTGGCCGATAGCGGTCAACCAGGTGATTTAGCGAAACCACGCAAAAAAATTGTTTTGGTTAATCTTATAGTTGATAATTGTAGCCATGAACGATACCGAAAACCGCCCCCCACTTCCTGATCGGCTCTCAGTCGATCCTCGCAGCCCTCACTATAATGCTGCCATATTTGAACATGATGTTGGTATTAAACTTAACAATAAGGAGCACTTCAATGTTGAGGAATATTGCATCAGCGAGGGATGGATTAAAGTCCCGGCTGGAAAGGCGCTAGATCGGAAGGGCAACCCCTTAATGACTAAAGTAAAAGGCACGGTCGAACCTTTCTATCGGTAGGTGCTCTTCTTTGATTAGCATTTCTTAGCTTCTTCGATTCTCTGCAAGGGTGCGTGCGCTAACGTTTTTTCGATAACGATTACACGTCCGATTTTGGCCGCTTGCGGTCTCTAAATCGTGGATACCGGAATATGCAGCACGCAGGTAGCGGCGTGACCGCTACCGTAGAAACACAAAATCGCGGCCGTCCTTCATCAAGCATCGTCCGGCTTCACTTCAGATTTACGCGGACGACGGCTGCGTGCGGCGGGCTTGCGGGCTGTTTTTACCCCTTTGACCGGAGCTTCTTCCGGTGGCTGAACCGGCGTTTCGACCGCTGCTGGCGTTTCCGGCGCTATATTGACATCCCGCACGACAGTTTGTCCGGCAACTTGCGGCGCAGCCGCTGCGATTTTCTTTTCGGCCGGCTTGCGGCCTCCGCGTCCCTTGCGGCGGGTTTCCGGTTTGGCGCCGTTGTCTTCAGCCGTCGCTGCTACTGTCGGCGAAACTGCTGCGGTTTCGCTTACTTCCGGCAGCGGCAACGATGGTGGCGCCGGCTGTTCCGCTGCGACTTCACTGGAAATCGTGCCTCCGCTATTGCCATTATTGCCGCTACTACGATATACGTAAGCCCCCGATTTCTCGTCACGGCCGAATTCGAGCAGACCGCGTGCCTGGGCTTCTTCCAGCAAATTGCCGAAGGCACGGAAACCGTAATATGACTCGCTGAAATCAGGCTTGCGGCGTTTGATCGCCTCTTTCAACACGGATGCCCAAATCTTGCCGCTGTCGCCGCGTTCGGACACCAACGCATCGAAAGTCTCAACCGCCATGTCGATCGCCTGATTCTTGCGCGCCTCCAACTCTGCCTTGCGACGCTTTTCTTCATCGGGCGAACGCTTGGCTGCCGGCTGCGTTTCCCGCGTACCACGCTTTGCGGCCGTGCGCCGGCTCTCACGCACCAGGTCGTCATAAAAAATAAATTCGTCGCAGTTGGCAACCAGCAGGTCGGAAGTCGATTGCTTGACGCCGACGCCGATCACTTGCTTGGCGTTCTCGCGCAATTTGGAGACCAGCGGCGAGAAATCGGAGTCGCCGCTGATGATGACGAAGGTATTGACGTGCGATTTCATATAGCAAAGATCGAGTGCGTCCACCACAAGGCGAATGTCAGCCGAATTCTTGCCGGACTGGCGCACATGCGGGATTTCGATCAGCTCGAAATTGGCCTCGTGCATGGTGGCCTTGAACTCTTTGTAGCGCTCCCAGTCGCAGTAAGCCTTCTTGACGACGATACTTCCCTTTAGCAGAAGGCGTTCCAGCACCGGCTTGATGTCGAACTTCTCGTATTTTGCATCACGCACGCCGAGCGCGACGTTTTCGAAGTCGCAGAACACTGCCATGCTGAGGTTTTCCGGGGATGAGGCCATAAATTTATTGCTTTCCAATGAGTGGCTGGACTTGACCGGTTGAGCTTGATAATCATGCGCGACAGCGGACTTTCAAGCTATCGATTATAGCCAACAATGTTGTAGGCTGATGACATGCCGCAAGCGGCTGGCACGCAGCGTGAGTTACCCACAGAAATTGTGCGTAGCCCTGTGGATAACCACTCTGCTAACTCACTAAGCTATTGATTTAATGAGTTTTTCCGGCAGCGCTACAGAAGCGCGCAAAGAAAAAACCCGCTAACCTTGCGGTAGCGGGCTAAATCCGAACCCGGGGAGAGTCGGAGGAGACAAACGAAATCGTAGCGCCCGAATATGACAAGGCCGTGACCCGAGGCGGGGCGCCGCCCGGATTAGAGGAAGTCCTCGCTTCAGGCTATTTTCAAGATGCGCGGTTCAAAATCGGCCTTGTGCACGCCATTGCTGCCCGCGCCATGCGGTTCTGCCTGCAAGGCTTCAACGATATCCTCGCGTTTCAACTGCGGTGCAAACTGCAAGATGAAGTCATACGTATAAGACCGCAGATAAGCCCCGCGCCGCACTGCCAGCCTGGTCACATTGGATGCCAGCAGATGCGATACTGAAATCGAACGCAAGCCGTTCTGGCGGCTATGCTCGGTAGCCATCGAGGCCACCAGCCCGACACCAAGGCCAAGCGATACGTATTGCTGGATAACGTCGGAATCCATCGCCGTCAGGACGATATCGGGCGTGATGCCGGCTTTGCTGAAGGCATCGTCGATATGGCCGCGGCCGGTAAAACCGACATCGTAGGTAATCAACGGATAGGCCGCCAGATCGGCCAGGCTGATCGGCCCGCTGATTTCCAGCAAAGGATGATGCTCCGGCACTACCAGCACGTGACTCCATTCGTAGCATGGAAAGGAAATCAATTCCTTGAACCGGGTCAGGCCTTCGGTGGCGATGCCGACGTCGGCCTTGCCCGATATCACCCAGTCGGCAATATGTTCCGGCGAGCTTTGTTGCAAGGCGATGCGGACATCGGGAAAACTGGCGCGGAAACCTTGCACCACCCGCGGCAACGCATAGCGAGCCTGGGTATGGGTGGCGGCGACAGTCAAGGTGCCGCTGGTCTCGCCCGAATATTCCTGGCTGGCCTGGCGCAGGTTTTCCGCTTCCTGCAGCAGTCTTTCGACGATCTTCAAAATTCCTTTGCCGGGATCGGTCAAGCCGATCAGGCGCTTGCCGTTGCGGATGAAAATATCGACGCCGAGCTCTTCTTCCAGCTCGCGGATCTGGCGGCTGACCCCAGGTTGTGAAGTAAACAAGACATTCGCTACTTCAGTCAGATTGAAGCCGCAACGCGCCGCTTCGCGGATCGAACGTAATTGTTGAAAATTCATAGTGTTCTCCTTACCTTACTGTGTAGCTTGTTGTGTAGCTTGATCTTCGACGAACACCTGCAGGCGGCGCGGACGCACCACCAGGGTTTCGCCGTCTTTCAAATTGAGCTGCCGGAAGCGCTCGCTGGAGATCACCGCTTCGATCAGACCGGCGTCGGCGCCATCGCTGCGCTCCAGTTCCAGCTGCGCCAGCGGCCCGATCGCATGGGCGCGCCGTAGTTGCACCACGATTCCTTCGGTGCTGGCACCTGCTATATAGCGATCGACGTCGAGGTCATGCGGCCGTACATAGCCGACGCCTTGCGCATCGTGCGCCGCAGCGTGCTCAGGCGCGTTGAAAACGGCGCCGCCGGTATCCAGTACGCCTTGGTGCACACGGCCGTGAAACAGGTTGACGTTGCCGAGGAAGCCGTAGACGAATGGCGATGCCGGGTTTTCATAGACTTGCTGCGGTGCGCCTACCTGCTCGACATTGCCCTTGTTCATCAACACAATCTGATCCGCCACTTCCAGCGCTTCTTCCTGATCGTGGGTCACGAAAATGCTGGTGACGTGCAACTCGTCGTGCAAACGCCGCAGCCAACGCCGCAATTCCTTACGCACCTTGGCGTCAAGCGCGCCGAACGGCTCGTCCAGCAACAGCACGCGCGGCTCCACCGCCAGTGCCCGCGCCAGTGCGATACGCTGGCGCTGGCCGCCGGACAATTGCGGCGGATACCGATCGGCCAGCCAATCCAGCTGCACCAGTTCCAGCAAGCTGGTTACTTTTTCACGAATCGCGTTTTCGCTGGGACGCTGGGCGCGTGGCTTGACGCGCAGGCCGAAGGCGATGTTTTCAAACACGGTCATATGCTTGAACAAGGCATAGTGCTGGAATACGAAACCGACCTGGCGCTCGCGTACATGGCGCGACGAGGCATCTTCGCCTTCCAGCAAGACCTGGCCGCTATCCTGCGCTTCGAGGCCGGCGATGATGCGCAACAAGGTGGTTTTGCCGCAACCGGATGGCCCTAGCAGCGCGGTCAATTCTCCGGTCGGGAATTCCAGCGACACATTATTCAGTGCGACAAATTCGCCGAAACGCTTGTTGATGTTGCTTACCTGGATACTCATGCCTGCTCCTGTCCTGATTGATGCCCCACGTTATGCGGTAGTACCGTTTCGCGCAAACGCCACTCGATGAACGATTTCAGCGCCAAGGTCAGCAGCGCCAGAAACGCCAGCAGCGAGGCCACCGCAAACGCTGCCTGGAAGTTGTATTCGTTGTACAGAATCTCTACCTGCAAGGGGATGGTGTTGGTCTCGCCGCGAATATGGCCGGACACCACCGACACCGCCCCGAACTCACCCATGGCGCGGGCGTTACACAAGATCACGCCATACAGCAGGCCCCATTTAATATTCGGCAAAGTCACGTGGCGGAATGTCTTCCAGCCGGAAGCGCCCAGCACCAGGGCGGCCTCTTCTTCTTCGCTGCCCTGCGCTTGCATCAACGGGATCAGTTCACGCGCCACAAAGGGGAAGGTAACGAACACAGTCGCCAGCACGATGCCCGGCACCGCAAACAGGATCTTGATATCGTGCTCGCGCAGCCATGGGCCGAACCAGCCTTGAGCGCCGAACAACAATACATAAATCAGGCCGGATATCACCGGCGATACCGAGAACGGCAGATCGATCAACGTCAGCAAGATGTTCTTGCCGCGAAATTCAAACTTGGCAATCGTCCACGCCGCAGCGACCCCGAACACCAGGTTGAGCGGCACCGCAATCGCGGCGGTCAGCACGGTCAGCTTGATGGCGCTGATCGCATCCGGCTCGATGATCGCCGCCAGATAGGCTTCCCAGCCCTTCTTGAATGCTTCGGCAAATACCGATAGCAGCGGCACCACCAGGAACAGGGCGAGGAACAACAACGCCACTGTCATTAACAAGGCGCGCACCCACAACGGCTCCAGGGTAGCGTTCGGTACATGGATCGGCTCACCTCTCATCTGCGGTTTGGCAACTGGTGTTGTAGCTGCGGCAGCCGAATTGAAATTACTGGCGGTAGCGCTCAATTCCTGCTCCTATACTTTGACCGACTGGCCGCGTTTGCGGGTCCAGGCTTGCAATACGTTGATCGCCAGCAGCAGCAGGAACGATACTGTCAGCATCACCACCGCAATCGCGGTCGCTCCGGCATAGTCGTACTGCTCCAGCTTGGTAACAATGAACAAGGGGGTGATTTCCGACACCATCGGCATATTCCCGGCGATGAAGATGACCGAACCGTACTCACCGGTAGCGCGGGCAAAGGACAACGCGAAACCGGTTAATAACGCGGGAAATACCGTCGGGAAAATCACCCGGGTAAAAGTCTGCCAATGATTCGCGCCAAGACTGGCGGCGGCTTCCTCCAACTCTTTCTCGGCATCTTCCAGCACCGGTTGCACGGTACGCACCACAAACGGCAAGCCGATAAAAGTCAGCGCTACCAATATGCCTAGCGGCGTAAAAGCGACCTTGATGCCCAGCGGTTCCAGATATTGGCCGATCCAGCCGTTGCTTGAATACAGCGCGGTCAAGGCGATGCCGGCCACCGCCGTCGGCAGCGCAAACGGCAAGTCAACCAGGGCGTCGATCAATTTTTTGCCGGGAAACTGATAACGCACCAGCACCCAGGCCACGATGCCGCCGAAAAAAGCATTCAGCAGCGCCGCCAGCAAGGAGGTGCCGAAAGTCAGGCGGTAAGACGCCATCACCCGTGGCGAAGTGACAGCGGCGACGAAACCGTCCCAGCTCAGCGTGAAGGTCTTGAGAAACACGGCCGATAAGGGGATCAATACGATCAGAGCCAGATAAAACAGGGTGAATCCCAGCGACAGGCTAAACCCGGGCATCACGCGAAACGGCGTGGCGGACTTGCTTGCAAGGCCTTGATTGGTAAGGGCAGCGGCGGTCATACATCGTCCTCTTATTACAAATACGGCTAAAGAACGAAGATAATCTCACTGGTTTGTTATAAAGAGAACGAACTTTTTAGCATGTGCATAGAATGATTTTGCATAAGAGAAATAGATTTTTTCTGCCATCTCGTTCACTTATTTGTATTTTTAGCAACAAATTACGCAATCAGACCGGTGCAGGAAAGCGCCACTTCTGCGTCGTTTCCCTCGTCAACCACTCAAAACCAGCCGAATCCGCTGCATTCCAGTGGCGCTTTTTTGTATTCTGTTCCGCGATTTCTGCAGATTGTCGCAAGCAGCTGGCGACTTGCCCTGCCCCTCCCTAAAGTGACGACATGCAACAACGTCAGCCACCTGCGAATCACTTAACGGAGAACAAAATGAACACAGCACGCACAGCACTGATCGCCATCCTGTCCATCGCAACTCTGGCCGGCAGCATCGCTCCGGCACAAGCAGCACCACAGCAAACTGAAGTCTCCACGCTGCCAACCATCACGATTATCGGCAAACGTCCAAGCCATCCAGAGTTCATGCAAACCGTGACGATCGTCGCCAAACGCCTGAGCCCGCAAGAAAAGCTGGCCATGGCACAACAGGACGACTGCCTGGCTACGATCACCGTTGTCGGCAAGCGTCTGAACCGGGAACAAAAATCGGTCTTGGCTCAGCAAGAGGCAAGCCACAAGAAGGCTGTCATCTAAGCCGCCACCTTAGTTGCATGTACGTTGCAGTTACGTCGCAGTTCCAAACCAGGAGATTGCAAATGAACACCGTATTCCGATTATCGGTCGCCACCATGTTGTTAGCGGTCCTGAGCTTGAGTACCGCCAGCCCGGTCATGGCAGCAGCACCAGCCCCGGCCAAGAAAGCCGCAGTGACGTCTGAGGAAATTCCATTGCTGATGCCGCCCATCGTGATCATCGGCAAGCGCATGACACCGGAAGAAAAAATAGCTTTTAAGCAGCAACAGCAGCAACGCGCCCATGCCATGAAAAAAGTGGCACGCAAGAAAACTGAGCAAATCGGCTCGTCGGCGCTCAGCGCTCTTTGATGCTTTATAGCAAAACGGTCAGACCGCTGCGCCCGTTCCGTTTAAAATGACGACAACTTTTTGAGTTGCCGCACAAACTGATTCCCACTCTATGAATTCTGATTCGTTCACCACATTCAAGAAAAATGCAGCGATCGCCTCGACCTATCTGTCACGCGGGTTCGACAAAGTAGCGAGCTGGGTCACGCAGCTTTCGTGGTGGAAGTTCCTGTTGTTTGCAGTGCTGATGCTGGCGGCTGCCGGGATTTTGCAGGAAACGCTGTTTTCTTCCGAAGAGATCATCATCGAGAAAGTCAGCAAACATGAGAGCAAAGCCTCAAAACCTGCCAAGTCCACCAAGTCCGCCAGAGGCAAAACCGATATCCGGATTGACGACACCGGCGTCCATATCAATACCGGCGCTTATACCTACAATGGCGACGATGCGGCGAGTGTCCCTGCAGCGCCGCCGCCTCCTTCAAAGGCAGAAGCCGCCGCTGGCGCGCCTGCTGCGGCGCCTGCAGCACCGGCAGCACCGGCAGCACCGGCAGCACCGGCAGCACCAGCAGCACCAGCCGCGCCGGCAGCGCCTCCCGACAATGCCGCCAGCCTGAGCCTGAACTTGCCGCCGGATGCTGCCCAGGATGTTAATCAGGCGATCAACGATGCGGTTGCCGCCATCCATGAAGCCGCCGCAGAGAAAGCTGAGCAGCAGGTTGCCCGCTACCAGAAAAAATCTTCTGAATGGTTCGTGAATTTTGTGCTGCTGTTGCTGATCGGCTTATTCGGCACCAAGGCGCTGATGGGCGGCAAGAAACGGGCTGAAGCGCGTGCCCAGGCGGCCAATGCCGCCGCCGAGCACGCCAACCTGCAACGCGAAGTATCGGAAGCCAAGATGCAGATGATCCAGGCTCAGGTCGAACCGCATTTTCTGTTCAATACGCTGGCTTCGGTCGACTACCTGATTGAAACCGATCCGCCGCGCGCCTCAGCCATGCAAAAGCACCTGATCCAGTACTTGCGGGCAGTATTGCCGCAGATGCGGGAAACCGCCACCGTCACCACGCTGGGACGCGAAGTCGACATTGTGCGGGCCTATCTGGATCTGTTGAAGATGCGCATGGAAGAACGCCTGAACGTCGATCTGCAAGTATCCGACGGCTTACGCAGCGCAGCCTTCCCGCCGATGATGCTGCAATCGCTGGTGGAAAATGCCATCAAGCATGGCCTGGAGCGCAAACCGGAAGGCGGCTACTTGCGTATCAAGGCGGAAGTAGCCGACAATCAGCTGCGCGTCAGCGTCACTGACGACGGCCTGGGTTTTGGCGCCCTCCCAAGCAATGGCACGGGACTTGGATTGCAAAGTATCCGCGACCGCCTCAAACTGTTGCACGGCAACGCCGCACAACTGGAGATAACCCCCAACAGCCCGAGTGGCGTATGCTCAACCATTGAGGTGCCATATCAGGTAGTTGGCACCGGTAAGACCAAGCCTGTATAAATTCATCATCCAGGCTAGCTTTATAAGCAGGAGGAAACATGCACATGAATATGAAATTAAAAATGATCTCGCGTTTTGCGTTTGTCTTTACACTGGCTACTGCCGCGTTGGTTCCGCTGCTTAGCCTCATCCCCAGCTCCAGCATGGCCGCCGAAGTAGTCAGAGTCGAGCGCCAGGTAGGCAGTTTTCAGCAAGTGGAAGTGATGGATGCGGTGAACGTGTTTCTGACCCAGGGGCCGACCAAACCGGCTGTGATCGAAGCGGAATCCAACCTTGTTCCGCTGGTCGAGCTGGAAATCAGCGGTTCAGTATTGCGGGTCCATTTGAAACGCAATTCGTCATTCACCAGCCGCCACGATATCAATGTCTACCTGAGCGCGCCTGAGGTCAATGGACTGAGCGTGTTCGGCTCAGGCGACCTTAAACTGCGCGACAAGCTGAGTTCAAAAGACGGCATCAAGATTTCCATCTCCGGTTCCGGCAGCGTCAGCGGTGAACTGAACACTCCTACCGTCACTGCCTCTATCGCCGGCGCCGGCGACATCAAGGTCAGAGGCAAGACACGCGACCTGAAGGTATCGATTGCAGGCAGCGGCGATTATGACGGCTTCGACCTGATGGCGGAAAACACCAGCGTGTCGATCGTCGGCAGCGGCGACGCCCATGTCTATGCCAGCAAGAATTTAAACGTCTCGACCGCCGGCTCGGGCGACGTCGCCTATAGCGGCGACCCGCAAGTGCGCTCCAGCATCATGGGCTCCGGCTCAGTCAAAAAACGCTGAATCTCCTGTTAAAATAGTTGCCTATGCCTACTGCTATCATTGCCGATGACGAGCGCCTGATGCGCGACCAGATCCGCTTACGCCTGAGCCAGGCGTGGCCGGAACTGGAAATCCTCGGAGAAGCGAAAAACGGCGATGAAGCAATCGATCTGGTCGACCAGCTGCAACCCGATTTCACCTTCCTCGACATCCGCATGCCAGGAAAAACCGGGCTGCAGGCGGCACAGGAAATCGGTGGCAAAAGCCACATCGTTTTCATTACCGCCTATGACGAATACGCCATCGAAGCTTTCGAGCGCGGCGCTGTCGACTACATCCTGAAACCGGCCGAGGCCGAACGCTTGCGCCTGACCGTCACCCGCCTCAAGGCCAGGCTCAGTTCGACACCGGCCGACATGAGTTCGATGCTGACCCAACTCGCCAAGCAGATGGGGATCGCCACCAAACCAGTCTATCTGCAATGGATACAAGCCAGCATCGGCCAGCAGCTGCGGCTGATCCCGGTGCAGGAAATCCTGTTTTTCCGTTCCGATGAAAAGTACACCAGCGTCCAGACCGCGACCTATGAAGCATTGATCCGCAAACCGGTGCGCGACCTCGCTGAAGAACTGGATCCCGACCTGTTCTGGCAAATCCACCGCGCCACCCTGGTCAACGTCAACGCCATCGACGGCATCACCCGCGACATGCGCGGCCGCCATCAGGTGCTGATAAAGGGACATTCTGAAAAACTGGAGGTGAGCCGCAGCTTTATCCATTTGTTCAAACAAATGTAGGCGCCGCTCGGCGCTACGCTGTATGGCTACACGACGACACTAAGCCAGCAGCGCTTTGACGAAATCCTTCTTGCCGCCAGGCGGCGGTATCTCGAATTGCAAGGCAGACTCCACATGATGCAAATGATGCGCCATCAGCTGCACTGCCTTTTCCGTATCCCCGGCCTTCGCCGCCTGCAGGAATTCGACATGCTCGTCCGATGAACATGTCGCATCCCTGGTGGACTGGTACAACATGGTAATCAGCGAACTGCGGCCGGCCAGCTTGGTCAGCACATCGGTCAAGACTTGATTGCCCACCGTGCGCGCCAGCAGAATGTGAAAGTCGCTCAGCAGTTTAGAGCGGATTTGCGGATTCTCCTTGGATAGCGCCTCGCGTTCCTCCTTCAAGTGCTGTTCAAGCATTTGATAATCGGCGGCGCTGGCCTTGGCCACGAACTCACGCACCAGCGCAGCTTCCAGCACGCGCCGCACGAAGAATATCTGGCGCGCCTCTTCCTCGGTCGGCCGACTCACAAACGCCCCTTTATCGGGCACCAGATCGATCAATTTGTCTTTCGCCAGCATCACCAGCGCCGCTCGGATCTTGGTGCGGCTCACGGAATACAGGCGCGCGAGGGCCTCTTCCCGCAATTTGGTGCCGGGTGGCAGGCGCTGCTCGGCAATCGCGGTCGTGATATCGGCCGCTATATCGTCAGAACTGTCGGCGCCGGATGGGCTGGAAGACAGGCTCATGTTGTCGATTTCCTTGGAGCTTGGTTCTAAAGATCAAAATTGTACTTGCAAATGCGGCGCCTTCAAAAAATAAGAATGGTTTGCCGGGTTGCGCCCGACCGCCAACGGCGTCGGGCGCACCTGCTCTCTACCTGCTCTCTACCTGCTTTCTACTTACAGCGACCTGCCGTCAGCCGCTATTTGCAAGTTGGCTGCGTCAAGATCCTCTTCCACGGCGGCCGGACGTTCGCCGTTCAAGACCGCATGCGCGCGTACCTTATCGATATCTTTTTCCCACACCGCCACCACCACGGTCGCCACGCAGTTACCCAGCAGATTGCCCAGTGCACGTGCGATGCCCATGAACCAGTCGACCGACAGCACCAGTACCAGTCCGACCACGGGAATTGCCGGAATGGCCGATAAGGTCGCCGCCAGAATCACAATCGCTGAACCCGGCACACCATGCGCACCCTTGGAAGTAATCAAGGCCACCGCCAGGATTGCCAGCAAATCGGTCAGCGCCAGTGGCGTATTGGTGGCTTGCGCAATGAACACGGCGGCCAGGGTCAGGTAGATCGAGAAGGCATCCAGGTTGAACGAATAACCGGTCGGGATCACCAGGCCCACAGTGGAATCCTTGATGCCCATATATTCCAGCTTGCGCATGATCTGCGGCAGCACGCTATCCGATGAGGCGGTAGCCAGCACCACCAGCAGCTCCGCACGCAGGTATTTAATCAGCTTGAAGATGCTGAAACCGGTAAGCCTGAGGATGGTACCCAATATAGCAAAGACGAAAATCACCACCGCAAAGAAATACAAGAGCACCAGGAAACTCAGCTGTTGCAAGGAGCCGACGCCATATTTACCGACCGTGAACGCAATCGCGCCGAACACGCCGAGCGGCGCCAGCCTGATGATAAAAGACATACATTTGAAAAAAGCATCCGACATGCTGTGCACGATGGTGATGATAGGCGCCGCTTTTTCACCGATCAGCGAAAGGGCCGAACCGAAAATGATCGAAAACAGCAGCACCTGCAGCACGTCGCCAGAGGTAAACGCGCTGACCACGGTATTGGGGATGATTTTCATCACGAAGTCGGAAAAGCTGCTGCCTCTGACCTTATTGGCGGTTTCCACATAACTGGACAAGGCATTCGCGTCCAGGGTGTCAGGATTGATGTTCATGCCGACGCCGGGATGGAATACAAAAGCCAGCAGCAGCCCCAGTACCAGGGCAATCGTAGTCACTACTTCAAAGTAGATCAGCGCCTTCAAGCCGACCCGGCCGACTTTCTTCAACTCGCCGGCGCCGTAAATGCCATGCACCACCACACAGAATACGATCATCGGGATGATCATCTTGACCAGCTTGATAAAACCGTCGCCCAAAGGCTTCAGGCTTTCTCCGAATTTCGGGAACAGCACCCCGACTGCGATTCCCATGACAAGTGCTATCAGCACCTGGCCAAACAGTGATTTAAAAAAGCGCCGCACGTTCGTCTCCTAATTGTTTGTTTGGTTTATACCAATTTATAAGTCTGGAATCGCCCCGATTCAAGCTTGGAAAAGCGGCGCCCCGGATTCAATATAATGCATTCACTTATTGTATGCAATAATTGAATTCAAGAGTATTATTCAAAAAACCCAAGAAAAACAGGAAAACCCAGGAAAACCCGTAGTCGACATTTTGCTCGGCAAGAACACGGATTTATTTTGTATCCCTACTTTGATTTCTACTTTGGATGTGAACATGACCAATACCACCATCACCATTGACGGCTTCAGCCTTGCTGCTCAGCAAGTAGTCGACGTCGCCCGCGCACCGCACCTGCCAGTAACCCTGGCCGATTCTTCGCGCGCCGCGCTGAAAGAAAGCCGCGACTACATCGAATCGACCTGGATGCACGATGAAGCGCCGATGATGTACAGCTTTAACACCGGCGTCGGCTTGTTGAAAGACACCCGTATCAAGGTTGAAAATATCGAGTTGTTCCAGACCCAGCTGATCAAGGCCCACTGTGCCGGCATCGGCGAACCGTTCTCGGAAGAAGTCAGCCGCGCCACCATGCTGTTGCGCGCGAATGCGTTCGCCAGCAATTATTCGGCGCCTCGGGTGGAAGTGGTAGACCGCCTGCTGGCTTTCCTGAATGCCGGCATCCATCCGATCATGCCGCAAAAAGGATCGGTCGGCGCATCCGGCGATCTGGCGCCGTTGTCTTACCTGGCGGCGGCGATTGCCGGTTTCGACGAAGCGGAAGTGATGTACCAAGGTCAGCGCATGAGCGCCCCGCAAGCGATCACCAAGGCCGGTGTTGGCCCGGTCAAGTTCGACTTGAAAGCCAAGGATGCCTCGGCCCTGATCAACGGTTGCACTGCTTCGCTGGCGGTGGCCGTGCTGGTTGCGCATGATTCACGCAATCTGTTGAGCGATGCCTGTTTGTCGCTGGGTTTGACGTTGGAGGCGATGCGCGCTGAAATGGCGGCTTTCGACCACCGCATCCAGCAAGCCCGTCCGCATGCCGGCCAGATCAAGACTGCCGCCATCATCCGCAACCTGCTGTCTGGTTCGACCCGCACCACGCATGAAGCACGCGCCGTGCAGTTTCCGGAGGAAACCCGTCGCACCGATATCCCTTACAGCTCGCGCATCCAGGATGTGTATTCGCTGCGTTGCGCGCCGCAAGTCTACGGCCCGGTATTCGATGCGCTCGACTATATCGACAATATCGTCGACAAGGAAATCAACTCGGCTACCGATAACCCGCTGATCTTCGATAAAGAAGGCGGCGGCTTTGAAATCATCTCCGGCGGTAACTTCCACGGCCAATACCTGGCGCAAGCGATGGATCTGCTGGCGATGGCGATTACCGACCTGGGCAGCATCTGCGAGCGCCGTGTCGCGCGCCTGATCGATCCGACCTTGTCGTGGGGCTTGCCACGCAATCTGATGAGCGGTGTGCGCGGCGTCAACACCGGTTATCCGGTGGTGCAATGTTCGCTGAGTTCGCTGGTGATGGAAAACCGCACCCTGTGCATGCCGGGCAGCGTCGACAGCATTCCAGCCAAAGGCAACAGCGAAGACCACGTTTCGAATTCGACCTGGTGTGCGCGCAAGGCGGCGACGGTGGTGGCCAATACGCAATACATCATCGGCGTCGAGATGCTGCTGGCGGCGCAGGCGTTGACGATGACGGAAGATCTGTTGCCAGGCTTCGTGCTGGGCAAGGGAACGCAAGCGGCGTATCAGGAAATCCGCCGTCAGATTCCGGCTTGCCTGGAAGGCGATCGCTGGTTCCACAACGATATCGTTGTGGCCCAATCGTTCGTAGTCAGCGGTTCGGTGCGCAATGCGGTGGTCAAGCAGATCGGTGAGTTTGTCTGATCCAAGTACCTTGAAATGAAAAATGAGCCACGTCATCGTGGCTCATTTTTTTCGTAGGGTGGGCATGAATGCCCACCCTGCTACAAACTCAATCCGGCCACAGTTTTCATTTTATTGGAAAGTTTTAATTTACTTTGTAAATGGTAATCATTATTATTCGTATTAATTAAAACTGGTCATACAGCAATCTGATTGGGCGTATTCGCCGCAATTTGGTTTAGCGGCCGCATTTCAGAGGGAATCCATCGATGTCGCAATTTCGTTCTTCCATGTTGGCAAGCGCGCTTTCTCTGGCGTTTTCAGCACCTCCTGCAAGCGCTCAAACGCCACCCGAATCCGACCAGAAAAAAAGCCATCCCAATGCGACTCTTCAGCCTGCGCCGACAACTGAACATGAACTAGCGCCGATGGAAGTAACCGCCCAACGGACCAAAAGCAATTTAATGCGCCCGACGCGCCAGGTCAATGTGATCGAGCACGAGGAGTTGGAGGAGCTACGCCAGGGCTCCGGCAGTTTCGCCACGCTGTTGAGCAAAATCATACCTGGCATGGCAGACTCCAGTCACACCGTCAGTGACTTCGGGCAAACGCTGCGCGGCCGGAATATGCTGGTGCTGGTGGACGGTATTCCACTCAACACAAATCGGGACTCTGCTCGAAACCTGGCCAGCATTAATCCCGCCAGCATTCAGAAAGTAGAAGTTCTGCGGGGCAGCAGCGCGATCTACGGCAGCGGTGCGACCGGCGGCATTATCTACGTGACATCGCGTCCCGCCGGTGGCGAACCCTATGCCGAGACCACGTTTTCAGCGACATCGCCGCTATCCCGTTTAGGCAAAGACGGGCTGGGTGGGCAGGTTCAGCATTATCTTTCAGGTAGCAACGGCATCATCGATTACGCACTGAATATCGACGTGCAGCATATCGGCGCATCGTACGATGGCCGCGGAAATCGCCTCGCGCCGGAACCAAGCCAGGGCGATCTGTTCGATAGCAACTCTTATAATATTGGCGGAAAAATCGGCATGCGCATCGATCGCGATCAGCGCCTGCAATTTGCAGCAAGCCACTACGATGCTAAGCAAGATACTGACTATGGGTCCGATCCCGCGGTTGCCAAACTTGCTGCAGGAACAGCGACCGCGCACGCCATCAAAGGCCTGCAACTCGCGGATCAAAACCAGATCAAGAACACCTTGTTAAGCGCCGATTATCAGCATCAGGATTTTTTTGGCAGCACGCTCTCTGCCCAACTTTACTATCGCGATTTTTTCACACGCTTCCCGCCATTCGATGCACGTGCAGTCGCGACCCGCGGCAACAACGTGGATCAAGTGATGCAGAACACCAGCGCGCTTGGCAGCCGCGTGACGCTCAAGACGCCTTTGACTGCTGACAAGAAAACCCAACTGACCTGGGGCATGGACTTTAACCAGGAACGCAGCGATATGCCACTCGACATTTTCAATGCGGCTGCCTATGACGCCAGCGGCGGCCTGGCATTCAACAAGATCGGCACCCTGACCTACATGCCGTCGCTGACCACGCGCAGCATCGGCGCCTTCGGCCAACTGCAGCACAAGTTCAACCAGCAATGGTCGCTGGAAGGCGGCGTGCGATATGAACGCGCCAATGCCAGGTTCAACGATTTCATCCCGTTGTCTCAATCCCGCGCAGCGAATCCGCAAGCGGTCAAAGGTGGTTCAGTCAGTTACGGCTCATGGCTGCTGAATGTCGGCGCTACGTATGCGCCGGTGAAACGGCAAGAATTCTATGCCTCGTTCAGCCAAGGCTTCCAGCTGCCGGATATCGGCCTGCAGATCAGGAATGCCACGCCACGCTTCGACATCGCGTCGTCCAATCTCGAACCTGTGACAACCGACAATTATGAAATGGGCTGGCGCGGCGCATTTGACAATGTGCTGACCTCAATGGCGGTGTTTTACACAACCTCCAGGCTGGGCGACGTACAGAGCTTCAACAATGGTCTGATCCTGACCCGTACCAGCGAAAAAATCCTGGGTGTCGAAGGTAGCCTGGATTATTTACCGGATGATTCCGTGTGGGGTGCGGGTGGCACCATGACCTGGATGCGCGGTCGCGAGCTGCCGCAAAACGCTGTCAGCGATCAGGTCATGACCGGCTATCGCATCCCGCCGCTGAAACTGACCAGCTATATCCAATACAAGCCGAACAGCCGCTGGAGCAATCGTTTGCAGGCCACCTATTTTGCGGCACGGGATTATCGATTGAACGGCCAGAACAGCTTTGGCCGCAGGGAAGTCGGCAGCTATACGACGCTTGATCTCATCAGCCGTTACCAGCTTGGCAAAAAGGATACGATCAGCGGCGGCGTAGAGAACCTGCTCAACCGCTACTACTATCCGCTATACAGTCAGCTGATGCGCAATAGCAACAATACCAGCCGCCTGCCAGCCCCGGGAGCGCTGCTGAAAGTAAGTTACAGCCATGTCTGGTAAGAGCTTCGGTCAACGCAACTGACGATGCGGGAGGTGGCGTAATGTAATTGCTGCGTGCAATTACATTACGCCAATGCCACCTGCCCCACCAGAGCCTGCAATAAAGACTGGCCGTACAGCCAGTCGCCGAGATTGGATTCGGCGTTGATGTGTCCAAGCGCGCCGGCGTCGACGTATGCCGATCCCCAGACTTGCGCCCAGTGACGGGCGCGCCGGCTTTCCATCCACGGATCGTTGAGGCTGCCGACCACGATCGACGGCACCGGCAGGCGTCCGTTCACCGCCGCGCTGACGTCGAATTTGTCCGGATCGGCAGGCGCCACCAGCAAGGCCCCGGCCAGATTCGGAATCTCGTTCAAGGCGCTGTGCACCGTAGTCAGGCAGCCAAAACTATGGGCGATCGCCAAAGCCGGTTGCTCTGACTGCCGCAACTGGCGCTGCAAGCGTTCCGACCAGACTTCCAGCACCGGCGCATCCCAGTGCGCCTGTTCAACCCGTTCGAAGCCTGGATATAGCCGCTGCCATCGCGATTGCCAATGCAGCGGGCCGCTGTTATACAGCCCCGGCACTACCAACACACGAAACGATGAGAGCGTATTCATGTTCAATTTCTGTCAAGTGTCTCTGTCGATATGCCATCTTGCTGCAACGGCGCGGAATCGGCAAATGCATGCAACGCCGCCTGCGGCAGATCCCACAAAAAACCTTGCCCATGCAAGGGATGGGCGCTGATCCTTGCCAGTTGCTGCAGCACCTCCAGATCGCGCGCCTTTTCAAGGCGCTTGAAAATCACGCGGATTCCACGCGTCGCGCAATTTTCCAGCAAGCGCGTAGTCTGCTCGTCATGCGTGACACCGCGCGCATCGATCTTGATCACATCCGGTTTCACTCTTTCCAGCAAGCTCGCGGCTTGCGCCACGTCGTCGGCATTTACCGCGAGCCGGAAATGATTGCGCCGGTAATTGTCCAGCACATAGTTTAGCAGCCAGCCCTGGTTCTCGGCAATGGTCGGCAGCTGCAGCACTATCCTGTCATGCGGCAGACCGAGCAAATTCAGGATACGCCGAAACGCCATGCCGTGATTGCTGTCGACCGCAGCCAGCAAACGTGCGTGCACGCTCAGGTATAAATCGCCCGCCACAGCTTCTTCCTGCCGATAGAAATTGATCGAATGCAGCATGCGGCACAGACGATCCAGCTCAATCGATTCGTCGTCGCTGGCCGCATGGTCCAGTAATTTCCACAGATACAGGCCGTTGTCGCTGGCCGAATAGCTATGGGCAAAACCCTCATGCCCGATGATGGCGCCCTTGCCCGTACCAGCTTCAATCCGGCGCAAAGGCTGGAATACGCTGGTCAGCGTGGTATTGAAATAACGTCCCTGCGCACGGCCGTCGCCATCCAGCCAGACCCGGCAATCGCTACGGGGTTCGTCGTGGTTCGGGTCATCCCTGGCGCCGTTCAAACGGGCCAGATACTGCTCCAGAGCGGGAAAGGACATGGCTTATCTCGATATGACGAATAGTCGGGAGGGTGACGCTGAGACCGATGACGCTGAGACCGATGACGCTCAGATCTTGGCGATCGATACTTCGGTGGCTTTTACCAGCGCCACCACTTCGGTGCCGATCACCAGCCCCAGGTCCTTGACCGAACGGGTAGTGATCACCGAAGTGACGATGCCGGCCGGTGTCTCGACATCGACTTCCGACACCACGGTGCCTTCGATGATTGCCTTGATCTTGCCTTTGAACTGATTACGTACATTGATAGCCTGGATAGTCATGATTTTTTCCTGAAAAGATACGGACGAACAAAGAATGAATGTAATTTGCTGATTGCAAAAAATTACAATTTGGCGATCGATACTTCAGTGGCCTTCACCAGCGCCACCACTTCCGATCCGACCACCAGTCCCAGATCGCGTACCGAGCGGGTGGTGATGACTGAGGAAACGATGCCGGACGGGGTTTCGATGTCGAGCGCGGATAACACCTCATCCTCGGTGATGCTCTGGATCCTGCCGCGGAACTGGTTGCGGACGTTAATTGCCTGGATGCTCATGATTTCTCCTTTGGTGATACGGTTACATCAAAATGACGTCGAAACAGCTTCAGAATTACGCCCAAATTACGCACGGATCAGATAGCCCAGCCAACCTGGCTTACCGTCCGCTGCAGCGAGATATCACCCAACGCCGAATCAAGCCGTGGCGCCGGATGCTTCAACACGCGCGCCAGGATCCGCTCTTCCAGTTGCGCAAAAGCCAGGTTGCCGCGGGCTCGCGGACGCGGCAGGCTGATCCGTTCATCCAGTGTGATTTCACCGTCTTCGATCAGCAACACGCGATCCGCCAGGGCAATCGCCTCTTGCACATCATGCGTTACCAGCACGGCGGTAAACCCGCGCTCCTTCCACAACGACTCGATCAGTTGCTGCATTTCGATACGGGTCAAGGCATCCAGCGCGCCGAGCGGTTCATCCAGCAGTAGCAGTTCCGGGTCATGCACCAGCGCCCGCGCCAACGCTACCCGCTGCCGCTGGCCGCCGGACAATACTGCCGGCCACTCGCTGGCGCGGTCTTCAAGGCCGACCTGGTTCAAGGCTCTGAGCGAAGCCAGCGAAGCGCGCGGCAAACCCAGGCCGACATTGTTCAATACGCGTTTCCACGGCAACAGGCGCGAATCCTGAAACATGATGCGGATTTCAGGCTTATTTTCACGCGCGCCGAAGCCGATGCTGCCGTTGCTTGGCCGTTCCAGCCCGGCGATCAAGCGCAGTAATGTACTTTTACCGCAACCGCTACGGCCGACAATGGCAACAAATTCACCAGCAGCGATCCCGACATTGAGCGTCTTCAATACCTCCCGTCCGGCGTACGACTTGGACAGCGAGCGCACTCGAATGCCGACACCACGACCAGTATTAAGCTGAACTGCAGCATTGACTTCGGCATTTTCAACAGGATCAATTTGCATCTTCCCACCCACCTTGGATAAATTTCATTTGCGACGTATTCACTGGTAACCCGGATGCCAGCGCAGCCAGTAACGCTCCAGCAGGCGCGCCAGGATATCGGCCAGCTTGCCCAGCAAGGCATAGAGCAAGATACCTACCAGCACCACATCGGTTTGCAAGAATTCACGCGCATTCATGGTCATGTAGCCTATGCCCGCCTGTGCCGAGATGGTTTCGGCGACGATCAGCAAGACCCACACCAGGCCCAGTGCGAAGCGCACGCCGACCAGTATCGACGGCAAAGCACCTGGCAAGATCACATCGCGATACAACGGCCAGCCGGACAAGGCGTAACTCTTGGCCATCTCGATCAAACCCTTGTCTACCGAGCGAATGCCATGGAAGGTATTCAGATACACCGGGAAAAATACGCCTATCGATACCAGGAACAGCTTTGACGATTCATCGATGCCGAACCACAGGATCACCAACGGGATCAGAGCCAGCGCCGGAATATTGCGGATCATCTGGATGCTGGTATCGAGCAGGGTTTCCGCCTGCTTGAACGTCCCGGTCAGCAAACCCAGCAACAAACCCAGGCCGCCACCCACGGCAAACCCGGAAATCGCACGCCAGGCGCTGATCCGCACATGCGTCCAAAGTTCGCCGGACAGCGCCAATGACCATGCGGCGCGCGCCACGGCCCAAGGCTCTGGCAAGATCCGGCTCGACAGCCAGCCGACCTTGGCGGCAAACTCCCAGGCCAAAATCAAAGCCACCGGCAACAGCCACGGCAACAGACGTTCTTTCCAGATCTGTATAACCTTCGCCCGCTGATTCGCTGCGTGTCCTGCAGTGCGGCTGCCATGCGCCGGGGCTGCCGCTGTAATGATTGCGCTCATAGTTGCTCCTTCAAATCGGTCCCTTCAACTTTGCGATGCTTTCGGCAGCAAACCGTTGGCAATCACCTCGCCAAATGGCCCCGTCAGCGCTTGCTCGCCGGTAGCCGCGCGCCCTTTGCCCAATAGCGGGAAAACCAGTTCGGCAAAACGGTAAGACTCTTCCAGATGCGGATAGCCCGAAAGAATGAATGTGTCTATGCCCAGCGCCGCATATTCCTGCATCCGTTCAGCCACGGTTTCCGCGTCGCCGACCAGCGCAGTGCCGGCGCCGCCGCGCACCAGGCCAACGCCGGCCCACAGGTTTGGCGAAACTTCCAGCTTGTCGCGACGGCCGCCATGCAAAGCCGCCATGCGCCGTTGTCCTTCCGAATCCATCTTGGAAAATGCCGCCTGCGCCCTGGCAATGACATCATCATCGACATGGCTGATCAATTCCTCTACCGCTGCCCATGCCGCCTGATTGGTTTCCCGCACAATCACATGCAGGCGAATCCCGAAGCGCACGGTGCGGCCATGTTTGGCAGCGCGTGCACGAATATCGGCAATTTTTTCAGCCACCGCGGCTGGCGGCTCGCCCCAGGTCAGGTAGACATCAACCTGCTCCGCAGCCAGTTCATGCGCCGGTTCCGAGGAGCCGCCGAAATATAAAGGTGGATATGGCTTCTGCACCGGCGGATAAAGTGTCTTCGCGCCCTTGACCTTGATGTGCTTGCCGATGAAGTTGTAACCGGACTCGCCGCCCTCGCCAGACAAAGCGCCGCGCCATACTTTCAGGAATTCCGAAGAAATTTCATAACGCTCGGCATGTTCGGCGAACAAGCCGTCGGCTTCCAGTTCAGCCTGGTCGCCACCGGTAACCACGTTGATCAACAAACGTCCGTTCGACAAGCGATCGAAAGTCGACGCCATGCGGATCGCCAGGCCTGGCGTGCTCAAGCCGGGCCGGATCGCCACCAGGAATTTCAGGCGCTGGGTGAAGCCGAGCAAACTGGAGGCGACTACCCAAGCATCTTCACAAGAGCGCCCGGTCGGCAGCAATACACCGTCATAACCGAGGGTATCGGCAGCCACTGCGATTTGCTTCATGTAATCGAAATTGACCGGGCGCGCCCCTTGGGAGGTGCCGAGATAACGACTGTCGCCGTGGGTAGGAATAAACCAGAAAACGTTCATGACTGCTTCCGTATCGATTGATTAATCTGTACTTCGTCATCTATTCTTCGAATTTCACTGCCGCGCCAGCGGCACATTCTTTGGCTGCCAGACGATATCGGCCACCTTGACAGCGCGCGGGATCAAGCCGATTTCCTTGAAACTGTCGGCGACACGCTGCTGGTCGATCACCATGGCCGAACTGATTACCGCGGTCGGCGATGGATTGGCGCGGCGGCTCAGGAACAGATGCACGGTCGCCAGGTTCAAGCCGCTGACATCGGAAATCAATTGCGCCACTTCCTTGCGATTTTTTTGCACGTAGCGATCGGCCTTGGTCAGTTCATCCAGCAAGCTCAGCACCGTGCCGGGATAGCTTTCAGCAAAACCGCGCGCCGCCAGATAGAAGGAATTATTGTTGGACAAACCGCGGCCGGTGCTCAGGACTCGCGGTTTGAAACTCAACTCGGCGGCACCGTAATACGGATCCCAGATCGCCCAGGCGTCGACGCTGCCACGTTCGAACGCGGCGCGCGCATCGGCCGGCGCCAGATAAATCGGCTGGATGTCGGTCCACGCCAGGCCAGCTTTCTTCACCGCCTGCACCAGCAGGAAGTGCGCGCTGGACCCCTTTTGCAAAGCGATCCGCTTGCCTTTCAAATCCGCCAGGGTTTTGATGGCCGAAGCGGGCGGCACCAATATCGCAGAACTCTCAGGCTTCGGCGGCTCGGCGCCTACGTATAGCAAATCCTTGTTGGCGGCCTGTGCAAACACCGGTGGGCTATCCCCGGTCATGCCGAAATCAAGACTGCCAGCGGACAATGCCTCCAGCAACTGCGGACCGGCGGGAAATTCCAGCCAGACTATCTTGCTGTTCTTGAAGCGTTGTTCCAGCGTGCTGCGTTGTTTCAGGACCACCAGGTTGACCGCGCTTTTTTGAAAGCCGATGCGTATCTGTTCAGGTTCTTTTTTATCGGCCAGAGGTTGCGCTTGCAACGGGCCTGGCAACAACAAAGCTGCTAATAATGGAAACGTCAATGGAAACGCCAGGAGCAAGCGGCGACGGAAGGAAGCGATAACCATGATGTCCGGCCTTCTCAAGATTTATCAGGATTTAGGAGGAAACAACACGGCGTCGCGCGTCGAAATCTTCTTTGGAATCAATTTCAATTCATAGAAGGAATCGGCGATCTTTTGCTGCTCGTCCAGCACCTTGTTATCGATCGGTTTGTAAATATGGGCGTAATGCCTGAGACCGGTTTCGATCACGTCCGGCTCCAATCCCTGGATCGGCGCCAGCTGGGCTGCCGCTTCCTTGTAATTGGCGCGAATCCAGCCTCCTTCTTTGCCGACTTCTTCCATGATCGTGTTCACCACCACGCTATTTTTGGCGGCGTATTTGCGTGTACTCAGGAAGAACTGGTGATGACTGACGGCGCCGCTGCCGCTGGCCAGGATCTTGGCGTCGAGTTGCTTGATCGCTGCCGTTTGAAATGGATCCCAGATCGCCCAGGCATCGACCGCACCGCGTTCGAAAGCCGCACGGGCGTCGGCCGGCGCCAGGTAGATGGGCTGGAAGTCACTGTAGGCGATGCCGCCGTTCTTGAGCAGGCTGATGACCAGCCAATGCACATCGGAACCTTTGTTGAAGGCTATTTTCTTACCCTTCAGTTGCGTAACGGAGGTGATCGGCGAGTTCTTCTGCACCAGGATGCTTTCAGCCTCCGGCGTCGGGATTTCGTAAGCGGTGTACACAAAATCGGCGCCGGCCGCCTGTGCAATGATCGGTGGCGCTTCACCGACATAACCGAAGTCGACCGAACCGACATTCAGGGCTTCCAGCAATTGCGGGCCGGCGGCGAACTCGGCCCATTTAACCTCAATGCCCTGGGGCGCGAGGATTTTTTCCAATGTGCCATGCGCTTTCAGCAATACCAATGTGCTGGCTGCTTTCTGATAACCGATACGCAGCACCTGTTTTTCCTGCGCCTGCGCCAACTGCGGCACGCTGACTGCAAACGCGCCGGCGGCGACTGCCGAGAGCAGTGCCAGCACATGGCGTCTTGTGTGTTTGTTTCTGGTCGAAGCTGTCATTGCCGATTTCCTGATTTTGTAGGGTGGGCACTTTGCCCACGCGTGAATTCACTGGGCGTAAATGCCTGTTTCTGTTCTCGTTGGGTCGTGTTCCGGCGATGCGCAGGCCGGCACTCCGGTTATAGCGGTCACGCGTGGGCAACCGTGCCCACCCTACGTCTGTGTAAATTACTGCTTAGTTGATTTGATATCTACGTGGATTTTCCTGCTACACGCTACATCGCACCTGCGAAAATGGAATCGGATCGAAATCGTTCGCACTGATCTTGTGCAGCGCCAGCAAGCTATCCGATAACTGCTGCACGCCCTCGTTAATCCGCTGGAAAATATTCTGGTCCAGGCTCAAACCGTCTTGTTCCGACCACTGCACCTGCGCTTCCGTTGCGAAGATGCTCGGCAGTACATGCTTGGCGGCCAATGACGACAACACCGGCCGCAAGGCGTAGTCCAGCGCCAGCATGTGCGATTGGCTGCCGCCGGTGGCCAGCGGCAGCACCAGTTTGTCGGTCAGTCCAAATTGCGGCAGCAGATCGAGAAACGCCTTTAACACACCGCTATAGGCCGCCTTGTAAACCGGCGTCGCCACCACCACCGCCGTCGCTTGCGCTACTTGCGCCAGCGCGGCCTGAATCAGCGTGTTGTTGAAATCGGCGCGTAACAGCGCATCGCCCGGCAGATCCCGCACATCCAGTTTGCTGTATCGATGTCCTGACAACGCCAGTTTTTTACCTGTGTAATGCAGCAACCGGGTAGAACGCGAGGGTGCCGACGGGCTGCCAGCCAATAACAAAATAGTCATCTGTTGCAATCTTGAAGCTGCCCTGCGTGGCAGGGCAACTGAGTCTTTACGATCAATCCGATCACTTCCACCAACCGGCTTATTTCACGCCCGGCTGATAAATCTTGTCGAACACACCGCCATCGCTGAAATGGACTTTCTGCGCATTTTTCCAGCCGCCGAAAGTGTCATCTATGGTGAACAGGCTCAGCTTCGGAAACTTGCTCGCATACTTGGCGGCGACTTTAGGATCGATAGGACGATAGTAATTGTGGGCGGCGATTTCCTGCCCTTCGGGCGAGTACAAGTACTCCAGATAGGCTTGCGCAATCTTGCGGGTGCCACGCTTGTCGACCACCTTGTCGACCACCGCCACCGGCGGCTCTGCCAGGATGCTCAGCGATGGAAACACGGTATCGAACTTGCCCTTGCCGAACTCCGCCTCGACCAGGTAAGCCTCGTTTTCCCACGACAGCAATACATCGCCTACACCGCGTTCGGCAAAGGTGACCGTCGAGCCGCGCGCGCCGGAATCCAGCACCGGTACATTCTTGTACAGGCGCGAAATGAAATCGCGCGCCTTGGCGTCGTCGTTATTGTTCTTCTTCAGCGCATAGCCGTAAGCGGCCAGATAAGCCCAGCGCGCGCCGCCGGAAGTCTTTGGATTAGCCACCACCACCGACACGCCGGGCTTGACCAGATCGTCCCAGTCCTTGATGCCTTTAGGATTACCCTTGCGCACCAGCAGCACGATGGTCGAGGTGTATGGCGTGCTGTTGTGCGGCAGGCGTTTTTGCCAGTCAGCTGGCAACAGCTTGGCCTTTTCGGAAATTTCATCGATATCGTAAGCCAGCGCCAGCGTCACCACGTCGGCTTCCAGGCCATCGATCACCGAGCGCCCCTGCTTGCCCGAACCGCCATGCGACGCTTTCAGGGTGAGATTGTCGCCGGTCTTTTCTTTCCAGTACTTGGCAAAAGCCTTGTTGTACTCTTGATACAGCTCACGCGTAGGATCGTAAGAGACATTGAGCAGCGAAAAATCAGCTGCTTGCACAATCTGTGCACTCTGCGCCACCAAGGCAATCGCGATCACCGAACGAACGATTTTCTTCAACATGTTCTGCTTCCCTCGTAAATGTTTTTTTGTTTTGAGGAGTACAGATTAATGAGGGCGCCTGGAAAACAGAACGAATTCTTTCTTCTCTCCTTATGCTAAAAACAGATATGCATGGATTGCCCCGATGAATAAGGATGACGCTTATTCCTGTTGAATTGGCATAAAGCCGCGAAGATGGGCGCTGGCAGCAACCAGCAGCAATGCGCAACCCGGTCCGGCGAAGGCGACGCTTAAGCTGGTAGCGTGCGCCACAAAGCCGACGTGATCAACAGAAAACCGCAAAAGGTCTTTTGCGCCAGTTTTTACGCTTGAGTCAGGACAGGATAGAGAATCACGGCCCAGGTGGCGACGGCAAGCACGCAAGTCAGCAGCACCGCGGCGCTGCCAAAATCCTTGGCGTTCTTGGAGAGTGGATTGCGCTCCAGCGAGACACGGTCTACCACCGCTTCAATCGCCGAATTGATCAGCTCGATGATGATGATCCAGACCAGCACCGCGATCAGCATCAGTTTTTGCACCGCGGAGACCGGCAACAGCAAGGCGACGATGATGCCCGGGATGACGATCACCAGTTCCTGGCGGAATGCATGCTCGTTTTTCCAGGCGGATTTAAAGCCTTCTGCCGAATAAAAGAATGCTGAAAAAATCCGCTTGAATCCGCTGGTGCTCTTGAATTCGCTGATCGGCTGCGGCTGCGGCGGCTGTGGCTGCTGCGATTGCGGTGATTGCTTGTTTTCGCTCATGCTGTGCTGGTTCTGATGGCAAGCTGGATTGCCAAGCTTGCCTTGATGGAAACGCAGGTTTGCGTTTCCGAATTTTAACAGCCTTGCTGCGCTGCACGCTAAATGCTTTTATTTTGATTACGAGAGCAATTCCGGCTCGTGGCTGCACTCTAATCGATAACGATAGCGAAGCACAACTTTTCACATTATGATATAAAGATTCCATTGCAATGCACCATTACTCCAATGAAAACAGCCACTACCGACGACGCCGATAAAATTTCGATCCAGGTCATAGAGCGCATGATTTCGCTGCTCGATACTTTGGCGCTCTACCCTGATCCGGTCAGCCTGAAAGAGTTATCAGCTGTCACCGGCTTGCATCCTTCCACGGCACACAGGATTCTCAACGACCTGGTGGTGAAACGCTTCGTCGACCGCTCCGAACCTGGCAGTTATCGGCTTGGCATGCGCCTGCTGGAATTGGGCAACGTCGTAAAAAGCCGCTTGAATGTGCGCGAAGCTGCGCTTGATTTCATGCGCGGGCTGCATCGCAAGACCAACCAGACCGTCAACCTGTCAGTGCGCCAGAGCGATGAAATCGTTTATATCGATCGCGCGTTTTCAGAACGCTCAGGCATGCAGGTGGTGCGCGCCATCGGTGGCCGGGCGCCATTGCACCTGACCTCTACCGGCAAATTATTTTTATCCATCGACGATCCGAAAATGGTCCGTGCCTACGCCACCCGCACCGGGCTGGCAGGACACAACAAGAATTCCATCACCGATCTGAGCAAGCTGGAGCGCGAATTGAGCCTGGTGCGCGCATTGGGTTACGCCCGCGATAACGAAGAGCTCGAACTGGGCGTACGCTGCATGGCCGCCGGCATCCGCGACGATTCCGGCAAGATGGTCGCCGGCTTGTCGATCTCCGCGCCGGCCGATCGCCTGCAAGAAGAATGGGTCGATGATTTGATCAGCACTGCGAATCAGATTTCCGCGGTACTGGGTTATACATCGTAGGGTGGGCAAGATTTTTTGCCCACGCGTGACTTGCCAGGCACAATGAGAATTTGAGATACCGCGTGGGCACTTCGTGACCACCCTACGCCCACCTTTTTCAGCACCTGGCACAAATAAAAACAGAGTTTATTCATCTTTTTTCTGACGAATAAACTCTGTTTTTTCTACCGGATTATGTTCGAATTTACGTTCGATCTTCAGGTTTGGCCATCAGCCATTTTCACACGCGTCAAGGTGGCAGGATGTGAATCAGCCAGCCATCTGCGAACCCGGTCGGCGTCCGCCTGGCGCGAATACTTGCCGCGCGAATCTAGGAACACCATCACGATCTGGCGACCGTCGATGGTAGTTTGCATGACCATGCAACGGCCTGCTTCGTTAATGTAGCCGGTCTTTTGCAAACCGATCTGCCACTCAGGATTTTCTACCAGATGATTCGATGTCGAGTAACGCAACGGACGACCGCCCGGCTCCACCACATATTTTGAATCGGTTGAATATTGGCGAATCACCGGATGCTGGTAGGCTGCCATGACCAGACGCGACAAATCGCGGGCACTGGCGACATTCAGATGCGACAGCCCGGTCGAATCGACATAGTGGGTTTCCGTCATGCCCAGAGCCTTGGCCTTGGCATTCATGGCAGCTACAAAGGCCGGCAAGCCGCCTGGATAGTTACGGCCAAGCGCCGATGCGGCGCGATTCTCTGAACTCATCAAGGCGATGTGCAGCATGTCGGCGCGGGTCAATTGCGAACCGATGCGCAGGCGCGAGCTGCTATGCTTTTCGCGATCGATATCGTCATCGGTCACGGCCAGCACTTCGTTCATGTCTTGTTTCGATTCGACCACCACCATGCTGGTCATCAGCTTGGTCAGCGATGCGATCGGCAATGCAACCTGGGAATTCTTATCCAGCAGCACTTCTGAACTATTCTGATCCAGCACCAGCGCTACGCTGGATTTCAACTCGAGCGGATCACGCGTCAAATTCAATCCGGCCTGCTCGCCTGCGGACAGGACTGGCGGCAAAGCTGGCACCACCGGTGCGAATGCAACGCGTTGGTAAGTCACTTTACGGTGACCACGAACCATCACCACTTTCTTCACCAGCTTTTCATTTTTATTGAAAGACGCCGTATTGCTGCGGCCACGCGCAGCAATCACCGCATGTTTTCTGGAGCCGGCTTTGGCTACGGTTTTCTTGCTGGCAGAAGCAGCTGTAGCCGCTGGCTTTTTAGCGGCTTTTTTAGTGGTACTTTGTTTTGTTTGGGCAGAAGCCTGGGCAGCAGGCGCGTTCGCGAGCACGAGGAAGAGTGACAAAAAAACAATTAACGCGGATTTGCCCATTTGCGGCTCCAATATGCGGCGGTGTATAACTTTGTGGCAGTGTAGGCAAATATCGGAAAAATCGCAAGAGAATTAGATAGTTAGCGCACTAAATTAAACGACTTTCGATGTCAGGACGACGATTTGCGAGATAGATTTTACCGCAACTCATCGGCCTGGCACTTACTTTAGTATCGGCTAACTAAACGTGACATTCAAGCAATATTGCATCAATTGAAAATGAATAATCACCTTGCAAATTGAAATACTTCGTCACCTCTGACGGCGCGCTATCCCACAGAGACTTGATCGCCACTACCCGCTCGGCAGGTGTGCGCATCCTGGCTACCCAGGTATCGAACTGCAACGGCAACTTCCAGCTCTGGTCGGCAGTCGGGCGCAATCCTGCCTGATTCAGCAACTGGCGCCAGCCGGACAAGCTGCGATTACGTACATGCGAAGTGTCGCGCAACAATTCGATGGACTGGAAGTAGGTGTCGGTCAAGACATCCTCGGGCGACGCGGTATCGATCACGATGCACATACCGCCCGGCTTCAGTACCCGCACCATCTCAGCCAACGCTTCTGGCAGCCTGGTCCAGTGATGCGCGCTAAACCGCGTACACACCAGATCGAAGGAAGCATCGGCAAAGGGCATGCGCTCGGCACTGCCCTGCTGCACGTGCAGATTTTTCAAACCACGCTCGGCAGCTGCATGCTGCACTACGTCCAGCATTTCAGTAGCAAGGTCGTACGCGACTACCGTGCCGATATGCGGCGCAATGGCGAAAGCGGCGTGTCCGGCACCGCAACCGACATCGAGCGCTTTACCTTGCGGAAACCGGCTGGCATAGGCGGCCAGTTGCTGTAAATCCGCGCCTTGGGCGTGGACGGTACTGGTGAGGTAGGCGGCAGCGGTGCTGCCGAATTGTTCAGAAACCACTTTATCGTGATTGCGGACGACGATCATCAGTTTTCTCCTCAAGAATGGGTAGTAGCGTGGGTAATAGCGCTCAGGCCGGAATCCAGTTTAATTATTTTTTATCCTGTTACAAGACTACTGTTTATACTAGTACTACTAGTAACAGGATATGCATGGAACAGCATGGACCAGGCCGGAAAACGCAAAGCACTGGGTGAATTCATCAAGACCCAGCGCACCCAGATCCCTACCGCGGCATTGCGCCTGGGCGGCAGCACGCGCCGTCGGACTCCGGGTTTGCGACGCGAGGAAGTTGCCCAGCTGTGCGATATCAGCGTCACTTGGTACACCTGGATAGAACAGGGCCGCACCGTCTCGGTATCGGCCGCCGCATTGGCAAGAATCGCCGAGGCTTTACAGTTGTCGCGCGCCAAGCGCGCTTATCTGTTTGAGTTGTCCGGTAAAAAAGATCCACTGGCACTTGATGCGCAGGCCCAGGAAATTCCCGATGAAATACTGGCAGTGACCGGCGCCATCAAGACCCCGGCTTATCTGCTGGATCGTCATTGGAACGCGGTCGCCTGGAACCGTGCCGCCAAAACCTTGTTCGTCGGCTGGCTGGATAAAAAAAGCACCAGCCGAAATTTGCTTGAGTACACCTATTGCCAGCCTGAAGCTGCCACCTTGATCAGCGACTGGGAGCAGCGCGCAAGCCGGCTGGCGGCAGAGTTTCGCGCCGATTGCGGCATGTACCTGGACGAACCGGAGATTGCCCGGCTGGTAATGCGTTTGAGTGCCTCCAGCGCTGCTTTCAAGCGGGCCTGGAATCTGCACGACGTGGTTGAGAAAGAAGGCGGCGAGCGCCGCTTCAGTCATCCGGCACTGGGCCAACTGGCGTATCGGCAAGTCAATTTGCGGGTCGCCAACCGGCCTGAATTGAAGCTGGTGATGTTGCTGCCGATTTAAGTTGAAGCCGGTTAAGTCCGGTTATTTTTTCATGACGAAACCCACGCCCAATATCGCCACTGCCATGCCAATGATACCGAGCAAATTGAAGACTTCGCCGAACATCAGCCAGGCCATCAGCGCGGTAGTCGGCGGCGTCAGGTAGAGCAAGCTGGTAACGCGGGTTGCCGCGCTCTTGCGTATCAGTGCGAACAACAGGAAGATCGCGCCTATCGACAAAGCCAGTATCGACCACAGCAGTGCGCCGATGAAGCGCGGCGTCCATTGCACCGTGTCCAGGCTTGGCGTCAGGTGCTCGTAGAAAATCGCGAACGGCAGCAATACTACGATCGAGGCGGCAAACTGGATGATGGTGCCGGTGCGCAAATCGAAATGCGAGCAGTTGCGTTTCTGATACAGCGTGCCAAGCGTAATCGAGAGCAGCGCCAGCAGGCACAGCGTAATACTTTGCCACGACAAACCGACCAGGCTGATTTTAGCGGCCACCACCAGCCCTACTCCGCAAATGCCAAGCAGCAGGCCCAGCCATTGCCGCGGCCGTACCGACTCACCGATCAAGGGTGCGGCAAATGCGGTCAGGATAGGCTGCATGCCGACAATCAGCGCCGACACGCCGGCCGGCATGCCGAGCTTGATGGCGCACCAGACGCCGGCCAGGTAACCGCCTTGCAGCAAGATCCCGGCAACCGCGATGTGACGGATCTGGCCCAGCGGCCAGGGAGCGCGCATCAACAAGACCAAAGGCAGCAGGACCAGCAGCACGCCGACGAAACGTAGCAATAGAAACGTTAGTGGAGGCGCATATGGCAAGCCGAATTTTGCCACCACAAAGCCTGTGCTCCAGAGCAGCACAAATACCATCGGCATGGCCGCGAGCAGGCGACGGGCTGGCCGCGATGCGGTCGGAAGGCTGGCTGATTGCATGAGTTATCCGTGTTGGATCCGTGTTGGGTCCGTGTTTGATCCGCGTTTGATCCGTATTATGTAAGCAGTTGCGCTGCACCGTGCCGGCGCGCGAATTGCGCCGCAAGGGCGATAGTTTGCAGGTGGATCGCTACCGTGTCTTGTATATTCTTGCCATAGCCGCCGGCCATGGCGATTGCCACCGGTATGGCATGCTGGCTGGCGGTTCCCATCAGCATGGCGTCGCGCCGGGCCAGGCCGTCGAAACTCAGTTTCAGGCGCCCTAGCCTGTCACCCTCGTGCGGATCGGCGCCCGCCAGGAAAATAATCAGCTGCGGCGAAAAGCGCGCCATCATGGTTGCCAGTGCATCCTGCAGTGCACTCAGATAAGCCTCGTCGCCGGTGCCATCTGCCAGCGCCACATCCAGATCGCTACTTTCCTTGTCGAACGGATAATTGCGGGCGCCATGCAGCGACAGGGTAAAAATCGAATCGTCGTTAGCCAGGATCGATGCCGTGCCGTTGCCCTGGTGGACATCAAGGTCGACGATGGCGACCCGCTGTACCCGGCGCTCCGCCTGCATCAGCCGGGCCGCAATCGCAGCGTCGTTAAAGACGCAAAAGCCGACGCCCTGATCGGCAAACGCATGATGGGTGCCGCCTGCCAAGTTGACCGCAATTCGCTCCGGCTCCGTCAGCGCCGCACGGCAGGCAGCGATAGTGGCGCCGGCGGAACGCCGCGAACGTTCCACCATCTGCGGCGTCCACGGAAAACCGATAGCTTTTTGTACATTTTCAGCCAAAGTGCCGTCGCTGACTGCGTTTATATAGTGGGGATGATGGGCCAGAGCCAGTACGCCGTCGCTGGTGGTCGGCGCTTCGTGAAAATCGATATCGCTGATGCTTGCCAGCACGGCTTCATGGATGAGCCGGTACTTTTGCATTGGGAAGCGATGGCCGGCCGGCAAAGGCAACACGAAATGGTCGCTGTAGAAAGCTTTCAAGGTAAGCGCGGAGGTCTGGAAAAGAAGCGAGTAAAGAAGCAATACAGCAATCAGTCTACCATCAGGGAATAGCAACCACAGAATACTCAAAAAAACAACATTTCACCACGCTAATACCTTGATTTTATAAGCTTTAGTATAAACGACATAAACAATATATTGCGGCGCACAAAAAATCTCTTGACACCGTTTCAGAATAATTTAGAATGAAATTGTTGCGTCGCACAATGTTCATTCAAGGCCACTGGCAGACGTAATCAACGGCTAGATCTTAGCCAACCCCTAAGTCACCCTATCGCTCTATTTTTTGTATTTTTTACAGTATCGAATCCTAGGAGAAGCCATGTCTACCGTTGCAGAACAATTTTCAGCCGCTACCAAAGCCAATTTCGAAGCTAATCTGGCCCTGTTCACCGATTTCACTACCAAGGCATTTGCTGGCGTGGAAAAGCTGATCGACCTCAACCTGAGCGCCGCCAAGGCTTCGCTGGAAGAGTCGAACGCCACTACCCAGAAATTGTTTGCGGCTAAAGACCCACAAGAATTTTTCTCGCTGAGCGCAGCCCTGGCCCAGCCGAACACTGAAAAAGCCATCGCTTACGGTCGTCATTTCGCCAGCATCGCTTCCAGCACACAAGCTGAACTGACCAAGGCAGCGGAAGCGCAAGTTGCAGAAACCAAGCGTAAAGTCATCGAGTTCGTTGACCAGGCATCGAAAAACGTGCCGCCAGGCGCAGAAGGCGCAGTTGCTTTCGTCAAATCGGCAATCGGCAGCGCCAACGCCGGTTACGAACAGTTTGCCAAAAACACCAAGCAAGCTGTTGAAACCCTGGAAACCAACGTCAACAACGCTGTCGACCAATTGTCCCAAGCTGCTACCAAGACTGCAACTCGTTCGACCAAGAAGTAATGTGTAAAACAGGCGTGTCTGGCGCGCCTGACTGAATCTCCTCGGTATCCGGCAACGCCGGTATCGTTATTTACCCCGGATTACCGGGGTATTTTTTTGCCTGGAAGATTTGTCTATCCGTGGCACCACGGCGACCGCGTGGGCAAAAAAATTGCCCACCCTATCCATCGGAGAGGTTTAGGGTTTGATCTGGGCCACCAGTTTCAACAGCCGTTGCAGCGTCGGCTCGTCCATCAAGGCCGGCAAGTTGCAAATATACAACAACTGCTGCTCGATATTTCTCGCTGAACCGCCCGCCTTCAATGACGCTTGCAACACCTCAACCTGCAATTGCAAACGTTCGCGCGCGAGCGCTGCAGGGCTTTCTATTCCAGCCAGGATTTCAGCACGCAACAACTCCTGTTGTAACGCAGGGCGCTGGGTTTCAAGAGTAGCCGCGTAGTTGTCGCTATTCTGCAACGCCCGTTCGAAACGCGCCGCGATGACTTTTTCAAACGCCGGGGCCAGCTTCGGCAATGCTTGCCAGCTATTGCGCCAGCCAGATTCGGCCTGGGTTCCTGCGGAACCGGTATCTGTGTCGGCGATGCTTGCTTCAACTTGCTGACACAAAATCAATTTATCGCGCAAGGCGCCGGCTTGCGCCAGCGCCGCCTGCTGCCGACTCTGGTCGAGCCGCGCCTGCAGCGCCCCGAGCGCGGCCTGGAAGCGCGCATCAATCTGCGCCTGAACCGCACGCGGCACCTGTCCGCTGCGCGCCCATTCTTGCTGGGCTTGCTGCAGGATTATCGGTAATTCCGCCTCCGGCCGGTCTAGCGCTGCTTCCAGCAACGCGCATTGCTCTTCGCGCTGATGCAGGTTGTCGCGGCGTTCGGCGTCGGCGCTTGATGCGGCCTCCTTGCGTTGGGCGAAGATGGCGTCGCATGCGCTGCGGAAACGCAGCCACAGTTCCTGCTCATGCTGCCGCGGCAAAGGCAGCGCCTTGGCTTGCTCTTGCCAGCGTTGTTGCAATTCTTTCACACGCTCAGCCGTATCGCGCTGGTTGGCGGGCAGCTGCGCGGCTTCGGTGATTAACTTTTCTCGCCGGGCGATTTCGATATCTTGTTGCTGCGCCAACGGCGCCAGCAAGGTTTCGATGGCGCTGGCAAAACTGCTGTCGAGTGCCTTTTTCTCACTACGATTGATCGGTCCCAGGTTCTTCCATGCCTGTTGTTTTTGCTGACAATACTGGGCGACGGCTTTCCAGTCCGGCGCCACCTCCGCCGACAGCGTCGCTTGTGCATACTGTTGCACCTCATCGATCAAAGTGCGTGCATTGGTTTGATTGGCTTGCCGTTGTTCAGCCTGTTGCTGGAAGTGTGCAGCGACTGGCGCATAGGCGTTAGTGCAAGCCGCGTCAAATCCCTCCCACAAGATTTTCGGTGCGGGTCCGGAATTGCCATCCAGCGACTTCCAGCGTGCCCGCAGGCTGCCGATTTTTTTTGCGAGTTCGGCTGGCGCCAGTGCCTGCTGCGGCAATTCCTGTGCGGCCTTGGTCAACTCTTCGCGCGAGACATTACCACCCCAGCGCGCCCAGCCTTGCAATCGGGTCAACTCGCCACGCGCTTGCACCAGGCGACTGTTTTGGGTTGCGCTCGGCTTGTGCAACTTGAAATCGATGGCGCGCAATATCTTGTCGAAATCCATCGCCACTTGCAATGCGCCATCTTCCAGGGCTTTTTCAAGGCCATCCAAAGCTTCGGCGATTTGCGGGCGCTCGGTTGTCTCCGCCGCCTCGGTTGCTGCGGCCGATGCGGCGGGAGCAAGAATCTTTTGCGGTTTGACAGGCACTATCGTATGTTGCTTCAACAGCGCCTGATAGCGTTGCTCCAAACCGTCGTCAAGTAGCGCCGCGGGCAATTTTGGCAATGCCGACCAGTTGGCTTTCAGCGTATCCGGATTCAACGCCTCGGTGGCCGTTTCCCAGTTTGCCAGCGCTTCGTTACGCGCCTGCAGAGCGGATTGATGCTGTTGCAAAGTCGACAGCAGTTGGCGTAACCCCTGGGCTTCCTGCGTGAACTCTGCCGCCAGATGACGCGGCACGCTCAACGCTTCCGCGTGACCGGCGCAGATTGCCATTTGCGATTCCAATGCATCCAGCTCCTGCTCGAGCTGGGGCGTAATGGCCATCGTCGTTTTAGCCTGTGAGTGCAGCGTGCGCACACTGTTCAATGAGCCGATAGCGCTGCGTTGCAAGTCGGCCTGCGCTGTCAAACGATCGGCGAGTGCGGCACGCAGTTGCGTAAACTGTTGCAGTAATTCGGCTGGCACATCCTTGGCGTCCCAGCCACGGTCCAGTTCTGCAACCTGATTCGGCATCAGCTGCTGCTCTTGTTGCAAGCGCTGCGCCTGCGCCACGGATGCGGCCGCCCTGTCGGCGATCAATTGCTGCTGACGCTCGCTGTCCAGCCGTCCCTGCATTAGTTTGGCAACCCGTCTGTCGGTATTGCGGCATGCCTGCAGCACTTGTTCCAAAGCTGCGCGTGACTGCACCTGCTGTGCCGCACACAAGCGCGCATCGGCAAACGTCGATTGCAAAATGAACGCGACCGCCGCAGCTTCGTCTGGCAAGGCCTGTGCCTGTTGCAACGCTTGCTGCCGAGACTGGTCGGACACTTGCTTGGCTTCGGCACGCAATGCGGCCTGGGGCGCTACGACCGGTTGTGGCGCATTACGATCAGCGCGTTTAAAGAGGAATCCGAACATGTGATATCAATCAGATGGAAGCAGATTGCCGTTAATCGCTAGCGGCAAACGCTTTGGTTAAGTGAGAAGTAGCGAGAATAAATTGGAATAGAAAATGGCTCCGTCCGGCCACTAAGCCGGCCGGTACTCTGCCTTAAGCTGATCGAGGCCGGACAGCATTTTCTTGAATGCTGCTGCGCTCTGCACCGGTTCACCCTTTACGCCGAGATCGATGTGACGCCGGGTGTTGGCATCGCCAACGTGCGGCAGGCTGAATACCTTAACCAAGGGAAATTCCATCTCGATGGCTTCCATCAGCGGTGTCAGAGTCGACTCCATGGCTTCGAACACCAGCACCGATTGCTCCAGCTGCGGATTCTGATGGAATCGGTCTGCGTAATACGTATCCAGTACCCACTCGAACATGGGCCAGGCCATCACCGGAAAACCCGGCGCAAAATAATGTGCGCCCGCGCCTTGGTGCGGCACCGAAAAACCAGGAATCTTGTTAAACGGATTGGGAATGATGGCGGCGCCCTGCGGAAACTCGCCCATCTTCAGCCGGTGCAGGTTATCGGGCGTGTCGTAGTCAGGTTCCGACCCGGCGTCGCGCGCGGTGTCGGCAATCCGTTCACGGATTTTCTCGCGCGCTTCCGGATGCAATACCAGCGGCACGCCAAGCGCCGCCGCTGCACATTGACGCGTGTGATCGTCTGGCGTGGCGCCGATGCCGCCGGTACAAAACACGATATCGTCGCTGGCGAATGTACGTTTCAGCGTCGCCGTAATGCGGGCCGGATCGTCGCCTATGTATTCTGCCCAGTCCAGGCTTAAACCGCGGGCGGAAAGCATTTCCAGTATTTTCGGAAAGTGTTTATCGACTCGCCTGCCTGACAGGATTTCGTCGCCGATGATGATAAGTCCGATTGCCATGGGGATCGCCGCTTATTTGAAGATGAGCTGAAGATGAGTAGAAATATGTAGCAGAAAGATAATAAATCTGGGAATAACGCTAAGGTATTCTATACAAATCTTAACTCCGAATCGAATCTTTACCGGCACATCAAACCTAATCCGGCGACGATGTATCCGTAGCATCGGACAATTGGTGAATCACCCGGCTGTCGTGACGCTCAGCGATAATGATAGCAGCCTCGCCCGCCGCCCGATATTTGGCCAGCGCCGCCAGGCAATAATACTCAAACCACAAACCGGTGAATACAAAAACCAGAACGTAGAGCCAGATGGAACCGGCTGCCAGCAAGGGGAAAATCACCAGCCACAAAGCGCCACCCAGCCACAATATGGTTGGCGCCGCCCCCATGGCGCCGGCAATCACGCCGATAAGCAACAAAGGCCAGCGATGAATCCGTAGCAGCGCCCGCATTTCTTCCTTGTCGGCATGCGCTGCCAAGGCTTCATAGGCGAACACCCGATACGTCAGCCAGCCCCACAATACCAGCGGGATCAGGAAGGCGAACGGCGGTATCAGCCACAGCGGCAAAGTCACCAGCCACAATACGCAAAACAACAGGAAGGCGGTGAACGAAGTCCACACGCTGCCAAGCACCGAGCCACCCTTGCGCTGCTCTAGCTCAGGGAAGTGACGGCGGCCGACGTGGCGCGCAGTTGCCGGCAAGGCAAACGCACCGACGAACAGCAAGGCGGTCAGAATCATCAGCGGCAGCAGAGCCCACAATGCCAGCCACGGCACGATAACGGTCTTGAGCGCGCCCAGGCCGAGCCAGGCGGGGACGTAGTTGGCGATGCCCCAGCCATCGTTGCTGGCAAAATAATTCTTTTGCAGCCAATCGATCATCGGTTGCAAACCCCACCACAGGGCCAGCCCCCAGATCAGCACCGACAACACAAATGGCAAGAAAGTCAGCATCAGCATGCGGTAATGCAGTTGCGACAATAAAGCCCGGCCGAAGGCTACCAGTACCGGGCGCATCAGCGGGACGGCTTTCTGGCAAATTCAACCATGCGCTTCAGGCCCAGCCATTGCTGCGACCAGAAACCGCGGCCATAGTCGCGGGCCGGCCTGCTTGCCGTCGGCAACTGGTCGCGCACCCCGGTATGTTCGAAGGTCTTGCCGAACCAGGCGCTGCGAAACAAGAGATCCCAGAACGCAAACAGCACGCCGAAATTATGGCCGCCCAATGTGCCCCGCCCTTTGCTTTCATGGCCGATGCCGATTGCGTGGTGCCAGCGATGAAAGCGCGGCGAGACGACAATGGCGTCGCCCAAACGGCCAAAGTGAATGCGCACATTGGCATGTTGCAGACTTTGCAACATGCGCGTGACTGACACCAGCAGCACGTATTGTGCGGGTTCGACGCCGATCGCCAGCGCTACCAGGGCCAGCACGACATCGTGAATCAACCCATCCAGCAGATGATTGCGATCGTCGCTCCACAGGTTCATGTTTTGCTGGCTGTGATGCAAGCTGTGCAAACCCCATAACCAGCCGACATTGTGCTGCGCGCGGTGATACCAGTATTCGCACAGGTCGAGCACCAGCAGATACATCAGGAAGGTAATCAAAGGCTGGTCGGTAAAACCTGGCAACAGGTTTTCCAGGTTGAACGGGTTGAGCCCCTGCAGGTGCAACACCTCAGTGACTTTTGCCATCAGCGGATCGACCAGGAAAAACACCAGCAACGAAAAAGCACCGAGACGGTATAACACGGTATAAATGAAATCGGTCCAGCGTGCGCGGCGGTCGGTAAAGGCATGTACTGGAATCACCGCTTCCAGCGGCCGCAGGATGAGAAACAGGACGATCAACTCGCAGACGCCGATCAGGAACCATTCAGTGCCATCGAAGGCGTCTTCCAGATATTCGCTAAAACCTGCATGAAACATGAGCGGCTGCACCACGGCCTGGAACAGCCAGGCCTGGGCGCTTGCAAACCAGTCCACCAAGGTATTTATCATGATGCCTTACGCGCCTTTCCTGCTTTAGTCTCGGCGACCGGCCCTTTCAAGTTGCCCTTGTAGGCCGGATGGTCGCGCAGCGTCGCAAAACAGAAACCCTTTTTCTCCAAGCCGCTGATCAAGGGTTCCAGCACCGCCGGCGCCCAAGGATCCTTGCGTGACCAGATTCCCAGATGCGCCATGACGATATCACCATCCTTGAGATTTTTCAGCATGCGTTCCAGCAGCATCTGATTCGGCCATTTATCGCTGGGCAGTTCGTCACCGGAGAAACCTGCTTCGGCCCATGCCACATGCTTGTAGCCGCAGGCCTCTCCTGCCGCCAGCGTGTGCGGTGTCAGATGGCCACCGGGAGTGCGCCAGAAACGGTCGATATGGGTACCGGTGAGAGTTTGGAAACGCTGGTCGACGCGATTGAGTTCGTCGCAATATTGCTGCGGTGTCCAGGCCAGCAGCTTGCCTCCATTGGCGCCGAACTGCGGCTTCACTTCGATCTTGCCATCGGCCAGGTCGCGCTTGGCGTAGACATGATCGAAAGTATGGGTACCGAACGCATGGCCGTCAGCCACCAGCGATTTCCAGAACGGCGCCCAGGCAGGGTCTAGCGTGTAATCGCCATTCACGGTTTTTTCATTGGCCATGAAAAAAGTGGCCTTGATGTGATGCCGCCTCAGGGTCTGGGCGATGTACTCGGCTTGCGACTGGCTGCCAGTATCGAAACTCAGGTAAAGCGTGCCGCTGCTGCATGCTTTGGGCGATTGTGCCGATTGTGCCAGTGACAGCGTGGCCGGCGCCAATGTTGCCAGTGCCACGGCTGCCGCCAATAAACTATGCCGGGTTGCGGGAAACACGCAGGGAAACATATGCTTCACACTTCAGAAGCACGATTATGAAAATAGATGCCGTGCGGCGAGCGCCCCACCGGAATCGACTTGATTACTTTGCGCGTTGTCAAATCAACCACCGAAACCTGCTTGAGCCAGCGCTGGGTGACCCACATGGTCTTGCCGTCTGCTGTCACTTCCATGCAGTCCGGTCCGCCGGGAACGGCAATGCTGCCAACGCTTTCCAGCGTGTTCAAATCGAGTACATTGATGGTGCCGGCGACCCGGTTGGAGACGAACAGATGACGATTATCGCCTTGCGGACGAAAATTGTGCGCGCCGTCGCCGGTCTTGATTTTCTTGATGATCTTCTGGGTGCGCCAATCGATCACGGCAACGTAGTCGCTGCCCATCACGCCTACCAGCAGATACTTGTTATCCGGCGTCATGTACACGCCGGCAGGCTGCTTGCCGACGGGCATGGTCCATTTCACTTTTTGCGTTGCCAGATCGACTGCGGCCAGTTCGTCACTCCCTTGCAGGCTGATGAAAGCCAGTGAACTGTCAGTGGTGAATGCCATATGGCTAGGCATGGCCGGCAACGGCAGGCGCTTGGCCAGTTTCAGATTCCTGCCGTCGTAGCCATAAATATCGATACGGTCAAGGCGCAGGCCGTTGGCAATAAACCATTTCTGATTGGGCGAAAAGCCGATTTGGTAAGGGTCGACAATATCCTTCACCTGATTCTGGATCTGCCCGCTCTTGGGGTCCAGGAACAAGAGCGAATTGCCGGTGGCGGCGGCCACGATCAGCGATTTGTTGTCCGGGGTCGGCATCAGGTGATGCGGCTCCTTGCCGACTGGAAATGTACCGATTTCCTTGTAAGTTGTCTGGTCCAGCAAAGTAATGGTGGCATCGCGCGAATTCAGCACGACCACTGTATTGTTGTTGGCGGTAGCAGGAAGAACGGGCGTTGCGGCGACAGGCGCTGCCGCGAAAGTGGAAAATGCGGTCAACAAGCCGCAAGCGGCTACAACGGAACGACGAACAAAAACAGACGTAACAACGAACATAAGGAAACTCTGAGAAGCAAAAGGAACTATTTTACCGCGCATGAATGCCACCTATAGATTTAAATGACTTTTGCCGGCGTGCCGAGACAACCCACTAGATTGCCTCGCCGCATGGATTGCTGGCTGAATTTTGGTTTACACTGCACTACTTGGCAGGGCGGCTGGCTCGAGCGTTAACTCTTGCGCTGCCTGGCACTTATTGACTACTTAAAAAGGATTCCCATGTCGACCACCACTACCGTTTCCGGCCTGCAGTATGAAGATCTCACCGTCGGCCAAGGCGCTGAAGCCAAAGCAGGCGATCATGTGAGCGTGCATTACACCGGCTGGTTGCAAAATTCCGACGGCAGCGCAGGCAAGAAATTCGACTCCAGCAAGGATCGCGGCGATCCGTTCGAATTCCCGCTGGGCGCCGGCCATGTCATCAAAGGTTGGGACGAAGGCGTACAAGGCATGAAAATCGGCGGCGTGCGCACGCTGATCATTCCGTCAGCGCTGGGTTATGGCCCACGCGGCGCCGGTGGCGTGATTCCGCCAAACGCTACCCTGATTTTTGAAGTTGAACTACTGGGCGTGTAAGCGCGTCTCACCCGACAATCGCAACGGCCGTCCAATGAAAAAATTCAGTTTGCCTGATGCCGTTCTAAATCTCAGCTGCATAGCCTCATCACTGGTGGCGTTGCCGCTGTTGGCCGGCTGTACCGTCGTCAGCGTCACCACTAGCGTGGTCGGCGCCGGCATCAGCGTTGGCAGCGCCGCCGTCGGCGTTGCCTCGACCGTGGTCGAAGGCACCGTGAAAGCGGGTTCCGCGGTAGTTGGCGCCGTTACCGATTGAATCGATTGATTCGATCGATTCAAAATTCTCCCTCTATCCTTACGAGACTCTTATGACCCTCCAAGCCCAGTTCGAACAAGCCCAGGCCGACTCAAAGACATTGAGCGAGCGCCCTGACAACATGACCATGTTGAAAATGTATTCGCTGTTTAAACAAGGCAGCAGCGGCGACGTCCAGGGCGAGCGCCCTGGCATGACGGATTTTGTCGGCCGCGCCAAATGGGATGCATGGAATGAGCTGAAAGGCACCAGCCAGGCCGACGCCCAACAGCAATATATCGATCTGGTCGAAGGCCTGAAAGACTAAATCAGAATCCGAGCCGCCGTACTAACTCAACGTAATCCGGCCCAGCACTTCGGGGTTGAGCAGGTTCGGCGGCCATTTCCGCTCTGCCGTCGGCAACAATGCCGCCAGCAAGTTATCCGCCGCACAGTCGGCCATCGCCCGCCGTGTAGGCTCGGAGGCGCTGGCAATATGCGGCGTCAACACCACATTCGACAATTCCAGGAAATCCGGATGCAAGGCCGGTTCGTTTTCGAATACATCGAGTCCGGCAGCCGCAATTTTCTTGTCGCGCAATGCGGCAATCAGCGCCAGGTCGTCGACAATGCCACCGCGCGCCAGATTTACCAGAGTCGCTCCAGGCTTCATTAACGCCAACTCGGCAGCGCCGATGGTGTGATGCGATTCTTTCGAGTACGGCAGCACCAGAATCACATGGTCGGCAGTTGCCAACAACTCTTCCTTGCTGACATAACGCGCATTGTTAGCGCGCGCCTCCTGCTCTGGCGCCAGGCGTGAACGATTGTGATACAGCACTTGCATATCGAAACCCATCGAACGCCGCGCAATCGCCTGGCCGATACGTCCCATGCCGATGATGCCCAGCGTGGCGCCATGCACGTCTGCACCGAGGAAACTGTCGTAGCGCCATTGTTTCCAATGGCCTGCGCGCAGCCAGTGCTCTGCCTCGGTGACCCGGCGCGCGGTAGACATCAGCAAAGCCCAGCCGAAATCGGCAGTGGTTTCGTTCAGCACATCCGGTGTATTGGTCACCATCACCCCGGCCTTGGTGGCCGCGACGACATCGATATTGTTGTAACCGACAGCTTGATTGCACACCGCTTTGAGGCGCGGACTTGCCTGCAGCAATTCAGCTGAGATGCGTTCACTGGCGGTGGCGATCACACCGTCCTTGTCGTGCAATTTTTCAGCCAGCTCTGCAGCGCTGAAGATGCGGTCTTCCTGATTGCTTTCCACTTCGAAGTGCTGCTGCAATCTTGCGATTACATCAGGAAACACCGCGCGCGCCATCAATATCTTTGGTTTCATCGTTCTGCCATTAACGGAAAAAAATCAACGTCATTATCACAAACAATGGCAACAATACCACGCAAGCCCAACCCATGTAACCGAAGAAAGACGGCATGCGGATGCCGCGCTCTTCGGCGATGGCTTTCACCATCAGGTTCGGAGCGTTACCGATGTAGCTGTTGGCGCCCATGAACACCGCGCCGCAGGAAATCGCCGCCAGTGTCGCAGCCAGCCTGGTCATCAATTCAGCGGCGTCGCCGGAAGCTGTGTTAAAGAATACCAGATAGGTCGGCGCATTATCGAGGAAGGAGGACAGTATGCCGGTGGCCCAGAAATACATGATGTTATTGGGCTGGCCATCGGCGCCGGTGACAGCGCTGACCACCAAACCGAAAGCGCCGTGCTCGCCGGCGCGCAGCATGGCGATCACCGGTGCGATGGTGACAAAGATCCCGGCAAACAATTTGGCTACCTCAAGAATCGGTCCCCAGCTGAAATCATTGCCTTCGCGGGCGATCTTAGGCGTCAGCCAGAGCGAAACCAGGATCACTACGACCAGCAAACCATCCCGCAGCAAATTCTGCAACTCCACCGACGTGCCGTAGATGTCATAGCTGATTCCAGGCTTCCAGAAGCCGCTCATCAGCACCAGCAGGACGACTACCGCCAGCAGGAAAAAGTTGAATTTTCCTTCGAAGCGCAGCCTGGCGTCGTCCGGCGTTGGGTCCAGCGAAGGTGCGAATTCCTCTTCGCGCTTATGGAAATAAAAACGGTCGAGGCAATAGAAAATCAGCAGCAGCGAACCCCACATGAACATGGTTTCGCCAAAGATGTTCTTCAGGGTCCAGGAAAAATCCACGCCCTTCAAGAACCCCAGGAACAAGGGTGGATCGCCAAGCGGGGTCAAGGCGCCGCCGGCATTGGCCACCAGGAAAATGAAGAATACGACGATATGCACCACATGCTTGCGATTGTCGTTGGCGCGGATCAAAGGCCTGATCAGCAGCATGGAAGCGCCGGTGGTGCCCATCAGGCTGGCCAGCAGGGTGCCGATTGCCAGCAAACCTGTATTCAAGGCCGGCGTTCCATGCAGATTACCGCGCAAACATATGCCACCGGCCACCACGTACAAGGCGAGCAACAAAATAATGAAGGGAAAATACTCTGCCATGAAGGCATGCACCACGCCGGCGGCCGCTGTCGGCACGCCAAACGCCAGTGCGCACGGAATCAGGAAAGCCAGCGACCAGACTACCGTAATCTTGCCGAAATGATGGTGCCAGAAGGTCGGCGCCAACAGGGGCCCGAGCGCAATCGACAGTAGCAAGCCCATGAAAGGGACGCCCCACCAGGCTGACAGCTGGGCGCCGTCCAGTTCTGCTGCCTGCGCAACTACTGGCAGGAAGGCAATCAAGGTAGCGAGGATTTTTTTATGCAATGTAGTCTTCCGGATAAGGTGATCGATCGATGCCTGATCAAGGCGCGGGCTATTCTAGCACAAAATAGATATCAAATAAATAACAAAGACGCGCACTATGTTGCTGCAACAACAGGATCGGCGATCTCGAAAACCTGGCGCAGGTAGTTCAGATAAGCCTGGTCGTCGCATATATTCTTGGACGGCGTATCCGACAGCTTGGCGACCGGCTGGCCGTTACAGCGCACCATCTTTATGACGATTTGCAATGGCGTGTAGCCCAGGTCGTTGGTCAGATTGGTCCCCACGCCAAACGCCACCCGGGTCCGGTCCTTGAACCGCAGATACAACTCGTTGACCTTGCCGAAATCGAGGCTATCGGAAAACACCAGGGACTTGGTCGCCGGATCGACACGATTGTCCTGATAGTGTTTGATCAGGCGCTCGCCCCATTCGAACGGATCGCCGGAATCATGGCGCGCACCGTCGAACAATTTGCAGAAGTACAGATCGAAGTCGCGCAGGAATGCCGCCATGCCGTAGACATCGGATAAAGCAATGCCGAGATCGCCGCGATATTCCTTGGCCCACATTTCAAACCCGAAAATCTGCGAGTCGCGCAAGCGCGGGCCGAGCGACTGGCAGGCTTGCAAATACTCATGCGCCATGGTGCCCAGCGGCGTCATGCCGAATTTCATGGCGAAATAGACGTTGGAGGTCCCGACCAGATGTTGCGCGAAATCGCGCTGCAAGGTCTGCACCACTTCCTCGTGCCAGGTACGGGAAAAACGGCGGCGCGTGCCGTAATCGGCTATATTGCAGCCGGCCATGGCGGCATCGTCGCGGATCAACGCCATCTTGCTTTGCAGGCGTTTGCGCCCTTCCAGATAATCCGGCGCAGTCTGCGTGGCACGGAAATAAACTTCATTGACGATCGCCAGCACCGGCACCTCAAACAGGATCGTATGCAGCCACGGCCCTTTGATCACGATATCGATTTCGCCGTTATCCGCTGCCGACGGCTGCACGGTGATATATTTTTGCTGCAGATGAAACAGGCTCAGGAAATCGATGAAATCGCTCTTGATGAAACGCAGGCTGCTGAGATAAGCCAGTTCCTGCTCCTGGAAGCGCAGACGGCACAGGCCGGCGATTTCATCGCGGATTTCATCGACGTAAGGCCGCAGGTCCACGCCCTTGTTACGGCATTTGTAGCGATACTCCACTTCTGCTGCGGGAAAATGATGCAATACCACCTGCATCATCGTGAATTTATATAAGTCTGTGTCGAGCAGCGAAGTAATGATCATGGTATGTGAATGCGGGACGGTGATGGCTGGAAAAATGGCTGCTGCCGGATTGCCTGGAATCGATTTCGCATCTTACAACAGCAGCCAGGCAAAACGGCGGCAAGCAGTTTATTTGATGCATTCGCTGCGATAGCGCGCTTCCAGCTTGCTGCGGTCGTCGTATTGCGTGACGTTACCACTCGCGGTTTGCTTCAAGCGGTCAGGGGCTGGTTGGGCACGCTTGATTTGCTGCTGCAAATCGTCGCAATAATTGCTACCCTGGAAAATCAGGCCGCTGCCGGCTGGGTTTGCCTGCGCGTCCGCTTCAGGCGCAGCTAGCAATTTCTTTTTATCTTCCGCCGACTGGCTATTTTGGATGCTCCCGGAGCTGGTGGCATTCGACTGGATCACGGGATTAGGCGTCGTGAGCGGCCCCGCGGCATACGCCGGCAAGGCTGGCATGGCGAACACCAGCATCAGCGACACACGGCGAAATTGCCGAAGCGATTGCGGAAGAAACTGCGGCAGATGCTGGCTCATGGCAATGCTCCCTGACGAAAAAATATTGTGGCTTGCTTATTCAACTCCGGCAGCAGCGTCTTTCAACAGCGCATGGTCGGGCTCGAAGAAACACCAGTGCACCTGCGGCCAGCGTTGCTGGATCCCGGCCTCGATGCGGTTGATCGCATCGACCAGCGCCACATCGGAAGACTGTGGCCGCATCACGGCTTGCACCGCAATCATGACTTGCTCGCCCCATTGCATCGAAATCAGATTCCTGATGCTCGCCACATCGGCGTCCGCTTCGATATGCGCCTTGATGGCCGCATGCACCTCAGGTGCGGCGGACTCGCCGGTGACCATGGCTTTCACCTCGCGTATCACCATCACCGCGACCACCATCAGCAACACGCCAACCGCAATCGTGCCGCAGGCGTCCCACAGCGGATTACCGGTGATCACGGTCATCAGGACGGCGCCAAATGCCAACGCCAGACCCGCCAGCGCGGCGATATCCTCACCTGCCACCACCATCAGTTCCGACTGCCGGGTTTCGCGAAACCATCGCATGAATGGCTTGCCCTGCGAAATCTTGCGGATTTCCACCATCGCTCCGCGCAGGGAAATTGCTTCCAGCACCACCGACACCCCCAGCACGCCCAAGGCTATCCAGGGAGCGCTGATCGGCTGCGGATGTTTGAAATGCTCGATGCCTTCCATGACCGAAAACGCCCCGCCGACAAAAAATAACAGCAGCGCTACCATCATCGCCCAAAAATAAACCACGCGCGCATAACCCATCGGATGGGAGGTGTTGGCCGGTTTCTTGGCTTCTTTCAAGCCGATCAGCAAAAATACCTGGTTGGTGCAATCGGCCAGAGAATGAATGGCTTCCGCCAGCATGGCGCCGGAGCCGGTATAGATCGAGGCGGCAAACTTGGCCAGAGCAATCCCGCCGTTGGCGCCCAAAGCATAAAATATGGCTTTGGTGGAACCTTCCGTGGAAGATGACATAATTATCCTATAGCAACAAATGCAATTACGATAGCCATTTTGCCAAGTTCGCGCAAGCAATCCTGCTGCTGCCTCGAAAAACCTTGGATGGATATGGTAAAACTGCGAATAACAACGGCATTTGCGGCTAATGTGAATTTCACATTTGCTTATATGGATTCTATATAACAGCTGTTTGTGGGAAACCTAGAATTACCTTAAAATACAAGGCTTTGCGACAGGGTGCGTAGAACAGCGCCGCTTGCTGGAAAACCCCTGCCGCCGCCTCAAGACCATTATTACAGATAGGACTGTTGTTATGACCCACGTTGTGACCGAATCCTGCATTCGCTGCCGCTATACCGACTGCGTGGATGTATGCCCGGTTGATTGCTTCCGGCAAGGCCCGAATTTCCTGTCGATCGACCCCGACGAGTGCATCGATTGCGCAGTCTGCGTCGCCGAGTGCCCGGTGAACGCCATCTACGCCGAAGAAGACGTGCCTGCGGATCAGCTGCATTTCATCAAGCTGAATGAAGATCTGTCGCGCCATTGGCCATCGATCACCAAGACCATTGCACCTTTGGCAGAAGCCGAGGAATGGAAAGATGTAAAAGAAAAACTGGAATTTTTGCAACGTTAAGCTGCCTCTTGGCCGCCGCTTGAATGGCGGCCCGGTGCAGCATGGCGCCAAGCCACCAATTTAAGCCAGGCCATTGCCCCCAGCCACAGTGCAGCATTTATTCGCCGTCAGACAGAAATTCGCGAAATTTTAATCCAATCGCCGTCGCAGCCATCGCAAGTACACCGCCACGGCGTTTTGGGGGACCCAACTGAAACAGGAATCAGATCGTCGTTATGGATACCAACGTCAAGCTTGCAGCACTCAACTCCGCCAACAGCACACCGATCGAGACCGATGCCGTCATCGTCGGCGCCGGTCCGGTGGGCCTGTTCCAGGTCTTCGAACTCGGCCTGCTGGAAATCAAGGCCCATGTCATCGACTCCCTGCCGGTGGTCGGCGGCCAGTGCGTGGAACTGTATCCTGACAAGCCGATTTACGACATTCCGGCAGTCCCGGTCTGCACCGGCCAGGAACTGACCGATAATCTGCTCAAGCAGATCGAGCCGTTCGAGCCGACCTTCCACCTGAACCAGGAAGTCACGCTGGTAGCGCGCCGCGAAGATAATCGCTTCGACCTGGAAACGTCGGCCGGCACCCGTTTCATCACCAAAACCATCTTCATCGCAGCCGGCGTCGGCTCGTTCCAGCCGCGCACCATCAAGGTCGACGGCATCGATCAGTTCGACAATACCCAACTGTTCTACCGGGTCAAGGATCCGGCCCAGTTCCACGGCAAGAACCTGGTGATCTGCGGCGGCGGCGATTCGGCGCTGGACTGGGCGCTGGATCTGGTCGGCAAGGCGGAATCGGTCGTACTGCTGCACCGTCGCGAAGAATTCCGCGCGGCGCCGGCTTCGGTGGCCAAGATGAAAGCCTTGTGCGAAGCCTACGAAATGCAATTCCTGGTTGGCCAGGTCACCGGCCACGAAGCCAAAGACGGCAAACTCAGCGAAATCAAGGTCACCGGCCCGGATGGCGTCACCCGCCGCCTGCCGCTGGATACCCTGCTGGTGTTCTTCGGCCTGTCGCCAAAACTCGGCCCGATCGCTGAATGGGGCCTGGATATCGAGCGTAAGCAACTGCGCGTGGTCGATACCGAGAAGTTCGAAACCAATGTGCCAGGCATCTTCGCGGTCGGCGATATCAACACCTACCCGGGCAAGAAGAAACTGATCCTGTCGGGCTTCCATGAAGCTGCATTGGCTGCATTCGGCGCTGCGCCGTACATCTTCCCGGACAAGAAGATCCACATGCAGTACACCACCACATCGCCGAAGCTGCACAAGATTTTGGGTGTGGAATCGCCAGTATTCGATTAAGCCCGGTTTCAACGATAAAAAGCCGCCCGAGAGCCACTCTCCGGCGGCTTTTTTTTCGCGTAGGGTGGGCATGTATGCCCACGCGTTACCGTGATATCCGGAGAGCGCCCCTTTGCGGCGCGTCAATACGCATATACATGGCGTGAGTTCACGCGTGGGCATACGTGCCCACCCTACCTCCTTTGTATCGGGTAAACGTAAAAATGCCCGGGATGCATCTGCATCCCGGGCATTTTTTAACCGCTGGATTACTGCGCCGCTGCCGGAGCAGCTTCGCCGCCTTCGTCAGATTGGGCTGCCTTCATCGACAGTTTCAAACGGCCGCGGTCATCGGTTTCGAGAACCTTGACACGCACTTGCTGGCCTTCTTTCAGGTAATCTGCAACCGCATTCACGCGTTCATTGGCGATCTGGCTGATGTGCAGCAGACCGTCTTTGCCCGGCAATACTTGCACGATTGCGCCGAAATCCAGCAGCTTCAAGACAGTACCTTCGTAGACCTTGCCGACTTCAACCGAAGCCGTCAGTTCTTCGATGCGACGCTTGGCTTCCTGGCCTGCAGCAGCATCCACCGAAGCGATAGTCACGACGCCTTCGTCGCTGATATCGATCTGGGTACCGGTTTCTTCAGTCAACGCGCGGATCACAGCGCCGCCCTTGCCGATCACGTCACGGATTTTTTCCGGATTGATCTTGACGGTGATCAGGCGTGGTGCGAAATCGGACAGCTCGGTTTTACCGTGCGGTACCGCTTCTTGCATTTTGCCGAGGATATGGATGCGGCCTTCTTTAGCTTGCGCCAATGCGACCTGCATGATTTCCTTGGTGATGCCCTGGATCTTGATATCCATTTGCAAAGCAGTGATACCGTTAGCGGTACCGGCTACCTTGAAGTCCATGTCGCCGAGGTGATCTTCGTCGCCCAGGATGTCGGTCAGGACGGCGAATTTGCTGCCTTCCTTGATCAGGCCCATGGCGATACCGGCAACGTGTGCTTGCATCGGCACACCGGCATCCATCAATGCCAGGCAGCCGCCGCAGACCGAAGCCATCGACGACGAACCGTTGGATTCGGTGATTTCCGACACCAGGCGTACCGAGTAGCTGAAATCTTCCGGCGCCGGCAATGCTGCTTGCAGTGCGCGCTTGGCCAGACGGCCATGGCCGATTTCACGGCGCTTAGGCGTACCTACGCGGCCGGTTTCGCCGGTTGCGAACGGTGGCATGTTGTAATGCAGCATGAAACGGTCCGAATATTCGCCCATCAGCGCGTCGATCTTTTGTTCGTCGCGTGCGGTACCCAGCGTGGCAACTACCAGCGCCTGGGTTTCACCGCGGGTGAACAGTGCCGAACCGTGGGTACGCGGCAAGACGCCAGTGCGGATCGTGATCGGACGCACGGTACGTGTGTCGCGGCCGTCGATACGCGGCTCGCCTTCGAGGATCTGCGAACGGACGATCTTGGCTTCCAGGTCAAACAGGATGCCGCTGACTTCCGAAGAGTCAGGTGCAGCAGCGCCAATCGATGCAGCTTCAGCAGCCAGTGCCGTGTTGACTTCAGCGAAAGCGTCTTTCAGCTTGGTCGTACGGGCTTGCTTGTCTTTGGTTTGATAAGCTTCACGCAGCTTGGCTTCACCGAAATGCGCAACGCGAGCGATCAGTGCGTCGTTCTTCGGCGCCGGGCTCCATTCGACTTCAGGCTTGCCGCCGTCGCGTACCAGTTCGTGGATCGCGTTGATAACCGCCTTCGATTGCTCGTGGCCGAAAACAACCGCGCCCAGCATGATTTCTTCGGACAATTGCCTGGCTTCGGATTCCACCATCAGCACTGCAGTTTCAGTACCGGCAACCACCAGGTCCATGGCTGACTTGGTCAGTTGCGAAGTGGTCGGGTTCAAGACGTACTGGCCGTCGATATAACCAACGCGCGCAGCGCCAACCGGGCCGGCGAAAGGAATACCGGCAACCGACAAGGCAGCCGAAGCGCCGATCATTGCAGCGATATCAGGATCGATTTCAGGATTGACCGACAACACGTGAATGATGACTTGCACTTCATTCAGGTAGCCTTCCGGGAACAACGGACGGATCGGACGATCGATCAGGCGCGATGTCAGGGTTTCTTTTTCGGAAGGACGGCCTTCGCGTTTGAAGAAACCGCCCGGGATACGGCCAGCAGCGTAAGTCTTTTCAACATAATCAACGGTCAGCGGGAAAAAATCCTGACCTGGCTTGGCATCTTTGCGTGCCACAACGGTAGCCAGCACAACGGTATCTTCGATCGATACCAGCACTGCGCCGGAGGCTTGGCGAGCGATCTCGCCGGTTTCCAGCGTAACTTGATGCTGACCATACTGGAATGTCTTCGTAACTTTATTAAACACAATATATCCTTTCATTTTGCCGACAGATTTTCAGGCGCTGTCGTTCACCTCACCACAGACGACTACATCGCAGGCATTACCAGCGAGTGCCGTCTCCTTGCACTGAACCAACTTCTAACTTTGTAAAACTTGTGCAGATAAGCAAGCCGCCAAAAGCAAAAATGCCCGCATCAGAGACTGATACAGGCATTTTTTTCAACTTATCGACGGACCACGGACATCGTCACGAAATATCGAAACTGGATGTCGTTAAAAATATCGCGGGCCGACGAGGAGTCGCGCACTTACTATTACTTACGCAAGCCGAGTTTTTCGATCAGCGAGCGGTAACGGTTCAGATCCTTACCTTTGAGGTAGGACAGCAGGCTTTTACGACGGTTAACCATCATGATCAGGCCGCGGCGGGAATGATGATCCTTAGCGTGGGCTTTGAAGTGACCGTTCAAGTCATTGATACGGGCAGTCAGCAGCGCAACTTGCACCTCTGGGGAGCCGGTGTCGTTTTGACCGCGCGCATTATCAGTGATAATAGCGGCCTTGGCTGTTTTTTCGATAGTCATGCTTTACCTTTCACAAGCGGTGTACAGAGTACGTAACCCTATGCACCGTGAACAAACAATTAAAAAATCCGGTCGAATGACCAGACGCGCAGTATATAGCAAAAATCCTGCTGATTCAAATAGTTAGCGCACCCGACAACAATCAATATTGGAGAATTGCCATGAAGCACTTTTTTCCCACCCTGCTAGCCGGTTTGTTGCTTAGCCTTGGCGGTTGCGCCTCGCTCCTGGCGCCGCCGGTCAATCCCGGCGAACCGGAGGCGCAGGTGCTGGCCCGCCTGGGGAAACCGACCGGATCTTATCAGGACGGCAATGATGTATTATTGGAATATTCACGCGGCCCGTTTGGCCAGGCGACTTTCATGGCAAAAATCGGCCCGGACCACAAGCTGGTTTCATATGAGCAAGTACTGACTCTGGAAAAATTCGCCACCATCAAAGTGAATCAGTTCAATCAGAACGATGTCTTGCGGACCATCGGCAAGCCGATCGAAACCATCTACTACGACCGCGTGAAACTGAACGGCTGGAACTACGGCTACAAGGAAAGCGGCGTCTGGAACTCGATGATGACGGTTTATTTCGACGACAGCGGGATTGTGCGCAAACTCGAAAACGGCCCTGATCCACGCTACGAACATAGCAGGTTTGGCATGTAGTGGCTTAAAGCGGCTTAATCCAAAGCGAATGGCGGCATAAATGACAAAACTCCCCGCACGTCAACGCATCCAGGCGATGCTGGCCGGCACCCTGCAGGAATGGTTCAAGCAGCGTTCTGGCAGCAAAGGTGCGGCCCTGGCCTTCTACACGCTGTTCTCGATGGCGCCCATGCTGATACTGGTAATTGCTATTGCCGGCGCGGTATTTGGAGAGCAGGCTGCGCGCGGGGAAATTTTCGGCCAGTTGTCCGGCCTGATCGGCCCGACCGGCGCCGACGCCATCCAGTTGCTGCTGGCGGCAGCCCATGACAATCGTTCCGGCCCCATCGCCGCGATGATTGCGGTAGCGGTGCTGCTGATCGGCGCCACTACCGTATTCTCCGAGCTGAAGGATAGCCTGGACGAGATCTGGTACGTCCCGCTCACCCGCCACTCCGGCATCGTGACGCTGATCCGTACCCGGCTGCTGTCGTTCGGACTGATCCTGGTGCTGGCGTTCCTGCTGCTCACCTCGCTGGCGGTGAGCGCTGCGCTGGCGCTGCTGGCAAAATACCTGGGGGGCATGTGGCTCAGTCTGACAGTGATTGTTTCACCGCTGTCGCATCTGTTTGCGTTTGCCGTGATCGCCAGCCTGTTCGCTTCGATCTACAAGATGCTGCCACAGGTCAAATTACCTTGGCGCGATGTCTGGATAGGCTCGGTAGGTACCGCCGCCCTGTTCGTACTGGGCAAATACCTGATTGGCATCTACCTTGGCAACAGCGGTATCGCTTCCAGCTACGGCGCTGCCGGCTCAGTGATTGCGTTATTGCTATGGATTTATTACTCGGCGCAGATTTTCTTTTTCGGGGCGCAATTCACGCGCCAGTACGCTCTGTTTTTCGGTAGCCTGCAAGAGAGTGACAAGGACAAGGAAGCCGGCAATCATTCGACGCCGGCCCCGACCTCTTCGGCTCAGTCCTGATACGGTTCCAGCCCGCGATCCGAAAGCCGCAGGATGCGGCCGCAGCGGCGCGCCAGCTCGATGTCATGGGTGACGATCACGAACGCGGTGCCCAAGGTTTGCGACAACTCCAGCATCAGGTCGAAAGTCATCTGCGCGGTGGCGCGGTCCAGGTTGCCGGTTGGCTCGTCAGCCAGCACGCAAGCCGGCTGGGTAACCAGCGCCCGTGCCAGCGCTACCCGCTGGCGCTCGCCGCCGGACAGTTCACCCGGGACATGAATCACGCGCTCCGCCAGGCCGACCCGGGCCAGGATTTCGCGCGCCTGCTGTTGTGCATCGCTACGCTTGAGGCGGCGAATCATCAACGGCATGGCAACGTTATCCAGCGCCGAAAATTCCGGCAGCAGATGATGGAACTGATAGACGAAGCCGAGCGCGTTATTGCGCAAGTCGCCGCGCGTCTTTTCTCCCAGCGTCGTAAAGTCCTTGCCCAGCAGGCTGACATTGCCGGCGGTCGGCGCATCCAGGCCGCCCAGCAAATGCAACAGGGTCGACTTGCCCGAGCCGGACGCACCGACGATCGCCACTTGTTCGCCTTTGGCGACATCGATATCGATGCCGTTCAATACTTTCACCGAATAACTACCTTGGGTGAAGGTTTTTCCTAAACCACGGCAGGATAGAACGATTTGATTGTTGCTCTGATTATTTGGCTTACTCATAACGCAATGCCTCAGCAGGTTTCACCCGGGCAGCCCACCAGCTCGGATACAAAGTCGCCAGGAAGGCCAGCACCACGGCGACACCGCCGATAGTCCCGACATCCGGCCAGCGCAAGTCTGACGGCAATTCGGTAATCACGTACACGCTCTTGGGCAGGAACTGCACGTGCAGCAGGTTTTCGATAAACGGCACGATGACGTCGATGTTCAAGGCCACCAGCACGCCGGCCCCGACCCCGATGGCGGTGCCGATCAGACCCACCAGCGCGCCCTGGATCATGAAAATCTTCATGATCGAACCGGGCGAAGCGCCCAGCGTGCGCAGGATCGCAATATCGGCCTGCTTGTCGGTCACCGTCATCACCAGCGTCGAGACCAGGTTGAAAGCCGCCACCGCGATGATCAGCGTGAGGATGATGAACATCATGCGTTTCTCGGTCTTGACTGCCGCGAACCAGTTGCTGTTCTGCTGGGTCCAGTCACGCAGATACAAATTGGGCGGCAGCGTGGTCGCCAGTTGTTGCACGATCTGCGGCGCCTGCAACATGTCGGTGATCTTCAGGCGCACGCCGGACGGCGAATCCTGGCGGAACATCTTTTCCGCATCCTCAAGATGGATGAAAGCCAGGGTCGAATCGTATTCAAAATGGCCGGCCTCGAAAATCCCGGCCACGGTGAATTGCCGCAGGCGAGGAATCACGCCTGCCGGCGTCACCTGCCCTTGCGCCGCCATCAACGTCACCTTGTCGCCGATGCCGACGCTCAAGGCATGCGCCAGCTCTATCCCCAGCACGATATTAAACTCGCCCGGCTTGAGGTCATTGAAGCTGCCTTGCTTGACCTTGCTGGCCACATCCGACACCTTCGGTTCTTCGGCCGGCAATACACCGCGTATCGCCACGCCGCGCAGCACGCCTTCACGCACCAGCATGGCCTGCGCATCGACATAGGGCGCGGCGCCGATCACTTCCTTGTTCCTGAACGCTTGCTTGGCAACGTCTTCCCAGTTAGGCATGGAGCCGGAGGCGTCGAACACCTCGATATGCGCCAGCACCGACAACATGCGGTCACGCACGTCTTTCTGGAAGCCGTTCATCACAGACAGCACCACGATCAACGCCGCCACACCCAGGGCGATGCCGGCCATCGATATCAGCGAAATGAAGGAAATAAAGCTGTTACGGCCACTGCGCTTACCCGCACGGGTATAGCGAATGCCGACCAGCCACTCAAACGGTAAATTTTTTAAGATGCTCAACACGAGGCTCCCGAAATCAGCCCGCAGTTTGCCATAATTTGGCGAACTTACGGAGCTTTGCAACTGAATGCGCTTACTCTGATCGAAACCCGGCACTATCGTTCAATATCAAAACGGTCCAAAAACTGCGTAATCGCGCTGTCAGCCAGGATGCCCACCGATTGCCAAAACGAAATATACTATTCGGCACACGACTGAATTCGTAATACGTCCGGCATCGGAAAGATGCCGGATGACTACCCAACCCGAACAGGATTGCATGATGAAGAAATTTCTCGCCCTATGCCTGGGACTGTTATTGGCGCAAGCGGTAGCCGCTGCCCCGCTTCCCTATGATGAAAAGGCCGACGCCAAAGCCGACCTGAGCCAGGCATTAAGCCAGGCCCAAAGCAGCCACAAGCAGGTGATATTGGTATTCGGCGCCAACTGGTGCACCGATTGCCGCGAACTGGACAAGGCGATACATGGCAAAAGCGCGGCGCTGATCGACGGCAAGTTCATCCTTGTGAAGATCGACGTCGGCAATTTCGACAAGAATCTCGATGTCGCCCAGTCTTACGGCAACCCGATCAAAAAGGGTATTCCTGCCGCTGTACTGCTCAGCCCGGACAACCAGATCCTGTACTCGACCAAAGCCGGTGAGCTGGCGGATGCCCGCCGCATGGGCGAGAACGGCATCTATGACTTCTTCAATAAACAGATCGTGAAACGACAAGGCGGCTAAACCTGCGTTCAGCCGCCCCGAATTTCAATTTCAACAACTACTCAGCAACTACTCAACAACTACTGCGCTATCCGCCATTAATTATTAATTACTTAGGCGCCAGCCGGATCCCGCCGTCGAGGCGAATCACTTCGCCGTTCAGGTAAACCGTCTCGACGATGGTTTTCACCAATGCCGCGAATTCAGCTGGCTTACCCAGGCGCGGCGGAAACGGCACCATTTTCCCGAGCGCGTCCTGGACCTCTTCCGGCATGCCCAGCAGCATCGGCGTTTCCATGATGCCAGGCGCAATCGTCATCACACGGATGCCGTGGCGCGCCAGTTCGCGCGCTGCCGGCAAGGTCAAGGCCACTACCCCGCCCTTGGACGAGGCGTAGGCCGCCTGGCCGATCTGGCCATCAAATGCAGCAACCGAAGCGGTGTTGATGATCACACCGCGCTCACCATCGGCATTCGGCTCGCCCTTGCTCATCGCATCGGCGGCCAGGCGCATCATGTTGAAAGTGCCGATCAGATTGATCTGGACCACGCGGCTGAAGTCTTCCAGCGCATGCGGCCCTTCCTTGCCGACGATACGTTTGGCCGGCGCCACGCCAGCGCAGCTGATCAACCCATGCAAACCGCCAAACACGGAGAGAGCGGTATTAACCGCTGCCGTCGCGCTGGCTTCGCTGCAGACATCGGTCGCCACAAAGCGGGCGTTGGCGCCCAGCTGCGTCGCCAACGCGGCGCCGGCTTCCTGATTGATATCGGCGATCACGACCTTGGCGCCGCCCTGCACCAGCAAGGCGGCGGTTGCCGCACCCAGGCCGGAACCGCCGCCGCTGATCAGGAATACATTATTTTCAATTTGCATGGTTTTCTCTTCTTTTAGATTTTTTCAAATAAGAACGCGTAAGTCATTTTAAAATCGCCGTCATTCCCGCGAACGCGGGAATCCATGTTCAACGCAAAATGGATTCTCCACCTTGGTGCCCGCGTTCGCGGGGATGACGGCCCTATCGAAATAATTATGCGACACTACTTAGCTTTGGCGACTTCTTGATTACGCAAGATGAAGCGCTGCAGTTTGCCGCTAGGAGTTTTTGGCAGTTCTGTTAAAAATTCGATTTCGCGCGGATAAGAATGCGCGGCCAGGCGATGCTTGACGTATTGCTGCAGCTCGGCGATCAGTTCCGCACTGGCCTGATAGTCCTTGCTCAAGACGACAAAAGCCTTGACCAGCTCAGTACGCTCGGGGTCCGGCTTGCCGACCACCGCCGCTTCCACTACCGCCGGATGCTCCAGCAATGCGCTTTCGACATCGAAAGGTCCGATGCGATAACCGGAAGAGGTAATGATATCGTCGCCGCGTCCGATAAAGCTGATGCTGCCATCCTGGTTTTTCTCGACTGTATCACCGGTGATGTAGTAGTCGCCAATGTCGGCGGCGGCATCCTGCTGCCAATAACCCTGGAACCAGTACACCGGCGAGTTGCGGCGATCCACTGCCAGCACGCCCGGCTCGCCGACGCCCAGCTCATTCTGGTCGTCATCCAGCACCGCCAGCCGGTAACCTGGCATGGCGAGGCCGGCCGAACCCATATGCACTTCGTGTTTCAAACCATGATGATTGCACAACACCATACCCGTTTCGGTCTGGCCGTAGTGATCATTGATAAGGCAATCGAGATGTTCGCGGAACCAGCGGATCACTTCGGGATTCAAGGGTTCACCGGCGCTGCTGACAGCGCGCAGACGCCCTTTGGCCGGCGCGGCTGCCGCCTCGCCGCCGGCAATCAGCATCCGGTACGCGGTGGGGGAGCCTGCCAGGTTGGTGATCTTGTATTTATCGATGATCCGGTAGGTGCTTTCCACCGTGAACGAACCCTCGTAGAGGGTGATGGCGTGACCCATCAGCAAGGGCCCGGTGACGCAGTAATACAAACCATAGGCCCAGCCGGGATCGGCGATATTCCAGAAAGCGTCTTCCGGCCGCACATCCATCGCATAGCGCGTGTAGACGTAAAACGCCAGCATTGCCCGCAACGGCACCGCGACGCCTTTGGCCGGCCCGGTCGTGCCTGAAGTGAACAACATGATGAAAGCGTCGTCAGCCTTGCGCATCACCGGCGCGAACTCGGTCGACTGGCGTTCCAGTTCGGCCCAGAAATTGAAGTCGCCCGCTTGCGCTTGAACTTGCGCTTGCTTATCACCGGCGACAGTCATGATAGACGGACAATCCGGCACTTCCTCCAGCTTGTGACGGTTATCGGTGTCGGTAACGATCAGCCTGGCCTCGCTGGCAGCTACCCGATATTCGATCGATTTCGAACCGAAGGCCGTGAACAACGGCTGATACACCGCGCCGGCACGCCAGGTACCGAGAATCGCAATCAGCAATTCGGGCGTACGCGGCAACAACCCCGCTACGCGGTCGCCGGGCCGGACGCCTTGCGCTTTCAGGAAGTTGGCAAAACGGCCTGACAATTCTTTCAGTTGGGCAAAGGTATAAGTGGCGCTGCGGCCATCCTTGCCTTCCCACAACAACGCGACACGGTCAGGGTCAGGCGTTGCGTGGCGATCACAGCATTCAACACAAGCGTTGATGCCGGTTTGCAGGTTACCGGACAGCTCGGCAGCAATGCTGTCGGCACTGAAATCCGCATAAAACCGGGCATAATCCGGAATGCTGGCAGCCTTGGTTGCAGCATCGGCGGGCGAAGCAGATGACATGAGTGTTCTCCTCTAACCTAAAATGGCAAGCTTAATCGGCTCTTTTTGTTATCAGAAATGGAACTGCTACCACTAAGTCTAGAATACTTGGCGGCTGGTAGCCATGTTAAAAGCGATCAACGGGATTGATCGAAATTGCAATAACATGCTAAACGGATTTATGGAAGATTGGGAAAAAGGGACTATTGCGATCAGTTTTGTCGACGAAGCGCTGCACAGCATGCGCCAGCGCGGCATGGATACCGAGTCGCTGCTGCTCCAGGCCGGCATTTCCCCGCGCTGGCTGAGCACGCCGCACGCGCGGGTCGCTGCGGCCAATTACGGCCAGCTGTGGTACCTGATCGCGCACGCCATGGATGACGAATTTTTCGGCATGGATAGTCATCCGATGCGGGTCGGCAGCTTCAACATGCTATGCCGCAGCGCCCTCCACAGCGCTACTCTCGGCAAAGGCCTGGAACGCATGCTGGATTTCCTGCGGCTGGTGCTGGACGATATGTCGGCAACGCTCTCGCAGCAAGAAGGCCTGGCGCGCATCGTCATCAATGAAACCGGCAGTCCGCGCCGCATGTTTGCCTACGCCACCTTCCTGATGATCGTGCATGGCGTCGGCAGCTGGCTGATCGGACGCCGCATCCAATTGCTGTCGGCCGGCTTTCGTTGCGAAGAACCGCTCGCCAGCCTGGATTACAAGATCCGCTTTTGCGACCAGGCACGCTTCGCCCAGGCGCAAACCAGCATCACTTTCGATGCTGCCTGCCTGGCTTTGCCGATAGTGCAAAACCAGCGCTCGCTGCAATCTTTCCTGCGCGAAGCACCGGGCAACCTGCTGGAGAAATACAGCAATCACGATAGCCTGGCGGCCACCATCCGACGCCGTTTGCGCCGGCTGCCACTGGCCGAGTGGTCAGACTTCGAGAGCATCTCGAAACACCTGCGCACACCGGCATCGACCTTGCGCCGCAAGCTTAGCCAGGAAGGACAGTCGTATCAGGCGATCAAGGATAATCTGCGGCGCGACCTGGCGATCAATTACTTAAGCGGCTCCGCCAAAAGCATTGAAGAAATCGCGATCAGTCTTGGTTTTGCCGATTCCAGTGCTTTCCATCGGGCGTTCAAGAAGTGGACCGGGAGCAGTCCGGGTGAGCATCGGCGCGCTTTGTCAGCTGCGTGAAAACCTGTCTGCCATTACGCATTATTACGCATCATTGTTCATTTACTCTTCACTTGAACCGGTGACCGTATCGACGTTATTGCAGCCGCAGCCGATTCATGCAACTTGCCACCACGCCGGCAGCAACTGCTTGATTTCCGGCCGCGCAAAACGATCGTCGATCAGATACACCACGCCACGGTCCTGCTGCGTGCGGATCACCCTGCCCGCGGCCTGCACCACTTTCTGCATGCCAGGATAAAGATAGGTGTAGTCATAGCCGTTGCCGAAAGTCTCGCCCATGCGCCGCATGATCTGCTCATTCACAGGATTGATCTGCGGCAGCCCTAGCGTCGCGATGAAAGCGCCGATCAGGCGCGCACCGGGAAGATCGATGCCTTCGGCGAACGAACCGCCCAGCACGGCAAAGCCGACGCCTTGCGAAGTATCGGTAAAGCGCGCCAGGAAATCTTCCCTTTCCCGCTCATCCATGCGGCGCGCCTGCAGCCACAGCGGAATCTCCGGATAACGCTCGACGAACAGCGCGGCGACCTTTTGCAGGTAATCGTAACTGCTGAAAAACATCAGGTAATTACCGGATTGCCGCCGATACTGGCCCGCAATCAGATCGACGATGGGCGACAGCGAACGCTCCCGATGCAGGAAACGCGTCGAGATACCGGTCACCAGTTGCACCGTCAATTGATCGGCTGTGAATGGCGACGGCACGTCGATCCAGGCCGTGTCGGCCGGCATGCCCAGCGTGTCGCTGTAAAAATGCCAGGGACTTAACGTTGCTGAAAACAGCACCGTGCTACGAGCGGCGGCAAAGCGCGGCGTCAGGAAAGGCGCCGGTACGATATTGCGGATGCATAATGTACTCCCTGTACTGCCGTGCGCACCGTGCCTGGTGATATCGAATAGAGAATGCGGGCCAAACAGCTCGGCCATGCGCGTGAAGTGCAAGGCGTCAAAATAGAATTGCTGCAAATTGCTGTCCATGGCGGCGGGATGTTCCACCATATAGTCAGTGATATCGGCTACCGCCCTCAACAATGCCTCGACAAACGCCTCCGGTATTTCGGCGTAATGCTGGTATTCGCCTTCCTGCTCCTTGCCCAAGGCGCCCCATTGGCGGCTCACCCGGTCCAGTCCGCGCTTGAGCGCCGGCGGTGCGGTTTTCCGCAAGGTTTTCAGATGGATGTATTCCATTTCAGCGGAATACATCTTGCGCGCGCGGTCGATCATGTTGTGCGCCTCGTCAACCAGCACGCCTACCCGCCACTGGTTGGCGTTGGCCATGCCGTACAACATGGCGCTGACATCGAAATAGTAGTTGTAGTCGCCCACAACCACATCCGACCAGCTGGCCATTTCCTGGCTCAGGTAATAGGGGCATACCCGATGTGCGGCGGCGATCTGGCGCAGGCTTTCACGGTCCATCGCGCCTGATTCGATCGCCGCACTGCGCGCCTGCGGCAAACGGTCATAGAATCCTTGCGCCAAAGGACAGGAATCGCCGTGACAGGCTTTGTCGGGATGCTCGCAAGCCTTGTCGCGCGCTACCAGCTCCAGTACCCGCAAAGGCAGCGCCGGCGCACTTTGCCTGATCCGCGTCACGGCCTCCAGCGCCAGCGCCCGGCCGGAGGTCTTGGCCGCGAGGAAAAATATCTTGTCCAGCGCCTGGCCCGGACTCGCCTTGAGCATCGGGAACAAGCTGCCGATGGTCTTGCCGATGCCGGTGGGAGCCTGCGCCAGCAGGCAGCGGCCGCTAATGGCGCTTTTGTAGACCGCTTCAGCCATCACGCGCTGGCCCGGCCGGAAATCCGCGTGCGGAAACTGCAAGGCCGTCAGTTGCACATCACGCTCGGCACGATGCGCCATTTCCTGTTCGGCCCATGCCAGGAAACGCTGACAGTGATCTTCGAAGAACTGCTTCAACAGTTCTGCAGTCAGATGTTCCGTCAGCAAGGTTTCCTTCTGGCTGCCGATATCGTAGTAGACCAACGCCAGCTGCAGTTCATCCAGTTTCCGGCTCTGGCACAGCAAGTGGCCATAGATCCTGACCTGCGCCCAGTGCAGATGACGATGGTTGTCCGGCATGCGGCTGAGGTCGCCGCGATAAGTCTTGACCTCCTCCAGCCGGTTCAGCTGCGGATCGTAACCGTCGGCGCGGCCGCGCACCAGCAACGGACCGAAACTGCCGCTCAGGCTGACTTCCGCCTCATAAGAAGCGGAGCGGCGCGACGCCACCACGGCGTGGCCGGTAATGCCTTCCTGCGCGGTCGGCGACGGTGTGAAGCGCAGGTCGAGATCGCCCTGCTTTGCGGTGAATTCGCACAAGGCGCGCACCGCGACGACATAACGCGCGAGGGTCGGGGAAGCATCCGGCGCCATCATGCGTTTTCCCCGGTCCATTGCACGTAATACACCGCTACCGGAATTTCATGGCTGGCGAAGTAATCCAGCCAGCGGATCTGGTTGTCTTGCAAGCGGTCGCCCGGTCCTTTGACTTCAATCATCTGATAGCGCTTTTCTGCCGGCCAGAACTGGATCAGGTCAGGCAAGCCGGAACGGTTGCTCTTGATGTCCTGCAGGATCCGTTCGAAACATTTTTCCAGGTGCAATGGCGGCAGGCAGTCCAGCGCCATGGCTAGCAAATCATCGTCAATCGCGCCCCAGAACACGAACGGCGACTGGATATTTTCCTTGATCCGGAAATTCTGCAGGATGACCTCGCGATAGCCGCCGTTGTGAAGCAAGGCAAAACCGTTTTCAAACCGGCGCGCCCGGCGGGTTCGAAAATCGGCGCTGTGCAGGTCTGCCGGACCACTCTGGAACGGATGGAAAAAAGCACCCGGCACCGGCGCAAACACGGCATCCCAGAACAACAGGCCGAACAGCGAATTGATCAGTGCGTTTTCGACATAGAGTGCGGGTGCGTCCGCACAGGCAAGGTGCTGGCTGAGCGCGGCCTCGACCGACATCCCAGGATCGGGCCGTGGCAAGGCAATCTCGTGCTGGATGATGCTCACGGCAGAAGATTTCGGCAATTTGGGATAGCCACACGCGCGCCGCAGACGCGGCATGACGCGCAGCAGCTGTTGTTGTTCGGCTTCGCTTTCGGCCTGCAATTCAGCCTGCCGCGCCAACTCGAACGCAACGGCAAGCTGGCCGCAACGCTCCAGCACCCGGATCGCCCTCAAGCGCGCTCCGGGCCGGCTGCTATCGGCATAAATACGCAGCGCCTGCGATAACTCGCCATTGCGCTCATGGTGCTGGGCAATCTGGAACAGCAGTTTGCTGCGGCGCTCCTCCAGCCAGGGGTTCGGGTAAGGATCGGCGGCGATATCGGCCACCACCGAGTGTGGCGGCTCGCCGTCGAGAAACCGTTCGCGGCAGGCATGCAGATGCAAGTAATCGTCAAGATCCTGACGGCTGCTGAAACCTTGCGTGTCGGGAGATAAATCAAACTGCTCATATTTGAAAATGCCCAGCTCGGACAGCACGAACTCCGACCAGTCCTGATATAAATTACCGAAGAACATCAGGCGCAGGCGATCGCATAACGCGGCAACCGGCCTGGACAACTGCAACAAACTGTCGCCGGCGTCAGGCCACCATTCGGCCAGGCTGCGCATGCGCGCTGTATCGTCCCCCGCATCCCCTGCCTCGCGCAGAAAGACCAACTGTTCGCTCTTGCGAGTTATTTTGCTATGTCGCAACAGCGGGAAAGCCGCAGCGATTTCGACTTTGGTGAGCACGCTGAAAAGCTGTTCGATATCCACCAGCGGCTGCTGGCTGATCCAGCCAGCCTGCACCAGTGGCGCCGCCGCATTTTCCGTGCAGCCGATTTCATCGTAACGCAGTTTGCCAAGCCGAAACAGCTCACCTTTGCGCATCACCATCCGCACCAGCAATGCCGCGGAGGATTGCGGCAAACTGCCGAAGCCATCGACGAATGTCTGTTCTTCACTGTTCAGCAAATGGCGATAACGAGTGCGTATCGACTCGACAACAGTGACGAAGTTATCCAGATAGTAGAAGCGGTTTTCCAGCGTTTTGTTCATGGTCGTGGGTACAGCGGCGCAACGCCGCCGGAATAACTGGCAGTCACTTCATTGCCGTCCTTATCAATTTTCTTATTGTCGATTTTATTTACGATTTTATTGTTTTTAACACTGTATAAACGTACAGTTATTCTGTAGTATATACGAATCCGAATGCAGGAGTCTGAACGGGAATTGCAATGGAATTGAGCGATGCTGAAAAATTGATATTGACCATGCTGTGCGAAGTGCATCAGCACCTGGACATTGCCGGCGAGGTTGACCCGAAGTTTGTCCAGTCCGCGCTACATAGCGGCAATACCTGGGGCTTGCGCTGGAAATATGGCGCGCTGTATGACGGCAACGCCAGATCGGATCCGCCTATCGTGAAAGAAGTCGTCCGGATTCTCGACATGTGGTCGGCAATCGAAGACGGCTACGATGCGCTGCGGTCGCTGGACAAGGATCGGGTCGCCGCCAGCATTTCTCCCCGTCAGGGCGAAGTGAAATTCATGGGATTCGATAGCGATACCGAGTTTGAACACGCCAACATAGCGTCATTCCTGATCAAGGATATGCAGCGCTTTCCCAAGTTCGCAGGACGCGACATCCATTCGCACCTGCCGTCGATTTCCATCTATCGGCGCATGGTGCGCGCCTTCGAGCCGCTGCAAAAACTGATAGGCAAAGGCCGCCTGAATGCTGACCAGCTGATTGCGCTTCTCAACGAAAACACCGGACCGCGGCGTAGTTTCCTGAAGCTCGTCTGAAGTCCTTATGCCGCTTGCCGGTTATCCCCACCGTCGACACTAACGACACTAACGACACTAACGACACTCGACGGTACCGCCCGCGCCAGCCATAGCTTGATCTCGCCAGCCTCAAGCAACAACGGACCTTGCGGCAGAGAGAACGCTGCCGCCCGGCCCTCGTCCCAGTCCGACAAATCGGCCTGGGCGACGTAGCCGTCGACATGGTTAAAAATGTCGTCAACATTGCCTTGCCAGGCTTGATACAGATCTTGATTCACCACGATCAGCAGGGACAAGCGCGCATTATCGTCGCGCTGGCCGCCAAGACCGGTGCGCGTACTGCGCTGAAGCAACGCTAATCCACTACCCGGACTGCGCAGCAACGCAACCGGTGCGCCTAAAAAATAGCGCCCGATGTCGACAATGAAACGATTCGCCTGTTGAATTTCATCGCGCAAATCGATCTCTGCTTCCTGGCACAGACTGGCGTATTGTGCCGGCGTGAGCACGGTATCGAGCGGCACGGTCAGCCCGAGTTCAAAACCCATCGGTATCAAGATGCCGTTGCCGCTGGCAGCCGCAAAGCGCAGTGCGCGCAGGCTGGCGCGGCGGCGCGACGGGACATCGGTCAGGCTAAGCTGCCCCGCCAGGCGAGGACCGAAAGGCGTTTCCGGAAAGGCGATGATGGTGGCGTCGCCGATCAGATTATCTTGTTCGCGCACGTAACGCGTAGCCTGGTAATCCCACCATGCTCCCGGGCAGAATACAGCATCGAACCCGGCATCCGTCAGAGGATCAAGTTGCGGCGCCGAACTACCTGGAGTCCAGGCGAGGAAACTGACCGAATTGCAGTAGCTGCGTGTTGCGGCCATCAATGCCTGCCACAGTGTAACAGGCACCGCAGCAGGCGCACTGCAGACAAACCCGGCAACGCCGGCGTCGAGCAAGCCTCGCAAGCGCTCGCGCCACAGTGCGCATACGCCGTGTTGTACAGTGGAATCAGTCATACGCAGATGCATGACGCTGTCGGGCACTACAGACGGGCCTTCAGCAGATGGCATGTTTTCAGATAACGGCTTGCTTTCGAACCAGTGCGGACAAACATCGACCAGCGGGTCGTCAAACGAAACTCTGTCAAGTACGATATCAAGCAATAGATACAGACCGCGGTCAGAACAGGCTGTTGCCAACTCCACCAATGCAGGCTCGTCTTCAACGCCAGGGGGCTGGCCCAGATTGAGCGCGTTGGCCAGCAACACGTGATCAAAGCCCAGCGCGATGCAATGATCGAGCAAGGCGGGCCAGCCTTGGCGCGAGACCAGCGCCGGATTGATGCAATAAATGCGAGGTGCAGTTGCGAAGCTCATGTCGACGATCCTTGGTAACGTTGCGCGCGCTCACTCTTTGCCAGAGTGGCAATCGGCAGCCACAGCTTAGGCTCGGGCGAGAATACCGATTTGCGCATGCTCAGACTCTATCGCGCAGCACAACGGAAACATATCGGCGTCCACCGCAAAGGATTGTAGGAATCCACCTACATCAATGGGCAAGCAGATTCACATCGGATAAAAAAAGATGGCATTAATATAAAAAAATCCCCGTCGCTGCCGATGCAGATACGGGGATTTTCTACAGGCCGGCTTTATTGGTCGGCCGATCAGACTTTCTGTTTTGCGGAGATCGCGTTTGCCACCACCAGCGCAGTCATGTTAACCACCCGCCGCACCGTCGCCGAAGGGTTCAGGATATGCACCGGAGCCGCAGCGCCCAGTAATACCGGCCCGACCGTGACACCCTGGCCACCGGTCATTTTCAACACGTTGAACAGGATATTCGCAGCATCCAGATTCGGCGTCACCAATACATTGGCGTCACCGCTCAGGGTCGATTTCGGCAAGAACTGCGCCCTCACCTCTGCGCTCAGGGCGGCATCGCCATGCATCTCGCCATCGGCTTCGACATCCGGCATACGCTTGACGAACAAATCCCGTGCGGCGCGCATCTTCTTGGCCGAAGGCCGGGTGCTGGAACCGAACATCGAATGCGACAGGAACGCCACTTTGGGCGGTACGCCGAAGCGCTTGACTTCTTCCACCGCCATGGCGGCGATGTCTGACAGTTGCTCCGCATCGGGATCGTCGTTGACGAAAGTATCAGCGATGAACAAAGTGTGCTTATCGAGCACCAGGCCGTTCATGGTGGCGAAGCACTTGGCGCCCTCACGCAGGCCGATGATGTCGCTCACATGTTCCAGATGGTTATCGAAACGCCCGACCAGGCCGCACAGCATGCCATCGGCGTCGCCCAGCTTGACCAGCAGCGAAGCGATGGTGGTGTTCGAACGGCGCAATGTGGATTTCGCCATTTCAGGCGTGACGCCGTCGCGCGCCTTGATCTCGTGATAAGTCTCCCAGTATTGGCGGAAACGCACGTCGTCTTCCGGATTGATCAGCTCGAAATCCCGTCCGGCCTGCAAGCGCAAACCGGCACGTTTGATACGCGCCTCGATCACTGCCGGACGGCCGATCAGGATCGGCCGCACCAGTTTTTCTTCGAGCGCGATCTGCACCGCGCGCAATACCCGCTCATCCTCGCCCTCGGCGTAGACGATACGTTGCGGCTCACCGCGCGCCGCCAGGAACACCGGACGCATGAACATGCCGGTGTGGCTGACAAAACGCATCAGCGACTGGCGATACGCATCCATGTCCTTGATCGGACGCGTCGCCACGCCGGACTCTTCGGCAGCACGGGCAACCGCAGGGGCGATGCGCAAGATCAGGCGTGAATCGAAAGGTTTCGGAATGATATATTCCGGACCGAAATGCAGTTCCTGGCCAGCATAGGCGGACGCCACTTCTTCGCTGATCTCAGCCTTGGTCAAGTCGGCAATCTCGCGTACGCAAGCGACCTTCATCGCTTCCGTGATGCTGGTGGCGCCGCAATCCAGCGCGCCGCGGAAAATGTAAGGGAAACACAGCACATTGTTAACCTGGTTCGGATAATCCGACCGGCCGGTGGCGATGATGCAGTCCGGCCGCGCCTCCAGCGCCAGCTCAGGGCGGATTTCCGGTTCCGGATTGGCCAGCGCCAGAATGATCGGCTGCGAACCCATGGCCTTGACCATATCCTGCGTCAGCACGCCGGGTGCCGAGCAGCCGAGGAACACGTCGGCGCCGACAATTGCATCGGCCAAGGTGCGCGCATCGGTAGTTTGCTGGTAGCGCTGTTTGGAGACATCCAGCTTGTCTTCGCGTTTATCGTGAATCACGCCGCGCGAATCGCAGACGAATATGTTTTCACGCTTGACGCCCAGTTCAACCATCAGGTCGAGGCAGGCAATCGCCGCGGCGCCGGCGCCAGAGGCTACCAGTTTGACTTCACCGATTTTCTTGTTGACCAGTTCCAGGCCGTTCAGCAACGCTGCCGAAGAAATGATGGCAGTACCGTGCTGATCGTCGTGAAAGACCGGAATCTTCATGCGCTCGCGCAGCTTCTTTTCGATATAGAAGCATTCCGGCGCCTTGATGTCTTCCAGGTTGATGCCGCCCAGCGTCGGCTCCAGCGCGGCGATGATCTCGACCAGTTTGTCAGGATCGCGCTCAGCCAGTTCGATGTCGAATACATCGATACCGGCAAAATTATGGAACAGGCAGCCTTTGCCTTCCATCACCGGTTTGCCGGCCAGCGGACCGATGTCGCCCAGGCCAAGCACGGCAGTACCGTTGGTGACCACGCCGACCAGGTTGGCGCGCGAGGTGTATTCCACCGCCATTTCCGGATCTTCATGGATCGCCAGGCAGGCATAGGCGACGCCGGGCGAGTAAGCCAGCGACAGGTCGCGCTGGTTCGACAAAGGCTTGGTGGGCACCACGGCGATCTTGCCGCGCGTCGGGCTGCGATGATATTCGAGCGCAGCGTCGCGCAGGGCCTGTTCGGCCGCAGAAAGAGTGGTTGGGGTGCTCATTGATGGTCTCCTGGATACGCTAGTGAAATTTGAGTGGCAGCGACATTATCACAATGTCTATCGATTCGGTTTCTCGGTAACCGATATCGCTGTTGTTGAAGATGCTTTATGGAAAAGGGAAATTGTTCTGTGGGTCTTGGTTTTTTATAGTGCAGCTTATGCCAGATGGTAGACGAATCTGACGCAGTTTGCAGCGTTGCTGTTAAAAACACACAAACCCGATTATCCCACCGCGCCACACAAAACAAAAAGCCCGCAGATGCGCAATGCCGTTCAGTTAAGTGATATGACGTGGCCAGCCGCCACGGCGGCTCCGTCATCCCCGCGAACGCGGGGATCCAAATTACCGAGTGAAACAATGAAAATGGATTCCCGCGTTCGCGGGAGCGACGCATGAGGGAGATCTCTGGCGTCTTAACTGAACGGCATTACCGCAGATGCGGGCTTTTTTTTTATCGACAGATAACTGCCATATTTCGAATTCCCCGCAAAAACCGCCGGAACCCTGTTGCTGACGACTAACGACTACTCTACTCAGCACTCAATCACATTTACCGCCAGACCGCCGCGCGATGTTTCTTTATATTTGGTCTTCATGTCGGCGCCGGTTTGCATCATGGTCTTGATCACGTTATCCAGCGACACATAATGTTTGCCGTTGCCGCGCAAGGCCATGCGGGCAGCGTTGATCGCCTTCACCGCACCCATCGCATTCCGTTCTATGCAAGGAATCTGCACCAGCCCGCCGACCGGATCGCAGGTCATGCCGAGGTTATGTTCCATGCCGATTTCAGCGGCGTTCTCGATCTGCTCGGTGCTGCCGCCCAAGACCGCCGCCAGCGCTCCTGCAGCCATCGAACAGGCGACGCCGACTTCGCCCTGGCAACCGACTTCGGCGCCGGAAATGGACGCAGTTTCCTTGTAGATCAAACCGATCGCCGCAGCCGTCAGCATGAAGGTCATGACGCCATCCAGATTGGCGCCGGGGATGAATTTGGTGTAATAGTGCAGCACCGCCGGCAACACGCCCGCCGCGCCGTTGGTCGGAGCAGTCACGATTCGTCCGCCCGCCGCATTTTCTTCATTCACCGCCATCGCGTACAGGTTGACCCAGTCGAGCATGGACAAAGGATCCGCCAGCGACTCGTCGGAACGCTCCGTCAGTTGCCGATACAATTCAGCAGCGCGGCGCTTGACCCGCATCGGCCCGGGCAACTCGCCGCCTATCGAGCAACCGCGCTTAACCGCCGCCGCCATCACGTCCCAAATCCCCAGCAACTTGGTGCGCACCTCTTCTGCCGAGCGCCAGTGCCTTTCGTTTTCCATCATCAAGGCGGCAATGGTCAAACCGCTTTCAGCGCACATCCGCAACAGATCGTCGCCGGAATGGAAAGGATACGGCAAATCGCCTTCCGCTTGCACGCTGCCCGCCTGCACCAGGTTGACACGCTGTCCTTCCTTGCTTACGACAAACCCGCCGCCTACCGAGTAATAGTCTTTTTCAGCAATCACGCTGCCGCTTGCATCGAGGGCGACAAAGCGCATGCCGTTCGGATGTTGCGGCAATGCTTCGCGACGGAAAAACAGCACATGTTCTTTCTCCACGCAGCCTATCGGATGCGAACCGTTCAATAATAATTTTTTTGAACTGCGAATTTCCGCCAGGCGCGGCTCGACATGGTCCGGGTCGATGTTGTCAGGCAGGTTTCCCTCCAATCCCAGCAATACCGCCTTGTCGCTGCCGTGGCCTTTGCCGGTGGCGCCGAGCGAGCCATACAATTCAACGCGGACGGCGTGCACCGCATCCAGCAGATCGGCGTCATGTAAATGGGCCGCGAATCGATTGGCGGCGATCATCGGGCCGACTGTGTGCGAACTGGATGGACCGATACCGACCTTGAATAAATCGAATGTACTGATATTCATATAAGACTCGATATGAAACTCGACCGGGTACCCCGGTAAGACAATGCATGGCCGCTCATGACAACTCCTGGATAGGTTGAGGTATCTTTAATTAAGTGTTTGTCCTTTTGGGATAAACACTACAGTATTCAATTTTACGGCCAAGTCGTCGTTGGAACGTGATGACATTTTCGTGTGGGGCATAAGTAAAGCGCTAGAATATTAACAATTAAACATTTTTCAATTGAAGCGATAAATTCACCTTGTAGAAATGCTTTATGCCAAACACCAATCTACGTAATCAATGCCATACCTTCTTTTCAGCAACTCCGCCACGGCCTGCCGCCCAGGATTTTGCCGAAATGGCCGCCTGGTGCCAGGCCCATGACGTCCGTCACGACACCTATGGCGAAGGCGAACTGGTTCAAACCTTCGAAAACAAGGTAGCCGAGTTGCTGGGCTTTGAGGCTGGCCACTTCGTTATTACCGGAACGCTGGCGCAGACGGTGGCGCTGCGAGTCGCCTGCCAGGACAGGAATAATCCGCTGACGGCTCTCCATCCGACGGCGCACATACTGGTGCACGAACGCAGCAATTACCAGCTGCTCGACCACTTCACCTCGCTCAACGTGGGGACTCCCTATCGGCCATGGACAGCGAATGATCTCAAAGCGCAGCCAGACCGCCTCGGAGCCGCGCTATATGAACTGCCTATGCGTGAAATCGGCGGCCAGCTGCCGGATATGACAAACCGCTGAGCAGCGTGACAGCCGGTTTTGATAGCGCGTACGTATCGTTTTACAAAGGCATCGGCGGCCTGGGTGGCGCGATGCTGCTGGGTAAGCGTGATTTCATTAGCCGCGCGTCGGAATGGATGAAACGCATGGGCGGCAATGTCTTTCAGCGTTCACCCTACAACTGCATTAGCCGTTGGAAGAGCCTTCCCACAGATTGATCCCGCCTTCTTTTGCCTGCACATCGATGGCCGCCAATTCTTCCGCCGAAAAATCCAGCCGCTGCAACGCAGCCACGTTTTCCCGGATCTGAGCCGGACTGCTGGCGCCGATCAAGGTCGTGGTCACACGCGGATCGCGCAGTACCCAGGCCAGCGCCATCTGCGCCAGGCTCTGGCCGCGCGTCTTGGCAATCTCGTTGAGAGCCCGCACCCGCGCCAGATTTTCCGGACTCAGATGGGCCTGTTGCAGCGAACCGCCACCCTCGCGATTAATGCGTGAATCTTGCGGCACGCCGTTCAAATATTTGTCGCTCAACAGCCCCTGTGCCAAGGCGGTAAAAGTGATGCAACCCATGCCTTCCTGTTCCAACGTATCCAGCAAGCCTTGTTCCATCCAGCGATTGAGCATGTTGTAGGATGGCTGATGAATCAGGCAAGGCACTTTCCAGTCGCGTAACAGTTTGGCGGCTTCCGCAGTCTTGGCCGGCGAGTAGGACGAGACGCCGACATACAGCGCCTTGCCCTGCTGCACCGCCGTCGCCAGCGCACTCATGGTTTCTTCCAGCGGCGTTTCCGGATCAAAGCGGTGCGAATAAAAGATATCGACATAATCCAGGCCCATGCGCTGCAGGCTCTGGTCGAGGCTGGCCAATACATATTTGCGCGAACCGCCGCCCTGTCCATACGGCCCCGGCCACATGTCCCAGCCAGCCTTGGTCGAAATGATCAACTCGTCGCGATAAGGACGCAGGTCTTCTTTCAGGATGCGGCCGAAATTGGTCTCGGCGCTGCCATATGGCGGCCCGTAATTATTGGCCAGGTCGAAATGCGTAATCCCGAGATCGAAAGCGGTATGCACCATTTCGCGTTGACGCGCAAGCGACGTGGTGTCGCCGAAGTTGTGCCAGAGTCCCATCGACAACAATGGCAATTTGAGGCCGCTACGGCCGCAGAACCGGTACTGCATGTTGTCGTAGCGCTTGCTTGATGCGTGATAACTCATGACCGAAACTCCTCTTACAGCGTATTTGAATACTGTGTGTTTAAAAAATCCTGCCTTGGCAGAAAAATTGATGGCAGCCTATCTGGCTGCGCGTCGCCCCAGAAAAATATGCAATACCAGCAATAGCGGGAACAGCAAGCCCAAGATCCAGTGCCCTGCCGACCAGAGCGGCCTGCTGGATTCGCTGGCGATGTAGTACAAAGCATAGCCGCTGATCGTCAACAAGGCTGACAAAGCCGCCATGCTCCAGCCGGAATAGCGATTGCGGCGCGCAAGATGAGCGCGGCGGATGTGGGTGATCAGTAAGCTGCCTACGAAGAAAAGCATTGCCATGGCGGCCGCACCATGCAGTTTCATCGACCATGGCTCGACCGGATTGACGGTTTCACCGAACTCACCCGCTACCCGCAGGAAAAAATGGACGATCAACCACAAAATGCCGCTGGCCGTCAGCAAGCCGGAAATGCCATAGAGGCTGAATCGATGCCAGCGCTCAAGGCGAAACCGGATGATTGGCGGGCGAACTCTTGGGTGATGAAGGCTTTGTTTGGGATGTTTGGGGGAGCGCATCCCTCAGATTATAAAAGCAGTTGCGCCAAACTGCTGCAATAACGGATGCCGGTGATCGCCGCTTAGCAGCACCAGCTTGGTCAGCGCATCCGCCGTCATGCAATCGGCAGCTTGTACCGTAGCGCTGACATTGTCGACTAGCGCGTTGCCACTTTCACAGTTAACCAGTGCCGAACGTTGGTGGCCCTGCACTGTCTTTTGCGAAAAATAACTGCCGGAAGTCGCCAATGCCGCATTTTTTAATTCGATGCGAGCCGCGATTTGCGTGGGTGCACGGGGATCGCGAATCATGACCGGATAGGCATGTTCGCCGAAAACCCGCAAATCGCCGCCCGCATTGACGCAAGCCGAAGCGATGCCTGATGCTTGCAAAGCGCTGATGGCGGCATCTACCGCGTAACCCTTGGCAATACCGCCCAAATCGATCAGCACCGGGGCTATTTTCCGAACGTTATCGGCGTCATCGATATGCAGGTTGATCCGACTAGCCGCGTTGCCTGAGCTGCTTCCTGCGATTTTTTCAGATGATTCCGGCAAATAACTCCATTCAACCAGCTTTGACGCACAGCCGATATCAAACAGGCCATCCGTTACTGCATTCAAATGAAGTGCCATGCGAATCACTGTAGCCGTGCGCGCATCAACCCGGATTACGCTGCCGACCGCCATGCGATTGATCCGGGCGACATCGCTGGCGACGTCGTGATAGCTCATCAACCGATGTACTTCGGCGACGGCCGCAAACGCGGCATCGAAAGCACGTGCGGCAGCGTCATCGCGGAGGGCATCGGCAAGCGTCACCTCGACCAGGGTTCCCAGCCAGGGTTGCGCCCGCCGTTTCATTTTTTCAGCATGACCTGAGCGATGGCGGCAATCCGCCGTACGCCATCGGTGACATGCGTGCACGACAGCGTGGCGCCGCTGATGCTGGCGATGCCGTCGCCGATAGTCAAACCGGCGGCAGCTGTCTTGCCGACGAATTGCTTGCGCCATGCAGGACTTTTGATTTCAAAGCCATGGCTTTCCCGATAGGTGAGAATTTCAATCTGCTTGATGCTGGCATCGGGATTGACCGCTACCGCATACGAGATCAATTCAAACTTGCCGACTACGTCATCCAACACCACGTAGCCTAGCTGGGCGTCACCTTTATACGCAGCAAACACGCGCCAGCTGACCGACCGCGCAGGCAAGCCGGAAAGTTTCTCGACCTGCTTCATCTGCTCGCCGGACAACTGCAAACTGGTGTCCTTGAAGCCGGTCGCATCCGGAAACATCACTTGTTGCGCCTGCTCCACTGTCAGATACTGGGTGGCGAAGGCGCTCGAAGTGGCGCCGGTCGCGAGCACCAGGGTAGCCAGGTTGATCTGTCTCATCGTCGATGCCAATCAATACAATAAATAGTTAGAAATTAGAACGCGTAACCCAGGCCAAGGTTGAAGCGATCGCGCGTCGTATCTACCTTGAATTTCTGATAATCCGCTTTCAAGACCACGCCTTCACCGATATTGAAGTTGGCGCCGACCGTCCAGACACCTTCGTTCGGGCCGGTGGCAACTCCCAGGCCGGGCGGCATCGCCGCATAGCTGTTGGCAGTATTGAAGCGCTCATAGCGGACGAACGGTGTCAAAGTATAGTCCGAACTTTTCCATAATTGATAGGCGGCCTGTGTGTACCAGCCGTAGAACGATGACGGCACCGGTGTCGGCTGGCCGGCAAACGTCTGATTCAGCGCGTCTGTGTTGCTGATGGTGCCGCGCGCATAAAGTGCTGACAGATCCCATTTACCCGGCGTATAGCGTGCATGCAAATCCCACACGGTCAGGCGTGCATCCTGCGCCGGAAAATCCGGCGTCTTCTGGCCGATTTTCCCGGTAAACACGGAACCACCCAACAGCAAGCCTGGCACGCCGCGCCAGTTCAATGCACCGAACACGCTCAGATCACCCGCCTTCGCCAACTGACCTTCCTGGTGAATACTGCGCAACGGCGATTCGCGGCCTTCGGTCGACGAAGCATCCCATTTGCTCAGGTCGAAACCGGTAGTCAGGCCGGTATCCCAGGTCAAGCCATTGTCAAGCGTCTGCGACAAACCGAATCCCGCTTCGCGCCAGGTGGACGGAATGATCGCGGTTTCGACGAAATTACGATACACGCCGTAGTAAGCAGTCGGCTCGTGATTGGTATTGAGCAAACCTGCCGGGATCAGGAACAAGCCGCCTTTGGCGCGCAGGCCGTTGTTGAATTCGCGCTCGACATACAGCTGTTCGACTTCTGTCTCACCCTTGTCGCTAGCGGAAGTGACGGCATGTTCCCATTCAAACTCCGCTACCATCTTGGTCTTTTCATCAAAACGGTGGGTAATGCCGATCACCGCGCGAGCGACGTCGGCTTGCGACTTGCTGCTGTCATTGCGTGGACGGGTGTAATTGACTTCGCCGTAACTAGACAGCACGGTATTCGGCCCCAGCATTGTCGCCGGCGACGCAGCTGCGACTGTCGACACCGGTGCCGCGGCCGCGGTTGTACCCGATGGCGCTGTCGTTGTCGTGGTTGCAGCGCTCATCACGACGGCCGGTGCTGCCGGTGCAACTGGTGCAGCCGCAAACGCATCCTGGCGCTTTTCAACGGTGTCGGTTTTCTGCTTGGTGGCGGCCAACTCTGCCTTGAGCTGCTCGACTTCAGCAGCCAGCTTATTGAGCCGTTTCAATAATTCTGCCTCACTGGCGGATGCAGCCAACGGGCTCGCCATCAAAGCGATTGCAATGGCTTGCGCCAGAATATTTTTTTTCATGATGCTGTATTCCCCTTAATGTTTTATTGTGCTTTGTAGCCGTCTGTCAAAGTACCGAGAAACTGCACGACGTCGTCGACTTCACTGTCGGACAATGCCGGCGGCATATTCGGTTGCCGGTTATACGGCACTTCGGTGACATTCACGTTCTTGCGATATTGCTCAGGCAGATCGTTGAATTTCTGAACGACGCCGCTGGCGTCGGCTGGATACCACAGCTCCGGATTGGTATCGCGCTTGACGTAGAAACTCACCGCCTCGCGCAAGGTCTTGAAGTAGCCGTTATGGAAAAATACTTTTCGCGTCGCGACATTGCGCAAGGTCGGCACCTTGAACTTGCCGCACAATTCGCTGCGGTTACTCAGATCGGTGCGATCCGGTCCGCACAGGCCGAGATCGAAATAGGCAGCATCGGCAGTCGCGGCAATTGCCGGATTGCGCGGAACGCCAAGATTGTCAAAGGTGAAATCGGTGAATAACGGTGACGAACCATCGCTGCCCTTGGCGCTCAAGTGGCAGGCGGCGCAGTTGCCCTTGGCCGGATTGTTGAACAACGCCAGTCCGCGCAATTCAGCCGCATTCAACGGCACTTTGCCGCTCAGGAATTGATCGTATTTGGAATCGTAGGGATGGAAATCGCTGCCTTCCTTCTGGTACTGCTGCAACGCCAGCTGGATGCGGTTGAAAGCATCGTCGCTGTTATCGAGGATGGCAGCGCCGAATACCTTGCGGAATTCTTCAACGTAGGCTGCCACCTTTAATTTCGCAATCACGTCAGCTTTGCTGGCATTGGCCATTTCATGCGGCGCCAGGAACGGCCGCTCCGACTGATCGGCCAGGGTATTGACGCGGCCGTCGCGATTGAAGCCGCCGGTCGGTGTGCCGTCGCTGGCAAAAAAGAAAGCCGGGGTCAGATTGAGGTAGCGCAAGGACGGCACCGCGCGGAAGCCTGGCACATCGAGATTGGGGCCACCCAACTGCACTGCCAGATCATTGCTCTGTGCGTGCGCGTTATCGGGATTGTGACAGGTGGCGCAAGATTGCTTGCCCGAGGCCGACAGACTTTGATCGCTGAAGATTTTCTTGCCAAGGCTGGCAACCTGGCTTAGTCCCCCGTCAGCCACTGGCGTAATAGGGGTACTGGTGCTGGCGCTATCGCCACCACCGCCGCAAGCAGCCAGCAAACAGGCAGCCGCCAGCATCAACGACCACTTCATCCCCCCCGGAATGCGTACCACGGTCTTTACATCATATTGAGACATTTGCATTATTTTTTAATTGATTTGAATTCACGCGAGTCTTCGCAAAGGTTTGATTTCGACCTCGCCCTGGCGTCTGTTTCATCGTTATATTATTCACTGAAGCAACAGAATACGAATGGTATTGAGAATGATTGCAATTAGCAATTACTATCGATTTGTCTGCGGAATTTCTGCGAAACGTGTCTTTTTCTTCCAACAGTCGAGCCGATTGGTTTGCAAAAAAACACCACTGGCAAGGTCTACCATCTGCCGTATGGTCGCGTGATGGATGCTTTCGTGCCCTGAAACACGTTGATCGGCGGTCAATCCATGCCAGACGTGGCGGCAACAGTGTAAACAAAGGCAATTCGACTCATGTCGCGGCTATGCCCTACAATCGCGCCATGAGTCATTTAACTATCCTATTGCCATTCGGCCTGCCACCGCCGGAACTGGCGCGCGATTTATTGCGCGAATTGAAACTACCCGCCTTTGCCACCTTGATGGCGCGCGCCAAAAAGGAGCATTCCCGTCAAGAATTTGACGACTTTGCGCGCGCCTTGCCACACGAAATGTGGTTAAGCTCACAATTTTCCCTGCCTTCGTTTGCCGCGGTTAACGCCGCACCTGGCCAGGACGCGCACAACAGCCCTGCCCTTGCCTGTGCCGCCATGCGCGCGCTGGGCCTGAGTGCTGATGAAGGTGTCTGGTTCATGCTCCATCCGGCGCACATCCATATCGCCCGCGATCACCTGGTATTAACCGACATCCGCCAGATCGGCTTGTCCGAAACGGATTCACGCGAATTGTTCGACGCTGCCGCGCCTTTGTTTGCCGAAGTAGGCAGGCCACTGGTCTACGGCAGCGCCAACACCTGGTTCATGCGCGCCGACGACTGGCAGGGCCTGCTTACTTCCACGCCGGACGCTACTTGCGGGCACAACATCGATATCTGGATGCCGCAAGGCGACGGTGCCCAAGCCTGGCGCAAGTTACAGAATGAAGTACAGATGCTGTGGTTTGCACATCCCCTGAACCAGCGCCGCGAGATGCAGGGCAAGCAGAGCGTCAACTCACTTTGGTTGTGGGGCGGCGCTGCTGCTACGGCGCCAACCGTCGGCCAATACGAGGTATTCAATCTGCCTGATGGTTTCGTCGGCCTCGGCCAGTACGCCAAGGCTGCGCATGCGAATGCCAGCGTCGCCGGCATCATCGCCGCCAAACCCGGACACGGCCTGCTGATATTGGATCAATTGATCCAGCCGGCCCTCACCGGCGAATGGTCAAGCTGGCTGCAAGAGCTGCAAACCCTGGAAAACACTTGCTTCGCGCCTGTGCTGCAAGCGATGCAGCAAGGCCTGCTGGATAGTCTTTCCTTGATTATTACCGACAGTACACACGTGCTTGAACTGGCCACCAGCCGGCTCTCGCTCAAGAAATTCTGGCTGAAGCCAGCCCTGACCAGATTGCTGCCATGACGCGCATAACCACCCGCCCCTATTCTTTCCGCGACTCTGAACGGCTGCACCAGAGCGGCATTCATCCGGTATTGGCGCGTGTGTATAGCGCGCGCGGCCTGCTCGATGTCAGGGAACTGGAAAGTGAACTGACCGCGCTGATTCCGCCTGCAGGATTGCTGCATATAGACGCTGCCGCCAGTTTCCTGGCCGACGCCATCGCCGCGCAAAAGAAAATGGTGATCGTCGCCGACTACGATTGCGACGGCGCCACCGCCTGTGCGGTCGGTCTGCGCGGCCTGCGGCTGCTGGGCGCCAACATCGATTTCATCGTACCGAACCGGTTTGAGTACGGCTACGGCCTGACACCGGAAATCGTCGAACTGACGGCACGCGAGAAATCGCCAGACATCATCGTTACGGTCGACAACGGCATCGCCAGCATCGACGGCGTGGCTGAGGCCAACCGGCGCGGGATTGAAGTAGTAGTTACCGACCATCACTTGCCCGCAGACACGCTGCCGGCCGCCCGCGTCATCGTCAATCCGAACCAGCCGGAATGCGGCTTTCCCAGCAAGAACCTGGCCGGTGTCGGCGTCATGTTCTACGTTTTGCTGGCGCTGCGCGCCGAAATGCGCAAGCGCGGCGTGTTTGACGCCAAGAGCCAGCCGAAACTGGATGTACTGCTCGATCTGGTGGCGCTCGGCACCGTCGCCGACGTCGTCAAGCTGGACGCCAACAACCGCATCCTGGTAGCGCAAGGATTGAAGCGCATGCGCGCCGGCCGCATGCATGCCGGGATTGCCGCCCTGTTTCGCGCCGCCGGCCGTGAGGCGCGTCGCGCCACGCCGTTCGACCTTGGCTTTGCCTTGGGTCCGCGCCTGAACGCGGCCGGTCGCCTGGCCGACATGGCGCTGGGCATCGAATGCCTGACCACCGACGACGAAGGCCGCGCCTGGGCCATCGCCCAGCAGCTCGACACCATCAACCGCGAACGGCGCGATATCGAAGCCGGCATGCAGGATACCGCGCTGGCATTGCTGGACGATTTCAAGCCGCAGGACAGCACCACCATCAGCGTGTTCGACGCATCCTGGCATCAGGGCGTGATCGGCATTGTTGCTTCTCGTCTCAAGGATAAATTCTATCGGCCTACGATTACTTTTGCGCCGGGTGGCGAAGGGTTGATCAAAGGTTCAGGGCGTTCGATTCCTGGCTTTCATTTGCGCGATGCGCTGGATCTGGTGTCCAAGCATGCGCCTAGCCTGATCCAGAAATTCGGTGGCCATGCGATGGCAGCCGGTTTGACGATCCGTGCGGATGCGTTCGACGCTTTTGCCGAGGCCTTTGAAAAAGTCGGGCGTGAATGGCTGGGGCAAAGCCAGCTGGAACGTGTGGTTGAGACCGACGGGCCGTTGGAGGATGCTTATTACACTACGCAATTCATTGAGTTAATGGAGGGCCAGGTGTGGGGCCAGGGCTTTGCGCCGCCGCTGTTTTGCGATGAGTTCCGGGTGGTTAGCCAGCGTATTTTGAAGGAGAAGCATTTGAAGTTGCTGCTGGAGCGGAATGGCACGCGCTATGATGCAATCTGGTTTGGGCATACGGATGAGTTGGGCAGTAAGGCTAAGGTGGCGTTTCGGTTGGATGCTAATGAATATAATGGCGTTACCAAGGTGCAGTTGATGATTGAGCATGCGGAGGCAATGTAGCTCATTTTGAAATTTGGAATCTTGTGCTCCGTGGCCCTATTTAACTATTTAACTATTTAACTATTTAACTGTTGGTTTGGCGTTGGTGGCTTGGCGGGAGACTTTCGAATTTGCTCCAGACACGGCGTAATTGGCGGGTTGAATTGAAGCCTGCTTGTTGCGCTACTTGCTCCATGTCTAGCTTGGACTGGGTCAGCAGTTCGCGTACCAGGGCAACGCGGATTCGCTGGATGTAGTCGACCAGGCTGCTGCCGGTATGTTCGCGGAACAGGCGGGTCAGATGGCGTTCGCTGGTGCAGGCAATATCTGCCAGCTGTTGTAAATCCCAATCGTTCGCAGGGTTGCCGATCACGGCGTCTTGTACCCGGTGTACCGCTGGATGCAAGTGATTGCGGCATGCCAGCCATGGCGACAATTGCGGATCGCTTCCGGCACGCCGCATATAAACAACCAGCGATCTGGCAATCGAAGCGCTGCGGGCGTGGCCGCAAATTTGCGCTACCACATGCAGCGCCAGATCGATGCCGGTGGTAACGCCTGCGCTGGTGTACACGTTGCGATCTTCGACAAAAATCCGGTTTTCTAAAACATGCGCACGCGGCGCGATGCGGCGCAGGTCATCGCAATGGCTGTGATGCGTGGTGCACTGGCGGCCGTCGAGCAAACCGGCGTAACCGGCCAGCAAGGCGCCGCTGCAAATGCATAATAATTTATGCGACGCGCCCCAATGGGTGCGCAGCCAGCTCACTGCGCGTTGATCGGCCATGCTGCTGAAATCGTCGTCGCTGCCGGTGCAACCGTTGAGCACCAGGATGGCATTGGCGGGCAGGCTATCCGGCAGTGGACCAAAGCCGGTTAAGCCAAGTCCTATGGAAGTACTGATGTTGTCCGCCGCGCTGATATAGCGCACATCGAAGAAATTCGGCCGCCCTTCGCGCTCGGCGATCCGGTTGGCATAGCGCAGCACTTCCGCCGGACCGATCAGGTCAAGCGCCATGGTGGCGTCGCGCAGCAGGAAATAGACCGGAATGGTGATTTCACCGGCGCCCATGTTGTCGGCTATTGCAACCATCGATACTCCATCTGTCTGGCAGTGGCGGCAGCCAGTTCGGATCCAGCCAATCGCTCGACCAGATGCAGGCTCATGTCGACGCCCGCTGAAATACCGCCGGAAGTGACCACTTTACCGCAATCTACCCACGCCACATCACGCTTGACAGAAAGCGCCGGAAAACCTGTCTGCAAATCATCCTGATCCTCCCAATGCGTGGTGACATCCAACCCATCCAGCAAACCCGCCTTGGCCAACAGGAAGGCGCCGGTACAGACCGAAGCGGTGATAACCGTACCCAGCGACTGCGTAGCGATCCAGTCGATCACCGCGTCGTTATTGAGGATGGCAGAAACATTGCCGCCGGGCACCAGCAGCACATCCAATTCCGCAGATGGCAGCAACACACAGTCAGGCAGCACTTTCATGCCGCCGCGAGCGCGCACCGGACGCATGCTCGGCGCCACCAGAAAACATTGGAACAGGTTTGCGGCAGCATGATTGCCGTTGCTTCGGCCATGCACCCGGGCCGCGGTGGAAAACACTTCGTAAGGGCCGGAAAAATCCAGAATTTCAACATCGTCAAAAACCAGTATTCCTACGCTCAGCATGCTTAGACCTCATTCAACTCACGAGAAGTCCGGGGCCGGACTTTTATCGTTGAAATCAGATTAAGCCTAAGGCGGGTATCGCGAAATGCTCCCTGTAGACATAATGCGGACAAAACCGGACATCCTGGCTTGCCGTCAACGATCGACTCAACTATCACCTGTTGCCTTAATCGACATCGCTATGCCCATTCAAACCAATTGCATTTTATATCCGAACCAGTATAATCAACCTGTGAAACCGGTGCGTTTCCTTGGCGATTCGTTGAAATGCCTGCGCCAGTTTCCCGAAGATGCAAAGCAAGATGCTGGCTATCAACTTGATAAAGTGCAAAAGGGCAAACAGCCGGATGACTTTAAACCCATGCCGTCAATCGGCATGGGCGTTGAAGAAATCAGGATAAGGGACGCTTCGGGCATTTATCGGGTTATATGCGCAGCGACAGCGCGCCTTACTGATGCTGTATATGTGCTTCACGCTTTCCAAAAGAAGACGCACGCCACGGCCAGACACGATATTGACATTGCCAGGGAACGCCTTGCGCAAGTGATGAGAGGTAACAAATGAGCAAAATCGAAAGCTACGCCAGCGTGTGGGACGCGCTTGCCGACACACCGGAGCAAGCCGCAAATCTGCGCGCCAGGGCTGAGCTGATGCAACAGATTGCCGATATCGTGAAGGAAAGCGCTTGGACGCAGACTGAGGCAGCCAGCCATTGCGGCGTGACGCAACCGCGCGTCAACGACTTGTTGCGAGGTCGGGTATCGCGCTTTTCGCTGGATGCACTGGTGAATATCGCTGCAGCGCTTGGCCGCCGTGTGCACGTTGAACTCGAGGTTGCCTGATAGCGTTTAACGTACCGGCAGAAACTGCAAAAACGTACCACCCACCATATTCTGCAAATAACTGATTCCGGCACGCTTATATTTTTCAGTCGTCATCTCGGCCAGCAGATCGATGCGACCGATGATCTTGCCAAACTCTCTTTCGAAACTGATATTGCGTTCACTGTCGCTGATATCGTTGGACAACAGCAAAGGCTGGCCCGCGGGATTTTTCCGGCTGTTCAATATCCACGACGCTATCTCCATGTTGCGCGCGGCGTTGTACAGATATTGGGCGTCGAAACCGTCAATCAGATAAAACCTGGTTTTACCGCCATGCGCGACGATGATCATGTCGGCCGCGCCGTAGATAAAAGCCGCCACCCGGTCGCCGCTGAAATCCGGGGTTAGCGCCAGCGATAACGCCTGAATATCATGCCTGCCTTGCAACTCAGGCCACGGCTGGCGCGCTTCGATAGCATCACGCACGCGCTTGATCGCCAGCTCGCGGCTGGTAGCGGTCTTTTTCCACTCGGCAGGATTGCGTCGGTACAACTTATCCAGCAAGCGATAAAGACTATCCAGATTGTCGCGCATGGCAAGGGTGGCGAAACGATTGACATCGGACTGCGCCAGTTCCGAACCGCTGCTGGAAGCTCCCTGAACTTCGCCGTGCGGCGCCGGCGTCGGCGCCAGCAGGCCGCAAGCACCGAGTCCCAGACACAGCGGGATCACCAATAAAAATGATGACAAACAGACATTGCAACGACTGATATTTGCCTTAATCGACATGTATGGCAAGACCCGGTAGGTGAATCATCAAGCTCGCATCCATTGTAGAGAGTTGCAGGTTCGATAGCGGCCTTGTTGCAATGGTTCACATTTGTGCATATTCATCGAAAAAAGATCGCCAAAAATAGGCGAAATACAAACAGCAGGGCCATCTGCCATGGCGCTGGCGTATAATTTAGGGTTTGATTGCAAAAGAGCCGAAAATGGAAGCCGAACGCTTAAATTCCCTACAAAACCTGCTTGCGGACCTGACCAGCCGCGAAGCCGAACTTCGGAGGTATCTTTGACTTCGATACGAAGTTAGAGAAACTCGACCAGGTCAATGGCGAACTGGAAGATCCGGAAGTCTGGAACGACCAGAAACGCGCCCAAGACCTGGGCAAGGAAAAGAAATCCCTGGAAGCCATCGTCCTGACGCTGACCAAGATCGAAGCCGATCTGCGCGACACCAGCGACCTGTTCCAGATGGCTCGCGAAGAGCAGGACGAAGAAACCATAGAGGCTGTCGAAGCCGATACCGAAGGCTTGCGCAAGCTGGTCGAAGGCATGGAATTCCGCCGCATGTTCAGCAATCCGATGGATCCCAACAACTGCTTCATCGATATCCAGGCAGGCGCCGGCGGTACCGAAGCGCAGGATTGGGCATCGATGCTGTTGCGCCAGTATTTGCGCTATTGCGAACGCAAGGGTTTCAAGGTCGACATCCTGGAACAGTCCGACGGTGAAGTGGCCGGCATCAAGACCGCCACGCTGAAGGTCGAGGGTGATTACGCCTACGGCTTCCTGCGCACTGAAACCGGCGTGCACCGGCTGGTGCGCAAATCGCCTTTCGACTCTGCCAACGGCCGCCACACTTCATTTTCCAGTCTGTTCGTGTACCCGGAAGTGGATGATTCGATCGATATCGATGTCAACCCGGCCGATGTCCGCGTCGATACCTACCGCGCATCCGGCGCCGGTGGTCAGCACATCAACAAGACCGACTCCGCAGTGCGCCTGACGCATATGCCGTCCGGTATTGTCGTGCAATGCCAGAACGACCGCAGCCAGCACCGTAACCGCGCTGAAGCGTGGGACATGCTGAAAGCTAAACTTTATGAACTGGAATTGCGCAAGCGCATGAGCGAGCAGCAAAAGCTGGAAGACTCCAAGACCGATGTCGGCTGGGGCCACCAGATTCGCTCTTACGTGCTGGATCAATCGCGCATCAAGGATTTGCGTACCAACTTTGAGAGCGGCAATACCAAGGCCATCCTCGACGGCGATCTTGACGACTTCATCGCAGCCTCGCTCAAGCAAGGCGTGTAAGTTACAAAGCAGTTGCAAACCATGCCACGGACCAGGTCCGTGGCAATGTCTTTCTCGCCGCACCACAGACGTTTCACCGCACCACTTTAAAAGACACTGACATGACGACAGACAATCAGCAGCAACCTGTCCCGCAAGACGAAAATAAAATCATCGCGGAACGCCGCAGCAAGCTGACCGCCCTGCGCACGCAAGGCGTGGCCTTCCCTAACGACTTCCGGCCGACGCACAAAGCCGCCAGCATCCAGGCCGAATATGCCGGGCAGGAAAACGAAACGCTGGACGCCGCCGCAGTCAAGGTTGTGGTTGCCGGTCGCATGATGTTGAAACGGGTGATGGGCAAGGCTTCCTTCGCCACTCTGCAGGACGCCTCCGGCAGCAATGCCGACGGCCGCATCCAGCTGTTCATCACCAAAGAAAATATCGGCGAAGACAATTACGACAGCTTCAAGCATTACGACCTGGGTGACATCCTCGGCGCCGAAGGCACGCTGTTCAAGACCAAGACTGGCGAACTGTCGATCAAGGTAACTACCCTGCGCCTGCTGACCAAATCACTGCGCCCGCTGCCGGACAAATTCCACGGCCTGGCCGATCAGGAAACCAAATACCGCCAGCGTTACGTCGACCTGATCATGAATGAAGACACACGCCGCACCTTCAAAGTGCGTACCGCTGCGATGTCGTCGATCCGTCGCTTCATGGAAAAAAACGACTTCATGGAAGTCGAAACGCCGATGCTGCACGCCATCCCCGGCGGCGCCGCGGCCAAGCCGTTCATCACCCACCACAATGCGCTGGACATGCAGATGTTCCTGCGTATTGCGCCTGAGCTGTATCTGAAGCGCCTGGTGGTTGGCGGTTTCGAACGCGTGTTTGAAGTCAATCGTAACTTCCGTAATGAAGGTGTGTCACCGCGCCACAATCCGGAATTCACGATGATGGAATTCTATGCGGCGTACGTCGACTATCAATGGCTGATGAATTTCACCGAGCAAGTGATCCGTCAGGCTGCTATCGATGCCCACGGCACCGCCACCCTGACTTATCAAGGCCGCGAACTGGATCTGAGCAAGCCGTTCCAGCGTTTGACGATTGTCGGCGCCATCAACAAATATGCGCCGCAATACCAGGATGCGCAACTGCAAGATGCCGAGTTCATCAAGGCCGAATTGAAAAAATTCGGCGTCAAGCCACACGCCCATGCCGGCCTCGGCGCGCTGCAACTGGCCTTGTTTGAAGAGACCGCAGAAGCGCAATTGTGGGATCCGACCTATATCGTCGATTATCCGGTCGAAGTATCGCCGCTGGCACGCGCCTCCGATACCGTACCAGGCATCACCGAACGTTTCGAGTTGTTCGTCACCGGCCGTGAAATCGCCAACGGCTTCTCCGAGTTGAACGACTCTGAAGACCAGGCCGCCCGCTTCCAGGCGCAGGTTGCAGCCAAAGACGCCGGCGACGAAGAAGCCATGTTCTTCGACGCCGATTACATCCGCGCGCTGGAATACGGCATGCCCCCGACCGGCGGCTGCGGCATCGGCATCGATCGCCTGATGATGCTAATCACCGACTCGCCAAACATCCGCGACGTACTGCTGTTCCCACATCTCCGCCGCGAAGACTGATCAATCAGCAGCAACGCAGTCAAATGGGGTCAGAGCCGCGCGGGGAGCGTAATTTACGATGGTGAGACTGTCGTAAATTACGCTCCCCGC